>JAHBZZ010000018.1 GCA_019635215.1 Nitrosomonas sp.
CCAGGTTCGAGCCCTGGTCAGGGAGCCAATTTGGTGCAAATCTGGGCACTCTTTGAAGGGTGCTGCATATTCCGGTTCAACCTGAACAGTCATTCTGGTTCAATGTGAACACGTATTCTGGTCGAATGTGAACAGCCATTCCGGTTGAAGATGAACATTTTCAATGATTTTCCGGAATTGGCGTTCAACATACCGGAATCGCTGTTCAATATCGTCAGTATTATTTCAACGCATTGTTTTTAATTAAGCTTGCCAAGCTGTCCGCCTTTTTGGGGGGCAGACGTTGGCAGCCAAGAGGATAACAATGCGCAATATCAGAGAAGTTTTACGCCTGCGACTGAGCGCCAGGTTGAAGTACCGGCAGATCAGTCAAAGCACGAAAGTAAGTATGGGCAGCATCAAGAAACTGCTGTCGCGTGCCGAGGAACTGGGTCTTGTTTGGCCTTTGTCTGATGATCTGGATGATGCCCGCCTGGCTCTTCTGTTTTATCCATCGTCTGATTCCACGGTGTCATCACGGTATATCACGCCTGACTGGGCAGTGGTTCATCAGGAACTCAAACGCAAAGGGATGACCAAGCAGTTGCTGTGGGAAGAATACACTGCCGCTCATCCCAACCGTTGTTACAGTTACTCGCAATACTGTGACCGTTATCGCCACTGGCTGAAAAAGCAAAAGCGTTCCATGCGCCAGACGCACAAAGCCGGTGAAAAATGTTTTGTCGATTATTGTGGACAAACTGTACCGGTTATTGATGCTGGCAGTGGTGAAATCCGTCAGGCCCAGATTTTTGTCGGCACACTGGGGGCGTCCAGCTATACCTACGCTGAAGCCACGTATGGCCAGACTCTGCCTGAATGGCTGACCAGTCAAAGCCGTATGCTGGAATTCTTTGGCGGCTGTCCTGAAATAATCGTGCCCGACAACCTTAAATCCGGGGTCAGCAGATCTTGTCGCTATGATCCTGACTTAAATCCCAGCTACCAACAATGGGCTGCTCATTACCAGGTCGCGGTGATCCCGGCACGACCTTACAAGCCCAAAGACAAAGCCAAGGCAGAAGTGGCTGTACAGATCGTTGAACGCTGGGTACTGGCAAAGCTGCGCAGGCAAACCTTCTTCAGCCTGGCAGAACTCAATTACTGCATTGTCCATCTGCTCAATGACTTAAACCAAAAGCCTTTCAAGCAACTGTCCGGCAACCGTCAACAGGCCTTTGAACAACTCGACAAGCCAGCCTTGCAGCCATTACCGGCAAACCCCTACACCTATGTCGACATCAAAACCGTCAAGGCTAACATCGATTACCACATACAGTACCGGCAACACCAATACTCGGTTCCGCACCAGTATGTTGGCGAGTATCTACAACTACACGCCAGTGAAACACTGGTCAGCCTGTTCTTTAACGGCCAACCAATAGCTTCACATCCTCGGGCAAATCGCCCTGGGACCACAACGTTACCGGCACATATGCCAGTCACACATCAAAAACACCAACAATGGACACCGGGGCGGTTAAAGATCTGGGCTCGAGATATCGGTAGCGAAGTGCTGGTCTGGGTAGATTATCAGCTGACCAGCAAAGCACACCCCGAACAGGCTTACTGGGTCTGCTCAGCCTGAGCCGGGAATATCCTCCGGAACGCCTGGACAAAGCCTGCAAAATTGCCAATGCCCAGCAGCTCTTTCGGCTCAAGCAGATCAAATCAATTCTGCAAAGCAATCGCAATCAATTACCTCAACAAATGGATATCAAGATTCAATTACCACAGGCCAATGAAAACATCCGTGGCCCCAAGGACTACCATTAACAGGACAGCATCATGACCCATACACAGACTTTACAACAACTGCGTCAGTTAAAACTCTCCGGTATGGCCGATGCCCTGACACGTCAGCTTGAACAAACCGGTACCTATGACAATCTGCCGTTTATCGAACGTGTGCAATTACTGCTCGATGAAAAAAACCTCACGCGTACAAACCGCAAACAAGACCGCTTTATCCGCCAGGCTTACTTTAAACTCAAAGCCAGTGTGCAGAACATCGACTATCTGCATCCGCGCAATATTACCCAGTCACAGTTTGCACCGCTTTTATCCATAACTACTTTGCCTGGAAATCCGTTTGTGTCTATGGCTTGGTTGAAAAACGCGGTTGCTACCGTTTCATCGCGACACTCAGAAAGCATGGAGTTGACGGTGTCATCGGATTTATCAACAGCGCGATATAAATAAACCCATTGGCCTTTGACTTTTATATATGTCTCAATCATTCTCCAAGAGGAAGCTAATGCCTGTTTAATTTTCCTGGCTGCTAAGGCTAATGAAGAAGAATATTTGATAATCCAACGATTCAAAGTGGCATGATCAACATTGACGCTCCTTTCTTCCATAATGACTTCAATGTCACGGTAAAAAACACCATACCTGACGTAGAAAAAACAGCGTAGAGAATGACATCTTTTGGAAAGTGAGCGCCTTTAAAACTGACCATAAGTTGTTCGGTTGCTAAAATTGTTCAAATTCTAACTTAGACGAGCAAAATTTGCGACAGAACCTTCCTGATTTCGGTACCAACAAGGTTCAGCAAAGCCTATGCTCCGAAATTAGTCCGTCTTATTGGTTGTGGCTGTTCATCGTTTAGCCCTTTGTAATAACTACAAATAGTTCCAACAAATAATGAAATTCTTATAGCAAGTTGCTACTCTACGCATTGATGGTGTAGCTATAGCCGACAAGATAATAACGGGGTAATCATGGGACACGGTCACGGCACTGAAAATATGGGAGACAAGCGACTGACTGTCGCTATTGGCATCAATGTATTGCTGACCGGGGCACAAATTATCGGTGGGAGTATCTCCGGCAGCTTGTCGCTTATTGCCGATGCGCTGCATAACTTAAGCGATGCAGCCTCGCTTGGTATTGCGTTGTTTGCTCGTAAAATTAGCCGCAAACCACCGGATGAGTTCAAAACCTTTGGCTATAAACGGGCGGAAGTTGTTGCTGCGCTCATCAATCTGACAATGCTGATTATTATTGGTCTCTATCTTATTTACCAGGCGATATGGCGCTTTATAGAGCCGGAAGAAATTGAGGGCTGGATCGTTGTGATCATAGCTGGGGTTGCTCTCTGCGTGGATGTGGTCACCGCCATTCTGACTTATACCATGTCAAAGAAAAGTATGAATATCAAGGCCGCTTTTTTGCATAACGTATCGGACGCGTTGGCTTCTATCGGTGTCATCATCGCCGGAACATTGATTCTACTGTATGACTGGTATTGGACGGATACAGTATTAACGCTTGTCATTGCGGGCTATGTGTTATGGCAAGGCTTCACCATGCTGCCAAAAACCATTCATCTGCTAATGGAAGGTACACCCGATCATCTCTCAGTTGATGAAGTTATCAAATCAATGGAATCGGTAGAAAGCGTAGAAAACGTTCATCATGTCCACATATGGCAACTAGACGAACACCTTAACGCACTGGAAGCTCATGTCGTAGTAAATTCCAATGAACTGTCCAATATTGAAAGAATTAAGACCGAGCTCAAAAAGTTACTTTCTGATCGTTTCGAGATTGGCCATTCGACGTTGGAGTTCGAGCGTCCTGACAAAAATATCTGTGAACCTCATATGAGGTCGTAATAAACATTTGTTCCTTCTTTTATGAATCATCCATTACTCAAATCTACCTCAATAAAACAATATTAATCAGAATCCTGCATTCTTTGCAGCAGAGCCAGAACAGGACTCCTATTGGGATAACTCTAGGAGAATGCCGCAGTCTTTAACGACACGGCCAGCTGTACATTTTCGGCGCAAGATTTTAAGTTGCTTTTTAAGCTCTTTTAATTCCCTAATACGCAAATCCACTTGTTTGTTATGTCTATCAACCAGTATGTTTACGTTATTACACGTTGTTTCTGGGGAGTTTTTCAAGTCGATTAGTTGTCGAATCTCTGACAGAGAAATATCGAGGCTTCGACAGTGTTTGATAAACAATAATTCTTTAACTGCGCGGGTATCGTACAGGCGAAAATTTCCTTCATTGCGCTTAATGGAGCGCAACAATCCCTCTTTTTCATAATAACGTATCGTTTGTACGGAGCATGCTGTTAATTTCGCTAACTCGCCTATCTTCATTTAATTTACTCAACATATTGACTCTACAGTAACTGTAGACTTTAAACTGTTTCTTGTTCACAGAGTGAGGATATTTTTATGGCGAATAATTTGTCAAATCGCAAGCTAAAAGTGTCCTATGAAGGTAATCTCGATAAAAAACAGAGGCGCATAGTATTGCTGAGTTTGGGAGCTAGCTTAAACGACACTCGAATCTGTAAAAACGATGGATAAAAAGGAAGCCACCACTCTCAAATGGTTACTCGCCATTAATGCAACTATGTTTTTCGTTGAGTTATCTGTCGGTTGGTTTGCACAATCGACCGCGTTGATGGCGGATTCCCTCGATATGTTTGCTGATGCGGCGGTTTATGGTCTTGCACTATATGCTGTTGGTCATAGCGCTCGCATGAAGCTTCGAGTGGCTCATCTGTCAGGCTGGATACAGGTGGTTTTAGCGCTAGGCGCATTGAGTGAAGTGTTTCGCCGTTTTGTTTTTGGGAGCGAACCGGTTTCGACACTTATGATGAGCTTCGGGTTAGTAGCTTTGATAGCAAACACCATCTGTTTGATACTGATTTCTAGAAATAAAGAGGGCGGGGCACATATGAAGGCCAGTTGGATCTTCTCCGCCAATGACGTCATCGCCAACCTTGGGGTAATCTTGGCAGGGTTTCTTGTGGCGTTGACAAATTCTCCTTATCCTGACCTGGTGATTGGTCTGATTATCGGCTTGATCGTACTTAACGGTGCATGCCGTATTTTACGACTTGAATCCTAAACCCGAGTGTGTAAATACAAATACCGATGGATTCTAAAAAAACTTAACCTGGTGGGCGAAAATTTTTGACCACAAGATATCTAATCAAGGATACAATAGCTCGTATGAATAGGTTTCTTGCTGTCAATTTCATGGTTTTCATGCTGTTTGTCAGTCTTTTGGCAAACGGTTTTGCTTCGGCATTTCATGGCGAAGTATTTATGCATGAGCTTGGTCACAACCATCAACACTCGCTCTCAACAGCACATGCAGAACATCCACATAATGAATTTCCTGATGAAAAAGAATTAGACCTTTCGCCACATATATGCTTTAGCGTGGTATATCAACCCCTTCTCTTTGCAAAGCTGCCGTTAATACCCTCCGTAGCAGGTAAAGAGATTCTGTCTGAATCTATTACATTCCAAATTCCAACATCTATTCCTGATTCGCCGTTCCGTCCTCCTCGAAATATTTTTCCCAGTTAGAACGTTAGACTAGATTTCTCAAACTACCGGCATTCAATTTAGGAATGTTTGGGCTAGCTCGTAATTGTCAGCTCAGAGCATTCATGATGGATACGTTTGCCGTGTGTGTCGCCCTAAGCTTAACACTAGGTTAACGCAGTATTTGGCGCTGACAAGATGAGACCTATAGCTTAGCCCCTGCTGAGCCCGTCATTAATATTCTAGTCTTGCTCGCTTTCCCCAGTTATTTCTCTGTTGTAGCGCAATTGAATCTGACCATTTGAAAACAACATAGCAATCCAACGGGATATTGCAGGCCCTGACTGACCATTAGGACCTGACGATTGTTCACTCTTTGTATAAGAATTAAACAGATATATGATTAATAGCATCATTTATTTTTCCATAAAAAATAAACTCATCGTCGGCTTGCTAACCCTTGCCTTGATAGGTGCAGGGATTTATTCCATGTTTACCATGAACGTGGGTTCGTTGCCGGATATCACCAATAATCAGGTACAGGTGATCACAGTTTCACAAAATCTGGCCACTGAAGACATCGAGCAGTTTGTCACTTTTCCTGTGGAATTGGCGACGGCCAATCTGCCTGGTACCGTGGAAATCCGCTCCATTTCCCGCTTTGGCCTTTCAGTTGTAACCATCATCTTTGATGATGACATGGGCACCTATCTGCCGCGCCAGTTAGTTCAGGAAAAATTAGATGTGGTCAGGCAACAGATACCTGAACAATTCGGCAGTCCGTATATGGGTCCCATCACGACCGGGCTGGGGGAAATTTATCAATACACCATTGAACCCAGGCCGGGATACGAAACAGCATATTCGCCAACCGAACTGCGCACCATTCAAGACTGGATTGTCAAGCGACAAATGGCGCTAGTAGATGGCGTCGTTGACATTAACTCGTTCGGCGGAAAAATCAAACAATACGAAATTGCCATTAACCCTGAAACACTCAATGCCAATAACGTTTCTATCTCCGAAGTATTTGAAGCGCTGCGCCGCAATAATGCCAATACCGGCGGCGCCTATATTGAAAAACACAATATGGCGAACTTTATCCGAGGCGAAGGATTGGTGCGATCACTCGACGACATTAGAAATATTTTCATAAAAAATGTAAACGGCATCCCTGTCTTAATCAGAGATATCGCTGAAAAGGTGCATTTTGGTCACCAGGTGCGTTACGGCGCTTTTACTCAGGATGGCCGAGAAGCTGTAGGCGGTATGATTCTGATGCTACGGGGATCCAACTCTAATGCCGTCATTGGCAATGTTCAGAAACGTATCGCCGAAGTTCAGAAGTCCTTACCAGAGGGTCTGGAGATCAAACCGTTTCTCGATAGAAGCGCGTTGATAGAACGAACCACCAGCACAGTAACCCAGAACCTTACAGAAGGTGCGCTTATTGTTATTTTTTTCCTGGTTATTCTGATGGGAACCATCCGGGGCGGTATTATTACAGCCAGTGCTATTCCTTTGGCAATGCTGTTTGCTTTTGTCATGATGCGCATATTTGACATATCAGGCAACCTGATCAGTCTGGGCGCTATTGATTTCGGGATTATCGTGAATGGTGTAGTCATCATCGTTGAACGCACTATTTTTGAAATCCAGAAACAACTTCGGGCCGGAGAAACGGTAATCACTCAAGATGTCATGGATGAAACAGCCTATCGCGCTGGCAGTTCGATGATGAAAACCGCGTTTTTTGGCCAGCTTATTATATTAATTGTCTTTATTCCCATTCTGGCTTTAACCGGGATCGAAGGCAAAATGTTCCATCCAATGGCTTACACCCTGGGATTCGCTATGCTGGGTGCTATCATTCTTTGCCTGACTTATGTTCCGATGATGTCCGCCCTGTTTTTGAAACCGGCAAAAAACAAAGATAGCTGGTTTCAAAAACAGGGAAAACGCCTTGAAAAAAATGCTGACAGAATAATAAACGCAATCTATCACGGATATCGGCCATTACTCAAAAGTGCATTGCGGCATAAAGCAATCGTCATAATCATGGCGGTTTCTCTAAGTTGCGCAGCTATTTTCATTTTTTCCAACATGGGCGGCGAGTTCATACCCCAATTGGAAGAGGGTGACATTGCGATGCAGGCATTGATCAGACCAGGAAGCAGTCTCGATGAAGCCATCGATGTTTCCAATCAAATAGAAAACATTTTGCTGGAAAAATTTCCGGAGATTAAAACCGTTCTAGCCAGAATTGGTGTGGCGGATATTCCAACTGACCCAATGCCAATGGATATCGCAGATATGTTCATTATTCTAGAGAAAGACATGAATAAATGGACGTCAGCACAGTCGAAAGATGAGTTGATTGAAAAAATCAAAAAAAGTCTTGATCGTGAATTGACAGGCGTCAATCTGGTTTTCAGTCAACCGGTTGAACTGCGTTTCAATGAACTCTTAACCGGCGTCCGTGAAGATGTAGCAGTAAAACTTTTTGGCGAAGATCTTGAAATTCTGACACAAAAAGTCGAGCAAATGGCTCAAATTATTCAAACTGTTCCGGGGGTCGGCGATGTCAACCCTGAGCGAACTTCCGGCTTGCCTCAAATGACCGTGCGTTATAACCGCGAAAAACTCGCCCAATATGAATTGAATATTGAAAAACTGAACGAATACATCAGTTCGGCATTTGCGGGCGGTGTGGCTGGAATCATTTTTGAGGGCGAAAAACGCTTTGAAATGGTTATCCGTTTCGACCAGGACTACCAAAAAAGTATTGATGATTTACGCAATCTTTATGTTGATTTGCCAAATGGGAATCAAATTCCGCTTAAAGAATTGGCCGATATCAACTACGTACTGGGTCCGATGCAAATATCCCGCGAAAACGTCTATCGAAGAACCTATGTAGGCATAAATACCCGTGGGCGCGATGTAGAATCCGTGGTCAGGGATATTCAACAAAGACTGGATGCAGAATTGGACTTGCCGCCAGGCTATTACCTTACCTATGGTGGAGAATACGAAAACCTGCAAAGCGCCAAAAACAGGCTGGCTATTATAGCCCCGATTGTCCTTTTCCTGGTTTTTTTAATGCTGTATTTTGCCCTGAAATCGGTTTCCCAGTCCCTAATCCTCTTTTCCGGAATTTTTATTGCAACAATTGGGGGTATACTCGCCCTATGGTTGCGGGATATGCCCTTTAGCATTTCAGCAGGCATTGGTTTTATCGTCGTTTTTGGCGTTGCTGTACTCGACGGACTAGTGCTTACCGATCGATTCAACACGTTAAAGGCGGAAGGAATTACCCATATCAGGCAACGCATACTTATTGGCACCAAAGAAAGATTGAGGCCAATCCTGCTTGCAGATTTCACTGATATTTTCGGGTTTTTGCCCATGGCCTTGGCCGTGACGGCGGGTTCTGAAGTACAACATCCGTTGGCTACGGTTGTCATTGGCGGTCTTTTCACTTCGGCTCTGTTTACGCTGTTCATGCTTCCGGTACTTTATACGATTGTTGAAAGCCGCGATCTTAACAACAAAAATTCAGCAGAAAGTAAAACAGTCAGCAAACAAAAACCAAAAACCAATAAAACTTTAATACTGTTTGCAATGTTCATTTTGCTGAGCGCTGCCGCAGCAGCGCAAGCACAGTCGCCATCGCCAGACAACCTGCAGACAATTAGCCTTGAACAGGCTAAAGCATTAGCCGTGGAAAATTTTCCTAAAATACAAGCAGCCAGACTGGATATAGAAAACCAGAAGGCCTTGAAAAAAACCGCCTGGAACCTAGGCAACACGTCTATTTTCACCGGCGGTGAAGAAATTGGCAATGGTGGGGGTATCTATACCCAGATTGGTATACAGCAACGTCAAATTGATGTATTTGGCGTCGCGCCCAGGTTAAAGCTACAGGAAGAACGCACCGCATTGGCAGAAAATGTGTTTAATCTGTCTGTTATAGAGGTAGAACGGGAAGTTAGCCGCGCCTGGGCCATGGTCTATACAACCAAGAATAACTATCAGGTATACCAAAGACTAGATGCAATCTTTAAGGATATCGAACGGGCAGCCCGTTTAAGACTCGAGGTTGGGGCGACTTCCAAACTAGAGTATCTTGCAACCTCCAACCAAGGCAATCAAGTACAGATATTAAAAGAGCAAGCTTATCGAGATTACCTGAGCGCACTACAAAGACTCAATCTATGGTTTGTTTCTGAGATTTTTTTCAATGTGTCAGATATTCCGGTTAATCAGCTGGATGCACCTCTGGATACAATTACAGAATCACTGGACGATCATCCTTTATTAAACATTTCCAAACAGCAAATCAGTGTAGCGGATGCTGCCATTAAAGAAAGAAAAGCTCAATTTATGCCAAAATTTAACTTGATGTACGGCAAACAAGAGATCACCGGACAACCTGGCGGTTTTCACCAGTTTCAGGCCGGCATTCAGATTCCGCTGTTTTTCGGTCCCGAATTGGGAGGGTTGCAATCAGCTAAATTGCAACGCTCGATAGCTGCACAGAATCTCCGGCAAACGCGGCAGGAGTTGGACACAACCTACCAGAGTGTCCGCGAACAGTACACCAAATGGTTGAATTCATGGCGGTACTATCAGGAAACAGCACTTCCCATGGCACGGGAACAACAGGAGGGTGCGGTATTTGCTTACAAGGAAGGCGCGATTGATTACGTAACATTTTTGCAAAACATGCGCGAAGCAATTCGTATTGAAATCGACTCATGGAATGCTTTTGGCAATTACCTGGACAGTCGCTATCAATTGGAGTACTTCTTAAAAACTTCATACAGAATGATCAATCCAATAAAGAGTAAATGAGAATGAACAAACATAATCTGTATTTACCTGCCTTGATATTAATTCTGTTTTTTTTCTCGGGTTGTGACAGCAAACCAACAGATGACGATGCCTTGGATATCGACAATAATCAAGCTTCCCAGAAAGGAAACACATATGAAAAGCATGATCATGGTGAGCACGATGAGTATGAAGAAATCAATGAAGTCCATCTTTCCGCCTTTAAGCTCGCCAGACTTGGTATCAAAGTAGACACTTTGCCCGAACGATCCCTTTCGGGAAATGTAAAAGTCAATGGCAGGCTTGCATTGTTTCCACAACACAGAGCTACGGTTACTGCCATTTTAGGGGCCAATGTGACGGCAATAAATGTAATAGAAAGTGAAAAAGTAAAGAAAGGTCAGTTATTGGCTTATCTTTCGCACCCTAATCTGACGAATCTCCAGTCCGCCTATATTAGAACCTATAATCAAATGCAGTTTCTGGAAAAGGAATATAAACGTGAAAAAAAGCTTTATGAAGCAGGCGTCAGCTCCGGCAAGGCTTACCAGCAAGCACAAGCAAATTTTCTGGCAATGAAAGGTGAGGTCGCGGGTTTTGAAGCGCAGTTAATTCAGTTAAACATCAATGCGAGAAATACCAGGACTGGAAAAATCTTGCAAAATGTGCCTGTCGTCAGTCCGATTGATGGCTATATTGAAAAGGTTTTAATCCAAACCGGACAATTTGTTGACCCTAATGCCACATTATTTATGATCATGAATCTTGATCATATTCATGCTGATCTTATGGTGTTTGAAAAAAACGTCTCTGAGGTAAAAGAGGGCCAAAGAGTTACGTTCAGGGTTGAATCAATCCCGGGTAAAACATTATCTGCACGAATTTTTGCGGTTGGTAAAAATTTTGAGCAAACTCCCAGAGCAGTACATGTACATGCAAAAATTGAACAGAAGGAAAACTTGCTTATTCCTGGAATGTACATATACGGAAAAGTCCATACCGGAAGTTTTCTCGTCAATGCATTGCCGGAAGATGCCATTATCATGGAAGAAGGAAAATCTTTTATATTCATGGCGGAAGCACGCCAGGAAGATGGAAAAACAGAATGGATTTTTAAACCAATTGAAGTCTTAACAGGCATCTCTGATGACGGCTGGGTAGAAGTCAATCCAGTTGAACCATTCCCAGAGAATGTCCAAGTAGCATGGAACAATGCATATTACCTGATTGCAGAAATGAAAAAAGGTGAAACATCCCATGAGCATTGAGCGATGAATTCTATCCAGATCCCATTGGAATCTCTATAAACCTTGAAATAAATATCGGAATCAATTATGCACATAAAAAAAAGCTTCGGCCTTAAAAAGGTCATCATGTGGACAAGACGCGATATTTATATTTTTGTCATCATCGCAACCGTTCCAACGATAATTTATGAATCTTTTCATTTTCAATGGTTGGCTTTACCTTGGCTACCCATGGCGATTATGGGTACAGCAGTAGCATTTATTATAGGTTTCCAAAATAATGCTACTTACAACCGCCTATGGGAAGCACGAAAGATTTATGGCGCTATCGTAAACTCAAGTCGAACATGGGGAATGATGGTAAAAACATTTATTACCAACAAACAAGCACAACAACCGTTGTCCGATAACGAACTCAAAGCAGTGCACGGCAGACTTATTTACCGTCACATCGCTTGGCTTACCGCATTACGCCATCAATTGAGACAGCCGCGTGAGTGGGAAACAATGAGCAAGAACTATAATATTGAATACAAGAAATTTTTTACTGTCTCAGAACATGAAACAAGTTTGGAAAATGATATTACATTTTACTTATCTGCAGCAGATACAAAATATATTCTGAGCAAGCAGAACCGAGCTGTACATATTATTAATCTGCAAGCAGAAGATCTAAAAGAACTGCTAAACAGAGGGCTGATAGATAATTTCCGTCACATAGAATTACAGCGGGTTCTGTCTGATTTATATGAGCATCAGGGCAAATGCGAGCGTATTAAAAACTTTCCGTATCCACGTCAGTATGCAACGCTTAATCTGTATTTTGTCTGGCTGTTTGTTATCTTTTTACCTTATGGAATGATACCCGAGTTTGAGAAGCTTGGGCATTATATGACATGGCTTACCATTCCTTTTTGTGTGTTAGTCTCGTGGATATTTCGCACCATGGATAAAATAGGTGAATCAAGCGAAAACCCCTTCCAAGCTGGACCGAATGACATTCCAATTACGGCACTTAGCCGTACCATCGAAATTGACCTTCGTGAAATACTGGATGAGATGAATTTGCCAAAACCTATCGAGGCTAAAAATGGTATTTTGATGTAGGGACATAGTGCAACAGAGTATGCTAGCAGGCCAACAGTTAGCACAAATACTCTTCAAATATGTCACCAATCATAACGCAACGTGACGAAAACGTTCCGGCCTGGGTTTGGGATACGTTGACCCATGGCTAAATTAATATTAGAGGCGCGATTAATACCATTCAGATGATCAACATATTTAGTATCGATAATATTGTTGACGCCAGCCGCAATAGTTAGTCCTTCGGTCTTTTTACTAAATGACGGACGATATTGTGTATAAACATTCAAGATGCTATATCCAGAGGTTTCTTGTTCGCCATTAAATGCAGCGACTTTATCCTGTTTCATCGCACCAACGTAGGTTAACGAAGCCAGCCAGTCTGAACGTTCATAAGTCAGGCTAAGACGACCATTTACTGGTGCAATACGATACAGATTGTCATTACCATTTGTCCTTTTACCACGTACAAAGCTCAGAATTCCATCTACTCGCAAATAGTCTGTGATCGTATACCCTGTTTCAAAATCTACACCCCATAAATGCGCATCGATATTTGAGAATTGCAAAGGACCTGGTCCGCCCGGCTGAATTCCTCCGGCAACCATATTAGTTAGTGCGTCATTAGTCGGTAGACCTTGGATAAAATCATTCACATATCGATAGAAAGCACGTGGTGTGAAATAGGCGCCGCCACCATACAAATTAGCTCCCAACTCAACTTGATAGGATTTCTCTGGTCTTAGGCTTGTATCACCCACATAAACCCTACCATCAGCTAAACCACCTGTTGACTCCAATGGTATCCACAGAAAACGTTCCTGAAAACTTGGCGCCCGGGTTTTGCGCGCAACACCAATTTCAAGATTAAGATTGTTGGATGCAGCGTAACGGAGCACTGCTGATGCATCAAATAAATGATCATTTTTACTGCGATCCGAATTATTAAACCGGTTTTGTAGATTATGTACGGGCATCATTACGTTTGCCATACTGGTGCTAACCCGGTCGGTATTCATATGTATATACGTGTAACGAAAACCAACTTCCAGCATTAAATCTTTCATAATTTCTCCATTCCATTCGGCAAAACTTGAATATCTTTCCTTTGTTGAATTAACAAAATTATTCAAAAAGAAATTTCCGTTCGTAGGGTCAGAGATTACCGAATTATTGACTGCCAGATCTCCGTCAAAACCAACAAGCAGATGACCGTTTTGAAATTCTGGAATTATAAAATGCAGATTGTACCCGCCTGACTCCAACGTGGTTGTCGCGTCACGAAAACGCTGATTGCCGCCTCCAGGTCTGGGAGCCGGGCGTAACAAATTATTGCTCATGAGATGATCGCCACGGTTAAAAAAACCATTAAACTTCACATCAAGATTATTTGTCAGTGTGCCTTGATAACCAAAACTTCCTAAATGGGTTCGAACGTATCCAATATCCATTGGTAAAGATGGCGTACCGGTATTTCCGGTATCCTTATAATCATAATCGAGTGATATTTCATGTTTTTCATTGGGTCTAAGTCCATAACCGACTGATATGACATCCCGTTTATACTCACTTGGCCTAACCTTTTGATTGTCTTTAAATCTATAATCGTTACCTTTCTCAGTATTGCCACCTACGTGAAATCGGTGTGTGTCATTTGACAAGCTCATCAAGCCACCAAAATAGCGCCCGGTATCCACCGAGCTGAAACCAGAGTTAGCAAAGCCACTAATCTTTGGCGTTGAGTTGTTACTAAATTCGCTCCTGCGTGAATTGATTTCAATTGCACCACCTATAGTTTCCATTCCAGCGCTGACAGGTGCTATGCCACGATGAACCTTAATACTTCTAACCAACGATTTGGGAACAGTACTGGTACGTGTATCCATTGCATTTGGGCCAACCTCCTGAACACTTATACCATTCAGTTGTACGCCTAGCCGATTACCAAATAATCCACGGTATTGAGGAATATTTGTTAATGGCCCATTACTGTTAACATTACCTCCTGGCACTCGTTTCAGTAATACTGCTGAATCCAATGCACCGCCACCCGATTCAGGGGTTACAGCTATCTGGTCTGGTCGTGCTCCCTGTCCTTCAATTGTAATTGTGGGCATCAATATTGATTCTGCTGATACGTGCAAAGAGAGACTCAACCCAAGAAAACCAATCCATTGTTTATTTATAATTTGTTTCATTGTTATTTCTTTTGTCTGTAATAGCGGAAGATCAAGAGCTGGTCTGATTTGATCAATCTTGTCACTTTTGTTGCGCTAGCTGTATAAAACGATCAAAACTAGAATTAACGATTACCCCGACACGACCAACAAATGGTTTGGCTATAGGTCACGACCTTGTCGACGTCAAATACTGCGTCTAACTAGGATGATTAAGGAGACACCCACGACCAAGATACCCATCATGTATGCTCTGAGCAGACAATTACGAGCTAGCCCAAATATTCCTATATCGAATGCCGATAGTTTGACAATCTAGTCTAACGTTCTAACTGGGAAAAATATTTCGAGGAGGGCGGAACGGCGAATCAGGAATAGATGTTGGAATTTGGAATGTAATAGATTCAGACAGAATCTCTTTACCTGCCACGGAGGGTATTAACGGCAGCTTTGTAAAGAGAAGGGGTTGATATACCACGCTAAAGCATATATGTCTTGAAAGATCTAATTCTTTTTCATCATCAGGAAATTCATTATGCGAATGTTCTGCATTTGCTGTTGAGAGCGAGTGTTGATGGTTGTGATCAAGCTCATGCATAAATACTTCGCCATAAAATGCCGAGGCAAAACCGTTTGTTAAATAACTGACAAGTAGCATAAAAACCATGAAATTGACAGTAAAAAACCTATTCATTGAGCTATGTATCTCTGAAATTGATTGCTTGGTTATTTCTTTAAATCTCTGCGAGATTCTAATAATTCAGAAACGAGCGGCGAATTGTCACGAACTCTAGCAGTCAAACTCCACCACTTCCTTCTCATCACAGGTGGCAGCACGACACCGGCAAATATTCTTGATATATACCTACGCAGCACCACTCCGCCGTACACGTCGATTAAACTCGCATAACCACAGGCAAAAAATCAGCCCACTCGATATTTTTTAAAAATGGTTTGCCACATGGCTATGAACTCCTTTTGTTTCACAGAGGCAAACATTTTACTTTTATTTTACTTAATTACTGGGCCAAACTTGCTTACCTTCAATAGTAATTGGCATATCGCGATTGATTTGTGCAGCAGATGGCATAACTTCAACAACAAATCCATCTTCACAGGAATCTGGTAGTGGATTATTTGTCAGATCCCGGGTAATCGTAAAGGGAGCAGGGCCGTCATCGGCCTCGCTATCGCGATCGTATTGCGTGCCAAGATTGTTGTGAGTCCATAGCTTAGCAACTCCATCGGCAGCCCCCCCGGCGAACTGTTCGGCACTGGTTATCTGACAAATATCAGCAATTGAGATTTGGATTTTTACACTCGTAGCACAGGAGGTTGGTTCAATACTAGCTGCGGTCAATCTGAAAGGCGTTGCTACAGTAAGATGTCCCGGGGAACCCGGCCCTCCTCCTGCCCAGAAACCTGTCACATTACCACTTGAATCTGTTTTTTCGTCCATGAACTCAAATGCTGCACGACTAAAAATAAGTTGTATATTATTGCCATAGTTGGTCAAAAAATCGGTTAATGGTCCTTCATATGGTTGCCCATTCGCCAAAATAGTAGAATCCAGGCCATCTGGAAAAACGACAGATGTCCCAATGATACGCTGCGAACTTTCCACTGCACAATTATCACCAATTATCATTTCGTTAATGATACGAGTTCCTTCAGTCATCGTCGGCACATTCAATCGCGTATGTGCATGTGCATTTTGAACCAGACCGATTACCAAAACGCCGGTGATAATGCAGTTTAACAATTTAATTTTACTCATTTCTCATGAATCCTTCTTTTGTTATTAATTCTATTTATAGAATATATACTATGTTAGGTGCGGCGATTTACAGAGCTATAGTGATACATGGCCCGTCCCGTTTCATCAATTATCAGAAGACATAATCAGCTATTCATTCCTACAGGACTGTAGAACCATCTACTCCGGCATGCTCAAAACATAACTAAAACTCATATCAGCTATAGGTTGGATTCGATTATCTAATCCTTGGAACCAAAAAACAATGCGACAAATTGTCACACCTAGGATTGTTTTGCAGTTTTGCATACTGTCGTAGCAACGGACACAAGCAGCGCAAATAACATAAAAAGATTGCTGACATCAGCATGCTAATATTCAGGAATTAGTTGACGAATTTACCAGGCAAGTATAGAGTTCTTACCGATATGATGAAGAAACGTTTAACTAATTACTTTATTTTAATATTAGTTGTTAATTTATTAACAAACGCGATTGCTTTGACTTTCCATGAAGAAGTTTTAGCGCATGAGCTTGACCACCATCATCATCACCAACACACGCATGATTTGGATCATCACCATAGCAATTTAATTGGTGATGAAGATCTTGAATATTTCGTGCACTTATACCTGCATGCTGCAGGGCAACACCAACCTTTCTGCTTTACATTACTACCGCTACTTACTGCTGTTAAAGGCAAAGAAATTTTAGCGGCATTTTCTTATACCAATATTCCCGAAGAGATTCTGGATTTACCATATCGTCCTCCACGAAATACCTCCGTCAGTTAGATTTTAGTTAAAACTGTACGGGCGGCAGTTAATCGTTCAAATTAAGAAATCTCCTAAATTAATTTAGGTTGTTTTGCTACGCTGCATACGTGTAGCCGGACTCGACTCTTAACTGCTCCCAGATATTGCTTGATTTAAGCTTTGTGAAAAATATTCACAAAGACATTTCCAGAAAATCAGTTATACAAATCGTCTGTGAAGCTGAAGTTGTTTTGTAACAAGGAATATTGACATTTCTTTTATTAAAACATCCTACATTTTACGTAGTCTGGATTATTAATCGGCAAGAAGTAAATTTGACAGAGGATTTTTTATGAATGCAACCGTATTATTTGCGGTACTGCAATGTTGGCGCTCGTTTGTAGTAATAGTTGGACTATCAGTAATCTTGATATTTGGTTTTATTCCTTTATCCATTGCAGAAAGCTCTGCTTTCTCAGTATTTCCAAGTCAATATAAAGACAAAATAAAGCAACCCTTGCTTGATGAAAAGGGGGAGCTTACTTTACACAATGCCATACAATTAGCTTTACAGCACAATCCAGAGTTGTCATCTTTCGAAAAGGAAGCGCTTGCTTTACGAGGTTTGACAATGCAGGCTGGATTATTACCAAACCCGGTTATTCAATTTGATAGCGAAGATGTTAGTTCGCGCACAACCAATAGTCCCGCCGCGCGATTTGACTCTATTCGTATCTTTCAGTTATTCGAAACAGGTGGAAAACGATCGGCTCGTACACAAGCCGCCATCTTTGGACAGGAAGTTGCTGAACAGGATTATGCCGCAAGGCAATTGGACCTGATCGCCAGAGTAGCCAATACATTCATGGATGTACTGACTGGTCAGGAACGATTGCAATTGGCCCTGGCGGGACAAGAACTGGCCCAAAAGGTAGTCGATGCGGCATCAAAACGCGTGCAAGCTGGAAAAGCGCCACCTATTGAGCAGACGCGAGCTGAAGTGACTCTGGCAACCGCGAATATTGAAGTAGAGCGTACAAAGCGCAATCTGGTTTCGTTTCGTAAGCAGCTAGCCTTGTTATGGGGTAATCCAACTCCTGTATTTGAGCGAGTACTTGGAAACCTAGAAGCATCGGTTGTAATTCCCGACTTGCACACACTTGAAACACGCGTTCAACAAAATCCGTTGGCGCGGCGTAGTCTGAAAAATCTAGAACAGCGCAGGGCATTATTAACATTAGAGAAAGCTCGGCGCATACCCGACGTCACCATCGGCGCAGGCATCAGGCGCTATGGTTCTGGAATAACGAATGATACAACTGCCCTTGTCAGTCTTTCAATACCCTTGCCTTTATTTGATCGTAATCAAGGCAATGTTATAGCAGCGCATCAACGTGTGGACAGAGCAATCGATGAGCAGGCAACAATAGACCTGCAACTTAAGACTTTGCTGATTCAAGCGTATGAAGCACTAGTCGCAGCCGACAATGAAATCAGGGTGCTGCGTGATGAAGTATTACCTGGTGCCAGAGAAACTTTCAGGATGGCGAGCAGAGGATACGAATTGGGCAGATTTAATTTTCTGGAATTATTGGATGCGCAGCGAACACTGTTTTTAAATCAAACGCTCTACTTAACTGCTTTGTTAAGTTACCAGCGGTTGGTTAACGAAATAGAACGCTTGGTTGCAGAACCCATAAACGATATCAGCAACCCATAAAAACAACCATCGTTTCGTGGTTTAAAGGAGTCAATAGTGAGTAAAACTAATCTGAGGCCAATAATTTTCGTGATCATCCTTGGCGTAATTCTTGGAGGTTTAATTTTGAGTTTGAATAAATCAGACTCATCTGAAGAATCGGGTCATACAATACCTGGAGCAGGGATCGACGATGTAGGCACTGAGGAGAAAATTGGCCCAAAAGGCGGCAAAATTTTTACTACGGATAATTTCAGTGTCGAGGTTACTATCTTTGAAAAAGGCGTAGAGCCGCAGTTCCGATTGTATCTTTATGAAAACGACAAACCGGTTTCACCCGCAAGTGGAAAAGTAATCATTACCTTATCGCGTCTTGGCAGACCGGTTCAATTATTTACGTTTAAAGCAGTCGGCGACTATCTTCTGGGTGATCAAGTAATTGAAGAACCTCATTCTTTTGATGTCGCCATTGCTGCCGAATGGCAGGGAAAAGTATTTCATTGGGGATACAGTCAGGTGGAAGCACGCATAGAAATGTCTGAAGAAACTTTAGTGAGCACAGGCATTGAAATACAGACCGCAGGACCAGCGATAATCAAACCAACTATTCAGATGCCCGGCATAATTTTGTTTAATCATCATAACATTGTGCGAGTCGTTCCACGAGCACCCGGAATTATCGTCGAGGTTCCGCGTCACTTAGGAGAACAGGTAGAAGAAGGGGCTGTTCTAGCTGTTGTCGAGAGTCAATTATTAGCCGATCTGCGCAGCCAGTATCTTGCTGCACAAAAACGACTCGTATTGGCGAACACGAACCTTCGCCGTGAGAAACAGCTTTGGGAAGAAAAAATCACAGCCAAACAAGAATACCTGACCACTCAGCAGCTACAAAGTGAAGCGGAAATTACATTGGAACTGGCTGCTGCAAAATTGCGTGCACTTGGCGAAGCACCCGAAAGAGTAAATCAATTAACGAATCTAACACGCTATGAAATCCGCTCACCTATTTCCGGCTTGATCACAACCAAAGCAGTCGCGCGTGGCCAGGTTGTCAGGGAGGATGACGAGATTTTTACTGTAGTTGATACTTCCACTATGTACGTGGATTTAACAGTTTATCCTAACAATCTAAGCGCCATCAAGCTCGGACAACAGGCCATTATCAAATCAACAGCATCAAATATACAAGATTCGGGTGAAATATCAGCGCAATGATTGATCAACAAACGCGTACTGCGATTGCACGCGTCACACTGAATAATCCAGAAGGTCTTTGGCGTGACGGAATGTTCGTTAGCGGCACTTTAGTCGCTGAAGAAATTGCGGTGCCTATCGCAGTTAGGATGGATGCATTGCAGACATTATTTGATTGGACTGTTGTTTTTGGTCGTTATGGCGATTACTTTGAAGCGCGTCCGCTTGTACTCGGACATAGTGATGGTGAAATGACTGAAGTCCTTGATGGATTATCGGTTGAAGAGCAGTACGCAGCAGGAAATAGTTTTGCTATCAAAGCCGAATTGGGTAAAGCAGGAGCAACTCATGATCATTAAACATGCAGCCCATAGAGATACAGGAATTTGGCGAAATAAATCAAACGACTCACCTAAGGTAAAAAAATATGTTTGAGCGCATTTTACAAATTTCCATAAATTATCGTGGCCTTGTCTTGATCGCAGTATTTGCAATGGCCCTGCTTGGGGTCCACAGCTATCAAAGACTCCCAGTTGACGCGGTTCCTGACATTACCAACGTGCAAGTACAAATCAATACCACAGCCCCAGGTTATTCGCCACTGGAAGCCGAACAACGGCTTACATTCCCAATTGAGATAATTATGGCTGGTCTTCCCGGTCTTGACCATACTCGCTCTATTTCACGCTATGGTTTGTCGCAAGTTACGGTCGTTTTCAAAGAAGATACGGACATTTACTTTGCACGCCAACTGGTTAGTCAACGTATTCAAGAAGTCAGGGGTAGTTTACCCATTGGAATAGAACCACGCATGGGGCCGATATCAACGGGTCTTGGCGAAATATTCATGTGGACGGTTGACGCAAAACAAGGCGCTAGGAAACCAGATGGTAGTTTATATAAACCGACTGATCTACGCGAGATTCAGGACTGGATTATACGTCCTCAGTTGTTGACCGTAAAAGGAGTGACCGAAGTCAATTCGATTGGTGGTTATGTAAAACAATTTCATATTACGCCTTACCCTGATAAGTTAATTTCATTTGGGCTTACGCTACAGGATGTTGTAACTGCTCTCGAGCGCAATAATCTCAATATTGGCGCAGGTTATATTGAAAAAAGTGGAGAGCAATACCTGGTAAGGGTTCCTGGTCAGGTTACAAATATAATCGAAATTGGTGAAATCATACTGGGCAATCGGCAAGGTATACCGATACGTATTAAAGATGTTGCAGATGTCATGTTGGGAAAGGAACTACGCAGCGGTGCGGCTACTCAAGATGGCAAGGAAGTGGTGCTGGGTACTGTTCATATGTTAATTGGAGAAAACAGCCGTACCGTTGCTCAGGCGGCTATGGACAAGCTCGCGGAAATTAACCGCAATTTGCCTGAAGGCGTTGTCGCAACACCGGTTTATAACCGTACCTCATTGGTGGATAAAACCATTCAAACCGTAGCATCCAATCTGTTTGAAGGTGCCGCCCTGGTCATTGTGGTGTTATTTCTGTTTCTTGGTAACATCCGTGCGGCATTGATTGCTGCATTAGTCATTCCACTTTCAATGTTATTTACCTTAAGCGGCATGGCGGCTAATAATGTCAGTGCAAACCTGATGAGTCTGGGCGCACTGGATTTCGGCATTATTGTCGATGGCGCCATTGTTATCATTGAAAACTGTATTCGACACTTGGGAAAAGAACAGGCGCGATTAGGCAGAATATTAACACTCAAGGAGCGCTTAGTTGTTGTTTTTGCCGCATCTAAAGAAGCACGAGAGGCATTATTCTTTGGCGAATTCATCATTATCATCGTTTATCTTCCTATCTTTGCTTTGTCTGGCGTAGAAGGAAAAATGTTTCATCCGATGGCTTTCACTGTGGTGACTGCGCTGCTGGGCGCATTTATTCTTTCTGTGACGTTTGTTCCTGCCGCAATCGCGCTATTTCTAACTGGAAAAATAAAGGATAAAGAAAGTCGCATAGTAATCTGGGCAAAAAAAGCCTATTTACCAATGCTGGCAGCTGCGATGCAGAATAAAGGACTGACACTTACTCTGGCTGTGGTCATTGTGGCACTATCAGGCTTGCTGACAACCCGAATGGGTAGTGAATTCGTCCCGAGTCTTAATGAAGGAGATATCGCACTTCATGCGTTACGCATTCCTGGCACCAGCTTGACGACTGCTATTGAGATGCAAAATGAGCTGGAGCAGAAAATTAAGACGTTTGCAGAAGTTGAACGGGTTTTCTCTAAAATTGGAACTCCCGAAATTGCTACCGACCCTATGCCGCCTAGCGTAGCAGATATTTTTATCATACTTAAACCTCAAGAAGAATGGACCGGTTCATATCGAACAAAAAACGAGTTAATTGCTGCCATGGAATTAGCTGTAAACGATGTGCCCGGTAATAATTATGAGTTTACCCAGCCAATACAGATGCGTTTTAATGAACTGTTATCGGGTGTGCGTGCTGATATGGCGGTAAAAATATTTGGTGATGATATGGATATACTGCATTCCGTTGGAGAAGACATTGAGAAAATCCTTAAGTCCATTCCAGGTGCAGCAGATGTAAAAATCGAACAGCTTACAGGATTGCCAACGCTATCCATACAAATGGATCGAGCCAGGATGGCGCGATATGGCTTGAATGTGTCTGATGTGCAAAATGTAATCGCAATAGCAGTGGGGGGTATGTATGCTGGCCTTATTTATGAGGGTGATCGCCGTTTCGAGTTGCAGGTCCGGCTACCAGAGCAGTTGCGTGGTGAAATTGAATCACTCAAACGCTTGCCCATTGCGCTACCTAGTATCCAAGTGACTCCTGGCATGCCAGCAAACTCAGCCGCATACCTTACTTTAGATGAGGTAGCTAATTTTGAAGTTATTGAAGGGCCTAATCAGATTAGTCGCGAAAATGGAAAACGCAGAGCCGTTGTTACTGCAAACGTTCGTGGTCGGGATCTGGGTTCATTTGTAAATGATGCGCAAGAACAGATTACTGAGAAAGTTCAGATTCCGGCTGGCTACTGGGTAACGTGGGGAGGACAATACGAGCAATTGGTTTCAGCTACTGAGCGCCTTCAAATTGTTGTACCGGTTGCGCTCGGTTTGATCTTTATCCTGCTTTATCTGATGTTCGGAAATTTTCGTGACGGACTAATAGTATTCACTGGCGTGCCATTTGCATTGTCTGGCGGCGTATTGGCGCTATGGTTATTTGATATTCCTTTTTCCATTTCTGCTGCTGTTGGATTCATCGCACTATCAGGCATTTCCGTATTAAATGGAATAGTCATGCTAACGTTCATTCGCAATCTGCGCGAACAAGGTTACGAGCTTATTGATGCAATTCATACGGGCGCTTTAACACGATTACGACCTGTTTTAATGACTGCTTTAACAGATGCAATTGGTTTTGTTCCTATGGCTATTGCGACGAGTATTGGTGCAGAAGTACAACGCCCATTAGCAACAGTTGTCATTGGCGGTATTTTATCTGCCACTGCCTTAACCTTGCTGGTACTTCCTGTTTTGTATCAACTAGTTCATCAACAAGGTATCTCTAATATTAAAAATTTAAAGTCAAACGACAAAAGGAGTAATTTTAATGACTAATTTTCTTCTATCTTTTACTGTCAGTGAACGCGTGCTCGCCTGCATGGGTTTGGCAGTAATTCTTCTCGCTGCAATCTTCGGTATTATTCCCGATGCGGTTGCCCATGGGGTAACCGAAGGCGATAAAGGGTATATTCAAGAAAGTACTGGCATACTGCCAATTCCTTTTATCTATCTCGGCGCAAAACATATGATAACCGGATACGATCATTTGCTGTTTTTGTTGGGTGTGATTTTCTTTTTATACCGTCTTAAAGATGTCTGCATTTACGTAACCTTGTTTGCTGTTGGTCACATTATTACATTGTTATCCGGCGTATTGCTGGAGGTCAACATTAGTCCTTATTTTATTGATGCAATTATTGGTTTTTCTATTGTTTATAAGGCGCTCGATAATATGGGAGCTTTCCAACGCTGGTTTGGTTTCCAACCTAACACTCAAGCCGCTACCTTTATTTTTGGGCTGGTTCATGGTTTTGGCCTTGCCACTAAAATTATGGAATACGAACTTTCTCCTGATGGACTCTTGCCAAATCTTATCTTTTTCAATATTGGCGTTGAAATAGGACAGATTTTAGCTTTGGTGGCAATTCTGATTGCGATTAACTACTGGCGCAAATCAGATAGTTTCATGCGCCAAGCCTATTCAGCGAATACTTTCATGATGATGCTTGGTTTTCTTCTAATGGGATATCAGATCACAGGTCATTTTGTTTATTCGTTTCAAATTTAACAAATTTTTTACAGGAGAAAATAATGCACAACTCAAGTATTCCTTCAACTCAGGAAATTCCATCAACAAGTAACCTGATTAAATCAACCATTGTTGCAATTATTATTGCGGGAATTTTACTAGTTACCGTTGTGATGCCTGCCGAATATGGTATTGATCCTACGGGAATTGGTGAGGCCACTGGATTAAAAAAAATGGGCGAGATTAAAGTCTCGCTTGCAAAGGAAGCGGCGGCAGATCGCACTAAAGATATGGCTGCCGATACGCAGGCGGAACCTGTAAAACCGGAAGTTGTAGTACCTGTTCCAGAACCCATGCAATCCACATCGAACCATGAAATGCAAGTAACGCTTGCCCCGGATGAAGGAACGGAAATCAAGGTCACTATGACGAAGGGAAATAAGGTTCGATACTCATGGCAAACAGATGGAGAAAATGCTAGTTATGACGAGCATGGTGACTCAAAAAAACTCAAGATCAACTATCATAGCTACAGTAAGGGTTCTAAGCAAAAGAGCAAAGGGGTGCTGGAAGCAGCATTTGATGGCGATCACGGATGGTTTTGGAGAAACCGGACATCTAAACCAATGACAATTATTCTTAAAACTAATGGTGAATACAGCGACATTAAGCGCTTCAATTAGCGACAAAAAATTGAATTACTACCGGCTGAAGCCGGTAGATAGATTCGGGAATGACTGGAAGCCGTTAGTTCTTGTCTGAGCTGACAGTTTCCCTTGGTAATCACACTAGTACAGATAGCGCCATGATAAACTTTTTCATTGATGCAGATTTTCTTGCAATGCCACCATGATTTTTTCCACATCCGGCGCATTCTGACCACCTTCATAAACACGACAGGATTTAGCCTGACAGCATTCACTGGGGCCGCCAGCGACATCTTTTCCTTCTACCAAAATACTGGGCGAGCCAAAGTCTTTAGCATGATCTGGAATATTATCGTTATTTTGATCCCACTCTTGCCAGTCAGCTTTAATACCAAGTGCGGAACATGCTTTATGCAGATTTTCCCGCGCGACGTTCGCATTCGGGCATTCTTTAAAATAGATAAATTCAATATTCATATCTCTTTCTCCTTCTTATCAAGCGAGCCTACAATTGGACATTGGTCTATGGAGGCTGCTGTGTCAGTGCATTTACTTATAAGTGTAGCCAAATCTTTTTTTATAGCTTGCAAGTTTTTGATCTTGGCAACGACATCGGTTATTTTCTTCTCAGCCAGCACTTTTACTTTGCCACAAGTCGTATCGGGATCGTTTTTTAGTCGTAAAAGAGTACAGATTTCTTTCAGGGAAAATCCTAAATCCTTGGCCCGTACCACAAAAAGGATGGTATCGACAGAGCGTTCATCAAACTCGCGATAGCCGGAGTCACGCACCGAAACAGGCTTGATAAGACTTTCCCGCTCATAGTAGCGAATGGTATCAACGCTTACGTTTGCCTTTTCTGCAAGTTCACCGATTAGCATAATTACCTCCTAACATTTTTAGTCTAGACTATAGACTACACTCTAGAGTCAAGTATTAAATCTAAAAAATATTAGGAGATCGTATATGCAACGTGTTAGCTGATTTACAAACTTACACAGAATTATGAACTTATCTCTAAGTTACATTTTTTGATTCTTCTTGATTTTTGGTAATGGCCTTAAGTCTTGATAAGCTTCGACCACGCCACAATGAAAAAATAGCCGGAAAAACAATCAATACTAGAATCAATGTCGAGCCCGCACCGCCCAACATAGGCGCAGCTATTCGCTTCATCACATCAGCGCCACTACCACTACTGTACATGATGGGAAGTAAACCTAAAAACAGCGTCATGCTGGTCATCAACATTGGGCGAATGCGCTGACTTGCTCCCTCAGCAATCATATTTTTCAGGTCTGTTCTGGTTTTAAGTGAACCGTCTACGACATGCCTGCGCCACGCGAGATCCAAATACAGCATCATCAGGAGTCCTAATTCAACCGACAGTCCGGCCATCGCAATCATGCCAACCACGACGGCAACGCTCAAATTGTAATCGAGTGCGGCCAGGAGCCAGATACTGCCGATTAGCGAAAATGGCAGTGCTGTCATAATGATCAGTGTTTCGGCTATTGATTTTCGATGCATATAGAGCATAAAAAAGATTAAGAATATGGTCAGCGGTACCAGAATTGTCAGGCGAGCTTTAGCGCGTTCGAAATACGTGAATTGTCCAGCCCAATCGATACGGTATCCTGGTGCTATTTCCACATTCTCAGTGACAACATCGCGCGCCAGTTCGACATAATCGGCAATACCGATCTTGTCACTGACATCAACGAACACAAAGCTGACAAGCTGACCATCTTCATTTCTGAGCATCGGCGGTCCCGTACGAAAGCGAATATCGGCGACCTGTGTAATCGGTATCTGTGCGCCGGTCGGAGTTGACACGAATACGCGCTCAAGTGCTGCAATATTGTCACGGTATTCGCGGGCATAGCGTACAAGAATACCGTAGCGCTCACGACCTTCAACGGTCTCGCTTACCTTAATACCGCCAATTGCGGACTCGACAACGGATTGTATGTCATTCACATTAAGGCCAAATCGTGCTGCGGCTTTGCGATCAATGTCGAAATCCAGGAAGTACCCGCCCGTTGCGCGTTCGGCGAAAGCGCTGCGTGTATAAGGTGCGGTACGTTCATCATCAAGCAGCGCGCGCTCAATATCGATCGCAATGGATTCGATTGCCGAAAGACTAGGCCCAAAAACTTTGATACCGAGTGAGGAACGTATGCCGGTCGCCAGCATTTCGGTGCGTGTTTGTATCGGCATCCACCAGATATTCGGCATACCCGGAAAGCGCATTGCATTATCCATCTCACCAATCAACTTGTCCCAGGTCATACCTTCACGCCATTCGTTTTCGGGCTTTAGCATAATATTAGATTCGATCATCGATAATGGGGCAGGATCCGTAGGGCTGGTACTGCGTCCAACCTTGCCGAACACGCGTTCGACTTCAGGAAATTTCTTTAACTCGCGATTCATGGTTTGCATAACGCGCGTAGCTTCCTCAACGGAAATATTAGGCAGCGTAGTCGGCATATAAAGAATACTGCCTTCGTTAAGCGGCGGCATGAATTCAGTGCCGATGCTACGATATACGGGCACAGTTGCTGCAAGTGCGAATAATGCTAGAATGATTACTGGCCAGCGCCAATGCACCGCTAATTTTACGACGGGCACATAGAATGCCGTTAATCCTTTGTTCAGCCTGCTATGATCACCATGAATGCGTCCCTTGATCAGAAGGATAGCCAGTGCCGGGATCAGCGTCACTGACAGCAATGCCGCGAAGAACATCGAATAGGTCTTGGTGTAGGCCAAAGGTTTGAACAAACGGCCCTCAGTACTTTCGAGGGCAAATACGGGAATAAATGAAATAGTAATGATCAATAGTGAAAAGAAAATACTGGGACCAACTTCCTGCATGGCTTCGATCACAGCACGCATTCTAGCTTCACCCTGCAGTATTTCGTTTTGCAGGCGCTTATGAATATTATCAATAATGACAATTGCAGCATCGACCATGGCGCCAATGGCCACAGCGATACCGCCAAGCGACATGATGTTTGCCGTTAATCCCTGATAAAACATCGGAATGAACGACAGCAATATTGCAATGGGTAACGTTACAATCGCCACAATCGCTGATCGCACATGCAGGAGAAATAAACCGATAACTAGAGACACGATCAACATTTCGTGAATGAGCGTATTCTGTAGTGTCTCGATCGCACGTTCAATTAAATTGGAGCGGTCGTAAACAGGAACAATCTCGACACCTGGCGGCAAGGTGGTCTTGAGAATATTTATTCGATTTTTGACCCGATTAATAACGTCAAGGACATTTTCTCCATACCGTATGACAACAATACCACCGACTGTAATGCCTTCGCCATCCAAATCCGCCTGTCCGCGCTGTAATGCAGGTCCCAGACTAACAGTTGCTACATCGGCAACGCTAATCGGTATACCACCGTCACCCACACCGATTACGACATCTTTGAGATCCTCAACTGATTTGACATAACCTCGGCCGCGAATGAATTGTTCATGTCCGGCGACTTCTAAAACGCGCCCGCCAACATCTTTATTGGACGCGCGGACTGCTGCTATCACTTTATCTAGAGAAACACCGTAAGATGACAATCTGTTAGGGTCAATATTAATTTGATATTCCTTGATAAAGCCACCTACTGAAGCAACTTCGGCAACCCCTTCTACAGCTTCGAGTGCATAGCGCAGATTAAAATCCTGTAAGCTGCGCAAATCTGCCAGACTCTGATTGCCACTTTTATCGACCAATGCATACTGGTATCCCCAGCCAACTCCGGTCGCGTCTGGTCCTAGCGTAGGCTGCACGGCATCCGGTAGTTTGGAAGCAGCTGAATTCAGGTATTCCAGTACCCGGGATCTGGCCCAATAGATGTCTGTTCCATCTTCAAAGATTACATACACAAATGATAATCCCATAAAGCTTTGTCCACGAACAAAACGGACATCAGGCGCGGCAAGCAGCGTAGTTGTCAACGGATATGTAATCTGGTCTTCGATCAAGTCCGGGCTGCGTCCGGGCCAATTGGTAAATACTATCACCTGCACATCCGATAGATCAGGAATAGCATCGAGTGGCGCACTGATGAATGAACGATAGCCCCATATGGTTGCGACGAGAACCAGCATCACAGTGAGAAGCCAATTACGCGCTGAAAAACCAATCACCGTTTCGACCGGACCAAGTTTTCTTTTATTGTCATTGGTGTTTACCATTGCTCTATCCCCGTTTTCAGGCGCGCCTCCGCTGCAATGAGAAAATTACCAGAGGTAACGACAATGTCGCCGGCTGAAAGTCCATCTAGTACTTCAACAAACCCATCTGCAGTACGCCCTGTTTTGATGCGAACGGGTTTGAGGCGGCCTTGCCCAAGATCCATAAAAACAACCCGGCTATCTCCGGCTACGATGATGGCTTCCTCCGGAACACTGAGCCGTTGACCCAGTCTCGCTTCCAAAAGTACTTCAGCATACATGTCAGGTTTCAGTGCGCCATCATGGTTTTCCAATGACAATCGAATACGACCAGTGCGGCTGTCACTCTGGAGATAAGGATAAACATATTCAACGATTACCGGATATGTTCTGCCTGGCAAATATGGCAATGTGAAGGTTGCAGCCATGCCGACTTGGACTAACTCGAGGTCTGCTTCGAAAACTTCTGCTTCGATCCATACACGAGAAAGGTCAGCAATTTTTAGTAATGTTTGTTCTTTGCGGACTGCGCTACCATCTGCGATATTGCGTTCAATCAAAGTGCCGCTGCGTGGTGCATAAATAGCGACATAATCTTGCGGCGATCCACGCTGCTCCAAAGCCTTAATTTCTTTTGAAGACATATCCCATAATGCCAGCCGTTGACGTGCCGCACGTAGCAGGCCATCTTCGGGGCCGTTTTTCTGGCGATGCTTAATCGTTTCAAGATATTCTTGTTGGGCGGCCAGTAGCTCAGGACTGTAAACTGTAAATAGTATCTGGTTCTTTGTAACCTTAGCACCGACATAATTGGCTTTTAAGTCACCAATATAACCATCAAATTTTAACGTAACATGCGACAACAATTGCTCGTCAAACATCACTTTACCCACAGCCCGAATTGATTTTATTAAGTCACGGTGAGTTACTTCACCAGTCTCAACACCAATCATTTGTCTGCGGCGATTGTCGATTGTAATGACGTTAGCATCGTCTGTTGTTTTTGTAGCTCCATCTACAGGCGTAGCTCCTGTAACGATTACAAGGTCCTTCCGGTCAGTGGCAAGGTCGAATTGAAGGCGTTTCTCGTTATGTTGTGGGTCTTTGATTACGACAGTTAACGGCCATTCGCCACGCATGGATAAATTCATTGCTCCTGTATAGCGGCCCGGCGCGCTCTCTTTAAGGTCTGCAGGTGCGCGCATTGCCGGCATAGCCCCCATGGCCGGCATCTCTGCGTAAGCATTGATGGCGACAGGTACTGGATTATCGCCAGAATCGCGAACCTCAATAATCAATTCATTCCTTCCCACACGAGGAATACTAGGGTTAATACCTAGACCAATTTTTAGTCCATTTACCTGATAGCGAGACAAATTGTTCTTAGCAACCGTAGATGATTCAGGCGATACATTTGTGCCTGATTCAGATAAAAGAAAATAGATTCCACCAATGAAAACTGCCGGTACCGAAATACCGGTCAACCACAATAATTTCTTTGAATGTTTCATTGTTTTACTCCGGTTGAAGTTGGTAACGACAAATTGATAGATGCGCCTGTCCAACGCTCGAGCTCGGCAAGGCGTCTTACATAGTCGGCACGTGCGCGCGCATGTGCAAGGTCAGTAGTAAGTTTGCGTTGTTCGGCGGTAATGACATTGAGAAAACCGCCGGCGCCACTTTGATAGTCGGCAATGGCCGATTCAAGGTATTCCTCTGCGAGGGGAACAAGTTTATCTTGGTACAATGCCACCGATGACTGCGCTTCGATTACTTCCGCACGTGCTTGTGCGAGATCTGCCAATAATTCTGCCCGTCGCTCAACAAGCAGCCATTCGGCACGGCGCGTATCGGCTCGTGCCTGGTTCAGTACCGATTTCCGCTTGCTGCGATCCAGCGGTATGTTGATCGAGACTCCAAAAGTGGTTCGTTTGTCGGCATCGTCCCAAAGACTGTTGTAGCCCATGCCAACCTGAAAATCAGGTAAAAATGCTTTTTCAGCTAAGGTAATACGACTTTCGCCTGCAGAAATTTGTGCGTTCAATTGAGAAAACTCAGGGTGATGAGTCAATGCCAAAGCTTGCAATTCTTGAAATGTCGGAGGTTGCCGACGAGAAACAACAATCGGCTCAGCTTCCGGTAATGAAGCGTCAGGTACCCGATTAAGTAACGCATTAATACGTGCCTGTATTGCGACCTGTTGTCGGAGAAGGATTAGTTCCTGATTTTTAAGATTGTTCAGTTCAACTTCAGCTTGCAGTGCATCTTGTTTGGTTGCAAGACCCGTTGCATAGCGTACTTGAGTGGCCACAGTTAATTCATCAAGTAGGGCTTGCGTTGCATGGTGAATGTTCAATGCCTCATGGATAAAGTGCCACTCAGCATAAGCTGCTTTGGTTTGGGTGATTACCAGCAACTGCAGCATGTCAGCCTCGCTACTGACTGCGAGTGCATCATTCCGGGCGGCTGCCTTTCGAGCGGCCAATGTGCCTGGCCAGGGAATTTTTTGACTGACGTCAAATCTTTGATTTATACCTCGACTCGAGTCATGCGTCAGCGGTGCAATGCCGTAACTCAAAACCGGATCGTCTAGCGAGCCAGCGGGATCAATACGATAAGCAGCCGCCTCTGCGGCTGCTTGTATTGCAGCTAGGCCGGGGTTGACTTCAAGCACCCATGATGCCAGCTGCTCGGCGGTCAGATGTTGACCGGAACTCTTACCGGTATTCTCTTGGGACATTAGATTGCCCCAGGCGGAAGAAATAATTAGTACTAACAGCACACTGAAAGCTGTGCATTGCAAATATAGAGTACGCAACGTGTATCTCCTTCTGTTGATTGCTGATCAAAGTGCAAATACACTCGGACCGACGAGAACGAAACGTCAAAACCTAAAACCGAGAGGAGATATATTTAAATACGCAGTCGTTGCGTAATAAGGTAGGTATTAGAACCGGACAGACCGGTGGTCAGTTGGGAATGAAGTACTTCGAAGGCTACAACATATTGTGGTGGGGCGAGAATATCAAACGAGCCGACAATAGCTTGAGGTGGGTCTACATCGGAGCGTATTTCCACCGATTGTAAAATCGGCGAATTTTTCCTGGGTTCTTCGCTAATATTAATTTCTAGTGACTGCTCACAACAGGGCTCCTTACTGGATTCCTGCAGAGCATCGCAGCTTAAATCTATGCAGTCTTTATTAGATTTATGATCATCGCAACAACAATCATAGAGCGTGACCATATCCATCATCGTACACGCAAATACTGTTTTCGATTGTAATGACCCAACAGTCATTATTAACAAAAACAGCAGTGCTAACAGGAATGATGAAACTCTATAATTCATTGATTTATGTTACTCAATTTTACAAGCTTACGCAAATAAACGAGAGCATAAAAAACTCAGGACGCTCTCGTTTGCAAAATATAATGGGCGCCGGTATGCGTTAAGCATCAACATCTTTTATTTGTATAATACTCGCATCTTGTTATTTGTCGCCAGAAGTTGCGAAGACAATAGTTTCATACTGAAGTGTCACAGCCTTCCCAACAGATAGTTTTTTATCGAACAAGCGCGCATTGTGCGTCACATACCCATCACCGATTCGCCGGTAGATAATGTTGTCTTTCTTATCCACAAAAACCGGCAATCCGGTGTAGTCCAGATCTTTTTGCGCCGAATCTGATAACTGTAGATTATAAATACCTGTCTTTAAGCCCTCCTCAGCCTTCTTGACCAGAATTGTCTTCCAAACCGGATCCGCCTTTGGGTTTGGCTCAAATCGTTACAACAGTTTGTGTTTATTCATTACAATCAAACGCAGCATTGGAATCAGTTTCCCGTTTTTGCATCAAACCGTTCTTCCAGCCAGTCCGTCCATTTGGGCGCCCTGGCGATCAAATCAGCACGGTACTTTGAATTATATTCTGGCGTTCTTGAATGATAATTGGCCGCCTTTGTCCAGATATCGCCCCGGTCGTTCTTGATATGCTGACGCACGCGCCAGGCGGCCAGATCGTAGGCATAACAACCGGCCTGTGCGACATGGTCGGCTGTGATGCCGTATCTGGATAAATCCTGCAGATATGCAGTGTTGAAATGCAGGCTACCGACATCATGCGTACCGTTACTGTTACGCACCCATTGACCAGGCTTGCCGCCTCCCTTCTCCGCAATTGCCAGCAGGATATTGGCCGGAATCTCATACTTGATCGCAGCAGTAATAGAACACACTACCCGCTCCTGCATCAACCGATAATGGCATTGTTGAATTGGAAATTCAACACGATATGCAAATTAATATTCCACCGGCTACAAGCCGGTGGTTTTTTTGTTTTTATGAACCGGAACAGGCCCTTTATTGTGATAATTCTAGGAGAATGCCGCAGTCTTTAACGACACGACCAGTTGTGCATTTTCGGCGCAAGATCTTAAGCTGTCTATTAGGCGCTTTTAATTCCTCAATACGTAAATCCACTTGTTTGTTATGTCTATCAACCAGTGCGTTTACGTTATTACATGTTGTTTCTGGGGAGTTTCTTAAATCGATTAGTTGCCTGATTTCAGACAAGAGGCTTCGGCAGTGTTTGATTGTTCCTTACACTGCCACTAATGCACTTGACAACCTGGCTAATATTGCTAAGGTACAGAAATGGTTAAGGCATGCGAATATTGCGACTACACGGATTTATGATCATGGCAAGAACAATTAGTAAGGTTGCTAAAGAGCTTGATATCAACATAGAAACTGTTCGTTTCTATGAGCGGCGAGGTCTAATCATGCAACCACCCAAACCAGCACAAGGCTATCGTCATTACCCCAGCGATACCGTCAACCGTATCCGTTTTATTAAGCGCTCGCAAGAATTGGGATTTACTCTAGGCGAAATCTCCAATTTGCTTAGCTTGAATGACTCGCCCTGTGGTCAAGTTCAAGAGTTGGCTGAACAAAAACTTTGCACTGTGAGAGAAAAAATGGCGGATTTGCGATGTCTTGAAAAGGTTCTCAAAGAACTTCTTATTCAGTGCTGCAGCAATCAAGATGATAGTCGCTGTCCGATAATCGACTCGTTACAGCCGTAAAGTCACTCACCCTCAAGAATAAATAAAGGCTATATCATCCTTAATTAGTGGTTTATGCTAATATGATTATAAATCAATGAGATAAGGTAAGACATAAAAATTGAAGAATTTCAGGTGTTGATGGAAGAGCTTGAGAAACTGACGCCACATCAATGCACTAACGGTAGCAAAGCATTGGGCACTGCTGCTCGACAAATAGGCATCGTACACCGTACAATCAATTTAGCCGCAGGTGTTCGAGTTGTTCAAGGTCTATCACTTCAAAACGTCAATGCCTACGATAGTCGGCTCAAACAGTGGATGCGTAGATTTCACGGCATTGCTACGCGTTACCTTGCTAATTATCTCGGCTGGAGACGTATGATTGATCAAGCTCGTAACTCACTATCTCCTCGTGCTATCGTACTTGCAGCATTAGGCATGCATCACGACCAACAATTAAGAGTGGCATAGCCTAAATAAAAAACGCTTGATTCCGTACCGTAGTACGACATTTACACTTACTTCATAACCTGGTTAAGAGGAGTAAGTTGTGTCCAAAAAAGAATTTAACCTTCCAATCATTGGCGGAATCATTGCCGCTGCTGGTGCAGGCCTTTGCTGTGCCTGGCCTTTCGTGTTGCTGCTGTTGGGAGTAAACGGCTCATGGATTAGCAATTTAACGCTATTAGAACCGTACCGTCCGTTATTTATTCTCGTAGTTTTTGTCTTGTTCGGCTGGGTTGGCTGGAACGTTTATCGTTCTGTTGAAGAATGTGAACCAGGGTCAGCGTGTGCAGTGCCGCGGGTGCGTATACATCGCCAGATCATTTTTTGGGTAGCTGCTTTGATCGCGCTCGCTTTAGTGACCAGTGCTTACTGGATTCCATTTTTTGCGTGAAAAATATAGCTTGTCTAATATTGGAGAATTAACCATGAAGAAAATTATTATTACTTTCGTGCTCACCATTGCTAGCTTTGCCGCTTGGGCTAATCCGCAGACTGTTACTCTGGATTTGCCTACCATGAACTGTGTTATGTGTCCAATTACAGTGAAAAAAGCCTTAAACAAAGTAGATGGCGTAACCAACGCCGATGTTAGTTATGAAGAGAAACAAGCCGTGGTGACCTTTGACGACGACGCCACGAATGCTGAAGCGCTTGTTCAGGCTACAACCAATGCCGGATATCCATCCACAATCAAGGAATAACATGCCCATGGATAAGAACAGACGCCTGCTGCGTATTGGCGTGATTGGTACTCTGATTGTAGCCCTTTGCTGCTTCACGCCGCTATTGGTTATTCTACTTGCTGCGGTTGGCTTGTCAGCCTTTACAGGCTATCTGGATGTCGTCCTTTTCCCCGCTCTGGGGTTTTTCATCGGCCTCACAGGATATGCCTTTTATAGAAAAAAGTCCCAACGTAATCCCGTATGTTGCAAACCCGATCTTCATGACGGAGAAATTAATGATTAAATTTTATTTTCAGATAAAAGGCATGACTTGCAACAGTTGTGTAACCCATATCAAGGAAACGCTAGAAGCCATTGAAGGAATCAATCGTGCAGATGTTTCTTATGCTAATGCCAGTGCCGACGTGGACACAAATTTCAATGTGAGTGCTACCGATATCATTAGTGCTATCGAGGCTTTGGGCTACACGATACAGGAACGGCGTTCACAAAAGGCCCGCTACGCATCTGACAACATAGCCACTCAGGAAAGCAGTGAATCGCTGCATGTGGCGATTATTGGCAGTGGTTCCGCTGCATTTGCGTGTGCAATCAAAGCGGCTGAAGGCGGCGCACGAGTTACCGTCATTGAAGGTGCGGACGTTATAGGCGGCTGCTGTGTCAATGTGGGATGTGTCCCTTCTAAGATTCTGATTCGGGCAGCACAGTTAGCCGAACAACAGCGCAATAACCCGTTTAAGGGACTAAAAAATCACTCGCCACAGTTAAACCGTGCATTACTGACACAGCAACAAACAGTCCGCGTTGAAGAACTACGTGCAGCCAAATATCAGAATATTCTTGACTCAAACCCAGCATTGAGTCTTGTAAAAGGTCATGCTCGATTTAAAAATACCAGCACCTTAATTGTGAGCAAGTCCGCAGGTGATGAGCAAAAAATTGTAACTGATCGCATTCTCATCGCAACTGGTTCAACACCAACGATTCCACGCATAGATGGTCTAGCCGATACCCCCTATTGGACATCCACAGAAGCCTTGTTTGCAGAGGAAACACCAGAACACCTGATTGTCATTGGTTCCTCCGTGGTGGCACTGGAAATTGCGCAAGCATATTCCCGTTTAGGTGCTGAAGTTACCGTCCTGGCGAGACATACCTTGCTGTATGCAGAAGACCCGCTTCTGGGTGAAAAGCTTACGACATCATTTGAAAAAGAAGGTATTCGTGTACTCGACCATGCTCAGGCTAACAGTGTCGCCTATGATGGACAACATTTTACCCTGGAAACCAATGCAGGAATATTTCAAGGCGATCATCTGCTAATAAGTACCGGTCGTCATGCTAATACTAGTCAACTCAATCTAGAAGTCATCGGCGTTAAAACCGGGCGCAATGGTGCCATTATAGTTAACGACCGCATGGAAACTACAGTGCCAAACATATATGCGGCGGGTGATTGCAGTAACATGCCGCAATTGGTTTATGTCGCGGCTGCGGCGGGCAGTCGAGCGGGCATAAATATGACAGGCGGTGATGCCAAACTCGATCTCTCCACCATACCTGCTGTGATCTTTACCGATCCTCAAGTTGCAACGGTTGGATTAACGGAAAAACAAGCTAAAGCACAAGGTATCAATATCGATAGCCGTGTTCTGGATATGGAAAATGTGCCCAGGGCTTTAGCCAATTTTGATACTGATGGCTTTATAAAATTAGTCGTGGAGGCTGAAACAGGTCGTCTGATCGGCGCACAAATTCTTGCCCATGAGGGAGGTGAAATCATTCAGAGTGCGGTATTGGCTATTCGTAATCGCATGACCGTGACGGATCTTGCCGATCAACTCTTCCCATACCTGACGATGGTAGAAGGCCTGAAACTCTGTGCACAAACCTTTAACAAGGATGTAAAAGAGTTGTCTTGTTGCGCCGGTTAAGTGCCAGTGGCTATTATGATATGACACAGGTCATTAGCTCACAGTCAGCCTCATCGATTGAACGGTTTACTAATGCGTTGATTGACAGCCTGGCTCCGATATACCATCATAGACGATGCGGTTATTATTGTTAGTATCTGGCACGGACGTGAAAATAGGGAAGCACCAAAATAATCATTCAGCATTCAGAAAGTAACTCCTTAACTTCGGCATTCTGGTGTCCAGCTGTCCAGAGCTACTACACTTATCCCTAGACGCACCGCACACCAATTTTTCGTGTACTGAAAGGATTGATGGATATTATTTTCGTATCTGTCAATGACATAATCATTAAAGCACGGTCACGCTTGGGCTCGACCCAGTATTTTGCTGCGCTCCATATAATATGGTTAGTTTAAAGTTTGATTAATAACATCCAGTATTTATAAATTGCACTTCCCAGTTCATGGAGTTGCCGCGTTGATTCATTACCACATTGTATTCAGCGCCAGCGACTTCAACGCAAGGTATTACCAACTCACCAGATGTTAAGTTCACATGAGCTCGATATGGAGTAAACGGCCCTTCTGGGATACAGGCACTGATATCATATTTAAAATAGTCTGTTGCTGCTGCACTATTTTCAAAATTTGATGTTGCCACATAAGCATGGTTCCCAACTACTTTAACATCCATTGCGCCAGGCACTGGAATTTGTATGATGGGTGATGCAGCAGGAAAAAAAGTACCTGTTTCGGTGTCAAAGGAACAGGAAAGTGCTGTATTGGGCGAATCAGGAAGAACAGTTAAATGATCATCTGTAGCCAGTAAAATAGCATGTCCCTTCAAAACAACCATGCGATCTGCATGACTTGATATTGAAAAAAACAGTCCTAAAACCGCACACATAATTGATGCAATTAATTTGTTCATGGAACTTCTCCCCATTAAAGTATCTGATTATTAAATTGTTGCGTTGATTATTTTATAATGGTTTTCGATTTCTACCGCAAATAAAATTTAAAGGGAGATGTCTACTGATACGAGATGTAATTCTGAAATCAGAAATAAAATGCTCTGAATGTAGTTATAGCAAAGTTGAAACGATGCTGACTGATTCTTGCCTATGGTTTTATAAATGTGAAGAATGTCACACACTCTTGAAGCCTTTTTGCATGGTGATTGCTGCGTATTTTGCTCGTATGGCTCCATACTATGCCCACCGATTCAGTTTTCAAAAACGAAAGACGGGAACAGTTGTCGCAGAAAGTAGATTGACATCTACCGAATCATTGTCATAAGAATCGCCGATACTGCCGACAGAAATATCAATATTGACTTCGGCCAGGCACTCCATATAACGAATTGCCCGATATTGACGAGACTATCCTATTAATTGTGATGAATCAACTCACCGTGCCCGCAATGCTTGATCCAATGTAAAAACATGACAACCCGCTCACGAACTTCCGGTGAATATCTTACTTGTTTTTTCATGACCCTATCCTCTCAAGAAATAGAGTTTCCTGCAAACCCAGGGCGATTTATCCACTCTTAAACTTGACAATAAAATCAAATTAATTATTAATTAACAATGCTATATATTGTTGTTGCCATATCAATATGGTGACTATTAACATGCAGATCCCGATACATCTCTACCTATAGGCTATTTAGTTTGAATATCCAGTTGAGACATCGTTATGACAAGCTTAATCTATGGAAAAATATATCACATTGAAAATGGCTTCAATGGTTGGAAAGGTGGATATTTAGATGTCTGTGGGTTTTCTTCTTGCTGTAAAGAAAACCTATATGATGTATCTACTTCTCAGTCCTTTAGTCTTGAAAAAATCAATTGTACTTGGAAAATAAAATCAGCAGGTGGAAAAATGGATGGAATGCCTGTTGTAACTAATGATTCGATATATCTTATTAATCAATATGGGAAGAAATCATATCTAAATGTTTGCGAGGGCGGTATTTATATTAAAAATGTGTCAACTGCAACTAAAAAAATTAAAGATACTATGGTATGGATAATACTGGCTCATTCATCTGGTGAAATATATGAAAATGAAACAGTTTCTCTTCTTAATGAGTCGTCCATTTTGGAAAAAGAAGGTTATTTGAGCATTAACAAAAATCCACCTATTTGCACTGAAAACCTATTTAATGTGTCTGTCGCCTGCAACTCTTCAGATTTTATTACGGAGGACATACAATGGCGATTTGTTGGGCTAAAAGACTAGATTGCAGCCTGACTTTACCCTAGAGCAATCGCATGGGTCGCGCTGACCAACCTCTAATGAGTAACACCTTCAAACTCAAAAACCAAATGAATCTTTCACAGTCCGCTGGAACACGGTCCGGACTTAGACTGGTTTAATAATGGCATTATCGTCAATATTGCCCTTGATGAAATTACAGGCGGTTCGGTATGCCTCTTCCTTGTCTGACTCATATATGCTTTCATGGTAAATTGAATCATTTATTTCGTATATTACAGTAGCAACCCATGAATTATTATGTTGCCGACTAAGCAGCATATTAAAGGTATCTCCTGAACTCGTTATTATAGACATGGCTTCTGTTGATACACTAAAAGTCATCATTTTCCCTATTGTAAAGGTTCTTTCACAATACATTCCGTGATCAACACGAAAAAGTAAATTTAGCATCTACAAAATTTGTTTTAATCTTCTAAGAGAAAAGTATTTTGACTGTTATTTGTTGTATTACGAATATACTGAATCAGGTACATTTTTGCTCCGCTACTTATAGCAAACCGGGCGAAATCAAAAACTGGACGAACGAATCTGGAGTAAGACTTGATCCGATGACGAACAATTACCGATAATTGAAGAAAAGAAAGCTGCTTAAATTATCATGTGTTCAGGCGGAAAGTATGTTGACGCCTACCAAGTAAAAGCTTCCTAACAGCATTGTATTAAGATATTTATCCGATTAATCTCTATAATGCAGTTAAGGTTATCAGTACAGAATAAAAAGAACACGGGAGAATCAAGGTATTGGAATACAAAGTATTTTTCACGGTTTTTGCCGTTGTATTCATCGCAGAGCTTGGTGATAAGACCCAACTTGCCACAATGCTGTTTGCAGCAGACAAAGATGTTAGCAAGTTCACAGTCTTTCTTGGCGCCTCGCTCGCATTAATCGTGGCTTCGGGTATTGGAGTGCTCGCTGGAGATATAATTTCTCAGTATATCAGCACAAAGCACCTACAATATCTTGCAGGCATCGGATTCATAAGTATTGGCATTTGGATGCTTATAAAAGCACAAGCATGACAAAGTTTTTCGCCAATTTAGAGTCCTGTTTGATTGGCATGGAAGCATGCGGTAGTTCTTGCCATTGGGCGAGAAAGTTAGGTGAATTTGGACATACTGTACATCAGTTAGTCAAGCCATATGTAAAGATCAACAGGCATGACATGGCAGAAGCAGAAGCAATTTGTGAAGAAGCGAGCCGGACAAATATGCGTTTTGTACTATTCAAGGATGTTGAGCAGCAAGTGATTCTGTCGATATACCGTGCCATACGGGGTTTTGTCACAGCAAGAATTGCATAAGAAAACCAGATACGTGGTTTGCTCTTTGAGTTTGGTATCGTGATGCCTCAGGAAATTCGATCGATCGGTAAACGCATGCCAGAATTATGGGAGATGCAGAAAACGTTTTGCCAAGTATCCTGTGCAAGTTGTTGAACAAACTGAACGATCATCTCAAGGAACTGGACCATCGGGTGGAAGAACTGGGGTTGCGGATCAAATTGTGGCACAAGGCGAACGAGGCCAGTCAAAAACTGGAGACAATTGGCAGTATGGCAGGGACTGGTGCCTAAGCAACGTTCCAGTGGTGGTAAGCAGACATTGCTTTGCATCAGCAAACGTGGCGATACTTACCTGTGCACCTTACTTATCCACGGAGAGCGCGATCGGTCATCCGCTTTGCCGAGAAACAAGACTGAACCAGAAAATTGGTTACGCAAACTGATAACGCGGCGCAACAAGAATATCGCTGCTGTTGCGTAGCGAATAACAACACTCGTATTATCTGGGCGTTGCTTGTCAAAGGCACAACATTCCATTCCAATCATCCACGGACTTCGTATAGAGCAAGCGTCTTGAGAAGGCAACGCCTGCTTCTGCATAGGTTGATTAGCCTGAATATTGCATGAATGGGGGAGGCAATTCCTGTTAAATCTTTTATAATTCAGTTGCCTAGACTGCATAAAAGAGAGGAATTGCCAGTGACAGATTGTACCCAGAGATCGTTTGATTTTCCAGAAGTAAAAAAGCGTGTTGTAGAAGTGAATTTTGAGGGTGGAGAGATCACGTCGGATGGCGGCGTAATGTTGTTGCGTCAGGCTGATCGGTTGATTGGGTTGAGTAAAGCTGTATCGAGCGTGTTGGAAGACAACCGCAGACAGACAAGCTGCAAGCATGACGGATTGAGTTTGTTGCGGCAGCGGATTTATGGGTTGGCATCGGGCTATGAAGATTTGAATGATCATCAAAAGCTGCGTCATGATTGTGCGATTCAAACAGCAGTTGAACGCACAGAGCCGCTGGCGAGCAGTTCCACTTTGTGCCGTTGGGAAAACCGTTCGGACAGCCTGGCGGCATGGCGTATCCACGAGGTGATGGTTGAACAATTTATCGCTTCATTCGACGGTGTGCCCAAAGAATTGATTCTGGATTTTGATGCAACCGATGATGCCGTTCATGGTAAGCAGGAAGGCCGTTTTTTTCATGGGTACTATGATCATTACTGTTTTCTGCCACTGTATGTCTTCTGCCATGATCAGTTGCTGGTCAGTTACCTGCGGCCGAGCAAAATCGATGGGGCCAAACATGCCTGGGCCATTCTTTCATTGCTGGTGAAGCGGTTAAGGAAAGCCTGGCCGGAGGTTCACATTATTTTTCGTGGCGACAGTGGCTTTTGCCGCCATAAAATGCTGACATGGTGTGAGCGCCATGATGTTGGCTACATTGTTGGCATCGCCAAGAACCAGCGGCTCAACGCCATGACCGCGCAATGGCAGCAAAAAGCAGAATCGCACTTTGAACAAACGAGCGAGAAAGTGCGTCAGTTTTACGAACTAAGCTATGCCGCCAAAAGCTGGCACCAGCCAAGGCGAATTATCGCGAAAATCGAGCATACCGACAAAGGCGGCAATCCGCGCTACGTTGTAACCAATCTGACTGGCGAGCCACAACACCTCTACGACAAGCTTTACTGCGCACGCGGCGATATGGAAAACCGTATCAAAGAGCAACAACTGGCCTTGTTTGCCGACCGCACCAGTTGCCATTACTGGTGGGCAAATCAATTCCGGCTGCTACTGTCTTCCCTTGCTTACATCCTGTTAGAAACAATACGCCGTGTTGCGCTGAAAGATACAGAACTGGCACATGTCTACGTAAACACGTTGCGTCTGAAATTAATCAAGATCGGCGCTGTTATCTTGCGCAATACCCGCCGCATTCGTCTACTGCTTGCAAGCAGTTGCCCGTACCAACAACTTTTCTTTCATGTTGCAGCCAAATTAACACCTGGATAACACTTTTCTCCCTCGCAAGCTGATTTTTACCGCGTGAAATAACTACGCGGGGGCAAACTACGCCTCACATACAGTAAAGTTACGCCTTAACCTGCATTTTCAGAAAAATACGCTGAAATATTTTCTGAGTCAGGGTAAATATGATGACGAATCAAAACCGAAAAACATCATTCGACCTCAATTTATAAAAATTCCGTTATCTTTTTAGGTTCGTGCAATATTCGGGTTAGAGAGGTTTGGTATACAGGCGATAGGTTTTGTATATGCTGGCCGTCGACAGGCGTATCATATTCTGCACATCAACATTTGGCTCCAATATCCAGCTCATTTCAACATCGTGTATGCCACGCGGGCGCATCGCCCCATAACAGGCCTCAAACATCGACAGCATCAGCGCGCTGCCAGAGCGTTTCTTCTGGATATCCTGACGAATGCCCATCAGCGGAATGCGCGCAGATTTAACTCCGGAAACCTTTAGCCGCCACAAAAGCCTTGCCCAGTTGAACGGAAAAAGCCGCCCATCCAGGTCGCGCACCGCTTCGTTCAGGTTCGGCAGCATCAGGACAAAGCCCTTGGCCACGCCATCCACTTCACCAAACCAGAAACCGGCTGGATCAATCAACAGCCTCATCTCTCTTGCCATGTGCTGGACCTGGGCATCCGAATACGGAATATAATTCCAATTGTTTGACCAGGCATCATTGAAGATATCCATGGCAAGCGTTATCTCTTCCTCGAAGGCATCCTTACGCATCGGACGGATGCTCAGGCTGGAGGACTTGTCGATATATGCCTGCATCTTTTCAACTATGGGCGGGCGCGGATAGCCGTCCTTGGTGTTACCAAGAAAGGCATAAGTGTCCATCGCCTTGGCATAGCCTGCTGCTTCCATACTTGCCGGGTAGCGTGCTGCGCCATGGGGCATCATCATCATCTGCGGGGTATCAAAGCCATCGACCAACATGCCGCATTCTTCGTTCACGGAGAAATTATAGGGCCCTCCGATCGCGGTCATGCCTTTCCCGCGCAACCAGTCTTCGGCCTGTTTCAACAACATGGGCTGGGCGTCGGGATAAGCCGCATCGGTATCCAGAAACCCAAAATGTCCGCTGCCATCCTTGTGCACTTCCAGATGGACATGGTTTACAAAGCTTGCAATCCGGCCAATCACCTTGTCCCCATCCTTGGCAAGCCAATAGGCCACATCCAGGCGGGCAAGTCCCATATTCTTCTTTGGGTTGAACTGCTCTTTTTGCAGCATCCGCAACGGCGGACGCCAAGTGGGCTCACCCCGATATAGCCGATAGGGTAATTCCATGAATGCGATCATATCCGTCGGGCTGGTTGCCTGAACGATGCGTAGTTGATCTGTCATTGAGCCCGGCCCTCTACAATCAAAGCGCTAGGCCTAGCTTGAACAGGGGTTCCCTTGGTTGAATTTGGTAGAAGTTTCAGACAGGTATCTGCGTATCAAGCGATTTTTCACGGGCTCGTTTTCTCCAAACCGAATGGTATGACATGGATTTCTTGTTCGTCAATTTCATCGAGTAGTTGGTCATCTTCTGGTTCTGTCGCATAAGCTGAAAATATTACAAATGACACAATAAAAAAATGAACGGCTTTTTCACGTCATACGCTTCTGTTAAACCAGAACAGAATATGGGCTTAAATCTGTCCATTTTTCTGCTCTCTAGGTTACATAGTTTGTTGGCAACCAGGATGATATTATTCAAAAGCTGAACAGTGGCTGAACATGCAGAAATAAATTCAAATTTTGGAGTGGAAAGCTTTGTAGTTAGGATAATCATCTCACATCAATGCTCCGATCATAACCTGATCAATCGAAGCCGCAAGGCATTGACTATTACGCTGACCGATGACAGTGACATTGCTGCAGCGGCGATAATGGGCGAAAGCAAGACAGCAAAGAACGGATAAAGAATACCTGCAGCAATAGGTATGCCTGCCGAATTGTAAACAAAAGCAAAAAACAAGTTCTGTCGTATATTTCGCATGGTAGCTACAGACAGTTTTCGAGCACGCACAATACCCATCAGATCACCTTTAAGCAAGGTGACGCCCGCGCTTTCGATAGCCACATCTGTACCCGTGCCCATGGCTATGCCCACATCAGCAGCGGCCAGCGCAGGCGCATCATTCGTGCCATCTCCAGCCATGGCGACAACACGCCCTGTATCACGCAGCTTTTTAACAATCTTGCTCTTATCCTCGGGAAGAATTTCGGCTTCTACTTCTTCAATTCCCAGTCTTTTGGCCACAGCTTCAGCGGTACGACGATTATCGCCAGTGAGCATAACAATATGGATACCCTGTTTCTTAAGCTGATTGATTGCATCCGGTGTTGTCTCCTTAACAGGATCCGCAATCGCCAGAATCCCCGCCACTTGACCGTCTACAGCAATAAAAATTACTGTGGCACCATCGGAACGCATCTCATTGGCTTGGTTGGACATTGAAGATACATTTACATCTTTTTCTTCCATCAGCATTACATTGCCAAGTGCGACATTTTGCCCTTTGATTCTTCCGATTACCCCCTTACCGGTTGGTGAGTCAAAATCGCTCATTTCCGCTAAACGCAGTTCCTTGTTTTTGGCCGCCATAACAATGGCGTGAGCCAGAGGATGTTCACTGCCCTGCTCCAATGAAGCAGCCATTTGTAAAAGATCATCAGTAAAAAATCCAGGGGCAGCAATAATATTTGTCACGGCCGGTTTTCCTTCGGTCAGTGTTCCGGTCTTGTCAATAACCAGCGTATCAACCTTTTCCATACGTTCCAGTGCTTCAGCATTTTTTATTAGTACGCCTGCCTGCGCACCTTTACCCACTCCCACCATAATGGACATGGGTGTGGCCAGTCCTAGTGCGCAGGGACAGGCGATAATCAAAACACTGACAGCAGCGATTAGCGCGTAACTGAAAGCAGGTGAAGGTCCGTATATGCTCCATAAGAAAAAAGCCAGAACAGCCACGATGATGACAGCCGGAACAAACCATGACGCAACGACATCTGCCATTCTCTGGATTGGCGCGCGGCTGCGTTGTGCCTCCGCAACCATATGAACTATTTGTGAGAGCATGGTATCTTTACCGACATGCTCGGCTTTCATAATAAAACTGCCGGTCTGATTCATTGTTCCGCCGATGGCCTTGCTTTCCGGCTCTTTCTTAACGGGCATCGACTCGCCTGTAACCATGGATTCATCAACAGAACTTCGACCTTCGGTGACAATCCCGTCGAGTGGCACCTTTTCGCCGGGGCGCACGCGCAGCAGATCACCGACTTTAATCTGATCTAGCGGCACATCTTCATCTTCGCCGCTTTCATCAATTCTGCGGGCTGTTTTTGGCGCAAGATCAAGCAGAGCACGGATTGCGCCGCCTGTCTGTTCACGTGCTTTAAGTTCAAGTACCTGCCCGAGAAGAACCAGCACTGTGATTACTGCGGATGCTTCAAAATAAACCGCAACCACTCCATTTTGTCGAAAAGTTTCAGGAAAAATGCCGGGCGCCAATGTTGCCACTATACTGTATAGCCAAGCCACCCCTGTTCCCATGGCAATCAGCGTAAACATATTCAGATTACGACTTCGCAGCGAAGCCCAACCTCGTTCGAAAAACGGTTTTCCTGCCCAAAGTACAACCGGCGTCGCCAGTACTAATTGTATCCAGTTGGATAGCATGCCGCTGATGTAATGATGCAGATCAAAAACGTGCCCGCCCATTTCCAATGTAAAAACTGGCAACGTCAAAACAAGGCCAACCCAAAACCGTTTGCGCATATCTGTTAGCTCAGGATTTTCACCTTCATCACCCGTCATTGTTTCAGGTTCCAGCGCCATGCCACAAATCGGGCAGTTTCCTGGTCCGTTTTGTCGGATCTCCGGATGCATGGGACAGGTGTAGATCGTATTTGCCTTATCAGATTGAGAAACGCCGAGGGGTTTATCTGCATGAATATGGTTATGCCCGCAACTTGTGTGCTCATCAGATTCTTGCTCAGGCTTTTTCTGTTCCATCATCTATTTTCCTTTGAAAAAATGATATACCATCGTTGGAAAACGGCTAACCCCTGCGCCACATTACTCGATTGAATGAATTTCACCAGTTGTAATCAATTCTTGTAATTGCCGTTCATAATGGTGTGCTTTCTGTTCATCACCGGTTAGCTTTGCTGCTTGTGCTGCGCCGTAAATCCCGTTCCGGCGGTTGGGCGTTTGAGTCAATGAGGTTTCAAATTCCTCCAGCGCTTCCTGTGGTTTTTTCAGTTCAAGCAGTAATTCACCTAACAATTCTCTGGCAGGTTTAATCGCACCCGGTGTCACATTGTCTTTTTCAGTTGCATCCTCTAACTCGGCTGACGCACGCATAAGTTTTTCTGCTTTTTTCGATTTCCCCTCACCATAAGCAATCCAGGCAGCTACCGCTAAACGCTGAATTTCGATTTGATCTGCTGTATAGTGTTTATTAGCCGTTTTGTCTGAATCACGAAGCGCTTCAATTTGATGCAGGATGGAACGGGCTTCATCGATTTTACCAATTCTGGCCGCACCCAAACCTCGCGCAAAATGTGTTATTGCCTCGCACCAGCCAAACTTTTTCCATGGAAAATCAGCCGGATCAATGTTTAATCTGGCGGCCTCGTGCCAATTGCCGCGTTCTACTGCATAACGTGCAGGGATTGCTGCGAATGCATAAGCAGAAGTGGTATTTTCCGGATGTGCTTTTTTAATTGCCTGGACTTCACGCAAAATTTCCTCGGCCTTTTCTGTTTGACCAGTTTGCAGATAAGCGTAAATCAGATAGTCCATGAAATGCATCTGCTGATCCCAGGCAGCCATTTGAGCATTTTTCTTGGCGTAACGCTTTGCAGCATGGTATGCAGCTAAATTGGAGTGGACAGCTTCCTGCCATTTTCCCAGTCTGATAAATATATGCGATGGCATATGTAAGGCGTGCGGTACAGCTGGCGCAATCTGTGCATACTCTCTCGCTGCTTTCAATCCGAATCTTGCTAGTTCAGGATAATCACTGCCGTGGATGATGTAATGTGCCACGCCTGGATGACCGGGTTCTTTCTGTAACACCTCTTGCAGCAGATTTAATGCCCTCTTTTGATTCGAGTAAGTTTTATCTTTTGGCGAAGCTGTGGAAATTAGCGCCAACGCATAAAATATTGCGGCTTCCGAATCGTCCGGATTGTGTGCTAATACCTGTTCCATCGCCTTCTGATAAGCAAGTTTTCTGGTGCCGTAATCTATCATTTCGTCGTCCGGGTACAAGTACCCGGCAGCTTCAAGATACGCACGTTCCCTGTCGGTTTTGGTCATTAATTGTTTGGCACGTTGCAGTGCATCCCGTCCTTTTTGTAACTCTTCTGGTGTCGGGGGTGTTGCCCACAGTTGACGGTAAAGGCTCATGGCAACGCCCCAGTGGCCCATGGCGCAATCCTTGTCTACAGTTGTAACGTAACGAAATGTTTTTTCCGCTTCGTCATACCAAAAGGAATGAAGCATTGCGATAGCCTGATTAAACAGCTTTTGCGCAGGTGGGGTGCACGATACATGAAAAGTAACCTCTCCCAGTGTTTCGTCATTAAAAATGCCTGCTTGATGATTGTCGTCTGCACGTATTGACTGAACAGCCAGTAGAAAAAAAGTGAAAGCGATTCCTATGAATGTTTTCATGATATTTGTCCGTATATTGCGTTTAGTTAGTTTATGTTCATTATTTCGATGAAGTCCTGTGGACAGGCGCTTGGAAGTGACTCATCTTGCGGGTTTTCACGAACTCTTTAGTTGCGTCCAAATCTGACAAAGTATCCAAAATAGGACATTCCGGACGATCATCGCCATGGCAATGTGCGATTAATTGCGACAATGTGCCTGCAATCGCTTCCAATTCAGCAATTTTTTCTTTCAGTTCAATCAGGTGTTCTGTTGCAAGCTGCCTGACTTCACGCGCTGGCCGCTGACGGTTTTTCCAAAGAGACAACAATTTCTTAATTTGTATGGTACTAAAGCCTGCTGCACGAGCCCGATTTATGAACCGCAGAATATGAATGTCGTGTTCATTGTAGTGACGGTAACCTGAGTATGTACGTACGGCCTTAGGAATAAGTCCAGTAGTCTCATAATAACGAATCATTTTTGCGGATACGCCAGAAGCATAAGCTGCTTGTCCAATATTCATGCCTGTTTCCTCAGTGTTGCGCGCGTAAATATACATGGCTGCAATCGCACGCTACGAACGAACAATTTAGAAAGTAAAATAATAACGACGTCGGTTTTTATCTGCGCATTACTTTCAGTAGTGGGTGAATCTGAGATTCTGGCCGTTTGGCCGGTTCCACAGCCCGCGCTGTTTCGCATGCAATACATCGTAGCCGTAAATGTAATGATGTCGAATAATTTATCGTTCAGTTGACATAGATGGCAATGTAAAAGGTTTTTCATGTCAAATTCATCGTTTATGTGTTAATGAAGTTTACTATGTTAAACCTTCCAATCATTGGAAAGTCAAGCTATAAATTCCTGGTGCCCAATCTATTTCTTAGGCTATCAGTCAGCGCTTATGAAACTTTACGCGGGAATCAGTATGACTGACGAGCAATAATATTTTAATATCATTTTTAATCAATTACTTATGATAATTATCATGGGTTTTTCAGGCTACTATGTCAAGCACCGTACGTGCAAAGGCAATCCTTTGATGTAAATTCTACGAATTGATTGATTGGGTGCCGATTGAAGAAACTGTTATCTAACTTTATGAAGATATCGCTACATTTATATTTTTAAAAATGTAGGATTAATTCCGCCACTTCCGTTTCCCCTGTCCTCGACGAATCCCGTTGTAGCGTTGAGTATCAGCATTGCGAATTTTCAGGGTTGGCAACAAGTCGCTAACCACCACATTATGGAATGGAAAATAGTATGTGAGGACGTTATACAGTGTGTTTACAGCAGCGAATGTAATGGCTTTTACTTTCAGTGATTTGGTAGTGTTGCCTATATTACGGATCCAGAGGAAATACTACGGCTTGAAAATGGAAATGTATATTATCGGCGAATGTTTTAGCTGCGCTAGTCTTGTGTTTTACTTCTTTAGCCTTCGACCTGCTGCCCAGTGGCTGAAAACGTTAAGTTCATTATTAACAGATAGTTCTTTGTCATCAACACTACTTTCTTTTTGAATCTTATTTGTCTTGACACTGACATTACTTTAATGTAATAGTTTCTGAAATTGTGCTCATGTAATTATTATTTATTGCCAAATATCAATCAAACTTGAATGAATCAAATGAAGCGTATAGCGCGCAGATTATTTCTGGTTTTAATTATGCTTTGGTTGCCATTGCAAGGAGCATTCGCTGGTGTGGTGCCGCCATGCGCACATGAAGAAGATACAAACAACAAGTTCAACTTCGTCGATATTCCCATAGTTGATGAGCGCCTGCATACTAATCATAACAAGCAGCCAATGAGTAGTCACATGGCTTCTAGTCAAGAGTGTGAAGTAAACGCCTTATGTCATATAAGTTGCAGTACATTTATCGCCCTTGCATTTTCAAATGAAATTCCCACCAACAATATTTCCTACAATATCGCTATTATAGCTAAACCGGTCTCGTTCATTCCTGAACAACTTCAGCGTCCTCCGCTAGTATAAATACTTTGAACAGTAGTATGGAATCTATAGCTCTACGATAGTTGACACTGTCTGAACTGAGCTTGATGAACTCCAATGGTATAGGATCAAGGAAATTTCCTCCTCCTCCTTTCCATCCTGATTAGATACACGATAAGAAGTATTTAATAGCTTCGAAGAGTGATGTGTCTTTCAATTTATGTATTAATATTAAGAGCATGCGATATTATGTTTTCATTTTCCATTTTTTCAAGTTGCGTTTCTTTAAGTTTGTTATTACTTGTAAATAACGCTTTTGCCGGAGCAGATCATAATTTTCTAACACTTAAATCGGCAACAGAAATAGCCACCCAACATAATCCAGGTCTAGCACAAATGAGAGCACGTGCCGAAGCAATAGCGGCGATCCCATCCCAAGTAGGCACGCTACCTGATCCTGAAATTAGCGTCAGTGCTGCGAATCTGCCTGTTAGCACATTCAATAGCGCTCAGGTAGATATGACACAAATTGGACCGGGTATTTCTCAAGCCATTCCTTTTCCAGGTAAATTGACATTACGTAGCTCAGCGGCAACTTTTGAAGCAAAAGCTGCATTAGAAAATGTAACGGAAGCTCGATGGTGGTTACTTAGCAGCGTCAAACAAGTTTGGTGGCAAATTTTTTACCTGGATCATGCGCTACAAGTCGTAAAAGACAACCAATTACTGCTAGAACAGTTTATTCAGATCACACGCACAAAATATGAAGTGGGCGAAGGATTGCAGCAAGATATTTTATTGGCGCAATTGGAGCTGTCCAACTTGTTGGATCAACAACTTAAACTAGAAGGTACGCGACGTAACTCAGTTGCGAAACTGAATGCATTATTAGATAGAGCTGCCAATCAACCAATAAGATTACCTGAAGAGATAACAGAAGAATTACCCACTATTATTTCTGAAACTGCACTGTATCGGCTGGCCGAGCACTCCAGAGCACTGTTGGCATCGAAACATGAGTCTATCAATGCTGCAAGGGCTCGTGTAGATCTGGCTAAAAAAGATTTTTATCCAGACTTTAAGTTACGGGCTTCTTATGGATTTCGACGTGATAATCCAGCTGGTATTGATCGAGATGATTTTTTAACACTTGGTTTGAGTATGAACGTTCCAATTTTCTTGGATCGGAAGCAAGCTAAAGCAGTGGATCAGCGTAACAGCGAATTGATGCAGCAGAAATATATGCTTCAGGATGAATGGAATAACGTGCGTGCCCAGATCTCACAAAGCTATAGCGACTTCCAACGTGCCACGGAACAAACGATATTGTTTAAAACTGGCATCATTCCTCAGGCAAAACAAACTGTAGCATCCATGCTGGTTGGTTATCAAGTCAACAAAGTTGATTTCTTGAACCTAGTTCGGAGTCAGATTACTTTATTAAATAATGAGCTGCAATATTGGAGTGCTTTTGCAGAAGCCAATCAAGCTTTGGCTAACTTAGTGGCTGCTGTCGGCAGGGAAGAAATTTATGAGTAAATCATTAGTAATCGTTGCTGTTGTAATGCTGGTTGTAGGTATTAGTGGCGGCTGGTTCGCTAAAGATTATTTGCAGCCAGGCACTACGCAGTATCTACAAGATAATAAACAGACTACTCATTCTGAGAAAAGTAAGAAACCGCTTTTTTACCGTAGTCCCATGAGCCCGTCGGTTACTTCCCCCGTTCCCACAAAAGATCCAATGGGCATGGACTATGTTCCGGTATACGCTGATGATAACAGTGAAGCTGGCCAGTCGACGGGTACCGTCAAGATTGACCCAATCACTGAGCAAAATATAGGTGTGCGTACCGCGATTGTTAAAAGAGACATACTATCACGTGTTGTGCGAACAGTCGGTCGCGTGGACTATGATGAAGAACGTATCGTACGATTACATCCTAAAGTCGAAGGTTGGGTTGAAACCATGCGTGTCGACAAAACTGGCGAAAAGGTTAAGAAAAATCAGGATCTGCTCAGTATTTATTCTCCCCAGCTAGTTGTCAGCCAGCAGGAATACGTACTGGCTTTAAACAATCTCCACATATTAAAACAAAGTCCTATTGCAGACATCCGCCGTGGCGCGGAAGAACTGGTCAACAGCGCACTCGAACGACTAAAACTCCTGGATGTTCCGGAGCACCAACTGCATGATCTGACACAAGACCATAATATACACAAAAACCTGCACATTCATACGCCTGCATCAGGAATTGTAGTGAATATCGGTGCACGTGAAGGCCAGTACGTAACACCAGCAACAGAGATTTATATGATAGCCGATTTGTCCACAGTCTGGGTATATGCAGATATCTATGAAAATGAATTACCCTGGGTGCAATCGGGTGATCTGGTTGAAATGCGGCTGGCAGGCATTCCTGGGCGTGTTTTCAGAGGTCACCTGGCTTTCATTTATCCCTATGCCGAAGCAAAAACCAGAACAATCAAAGTTCGTCTTGATTTTAAAAATACCGAATTGTTATTAAAACCGGACATGTTCGCCGAAATATCGATTTATGCAGGCAAGCAAAAGAGTGCATTAGTGATTCCCTCCGAGGCAGTCATTCGTTCAGGCACGCGCGACAAGGTGCTGGTTGTACGTGACGCTGGCAAATTTGAACCACGCACCATTACAACAGGTGTGGCATCTGATGGGAAAGTGATTGTTCTGGATGGATTAAAAGAAGGTGAAGAAGTTGTCACGTCAGCCCAATTCCTGATTGATTCTGAATCCAATCTACGTGAAGCCACAGCCAAAATGACAAATCCAGGGCTAGAAGAAAATGAAGCTAAACCCAGTCCATTACAGATAGAAGAAGGACCGCATCAACATGATTAATGCCATCCTTAATGGATCACTAAATAATCGATTTATGGTTCTGCTGGCGGTAGTTGTGCTGGCAACAGCAGGATTTTGGTCTTTCAAAAACATCTCGTTAGACGCCATTCCTGACTTGTCGGATGTACAGGTCATTGTATTTACTGAATTCCCTGGACAAGCGCCTCAGGTGGTAGAAGATCAAGTTACTTATCCGTTGACTACCGCCCTGCTGGCGGTACCGCATGCAAAAGTGGTGCGCGGCTATTCTTTCTTTGGACTATCCTTTGTTTATATCATTTTTGAAGATGATACCGATATGTATTGGGCCAGATCCCGGGTGCTGGAGTACCTCAATTATGCCAATGAGCGGCTGCCGCAAGGTGTCAATCCATCACTGGGGCCGGATGCAACCGGTGTTGGTTGGGTTTACGAGTATGCGCTGATCGACAGAACCGGAAAACATGATCTGGCACAATTACGTTCCATTCAGGACTGGTATTTGCGCTACCCACTGCAAACAGTACACGGTGTATCAGAAGTCGCGTCAGTCGGTGGTTATGTCAAACAATACCAGATAGAAGTTAACCCGAATGCATTACTTGCCTATGGTATTCCCTTGTCCAAAGTGAAATATGCCATTCAACGCTCGAATAATGATGTTGGCGGCAGAGTAGTTGAAATGGCCGAAACAGAATATATGGTGCGCGGCCTGGGCTATATACGTTCGCTTGATGACATCAGGAGTATTCCTGTAGGTGTTGACGCCAATGGTACGCCTATTCGTATGGAAGACGTCGCGCAGATTCAAATAGGCCCCGAACTGCGCCGTGGTGTTGTCGAGTTAAACGGAGAAGGCGAAGTCGCTGGTGGTATTGTCATCATGCGCTATGGCGATAATGCACAGGCAACCATACTGGGAGTACGTAAGAAACTGGAAGAACTTAAACAAGGGTTGCCAGAAGGCGTTGAGATTGTTCCTGTTTATGATCGTGGTGACCTGATTGAACGCGCAGTGGATACATTGAATACAGCGCTGATTCAGGAACTGATCATTGTCTGTGTACTTGTTGGCCTGTTTCTGCTCCACCTGCGCTCATCCCTGGTCATTGTCATCACGCTACCACTTGCCGTGCTAATGGCCTTTATTGTCATGAAATGGCAAGGTATTAATGCAAATATCATGTCATTGGGCGGTATAGCTATTGCGATTGGTGATATGGTCGATGGCGCCATCGTGATGGTCGAAAATGCCCACAAGCATTTGAGTGATGCAATTGCAAAGAAAAAAGCTGAGTTGACCAAAAAAGAACGTTGGCAAGTTATTGGCAATGCTTCTCGTGAGGTAGGACCTTCACTGTTCTTTTCATTACTAATCATTACCGTATCATTTATACCCATTTTTGCTATGGAAGCACAGGAAGGTCGGCTGTTCAGCCCACTGGCCTATACCAAATCCTATGCCATGGCCGCTGCAGCCATCTTAACTATTACAGTTGTGCCCGTATTGATGGGTTATTTTATTCGCGGCAAAATTATTCCCGAGAAAAAGAACCCGGCTAACCGCTTTTTGCATTTCATTCATTCGCCAATACTCAAGCTGGCCATGCGCTGGCGGGCAGTGACACTTGTTCTGGCCATGCTACTACTGGCTTCAACCCTTTATCCGTTGTCTAAGATCGGTAGTGAATTTATGCCGCCGCTGGATGAGGGCGATATACTCTATATGCCTAGTACATTTCCCGGTATTTCCATCACCAAGGCTAAAGAGCTTTTACAACAAACTGATAAGATTATTAAAGCTTTTCCTGAAGTCCACCATGTCTTTGGAAAAATTGGCCGCGCCGAAACCGCAACGGATCCTGCCCCCTTATCGATGATAGAAACGACCATACGGCTTAAACCCAGGTCGGAGTGGCCAGATCCAAACAAATCCGCACAGGAATTGGTGTCTGAAATGGATAAGGCTATTAACTTTCCAGGTGTAGCCAATGCTTGGACGATGCCAATCAAAACACGTATTGATATGCTGTCGACCGGCATTAAAACACCTGTCGGCATCAAAGTTTCCGGACCCGATCTAGATAAATTGCAGCAATTATCTGAACAGATTGAGCGAGTCATGAAAACGATGCCTGAAACACTATCTGCTTTTGGTGACCGAACTGCGGGTGGGTATTATCTGGATTTCGATATCAAACGCGGAGAAGCCGCCCGTTATGGCTTAACGGTGGGTGATGTACAAGACGTTATTCAAAGTGCCATAGGGGGTATGAACATTACTGAGACTGTGGAAGGTCTGGAACGTTATCCGGTTAATCTGCGCTATCCCCGAGAATTGCGGGATGATTTGGAGGGCTTGAAGCGTACGTTAATTCCTACCCCTACTGGCGCACAGATCCCATTGTCATTAGTGGCCGATCTTATGTTAAGACGAGGCCCGCCCTCTATTAAAAGTGAAAATGCACGTCCTAATGCCTGGATTTATGTAGACTTAAAAACCTCCGATATTGGCGGTTTTGTGACGAAAGCAAAAACGCTCCTGGAAAGCCAAGTGTCTCTTCCTGCTGGTTATACTATTAGCTGGTCGGGTCAATTCGAATATATGGAGCGGGCCGCAGAAAAACTACGTATCGTAGTGCCCCTGACACTCATGCTGATCTTTTTTCTGCTGTATCTCACTTTTCGTAATATGGTAGAGCCTGTCATTGTTATGCTAACGGTACCCTTTGGTCTTATTGGTGGTATCTGGCTTGTGTATGTACTTGGCTTTAATCTTTCTGTCGCGGTTTATGTAGGTTTTATAGCGTTGGCTGGAACGGCTGCTGAAACTGGCGTCATGGTATTAAATTTTATTGACATTGAAATTGCCAGGTTGCGCAAACAAAAACAAGCACTATTGTCTTCCACAGAAATTAAAGAGGCGGTTGAGTCTGCGACTGCAATGCGTGTGCGGCCTGTATCGATAACTGCATTCTCTACCATGATCGGATTAATTCCCATCATGATGGCCACTGGCAGTGGTGCAGACGTCACCCACCGCATTGCGGCACCGGTATTAGGTGGTATGTTCACAGTATTATTGTTGACTCTACTGGTTTTCCCAGTTATCTACAGTTTGGTTCTGCAATTTCAAGAAAAAAGAAAGCAATAAGACATAAAATTCATTTGGTAAATATACATGCTGTTTTTTGAACAAAACTGGTAAAACTTCAATGCTGATTGAGAATCAACTACAGAACTAAGATATCAACATAAACCTCGCCTCTGATGGCACATCCTGATTGTTGACTACAAAAAGCATATAGAATCCCGGTGGCGCGATATTTCCGTGGGCAGGGGCTTCGGTTCCTATGGTAGTGGCGGTACGCGAATGAATGGGCAATTTGATATAACGCTGTCCGGCGTCGGTATGGTGCGTCACCGCAATCGGTGCTATCAACACTACTGCATTGATATCTGCAGCCTGTGACGTTTCAATCATAAAATTACTCGCATAGGTAACAGCAGGCGGCGCATTCGACATGACCGGTCGTGCGCCCAAGCTAAGATAACCCGGTGAATAAAGTTCCATCGAATGCTGATCCGGATCGGCCGTACCCGGCGCAACTCCGCCTACCGCTAGAACTCTTCCTTCCGGTAGTAGAATACAGATCGAGTGATACTGGCGCGGGAAATTCAATGGTGCGCCCAGTGCCCATGTATCCGTCGTCGGATCATAGATTTCTGTTTCCAACACGGGTGTCGGTGACCATTTCTGGCCGTTACTGTGGCCGCCTATGATGAGTATCTTGCCGGTGGGCAATACAACGGCATTCACATTCGTGCGGCCGAAATTCATATCTGCGGTACGTGCCCACGCCGAACCGACAATTCCGCCATTAAATTCAATCATTTCGGCAGTTGCGTTATTGCGCGCAGCGGCAGGACCAGACACACCTCCGCCGAAGACATACAGGCGCGTACGCTCCGGGCTTACGGTCGTATCTATCATAAGAAGACTCATTCCTTCCTGGCGATCGTAAAACTGTTGTTGTCCGTAATCGGTCCAGTTGCCATTGTTCGGCCCAGTCAGGGTCAGATAAGCGGTCTGGGTTCCGGCTGCGCCGGCCCAGCCAGCACGAGTATAGAAAATCTCTCCCGACGGAAGGAGATGCATACCGGGATATAGTTCATCGAATGAGCGACTTGCACCGACGATTGACGCCCATGTTCCGCCGCCGAACACCTCGACTTCTGCCGCAACAGGGTGTCCGCCAGAGAAAGTAAGTACACGCCCGTCAGCCAGACTAAGCGCCGTCGGATACCAGTGCGCGTGCGCCATGCTGGTGGCCGGGCCAAACGTACCGCTGTCTGGATTTGTCGCATTAGGCGTAAAAATAAAACAGCGATTATTGGTGTGTCCCGCGCCATTTGTGTCACCACCGATGATGATCAAACGACCATCAGGCAGGAAAGTATGCCCACAACAGAAAAAATCTTCCGGCAAATTAATGACGCCTGGCATAATCTGTCTGGTTACAGGTTCATAGATACGAGCTTCAAGTGGATAATTCCTTTCAGCCGCACCGGAAAAAAGCAATACATGCCCCGTGTTCAACAGCGCCCCATGAACCACGAAAATCGGTGATGGCTCCAGCAGTTCCCAGCCATCTTCGCCGTCTCCACCGCAAGGGTGATGCTCTACATCTGGACACTCATGTACACGCACGGTTGGCAACTGGTAACAGATTCGGTCAAGTTCCTTTTCGCTCAACTCGACTTCCTGCATGACGCGAAGCAATGCCGCCATGCCTTCCATCATGTGCATCTCCACATGGCAATGGATCAGAAAATCACCTTGTAATCGATATTTTTTGCGCTTTTCTAAATATTGATCGGGGCAAGCATCTTGCGAAGAATATTTATGTTTCCCACGGGACTGGGAAGAGTGCGATGGATGTTCATGTTCACCGTCAGACATAGGAAGAGGATGAGCTTCTGTGTACTCGTGAGGTTTGCACTCACACTCAAGTGGCAAAGGTTGGAGAATAACCGGCGGCACGATCGTATCGGCAACAAAAGACTCGGCTGGCCCAAAAGAACGTGTGTCGATCCACTCATTGCCCCATCGCCACCGTTGTCCATGTAAATGGAAATTGTGCCATACCATGCTCAGATCCAGATTGAAGACATACCATCGCACGCGAGTTCCGCATTCAGCTACAATAGTGGGGGTATTCCCGACGAATGTACGTCCGTTGATGGCAAATGATTCCAGACCGGCACCGCTGCGCTCGGTTACGGTATGAGGCTGATTCCCTGCATGGTTCCAAGTGACCTCCGCACCGACTCCCACTGTTATATCATCGCTTTCGAAACGTGCTGGAGTATCCAGAATATTAATGGTAGCTGTAAGAGGGCCAGTTGTCGTGACACGAACGCGCCCTTGCATCGGATGGAAACGGCAGTAGTATTCGAAGGTACCTTCCTGATTAAACGTAAAAGTAAATAAATCTCCCGCATTAAATGAACCACTATCAAAAAGCGCATTACCGACATTTGCCGTGAGGCGATGAAAAAAAATAGGTACCTCAAGGTCTGCTTTTTCGCAGCGGGGATCACGAACCACAATGCCACCGAAGAGTCCACGCTTTACGACTTCTTCAATATGCATATGATGATCGTGAAATGGCCACGCACCGATAGAATCCTCATGCACATCGAAAATGTAACACCATTGGCCTTCGGGACAAATCGCATCGCTACGATTCGGCCCATCGTATTCCTGCACACCAAAGGGCCATGAGCCATCCGAGTCGATGCCGTAGTGCAAGCCGTGTACATGGAAGCTGTGAGGTTTGGTGTCGCCATTCAATACATGAACATACAATCGCTCGCCTGGACGGGTGTAAATAACTGTGCCGGGAATACGCCGTTCGATGCGAGCTTCATTAATATCAGCAGCAATGAGTGGGGTATTATTTTTTGTTGTGTAGGTAGCATCGAAGTATTCGCGGTAGATCAGCGCATCCAGCAAACGTCGATCAACTTCCGATTGTGGAATTATGCGTATTTTGGCGAGCATTGGCGGTAATAAAATCAATAAAAACAGTGGCTAATTAGACCTGTTAATCCGCAGGTCCCAGGTTCGAGCCCTGGTCGGGGAGCTAAACTGGACACGATACGGTCACAAAGTCATTCCACATTTCTTGTGTGCTATTTTCCTGTGTGTAAAAGCATGCTGATAGTCGCTATTACGACAAAAAAACAGTTGAGAAAATGGTTATCCGGCTCGGCATCACCCAGTCTGCTTCTTCATCCACCCAAAAAGTGATGTGTTTCCAGGATATCCAGTCTTTTCTTTTTCTTCAGTCGCAGCGACATTAGAAACCATGTCACTGGCAGATGCAGCGGTTTTTAGTTCGTGCTGTTCCTGCCCTGTTTGTTCATCGGTTTGTTCGTTGTTCTTTACTTCGACTTTATGCACCGCAATCATCGCCTGTTTGCTGAGTCCATGTGCACTGTTGGATAGCTTCAGTATTCTGCGTTTCCATTCATAAATACTTCGCGAGTATTCCTTATCCGGAATCATGCCGGCCAGCCACAATGCATCCAGTCTAGCAGTCATTTTGTCGAATTCGCATATGGCGCCGATATAACGCGCAGCACGTGGTGAAGTGATTTTTGCTTCAATGGTGATGGGATTGCTGTAATCAATCCCGTTGGATTCGATGCCATTAGCCTGCGCCATCTTCTCAAGACGCGCGCATTCGGCCATCAGGTCATTGAACAAATGATTCATGCGCTCATCCATCGCACCCTCAATTTCCCGGACATCGTCTTCACTGCCTACTGCACGCAGTATGACGGATAACGAATAAATGGCATTGGCATAAATATCAAAACCGCGCTTGAATAATTGCTGCGCATGGAAGGAATGCAATGGTTTGTTCTGAACGATAAACGGCCGGCTGTTTGCCGGATTGTCCTGTTTTGCCTGGGTACCTTGTGGTTGTTTTGCAGCTTTTGCGTTTGCCATGGTCAACACTCCATACAATAACCAACCGCTGATTATAGGATAGTCATACTGCAAAAAATATACGTTTAAGGAACAAATTTTGTTCCTTAAACAGGTATTTTCTTTAATCAAACATGTGTATTATAAATACCAACAAATGACGTTTAGGTCGTCATTGTTGTCCTAGCTGAGGAATTAAATAAACAGCATTCAATGATTGTCAGGACTCTTAATTCAGTTTATGAATTCTGCCAATATCAATCAATCCTGCGGGGATGTTTTGTCCCCAAAGGACTTGATATCTCCGTATTTTTTGGGAGGTATCATGGAAACCATTCTCTCGAACGGTTCTGATCAACAACAAGCAGTTACGTTGACAGATCATCCACTGCCTGCGTTTCTGGGGTCTGACTGTGGTCTTAAAGTGTTGTCCGCAGATACGTATCACCAGAACCCGGCCGTTGGCAGTAGCGGCCTTAAAAAAATCATGCGATCACCAGCGCATTATCAGGAATTCAGACTGAATCCACCTGAGCCAACACCGACAATGCAATTCGGTACGGCATTTCATACCGCATTGCTCGAACCGGATGTGTTCTCGCGTGATTATGCGGTTGCGCCAAAGTTTGACCGGCGCACCAAAAAAGGCAAGGAAGCAGCCGAAGCCTGGGATAGCGTTAATGCAAGTAAAACGGCATTAACTCGGGAACAGACTGATTCCATACAAAAGATGGTCGCCAGCGTGCGTGCCCATACGGGTGCAAGTCTGGTGCTATCCAACGGCATTGCAGAAATGTCCGGTTTCTGGAAAGACGAAGAAACCGGTGTTGCCTGCAAATGCCGTCCTGACTTTATCGGGTATGACCCATCCGGGTTGTACCTGGTAGACGTCAAAACCTGTTGCGATGCTTCAATTGAGGGGTTTGCACGCGTGATTGCCAATCTGTCCTACGATGTACAGGCAGCTTTCTACATCGATGGTATCAGACGGGTAACCGGGCTTACGCCCAAACAATTCATCTTCATTGCGGTTGAAAAGGATGCGCCGCATATGACGGCAGTCTATACAGCCAGCAATGAAATGATTGCAATCGGGCGTGAGAAATACCGGGGTGCGCTGCAGCTTCTGAAGTGGTGCACCCAACACAAACATTGGCCGGGATATCAACCTCACGGGTTGGTCGAATCAATCGATCTGCCACGCTGGGCGGCCAATTTCACACTCGATGATTAAATTCTCTGGATTACCCCTGCTGGCTTTTATCCAGGGGATTTAATCATCCAAACCGGCAGATAGTTGTTATCTGTCATTCATCCATCGGCGGGAACATCTGGTCTCCCGCGAGGGGTATGGTGTCCCGCCTTTTTTATGAAGGAGACGCACCATGTCTTTACAAGCACTCAAAAATATCAATCGTAATCAGGCAAGCCAGCCAGACAAAGGCAGTAACGATTTTCCCAGTCTGCTGCAGCGGTTCAAAGGCGAGATAGGACGGGCATTGCCCAAACATATCAACCCCGAACGCATGGTTCGTATTGCACTCACTGCATTTCGAATGAACCCAAAACTCTCGGAATGCGATCCGCGTTCGGTCTTTGCCGCCGTGATTCAGTCATCGCAACTCGGACTGGAAGTCGGACTCATAGGTGAAGCGCACCTGGTGCCGTTCAAAACGGAATGCCAGCTGATACCCGGTTATACCGGACTCATGAAGCTCGCACGCCAAAGTGGTCTGGTTCAGGACATCTATGCGCATGAAGTCAGATTGAACGACACATTCAATCTGGTGTTGGGATTGGAGCGCAGTCTTGAACATCAACCGATGACGGCGCCGGGTGGATTTCCGGCTGCTGATGAAGAACGTGGAGAGACCATCGGGTTTTATGCCGTGGCGGTCTTCAAGGACGGTTCTCGCACTTTTGTGGCGATGAGCCGTGCCGAAGTTGAACGCATTCGGGATGGTTCACGCGGTTATCAGGCATCCAAACGGTTTAAAAAAGAATCGGTCTGGGATTCTGATTTCAATGCAATGGGGTTGAAGACGGTGATCCGGCGGTTATGCAAGTATCTGCCCAAATCACCCGAACTAGCAACGGCTTTGGCGCTCGACGCATTATCCGAGCAAGGCGCAGGCCAGCATCTCGATCTGGTTGAAGCAGCTACTGGAGATTTCACGCCGGTAGTGGATGAAGCAGATGTCATTGACGACACCCGATCTGAAAATGACAAACCAGCGCAAAGTAGCCAGAGCAACAAAGGCCCGACTTTAAAAGCAGCGATTGGTGGGATGGAACAAGCCAAATCCGTTGCAGCACTGGATGAGGTTTATATCCGCCTGGAAGCTGACTTTGAAGGCGATGATCTGGAAACCCTGATAGGCGAGTACCGCCGCATCAAGGACACGATCAACGGCTGATTTTTTTTGATACGGATTCTCCCGCTCAATCGAGCGGGGGTTTCCATGAGTACATAAAACGTTTGTGTATTCAGGGAAACCGAATTGTTCTTTTGGGTAATCCGAAAGACTTTGAAGGTAGCTGGCCTTCCAAACAAACAGCGTTCAATGGCAGACCGGGAAACTGGCTGTCGATACCCAAACCCTACCGGGGAAGTTCGATTCCCCATCAGGGGCGTTATCGATTTTTTTCCGGTTTGTTAAATGAGGAGTTCATCATGTTAAACAAGGTACACATCATTGGATATTTAGGTAGTAATCCGGACATTCGCTATTCTCAAGGCGGCACTGCTATTGCCAATCTGCGCATTGCAACCAGTGAGCGCTGGAAAAAAGACGGCGAAAAAAAGGAGAAAACTGAGTGGCACACTGTAGTTCTGTTTGACAAGCTCGCCGAGCTTGCAAAACAGTATTTGCAGAAAGGCTCACTGGTGTATATCGAAGGAAAACTCCAGACGCGTTCCTGGGACAAGGATGGAGAGGAGCGCTTCACCACGGAAATCATGGCTGAGAGCATGAAGATGTTGCCAGGTAATAATGGCAACAAATCGAAAGGCGGTCATTCGCAGCAGAATGACCGCCCATTCTAAGACGGGAGGTAAAAAATGGTTACCATCGTTATGTTACCGGCTGTCTGGAAAAGCGCACTGGTCAACAATGACTGGTGCTGGTTGGAAATCCATGATCCTGATGCTGCCGCCAAGGCGAAAGCCTGGCAAATTGAAACAGGATTAACCGTGGTTTCATGCGGAACGCTTAAATTCAATGCGCAATATGACGGCACCGTTCAACTATGCCGGAAATATTACTGCCATTCGCCCAAACAGGATCGGCCCAGCCGGGAGGATTTTGATCGGGCGATCAAAAGCATTGAGTGCGGCACTTCAAGTCTCAAGACTGCTCGGACTATCCTGCAGTATGTTGAGCAGCTTGAGATGCGGCCCGCTTCATGAAGAATGGGTTCAGGCAGCACACAGTGTTTTTGCTGTATCCATTTTTTTTTGAAGTTTCAATCGGCCGGTAATGTTTATGCGTTGCCGGTCTTCATCAACCCCTGCCGGGGCATTCCATATGCCCCGATGGGGGTTATGGAATCGCCTTCAGGGTTTCTCTGGAGTGAAACATGAATGCGAATGAAGTCAAGGATCGGGCGTATGGACGCTGGATCGATATTTTATCGAATCTTTCGCCACAGCTTGTTCCGGCAATACAGAAGACTGGTCGTCATGTGGCGTGTCCGGTGCATGGCGGCAAGGATGGGTTTCGGGTGTTTAGAAACGTGGCCACCACCGGCGGCAGCGTGTGCAATACCTGCGGGGTGCATTCCGATGGGTTTGCCACATTGATGTGGTGCAATGGCTGGGATTTTGTAACAGCGTTGAATGCGGTTGCGGATTACTGTGGCATGAGTGAATCATGTCAACAAAGCAGAAAGCAACGAAAATGTATTCAAACTTTCCAATCACTGACACCCATTGATCAGGAAGACAACAGAATCCGCCAGGTATTGAACTGTGTCTGGCATGAATCTGTTGCCATTACTGACAGAAGTGCCATGTCTGCCCGATTATATCTGGCGCGGCGCGGCATTTCGATATCACCACCGGAAACACTTCGGTTTCATCCTGCCCTTCCCTATTTTGAAGGCAAGGACAAAATCGGGGAATTTCCGGCCATGCTGGCGATGCTGACAGGCAGTGACGGTTTGCCGGTCACGATACACCGCACTTACCTGACAGCAGACGGTTTCAAGGCACCGATTGAGTCGCCGAGAAAGCTGATGCCCTACCCTCCCAATCGGGAGATTGTTGGCAGTGCGATTCGTTTGTGTGTTGAATCAACTGTGCTAGCTATTGCTGAAGGGCTGGAAACAGCGCTGGCGGTGATGGAAGCAACCGGTCTTTCGGTCTGGTGCGCTGTTAATGTCAGGCTTCTGGAAGCCATGACTTTTCCAAAACAGGTTGAGCAGGTTCTAATCTTTGCGGATCAGGACAGGCCAACGCAGCAGCACCCGAATGGTCATGGCCGTGAAGCAGCGATAAATCTGTTGCAGCGGTTATGGCAATCAGGCTTTAGAGCATCCATTCATATGCCTGAAGGTGAAATCAAATCGGGTGAGAAATCGCTCGACTGGCTGGATGTTTTGCGCACACAGGGTAAAGCAGGGTTTCCTGTCATATCCGGTCGTTGCAAAAGGCATGTCGCCTGACATTTGATTTGGATGGCCCCGCGCAAGCGGGGGCTTTCCTGAAGGTGTTTATACGTTTGAAATCAAAGCATGTTCAGGAAAGTCCGGTTTGTTGTGCTCTGTTTATCAGAGACTGCAATGGCGGCAGCTGGCCGCTTGAAATAAACAGCAATGAAGCGTCAGCCGGTTAATACGGCTGTCCATTATAAATCCTGCGGGAGTATCTACTCCCACGCGGGAGCTGATGCTTCCGTGGTTTTTTAACTGAGGAGGCATCATGAAGATTGTTTTTTTTATTATTGCAATCACCGGCTTGGTCATTTGGGAACGCAGCAAGTACCCAGTTCAGCCCAATCTTGTCATGGCAAAGTTGCGTACTTTTTACAAAATGCGCGAAATAAGAAAGCGAATAAGCAAGGTGCGCCGCACGCTTGCACAGTAGCTTAAAGGCGTTGGCACCGATATTTATAAGCTATCTGTGTAATTGACGGGTTATTGGTTTTGAACCGGTAATCCGTATTGTTTCTAACCCCGATGGGGACACTGTGTCCCTGTGGGGAGTTGTGTCCCCATTTTTTTATGGGAGACACTAATGATGGATAAACCTGACTGGGGATATTTGCTTGATCAGGCATTGACAGCGCCTGGCTTGTTATCAAAAGCGTATAGCGTGTTTCATCATTATTCGCTGAGTAACAGGATGCTGGCAATTGTTCAGCTTGAGCAGCGCAATTTACCGATTGCGCCAATAGCCAGTTTCAAACGCTGGCAGGAGCTTGGCCGCATCGTCAGGCGCGGGGAAAAAGCGTTATCCCTAATTATGCCGATTACGGTCAAGAAAAAAGCGGACGATGAAAACATTGATAACGATGAAGTCGATGTTTTTAGAATGTTCAGAATGAAGCGTTTATGGTTCAGCCTTGATCAGACCGAAGGTGAAGACTATCAGCCGGAGGTCACAATTCCTGAATGGAATAAGGTTGCAGCGTTGAATCAACTGGGTATCGTTGAAGAACCATTTTCGCATATCAGCGGAAATGCAATGGGTTATGCTTGCCCGACCAGAATGGCCGTGGCCATCAACCCATTGAACAGGATGCCCTGGAAAACGCTGTTTCATGAAATAGCCCATTGTCTGTTACACAGGCAAGCAATTGTAATGGTCGATGGGGAAGAACTGGCGAATGGCGAAGTGGAAGCCGAGGCAGAGTGCGTTGCCTATCTGTGTTGCGCCACGCTTGGCCTGCCAGGACTTGTTAAGAGTCGCGGCTATATTCAGCATTGGCTAACAGTCGATGAGAAGAAAGCCAGCGATTTCAAAACCAGGTCAGCCAGCCGGATTTTTGCGGCGGCTGACAAAGTACTCAAGGCGGGGTCTGTAATTCCAAAAGATTCCTGATTTGAGTATTTCACTTGAATTCCGAAAATGGCAAGCCTGTTTGGCTGTCATTTTCGGGGTTTCTTTATTCGTTATTTCGATAAACAATGAAATCCAATTTTACTATGTAAGCATAGCGTACATATATACAAAATCTTTAAATTAACCTGAGAAACAACATGTTCTGAAAATTTTGTTACTGATAGTAAAGTAAATGACCAGCACAAATTACGTAACCATTAAAAAATTCTGTGAGGAAACAGGCTATACACCGGATGCGATAAATTCTAAAATTTATCGTGGTGACTGGTTGCGCGGTCAAGAATATACTAAAGCGCCAGACGGCAGAATCTTAATTAGCATTAGCGGGTATCACAAATGGGCGGAAACAAATATCCAGGTGTCAGAAAATCCAGTGAAACGACAATCGAAATCGATTTCTACTATAAAGAGCAAAGGTGCCGGGAACGCATCCAACTTAAGCCCACTCCCGCTAACCTGAAAAAAGCTGCTCAGCATAGAGCTGCTATTCTTAATGCTATTGATTCAGGAACGTTCGATTACTCTTTTACATTCCCTAACTCGAAAAACTCTGCAAAGTTCCTACCTACTCAATATACTGTTGAAGCGTATCTAGCTGAATGGCTCTTGAATAAGAAGCCAACGATCAAGGCCAGCACTTATAACGACTACAGCAAAACAATCAAAAACCTATTAATACCACAATTCGGTACCAAGTTGTTGCCCACACTAACCAGAAACGATGTGCGAAGATGGATAGCAAATCTAAATTGTTCAAATAAACGACTCGCAAACATAATAAGCCCTCTTCGTGCAGCGTTACAGGATGCACACCATGATGATTTGATACCTAACAATCCCCTATTTGGATGGACATACAAAAAAAATGAACCACCATCATCAAAAATCCACATAGACCCATTTAATGAGCCAGAACAAAAGGACATTTTGTCAGCCGCTACTGGACAAATTAGAAATCAATGCGTTGCCTTTTTCTGGACTGGAATGCGTACATCCGAATTAATTGCTTTAGAGTGGAGCGACATTGATTGGACAAGAAAAAAAATCATGATTAACAAAGCTATCACGACAGCTTCCAAAACAAATGAAACAACAAAAACTTCTTCAGGAACTAGAGAAATAGATATGCTGCCCCCGGTTGAACATGCACTAACAAACCAGAAACAGTACACCCTCTTACAGGGTTGCAAAGTCTTTCATAATCCTGCCAATAACCTGCCATGGACTGGTGACCAAGCAATTCGAAAATCATTTTGGATACCGCTTTTAAGAAAAGCCAAAGTACGTTATAGAAATCCGTATCAGACAAGACACACTTATGCATCAATGATGCTGTCTGCTGGAGAACCATTAGCGTGGGTAAGCAGTCAAATGGGACATTCAAACGTCTTAATAACTGCGAAAACATATGCACGTTGGATACCCAACAATAACCAACAAGGAAGTAAAGCGCTAGAACTGTATGGTCAGCATTTGGTCAACATCTAAAATAAATAACTTACAAAACAATTGGTTAAGTTATAGAAACGCGGGTTCGAATCCCGCCTTCTCCG
>JAHBZZ010000019.1 GCA_019635215.1 Nitrosomonas sp.
TCTAAGTGATAATACTTTTAAGCGATCAAATATATCTATGTCAGACAATCCCTGCCACTCACAACTTACCTTCTTCGCTCGTATTTTTCCGACGCATAAAATAAAATGCTGCACCACCCACAATTATGATCAACAAACCGATCTCCATTATACCGAAACCGCCGCCGTGCCCTCCATGACCGCCGCTACCACCGACACCAAACGGAACTCGGCCAGAAATTTTAACATTACCAACATCATCTTTTCTTTCCAAAAGAATTTCGTAATGCCCTTTTTGTAAATCGGCTGATACGACAATAATTCCAGAATTATGCTTCTGGTAGGGCATATAAACAATATCATTTTTTCCTGGATCACCTTCTGCACCGCCTTGATGGTCGTGATCATGCATTTCGTGATCATCATGATCGCTCATATCATGCCCGTTATGATCCATTTCTTTGTTACCTCTTGCTTCACCGTGCCCCGCATGACCACCATGACCATCGTGTCCCGCGGCCACTAAACGAACCGCCAGCGGGATTTCTCTCGAATCCCAATCAGGCAATTCCACAGTTAATTGCACTTTTCCTGGTGTCGGGATATTCGAGCAATATGAATGCATCGGTGGAATATTGCCCTCAGGAACTTCATAAGCACTGAAAGTTATTGGAAACTCTCCATTCTTGATGTCACACCCTCCTGCATCATGATGCCCTTCATGAGCAAGCATTAACTGCGAATAAGCAGGTAGCGCCAGAAATGAAGCTAAAATGGCGCCGCCTAATAATTGTATTACCCATCCACGTCCAAACATATCCTTCATATTCTCTCCAGTTTTACTCTGTAAACAATTAATGTGTTACCTTTATGTGTTCAGCAATACTGCTCGAACAGGTCAATGGGGAATTGTATAACAAATTATCCAGAATATTAATCGAATTGACATCAATGAACCTCATTCCCAGCGTCGATATAGAAAAAACCCACTGATTAACAGCCAATAAGGATACTCTCGCTTTTATCACAAGTCACAAACGCGCTTCGTGCTTCATTACTTCTTCGATATTAACACCTACTTCGGATTCACCGCTAAACACGGTCCCCAATTTGTTATTTTGCAAGTTCTCGAGATTCAGTTTATAAATGTTAGGAGAAAGTGGGAAATATTTTACTTCGGAGACCAATTCAGCAGCGTTATCCATAAAAAATTTAACAAATTCCCGGATCTCGGGCTTTGTTGTCGATCGTGCATTAACATAAATAAACACAGGACGGGATAGTGGTTGATAACTTCCATTCCCTACAGTCTGCGCAGAAGGAATCACTCCGCCATTGCCACTATCAATCGCAACAGCATGAATTCTTTTATTATTCTCGATATAATAGGCAAACCCAAAAAAACCCAAAGCATACATATCACTGGCCACACCCTGCACCAAAACATTGTCATCCTCCGAGGCTGTAAAATCACCTCGACTGGATTTTGCCCTACCGACAATCGCTTCAGTAAAATATTCAAAAGTCCCAGAATCTGCGCCCGGCCCGAATAGTTTAATCTGCTTGTCCGGCCACGCAGGATTGACCTGATTCCAATGCGTTATTTTACCTTGCGCCGCTGGTTCCCAGAACTGTTTAAGTTCATCAACGGTCATGGTTCCACTCCAAGTATTTCTTGGATTAACTACAACCGTCAATGCATCAATTGCAACGGGCATTTCCACATATTGCACACCAACTTTCTTGCAGGCTTCCATTTCCAATTCAGTAATTGGACGCGATGCATTGACGATATCCAGTTCACCTCGACAGAATTTTTTGAATCCACCACCAGTACCCGAAATACCTACGGTTACGCGTATCGCGCCACGTTTTAAAATTTGGAAATCTTCCGCTACAGCCTCAATAATCGGATAAACAGTGCTCGAACCGTCTATTCTGACAATTGTACTGGCATGCGCCAGATTTAAAAAAAATATATACAAACCTAAAATAACAACGATTCTGATTAATTTCATACCCGGTAACTTTAACATCACTCTTGCTCTCCAAAGATTCCACTTTTAATTAGTGGCCGCATTGTATGACAGAATTGTTACATGTTGATGACAAATCAACTTTAGGTTTGCTGAGTTTCTCTTCAATCTAGCGTATGACTTGCTGCCTGCACAACGTCCGCTATCTGCTGTACCCAGAAATCTACTTTTTGATCAGATTCACCTTCAACCATAACTCGAATCAAAGGCTCAGTACCAGATGCGCGCAACAACACGCGGCCTTTCGCATTCAAATCAGATTCCGCTGCTTCAACCACCTTCTGAATCGAGCTATCTTCATTGAATTTAAATGATCTGTTAATTTTTACATTAATCAATCGTTGGGGATATAACGTTATTTCTTTCATGAAGTTGGAAAGCGTTTGATTATTATCACGCAGCGCATACAATACCTGTAAGGCCGAAATAATACCGTCTCCGGTTGTGTGCTTGTCCCTGCAGATAATATGCCCGGAACTTTCACCCCCCAGGTACCAGTCTTTTTCACATAATTGCTCCATAACATAGCGATCCCCAACTTTTGCTCGCAAAAATGGAATGGATAAATGTTTCAGGCCATTCTCAATCGCAAGATTAGTCATTAATGTCCCTACAACGCCGCCTTTGAGCACATCCCGTTGATGCCGATGTTTTGCAATGATATAAACCAGTTGGTCGCCATCGAATAATGTACCGTACTCGTCAGCCATGATCACACGGTCACCATCACCATCAAGTGCTATTCCCAAATCTGCCCGATGCAATTTAACCGCATCTTGTAGCGCCGAACAATGCGTTGCACCACATTCATGATTTATATTCAGGCCATTAGGTTCGTTTCCAATAGTAATAACTTCAGCCCCTAGTTCATGGAATACATGCCCGGCAATATGATAAGTCGCACCGTTTGCGCAATCTACAACGATGCGCAACCCTCTCAAATCAAGTTGATACGGAAATGTATTCTTACAAAATTCTATATATCGCCCACTTGCATCCCTCATCCGCTGCACTTTTCCTAACTGAGCAGAAGGCATAGTTTTAATTGATGACTCAATTCCAGCTTCAATCTGCATTTCTATTTCGTCTGGCAACTTGACAGCGTCTTGCGAGAAAAATTTAAGGCCATTGTCTTCATACAAATTATGCGAAGCCGAAATGACGATTCCGGCTTGCAATCTCAATGCCCTGATTAGATAGGCAATCGCTGATGTTGGCATAGGCCCGGATAAAAGCACATCGACACCAGCTGCAGATAATCCAGCCTCCAAAGCGGATTCCAGCATATAGCCCGATATACGCGTATCTTTCCCTATTAATACAACAGGACGCTCACCTTTCTTGAGATGCCAATCCATCGCAGCAAAGACTTTCCCTGCAGAATAGCCGAGATGTAAAATACGTTCAGGTGTTATCGGGTTCTCGCCCACCCGCCCCCTTATTCCATCAGTTCCAAAGAGTTTCTTAGTCAATGTCGTACCTTTAATACAATTATTTATTTTGCATCAGCTTCCTGTACCGCATGATAAATAGCTAATGCGTCACTTGTTGCTTTTACATCATGCACTCGGACTATATCCGCACCGTTAATGACTGCAAGCATAGCTGCAGCTACACTTTCATGCACACGTTGATCGGCCGGATTCCCAGTAATCGTTCCCAGCATTGATTTACGTGAGATTCCGGCCAAAACAGGAACACAAAGCCGGCTAAATTGTTTCAGCTCTTTCAGCAACAAAAGATTATGCTGCAACGTCTTGCCAAAACCAAAACCAGGATCGATGATTATCCGGTCACGCGCTATACCGTGCGCAACCGCAGTTTGAATCCGATCATCCAAGAAAGCCATCACTTCATGAATGATATTAGCGTACTGTGGATTCTCTTGCATATTGGACGGCTTACCCTGCATATGCATCATGCACACCGCAACTGATTTGCTTGCCGCCACAGCCTCTAATGCACCAGGTGCGCGTAACGCGTTAACATCATTGATCATAGCAGCTCCTGCCGCTATGACATGACGCATAACTTCCGGCTTGGAAGTATCTACAGAAACCGGCACATTCTCTCTAACCAATACTTCCAGAATCGGAAATATACGCTTCAGTTCTTCGTCAACATCAACAGATACACTGCCAGGCCGGGTTGATTCACCACCGATATCCAGAATATCCACGCCTTCATCTACAAGCACTCTTGCTTGTGTTAAGGCTTTATCAACCGAAAAGAATTTACCGCCGTCTGAAAAAGAATCTGGGGTAATATTCACCACCCCCATAATAAGCGGCTTTCTTGAGAAATCAATAAGATGCATTCTTAGACATGCATTATGATTTGAGATGATAAATGATCAGATCAAGTAAAAACGGGATACGAATTTGGTTATATCGTATCCCGTATTGATACACAATATTGAATCAAAAACGACTCCCTATACTACTCGGTTCCTTTTACAGCTTCCTGAGGCGGAATATTATCTGATTCCTCCTCATCTTCTGTTGATGAAACCTCTTCTACCGCCTTCTCAGTGACGGATTGTGGTGGTTTAGGTGGACGCGGTGGTTTTCCTTCCATAATATCTTTAATCTGATCACTATCAATCGTTTCCCATTCCAGCAATGCCTGCGTCATGGCCTCGATTTTATCCTTATTCTCTTCGATCAACTTACGCGCAAGCGCATATTGCGCGTCTATGATACGACGAATCTCAGCATCAACTTTTTGCATCGTTGCTTCACTGAGATTTTTGTGCGTTGTCACCGAACGGCCCAGAAAAACTTCACCCTCATTTTCCCCATAAACCATAGGACCCAATGTTTCTGACATACCCCATTGCGTTACCATTTGACGGGCCAGATCAGTCGCGCGCTCAAAATCATTCGAAGCACCCGTTGTCATCTGATTCATGAAGACTTCTTCCGCAATACGTCCGCCAAACATAACTGCCAGTTTTTGCAGAATTTCCTCTCTTTCCATACTGAAGCGATCTTCAGTCGGTAACTGCATCGTTACACCCAAGGCACGTCCCCTAGGAATAATCGTTACTTTATGTACCGGATCTGTTTTAGGTAAAAGATAGGCGACAACCGCATGACCCGATTCATGATAAGCAGTATTCCTGCGTTCATGCTCTGGCATGACAACGGATCGTCTTTCAGCACCCATAAAGATCTTGTCTTTAGCGTTCTCAAAGTCCTCCATGTCCACTAATCGTTTATTTTTCCGTGCTGCGAACAACGCAGCTTCGTTAACGAGATTCGCCAAATCTGCGCCCGACATGCCCGGCGTTCCTCGTGCAAGTATGTCTGCTTTGACATCCGGCGCTAAGGGGACTTTACGCATATGCACATTCAGAATTTGCTCACGGCCACGGATATCGGGTAGCGGCACTGTTACCTGGCGATCAAAACGTCCTGGACGCAACAGCGCCGGATCAAGGACATCAGGACGGTTAGTGGCCGCAATCACGATAACACCCAGCGCGCCTTCAAAGCCATCCATTTCAACAAGTAACTGATTAAGCGTCTGTTCACGTTCATCGTTACCACCTCCCAAGCCTGCACCCCGCTGACGACCAACTGCATCAATCTCGTCAATAAAAATAATACATGGCGCATGTTTTTTGGCTTGTTCAAACATATCGCGCACCCTGGACGCACCCACACCAACAAACATTTCTACAAAATCCGAGCCAGAAATACTGAAAAACGGAACCTGAGCTTCACCCGCAATAGCACGTGCCAGCAAGGTCTTACCCGTACCCGGGCTTCCCACCATCAATACACCACGTGGTATCCGTCCACCCAGTTTCTGGAATCTTGAGGGGTCACGCAAAAACTCTACCAGTTCTGCAACCTCTTCCTTCGCCTCCTCACAGCCGGCCACATCATTAAATGTAACATGATTTTGTGACTTATCCAGCATTCTCGCCTTGCTTTTTCCAAACGAGAACGCTCCACCATTCCGCCCCCCACCCTGCATTTGCCGCATGAAAAAAACCCATACTGCAATCAGAAGCAACATTGGGAACCAGGAAATAAATATACTCATCAGCAAGGAAGGCTCTTCTTCCGGCTTGGCCTCTATAACAACACCAGACTTCAGCAAATCGCTGACCAACCAGGGATCGGATGGTGCATACGTCGTAAAACGCCTCCCATCTGATTTGATACCTCTCAAAGTACGACCATCAATGGTCACCTTTGCAATTCGCCCTTGATTCAATTCGGTAATAAACTGCGAGTAATCAATCGGCACTTGTGTTTGTTGACGCACACTGAATTGGTTAAATACTGTCATCAGGATCAGTGCAATAACTAGCCAAATGGCCATATTTTTGATCAAATTATTCAAGATAGCTCCTTGGTTTGCACCTTACAATTTTTAAAAAATACATTAATCAAATGAAAATAAATAAAATTTCTCCGTGCTTTTTATTCCACCATTCTTTTATTTTATAATTCTGATTTAATTTTTCTTTCCGAGCCCTAACAAATACACTTCATTACTGCGTCCTCGGGATGCTTTCGGTTTACGCACCTGCACTTTTACAAATCCATAACGCATTGCACATAAAAACTGATCAAATTCTCTTCCTTGAAAAACTTTGACCAGAAAATTACCACCGCGGTTCAGCTTATCCATCGCAAAAGTATAAGCCAGTTCTGCCAAATACATACTTCTCGCCTGATCACTGACAGCTATACCACTTACGTTTGGTGCCATATCGGAAATCACCAAATCGGGCGATCGCCCACTCAGCTCTCGATCAAGTTCTATAATAGCACTTTCTTCCCGAAAATCATCTCTAATAAAAGTAACGCCCGGCAAAGACCGCATTTCTAAAATATCTAGTGCAATAACTTTACCTAGCGTACCGACTTTATGCAATGCGACTTGAGTCCAGCTTCCTGGTGCGGCACCAAGATCTATAACAACCATGCCTTTTTTAAAGATGTGGTCCTGCGCATCAATTTCAAGTAATTTATACGCAGCACGTGAACGATAACCATCCTTCTTTGCCTTTTTAACAAAGCAATCATTGACATGCTCTTTCATCCATTGATTACTGGTCTTAGTGCGCGTCATAAAGTAGAATGATATTTTTGATAAGAGAATTTATGTCGACACTCAGCGTTACACAACGTCGTCTGCTTTCCGCACAAGGGCATACACTCAGCCCCGTAGTTCTCATCGGAAAGGCAGGGCTTACCAATAACGTTATCGCAGAACTGGACCGTGGATTGTTATGTCACGAACTGATTAAAGTTAAAGTTCAATTGGATGACCGTAATACCAGAAAAGCAATCTATGAAGAAATTTGCCAAAGACTCAGTGCCGAACCCATTCAACAGATAGGAAAAATCTTTATTATCTATCGCCCGAAACCGGAAGAAACTGAAAAACCAAAATCTGCCAAACAGGAAAAGCGTGAACCACGCCGCACAAAACGCAGCTATCAAACATAGCTTTATCGTAGTTTTTATATTTTTGCGCTGAGAAGAACACCTAAATATACTTCACGCCCAGGATTTCATACTCACGAATCCCACCAGGTGCCTGAACTTCAGCAACATCACCTTCATATCTTCCGATAAGTGCGCGCGCGATCGGTGAGTTAATAGAAATTTTTCCATATTTGATGCTAGCTTCATCCTCACCAACAATTTGATATGTCACCGTCTCACCACTCTGCATATCTTCAAGTTCAACAGTCGCGCCAAAAACGCAGGCGCCATCAGCATTAATGAGTGCCGGATTAATAATCTGGGCGTTTGATAACTTGCTTTCAAGCTCCGCAATCCGACCTTCTATAAATCCCTGCTTTTCTTTTGCGGCATCATATTCAGCATTTTCGGAAAGATCACCATGCGAACGCGCCTCGGCAATCGCGGTAATGACAGCGGGACGATGTACCGTCTTCATTTCATGTAACTCTTTACGCAATGCTTCAGCGCCGGCAACAGTTAAAGGCGTTGTACTCATTCTTGCTATTTTATCCTTCCTCGTAATTTATTTTAACCCACACGATAATATCTGCGCAGAAACACGTTTACATGCGCTTCTGATTTTTTATGAATGTATTTTTTGAAGATTATACGCGCTTAATTCCTGCATATTCGCCATACCTACGCATGCAGCCCGCGCGCCTGCCAGGGTCGTATAATATGTCACACGCCTTTGAAGCGCCGCATGACGAATTGAATATGAATCGCGTATTGCGCTGCGCTTATTTTTAACCGTATTGATGATCAAACTGATCTCGCCATTTTTAATCATATCTACAATATGCGGACGGCCTTCCGCCACTTTATTCACCGCGACAACATCCAGCCCGGCCTCCGCAAGCGTCGCGGCTGTGCCGCGCGTAGCATAAAGCGTAAAACCGAGTTTCACAAGATCATGCGCGATCTCAATCGCATGAAATTTATCGGATTGACGAACACTGATAAAAGCCTTGCCCGATTTTGGCAGGCGTATATCCGATGCCAGCTGAGATTTAACAAATGCCTCGGCAAAAGTATTACCGATACCCATTACCTCACCAGTCGATTTCATTTCCGGTCCTAATATGGTATCCACACCCGGTAGTTTGATAAAAGGAAAAACAGCTTCTTTTACCGAATAAAATGGCGGAATCACCTCCTGCATAACACCTTGCTGACGCAGCGTTCTACCCGTCATACAGCGCACCGAAATCTTAGCTAATTGCAAGCCTGTCGCTTTAGACACGAAAGGCACGGTCCGTGACGCCCGGGGATTAACTTCGAGCACATAAACAATACTATCCTGGATAGCAAACTGCACGTTCATCAACCCTCTCACTTGCAGCGCACGCGCCATAATGGCTGTCTGACGGCGCAATTCTTCCTGCATTTGCGGCTGCAGGTTGAAAGGCGGCAGAGAACACGCCGAATCTCCGGAATGTACACCCGCCTGCTCGATATGTTCCATGATGCCGCCGATCAGTACACTCTCACCGTCATGAATCGCATCAATATCAATCTCCGCAGCGTTGGTCAGAAAACGATCCAGCAGAACCGGCGAATCGTTGGAGACTTTAACCGCTTCGCGCATATAGCGTTCAAGATCACCTTGCTCATGCACGATTTCCATTGCACGCCCTCCTAATACATAGCTCGGGCGAACCACCAGTGGATAGCCGATTTCTTCGGCTGCAGCCAGCGCAGCTTCAGGATTACGCGCAGTTCGATTGGGTGGCTGCTTCAAACCCAGCCCATGCAGCATTTTCTGGAAACGTTCCCGGTCTTCTGCACAATCAATCATATCAGGGCTAGTGCCGATAATGGGAACCCCATTTGCTTCCAGATCGCGAGCCAGCTTCAACGGTGTCTGACCACCATAATGCACAATAACGCCTTCCGGTTTCTCGACCGCAACAATTTCCAGCACGTCTTCCAGCGTCAAAGGCTCAAAATACAACCGGTCCGATGTATCATAGTCGGTTGAGACTGTTTCCGGATTACAGTTCACCATAATGGTTTCATAGCCATCCTCACGCAATGCCAGCGCAGCGTGCACACAGCAATAGTCAAATTCTATTCCCTGTCCGATTCGGTTGGGACCGCCGCCCAGCACCATAATTTTCCTTCTATCAGTCGGCTGCGCTTCGCATTCCTCTTCATAAGTCGAATACATGTATGCCGTACTGGTAGCAAACTCCGCAGCACAGGTGTCCACCCGTTTATATACCGGACGCAGATTAAAGCGATGACGATAGATACGCACCGCTGTTTGATCGGTATTCAACAGTCTGGCCAACCTGCGATCGGAAAATCCATTGCGCTTATACCTGCGCAATATTCGCTCATCCAGCGTTTCCAGTCTCTTTTTGGACAAGGCGCGCTCCTGGCTGACCAGATCTTCGATTTGCGACAAAAACCAGGGATCAATGCGTGTTAACTGATGAATTGACTCCAACGTCATGCCGCAACGAAATGCATCAGCAACGTACCAGATCCGTTCCGCCCCCGGATTGGCCAATTCGGATTGAATTTTTTCCAGATTATCGGTTTTTTCATCCAACCCATCCACACCCGTTTCCAGTCCGCGCAGCGCTTTCTGCAAGGATTCCTGGAATGTTCTGCCGATGGCCATGACTTCGCCGACAGACTTCATCTGTGTGGTTAAGCGATCGTTGGTTTGCGGAAATTTTTCGAAAGCAAATCGTGGTACTTTGGTTACCACATAATCTATCGCCGGTTCAAATGATGCCGGAGTAATACCGCCGGTAATATCATTGCCGAGTTCATTCAGCATATACCCCACGGCCAGTTTTGCTGCGATTTTGGCAATCGGAAAGCCTGTTGCTTTCGAAGCCAGCGCAGACGAACGCGACACGCGTGGATTCATTTCTATCACCAGCATACGGCCATCATCCGGGTTAATCGCAAACTGCACGTTTGATCCCCCTGTTTCCACCCCGATTTCACGCAGCACCGCAATCGATGCATTGCGCATGATCTGATATTCCTTATCAGTCAGTGTCTGCGCGGGTGCTACTGTGATCGAATCGCCCGTATGTATGCCCATGGGATCGAGGTTCTCGATGGAACAAACAATGATGCAGTTATCCTGCTTATCGCGCACCACTTCCATTTCGAACTCTTTCCAGCCGATAATCGACTCTTCAATTAACAGCTCCTTGGTTGGCGAAGCTTCCAGTCCGCGCTCACAGATTTCAATAAACTCTTCCCGATTATAAGCAATACCGCCGCCGCTGCCACCCATGGTAAAAGAAGGACGGATAATAACCGGATAACCGAGCATCGCCTGAACCTGCAACGCTTCTTCCATGCTGTGCGCAACTGCGGAACGCGCGGAATTCAAACCAATGCGCGACATCGCTTTTTTAAATTTCTCACGATCCTCAGCCATATCAATAGCCTCACGTGATGCACCAATCAATTCGACATGATATTTTTCCAGCACCCCGTGTTTAACCAGATCAAGTGCACAATTCAGCGCAGTCTGTCCACCCATAGTTGGTAGCAGTGCATCCGGCCGCTCAAGCTCGATAATTTTTTCCACCATCTGCCATGTGATAGGCTCGATATAAGTTGCATCCGCCATTTCCGGATCGGTCATAATCGTCGCCGGATTGGAATTCACCAGAATAATGCGGTAACCTTCCTCGCGCAACGCTTTACAAGCCTGCACACCGGAATAATCGAACTCACAGGCCTGGCCAATAATGATTGGCCCTGCACCGATAATGAGAATGGACTGAATGTCGGTACGTTTAGGCATGATCAGTACGAATTAAGAGGGTTTATTGTCGCAATCATCGACCGGTATTAATTCCTGGAATGCTTCATCATGGCAATGAACCGATTAAAAAGATAATCAGCTTCATGCGGTCCGGGACTTGCTTCCGGGTGCCCCTGAAAACAGAAAGCAGGCTTATCCAGCAATTCGAATCCCTGCAGACTGCCGTCAAAAAGCGAAACATGCGTAATGCGTACATTATCCGGCAACGTATCCGCATCCACGGCAAAACCGTGATTCTGACTAGTAATAAAAACCTTTCCGCTTTGTACATCCTGTACCGGATGATTGGCGCCATGATGCCCAAATTTCATTTTGACTGTCCTCGCGCCGCTCGCCAGAGCAAGCAACTGATGACCAAGACAGATTCCGAATATCGGAATGTTTTGGTCCAGCAAAACACGTGTCGCATTGATGGCATAACCACAGGGTTCAGGATCACCTGGCCCGTTTGACAAGAAAATACCATCCGGTTTTAAGGCCATGACTGCCTCGGCAGAGGTCTGTGCCGGGATGACAGTGATACTACAACCACGTTGCACCAGTTTCCGTAAAATATTGCGCTTGATGCCGAAATCAAATGCAACCACATGAAAGCGCTTATTACTCGATGATTGATAGCCGGAACCCAGCATCCATTCACCTTCATCCCAAGCATAGGCATTCTGACAAGTTACCGTTTTTGCAAGATCCATTCCAGCCAGCCCTGGAAAAGAGCGCGCTTGCGCTACCGCTTCATCGGCATCAAGCCGGCCGGCCATGATACAGCCCGGCTGCGCACCTTTTTCGCGCAATATACGCGTCAGCTTACGTGTATCGATATCGGCAATAGCAACAACCTGCTGATCCAGCAAAAAATCCGGTAACGACTGTGTCTTGCGCCAGCTGCTCGCAATATTCGGCAAGTCACGGATAACCAGACCCGACGCATACACCTTGTCCAGATGCGCCGATTCAATATCTTCCGGGTTGGCGCCTGTATTACCGATATGCGGATAAGTCAAAGTAATAATCTGCTGACAGTAGGATGGATCCGTCAAGATTTCCTGATAACCGGTCATTGCGGTATTAAAAGCCACTTCTCCGGTTGAGACACCTTCGGCACCAATAGAAACGCCATGAAATACAGTCCCATCTGCTAATGCGAGAATGGCGGGCTGGCGTTGCGACACAAAAACTCCTTGGGTTTTAATTCGAGATTTGAGAATCGGACAAAAAATGCAGATGTGCCCGGCTATTTAGCGTGAAATTATACGTGAAAAAACTGCCAGTTTCCATGTATAGCACAACCATATAATTATGATTATGTGGTTGTGCTATATAATGGGCTGCTATGTGATTTCAAAGTAGATTGAATCGAGAAACTGACCACCAATGGCGACAACATTATACTGGCATGACTATGAAACGACCGGCACTGATCCGAAACGCGACAGGCCGACGCAGTTTGCCGGTGTGCGCACGGATGAAGCATTCAATGAAATCGGCGAACCACTGGTGATTTACTGCAAGCCACCACGCGATGTTCTACCGCAGCCGATTGCATGCCTGATTACAGGAATTACACCGCAGCAGGCGGATGAAAAAGGCGTCACGGAAGCCGATTTTATCGGGCAAATCCACGCGGAACTGGTACAGCCCAATACCTGTGGATTAGGCTATAACACGCTGCGTTTTGACGATGAGGTGACGCGTCACACGCTTTACCGCAATTTTTACGATCCTTATGCGCGCGAGTGGCAGAATGGTAATTCGCGCTGGGATCTGATCGATCTGGTGCGCATGACCTACGCGCTGCGACCCGAGGGCATTGAATGGCCGCAGCGCAAGACGGAAGAAGGGGATCAGGAAGAACAAGGCGAGCAACCGAGCTTCCGTCTCGAAGATTTAACCGCTGCGAATGGTATCGCGCATAGTGCAGCGCACGATGCATTGTCCGATGTGCGCGCCACGATCGGTCTGGCGCGCCTGTTGCATGAGCGGCAGCCGCGGCTTTATAGCTGGCTGTTTCAATTGCGCAATAAACGGCGTGCGGTGGAACTGCTCGACTTATTCGAGCATACGCCGGTAGTACATGCCTCGCGCATGTATCCGGCGAGAACCGGTTGCACCACGCTGGTGATGCCGCTTGCCGCCGAACCGGGTAACCCGAACAGTGTGCTGGTCTATGATTTGCGCCATGATCCGGAAATGTTTCTGGATCTGGACGTTGAGGCGCTGGAGCGATATCTGTTTACCCGCACTGACGATTTACCGGACGGGGAGCAGCGTTTGCCGGTCAAGTCGGTGAAAATCAACAAATGCCCGGCACTGGCACCGCGTAATACGTTGAATGCGCAAGCTGCCGAGCGCATCGGCATTGATCTTGATGTCTGCCAGCGGCACTGGCACAAACTCAAAGCGCATTGTAAAAACAGCGGTTTCGCACAGCGTATTATTTCGGCATATACCCGCCGGACATTTGAACCGGCGGCGGATGTTGATCAGGCGCTATATGATGGTTTTATGGACAATGCCGATGCGCCGTTGTTCGCACAGATACGGCGTGCTACGCCGCAGGCGCTTTCCGCTGCGCGCTTCGTGTTTCATGATGGCCGTCTGCCGGATTTATTGTTCCGTTACCGCGCACGCAACTGGCCGGAAACCTTGTCGCCTGAGGAAAACGAGCGTTGGCTGCAATTGCGCCGACAGCGGCTGACACAGGGCACCGGCGGGGACAGCCTGACGATTGAACAGTATTTCAATCAGCTTGCAGCGCTGCGCGCTGAATACGCGGATCATGCTAAAGCGCTGGATATACTCGATGCATTAGAGCAATGGGGGAAAAATATGATGGATTTTTGCTGATGCGCTACCCGATAGGATTTGTGCGGCTGTAATTTCGGATTACAATAGGGTCATTTTTTTGTTGTGTTTCCATGCGGTTATGAAAAATAATTATCTCGAAAGAATCCTGACAGCCCAGGTGTATGATGTTGCCGAACAGACGCCGCTTGATGACATGCCCATTCTGTCAGCACGCATCCATAATCAGGTACTGCTGAAACGCGAAGATCTGCAGCAGGTTTTTTCTTTCAAGCTACGCGGCGCGTATAACAAGATGTTCAAGTTATCGCCGGAAATACGTAATCGCGGTGTCATAGCAGCCTCAGCCGGTAATCATGCGCAGGGCGTAGCGCTGGCCGCGCAGAAACTGGGATGCAGCGCCACCATTGTAATGCCGATCACAACGCCACAGATCAAGGTACAGGCGGTCATGGCGCGCGGAGCGACGGTAGTGCTGCATGGCGATTCATATAGCGACGCTTATGAACATGCGATAGAACTGTCCGAGGCGCATCAGGTGACATTTATCCATCCGTATGACGATCCGGATGTCATCGCCGGACAGGGGACTATCGGCATGGAAATTTTGCGTCAACATACCGGCAGTATCCATGCCTTGTTTGTTCCGGTGGGCGGGGGCGGATTGATTGCGGGTGTTGCCGCGTATGCCAAAAGACTTTATCCCGAGATCAAAATCATCGGTGTGGAACCGGTCGACGCCAATGCCCTGTTCCGTTCGCTGCAAAGCGGCCGCCGTATCAAGCTGGCACAGGTGGGGTTGTTTGCCGATGGAGTGGCGGTCAAGCAGATTGGCAAGGAGACATTCCGTTTGTGCTGTGAATTGGTGGATGAGGTCATTCTGGTCGATACCGACGAAATCTGCGCGGCGATCAAGGATGTTTTTGAGGATACGCGCACCATACTCGAGCCATCCGGCGCGCTTGCCATTGCCGGAATCAAAGCATATGTGGAGCGGGAGAATATTCTGCACCAGACACTGATTGGTATTGCTTCGGGCGCCAATATGAATTTCGACCGGCTACGGCATATTTCCGAGCGCGCGGAAATCGGTGAGCACCGCGAAGCGGTCATGGCGGTCACTATCCCAGAGAAGCCCGGCAGCTTCAAGAAATTCTGTAACCTGCTGGGTGCAAAAAGCATAACCGAATTTAACTACCGCTATGCCGATTCACGGGAAGCGCGTGTTTTTGTCGGCATTTCGGTGCGTAACCGCGATGAAACTGAAAAACTGGTCGCTGATTTGCAGGCGAGCGGATTGAATACGCTGGATCTGAGCAATAATGAAATGGCCAAGCTACATATCCGCCATCTGGTCGGCGGACATGCCCCCGAGATTAAAAATGAAATCCTGTACCGGTTCGAATTCCCGGACCGGCCCGGCGCACTGATGGATTTTCTCAATGCGATGAGCCACAACTGGAATATCAGCCTGTTTCACTACCGCAACCATGGTGCCGATTACGGGCGGGTGCTGATCGGCATTCAGGTACCGCCGGAAGAAAAACCGGATTTCAAAACTTTTCTGGATCAGCTCGGGTATCGTTACTGGGACGAGAGTAAAAACCCGGCGTACAAACTATTCCTGGGCTAGCGGTTTTTTTAGAAACAGGAAAAGCAGCGGTGTACGGTTAAGCATTAATTAAATCGACAGAATTACATGGGGAGGATGATCAATGAATGAATATATCGCGGAATTATCGAATTTGTTTTCTTTTGATGAACTGGCCAGACGGAGCTGGCTGGAAATTGCGCTCATAGTGTCACCGGCGGTGGCGTTAATTTTTTTATTGCTCGGTTATCTTTTTTTTCTGAAAACCAAGGTATGGCAGTGGACCATTTATTCGCTCAGTCTGGTACTGCTGCTCGGCTATCTGCCTTATGAGCTCATGCGCCAGTCGACCGAAATGTCCCGTGCACAGGCGAATGTCAATGCACTGCATGACCGTTTGCAGACATTTTTACATGAAGCGCATATTGAATATGTGAACAGCTTTAACGATGAAGCCGTTGCGGTCAATCTGCTCGATGCATTGATCAAGGAGCTGGATGTTAATGAACGTAAGGCATTGATGATGATTTCGTGGCTGATGTCAGAAAATGAAAAACACGCATTAGGCCGGATTGACGACAGGCAGAAACTGTTTGCCGATGAAATCAAGACCAGCGTAAGCACTGCAAAAAGTGAAATCATTGATTCGCGCAAACCGGTGCCGGTCGAAAAAATTTCCGGTGATGTGGTAAAGCGCCTGGAGACTGAAGTCAATCACTTGCTGGAAAATAAAATGGGTGCATTCAAACAGCAAATCGATGCTACGCTGGATAGTTTTGAAAATGACATTAATTCATTTATCCAGTCGGAACTCGGCAGCTATGGAGAGAAACTGACCGCGATAACCGAGCAGAATGCCGATGCATTACGCAATTATTCCAATCAGGCGAACCGGGTCATTACGCAGCAGGTGGGTAAAATCAATCAGGAGTCGCTGAAAAAGCTGGATGACACCAAAGCCAGCATTGAGGGCATAGGCACAGCCATCGGTAATATTGATCTGCAGGCCGTACTCAAACAGGTGGAGCAGCTGTCAACAAAAGTCGAGCGGGCGCAGAAACGCAATGATGTTCAGTTCGAGTACCTTGAATGCATGCGTACGGCAGGAATGCTCGATCTGGGCGGCAAACGGGACGAATGCAGGGGCGCACTGGACAGTGCATTGAACAGTTTATAAATCAGAATTAACTATTCTGACCGGGATTATGTAACGTAACCGTTGTTTTGTGCTCGGGTATGAAAACATGATCCCAGTTTAACCGGCTTTTGATAGCGGACAGCAATGCGTTCGCGTTATTGACTTCACCATGCACAATAAATGTTTTTTCCGGTGTTTGTATGAAATGTCTCAGCCAATCCAGCAAAGCGGCCTGGTCGGCATGTGCGGATAATCCGCCGATCGTATAAATTTCCGCTCTGACCGGAATATCCTCGCCAAATATTTTGACAATCCGGGCGCCGTCTACCAGACGCCGCCCCAGTGTCCGGGCTGCCTGGAAACCGGTGATAATGATGCTGCACTCCGGTCGGCCCAGGTTGTATTTGAGGTGGTGCTTAATGCGGCCCGCATCGCACATGCCGCTCGCTGAAATAATGACAGCGCCGTGACGGATGGTGTTCAAATGCATGGATTCCTCAACATCCTGAACAAAATGAATGCGCGGTTTTTTACCGTCGCCAGTCATCCACTGCATCGCGTCCACCGCTTCCTTGTCGAGCAATGCGAGATGTTTCATGGTGATGTCCGTTGCCGCCAGTGCCATCGGCGAGTCCACGTAAATATCCATTTCGCCGAGCCTTCCCGCGCGGTACAGATCAATCAGTAAAAACAGCAGATCCTGCGTGCGGCCGACGGTAAACGCGGGAATAATAACGTTGCCGCCTTTGTCTATCAGAGTGTTGTTGATGGCATATACCAGTTCATCGAGTGTTTCGGGCATATTGCGATGCTGACGGTTGCCATAGGTTGATTCGACCAGCAGGATATCCGCTTGCCGTATCGGTGTCGGATCGCGCACGATGGGATGACCTGGTTGTCCCAGATCGCCGGAGAACACAATCTTTTTGGTTACGGCACCGTCGGTCAGCCAAAGCTCAATAATCGCGGAACCGAGGATGTGACCGGCATCCCGGAATATACACCGTACCGAAGGATGCGGCGAGATTTCAGTGTCATAGGCCACGCTGTGCATCTGTTTGAAAAAATGTTCCGTCTGCGCCACGGTATACAAAGGCGCGTATTCCTGCGTGGCGCTGCTTCTGGAATGTTTGTCGCGTCGGGTTTTATTGTGCCACTCAGCTTCTTTTTCCTGAATATGCGCACTGTCTCTGAGCATGACCTGCAGCAGGTCGCTGGTGGCCGAAGTTACGTAGACCGGTCCCCGGAATCCCCAGATGCTTAATCGCGGCAACAGCCCGGAATGGTCAATGTGCGCATGTGTGAGCAACACAAAATCGAGGGCTCTGGGGTCAAAATCGAACGCCGTGCGGTTTTTTCTGTCTGCTTCGCGTCCACCCTGAAACATGCCGCAATCCACCAGAAAACGTAAATCATCCGTTTCGATCAGATAGCATGATCCGGTAACTTCGCCAGCGGCGCCAAGGAATGTCAGCTGCATAAAATAATGGTAATGTCAGTGTTCAAGTGTATCGAGTATATGTAATGTTCCGTTGATCAGTAAATCGATTTCCGCGTCGGTGATGATGTAAGGCGGCATAAAATAGACTGTTTTACCGAGCGGGCGCAGCAACAGGCGCTGTTTCAGCCCGGCCTGGAAAAACTGCTGTGAAAAGTGTGCACTGCCGGTATCCACTTCAAACGCCCAAATCATGCCGCAGTTACGGAAATGATTGACTTTAGGGTGCGCTGACAGCGCAACGGCGGCATTGTTGAGATACGTTGCTTTGGTTTTATTGCGCTCCAGAACGTTGTCCTGTTCAAAAATATCGAGCACCGCCAGTGCGGCGCGGCACGCCAGTGCGTTACCGGTATGCGTGTGCGAGTGCAGGAAAGCATGTGCCGATTGGTCATCGTAAAAACGCTGGTAAACGGTATCGGTTGTCAATACAACCGAGAGTGGCAGGTAACCGCCACTCAGGCCTTTTGCAAGACACAGGAAATCCGGCGTGATATTAGCCTGTTCGCAGGCAAACATCGTACCGGTACGGCCAAAACCGACCGCAATTTCATCAGCGATCAAATGGACCTGATAACGGTCACAGATTTCGCGGACGCGTTTGAGATAAATCGGGTGATACATGCCCATACCCATTGCACCTTGAATCAGCGGTTCGATAATCAGCGCAGCGGTTTCGGCATGATGCCGGGCCAGATGCTCTTCAAGCGCAGCGGCTGCACGCAGCGCGTAATGCTCAGCAGATTCACCTTGTTCAGCATAACGCCAATCCGGCGTCATGACATGCGTGCAGGGCCGCAGCAGCGGTGCATAGGTTGTCTTGAAAATAGGAACATCGGTGACTGATAAAGCACCGAGCGTTTCGCCATGATAATCGTTTTGCAGACTGACAAACCCGGTTTTATGGTTTTTCCCGGCAAGCTGCCAATAATGGAAACTCATTTTCAATGCAATTTCGGTCGCTGACGCGCCATCGCTGGCATAAAAACAATGTCCGAGATCACCGGGCGTCATTGTTTTCAGGCGCTCGGATAAGGCGATGACCGGTTCGTGTGTGAAGCCGGCGAGCATGACATGCTCGATCCGGTCGAGTTGATCCTTGATCGCCGCATTAATCCTCGGATTAACATGTCCAAACAGATTCACCCACCAGGAACCGATCGCATCCAAATACCCGTTACCGTCCGCATCATACAGCCAGACGCCTTCGCCGCGCACGATGGGCACAAGCGGAAACATTTCATGCTGCTTCATCTGGGTACAAGGGTGCCAGACCGATTGCAGGCTGCGTTGCTGAAAAAGGGGAGTTGTTGAAATACTGGAATTGTGAATGGGCATAATGTGATTGGTTTAAGTCGGTGATAGCAAAAAATTTACGCGGTTTTCTATGGGGTGGCAATGGAATTTACGGTGTATGCTGCGGGTTTTTGCAGAACCAACGGTAATGGTAAACTGATTTTTACTGGTTTTCCAGTTCGATGGATTTCCGCCCCTGGCAGTGTTTCCGGCGCGTATTGCGGATATTGCCATTTGCAGTTGTAGAACATGATTATCGCATCGGTTGCCTGCAGAATGCTTCGATTAAGCGCTCGATGCGCATGCTGTGACTGCCTTGCCAGTAAATCCGATTGCATCCCGGGCATATCAGAAATTTGTTGTAATACTGTCGTGTGAGCGGTTTGAGACGGTGCGTGATAGCCGGCTTTTCGGCGCTGATCAGTTTTTCATTGCAGTGCGTGCAGCGTGTCAGCGGGGCAAACGATGTGTACAAGTTGAACCGACGCAGAGTTTCTCGGACCTGGGCTTTGGGATTATCGGTGCGTACGAAGTAGCCGTAGGTGATAATTTTTCGTTTCAGCAGCTTACGGTCCCAGGTTAGCACGATGCGTTGCGTTTTACAGGAAATTTCCGCAATGGATTGATCGTCATAATCATTGCGATATAAACAGTCAAAACCGAGCAACCGCATGTAACGTGCCAGCCGTCCGAGATTGACATCAACGATAAACCGGGGAGGTACGGGTATCGGTGGAGAGAGATGGCACAATGGCCTGTCAGATTCATGCGTGACTGTTGAACAGTCCGGATAAACGTGAACTTGATCGCCGTTCTGAGCGATGTAATCAAAGTCCACGAAAACACCGTTAACAATGATCAGATCAATTTCGGTATGCGGAACATTGCATGACTCAATGACATCCTTGATGGATGGCTTACGGTCAACAGCGCGAACAATGACTTGATTCTGGCCGGCCGGAGAAATAAAGTCTTTAAGCGCGGCATGGAAATATAAATACGCGTATTCCATCACAAGAGCACCACATCACAACCGCATAATTATGATTATTACAAACTTTTCAAACCTACGGCATTATAACGAGCAAACACCGGCGCTTATAGCCAGTACGCGGCAGACCCGCGATTAAACGACAACTTCACCGCTACCCAGACATTGAATGCCAGGACCAACAACTCGGCTTCTTCCGCCGGTTTGCGGAATAACTTCGATCTGCGTACTGATGCGCACTTTCAGCATGGGTACATGCGAGATCACGCCGATCAGTTTGCCGTCCTGTTGCAGGCTGGCCAGCATATCGAGCGCCGTATCCAGCGCTTCTTCATCGAGCGTGCCAAAACCTTCGTCGAGAAACAGCGAGTCGATGCGCACGTTTCTGCTGGCCATACGTGACAGGCCGAGCGCGAGCGCAAGGCTGACGATAAAGCTTTCCCCGCCGGACAGGTTCCGGGTCGAGCGGATTTCCCCGGCCTGATAGCTGTCGATCACATTCAGCGCCAGCGGCTTGTCGCGGTCGTGCACCAGCAGATAGCGGTCGGTCAGTTTCTGCAGCTGCCGGTTAGCGTGATCGATGACAATCTCGAACGTCAGGCCTTGTGCGAAATTGCGGTATTTCTTACCATCCGCGGAGCCGACCAGATCGTGCAATCTCTCCCAGCGGCTGCATTCATGCTTTTGTGCGGCTATCCCGGCCAGTTTTGCCTGCATGCTGTTCACCGCCGCCTGGTTGGTCTGCAACTGGTGCCTGATTCCGGCGATTGCGTCGCGCAGCAGCACCGCCTGCCTGTCCAGCGCCGCGGAATCGAGTTCCAGCGCCTCACGGCTGGCTATTGACAGATTTTTTTCAATTTCCTGCGCAAGGCGGGTTTCCCGGTCTTGCAGACGCGCCCGCACATCGATCTGCCGGTCATCCAGTGCTTTTGCGTCCGCCTTGAGCCGCTCTCTTTCCTCCGGCGTCAGACGGCATGCGGAAAACGCGTGTTCATCGGCAAACTCCGCAGCGCGCAATTCGTTTGAAAAGCTGGCCTCCAGCGTCTGCAACGCCGCTGTGTTTTTTTCGATGCGCGTTTTGAGCGCATCGATTTGCGCGGTTGCGGCATTCCATTGCTGCCGCGCTTCGTTTTCCGCCGCGCGTGCGTTTTTTTCGACCTGCTCGGCGGCGACGGCGGCCTGTTCCAGTCGGGATTCCTCGCTGTCCGGATTATGCTCGCCAAACCATTGCCGGCGTTCGGCTTTCCGGCTTTCGACCGTTTCTCTGAGCGCGTTCAGCGCCTGCTGCTTTTCCGACAAGGCCTGATTCCGGGTTTCGATCACCGCCGCGAGTCTTTTCAGTTCGCTGTTGAGCACGTTAATCTGCAGCTCAATTTCAATTTTCTGCTTCACGCTGGCCTGCCAGCGCTGCAAGCGCTGATTCAACAACGACAGCACAACCGCCACGTCCGTATCCAATGATTCCGGTAATCCGTAGGCGTACAGCCGCGCATGAGCCGACTGCTGCAAATCGGCGCAGCGCTGGTTGCATGCCGCAAGCGCCGCCGCGCTGCCGGCCAGGTTTTCCTCGATATTCTGCCGGGTCTGCTGCATTGCGGTTACCCGCTTTTCGGCTTCATGGGCCGCGTCAAGCGCGCTTTTTGCAGATTTTCCCAGCGCTGCAATTTCGGCTTCAAGCGTCTCAGCTTTTTCAATGATTGCAGTCACCACGGCAATTTTTTGCTCGGCCGCATCGGGTTGCGGCATCGTCCCGGCAGCGTAGGGGTGTGCTGTTGAACCGCACAACGGGCACGGTTTGCCGTCTTCCAAGCGCTTTCTTTCGCGTTCCAGGCTGGCGATGATATTCAGCAGCGCCATTTCGCGCAGCAGATTTTCCTTTTCCGCACGGTATTCGCGCAGCAACCGGTTGTTCAGTAGTGTCTGAAGATTGTTCTGTCCGGCTTCAATCTGCTGCTGAACGTCAACGCAGACCTGCTGGCAGGTTTTCAATACCTTGGCGGCTTCCGGCAGCGCCTGCGTGGTTTTGTCCCGCTGTGCCTGCAGTCTGTCGTGTTCCATTTTTCTGGCAGCGTAATCCTGCTGCGCCGCGATCAGATTCCCCAGTTGCGCTTCAATCGCGGCGAAGTCGCTGATCAACCGTTCGTCCTGCGTGTTCGCCTGCTGATATTCTTGAATTTGCGCCAATGCCGCCTGCGCGGCCGCCAGCTTTTGCTGATGCTGCGCCAGCAATGCTGTGTCCGCGGCAATCTGGTCGGCGGCACGCTGGCAGTACACCGTTTCGCCGCCGATCCGTTTTTCGTTTTCCAGTAACTGCTGATCGAGTATGCGGATTTTATGGATCAGCGGTGCCGCGTCTTTCTGCGTTTGCCTGGCCTGCGCAGTCCAATGCCCCGCATTGGTCAACGCGGCCTGTTTTTGCTGAGCCAGCGCCGTCAATTCCGGCAGCCGGGACACGGTCTGTTCCAGCATCCGCTGATCCTCCGCCTGCTGTTGCCGCGCTGCTGTCAGTGCGGCATGGCTGCCGTCAAGCTCCGCCGCTTTCAGCGCGCGGTTTAAACGTTCGCGCTCGGGCTTGAAAGTTTCCAGTTCACCGGCCAGGTGCCGGAATGCCGTTTGCAACGCTTCGATTTCGGCGCGCAGCTCCGCGATGCCGGTTAACCAGGCCAGCGCCTTGCCCGTTTGCTGAAGTTTGCCGGTTATTGCATCCGCCTGTTTCTGCTGTTCATCCAGCCGGTTTTGCAGTTCATTTTCCTGTTCACTGCTCAGCAGGGTGATACCGGCGATTTCCGCTTGCAGCAGATTGAGCTGTTCGCGTTCTTTACGGTTTCGCTCATGAACGCTGATGGATATCCGGCTGTAAATCTCAGTACCGGTGATCTGTTCCAGTATCGGCGCGCGCTCGTCCGGGTCTGCCTGCAGAAACGCGGCGAAACCACCCTGCGCCAGCAACATGGAACGGGTAAAGCGGTCGAAATCCATGCCGGCGATACGCTCTATCCGTCTGGCCACATCCTGGATTTTGGTTTCCAGAATTTTTCCCGATGCGGCATCAGCCAGTTCGTGCTTCGGTGCCTGCAACTCACCCGTGGGATGTCTGCGCGCCCTGTGCTGACTCCAGTGACTGCGGAAACATCCAGCCTGCGTTTCAAACGTGACTTCGGCGAAACATTCGCCGGTTTGACGCGACAAAATCTCGTTACTGTTTTTTGAAATTTTGTTCAGCCGGGGCGTACAACCATAGAGCGCAAGGCACAGCGCATCCAGAATCGTGGATTTGCCCGCGCCAGTCGGACCGCTGATCAGAAAAATGCCATCCGCGGTGAATTCAGGACGGCTGAAATCGATGATCCATTCACCGGCGAGTGAATTCAGATTCCTGAACCTGAGTTGCAGTATGCGCACGGTTAGCTCCGCTATGCCGTCCGGCTGCCCATATTAATCAGCAGCATAAAGCGCGTGCACGATTTCGTCGTATGCGGCGATCAGTTCAGGCTGCTGCGCCTGCGGCACGCCATGCGCCGCGAGGCAACGCGCAAACACATCATTGACATTCAGATCGTCCAGCGTTTCCTGATCGCAGGTCCGGTGCAGCACCCGGTTCATCGCCCTGTTGTTTTTGACGCACAGAATATCCAGCTGCGTGCCGCTGACGGCATCATCCAGATGCTGGCGCAAGCCACCGGCATGGGTCACCGCATCGCCTTCATAAATCACCTCCAGCCATGCCTGCGTATCGTTTTCCGCCAGTTCCCGTATGCGATTCAGAATCAGCGTTAGGTCGCCCTGAATGCGCTCCAGTCTCTGGAAAACAGGAACCGGAATCAGTTTAATCAGCGATCGCCCGTGCCAGCCGGCAGCCTGTTCATTCGATTGCATACCGCCTGCGGTTTCCGGTGAAAAGAATTCCACAATCACCACACTTTTCTGCTGCCCGGCTTCACCAAAGCCCATCGGCAGCGGCGAACCGCTGTAACGCACGCTGCCAAAATCGCCGACCTTCTGCGGCACATGCAGATGGCCGAGCGCAACATAAGCTAGATCATCCGGAAAAATATTCGCCGCGACATGCGCCAGCGATCCGACATAAAGCTCACGTACACCATCGCCGTCGACCGTCTTCCCACCCGCGGTAAACAGATGCCCCATTGCAACCACGGGAATATCGACGCCTAACGCAGCGCATTTTTGTCTGGCCAGACTGACAATGCCGGCATAATGATTGCGGATGCCTTCGATGAGCTTACGCTCTTTATCGGCGATGCTTTCACCGGCCTCAGCGACACGGATATCACGATCGCGCAGATAAGGCACCGCGCAGACGATCATTTCCGGATTACCTTGTGCGTTATTGAGCACCAGCAGTTCATCGTTCAGATCTTCAGTCAGGTTGCCGACAACATGTACATCCAGCGCTTTGAGCAGTTCCCTGGGGGCGTTGAGAAACGACGGTGAATCATGATTGCCCGCGATAATGACGACATGGCGGCAGCAAGATGCCGCGACACGATGCAAAAACCGGTAATACAGCATCTGTGCGCTATTACCGGGCGTACCGGTGTCAAACACGTCGCCAGCGACCAGCAACACATCGGCCTGCTCCTGCGCGATGGTTTCCAGCAGCCAGTCGAGAAAATGCTCAAACTCCATATAGCGTTTACGCCCGTACAGCGCACGCCCAAGGTGCCAATCGGAAGTGTGGAGAATTTTCATCAGTGAATAACCGATAACCGGGGGGTGAGTCGAATGATTTTTTGCCGTGTGCCGCTCATATTGTAATCATTGCTCAATTGCCGTATCAACCCGCTTAATCTGTCAAATCGCCCGCACAGCGCGTTACTTACCCAAAACAGGTCGGATACGCTAAAATTCACTCCAGTTTACACTGCAAAACACATCATATCCCAACATCTAAAAGCTAAAATGACTGAAATGAAATACGGCGGTATCGAGCAGGATAAAAAAAACGGCCTGACCCCTCTCGGACGTATCGTCCTGGATGCCTGGGTTTTCGGCATTCTACCGGAGACGGAAACCTGCACAGGATGGGATCACGCGCAGATGCAGATTCTGTATGAAAAAGTCTATACCGCATGGGAGCCCTTCGCGCACCTGCCCAGCCGTTTACCTGATGAGCTGCGTGAAAGGCATACCAGAATTTATAATCAGGCGATAACGGCGGCAAAAGCAGAAGGCTGGAATCCCGAATTGAATGAAGACGATTAATCGTCAGGTTTTTCCGATCTGCGGAACGGAATGATATGCGTAGCGCCTCGGATCGGTGTTTTGTCAGCCAATGCGCGCAACGCCAGCGGGAATTCGCTTTGCAGGCGCGCCATAATACCTGCCGTACCCGCCGGATGCGCGCGGTAAAATACGGCCTGATAAGCAACCGACTGATCGAGCGCCGCGCGATCACGCCGCTTGAAATCCCGCCAGGCAATATCAATCCAGCATCGGCGTTCACCATCGATAAAAACAAACTCTTCGGCATCGATAATGGCCATATACTGCATGCTGCGAATGGGTACGAACAGATGACCGCCGCCACTGCGCGCGAGCAGCGTGATGGCCAGATTATAAGTATTTGCCGGCAACTGGCGCGATTCACGGCTGATTTCTTCGTCTCGGTAACAGGTAATTTCCATAGCTGCTGATCCAGTAAACAAGTTTAAGTATTTATGGTATTGAAGCTGAATCGTGTCCATTCGTCAATTATCGATCGCTATTAAAATTAACGGATGACAATTTTCCAGAACCTATCGATACACATCAAATAATGACCCGGAATCGACTTTTCAATGGCTTTCTTGCAAAACTGGGGCCGGGACTGCTGTACGCAGGCGCAGCAGTCGGCGTTTCCCATCTGGTGCAGTCGACTCAGGCCGGCAGTATGTTCGGATTTGACCTGGTCATTGCGATTGTGATCATTCACCTGATCAAATATCCGTTCTTCGAATTCGGGCCGCGTTATACCGCCGCAACCGGGAAAAATATCCTGCATGGCTATTACAAGCTGGGCGCCTGGGCAGTATGGATCTATCTGCTGATGATCCTTTCAACTATGTTTATTATCCAGGCCGCGGTAACCGTCGTCACCGCCGGATTGTTTACACATATCTTCGGTTTTGAAGAACTGGGCGGCCATGAACCGCAGGTTGTCGACATGATGATCAGCGGCCTGATTCTGCTCATCGGCCTTACCCTGCTAGCCAGCGGGCGCTACACCGTGCTGGACAAACTGATGAAAATCATCATTCTGATTTTATCGGTGACAACGGTTGCCGCTGTCGCCGTACTGATGTTCGACAATCCCGGACATTACGCATCCGGAACGCTTCATTTCGACATCACCGATGCCGTACATCTGCTGTTTCTGGCTACATTTCTGGGCTGGATGCCGGCACCTGTCGAACTTTCCATCTGGCACTCCATCTGGTCGGAAAGTAAAAATGAAACCGAGGGCAGGACGGCCGGCCTGAAAGATGCGCTGTTTGATTTCCGTGTGGGTTTTATCGGTACCGCGTTTCTGGCGATATGTTTTCTGGCTATCGGCGCACTGGTGATGTATGGCAGCGGCGTTGAATTCAAGCCCGGCGGCGCGGCATTTGCGGAACAGCTGCTGGACATGTACAGACAGGCGCTGGGCGACTGGGCGTATCCCATCGTCGCGATTGCCGCACTCACCACCATGCTCAGCACCACGCTGGTATTGCTGGATGCATTTCCACGCACCATCGGCATGTCACTGGAACTGCTCGCACCACAACAATTCCAGCACCGCAAAAACAAATCCATTTATATCTTCTGGCTGCTGATCACCATCGCCGGTACACTCCTGCTACTGTTTTTCCTTACGCCTTCCATGAGGGAAATGGTCAAGGTCGCCACCGTCATCGCATTCGTTGCAGCACCAGTCCTGGCAGCACTCAATACACTGGCGATGTTCGACAAATCCGTACCCGAACTTTACCGGCCCGGAAAAATAATGCTCATCTGGTGTATTCTCGGCCTGGTGGCATTAGCCGGTTGCTCCATCGGCTACCTGATACTGATGTAACTTTGCACGCTATCCAGCAGCACATCGGCCTATTAGCGCCGCCGGTTCGCAATACCTGACACCAATCATAATTTACCTGCCCGATGCCGCATAATCTCTCCGAAAACAAACAAACCGCTGCGTACCGGAACCTGAAAACAATTGCTGTGCTCCTGCCTTATTTATGGGAATTCAAGGTACGTGTCATCCTGGCACTAAGTTTGCTGATTCTGGCGAAACTGGCAAGCGTTTCCGTACCGCTTGTGCTGAAGGACATTGTCGATACGCTGAATCAACCACAGGTGGTTCTGGTGTTGCCGGTTTTCCTGCTGATCGCTTATGGTGTTCTACGCCTGTGCAGCACAGTGTTCGGCGAATTGCGCGATGCGGTATTTGCCAAAGTGACGCAGCGCGCCATCCGGCGCGTTGCCACCCAGGTATTCGCGCATCTGCACGCACTGTCGCTGCGTTTTCATCTGGAGCGGCAAACCGGCGGCGTATCGCGGGATATCGAGCGCGGCACGCGCGGCATCTCGTTCCTGATGAATTTCATGCTGTTCAATATTCTGCCGACGCTGCTGGAAATCATTCTGGTCATGGCGATTCTGATCAGGCAATATGACATTCTTTTCGCTGTCATTATTTTTATCACATTGCTGGCGTATATCGCTTTGACCCTGATCGTCACCGAATGGCGCATGATATTCCGGCGCACGATGAATACCATGGACTCCAAAGCCAACACACAGGCGATCGACAGCCTACTCAATTATGAAACGGTGAAATACTTCGGCAATGAGGCATGGGAAAGCCGGCGCTACGATGAACACCTGCAGACCTGGGAAACAGCGGCTATCCGCAACCAAGTTTCGCTCGCGGCACTGAATTCAGGGCAAAGTGCGATTATCGCGGTTGGCATCACGCTGCTCATGTTTCTTGCCGCCAGCCACGTCACGCAAGGCACCATGACCATCGGCGATCTGGTGCTGGTCAATGCGTTTCTGCTGCAGTTGTATATGCCGCTGCATTTTTTGGGATTTGTCTATCGGGAAATCAAGCATTCACTCGCCGACATGGAACGTATGTTTTCCCTGCTCGATGAAAATCGCGAAATTCAGGACAAACCGGATGCAGGCACGCTACAGCTGCAGGCCGCAAAACCGGTTACCATCCGCTTTGATCATGTCAATTTCAGTTATGACGCCAACCGGCAGATTCTGTTTGACATCAGTTTTGAAATTCCGGCGGGACAGAATATCGCCGTAGTCGGGCATAGCGGTTCCGGGAAGTCGACGCTGGCGCGCCTGCTGTTCCGTTTTTATGATGTGCAATCCGGCGCCATACACATTGACGGCCAGGATATCCGAGATATCACGCAGCAGAGTCTGCGCGCTGCGATAGGCATCGTGCCGCAGGATACCGTGCTGTTTAACGACAGCATTTATTACAATATCGCGTATGGCCGTCCCGATGCCACGCCGGAAGAAGTATACGCCGCGGCAAAATCCGCACATATCCATGACTTTATTGAAACCCTGCCGGATCAATATGCAACCGTCGTCGGGGAACGTGGATTGAAACTCTCCGGTGGTGAAAAACAACGCGTCGCGATTGCGCGCACGATTCTGAAAAATCCGGCGGTCCTGATTTTTGACGAAGCCACCTCGGCACTGGATTCCCACGCCGAAAAACAGATACAAGCCGAGCTCAGACGCATTGCCCGGAACCGCACGACACTGACGATTGCGCACCGGCTATCGACTATCGCCGATGCAGACCAGATTCTGGTGATGGATCACGGCCGCATCATTGAACGCGGCAAACACGCACAGTTACTCGCAGCCCAGCAAACCTACGCGCATATGTGGTCTTTGCAACAGCAGGAACAACAATTGTTATAGTGTTTTGTAATAAAAAACCCATACTGCATCGATATTAATGATGGTATGCATCGCATCAGAATAACCTGCGGCGCATACTATTTTCCGTCAACGGGCTTCCAATCTGGCCGTGATTTTTCATGGGTTGTTGTGTATCATTAAACCCGCAGTGCATTAAGGCTTAATAAACAATAGCTCTAACATTATGACTCAAATTAGTAATTTCTGAAGCAGACGGATTGGCTTTACTAATCAACAGCGACATACCCGTTATATAAGGAATACCTATGGGCGCTATCTTTTTTTATATTTTTATTTATTTTGTGGGGTATTACGGATCGAACATTCTGAACATGTTCACGGTTCGCCCACTCGTCACCAACCGCTTCATCGCGGCATTGATCCCTGTTTTCTGCGTTGCCATGCTGCATGGTTATATGATCGTCACCAAACCACCACCGGCATCACAGGACGTCACGGTTGAATCCGCTTTGTTCACTTATGTTCTGATGCCGGTCATTATCGTCACACTGGGCGCATTCTACTTTATGTGGAATTCACGCCGCGCCGAGGAAGAGGAAGCCGAGGAAGCTGCCCGCAGGGCAGCGGAAGATGGCAACGATGACGAAGACTCGGAAGATGAGCAGAAAGCATCCGGTGCAGCGGTTACCGGTGAAAGCACTGAAGATACCACGGATGACGAAAAGAAAAGCAGGGATGCTTAGCTTATAGTCTGAATGCAAAAACTAAGGCCTTATTCCGTTCCCATTGTTTCCCGGAACACTGAATAAGGCCTTTTCAGTTTATATACTTATTTATGCGTACCATTTTGCATGTAATCAGTCGTATACGACTGATTACAGCACTGCAGGATTAATGCAGGGTCACCGCCTCTTCCTGCGCTTCTTCACAAATTAGATTGGCGCAATAGGTCTCATGGATACCATCGAGGAAACCCCATAGCGCATCGCACGCTTCGCGGGTTGCTGCGAGCACTTCTTGTTGCTTTTCAGGCGTATCGGCAAAACGCTCGATAATATCCCACTCAGCTTGCGAATGATAAATATCCGCTTTCTGGTGAACCGAGAAAAATTCATAATCTTTAGGATTGGTCATGCCATAAAATTCTGCCAAACCTTCAATCTTGACTTTGGCAATATCGGGGACTTGTGATTCAAATGCGTGCAGTGCAGCCAGTCCGGCATAGAACGGACGGTTCAAGCAGATATCACGGAATGTGGAAACCAGCTTATCCGTATTCGGCAGCGCCTTGGCGCTGGTCAAGCTTTCATCGTTCGCACCCAGGGCAAATGCAAATGCTTTCCACAACGCAGGATGATTGGTTTCGCCGTGTTCTTCGTCGATCAGGTTTCTCAGTACTTCCTGGCGCACGCTGATATCACCGCAGTTTGCAGCGGTGCTGAAATGCGGCGTGTTAAAGTGAACAGCGCTCAGATAGGTCGGCTCTGCCAAAACGTTATAAAAATATTGCTCGGCATAATGGCGTAACTGTTCCTTGGTCAATTTGCCTTCAGTCCAGGCAATGTAGAACGGGTGTTTGAGCAAATGTTTCGCATTAATAGTATCGGTAATGCTTTGTTTAAATGTGTTCTGGATAGTCATCGTGTTTCCTCTTCTAGTTGGATTCCTCATAACCGCCTGTTTATGTTTAATGAAAGCGATTTAGACGAAAATAAACAGCAAGCGCATATCATCGCTAAATAATACCCTCAAGTCAAATTTAGCTGGCCTTGGTCTCTTTGAAAGCGGTTGCCAGATAGCGGCTTGCGGCAACCATATTTTTCAATGCGGGCTTAACTTCTTCCCAACTGCGGGTTTTCAATCCACAATCCGGATTCACCCACAGCCTGTGAACCGGTATACGTTGCGCCGCTTTTTTCATTAAGTCGATAATCGCTTCCTCCGAAGGAATATTTGGCGAATGAATATCATAGACGCCCGGACCGATTTCGTTCGGATAGTGATATTGATCAAATGCATCCAGCAACTCCATGGCTGACCGGGATGTTTCAATCGTAATCACATCGGCATCCATCCGGCCAATCGCTTCCATGATGTCATTGAACTCCGAATAACACATATGTGTATGAATCTGGGTACTATCCTGCACACCATTGGCGGCAATACCAAATGCCAGAATCGCCCAGTCGAGGTAATCCTGCCACTGCGATTTCCTGAGCGGCAGACCTTCCCTGAGCGCAGCTTCGTCTATCTGAATAATGGCAATCCCCGCTTTTTCCAAAGCCAGCACCTCATCGCGTATGGCAAGCGCCAATTGTTTGCAGGTTTCTGAACGCGGCTGGTCGTCCCGGACAAATGACCAGTTCAGCATGGTGACCGGCCCTGTCAGCATACCTTTCATCGGTTTACCGGTCAGCGACTGCGCGTATTGAATCCAACCTACCGTGATCTCATGGGTATGCAGCACATCGCCATAGAGTATCGGCGGTTTAACGCATCGTGACCCATAGGACTGTACCCAGCCGAATTGCGTCGATGTAAACCCTTCAAGCTGTTCGCCGAAATATTCCACCATGTCGTTGCGCTCAGGCTCGCCATGCACCAGTACATCGAGATCCAGGGCCTCCTGTTCGCGCACACACTGTTCAACTTCTGCCTGCATCGCTGATTGATACGCTTCCGCAGATAATTTACCCTTGCGATAATCCAGACGTGTCTGGCGAATCGCCTGTGTCTGCGGAAAAGAACCGATTGTCGTGGTGGGAAAAAGCGGCAGTGGTATTCTTTCTCTCTGCACCGCTGCACGTTGCGAATAAGACGACTTACGCCTGTACATTGCCGGACTGATTTCGAGCAGACGTGATTTTACCGCAGCACGGTGCACACGTTCAGACTGTTGGCGGCTCTCAATTATGCCCTGGTTTTCCAGCAACGCATCGTAAACGCTCTGCCTGCCATGGTCGAGCGCGGTTGCCAAAATTTTGACTTCCTGCAATTTCTGTACGGCAAACGCAAGCCAGGAATGAATGTCCGCATCCAACGCCTGTTCGCTGTTTAAATCTATTGGCACATGCAACAGTGAACAGGATGGCGCGAGCCACAGGCGCTCCTGTAAACGTGCATGAATAGGTTCAAGCCAGTCCAGCACTGCATTCAGATCGGTTTTCCAGATATTGCGCCCGTTAATGACCCCCAGTGACAGTATTTTGTGGCCTGGCAGCCAATCCATCACTTTGACAACTTCATCTCTGGCCGTAACCGCGTCAAGATGCACCCCGGCGACCGGCAGCTCGCAGACCAGCTGCAAATTCTCCTGCAGTTGCCCGAAATAAGTCGTTAACATGAGATTAACCGGCGCTGCCTGCAGTTGATAATACGTTTTCCGCAGCGCGTGTTTCCATGAATCACTGAGCTCCATAACCAATACCGGTTCGTCAATCTGCACCCATGTGACGCCTGCATCCTTCAGGTCTCTGAACAACTGCTCATAGACATGAATCAAACCGTCCAGTAAATCATGCTTATCCGTTGCGTCTTTGCATTTACCCAGCCAAAGATAAGTAACCGGTCCCAGAATGACCGGTTTTACCTGGTTGTGCTGCTGCCTGGCCGCCTGGATTTGTTGCAGTAACGGTCCGGCATTCAGCGAGAACCGTGTGTTTTTATCAAACTCAGGCACAATGTAATGGTAGTTGGTATCGAACCATTTGGTTAATTCACCGGCACTGACACATGCGCAGTCAGCATCGTCGGATACGCCGCGCCCTCTGGCCAGGCGAAAATAATGATCCAATTCATTTCCGGATAACCTGCTGATACGCTCCGGTATGTTGCCCAACAGAAAACTGGTGTCGAGTACATGGTCGTACAATGAAAAATCACCTGCCGGTATCCAGTCCAGCACTGCCTGATCCTGCCAGTTCTGGATACGCAGATGGGTTGCTGTCTCCAATAAAGTTTCCGCGGATATTGCTTTCTTCCAGTAACGTTCCAGCGCAAATTTCAACTCGCGCTGGCGGCCGATACGGGGAAATCCTAAACTATGTGTGGTTATCATGATTGCTTTGCCGTTCAAAATAAAAAATAGACCAGCTATTGTACAAACAGCAAATAATAAATAATAATGATTAGATTCTCATTTTCTATTCATATTTCTTATAAATAAAATGATCGAACGCAGTCACCTCAAAATCATACAATCTCTGCACCTCAACGGAACACTCACCGAGGCGGCGAATGCATTGTGCTTAAGTCAGCCGGCGCTATCGCATCAAATCAGCTACCTGGAAAAAAAACTGGGTATTACATTGTGGCAGAAAGAAGGACGCAGCCTGCGGCTGACGCAGGCTGGCAGGCTGTTATTGGATGTCGCAAACCAGGTTCTGCCTGTTTTGTCGCAGGCGGAAAAAACTTTGAAAGCCTATAGTGAAGGCTGTCAGGGCATTCTGCGCATCGGTGTCGAATGCTACCCCTGCTTTCAATGGCTCAATGCCGTGATCGGCCCATTCATGCAACAAATGCCCGACGTTGATATTGATATCGTGCATAAATTTCAATTTACAGGATTGGAAGGACTCCTGAATCATCATATCGACGTTCTGGTCACACCCGATTTGATCAAGAAAGAAAAAATCCACTATGAAACCCTGGCCGAATATCAACTCGTTCTACTGGCCTCCCCCAACCATACACTTGCAAACACCCGGCAACTGGTACCGGAGGATCTCACCAGGGAAACACTCTTATCGTTTCCAGTTCCGCTGGAAAGACTGGATATTCTTTCACGATTTTTAACGCCAGCTCACGTTGAACCGTTAAAATTGAAACCGATCGAATCGCTTGAGATTATGCTGCAAATGACCGCGCTCAATCGAGGTGTATGCGTTTTACCGGAATGGCTCGCTGATTCCAGTATCAAGACAATGAAACTCAAGAAAATCAGAATCGGACAGAAAGGTTTATATCAGAAATTATTTCTGGCCGTTCGGGAAACTGACCGGTCTGTTCCTTATATCCTGAAATTCATATCAGTCGGACAGACCGCAGCTGACAGCCTGCATAGGTGAATGCATACCGCTGTCGGTACAGATCCATGTAAACTACCCGGCAACGGCATCTCACCGCAATGCCTATCTGTTTAAAACTATACTCCGGACTGAATTACATTTATGGATGAACAAGCAAGCCTGCTGGCCCTTTTCACCAGCAGCTTCCTCGCTGCGACACTGCTGCCGGGCGGATCCGAAGCGGTACTTGCAGGTGTACTGATTGCCTATCCCGACCTGCTCTGGCAGGCGCTCATCCTGGCCACCATTGGCAATACGCTGGGCGGTATGAGTTCTTATCTGATCGGACGGCTGATTCCGGATGAGAAAACGATGCTCAAAAAGACCGGCAACACTTCACGTTATCTGGAATGGGTGCACAGTCATGGCGCGCCTATTCTGCTGCTGTCCTGGGCGCCGGTTATCGGCGATGCGCTGTGCGTTGCAGCCGGCTGGCTAAGAGTCAACTGGATAGCGGCCATGATTTTCATGGCGATTGGAAAATTTGCGCGATACTGGATTGTCGCCACAGCAACTCACGCTGTTGCAGCGACAATCGGCTGATTACTATAAACGTTACACTTTAGAACCTGTTCAAGATTTCGATCAGTGAGATCTTGAACAAATTCCTAATCCTGCTCTTTGAACAATTCCTGCAACTCGCCGTTCTGATACATTTCAGTCAGAATATCGGAACCGCCAATAAATTCACCATTGACATAGAGCTGCGGAATGGTCGGCCAATTGGAATAATCCTTAATGCCCTGGCGAATCTCCGGATCCTGCAGCACATCGACCGTAAAGGGATCACTGACACCACACGCACTCAGAATATTGATGGCATTGGCGGAGAAACCGCACTGCGGCTGTTCGGGTGTACCTTTCATATACAGCACGACAGGATGCGTTGTTACTTGGTCTTTAATCACATCTTCTACATTCATTTCTATTTACTCCCAATAAATTACATAAAATAACGGCCATCACAAACACGTTCGATACCGGCCAGATCCTTGTGCACTTCAATATGCTTAAATCCAACATGCTCCATCAGCAGCCGACAGATCGCGGACTGATCATAGCCATGCTCTATTAACAACCTTCCACCGTCAACCAGATAGGCCGGCGCTGCCGCAATGATATGACGAATGCATGCAAGCCCGTTTTCACCAGCAGATAACGCTATTGCCGGTTCAAACCGCAAATCGCCTTGCTGCAGATGTGGGTCACACTCAGCCACATACGGCGGATTTGAAACAATTACATCAAACTTTTTATCCTCACCAAGCGGCGCATACCAGTTGCCCTGAATCAGACATACATTATCAACGCCCAGATTCTGCGCGTTCCATCGCGCAACAGAGATCGCATCATTAGACAAATCCACTGCGACAACATTCGCCTGAGGCCGATGCCTGGCGATGGTAATCGCGATCGCACCGCTTCCCGTCCCGAGATCCAGCACGCTGCAGAATCCATTTGCCGCGATCGTTTCCAGCGCGAGATCGACCAGCAATTCAGTTTCCGGACGCGGCACCAGCACAGCAGGCGTCACCTTGAAAATCTGATCATAAAACGCACGTTCACTGGTCAGGTAGGCCACAGGCATTCCGCTGACACGCTGCAAAACAAGCGTAGTGAATTTTTCGACCAGAGAAGCAGGCACCGGTTCTTCCGGGTGTGTTAATAAAAACGCATAATTGACGCACAGCACATGCTGAAGCAGCATGCGTGCATCAATCGTATCGATACGCCGGCACGCCCAAGCCAATGCCCGTGAAATGGTCCCGGGACAGACATCGGACTTTTCCTGATCAAGCTCCTGCTGCTTCAATGTATGAATCTCCAGGCAATGCAGTGAATCAACCGACGCACGCAGACAGCAATAAACGCACTTCCCGAGACCTTTGCACGGTGTCATGAGCGGTACGAGAATAAGGCAAAAATTTGCGAAAAAGCGGAGTTTGCACGGGGTAAATGAGCATTTTTCGCAAATTTTTAACGCAATTATCGTGCCGCGTAGTAGCCGTGCAAAGGTCTCTTCCCGTCTATTCTTCCATAGACGCGGCCAGTTGTTCAGCCTGATATTCCGCCATCAGCGCCGAACAGATTTCATCAATATCGCCATCCATAATCTGATCCATTTTATAGAGCGTCAGATTGATACGATGATCCGTCACCCTGCCTTGCGGGAAATTATAGGTCCGGATTCTTTCGGAACGTTCTCCCGTACCCACCAGTGATTTACGGGTAGCCGCCTGCTCGGCCTGTTGCGCACGCATCTGCTTGGCATGGATACGCGCAGCCAATACACTCATGGCCTGCGCTTTATTTTTATGCTGCGAACGGCCGTCCTGGCATTCGACGACAATACCGGTCGGCAGGTGTGTAATCCTGACGGCCGAGTCGGTCTTATTAATATGCTGACCTCCCGCACCTGAAGCGCGGAATGTATCAATCCGCAACTCGGCAGGATTCAATTGCACTTCGCTGATTTCATCAGCCTCAGGGATGACCGCCACGGTACATGTTGAGGTGTGGACACGTCCTTGAGTCTCCGTTACCGGAACACGTTGCACGCGATGGCTTCCTGATTCGAATTTAAGCCTGGAATAGGCACCCTGGCCAATAATTTTTGCAATAATCTCCTTGTAGCCACCGATATCCGATGGACTCTGCGAAATGATCTCCACCTGCCAGTGACGCCGCTCGGCATAGCGTGAATACATGCGAAACAGATTACCCGAGAACAGCGCAGATTCATCCCCCCCTGTCCCTGCGCGGATTTCCAGAAAAATATTGCGTTCGTCATTGGGATCCTTGGGCAGTAATTGTTTTTGCAATTCCGTTTCGATTTCGGCCAGTTTCTCCTTTCCGGCCTGCATCTCTGTTTCGGCAAATTCGCGCATTTCGGGATCGGAAGCCATTTCCCGCGCGGTCTGCATATCCTGTTCAACCTGCTGATAAGCACGATACAGATCGACCACCGGTATAATTTCGGCGTGCTCGCGCGACAATTTGCGGAATTTATCCAGATCCGCAGTTATCGTTTCACTGCTGAGCGTTTGGTTGAGTTCATTGAGCCGTACACTCAGACGCTCAAGTCTCCGGGTAAGACTCGCTTTCATTGCGGGCGATGCAGTTGATAAAGTTTATTAACGAGTTCAACCAGTTGCGCACGTTCCTCGGCAGTAGCATGATTCAAGGAACTGGAGGGAATATGCAGGAATTTATTCATTAAACCGTTACTCAATGACTCCATCACTTTTTGAGGATCTTCACCCCTGGCGAGCATCCTGGAAGCACGTTCCATTTCGTGGCGGCGGTAACGCTCACCCTGATCGCGCAATGCGCGTATCGTCGGCACCAGCTCGCGTGTCGCCAGCCAGCGCATAAAATCGATGACATTATTATCGATAATTGACTCCGCCTGAGCAACGGCGCTCTGACGTGCGTCCATTCCTTCCTTCACAATCTCGGACAAATCATCGACATAATAGAGAAAAACATCATCGAGTTCGGCAACCTCGGATTCAACGTCACGTGGCACCGCAAGGTCGACGATAAAAATAGGGCGGTGCTTGCGCGCTTTAATCGCGCGCTCGACCATGCCTTTTCCCAGAATGGGTAACGGACTGGCCGTACAAGTTACCACGATATCGTGCAAAGCCAGTTGATCCGGCAGATCCGCCAAAGTGATCGCAGTGGCGTTGAATCTTTTTGACAACATTAGCGCACGTTCGACGGTTCGATTGGCGACCGTGATATGTTTTGGATTACGTGCGGCAAAATGACTGGCGCACAAGTCAATCATTTCCCCGGCACCGACAAACAAAACACGTTGCTCACTGATTTCACCGAAAATCCGCTCGGCAAGGCGCGCGGCAGCGGCAGCCATGGATACAGAGTTTGAACCGATTTCGGTGGAAGTCCGGACTTCCTTGGCGACAAAAAAAGTACGCTGAAACAGCTTGTGCAGCAACAGACCCAATGTACCGGCATTTTCAGCCGATTTAACCGCGCTCTTCAACTGCCCCAGAATCTGCGGTTCGCCCAGCACCATCGAATCCAGTCCGCTGGCAACGCGGAAAGCATGCTTGACAGCTTTCTCACGCGGTAACTTATACAAATAAGGATCCAGATCATGCACCTGCAAGTGATGGAAATCCGCCAACCAGCGCATGGCTTCCTCAGGTTTGTCGGTACTGCAATACACTTCCGTACGATTACAGGTCGAAACAATAGCGGCTTCTGTGATCGGATTACGCCCCACGAGATCATGCAACGCATGCTCCATGGTATTCTCCGGGAACGTGACTTGTTCACGCACATCCAGCGGAGCTGTCGTATGATTAATACCGAAGGCAAATAACTGCATGAGCGTTAATGTATAAGCAACTGGCGAAGAATGAAAAACTTGTGATTATAATATCAAGCGGATAGAAATACTATCCTATCCCTGCAAATCCTCTGCAGGCTGATTAGCCGGCTGTTAATCCTGCCACAAAATCGATAGCGCAACCATCGGATAGACCATCATCTGCATGAATGGTTTTCGTATCCGGCAGCACCATACATTTTCCGTTCTTCCTTGCCTGCAAGGCTGAAGAATCGTTCCGATATCAGCACAGAAACATCATACTGTCCTGAACTTGTCCTGCAAAAAACAGTCTCGCTGCGCAATACTTTTGGAGTATACTTCCGCTGCTAACGTGGATCGGATATCAGTTTTCATTTCTGGACACATCATTTCAATTTCTTATTTTTGAAAGTTATAGCATTGAAATTATAGAAAAAATATAATTCGTCAAGGAGATTTTATGAACAAAAAGTTTACTTGCGCGCTTTTATTTTTAGCGCTCAGCGTTCCTTACGCAGTCTTCGCCGAAGCTGATGAAGATCAGGCTGATGAAACCGAAGCTGCAACCGAAGTTGAAACAGAGGCAGCCGACGAAGCGGATGCATCATCTGAGTTACAAAGCGGCAATGGATGGAAAACCGTGCGTATCGCCGAATTGGGCAATTCAGGCAAAAAGGTGCATATGGTGCTCGTAGAACAAAGCCGCCATACCGACAAAACCATTTACAGCAATGCGATCAGCCGTCTATGCCAGGGCGAAGAGGAATTTTGCAGAGTACGTTTCTGGAGCAATGAACGTTTTATTCCTGAAAGAGCAGCATTGACTGCAGAACAGAATAAACAGCTTAAAGCTGACTATCTGGTCAACAAAACAGCCGGCATAAAAGAATTACGCTGGTCCTGCGGTGTCGATCCGAAAAGCCAGAACTGTCTTCCCAATTAAGCTGCATAAATCAAGCTTCGTTGAAACGGCTGCATACTCCGAACGACCCAGGCCATTCTTGATCAGCCGTTTTCATCTTCCAATCCGGCTATACTGAAAAGTAATCCGGATTCAAAAAATTCAGATCATTTATCAGATGTGCAAGGCACGGTTATTCACGCCCAGCGCAGCCTCATGAAAGACCTCGGACAGTGAAGGGTGTGCGTGAACAATCGCTGCGATATCCTCGCTGCATGCCGAAAATACCATTGCCATGACCGCTTCGGCGATCATTTCGGAAACATGCGGACCGATCATATGAACACCCAGCACACGGTCTGTTTCGGCATGCGCCAGAATTTTGACAAAACCGCTCGCCGCATTCATCGCACGCGCACGACCGTTGGCCATAAAGGGAAACTGGCCCGCTTTGTACGGAATACCAGCGGCTTTAAGCTCTTGCTCGTTTTTCCCTACCCAGGCGATCTCCGGTGCGGTATAAATTACCCAGGGAACCGTGTTAAAATCCGGCGCGTCATGCTGCTGGTCATCACCTTTTTCTCTGGCTGCGATCGCTTCCGCCACAAACACGCCCTCCTCAGATGCCTTGTGCGCCAGCATGGGACCGCGCACGACATCGCCCACAGCATAGACATTCGATAAACTGGTACGGCAACCCGCATCCACCGCAATAAAACCACGCTCATCCAGCTTGAGGCCATTCTCATTAATGCCCAACCCTGTGGTATTCGGCGCACGGCCCACGGCCATAATCAGTTTATCAACTACCAATTGTTGCGACTGACCCTCCGCATCCAGATAATCGACCGTAACTTGTGTGTCATTGGTATTGATCGCATTGATTTTCACACCGGTCTGAATTTTCAATCCGGTTTCCTTGATAAAAATTTTCCGGGCTTCCTGCGCGATTTGCGCATCCGCCGCCATCAAAAATTCCGGCATCGCTTCAAGGATGGTCACTTCGGCACCCAATCTGCGCCACACACTACCCATTTCCAGCCCGATAACGCCCGCGCCGATAACACCCAGCCGCTGGGGCGTTTCGGATAAAGATAATGCACCGGCATTATCGAGAATACGGTCATTATCCACTTCAGCCATAGGCAACTGGCGCGGCACCGAACCCGTAGCGACAATGACATATTTCGCCTGAACCTGCTGCACCGTATCGCCATCGGTAACATCGATACGCCATGCCGCATCGGTATCGGCACGCTTGAGCAACTTACCCGTGCCATGAATCGATTTGACGCCATTTTTCTTGAACAGCGAAGCGATACCCGCTGTAAAAGTCGTCACGATCTTATCTTTTCTGGCAATCATCGCGGGTACATCGATTGTGGCATTCTCCACTTTGATGCCGTGCGCCGCAATGTCATGCTGCACCTGAAAAAAATGTTCGGACGACTCCAACAGCGCCTTGGATGGGATACAGCCGACATTCAAACAGGTTCCCCCCAGACTGGCGCGCCCCTTCGCATTTTTCCACGCATCGATGCACACCGTATTCAATCCCAATTGCGCGCAACGGATTGCTGCGACATACCCTCCCGGCCCACCGCCGATGACTGCGACATCGTAAGTTTCTGACATTATTTACTCTTCTTGAATTAAACAGATTCGCTATTTTACAAGAAACCCGCCCAATTTTACGGACGCATTCTTTCACGATCGTAAAAACATTTGCACACGGACTGCTGGCCCGAACATTAAAAGCGGCACAGCAATCACTGTGCGGCCATGCCGATTGTTTGATTGAAACAATTCACATCAACGGATTTCGTATTAAAAGTTGACCATCAATCGTCTGACCGTCCTGCATGTCTTCCGAATAAAGCGTTGTGCAACCTGCCGACAATGCTGCGGCGACGATCAGTGCATCGTATATCGAGAGCCCATAGTGTTCCGCAATCCGAAGCCCCTGATCATGCACCTTGACAGTAACCGGCATCACTGGGCATATCATGCTTATGTGCGAAAGAAACTCCCGGATTTCATCGAAAGACAAATCCAGTTTTCTCCGGGCCACGCTTGCGAATTCATTAAGTACCTGAACACTGATAACGCCGCCAGCTGCGACAGTATTTTCAGCCTGAACAGATTTCATTTCATCTTCGGATAGAAGATACAACAGAATATTCGTATCCAGAAAAACGCTATGATCTTTCATGCGCCTCAATACGATCAAATTTGAAATCTTTCGGTAACCGTCCACGGTACTTTCTCAGACGTTCAAGAATTTCACGGACTTCCGGTGTTTTCACGATTTCAATCTCACGGGAACCTGCCACATGAATTTCAATCGTGTCACCTTCCTTGAGATCAAGTATTTCAACAATCGATACGGGCAATCGGATTGCCAGACTATTACCCCATTTTGAAACCTGCATTAGATGATTTCCCTAAATGATATACACGTTATCATTGTATATCTTGGTATTCTCGTTCTCAAGCATGACACCAGGGAAATCACTGTCCACCGCACACAAGACGAACGAAGCTATCGTTCCTCGTGCAGACGGCCTTCGACATACTTGTGGAGAATGCTAGCAACCAGGGTTTGGTATGGAATACCCTCCGCCAGGGCTTTCTTCTGGAGCGCCCGCAGATCCCTGGAGGAAAGCCTGATGTTTATACGGGCGTCTTTCCTGAACATCGCTTCCGCGTATTCCTGATGCCGCTTCTTTCTTTCAGCGAAATCCGGAACCCGTCTGAGTTCACCCGCTTCGAACACTTGCAGAACTTCCTGCTCTTCTTGATCCAGTTCGTTCATTCAGTACCTCCCAAATAGGTTTGGGTCGCTTTCCGGCTCGGAATGATCGTTTTCAGAAAAACCTCATCCTCCGACTCTACAAAGGGAACCAAATAAGCATATCCTTCCATTTCGATCACATGTATTTGTTGACCTGGGTAACATTCCTGATTCGGGTGTTCCAGCGTATCCAGAATACCGCCAATCGAGATATGAAAAACTACGTCTTCGAACGAAATATTCCGTTCCTTTTGGAGGAGTTTGTTCTTCTCAGGGTTCCATGTAATCGGTTTCATGAAGAAAAATTCTAACACAACGTGTGCTATTTGTACTCAGATACTCACACTGTCTATCAGCCGCTGCACTTTTTGGCGTCGGCCAAGCAGTCTACATGTCCAGCGGGCTTCTGACGCCCCGCCCTCCTTTGTTGAGAACATGGGTATAAATCATCGTCGTGTGCACATCTTTATGACCGAGCAGTTCCTGGACAGTGCGGATATCGTAGCCCGAATCAAGTAAATGGGTCGCAAACGAATGGCGTAAGGTGTGCGGCGTGGCCAGCTTGGTTATACCACTGGCCTGCACCGCTTTTTTCATCGCCCGCTGCAATAGTTTTTCATCGATATGATGCCGCCGCTCGACACCGCTGCGCGGATCGATCGAGAAACTTCCGGAAGGGAAAATATATTGCCATACCCAATCCGTCGCTGCATTGGGATATTTGCGTTCCAACGCATCTGGCAAATACACCGACGCCTTGCCTGACCGGCTATCATCATCGAACAAAGCCCGGCGATGAAGCAAATGCGCCTGTAAAGAACCCACCAACAACTCCGGCAACATCGTGACTCGATCCTTGGCTCCTTTGCCATCACGGATAAAAACCTCACTGCGTTCAAAATCCACATCTTTCACTCTGAGACGCACGCATTCCATCAAACGCATCCCCGTGCCGTACAGGAGATTCGCCATCAAACCATAAGTTCCACTCATCCGAGCCAAAATGGTGCGCACCTCGGTGCGCGTCAGCACAACCGGTAACCGTTGCGGCTGCTTGGCGCGTACGACTTTATCCAGCCAGGGCAGATCAATCAACAGTACTTCCTTATACAAAAACAGCAAAGCTGACAATGCCTGATTTTGGGTCGAGGCCGATACCTTACCAGTCACTGCCAGATGGGTTAAAAATGCCTCCACCTCCACAGCACCCATTTCTTGCGGATGGCGTTTACTGTGGAACAGAATAAAACGCTTTATCCATTGCACATATTGTGTTTCGGTACGGAGACTATAGTGCCTGATACGAATACGGTCGCGGACTCGATCCAGGAGTTTTGGCGGTGTATTTGTATTTCTCATAACAGGTTGATACCAATGAATGGTTATGATAGATTCATTAAATGATCAATCATATTTCGGATTTATACACCTATGGTTAAAATTTATTATACACCTAAAAAGGTGTCTACTTAACGTTGGGCGGATTCGGTATCTCGTGTACCGGCGACGAGCATGCACCGCCCGCCTCCTCCGCTCTACTGGACCGTTCTTGAGCCCCACTGGCGGTCCGTCTCCATCAATGACGGCGCGGAGACATTTCTCGCGCAGTATGGTGCCCTTCCCGCCGGAGTCGGCGTTCTGTTCGCAGCGCACTGGTGCCAGTCAGAAGTCCGAAACGGCGGCTTCCACCAGTTCTTCTCAAATCCCACCGGCGTGCTCGCGCCCGAGGCGGCGACCGCGTTCCGATCGCTCCGGCTGCTTCCCTGGGCGGAGACGCTGCTCGAGGCGATGCGCTCTTTCGGCGCCCCATACCCGCGCGACCGCGGCGCGCGCTGCGCCCGACTTTCGGGCGACCGCGGACCAAGCCGCGCCGACTGGGACCCATTTGTCGCGCTGGATCGCGCGTTCTTCGCACTCCTCGCCTCCGACCGACACGCGTTCACCGCGGCAGCCGACACGTTCGCCAGCGCGCTCCTCCAGAGGTCCAGCTGAACCGCCCAACAGGGAATTGCAGCTGACGAGTGCCGTCGGTCGGCGCAAGCGCCTCCCTCTGGCACTCGCAGCTGAATTCCGGTACGTTAGCGAAATTATTGAGATATTTATGATCGATCAATACTTGGATAAGCCTTGGTTTCTTGCCACTTTATTTATTAATTGGATTTTGATAAATCTTCTGGTAGGTATAGCGATTTCTTACTTCTATAAAGTAATCTCAGGTTGGTTAACCGGATTTAGAGTAGGTTCGCCGACAATAAAAAGAGTTGATGCAACAAAAAATGCAAGACGCTTGGTATTTTTAGCTTTAATAGCGGCGCTTGTGTTCGTGGTAATGAAAATAGAAGTATACAAATTTGCTATACCCTTGATTTTGGGTGTTGATACTTTGGTTATTTTCTATTTGTTCTATCGAAATTCAACATTTATGAACGCCTTTTTTATGCCGCTTTTTAATAAATCAAATTCAATTTAAATTTCGCTAACAACACGTTCAAGTGGACCACTCTTCGCGCGGCCACTTAACTCCAGTGTTAGGCAACCGAGATCAACATGTGCGAAAAGTCTAAAAAAAACCTAAAAATTGATGTGGTACTGATAGTTGGAGCCGTGGGTGCTTGTATCTTTGGCTATCTATCTTGGAAATGTGGCTGGCGATGCCTTTCTTGGTTATCCATTGGTGCCGTTGACCTATACCTTTTTGGAGTAATTTTTACGGCAGCTATTAGAGCTGATAAGAAAAATAGCACTTACCAATGCGAATGGACTGCGGAATTCCTTTTCCCCAGCAGACGGGTAGGCGTTATAACAATTCCGCTAATGGCCGCAGCCTTAGTAATTTCTTTTGCAGGCCTATACTTGCATTTGCCAGGTGAAGGTAATTTTACGGTTGGCTCACTAAGTCCCATTGATTCCATTAGTCCCATTGATTCCATTTATTACAGTCTCGTAACACTTACTACCGTAGGTTATGGTGATATCTCACCTTTAAGTGAATGCGCCAAAAAATTAGCAATGTGAGAAATTGGCAGCGGCTTTTTGGTACTAATTGGAGCATTCCCTTTGCTTATTTCAAGAGTGTCAGATTTTTGAAAGCTGGCATGCCTAACAAGTTCTTGCAGTCGGACAAAATCATGCCGTCATGCCTTTTGCAAAAGGCGCAAAAGCCACGCCAGCAAGCTTTTGCCGCTGAAGAAAGGCGTTAGGCGTCACAACATGCATGTTCGAGACTGGCACATTCAAAGCACGTGGTGGTTGTCAGGCATCTTCGCCACAGGCGCCGTGTGGTACTTCCTTTCTCAGAAGAGCCAATGGACCGCGGCTGCATGTGGAGTTGCTGCTTTTCTAATTGCGTGTTTTGCGGTCTGGCTCCATAGGCGCAAGGATCAGCAGAGCGACTCTCCAAGCCTGATTTCTCAGCCAGAAACAGCAGAGACATTCGCTCGTCGGTATCTGGAAGAGCCTAGCCATGTCCGCTTTATAAAGTACCTGCCTCGAGCTCGCCGTCTGGCGCGCGACGAAGCTCAGGAGGGCTGGGACACGGGCGTTACGCTGCACATGCGAGAAGCAAGCCATCACTACATTGACTTCCTGGAGTCTTCGTGGCTGCGACTCGCAGAGTTCTATCCGCCGGACCACTTCGGCGCCAAGAGCCCGAAAGAATTCATTACGGACTTCATACAGCGGCAGGCCAACTACCACTGGGCAAAGCACGAACCACATGGCCCAGGGACGGGTGGGACAATCGTCGGCGTGTTAGCTGGTGGCGACGTGATCCGAGACTTGGAGGGATTGATTGAGGATCTAGTCACAAGCCTCTTTGGATACGATGAGGACTTTGATATTGATAGATGGATTGCTGACTGGCGCTCCGACAATGCAAGTGACGCCTAACAATTCATTCAAGCCGACGCCGCTTCGCGGGGCGGCTTAATTCAAGCGTTGAAGATGTAGAAAAACCTGAACCTATTATTTTTTCCATGGAATAATCAGGATTGGTAAAAATTGTCGAGGATATAGGAAGGATGGCACGACTCAAACCGGTTCAAAAAGGCCTGATGCTGTTACCTGTTGATTTCTCCCGGCAGATTATTCCTGGCAGTTTCGAACATGCCCTGTGCTATCTCGTCGATCATGAATTGGATCTTAGCGGCTTGCGTGGGCGGTATCGGAACAATACGCAAGGAGCTCCCACTTATGATCCTGCTGTACTGCTCAAGATCATTTTGCTGGCTTACAGTCGCGGTCTGATTGGCAGCCGCCGGATCGAGGCGGCGTGTCGACAGAACATATTGTTCATGGCTGTTGCCGGGGACAATCAGCCCCATTTCACTACCCTGGCGGCATTCATTGCCGAACTGGGCGATGAAGTGGCAAAACTATTCGCCCAAGTGTTAATGGTGTGTGACCGGCAAGGGTTGATTGGCCGGGAATTGTTTGCGATAGATGGTGTAAAGTTACCTTCCAATGCCAGTAAGGCCAAGAGTGGCACACGTGCAGACTACCAGCGCCAGGCTGAAAAGATGGAAAAGGCTGCGAAGCAGATGCTGGCACATCACCGGGAGACAGACATGACACCTGTGGATGAGCATCAGGCCCAACGAAAAGCTTGCAAGCTGGAACGATTGCAAAAAAAAGCGAAACAACTCAAAGACTGGCTGGCAGCCAACCCGGAAGACCGCAAAGGACCAAAGGGAGGAGTACGCCTATCCAACCTCACCGATAATGAATCAGCTAAGATGGCCACTGGCAAGGATGTTATCCAGGGATACACAGGCGTAGCGGCGGTAGATGGAAAACACCAGATCATTCTGGATGCGCAAGCCCATGGCACCGGTTCAGAACAAGAACTGCTTATTCCGGTAGCCCAGGCTGTCAAGCCACAAATGAGCAATCAAACTGTTGTTACCGCCGACGCTGGCTATCATTCTGAAAACGGCATCAAGATGCTGGCAGCAGAGGGTATCGACACCTATATTCCCGACAACGGCTACCGCAAACGCGACGAACGCTACCACGGGCAAGAGGCACATAAGAGCAAGCCCGACCCACTTTGGGATAAACGTGGACAACCTTCGATCTCGAAACGGCTTGGTCCAGGTGACTTCCAGCTTGCCGAGAATGGCTCACACTGTATCTGCCCGGCTGGCAAACGACTCTATTCGAACGGTTCGAACCGAACCTTCAACGGCTATGCAGCGATGAAGTTTCGTATGCTGTTCAAGTACCTGCGCGCAGCAGGCCAGATATAAACGATATACTGACACTATGAATATAATTCTGAAAAACTCGATTTCCCGCTTGTCAAAGTACTTCAAAAATTTAAAGCCTGGATACATCATCAGGCAGGCTGAAAAAAGAGTTTTTCTACATCCTCGTTAGCCGATTAAAATTTCAGGTCAATATTATGTATAGTTATCTATTAAAATTTTGGTTTGATGAAATTGATTCAAAAATGTGGTGGGTATCAGATTCAAATTTCGACAATCAAATTAAAGACAAATTTGAAAATCTCGTTATTCAGGCATCCCAAGGTGAATTATATGAATGGCGAAAAGAGCCAAAAGGACGACTTGCCGAGATTATTTTATTAGACCAATTTTCAAGAAACATTTATCGTAATACTCCAAAAGCCTTCGCCAACGATCAATTAGCATTAGTTTTAGCCCAAGAAGCTGTTGAGACCAAAGTACCACATGTATTAACAAAAACTGAATGCGGATTTCTATTACTTCCATTTATGCATAGCGAATCAAAAAAAATCCACCACATTGCAGAAATTCTCTATCGAGAATATGCTGCTTCATATAATTACGAATATGAACTAAAGCACAAAGCAATTATAGATCGCTTTGGCAGGTACCCACATAGAAATGCTGTTTTGGGTCGTGAATCCAATACAGATGAAATCGAATTTTTAAAACAACCAGGATCGAGTTTCTGACAATAGCACGAAACATTTACAACAATCGGCTAACAAATTGCTCAGAAGGATTGAGCCTACGCCAGCGCATTGCCTTCGGCAATTTTACGCGCTGTCTCCGGCACGTTTCACACGCTACGCGTGTTCCACTCAGCCTTTTAGCAAAGCGTTATGCGACGATCGAGTAGTAATTTTAGATATCGATAATTCCCGATATCCCTTTTCATAGAAACGAGGATTGCAATGAAAGCAATAGTACTTAAATCATTTGGCGGCCCGGAATCGTTCGAACTTTGCGACGTACCCAGGCCAGTGCCACATGCGGGCCAAGTTCTGGTCCGGGTACATGCAACCTCCATCAATCCGTTGGATTATCAGGTTCGACGTGGCGATTATCCCGACTTGGTGCAACTACCGGCCATTACCGGACACGACGTATCTGGCGTTGTCGAAACAGTTGGACCGGGTGTGACAACCTTCTCCCCAGGAGACGAAGTCTGGTATACCCCGCAAATATTTGAAGGGCCAGGAAGTTATGCCGAGTACCATGTTGCTGCCGAAAGCATTATCGGAAAGAAGCCTCCCTCGCTGAGCCATCTCGAGGCGGCAAGCCTGACCTTGGTTGGCGGAACGGCGTGGGAAGCACTGATCGTACGTGCGGCGCTAAGAGTGGGGGAGAGCATTCTGGTGCACGGCGGCGCGGGAGGTGTCGGTCATGTGGCCATCCAGCTCGCAAAAGCCATGGGAGCAAGGGTGTTCACGACCGCGCGCGAAGCAAACGTTGAGTTCGCGCGAAGTTTGGGTGCGGATGTGGTCATCGACTACAAAAAGGAAGATTATGTCGACGCTATCATGCGGGAAACAAGTGGCCGCGGAGTCGATGTCGTGTTCGACACCATCGGCGGCAACACATTGTCGCGCAGCCCCGACACGCTCGCGCAACTTGGCCGCGTTGTCACGATCGTGGACATTGCACAGCCGCAAAACGTCATTCAGGCCTGGAGCAAGAACGCGAGTTATCACTTCGTTTTCACAAGACAAAACCGCGGCAAGCTTGATGAGTTGAGTGCATTGATCGAGCGCGGTCAGCTGCGGCCACACGTTGGCGCCGTCTATTCGCTTGCCGATATTCCGCTTGCCCATACCCGGCTGGAGAATCCCAACAACGGTATTCAAGGAAAAATCGCGATTGCAGTCGACCGTCGGCTTATTTCGTAAGAGCCGCTACATTGCCGTTTATAGTGGCGTTATATGCCACCCTGCCCACAGCGTTGACACCCGACACGATATAGGTTACATTACCGACCATGATACGGGGCTTCAAACACAGGGAGTTGGCCAGATTCTTCAAAACCGGCAGCACTGCTGGAATTCAGGCTGCCCATGCAAACCGGCTCCGCCTTATCCTCGGCCGTCTTCAGGCTGCGACTGCACCAAGGGATATGGACTTGCCAGGCCTCCGATTGCACGAACTCGCTGGCAACCGTTCTGGCACTTGGTCAGTCACTGTCAGCGGAAACTGGCAAGTGACTTTTGTATTTGTGGGCAAAGATGCCGAGATTGTGAATTATGAAGACTATCATTGAGGTATTACCATGCTGATGCACAATCCTCCACATCCTGGAGAAATCATCAAAGAGCTATGCCTTGAGCCTCTTGGCATTTCTGTCACTGACGCTGCTGAGGCACTTGGCGTTACTCGAAAAACCTTGAGTGCCATACTGAACGGTCGTGCAGGAATCAGCCCCGAAATGGCCATTCGGCTTTCCATTGCTTTTGAGACCTCGGCAGAGAGCTGGCTCAATCAACAGTCTCAGTATGAGTTGTGGCATGCCGAGCAGCGTAGAAGCGAGCTTCGGGTAAAAAAATTGGTGGCGGCGTGAACAAAGCATATAACCAGCGGGCGCAACAGACGCTGCTTTGCTGCGCTGTTGAACGCAGGCGTTAGGCCGCGCAAAACTGCTGCATTTACCCAATCACACGAGGAGCAACATGATGACCAGTTCCATACGTACCTGCCTCTGGTTCCGTGACGGTCGCGGTCGTGAAGCCGCAGAGTTTTACTGCGCTCTGATTCCGGGAAGCCGGATCGAGGCGATCTTCGATATCGGCGGAGATGGCGCTTCCTGGCTAATCGACTTCACACTGGGCGGGGTGCCGTATCAGATACTCGATGCAGGACCGATGTTCTCCCTAAGCGAAGCAGTGTCGATTTCCGTCGAGACGGTCGATCAGGCGGAGACCGATAGGCTTTGGGCAGCGCTAACCACAAATGGCGACGAGGAAAGCCACTGCGGCTGGCTCAAGGATCGCTACGGTGTGTCATGGCAGGTTTTCCCGAGGCGGCTGACAGAATTGACATTGAGGGCCGACAAAAATGTGTCTGCCAAGGCGATCGCGGCGATGATGAAGCAAAAGAAGATCGACATTGCCGAAATCGAAGCGGCGGTTCGTGTCTAAACGTCCACGGCCTAACAATTCATTCAAGCCGACGCCGCTTCGCGGCGCGGTTTAATTCAGGCGTTGGCATTCGCTTTTGTAGCGATTATCATCTTTATACTTACTGCCTGTACCGGAGGAACATCCGTGAAACCAGATTTTGATGCAGCCCTACAAGCGCATTTCAAAGCCATTTCCAACAGAGATATAGAGGCATTTAAGTCTCATCTCACAAAAGGCGACACCCTCTATACAATTGTTCAGAATGGGCATGCCTTTACCACTCCGTCCGAAACCATTGCGATACATGAACAATGGTTCAAAGACCAAAACTGGGTGTGGGAGGGTTCAATTGCTCACAAGGTCGTCGGGGAAGACGTGGCAATGGCGCTTGTTAAATACCAATACCGCGCCAAGCCGGAAGATACGCCGGTCGTTACATGGCTCACTTATGTTTTCCAGCTACAAGACGGCCAATGGCGCATCGTGCATGACCAAAACACGGCACTTGATTTTGCTGCTTTTGCTCGTATGGCAGGAATCGAGATCAAGTGAAATCGCCGAACTGGACGAATTCGGTCAATGTGTTTACGTAATACAGCATCCTTTACAAGAGCAATGCTAAAATAACCGGAAGACCAATGATCTGGCGAATGACCGATGACTGACAAAGTTTATTACAACAGCGCGTGTCCCGTTTGCAAAGCCGGGATCGAGAAACAGCGTTCGATAATGGAACGTAACGGTGCTGAGGATGTTGAATGGGTCGATGTGCATACCCGGCCCGAAATGGCTGATGAAACGGCATCACCGCTGGAACAGGTCCGTGAGCGGCTGCATGTACGCGATGATTGCGGTCGGATCCGAATCGGCGCGGACGCGTTTATTTTCCTCTGGTTAAGAACACCCCGGCTGCGCTGGCTGGGTCGCATCGCGCAACTGCCGATTATCCGGCAGGTTTTCCATCTCTGCTATAACATGTTTGCCCGGCTGCTCTACCGCTGGAATCGGCGTTTGAAGCACTGGTAGATTGGGTTTTTACAGCGTATCCATAAGTTCGCACGCACGGCATAAATCCTTCCAGGCTTTGGCTTTTTCGTGCAGCGCACGCAACAGATAGGCGGGATGATAGGTAACGATCAGCGGAATACCCGAATACTGGTGAACCCTGCCGCGCAGACTGGCGATGCTGTCATCGCTGTTGAGCAGGTTTTGCGCGGCCACTTTGCCAAGTGCGATAATCAGTTTCGGTTTTATCAGCGCTATCTGCCTTGCCAGATAGGGCTCACACTGGCGCGCTTCGCTGTCGCTCGGATTACGGTTGTTGGGCGGACGGCATTTGACGATGTTGGTAATATACACGTTATCCCCGCGTCTCAAATGAATCGCCGCAAGCATGTTGTCGAGCAGTTTTCCGGCCTGTCCGACAAACGGTTCGCCCAGTTCATCCTCGCGCGCACCCGGTCCTTCGCCGATATACAGCCAGTCGGCATTTTTGTCGCCGACACCGAACACGGTCTGCGTACAGGTTTTCCGCAACGGACAAGCCGTGCAGTTCTTCACCGTTTCAGCCAACTGTTCCCAATTCATCCGGCGAATCGCCGCTTCAGAATATTCCGCAGAGAATGCTGCTTGAGTGGACACATCCGCCACCGGACTGTCATTTCCGGTGATGACTTCCGGCGCCGGCGCATCCGGAATGCCCGCCCGCAATCGCCAGACCGGCGTCAGGCCGAGTGTTTTAAAAATAAGCTTACGCCGTTCGTTCATAGCCGCAATTGCATCACCAGCGCGTCTTCCCGGCCGCACATGGCGGGATAATAACCCTTGCGTATGCCAATCTGCTCAAAACCGAGCTGCCGATAGAGCCTGGCGGCACCGTGGTTCGATTCGCGCACATCGAGCAATACCGATTTTGCGTCTTTCCCGATAGCGAATTCAATCAGGTAATGCAGCATTTTCTCACCCAGCCCCTGCCGCTGCCAGTCGGGATTGATGCCCAGCGTCAGGATATGGGCTTCGTCGGGGCCCATCATCATGATGCTGTAACCGAGTATAGCCTGATTATCTTCCATGACCCGACACAGATAACCTGCTTTGAGCGAATCGGCAAAATTGCCCGGCGACCAGGGAAACAGAAAAATCTGACGTTCGATCCTGATGATCTGATCCAGATCGGATTCACACATAGGCCGGATTTCAGGATTCACCGCTCCGATTCCTTCAGTGCAACCTTGTTGCGGATATAAACCGGCACCGCCTGTGCAGGATCGGTGCAGAATTCGTCTAGGGAACGAACCGCGGCAAGTTGCGCGATCTCCTGAGCATGCGGGTATTGATCGCCCCGTATTTCCATCAAGCTATCACGGTAAATTGCCTGTAATTGCTCGGCATAGACGTTAAAGCCGCTGCCGCAGGCCATCCACCCTGCACCCGGCAATGCCGGCGCATGACGCGGCTGAAACAGTGCGGGCTCGCTCACTACTTTCCAGAATCCATTCTGCCGGATATAAGCGGCATGATAAATCTCACTCATGCGCGCATCTATCGCCACCACGATTTTGTCGTGCGTATTTTGTTGCGCAATGGCCTCCAGCGTACTGATGCCGATCACCGGCAGGCCGCTGGCAAGCGCCAGGCCCTGCGCAACACCGCAGGCTATTCTGAGGCCGGTAAAAGAGCCGGGGCCTGCGCCGAAGGCCAAGCCGTCGAGATCGGACAGCTGCAACCCGGCCTCAGCCAATGCGTCCTGTATCATGGGCAACAACAATTCCGAATGCCGGCGCTCCGCACAGATCTCCCGCCTGACAATGCCACCGTCATGACACAGTGCGGTCGAACAGTATTCGGTCGAAGTATCAAAAGCGAGAATTTTCAATGTATCGAATTCGGCTCCGTATTTGGAAGAAGCGGCCAGCGGCCCAGTTCGGTATAACACGCTCCGTGATCGGATAAGCGGGATTGCAGCAGCAGCCAGTCAGTGACGTCCCAATGTATCGGCTTCTCCAGTTGCACCGGCACATGCGCATCGGCTTTACGAATCAATGTGATATGCGGTTTGTATTTGCGGTCTTCACAGGCAAAACCCGCTGCAATCAGCGCTGTTTTCAGGGCATCAGCCAGTGCAAAAAGTGCGGCGGGGTAATGTTCGACTCTTGCCATGACAATCCGGTTTTTTTTCCAGAACATCGTACCTTGAATCGACAGTCTGAACATCTGCGCTGTAATGTTATCGGCAATGCCGCGCAGCATATCGATTTTATCTGTGACAACATCACCGAGGAATAACACGGTCAGGTGGATGTTCTCCAATTTAATACAGCGCCCGCCATGTTCGCTGGCAACCGTTTTTTCAGCCATTTGACACAAAGCGGTCTGTATTACACTATTGGGTTGGATCGCAAAAAACAACCGGACTGTTTCCGGCCGGGCAGTATCTGACATACGCGCATTAACCGGTCTGATTAATCAGACAAACGGCTTCCGCCGCAATGCCTTCCTTGCGTCCGAGCGCGCCCAATTTTTCCGCTGTCTTGGCCTTGACGTTGACGGCATTACCGGGAATACCGAGATCCTGCGCAATATTTGCAATCATCGCCGGGATATGCGGCGCCATTTTGGGTGCCTGCGCGATGATGGTCGCGTCGATATTAATGATTTCAAAATTGCGCTCGCGCAGTAGCTGGCGTACATTACGCAGCAAAACCCGGCTGTCGATATTTTTGTATTGCGCATCGGTATCCGAAAAATGCGTGCCGATATCGCCCAACGCAGCGGCGCCGAGTAAAGCGTCGCACAGCGCATGCAGCAGCACATCCGCATCGGAATGGCCCAGCAATCCTTTTTCATAGGGAATGGTGACACCGCCGATAATCAATTCACGGTCTTCCGCCAATTGATGCACATCGCGCCCCTGCCCGATTCGTAATGAAATCATGAATTTTTCCTTGTTTGCATGATGAGTTCCGCAAGTTCGAGATCCTGAGGATAAGTCACTTTGAAATTGAAGTCCCGGTTATGAACAAGCTTCGGATGCAGACCGATGGCTTCAATCGCGCTGGCGTCGTCGGTAACATTCGCGTGCGTGTCTCTGCTGAGCGCGTCAAGCAGCATCCGGTAACGGAACATCTGCGGCGTCTGTGCCTGCCATAGATTCTCGCGTGATTCAGTCTGTGCAACACGGTTGTCCGCGCCGCCGCGTTTAAGCGTATCGGCGACAGGCACGACCAGCAATCCGCCCACCGGGTCATCGCCGATCTCTTCGATCAGCTGGTGGAGCTGTGCTTCAGTGAACAATGGCCGGGCGGCGTCATGCACCAATATCCAGTCTTCGGCGCCGATCGGACAGACCGGATCAGCCTGTTGCGCTGCCGTCAGTCCATTGCACACGCTTTCAGCACGAGTGGCGCCGCCATGATGGAGCACGATCAGTTTGCCATCGAACTCGCTCCAGTCGTATCGCTGCCACTCAGGATCCTGCGGTGACAGCACGACAAAAACCCGGCTGATATGCGCAGAACGACACAGCGTATTAATGGCATGATAAATCATGGGTTTTCCGGCCAGCGGCAGATATTGTTTGGGCAACTGATTATCCATGCGGGAACCGTAACCGGCGGCGGGGATGAGGGCAAAATATTTCGGCATCTATGCGCGGTGTATTTTATCAATTCTTAAAAAAACGTTAAAAAAGTGGAACATACTCGAAGTAGCAAGGCATTCTGAGTTCGATTTTAACGCGGCAATGCGCCCTTCAGTAAAACCTTAACAGATTCTGAGGTTAACAGTTGCATTCATACCAGGGATACAGAACCCCGGCCGATATGAAGCAGAGACAATCAAAAGAGACAAGTTGCTTAACTATTATCATGTCCGGTTTTACCTGACCCAATCATTTCTTCTTACCGGCCTCATTCGCACTGTTCAATTTCTCTTCAATTGCGGGCGCAGGAATCATGCCACCCACGATAGAGCCATCGGCGAAAATCAGCGTGGGCGTTCCGGTAACCCGGTTTTCCTGTCCGGACTTCAGTAAAGTAGGGATAGGGGTTTCGCAATCACTGGCTTTAGGTGCGATACCTCTGAGCATGAAGTCATCCCATGCCTTGATTTGATCCTGTGCGCACCAGATGGATGTGGAAAGTTCTACTGAACCCCTCAAGACAGGGTAAAGCAGTGTATAGATTGTCACATTGGTGATGTTCAGCAGCTCTTTTTCCAATTGTTTGCAATACGGACAATTGGGATCGGTAAAGACAGCAAGCTTACGTTCTCCGTTGCCTTTGACGACTTTTATGGCAAACTCAAGCGGCAGCGTGTCGAGTGGTACGCGGCGTGCAGCTTTGATTTCTTGAAGACGCTCATTGGTGACACTGGTTCGGGTTTTGGTATCCACAATATGTCCGAAAAAGAAATATTCAGCTTTCTCATCGGTGTAGAACAACTCGCCGCCGACAAGAGCTTCGTAGAGTCCAAGATAAGGTGTTTTTTGCAAACTTTCAATTTTTGCACCTGGAAAATGCGGTTCAATGGCCTTTTTAACCGCTTCTTCATTCGCCCAGGTTATCCCTGAGAACATGCAAATGAACAGGACAAGAACGAATCGCTTTAAATAGTGCAACACCATAATGACTCTCCGTGAAAATGGTTCAGCTCAGTGCATGCCGCATGAGCTGGTTTTTGATGAAAGGGAAATGATTGGTAATTTCGAGCCCTAAATTCCGTATTCTGGCAAGCGTCGGATTCGGATTGTTAAACAGCTTTTGCAGGCCGTCGGTGACAACTTCCAACGCCAGAATATCTTCCTTGCGCGCACACTCATAACGGCGTAACAGCATGAAATCACCCATGTCGGCTTGCAAACCGCGTTCCATGATAATTTCCGTGAGCTTGCGCACATCGCGCAATCCAAGATTGATCCCCTGACCCGCCAGGGGATGGATTCCATGTGCCGCATCGCCAATGAGAACGAGGCGTGGCTTGATCAGATGATCGACATGCACAAAATTCAATGGAAAACCGGCAGGAGGCTTGATGAGATGAAGTTTACCAAGAACGTATGAAGATGCTTCAGCAACACGCAGGCATAATGCTTCTGCCGACAGTTCCCGCAATTGGGTCGCGTGTGCTTCACTGGTTGACCAGACCATGGACACCCGATTATCCGTTAACGGTAGCAGCGCCAACACGCCATCACGCCTGAACCATTGATGCGCGATATTCCGGTGTGGTAATTCCGTACTGTAATTGGCAACGACACCGATTTGCTGGTATGGATGGCGCGAAACTTCTATGCCCGCCTGTTGGCGGGTCCATGAATTGATGCCATCCGCACCGATAACAAGCGCAGTTTCAAGCTTGCGACCATCTTCAAGTTGTATTTCAGCATGCGTGTCATGCCAGATAATGGCGGCGCATCTGGCTGGACAGATAATATCCAAATGCGCTTTATGAGACTGCAACACCGCCCAGACGGCGGCCTGCAACTGGCGATTCTCAATGATATACGCCAATTCGGCAACACCCGTCTCATAGGCGCTGAAGTGGATATGCGAACAATGGTCATCACCAAAAACGGACATATCATAAACAGGCGTCAGGCGTGATGCATCCATTCGCTGCCAGATTTCCTGATCGCGCAAAAAATCTGCACTGCCGGGACTGATCGCATAAACACGGCTATCCCAACTTTCATCCGTGGGTAAGGGAGAAGATTCATGCGATTCGATCAATGCAATCCTCAAACCGCTGTTTTTCAACGCAGCTACCAGACTTGCACCGACCAATCCACCACCAATGACAACCATATCAAATTTCATAACCTGATTATACAATTGCTTTACGTTATAAGGGGAAAACAAATGATCAGCGATTCAGTTCCGGTTATCTCCTCCATTTAACCGAAGTTACAAGAACAGTAACCAGCAGTTTTCCGATCAGGGCGTCAATTGCATTGATATGGCCTTTCACGTGCCAATCATATACGTACCATGACATCGTTAACCAATGGATGCATCCGTATACGTGGTGAAAACACAATACCCCGGAATAAAAATCGAACCCGACCAAACTTTGAATTGAATTAAAATAACCTGAGTTCGGGATAAGAAAAGAAGAGGTGGGCGTCTGCTTTTTTGCGTAAGATTATGTTTCTACACATCAATCAATCGCGCCAAGGAGACGCCCATGGATAGTTTAACCGAGCTTTTCTGCCTTATGGATGATTTTTGTCACCTGTTCGAGCCCGCTTTAGAGCACCGCCTTCTGGAAACGGGGGCAAAAAAGCGTAAGCGCCGCAGTGAGTTGAGCTTGTCGGAATTAATGACATTGACCGTTTTATTCTATCAGTTACGCTTTCGCCAATTCAAAAGTTTCTACCTGGCCTACGTGTGCCGCCACTTGCGGGCTGAGTTTCCGAAGCTGCCAAGCTATCAACGATGTATAGAACTTCTGCCTCGCTGTGTAGCTCCTCTAGCAGCCTTGTTCGAGGTGCTTAAAGGCCAATGTGATGGGATTTCCATCGCCGACGCCACCCCAATCGCCGTTTGCGATAACCGGCGCATCGCCCGCCATCGGATCTTCGCAGACAGCGCTAAGCGTGGCAAGACCTCAATGGGCTGGTTCTATGGATTCAAGCTCCACACCATTATCAACTCCAAGGGTGAGTTGATCCGCCTCAAGCTCAC
>JAHBZZ010000002.1 GCA_019635215.1 Nitrosomonas sp.
GTATCCACCCATCGTAAGCTAAGGTCGATGAAAGGAACCGGTGACTGGTTACGAGCAAGAATTCGTAATCGGTCTCTCCCACGGAAGGGGGGCCGTAATCCTTACCACTTACAATCACCTCGCGCTCTACCTCAGAAAGATTTGCAAAGCCAATGTTGCGGCGGTAGCTGCTCTCTCGAAACGCCACATTTTGATCTGAATCCAGTTCAACCAGCAGGCATTGATCACTACCATGGAATTCGTACTTGCCCCGCACATCCTGATCGATCCTCCAGTCCATCTGAAGCTGAGTAGTCCCGTTGTTTTTGGATACTGTTACGCGATTGGTAGGGTTGCTATTGTCAGGACCTGGAGTTGCGGAAGCTACCGGATCGATCTTCCCCCAGCTTCCATTAGCGTTGGGATTTGGTCCTATCCCGAAGTCCGCCAAACGGAATGTAGCGCGAACCCCTAATGCATCATCTGTTGTCGAGTCGTTCTTGAGTTTGGCCACAAGAGTATTGACTGTATTGGACGTCGCATCAATCGTGCCTGTTACCGCGCCCCCCGACAAGACTCCTATACTGTTCCAACCTCCATCAAAATAAACACCTGTTCCGACACCAAGGATGGCTTGGCCCATCCTGCTGGCTGGAATCATGATATCGTTAAGGGATGCGTAAGGGCCATTCGGGTCGCCATCGGAAATAATGTGACCTCGCGGCCAACTGAACTCCGTGAGCCACTCAAAGGTCAAGATAGTAGGTTCGGTACTGAAGCGCAGAACATTGAAGTACAGGCCGAAACCAGTCGGTTCCAGATCAATCCAATCCGGATTCTCCTCAGTTTTTTTGGTAGGGAGTTTGATCTCCACGCTCCAGCAGCGATCCGTATCGCTCAACTCCCAGGAGCGCGCCTTGATCTTGACTCCCTGAATCGGGTGGATTACATCTTCCCATCTATCAGGGTTGTCATCATTGCCAGCAACGAACTTTGAAAAAGTCGTGACTGCCTTGCGATTCGTTCGAATCGGTATCGGAACCGTTCCACCGCCTTGTCCGGGAACTTCGACGTCATAGTCGGAATTCGAGTTCTGCGGATTGTCGCCAGCCCCTGCACCGTTTGGATCGATATTCGGACGAATCAAGATTCGCCGGGTACCGGCACCGTGTGCTGCGGTGTTAAAGCTCGGTTGAAGCACTAAAATGATTGCATCCTTATCATTGAAATGCAGGTCGAACCGGACAACGAACGACAGATAAATGAAATCATTTGAGTTCTTATCTTTGAGCGCCTGAAAGCTCACCACAGGAATCCCGCTTGCACCAGCATAAGTCAGGCGTGTACAACCAACCCATCCAGATTCGATCAGCGAGTCGGGAACGCCTATCTCCCATTCGGCAAATCCGTCGATATTCGGTGCACGATAGTCGAAAGGCAAACCCCGATAGGGGGGAAAACCGAGTTTTTCAGCCATAATATTCTCCTGATTAAAATAGGCAATTTTTGCCGAGTTGTGTGTGGCAGGTATTCGGACCCCGAACCCCAAAATGCCGTTTAGCCGGGGGACTTGTTCCCGGCTTATTCTGTTTCACGGCGTATAGCCGCGGATGGAGATCGTGGTCCATGAGGTAAATGTTTCGGTATCCGTTGCTGGTGCCCCGGCTGGCGGTGTTCTGGTCGCCTTGATAGTCAATGTTCGTACCTCACTGTGCTGGACATCCGCAGTCGCCAGTAGCTTGAGGATCACACCGATCAATTCGTTCTCACCGTTTTGCTTGCCGGTACTCGATAGCGGGCTAGGTCTCATGGGTGCCCAGGCCCCAGCGCTGGCTGGATCCATAGTCACTTCATAGCTGAAGTTTCCGGCAATCTTGAATGTTGTGCGGAGCGTCATCAATCCCACGCCGCCAAATGGAATCTCAACGAATTCCTGACCAGTGACAGCGTCAATAGTACGTCTTGCCTTGTTAGTGGCTGTTGGTTGGGTCGGAACCTCGTTAACCCAATCCACACGCGGATCACTGAACGGCAGCTTCTGACCCACGGTAATGATCAAAGGATCTGAATTCTTGCTGAGCCCGGCGTCATTATTGACAGACTTCGCTCTAAGAGACAGCTTGGCGACAGTGGTATTGGCAGTCGCGCCCGCTGGTAGCACGATACGCACGACGATCTTTACAGGTGAGAATGCTGGTAGCTTTAACGGTGTTTCCGCAATTGTGTCACCGGTAGCCGTCTTAAGAGTCGTTGCATCTTTCCATTGTTGTGCCGTAAAACTTCCAGCGACATCGATATAACCAGCCGTGATTACATAGGATTCATCAACACTGGTCTGAGAATTAACCATAAACCCAATGTCATAGGTGCCTGGTGAAGTAATGACAGGAAGAGAACTGTTAGCTGGATCTTCCGTGAATGAAACAAAACCCTCTGGGGTGATCAGCCTAGGTAGTAAAGTAATTGTCTTGGACGCTGATCCTCTTTCAGTTTGTACTGAGACCTTGGTGTCCAGTTTTTCTCCTATGATATCAATACGCGGAATGCCGAATACTAGTTCACCGTCCGGGCTGGATTGAAAGCGTTCGATAGGAAACCCAGCAATCTCAACAGTATTCCTTTCCGGCGGCGTATTGAAATTTCTACCGATTACCGCGAGAGTCCCACCAACCCGCTGCACAGCAGGGATAATCTGGTCAATGATAGGAGCTAGTCCAGTAGACACACCGCCTTCTAATTGCGCTACACGAAGGTTCAAATCTGCCAGGTCATTTAGGATCTGATTCATCAGTTCGACGGTGATCAAATCACCAGGTCGTACTTCAGTCTTCTTTTGGGAAAGTATCGCGGACAACAATACTTCTATCTCAGTATTGTTTAGCTTACCTTTGAGTTGGTCAATGATCGCCGAAAGCGGAACAACCATATTCCCCGCATTGGCCGTGGTTATCGTCGAGTTAGCCATAATACCCCCTTCTTAATGTTTGTGAATTCGTCATCGCGTTTGCGCATAGTTGGCGTAGTCGTAGCGCCCCAGATCAAACTGCGCGTCACCGCTATACGGCAGATGCCCGCTGGCAAAAACCAGATAGGATCGCGGTTTCTGTCTTCCGCTGGCGAAGTCGATCGCCATACGGTTTTCCCGCACCCGGTACAGCCACAGCATTTCCCCGCTTTGCGTATCGACCGGCGGATAGCACAGGCTATCGCGTATCAGTGCTTCCACGCGTGCCGCGTTGATGAAGACCGGCGATCGGTAGGTGAGGCCGGTAAAAAACTTTGTTGCCTGAGCATCAGTTGCATTGGTTTCTTCAGCCACCGGGATGATCCCAACCGGCGGCAGGTAGCGGAAGTGGCTTTGCGCGGTGACAGCGCCCAGATCCCCGTTGGGTTGCGGCAGGCCGGCGATCTGCGTCTGGAACTGCAGAAACATCGCCTGACCCACGGCCGGACGGCGCCCGTCCACGAGGCCGGGCATAGCATCGCTCATGCGTGACAGCGGCCTGCGCACGGCCCACAGATCGATGAATTGCAGGTCGGCTTCACCTGTGAAAAACAATAATCCCAGCGGCACTTCCCTGCCGCTCAGCCCGGTTTTCCGCAGGGCCGCCAGCAGATCGTCCTGGCGCGGGGCGGCGTCCAGCAGATTTTCGAACCACGCAGGCTGGACGCCCGCCCCAAAGCAGCGGTAGGCCAGTGCGTTACGGAATGAGGCGGCGGCAACATCCAAACCCGCATATAACGCGCGATTGATCCGCAGCAACCGGAATTGCACAGCTTCGACCAGGGTATCGGTATTGCAACGAACCTGGCTTGGGTCGAAGCCGTTGCTCGCCGCCTTGCCTTCGGATTTTTCCGCCGGGGCGATCGTTAACAGGTAGACACCCGCGCCGGCCACATAGGTACCCCCGATAATCTCCTTGCAGTTTCCGAACAGGCAGTCGACGCTGGCCGTCGCCTCAAAACTACGCGCCAAAGCGAGTTGCACATCATTACTCAGTCGCAATGCCTGGCCGTGACCGTTGAAAGCCAGGCCCGCCTTGACCGTCACCACCGGTCTGTCGGTCTGGCTGAGCGGTCTGTTGTGTTCGACTTGCAGGCCGAATGCCACGCCTTCGCCCAGCGCCAGTCCAAGCCGCCCATCCGCTTCGCGGCGGGCATCCTGCTCGCGGGAAAAATCCCTGCCCGTCAGCAGGCGGCCGTTAAAGAAATGGATCGAGCGGATGCTCCCGTCGTCGGTCAGCGGTTCCAGCAGCTGCAATATATCGTTGCCATTCATGATCCTCTCCTTGTCATCAGGCAACCGCGATGATGTGCCAGCCCTGTTCGCCGTCGGATACCAGCGTGAGCGCTTTTCCCGCCCCGACCGATTTGCTCTGCTTGTCATCGATTTTGTCGGCAGGGTCGCATTGGAGCGTGGCAGGTTTTTTGCCGATACTCTTGACGATATAGATCCGTCCCCGATTGTCGGGGCTGCATTTGGGCAGCGTCAGCGTCGGGCCGTCATGGCAGATGACGCAGTGGTGACTGGCATCGAGCGTTGAATCGGTATGAATACGGGTAATAGCGATGGCATCCGGACTGGAACCGGGTATGGCCAATCCTGTAAAACCCGGCCTGTCTGCGGGTGTGAGTACGCGCGGCTGGGGTACCGGTGCGCCTGCTTGCGCTGGTGCTGTATTCCACAACAACCATTCCTGCAACAAGCGCATGGACACCCGATACGGGCGGCTGTTTTCATCGACCGTGATACTTTTAGCCTGGCCGTCGACCACCCGGCCATCGAACTGCCATACCGATGGAGATGAAGATGATTCTTCGCTTACCTTGACCACCGGCACGATCAGGCGAGCCAGCAACACGCAATTATCGGTACTCTCGGATGTAGTAGCTCCGCACAGGCTTGCCATCCACAAAGGCCGCAGTTCGGTGACCCAGAAACGAAAAGCTACATACAGGAACTCATCGAACGATTCAGACGTAACCGACAGATTAGCCGTTAGCGAATCCCTCAGCGTTGCATACAATTCGGCGGGCGACTTAGTGGGATTTTCCGCCATGGCGTCAAACCAGGGCTTGACAGCGGCCTTCAGGGCATTGATCCAGTCTTCTTCAACAGGTACTGGTGAGATGTTTTCAGTCACCGTCACATGCTGTTTGAGCCAGGCCACAAAGTCACGCAAGGCATCTTCTTCCGTCTGCGGCGGCGCTTCGGTGCGCAATTCCAGATAGTAATCATCGGCAATGCGCGAATCTACCATCAACTGGTCTTCGGAGCGGCACGGATCGCCTGGAATCGGGACCGGAACGGTAGTGCAGTCTCTATAGCACAGCGTGAGGTAGAGAGTGATTTGTCTATCATCCACCCGTTCATGGACCTTAGCCGCATGCTCAGGCTTGGCCAGCCATTGGTTGATAAGTGCGCATTGGTCATTGGGCACACAGACCAGTTGGCCGCTCGGTACGACAGCCGCGCCCCGCTTCACATGCACGCGCGGCCCATCCTCCCCGGTATCTTCGATGAAAACAGCCAGGCCGCTGGTTGTACCGTAACCAAGCAATTCCCGCACGGCCCATTGATCGCGGTTCGAGAGATAAGCGAATTCCTGCGTGAAGTCGTCGACGCCCAGCACCATGCCTTTGGTATAGTTGACGTGCAGTGTCGGATTCTGCCCGGATGGCGTCAGCGCGGCCGAAAGATCATTACAGCATCCCATGATAGGCTCCCGGAAAATTTTTGCATTCAGTCATCATTCACCTCAATGTTTGAGCACATATTGATCGGTATTCGCCGGTGGCCTGGAAGCACCGGCAAAACTTGCGCCCAGATAAACCCGGCCCAGTACGGCATCCGGCAATAACTGCGGCGCGCGGCTGCCCACATCCAGCACAGTGTCGAGCCCCAGGCGCGCCTCGCCGATGCGGTTGAGCGCCCAGTAAAAGCGTATGTCGAACACGGTATGCGCCGGTTTTTCCAATTCGACGATGCGGTGCGCCAGTTGCACTTGCCGTTCCATTTCGGCAGGATCCGCCGTGACGGTGGTCACCGGCAATAGCACCGAGAAGCGGTACGCAGTGCGCACAATCGCCAGCAAGTGCTTTTCAAACTGCAGCCAGTCGGCCTGGGCTGCCTGCGTTTCCGGCAGAACATCCGGCAGGGCAACGACATCGAATGCCGGCCAGACAGTCTGGTAGGCTGTATTCAGTTTTGTAATGTGGCGGTAGCGGCGCGCCAGGAAATCCTGCCAGCGCAGGCGGGTCGCATTCGGCAGCGCGGAAAAAGCCCGCCATTTTTCCGCGTGCAGCGGATCAGCCGGCCAATCGGTGGGATATTGATACGCCGGGACCGGGACTGAAGGAGTCTGTTCGTCATCATCCGGCATCTGCATTGCCAGGTAGCGCTGCCAGCTCTGGCGGTCCGTTGCACCAACATCGGGGACAAAGCCAAGATGCTGTTCACAGAATTGCCGCCAGCGTTGCGGCAAATCGGGATCCGATAATGATGGCGGTGGCGGTACCAGTTCGAAGGGACCGAGCTGTTCAGTGAGCGTCAACGGTTTGGACATAAACCCGGCATAGCGTCTGAGCAGGCCTTCGTTGCCCTCCTGCGGTGACCACAATCCTGCCACCTTGACTGTGCGTAATTCCCCTTCCGTGTCATCCCTGCCCGCATCCCCCGCAGCGACAGCGCCAACCTTGCGCGTCAGGTAGGTTTCGACAATGCGGATCGACTGCGAATACAGCGTATCCGGATTCGGCTCGGCAAACGTTTCCTCCGTCAGGCAATCCTCGAAAGCGACCGATAAGGCCAGCCGTAATCCGTGCGCCGTGCCGCGCCAGCGGAAAAAGTGCATGATATGCCGGATGAACAGGCGGCGGCGCCATTCTTCCCATTTCGGATCGAGCGCGACATCGAACCATGCCGCGAGCCATTCCAATGCTTCCGCCGGTGCGCTGCGCGGATCGAACAAAGCCTGTATCTGCACGATCCGGTCTTCGATCTGGGTATTGATGCCTTCCATGTTGGCCAGAAAGCGTTCGAGAAAATCGCCCGCTGCCGGGTCTTCGCGATACACGGCAGGCAAAAAGCGCTGCGGATAGGAAAAACGCGGATACCAGGCACGTAAGGCACGCAGCCTTGGCGTCATCATGCCATTGCCGCTGAAACGCAGTTTGACCTGCAGATAGCGTCCGCGCATATTCTGCAGCAGTAATTCCCAGGTACCGGTGCCGGTTTCCCGGTGCGTGGCACGAACTGCTTCCGCGCGCAGCCAGGGCAATTCAGCACCAGTAGCACGCAGGTAAGGTGCGGGTTGTGCGGCCCAGGGGCCGATAATTTCACACCATGCCATTTTTTCCGCAGGCGGTTCCAGTAGCGGTACGACACAGGGCACAGCTTCATCGGCCGCCCGGCAAAATACTTCGATGGACGAATCAGCCGGAATACTGGCATCAAACATCAGCCGATCCCATATACATTGCTGCTCCAGTCCGTCGAATGGCGGCGTAACCAGTTCGGCGGCTGCGTGATAGCGTGCACGCGGCTGCTGGACGACCGGTACCCAGCGGAATGCTTCCAGCCCGCTGTCATACCAGGCAGTATCTTTGACCTTGAGCACCGCTCTGCCGCCAAAAAGCCGCAACGGAAACAGTTCGGTTGCCGGATGCAGCGCAAAAGTATCGGCATCCGTCCCGACATTAAATGCCAGCGCCTGATTCCCGGACGCGGTCACCACGAGTAATTGGTGTGAAGACGCGGCTGCAGTACGCGTATACGTTTTGGCCAGCACGAAATCATGGGCCAGTTGATCCAGTTCGCAGACTATTTTCAGACTGTCCGGGTGTTGCAGATGGAAGATGCGTGAATGACCCGCAGCGGGGTTACGGTCGAGAATCAGGATGTTCTCTTGATCCAACACTTCAATCGCGATGGGATCGATTGGTTCACCGGCCATCGCGGTCAAATCGATTCCTGCCGGAAAAGCGGTTGCTGAGTGCACGCGCGGCGCACCATGCACCGGTTGGAAAATAGCATTCTCCGGGGAAGCAGACGTTTCCGGGCTCGGTGCCCGATCGACGATGGTGAAGCGGCGGTCGAGTTCCCACAGCCGTGAATGGTCGCGGTCGAGCACCCAGACACCGCCACCCTGGCGTTGCGCCATATCGAACGGCGCAAACGGCAGGGATGCCGGCCAGCGTATTTCGGTTGGCGGCCCGCCCGCCATCAAATCGAACGCGAGCAGCCCCTTATTTTCTTTATCCGATATTCCGGTAAACGCCACGACCAGATAGTGATCTTCAGTGACTGCCAATGCAGTAAAAATCGATGCCTCCTGCACTTCCGGCTCAACCGGTTCGAATTCACCTTGACCGGGGGATGTAACATGACAATCCAGCAGATCCGGCCAGAATGCACTTGCACGATCACCGCCAGCCGACCGCACACGCAATCGGGTCCGGTCGCTGTCGATCCAGTAGATATTACCGTGGCGATCCGCTGCTGCGGACCGGCGCGCGTTCAGCATGAACGGGATTTCCCCCGGCGTGGCATCGAGCTTTATCAGTTCATTTTGCAGGTGAACCTCATTGCGGACTGTATCCCAGGCCAGCGCAGACGGTTTATCCATTTCACCTTCTTTACGCGCAAGGCAACGATTCCAGTCGTCCTGCCCGAGCAACAGATGAAAACGGCTGCCATTGACGTTCATCAGCAATTCTCCGGCAGGATCGGAACCGGCAGCAATGCCGGTGACGTTCCTGCGGTATCGGAAACCAAAGAATCGCCGCGCACGCTGTCGATCGGCAACGGTTCACCGGCGACGACCGAAATGCCGAGAATACGCGGCAACTCCAACCCGACCATCTCGATCACGGCCTTGCCGGCACCCGTTTCACCGGCCAGCAGCACATCCTCGAATACCGAGGTCACACCCGGTACCCGTGCCGCTTCCGCCAGCAACTCCCGTGCACTGACCGCCCTGCGCAGGGGCCAGCCACGCGTGGCAGTCTCAGCCGGAGCACCGAACAACAAGCCATTCTGCGCGGCGTAGCCGATACCGTCAGGACTTGCAGCGATAGGTGCGAGGAATTGCCGCAGGCGCTGCTTGACGGCCTCAGCCACTTCCGCTACCGCAAATTTTGCAGCGACATCAACACCGATCGAAATCCAGATCGGCTTATAAACGGGACCACATACGATCAGTTCCGTGGTCACCAGCCGCCGCGGCTCGAGATAACGGCAGATACTGTTGAGAAACAGCGTATCGGCACGGGGTGCATCCGGCTGGCCGGGATCGAAACGCGGAATGGCCATCACGGTGACGACGCCGGGCACCGCACCCGGCTCATTGGGCACGAAATCCGGATGAAAAGCGGGCAGAACCTCGATGCGGCCGATATCGATTCCCGGCGTACGCCAGGCAATCGCTGCGAAATCCTCCGCGCTGACCAATCGGTCCCGGTGCTGCAGAAACCGCTTGATCTGCTTTTCACCGTCTCTCACCGTTTCCGCGTCCGCACCCCCCCAGGTACGCACCGGATTGGTGACGGTAAAACCCGAAGGCAACTGGGGTGCGTTAGTGATGGTCCGAGGGGCGACATTGCCGGCGGCACCCTGACAGAATTCATAACCGGCAAATACGCTGACGCCAGCAGGCAGGCGCCGGCCGCGCAGGCCGTCACCAAAAGTCAATACGCCGGCTTCGTGATCCACCTGAAAGACGTTAATCTGCCAGTCGTTTCGCTGCATCTCCACAGGCAAGGCTTTGGCGGCGGGGGCTGCACGCGTATCGACGACCGGCACTTCAGGCTGCGCCGCCAGTAAGTCATCGATTTCATACCAGTCAACGTGTTCCGTAGCGGACCGGGTATGGACCTTGATCGTTCCTTTGAGGACCGGTGCCCGCGACAGCCGCCGTGTTTGATCCGGCGTTCCGTCGCCATCCGCCAGCCGTTCGAATGTCACGCGTTCACGCTGACTGACCGGAACAGCATTGATCCCCGCCCACAATATGCGAGCCCGTGCCGCACCTGTCGCCCGTATCCGCAACCAGGTCACCACCCGGTTCGCCAGGGCGGAATCTTCCAACATGGGCGGCAGATCACCCACACCGGCCTCGAGTGGGTCGAGGTCGCGCCATATGCCCAGAACCTGCGCATCGGGCAAGGTCAATTGCACGATATCCGGTTTGGACAGCAGGCCGGTTCCGGTGCGAGGCTCCAGTGGCCTGTAAGTCGGCATGGGGCGCCGCTGCTGTCCCGCGCTATCTTGTCATTGCGATTTTTCAGGTTAGGCAATTCAAAGGCCAGCAGATCATTAGGACGTGCCTGGCCACCGGGAACGACCCGCGCCGTGGCGATATCCAGCGCCGGTACCAGGCCGAGTGACAATGTACGGCCGCCGATGCTGTCGCAGACCGATTTCGGTTCGTCATCTTTGCGCGCCAGAATCGCGATCCAGAGTGAACGATCGACAGTATCGCTGTGGAGATCCACCTGGTCGACCACGGCGGGGTCGAACGCGATGGTCTCGTACAGATTGAGTTCGAGCGGCATCTGCTTCTGATAAGAGGCGTACAACAGCTGGTAGTATTCAACCAGGCTGGGCGGCACCGGTTTCAATGGGCGCTTGAAAAATACGCGGGTTTCCACCGGCAATACATCAAGACCGAGATCCGTGCGGAACGGGATATTGCCCGCGCGCACTTCCAGATCCGCCGGCAGAGTTTCAGTGCTCAGCGGTCCTCTTTCGTTATGAACCGTGATCAGCCCGCGCGCCGCGGTGGCTGTGGCCAGTGGCAGCTGTAACAGCTGCAGAAATTTGATGCGGTTACGTTCGGGAATCAGGTTCGCGCGGTACAGCAGATTTTCCGCAAGAAAGGCATACAGTTGCACCAGTGTAACGCCCGGATCGCTGTGACTGAAATTTGTCCATTCGGGCGTATGCACCGGAATCCGCGCGAGCAGTTCATCCACCAGTTGCTGGTAGCGGCGGTCGTCGATGCTGGGCGGTATGAGCGGCATGATGGGCGTCCTCAATAGTTAAAGCGCCAGCGGAACGGTGACATTGATCCGTTCACGGCTGCCGGTTGCCACCAGGCGATACGTAATCGTCGCAAGTGCAGCGGATAAATCGGCGGCATCGGCAATGACGTCAACCGATTCGACCTGGACGCGCCGTTCCCAGCGTGTCAATGCATGCGTAATGGCCTGTTTGATACGGGCATGCGTTGCTGTATTGTTCGATTCGCACAGAAACCGGCCGAGCCCTGCACCGAAATCCGGCAGCGCAATACGTTCCCCCGGCTCGGTTTTGAGAATCACGATCAGCGATTCGCGGATATTGTTTTCCCCTTCCGACCATATCAGGCGGCCATCCACCCCGATGCGTGGCGGAAATGACAGACTGCGGCCGAATATATTGCCTGCGCTGCTCATTCGTTTCCTCCCCGCTTGCCTTTCAATCCGGGAACCGGAAAGCACATGATGAAAGACGGAATCCAGCGGAAAATAAAATCCAGCAACGAGACGATGATCATCAGGAGAATGAGGGCGCAGATGGTAATGATGGGAATCGACAGAGAGCAGATCATGCCAATGCTCCCAACTGATCCGTTATTGCACGGCCCGCCGTCGCCGACATTAAGATCTTTATGGAACGGCCAGGGTAAAACAGACCGTACCAGATCGCCCAGGCCGAGGCCTTTGGCGCGTTGTATCTGCCCGCAAAGCACATCCGAGATGACGAATGCCGTATTCTTCTTATATTTGCGCAATCCCGCCGGTGTCGTATCCATCGGCAACGCTATCCGGATGGGCCGGGCTGGCGCATCGTAATCGAAAAAACTGGCCAGCTGAAAGCGCTGCGTCGGCTCGGACAATGTTGGCGGATGCAGCGGGCCGCAATCCCGGTTGATATGAACGTAGCGTATGACGAACCAACCGGCATCGCCCTGGGTACTTTTCAGCGCTTCGCTCAGTTGCAGCGCAAACGGCGGTGCCGGTGCATCGGGTTCAGGTCTGCGTTCCAGTGCACGCACCACGAGCGCGGTCAGCCGATCCAGTTCTTCCGCTTCGACCATACCTCTGGCCATATCGGCATCCATCCCGACCACAGGATTTTTAGGCACTTCATTTTCCACTTCGCTTGAAGTGGGTTCAGCCAGACTGCCCAGCGCCTTGAATGCGCCATCCGCCTGTATCATGAATTCATCTCTGGCTTGCGTGAACCAGCCGATCCCGGCGAGCAGGAAATGGAAACCGGGCCATTCCGGATCCATGAGATTTCCGGCGCCATACAATTTTTCGGTCCCTTCGAGCCCGGCGCGCACTGAAGGTGTCCGGACCGCTTTCAATGCTTCCCGCAAGCTACCCGATGGTGCCTTACCCGGGATAGCTCGAATCAGATCCTGGCTCATCCTGCTGTTGCCGAGCCAGTTGTATAACACCCGGCTCTGCACCTTGAGCGCATCAATGCCCGTACCTGTCTCGATGGCTGCCCAGACATCGGGCAGATAATCGGCCAGGTAATCGGCAAAATCCAGCAGAATCAACCAGGACTGCATCTGCCATTGCAGATTGAGGGTACGGATACGTTTTTGCAGAAGCGCTCGCAGGTCAGCATCCGGCGAACCTGAATCCTCCGGTTCCCGCAACGTGGCTTCCGCTTTATAAGCCGCCCGGATCAGATTCTTCCAGGGCTCGGCCACTTCCAACTTGAACTGCGTCATGCGGGCGGTAATGCTGCTTGCCATACCGGAAGCTGCCGACGGTTGCAGCGACTGCCGTTGCGCCTGCGCCATTGACAGCGCAACCGCGCTCCGATCGATAGCGGCACCCATATATTCTTCACGGCGGCCCACCGGGACCAGGCCGGTCCAAAGCGTGCGCGTATGCTCGATCGCATCACGGTAATTAAGTGGAAACAACGGCAGTAACTCTTCGCCAGCCACCAATCCCGCCTTGTCTTCACCGGCGGATACCCGCTGCCAGCGGATACCCTGGGCGTCTTTCACAAAGGCGAATTCGGTCAGATCCGCTTCGTTTTTGCTGTTCGCTTCCACAGGCAGTAATCTTCGCAGAACAAAACCTGTCTGCTCCGAACCGCCCCGGACAACAGTCCGTTCAGGTAATCCTGCCATACGGCAGACCAGGCTCGCGCTGACCAGGTAATAGCGCTGATGCGCCGGTTGATACAGTTTCAGCGGCAAGCTGCGTTCCTGCTTTTTTTCCTCGACCGATGCCGTGGCTTCCACAGCCTGGAGGGGTATTTTCGCACGCTTCAGTTTCAGGCTTCGGGCCAGCACCTGAACGATACGCGGCATGGCAACACGCCCGACCCTGTCCGGTTCATCGGCAACCGGCGGCGTGCGCCAGGTCTCGGGCCTCGCCAGAAAACTGCCGATCTGCCCCGGATCATGCGTGAGCGTGTCCATCATGTGTTCCATGAAATCGTCGGTGGCAAAGCGCAGAATCGCCGGGCGGAACTGGTCCGGCGCGGTTACCGCAGCATCGGTCGTTGCGCCAAAACGGGCCCACAAGGGTTCTGGAGACTGCCATTGGATAGGATGCATTGTCATAAATTCACCAGATATTCCCCGCGCCCGGCGTGTAGGATGCCGATATGACGCTGTTGCTGATTACGGTGTCCGCCTGCACGACACCGGAAAACCTCGACATGCCCGCATCCACAGTCACCATCCCTGCTGAAATGGCAACCTGGCTCGCGTTCACAGTTACTTTGGCCGAGGCGTTGATCGTAATGCCGCTCGTTTCCAGTTTGACGGAGTTACCGTTACTGTCGGTAATTTCGACGGCGCCCGGCCCGTCTTTAAGCGTCAGTTTCTGACCACCCGGCGTTTCCAGTAACAATTTTTCCTGGCCATCCTGGTCATCGAGCGTGACTTTGACACCGTTACGCGAACGCAGCACTTTCCTGTCATTGTTACCGGCGCTGTCCATGGATTCGGGCGCCTGATCACGGCCGTTCCAGAGACCGCCAAGCACATAGGGCCGCCGCGCATCGCCATGTTCGAAAGCCACCAGGACTTCATCATCGACATCCGGGATAAACCAGCTTCCCCGATTGTTACCCCCGAACAGCGTCGCCAGACGCGCCCAGGCTTCGTAGCGCCCACCTTGGGCATCCGGCGACCAGGGCAGCGTAATCTTCACACGCCCCTGGTTGTCCGGATCCTTGATGTCCAGCACGATGGCCGGAAATACCCCGTACCAGCGTCCTCCCCAGCCGTCCGGAACCCGCTCGTGCAGTTGCTGCTCGAATGCTGAAAGATCGATCATTTTCATGACGCACTTCCTTTGCCCAGTGAAGGGCGGTCACAGCGGAACTCGGTGCGTATTCCCGAATTATCGAAGCGGTGGTGAATGTATACCAAGGTGTATTCCCCTTCGAACAATGGCCCCAGGCCACGCAATTCAAGCTTGGCGCCTACGCGCAGATCCGCCCGTGTTTCGGCTACGCCGTACCCGACGACAAAACGCCTTGCCAGATGGCGCAGGCTGGTCTCGGCCAGGGTGCGGGCCTCTCCCGAATCGCAGGGCAACCCGTGCGCGAATGTATCCGGACGCTGCCCGAATGCATTACGCAACGTCGCCATGCCGCTGTCGCCTTCGCCGAGTTCTGCGCGTACCGCAGCCTCATCGGCTTCGTGATGTGCAACCTGTTTGCCGGCGACATCCCATCCGCTCGCCACCAGGCTGGTTCTCTGATGCGCCAGATCGGCGCTGACCCGGAATTCACGCAGCGTACCGGCCCAGGCGAGGTCGACTATTCCGCCGTTGCGCCGTACCCGCGGTAATGCCCGCAAGCGCGTCCCTTCAACCCAGATCTGGGCATCCTCGCTTCGGGCCCTGTCCCGCAGGAAAGCGAGGTCGCTCTGGTTCATCTGCGCCATGACTTTGTAGCGCGGGCCGTCCAGATCGACCTGTGCCTGCAAGCCATGATCGTTAGCGATGCGTTCCACGACATTTCCCAGGGTAGCGTCGGCAAAACAACGCGTACGCCGCACCATGCGCAAATCCTGTAAACGGTCTTCGGCACACACGCCGATCTGCGGAGGGCCGCCTGCCGGGAACCGGGCATTGATGGCACTGATACGCCCTTCGAACAAGCTGTCATTGTCCAGTTTCACCTGGATTGCCTTGCCGAATTCGATGCGGGAACGGTCAAAATGCTGAAAACCGGGCCGCTCCGGCCCGCCCCAGTTACCGAACAACAGCTCGCAGCGTGCAAAACCTTCTTCCGAATCGACGATGTCGAGACAGAGCATCGAGGCTGTGAGCGTCGCATCACGCTGGCCTTCGATTTCTATCGAAGGTCTGGCGCTTCTGACGGGCATGTTTGTATCAGCGGGCATCCTGCGCTCCTGGTATGTTGGAATATCCGTCTAATGCGCCCACGACCGCAGCGACTGCTCCGCCAGGGTGTGGAGCACCAATGCCAGATCCTGTGGCTGGAGAACAGCGGGCCTGTTACCGCCTTCACCTGCGTCGTTTTCCGGATTTTGCATGCGCTGCACCGATTCTTCGGCTATCGCTTCAAAGCTGTTAATCACAATCGCCACGATATTTCTCCTGTCAAATCACATTTACGAATTTTCAAGCGGGATTCTCCCAATGCTCCCCGCCCTTACGTTCAAGTCGACCAGTTTGCCCGACGACAAGCGCAGCGGATCTTCGACCGCATTCATGGCGGCAATGGATTGCCAGTCTGTTTTACCCGTCCTGGCGGCCATATTCTGTAGCGAATCACCGGCTTTTGCGCTCGTCAGCGGCCTGTGGCCGGGTTGTTGCGGAACTCTGCCGTCTTCTTCGCCATAATTGGTTTTAAGTATCTTCTGTTGCGATAAAGCCAGTGTGATACTGGCGCGTAACGGTTTGCCGTCCGGCGAGAAAAACTCAATCGTTTCTTCCAGTCCTTCCACCATTCCGTCGAATACAAAAGAGCCCCATGAAAAGCGTACCCCCGGTGGAACCAGTTTTCCGGCATCGTCAGCCCCCTCTAATTCTTGTGGAACCATGAAATGCGTCACTTTCTGCGTCAGGCGGCGCACGTCGTCAACAGGGTCCTCCTGCATGGCTGTCACATCGAACCACAGCTGCAAACTGAGCTTAGTAGTACCCACGCCGACGAATTGGCGGCCGGCCGTGCCGCTGGCCTGGTCGCCACCGTCGGGCTGCACCAGTTGGTTAGCATAGGTCAGTTTCAGCGACTCGGGATTGAACTGAACATCGACTTTTTTCACCCCCTCTTTTTCACTGATGAAATCCTGATTCAACTCGATCAATTGTGCTTTGGCTAACTCCGGCATCGTTATTCCCTCCCTGGTGATACGAACTGCATCGTTTCGTAGGCGATCTGCAACTCTTCGATAGCCACCTGCCCATCCTTGGCGTTCAGCGCCGGAGCCTTCAGCTTGATCGGCACACAGCGTTCCAACCGGAAACGTGCCTGCTCGGTGGCGCCATCAACGGCCAGCAGTACCACCTCCGCATCGGCCCGCAGCCGTGGATCGCCGATACTGTCGTAAAACCAGCTCCATAAATCAAAATTCCCGGTCATTCCGCGCTTGAGCGTAAGCTGGCTATAGCTGACGGGTCCGTTCAGCCGAATCTGCCGGTCATTGGCGCCACCCTCGCGAATCGTTTTCACTTCCATCGACATCTCCAATCCGTCACACTCGGAAAATTCGGCGTTCACCAGCGGTTTACCATCCGTACCCCGGTTGATTTCCACCGAGAAATTGAATGCTGTAAATGGATAAACAGAAAGTGCCATCGTTATCCTTCCATCACGGTGAATCGTTCGCCACGCTGAGACAGGCGGATTGTCAGAAATTGAAGCGGTATCGACGGGGCGATCCGCAGCTCGACAAAAAAGCAGCCGGAATCGCGATCGATGCCATTACGGGCCGCTCTCCCCGTGACAACGCTGAACGATTTGGCCGGTGTCTCACCGGCAAAGGCGCCGCGTCTGAAAAGATCCGTTAGCAAAAAGGTGAACCCGCGTTCCACCGCCCGCCGCAATACATCATTATCAGGCTCGAATACATAACGCGCGCCCCGGCGCAATGCCATGCGCCTGAGTAGAATAAGCAGCCTGCGCACATTGACCGGCCTTAATTCGGATTCATCCGACAAGGTATCGGAAGTCAGTGTGAGAAAACCGCGCGCATCCGCGCGGATCAGGTTGATCTGCGCATCTTGCAGTGACTGCCATGCACTGGATTCGATAGATGGCATTAGCGCGACCATTTCTCTGAAGGGTGCATTGGATGGCGCAATCCAGGCACCCCGCTGGGTGGCACGGGCCGCCATCAATCCGGTGACAATGCCATCCGGTGGATAGACCCGCTGCGTTTCGACGTTCGCCCGCGGTGAAGTTGGCAAACGCGGTGCGGTAGAGACGATCCAGGGGTGGTAAAGCGCGCCATAGGACAAAGCACGGCGCTCGTTGAAATCGAGACCATTCGGATCACCTCCCGCCCCCCCGCTCGGCGCACGCAATAAAGTCCCGTAGCGGATCGCTTCAGTTGCACGGTAATGGCGCGGCAAGCCCAGCACGGCAAACCATTCGCCACTGGCAGCGGCCAGCCGCAGGAGTGCGCGATGAATATGCAGTAACTCAGCCACACCGCTTTCGTCATAGTCCACTGCCGGCTGCATGACCCAGGCATCGTCGCGCACCCTCACTGCCAATGTATCAGAGGGCGTACTCCATTCATCACCGGCGATAGCTATCACGCGGTAATAATAAATACCCGCAAAGTCAGCAGACACATCATGCTCACGGGCACTACCCCGATAGATTTCGCGCGCATCTTTAAAATCAGTACGCGTGGCTTCTTCCAACAAGAAAACAGCGTGTGACTCATTACTTTCCCATTCCAGATGAAGCATACCGCGTGGTACCACATCCGTTCCCTTCTTCCAGGTGGGCGCGCTCAGTTGACGCGTTCCACAGTCCAGAAACCGGCTGAAATCCGGTTTATCGAGCTTCATTCCGTCAGGAATCGCAGTACAGGCGCCACGGTGGGCATACCAATGCACCGGAAATTCCGCTGCTACGGTTGGCAAGGGGGGTAATAGCGTTGAGGGGTGCTTCATCCAGCCGATGTGCAATGCATCGGGTACGGCAATGAGGCTGGCCTCGTTATCCATTCCACCCGTACCGATGGACAATGCGGCATGGATACCGAACAGCGTTCTCGGCGTGTCGGACAGGTAGCGGATCGCTTCGGCCTGTTCAATCAGCGTGTGACTCCTTAACGAAGCCAGATCGGGATCCAGAAACAATTCGGCATCGAAACGGGACAGGCCATCCCGTTCCAGCGGTGCAGCCGCCTGGGGCAGCGGCGCAAGCGCTTCTCCATATAAAGTTGTAACCCCGAGGGGAATCCAGGCCAATGGTATGCCGCCGCCCAATTCCTCATCTCTAGCGGCCAACGGAAAACGGGGAGACGTTTCAGTGAACCCGGGTGTGGCTACCGATACAGACCGATCATCGGAATGCTTGTAGTAAACCGTATCGCTGACCTGCCGCCACCAGGCATTGCGGTGCGAAGCAGTCAACCCCACACCGGCCAGACGCGCGATATGCGTCTGTTCGGACAATACCTGCATATCCATGGTCAGCGACTGAGCGCGTGTCCATGCCGGAACAGGAGACACCCATTTGCCAAATGCGTCTCCCGGTATCTCCCGCCATGCCGTCCCTATCGCTTCAACATTCACCCGATTCGGGGTGATCTTATCAGGCGTAAAAGCTAGCCGGTCGATCCTGAGCCATACGACTGTCTGCATATGGCCCGCCCAGCGGATCCATTGACCGGCCATCAGGCCAGCCGAGCCAGTTATGGTGAATTCGATCTTTGCCTGCGGCACCGCTGCGGAATCACTTTCTACCACCTGAAGAATCGCGTGTATCCGCGCTTCGGCAATACCGGAGATATCGATTTCACCGATTACCGGTAAAGGCAGGGATTCCAGGCTTTTGGATACCGGTTCGAACACTGCACGAAGCGTGGCTTCAACACGTCTGGGAAAAATCCCAATTATGGAATCCACGGTAGCGTAATATTTGATTCCACCCATCCCAGATGCTGCGGGATCGTGCAGTTCGATCAGATCTCCAGCTTGCAGGCTGGCAGCAGTGTGAAAGCTGATGCGTGTGTCCGGTTGGGAAACCATCAACCGGCAATCCCGTAATTCAAAGCCTGTCACGATCAGCGCCGTTTGCAGCCGCAAACCATCCGACCAGGAACCTACGCTGCGGGCCTGAACTTCCGCCGATGCAAGCCTCGACCCATCCGCCGGGAATGCCAGGACACCGGGAACGGCATAGCGGTTCACCACAGCAAGTTCATGCGGCCGAATGGTTCCGCCCGTCGTCTGACACCAACGGGTTTCGAGTTCCCGCGTCCGCGCCACCCGGATCACCCAGCAGCGCTGCCCGCCGTTGGAGAAGAATCCGCGTACCGCCGCCCCCAGGTAGGCGAAAACCCGTTCACCCCGTTCGACATCCCACGCCAGCGGCGCATCCGGACCGAAGACTTCGGCATACTGTGCCACGCTTTCAATCGCCACCGGAATATGTACCGGTCCCATCGCCGCAAAACCGGCGAACACGGCCACATCCATGCGCGGCAGGATCTCCACCGGAGAAAGCGGCACCGTGTCGAAACGGATGCCGGGAAGCGAACGTGATGTCAACATGAACTTTATTCCATCTCCAGCCGTTCGTAGGCCAGCACCAGTTCTTCTATAGCTACGTCAGTACCTTTGGCATTGAATGGCCCGCCCGTGTACTTGATAATACGCGCACGCAAGAGCTTCCAAGTTTGTACTTCACTGGAATGATCCTCACTTTGAAGTTTAATCGTTACTGTCCGAAATGCATTCTGGTCTCCATTTCGAATCTGATCCAACCATTTATAGAGGTTGAGGGAACCTATAACTCCCCTTTTTAAGGTGACGTCGGTAGATTTATTCATACCCGTAATTTTCATTACGCTGTTTTCCTTGGAATTACCATTCCGGTACTCGGACACGGTAACCTCCATGCCGATACCACTTAATTCCTGGAATCCCCCTTCCGGTTTATCCGCATTACCCTCGTTCAAATCGACGAGAAAATTAAATTGCACATAGGGACGATCTCTGAGTATTGCCATGATAAATTTCCTCAAACTTTGCGATCAGCAGTCCACTGACCGATACGAAAAATAACAAATTCAGCGGGACGTAACGGCACTACGCCGATAAGGCAAACCAGGCGGCCATTATCGATATCATTCTGCGACATGGTGGAACGATCACATTTGACAAAATATGCCCTTTCAGGCTTGTCACCGAGCAGTGCCCCGCTTTGCCATTCATTCAACAGAAAATCCCCGATCGTACTGCGGATATTGGCCCACAAAGCCTCGCCATTAGGTTCGAACACGGCCCATTGGGTACCTTTATCGATGGAGCGTTCCAGATACGCGAAATAACGCCGGAGGTTGACGTATCTCCATTCCGGATCAGAACTGATGGTACGTGCGCCCCACAGGCGCATCCCGCGTCCTTCGAAGAAACGGAAGCAGTTGACGCCTTCGGGATTGAGTACCTCCTGCTGGGATTTATTCAGAAATTTTTCGAAACCAATGGCCAAATTGACGACTTCGTTGGCGGGTGCTTTGTAAACCGCGCGATTAACGTCGTTGCGGGCATAGATCCCGGCCACGAAACCGGACGGAGGCACATGGATTTCCCGTTGTGTCAGGGGATCGACAATTTTTATCCAGGGGTAATACAGCGCGGCATGCGATGAATCAAAACGAGCCCGCATTGCGCGCACCTCAGAAATCGTTTGTCCGTCTCCACTGTCGATGACCGCGATACGGTAACGCATCCGCCGGGCATGGCTGATGAGCGACCCGATGATCGCCTGCACTTCACCCGGATTATCCTTATAGCCGAAGGTTGATCCCGGAGCGGCTACGATGGAAATATCTTCCAGGTCCTCGAATTGCTTGAGACCGGTCTTGGAGCCGTCACTCTCACCGCCACCCTGGCCCTCGTATTTTGCCGAGGTTGGCTGTATCCCGTCATTTCCATTTGTCAACGATACGAGTACGCTGCGTTTCTCGGCGCTGCTTACCGGATTCTCAATATCTACCCGTAAATCAGGATAAGCATCAAAGAAACTCTGTAATACGGTAACGCCATTAGCCTCTGTCACGTCACCATGAATCACTATAGGAATAGTCCGTGCCTGGGCAAGGCTTGCCGACCGTTCCGCGAAATAAGCGAACAATGAATCGGGTGAGCCCGCTCGCTGATGCTTCGGATCGAGCGGTAAATCGGCCACCACAAACGGCTCGGCACCCGCTGCAAAGGGCTCAATGGTAACCGTGACCGTAACGATGCGAACTTCGTGTCCAGATGTGGGATCAAGATCCTTCTGCAACTCGAGAGAAACAACATCTTCGGAACCATCCTTAAGACCTTCGAACATCCAGGTACGTTGATCAATATCCCACAGTGCAAGATAGTATTTGCCAGCATTATTATCACGGATCCATACAACATCCCGATTTGACACGGCGTTGAGCCTGTTCAGGATGCCATCGTTAACCAGAACGTTTTGCCCGACCTTGAATGTAAAAACAACCCGGGCATTGCCTGATTTTCCTGGAAACCGCGCACGAATGAGAAAGGATGGCTCTGCGTTCAGCACCCCATCATCGGCATAGCCGGAACTATTTTGGGATTCGAAAACGCGGCTGATATAAAGCCGTTTGCCACCCTCCTCGAAGAACGCTCGCACGGCATGCCACATGTAATTATCAATCTCTCCAGTATCTGAAAATTCCAGCTTGGACTTACCACCGTAAATGCGTTCGTATTCGACGAGGCTCGTTATGATTTCGGGCTCGATGTCGATCGGCCCGAAACAGGTCGGGCCGATGAAACCGGCTGTTGTGGTACTGACACCTTCGATGGATTTGGCGCGAAACGATGTTTCTTCGACATAAACGCCAGGCGCTAGGTATTCGGGCATAGTGGTTCTCCTCGTTTCATTTCAATGCATATCAAGTTGTACTGACAAATAAAAAAGATGAATCCGCGCTGCGGACTGTCAATGGCTTCCCGTATTCAAGCTGCAGCAATGACACCTCGGGAAACAGGGTGCGCGGTGCATTCAATTGTTCGAATACCGTCGACAGATCCGGAATATCCGGTGCGGGTGTATCAACCGAGTCGGATACATAAGGCACATAATATGCGGTCAGAACCAGATCCCATCGGATACTGTTGGTAACCGATGGCGGTGAAGTCAATTCAGGCCGCGGCCGTTTTGGATAGGGGAACAGGATCGCTACGCGACCTTCCCTGTCGGCTAGGCCGATACCATGCACGGTTGCATCGATGCTTACCGTGAGCAGGCACCATGCTGCTGGCCGATCTGTGCCATCTTCCCGTAGCTGCGCCCGTATCACGGCCAATGGCCCGGCTACCTGCCGGCCCGGGGACGAAAACAATGGCATATATTCAATCGCCCGAGCGGGTGGTGCATTGCCCTCAGTCAGTGGCACGAATGACTGCAGCAGCGATGCCCATGATGTTGGCCAATTGATCAGACCGCGAACCGGCAGATCGATATCAAACGAGAATGGCAGGAAACGATCAGCAGGGTCGCGCACTTCAACCCGATAGCGATGTAATGCCTTCCAGGTATCCGCATTATCCGTATCACCCAGCTCAAATTCATGTAACCCCGGTAGATTAGCAGCACAATAGATACCACTGCGATTTACAAAAGCACGTACACGTGATTGCGGATGTTTTTGCATCACTACGTCAATTTCCAATCCAGCGATCGAATGAGTCGCGGTCGCGATATCCCATACGCACAAACCCAATGGAGCACGGCGTACCGTCCTTTCCAAAACCTGTACCTCCGGCATCATGAAATGACCTCACCGATATCGAAACTGCGCGTCTGAACCAATGGGCCATCCGTGATATTCACCTCGGAATCTATCATTACCATGCGCAGTACATAGGTTATTGACAGCGGTAAAGTCCGAAGCCGGTCCCAGATGGTCAAATAATCATTCAGTGCCAGCGGATCGCAGATAACGTCGACACTCTCGGTATCCATAAAGACGTTGCCGGTTGCGGCGGCATAGTCATTCAAATAAACCGAGTTCAAGGTGCCGATATCTTCGAACATCCGCATCACCCAGCCAAGCATGCGGTGCTGACGTTCGGTGTCTTCCGCCCATGGCGTGATCATGTAGTGCAGATCGAGCGGCAGAGAAGGTTTGAAACGTCGGCCATCAGGCATACGCCGATAGTTAGTGTTGCGTACGCTGCCATTGATAGCTACGCGATACAGGTAGATTGAGAAGCCCTCTTCCATCGGGCTTTCAAAATTACGTGTCTGATAGAGTTGAACGTGAAGCGCTGTACCAAAGTCATCACGCGGATAGTTATCTTTAATGAGGCCGGCAAGCGCGGCGCTGATTGCTCCTATTGCATTGAAATTAGCCATTGCACGCTCCAATGATCACGATACGTACTGCCTGTGATGGAGAAAAAACAGTACCGGTGCAGACAGCATCCTAGCCCAATTACCGCTGGCAAGCATTGCTTCGCATACTTTCTGACAGCAGGATGAATTGACACTGATTGCGAGAAACTCATCACTGTGCTTGAGCCTTGTTTCCATTATTCTTTCTCGTTTCCACTGTGCATGAATTAAATTTCATTTTTTAGTCTGCAATAAGATCGCACACACACAAAAATGAATCTATAGTCAATTCCACATAGGCGCCGTTCGGTGCAGAACAAACCCTATTGAATTGATTACATTCCTGTTTTCTATATCCAGCCTGGACTTCAGCACTGTCACTGAATGGTAATAAAGCAATTGTACGAAATGGGACATTACAGATCAGTTACAGATTGAAAAATAAATAGGAAAAAATATCATTATTTCCCAAATTGAAAAAATATCCGGGAAATGACTCTATCGAAAATCCGCTCAAGCCATAAATTGAGGAATTTAACGCGATGAGCATAAATAGATAGGGAGAAGGCTGAAACGATGACCATACCTTGCGCAGCCGCTACCACATGAGATTGCCAAGTCTTATGTAGACAGGCTATCTACACCAGAAACAGGTCAAGTCTTTATGCGTGATTCTGAGCCATATAGGTGTGGTCACGAGATATTTACCCAAAGAGCGATACATCGGATTTGAACAGCAGCGAGGAAGGAAGCAGTATTTTTAGCATACCTTGTGGCAATGCCACGCCATCTTTTCAGGTGGAGGAAGGCATTTTCGACCAGGTGTCGCGCCTTATACAGCTCTTTATCATACGACCTTTGAACCTTACGGTTTTTCTTTGGAGGAATTACGGCATCCATACCCTGGATTTTTGCTTGATCAACAATAGCATCGCTGTCATAACCTTTGTCTGCAATCAGTTGATCAGCAGGAAGCCCTTCAATCAAGCGGCCAGCCGGCGCACAATCCGCTGTGGTACCCTCTGTAATAATAATTCTGGGCAGCATACCATGAGCATCCATGATCAAATGTATCTTGCTGATAAGATTGGAGAATCAGGTCATGGCATATTAAAATACAATCCTTTCTCAGATTCTAAAATTTGTTTCAAGGCATGAATTTGAATCTCTGGCAAACCATCATCATGCAGGGTGGGTTTTTCGCACGACTACCCGATGGTCGCAGTTTGTAACCATGGCATTGGACTGGGAAATCAACCCGCTTCATCGCATGAAAGATGCGTGGCAATCCCCCGCATACGCCACGGGAATAGGTTCAGCAATCAACATGCACTGTCACACAATGAAATTAAGGGTGCCGGCATACCGCTTCCGGCACCCTTCTTAATCCGCTTGAAACTCGCTTCAATTCACTTAACAATCCCGATCTACTTATCGTCCGGATTGAGTACATTGAACATCAATGCCGCCATGACCCCCCCCGCAAAGTCAGCCGCCAAATGAATCCAGATATCGCTCCAGTTCAGCAGTCCCATAAAAGGAACACTCAGCGCGACAGCGGGATTAAATGCGCCACCGGAAATACCGCCTACGGAAAATGCGCCCACCATCACGATAAAACCAATCGCCAGGCCGTAATGTGAATTGCCAGTAGTTCCCTTAGCTGTGGCAACATTCAAGACCACATAAACCAATGCAAAGGTGAACAGGAATTCAGCAATCAATGATTTCGTGACATCCAGCGGACCTGCCGCAACTCCCGAACCTACCAAAAATTTTGCTGCAAAGGCCGCAGCGATAGCACCCAGAATCTGGGCGGTCATGTAGAGCGGGACCTCGGCAATGGAGCATCTGCCGCGTATCAAAACGCCCAGGGTTACCGCAGGATTGTAATGCGCGCCGGAAATATGGCCACCCGCGTAAACCATCACCATCAATACAGAACCTATTGCCAGCGGCGCAATGACTCCGGCGCTCCCGGGAATGACTGTCAATCCTATGGTCAGCACCAGAAAGAAAGTGCCAATAAATTCAACAACAAACTTTTTCATGATTGTGGCTCTCCTATAAATATCGATTACGATACAAACAAATTATCAGCACACGCGCAGCCAGAAATTGTCAGGCAGAGCCGCCATGAGACAGCGTTCTTCACGATCTTTCATAATCATAGTCGTCCACCGTACAAAGATCATTCATCTGCTCAAAATCCTCCGCCCCGCAACTATTCTTACGTGAAGACATTGTTAAATATCTTGCACAAAGCGATTGTACAGTAGAAGCAAATGCTTTTTTCATCAAAAACATGAACACGGGAAAGCAGAGCATGTTTCGGGCAGCAATCAATAAGGCCGGAAATCGGGGAAGCTAAAAAAACAGCACCGTCATAATCTTTCTCATACCCATAAAGCAACACACATGTCCCGGTTGCTTTTTCTCATTCAGTCTGCAAATCACGGTTTCAAGTGTGACATAATAAAAATACCCATTTTATCCGGCTTATCGGGTCGGCATGACCTTGCAACAACGACTATATTTATGGACGTATTCAAATCTAAAATCGACAAGTGGCTGTTATTCTGCCTGATTCTTTCCATCATCGCATGCCTGCTGGGCGCTTCCGTTGCGCTGAGAATCGGCGGAAGCACCAATTATGTTTTTGCTGTTTTCATCCTGGTGGCGGGTGCGGGATTTCCGCTATGGATTATGGTTTCCACCCGATACATTGTGAATGGTGAAAATCTTGAAATAATGAGCGGTCCATTTACCTGGAATATCCCGCTCGAATCGATTACCGCGCTGCGAGACAGCCAAAGCGCATCAGCAAGCCCCGCCCTGTCACTGGACCGGCTGGAAATCATCTACAATGAAGACAAAATCATTCTCGTCTCACCTGCGGATAAAATGAAATTCATAGAGAGGCTAGGTATTGAGAAATACACCGGAATGCGCAAAAAAGACAGGCGACGGATATCGAAAGACAAAACTTCGGGTGACCCTAGGAAGAGACAAAAAAACCGCAAAAGTCTATAAAAACGCCTACAGCGCAATGAACAACACACCCTTCACCAGTCCGGCACAACCGCTGTCCTCATTTTCAAATCGTTAGTGCGCCCTGCGACACCCATTGCCTTACTCGGCCGTGTTGAAAATCCTTGCCGGTAAAAACACCACAATCCAGTATCCAGCGCGACACCAATTTCGCAGGTGTGACATCAAAGGCCGGGTTATAGGCCGGAGATTGCGGCGCAGCCCATTCTACCCGACCAAAGACACCTTCCACACCGGAGACTTCGCTGGCGCTGCGCTGTTCGATGGGTATCCGGTCACCATCGGCACATGCCCAGTCCATCGTTGTGTAGGGACCCGCCACATAAAACGGTATCCCGTGATAGCGTGCCAGCACGGCCAATCCGTAGGTGCCGATTTTATTGGCGAAATCGCCGTTGGCGGCTATCCGGTCGCAACCGACAATAATTTTCTGCACTTTTTTCAACTGCATTAAGTGTCCGGCCATATTGTCAGTAATCAGCGTATAGGGAATATCCAGCTTCTTCAGTTCCCATGCGGTCAGCCGGGCACCCTGGAGCAGCGGGCGCGTTTCATCGACATACACATGAATCGCTTTATCCTGCTGACAGGCCTTTCTGATCACGCCAAGCGCAGTGCCGACACCCGCCGTCGCCAGCCCGCCGGTATTGCAATGCGTGAGAATATGATCCCCATTGCGGATCAATTTCGCGCCATTACCGGCTATATTTTCGCAGAGCGAAACATCCTCGTTGAATAAACGGATCGCAATATCGAGCAGTTCTTCCGGTGTTTTCTTTGACGCAATTCCAACCGTCATCCGATCCATGCATAACATCAGGTTTACCGCTGTCGGGCGCGCCGCATATAATGCCTGCGCTTCATCGGTCAATTGCTGATAGCTTGCGCCTTTCATCGCGGACTGTGCCAGACTTAACGCCGCTGTCACGCCGATCAAAGGTGCGCCGCGGACCTTAAGGGTTTTAATAGCGTTAACCGTTTCGGCTACCGTCCGCAAAAGTACCCACTCTTCCTTCAATGGCAGCAAGGTCTGATCGATAATCCATAGCGCGGTGTTTCCCGGCGTAGATGTGAAACGAAGCGCCAGTGCATCCAGATGAATCATGACATCCCTACTCCCGCTTTATATATGGAAGCACTGAAAAACACCGGGTGAAATCATGCGCCATAACCGCAACCGTCCTTTTTCAGCATAATAAAGTTCACAACAACTGATCGCCAATACGCTGCCGCATTGCTCTGAGCGCCGTAACTTCTTCATCCGGAAGCAATGTCAACCCGCCCAGGGTAACGGCTTTCCAGAGAATTTCCGCGGAATGTTCAATACGCTCCACCCCTTTCCAGGCTTCTTCCAGATTCTCCCCCCAGGCCAGCGCACCATGCCGTGATAGAATCAGCGCTCGATAGCGCGGCAGAAAGTTGAGTAAATTTTCACCCATGGCTTGCGTCCCCGGGCGCGCATAAGGCACAAAAGGAATGTCACCGCAACTCAGAATGACTTCACTCAACGCATGCGAAGGCAGACACGGCAGATCAGGCCGTGCAACAGACCAGGCGATGGCTGTCGGCGGGTGCGCGTGAACCACCGCTTTCGCCTGGGGACATTGCCGGTAAACTGCCAGATGCATCAACCGTTCCGAAGAAGGCTTGCCCAACAGGATATGATTATCCAGACTCACTAGCGCCATGTCTTCCGGCTGCATAAAGGCTTTTGAAACGCCAGCAGGGGTGATCAGCACTGCATTGTCATTCACGCGCCAGGAAATGTTGCCATCGGCCGCCGCCAGCATGTTTTTTTGATGCAGACGCCGCGCGATAGCAATGATATCCTCGCATATCTGCCGGTATCTTTTCAGGGTCGAAGACGCACCCGTGGTCATCATGCTCACTTCATCGCGTGCAAAAAACACGCATGTTTTTTAACCCTGACCCGGTGAATAACATTGACAATATCTGTTCAATTCGACTGGCTAACATGTCCGCTGATCAAAAAAACGCACTGCTTTTCTTACTCATCTTCTTCCTGATGTTTCTGAATTTTTCCGGCGATCCCTGCAGCGACTGGAATTACGAAGACATCTGGATCGTCGAATGCGAATAACCCATCCATTGCACCAGCTGTAACATTCCACCGGCCATGCATGAATGCTGATTAATCCGTCCTGAATGCATAATATTCCGACTCACGCGAGAAATCCTCCCAGATAAACGGCGGATTCGGCGTCGGAAAAGTCGGCAACCAGAAAGTAGCCAAATCCAACGCACCGCTCGCCATACGGCTCGCTGTATGCACGAATCCCCGTAAAACACCTTCCGTCACGCCCACCGGCTCATTATCAGTCCTACGCTGCCACAAACTGATATTTTTAGGCAATTCCATCCAGCCGGTAGCCACATTAGCAACACCACTGATCAGCTTCAAACCTGCGCGTTCAAAATAAACGCCCGCTGTCGTCCCTTCATCCGTCCGGGCCTGGAACGACAATAGAAGCAACAACAGCAACACGATCCACCTTGTTTTCGATTTCATAGTCAACATCCCCGCAATCCGCTTCAAAATGATGGCCTATTATAAGGAGAAATACCGGTCAAACCCATGTTTTCCGTTTTGTTCCGGGATAATACTTTGAATCATTACATTACCGGGAATGGATGGTTTAACTCTATAACAGAGCTCAACTAAATTGATTTTAGTCCATAATTCGAACAATTATGGAACAGGGGCTTTTTCTTGCCGGGTTCACGTTTACTTGCGTTGTTGTTTTTACTTTGGAGCCTCGTATCTTATCCCTTGCTTTTACTTTGGTTTGCAATTCTCAACACCATTAGCTTTGTCAGATGGTTCAGTTACTGTGTTTGTTTAAGATGCAATCCCAACCGTTCCATGCGGTAGCGCATCGAGCGCACTGTAATGCCTAAAATTTTTGCGGCTGCTGTTCTGTTATAGCGGGTTTGCTCCAGCGCATGAATGATGGAGTCTCTTTCCAACCGGTCCAGATAATCCTGCAATGGCAGATTCCGGTTTGCATTGGTTACGCCAACCGCAGTGTTTTTTGGATTACCCTTGGATTTAAGCTGTAATTCGTTTTTGCCGATCATGTTTTCGCTGCACAACGCCAATGTGCGTTCCAGAATGTTCTCCAGTTCGCGCACGTTACCGGGGAAATCATAGCTTGTAAGTACTGAAAGCGCTTCTTTGTTCAAACGACAGGCCGGTCTCGCCGTGTCGCGGCAGATTCTTTCCAGAACATTGTCAGCAATCAACGGTATGTCGTCACGCATGTTGCGCAAGGGCGGCATATCCAGTTCTATGACGTTGAGCCGGTAATAGAGATCCTGCCGAAACAGACCGTTTTCAATGCATTCGTTGAGCTTCTTGTGCGTTGCGCTGATGATGCGTACATCAATATTTTTTTCCTGCGTTTCACCCAGTTTGCGGACTTGTTTTTCCTGGATGACCCGGAGCAGTTTGACCTGCATCGCAAGCGGCAGATCGGCAACTTCGTCGAGAAATAATGTGCCGCCATCGGCAGCCAGAAAAAAACCATCGTGATCTTTGTCCGCGCCAGTAAATGCGCCTTTTTTGTAGCCGAAAAACTCGCTTTCCATGAGATTTTCCGGAATTGCGCCGCAGTTGACGGGTATAAACGGTTGATCACGACGCGCGCTGCGCTCATGAATCATGCGGGCGGCGAGTTCCTTGCCACTGCCGGATTCACCGCTGATGTAAACAGCGGCCTGACTGCGAGACAGTTTTTCGATTGTGGTGCGCAGTTGACACATAGGTTGTGATTCACCTAATAAAGCGCGCTGATTGACCGTTTTTTTTGCAGCAATTTCTTCGCTCCGTATGGGCGGCAGGTTTAACGCGGATTTGACCAGCGCCCGTAATTGTTTGAGCGATACGGGCTTGGCCAGGTAATCGAAAGCACCTGCTTTGAGTGCTGCTACCGCATTTTCAGTCGTGCCAAAAGCGGTAATGACAGCTACGGGCAGCGCGGCGCAATGCTGCGTAATGTATTGCAGCAGATCCAGTCCACTGCCATCCTGTAACCGCATGTCGGTAAGGCATAGCTGATAGGATTGCGACTGAAGCATCGCTTTGGCGCCTGATATATTTAACGCGCTGGTGACATGCATGCCCATGCGCGCCAGCGTCAGTTCAAGCAGCTCTATGATATCCGGCTCATCATCCACGATAAGCACATGGGGTGTTGAATCTGGGTTAACCATTGTTTGATTGACTGATGTGTATTTCTTGGGGTTTGCAATTGTTATTTCTGAAACGCACTCTGAATTGGGCGCCATCGGCGGGATTCATATATTCAAGCGACGCATTGTTCGCTTCGCAAAGTTCACGCGCAATGTAGAGCCCCAATCCGGTGCCGTTCTGTGCTGTTGTAAAAAAGGGCTCGAAAAGTTGTTTTTGCTGTTGCGCCGCTATACCTGCACCGTCATCGCAGATGTCCAGATATAAGCTATTCTCGTCGTGCGCCCGGATGATTCTGATGGTAATGCTGCCTTTCTGTTGGAGGCAATGCCGCCAAGCGTTACAACATAAATTCCACAATATCCGATGAAAATGATTCCGGTCGAAATAGATGAAATCGCCGGCGGTAAAACACAATGTAAATACAGCCGTGTCAATTTTTTCAATCAAACAAAAATCGTCGATAAATGTCCGAAGGAAGGCAGGCAGATCAAGGTATTCGGTTCTGGTGGTATCGCGCCGGTTCAGTTGCAAGACATCTTGTACGATTTTATTAAGCCGTTGGGTATTGTCAGTGATGATGCGTACCAGACGGTTGCTGGTGCTGTCACTGAATCGTTCTTCATGAAGCAGTTCGGCAGCATGGCTAATGGACGATAATGGATTGCGGATTTCATGGGCAATATTGGCGGTCAGCCGCCCAAGCGCGGCGAGTTTCAGTTGTTGCACCTGAGCCTGCACATGGCTGAGGTCTTCCAGATAAATGATGGCATCGGCATTGCGGCCATCGGGAATCGGCACCAGGCGGACACGGACCGGATGACTGCGGATGCATAAATATTGTGGTTCGGCGTCAGTATTGAAGTCAATGCGGTGCTTCGACAGAAGCACCGCAAGATCCGGTGCATAATCGGAAAGCTTCGCGGGGTGAAGATAATCGGGTTGCGATTCAAGATTGATTAATCTGCCGGCATGGGCATTGCATTGGCGAATATTGCCATCTCTATCGACAACCAGAATACCTTGTTTGATATCCTTGATAATCAGCTGGTTGACCTGTGCCATGTTGGCCAGATCGATACTGCGTTCACGGGCTAGTTTTTCACTGGCGACTGCGCGGGTCGCGAGCCGCTGTGCCAACCAGGCGACCGCGAAATAGCCCAGGCTCATGAACGCGGCATGTGTGAACTGGGCATGGGTCGATCCGGAAGAAAACAGCGTATAGACCTCCTGCAACAGAATGCCGATGGATGCAATGGCCGCATAAAATAACGTTAACCGTCCCTGGCTGATGAGTCCCGCACCGGCCAGCGATATCATGAGCAGTATCCCGAGTCCGTTTGTCAGTCCACCGCTGGCGTGGATCATAACGCAAATCAGGATGACGTCGACGCAGACCTGTTGCGTCAGTTGCCAGTTAAAGCCGGGCTTGCGCCGGTAAATCAGCACCAGGGACAAGACGCTGACGGTCAAATGTAACCCGGCGGCATAGAAAAATAAATCTTCATCATACGAACCCAGACTCGTGAATGACAGTGACCATGCCAAAATGATGAGTCCGCCGGTAATGGTGATACGGGTGATGTTGAATAGTGACAATGAATGCCAGAACGATTCCGGAAAACCGGAGTGTCCGGTATCGGTGTATACCGTACTATTGAGCCCGATAAATTGTTCTGCTGGATGGGGTCTGAATGTTTCCGCGGTATCTGTGCTCACAATGCGCTTATGATGATGTATCCGAATCTTTATGTTCTAGGCGATGCTCGTTGCAGCAGAAAAATTCGCCCTGGCTGGTGACACTTTCGCCTCTGGGCAGATGAACGCCGCAATGCACGCAGCGCACCATTTCCTCAAGCGCTTTGGGTGAAACGTTATTTTCCGTGTTCTCTCCAGTTTCTTCATCGGTGTTTTCGGTTTCTTCCAGCGCACGGGCTTTAATCAGCCAATAAACCAGTGCAGCAATGATCAGAAAAAAAACTAATTTGCCAAGCATGATGCTTCTCCTTTAAGACAATCGCGATAGCGATAAAAACAAAACCGGCTTTCGGCGGCTGTAGATTTGTATTGCTTCATGGGCTGATTGTACTTACCAGAGGAATACTGGCAAGCATAATCGCAAAGACGGGCGTTTCATCGCCGGATTAATCGGGAAAACGCCCTGTTAATAGAAAATCTTGTCGTTGTGTTGCTCAACAGCTTGTTCATGGCAAAGGCAGAGCAGTCTGATTTACCGTTGCATTCAGGCCATCAAAGTGGAACGGTTGATCCCGCGCAGTCATCACATTTTTTTGAGCATTGTAGTGATACATTTTCATCTGTGTAAATGCTTGCAATAACAGACTCAAACAATAATCATGCCGGTACCATCATGATGTGGCGCAGTGTATTACGCAATGGCGTAAAAAATTTTCATCCGGTTTATTTTGCTTTGGTGATGGCTACCGGCATAGTATCGATCGCATTTGAAGCGATGGACTTCCCTGTCATAGCCAGGGCGCTTTTTGCCCTGAATCTGGTTTTTTATCCGGTACTGTGCGTGTTTCTGCTTGCGCGCATCCTATTTTTTCTGCCAGATTTAATGGCGGATCTTAAGGTTTTCAAGCGCACGCTGCTTTTTCTGACGTTCGTGGTTGGCACCAATACGATCGGAATGCAGTTTATCCTTTTCCATCAGGCCATATCACTGGCAATCTGCCTGTGGTTTATCGCGCTGACCGGTTGGTTTGTCTGCGGTTATTTCATCCTGTCCAGTTTTATCGCCATGCGGGAGAAGTCTTTACCTGAAACAGTCAACGGTCCGACACTGTTGATCGTGGTCAGCGCTGTTTCAATCTCGCTGCTAGGCATCAACCTTCTGAGTGCGCTGAATCTGTCCGACAGTTTTGCTTATCTTATTGCCGGCGGATTCTGGTTGCTGGGTTTTGTCGTGTATGTACTGCTCATAACCTTGCTGATCTGCCGTCTGTTTTTCAGGCGATTTGAATGGATGGACTGGGATGCGCCTTACTGGATCAGCATGGGCACAGCTGCCATTCTTACTCTGGCGGGTTCGGAGTTTGTCATGCGCACGCATCTTCCGCCGGAGTGGGCAGGTTTGCGGGAGATTGTTTTGTGGATGACTGTGTTGATATGGATGATAGGAACAATGTGGATTCCCTATCTGTTGCTCATGGATACACGAAAATTTACACGTACAGGCATTTCAGCGCCAATACCGCTTTGGATAAAAATCTGTCCATGGCTGAGACTGGGATTCGGCAAGGAACATCATGTCTATGATCCTGCGGCGTGGAGCAGAGTCTTTCCGATGGGCATGTATACCGCCGGTCTGTTGGCGCTGACGAACGCGTCAGGCTACGCGTTTCTGGCGCAGATTGCCTCGTATTGGGGATGGTTTGTCTTGTTTGTCTGGCTGTTGACGGTGATCGGCATGTTGCGTTCGGTGATTTCCCTGATTCAGCGCTTCCCGCCATGATGAGACCTTTGCACGGCGTCATGAGCGGTACGAGAATAAGGCAAAATTTTGCGAAAAAGCGGAGTTTACACAGGGTAAATGAGCATTTTTCGCAAAATTTTAACGCAATTATCGTGCCGCGTAGTAGCCGTGCAAAGGTCTCATGATGATTGCGCAATCGAGTCTGTGTCATTAATATTTTTCCGGAGCGGTAGTTACGCCGATCTCAACCCGAGATTCCCGAAAAATGACAAACACTTTGTTTTTTACCGGCAATAAAATTTAAAATGCAACATCGACGGATGATTCACTACAAAAACCTATGTTCAACGCCCTATTAGCCATCAGTATAGGCGCTTCGCTGGGAGCAGTGCTGAGATGGCTGCTGGGCGTGTCGCTTAACGCGCTGTTTCCGGCTATTCCACTGGGCACATTGGCGGCAAATCTCATTGGCGGCTATCTGATCGGTATCGCGCTTGCCGTGTTTGCGCATCATCCCGGTTTTTCGCCTGAGTGGCGCCTGTTTATAGTGACCGGCTTTCTCGGCGGGTTGACGACATTTTCCACTTTTTCTGCCGAGGTCACAGTACTGATCCAGGAAGGCAGGATGCTTTGGGCCGTCGGTGCAATCAGTGCGCATGTGCTGGGTTCGCTGGCAATGACGATGCTGGGGCTGGCGACCGTTTCTGTTTTTAAGGCCGTTTAATACAGGATAAAACCATGCAGGGTTTTCAATTGACTTTCTATACGCAGCAAGACCGCAGGCATCATTACAGGCTGATCGGGGAATAGCTGGTGCGCGGTAATCTTAAGTATATCGCGCGGCGATTGCTCCGCAATGCGTCGTACGGCGTCTGACCCAAAGTATGTTCGGCTATCCCGCGACGGGGGAGTCAAAATGCAGATTTCCCGGTTTCTTTGGAGCGCGCTACGTCAGATAACCGTCAACAATAACCCCCGTGTACCCATCAGAATAGAGTGCTTACGGCCATTGATTTTAAATCCCACGGGGAAATCCTGATTGACCTGGTTTGCCGAAGAAAACTTGATTTGCTTCAGCGTTTCCAAACAGCTTCTCAAGGTGAGTTATTAGTCCATTTAAAGAACCTATTGAAATATTTTCCTGATTATAAAATGAGCACCGTCGACTATTGGAGAATCGAAGACAGCAGTCACACTTGCTTCTGTATCAGAAGTGAAAGACACATTCAGATTGTGCTTGCCCCCGGTATGTGGAATGAGTGGGTCAAAATCGAGCCCTTCAAGTGAGAAATCTCTGGTAAATCCTGTCCCAGCGAATGTGGACATCAAAGTGTTACGTGTATATTCCAAGAATGCCAGACTAATCAGGATTAATGTTTCACCATCATAATGAAGTGAGTAATATTCGTTCCTTGCCTCTGGCTGCTCAGGCGAACCGTAGCTTTGCCAAATACCATTAATGAATCCCAATTCGCCGCTCTCTTGCGCAAGTGTTTCAAGCGGTAAAATAAATAAGGCTAAAAATACTATTTTTCTAATATATTTGAGCATAAATGACTATCTCTCTTTGTTATGTCAAACTGTGTGCTATATGTTTTCAGCACACAATCCGGTTAACTAACTAACCGCAACCACTATCCTGTAGCCGGTTGCAGCAATTTAATGCTTTACATGACTTCTGATTGATTCTATAAATTCAAGCTCTGCCAGTTGCTGCTGATTCACTTGGCACGTTTTCCATACCATACCTTCAAATAGCTGTGATTGGGTCGCATCATAAATGATACATTTTCCGTATAGCATTTTAGAAACGTTACTGTCAACAAGGTATATTCATTTATTAATCACTTACATAATGCGGTTAATTATTTATACTCAAATATAACCATATCTCATATTAGCAAACGAGCGTTGTCACGATCCTGTACACTGGCAACGGTCACGATAACTGTCGACAGTAACTCCAGTGTATCCAAGAATAGGGTGCTGACGGCCATTGATCTTCTTGCCAGCATCAAAAATTTGGGTTGCCAGCGCAATCGGCGCGCATGTGCTGGGTTCGCTGGCGATTGTTTCTGTTTTTAAGGCTGTTTGATACAGGACGAAATCATGCAGGGTTTTCAATTGACTTTCTATACGCAGCAAGACCGCAGGCATCATCATATATCGCTCGGGGAATGGCTGGTACAGGCAGCTATAGAACTGGGTATCAGCGGTGCAACGTTAACTATCGCCGTCGAGGGTTTCGGGCGTGATCGCAAGCTGCATTCCGCGCATTTCTTCGATTTGACCGATCAACCCGTCGAAGTGACGATGGCTGTTAACGAACAGCAGGCTAAACGCATATTCGAATATCTGAAGGCAGAGAATGTGAAGGTGTTTTACGTCAAAACGCCAATCGAGTTCGGTATGACTGGGGAATCCTGATGTCCGCGCCTGACCGTCAAACACCTGATGCAAAGGGCTGGTTTAATCGTACTGTAGCAGGCGCGGGCATTACCAGTGCATTGGGCGATTTCTGCTACGAGACAACTACGGTGATTTTGCCGGGTTTTCTCGCGGTGCTTGGTATTCCGGCCGCAGTGCTGGGCCTGATCGAAGGCATCGCCGATGCGGTAGCGAGTTTTACCAAAATGATCTCGGGTTATATTGCCGACAAGCTCGGGCACCGCAAGCTGTTGGTGTTAATCGGTTACGGATTGACGCCGCTTGGCCAGATATTGATTGCATTATCCGCAGGCTGGGTGCTGATCCTGCTCGGGCGAGTGGTATCCTGGTTCGGCAAGGGATTACGCGGTCCCTTGCGCGACGCCATCGTGATTCAGGCGGTAAGTCCGACCACGCGCGGACGCGCTTTCGGTTTTCACCGCGCGGCGGACACGGTGGGCGCGGTGCTCGGCCCTTTGCTGGGGGTAGCATTACTGGGGATGGCGCAGGGCTGGCACTGGGAAGATGCTGCCGGGCCGTTCCGTTTCGTATTATGGCTGTCGGTCATTCCCGGTGTGCTGGCGGTGCTGGCGTTTCTGTGGCTGGTTAAGGATCCACGGCATTCACCGAATCCGGCGCTGAAGTTTTTCGGTACGCTGCGTGGATTGCCGGCGCGCTTCAAACGGTATCTGGGCGCGGTGGGTCTCTTTGGCATCGGTGATTTTTCCCATGCGTTGCTGATCCTGGCGGCCACCACGTTGCTCACTCCGTCGATGGGGATCGTGCAGGCGGCGCAGGTGGCGGGATTGCTGTATGTATGGCGCAACATCGTGCAAGTTGCTGTTTCCTGGCCGATGGGATGGCTGGCCGATCGTGTCGGCCATTTGCCGGTTCTCGTGGCTGGCTATATCCTGGGGGCCGCCACAGCGGTGTCGGCCGCATTGGCATTCTGGTTCGCGGTCGACAATGTCATATTGCTGGCCTGCATTTTCTTCATCGCCGGTTTGTATGTTGCTGTGCAGGAGGCGCTGGAATCCACTGTAACCGCGGACATGGTGCAGGTGGAAACCATGACGATGAGTATTGGCGCGCTGGGCACGGTCAACGGGGTGGCCAAGTTTCTTTCCAGCGCGACTGTCGGCGTGGTCTGGACGGCTGTTTCGCCGGAGGTTGCTTTTACTCTGGCCGCCGGGTTCATGCTGGCCGGTACACTCGCGATTCTGCGGGTGTGCGACTGATGGATCGACTGATTCTCGAACGGCGCCAGGTCTGGATCTATCTCGCCGCTATCGTTGGCGGGTTGACGCTGGGCAGTACCTGGCCGGATATCGGGCCGCATCTGGAAACTTTGCTGTGGCCGGTGCTGGCCGTGCTGCTTTACGCCACTTTCGTGCAGGTACCTCTGCTGCATGTCCGCGACGCCTTCCGTGACCGGCGCTTCGTACTTGCCATTATGATTGGCAACTTCGTGCTGATTCCATTGGCGGTCTGGTTGATGCTGCACTGGTTGCCCGACGACCCGGTCCTGCATCTTGGCGTGCTGCTGGTGTTGCTGGTGCCTTGTACCGACTGGTTTATCACTTTCGCGCAACTCGGACGCGGCAACACGGCTCAGGCGGTTGCTGTCACGCCGCTGAACCTGTTGGCGCAGTTGCTGTTGCTGCCGGTTTATCTGTGGCTGATGCTGCCCGCAGCGGATTTCAGCGCTGCACTGCAGGCGGAGGATATGCTGCCCGCAGCGCTCACCCTGGTCGGTTTGCCGCTGCTGGCCGCGGTATTCACGGAACAGTGGATTGAAACAAAACCTGGGCGTTCAGTCTGGCGCGATCGCCTGGGCTGGTGGCCCGTGCCTTTGCTGGCGGTGGTGGTGTTTCTGATTGCCGGTGCGCAGGTTGGCGCGGTACGTAACGCCGGGCCGGTGTTGCTGACGGTGCTGCCGGTTTTTACAGGTTTTCTGCTGGCAGCAGCGCTGATTGCGCGCTTGCTGACTCGGGTGCTGCGGTTGCCGGTGGATTCCGGACGCACGCTGGCTTTCAGCCTCGGCACGCGTAATTCTTTTGTCGTGTTGCCGTTCGCGTTAGCGCTGCCAGCCGGTTGGGAGGCGGCTGCGGTGATTATTGTGTTCCAGTCGCTGGTTGAGTTATTCGGCATGGTGTTCTATCTGTGGTGGTTGCCGGATCGTTTGTTTAATGAAGCATCTGTTGTTATCGGTAGGAATTCTTCATGAGTGCTGTCATTCTTGAATCCACGTTGACTTGTCCGGTGTGCGGCTACGTCAGGACGGAAACCATGCCCACGGACGCTTGCCAGTGGTTTTACGAATGCGGGCGATGCCACATTGTGCTTAAGCCGAAGTCGGGTGACTGTTGTGTTTATTGTTCCTGGGGCACGGTGCCGTGTCCACCTATCCAGATGCAGGGTAAAAAAAGTGGTGATCGCCGATAAAATTTAAAAAATAATTAAGCTTTGTATAAGCACGATCGGATCTGGTGCATTGTCCTGAGGAAGGCGTATGATGGATAAAAAGTAGCAAGGCAGTTGTTGATCTGCGTTGCCTGCGACTGCTAATGATATTCAAATCTTCATCGAGGGTTCATTCAAGATTCAATGACTGACTATATGGAGGTGGCCAATGAGCAAGAAAGAAGTTTCGCGTCGTAAAATCATCCAGGATGCTGAGCGGCTTGCCGCGGAAATCCGGCGCCATGGTTCGGCGCACGGTCTACCTGGCTTCACCGCATCACGGTGCTCCAAAAGCTTACTTTGCGCTGCATCCCAAAGCACCTTCACCGCTGGCCAGTATATGGTGGGAAAAATTATTAATTAACGAATGCCTATGCAGCCGAGGTTCAGCCTCATGAAGGGGATCTGGGTGCGTTTTGAGTTACTTCCGGATGAATATTATTTTCAGACCAACAGCTATTTCGCCACATTGTGGTATTGGACTTCGGCGACCCACATCATTGGACTTGATGCCACATATTACGATACGGCGGACATCAATTTTCCTGCGAAAGACGGGATACGCCGCAAAGTAATGGATGCAATGCGTTTCAAATCCTGGCTGGGACGTATTCCTCCGGGTGAACATCTCTCGATTTATTCGAATACGGAGAAAACAAACGATAGCATCGTTTTCAGTTATAGAGGTGCAAATGGTTTCCGTGATCCCGAAGACTCGGGTCAGGATGGTGACGGCACGGTGCCTACCAGCAGCGCGAACGTTGGCGCCAAAATATTATTCAACCGGGGAAGCCACGTAGCAATTCCTAACCGGCAAGACACCTACGATAAAATTCGGATCTATTTAAAGCTTGGTAATGGTCAGTAACGCGTCGGGTAAAAAGGTATCGAAAGCCTGCCAGGGGCTCGCCCTACAATGCCTATCCGACGTGCCTGGCGGCTTTCCGCAACTCGCGTAGGTCAATGGAATGGATCCTCCTGTAAAGAAGAATGGATCTTATCAAATATACGCTCAATTGCCGGATAAAAATGAGAACAATTCTCATTACAAATGGTAAAATTGAGAGTGCAAATATTCGCTGGATCAGACAAGAAAGTAGGTTTTAGTCAAGTTGCTGATATTTCCAGGTAAGGTCGATGCTATGTGTTGAATTTACCCTCAGTCAGGCTGGTTAACAGGCTATGGAGTAATACAGTTTTGCCTACAGATGCGGCTGATTAGCGTTTAACGCCTATGTTTACAAATGAAGATCGAATTATTTCAGTTGGATTGTTAATTTACAAAAGGAATGAATATGAAAAAATCGTTGACACTGTTCGTAATGGTAATACTTTTCGGCTATTCAGTTTTTGCAGCAGCAGAAGAGAAATCGGGTCATTTTAAAGGTAAGCCTTCAGAAACATTGGAAGAAGCATTGGGCAATTTCTCGGAATACAATCAAAAACTCTCACAAATCATAAGCCAGAAAACGCTGAGTCCCGTGGATATGCAACACGTGCACGAACTGACCTACACACTTGAAAATGCCTTGGAAAAAATCAATGCGACCATGACCGAACTGGCAGTCCTGCTTGAGGCTGTTCATGTAGGCTCTGAATCAGGCGATACGGCAGCCACCCAGAAAGAGGGTTTGCGTTATCTCGACATCGCGCGTCAGATTATCAAATAGATTCTTCCGGAAATGACCATCTTCAAGGAGGTTTGCTGATCTTTTTAAAAACGATGAAAAACTATCATCATGGATCAGTTAAGCTGCCCGATCGTTAATATTTCTTGCTGCAATCCGATTTTACCCGTCTTCATCGTCCGATTGGATTTGTTGAGGGCGGGTCTTTATCGTATTCAAAACGCAACGGTCCGTACAATACCGCCGTACCGTGAAGGAAATGGTAATCAATGCAATGCGTATAGATTTTTGCGCAATCACTTCCAGCCAGCCAACGAAGCATAAAATACTTCCCAGCCAGCTATCACTGAATACAGGAGATAGCATTTCATGGTTGAAAAAAATGAATTAATACAATTACAAGGCGTTCAGTTACTCTCTTTCCGGATACCGGCGGTTTTTGATGAGCGAACGGCAAAACCCGCGTCTTTATCATGACGAAATCTGTGGATAATTGGGTGCTGCAAATGGATACTTTGCTGATTGCGAATCGTGCGCAATTACGGCGTGCAGCGTACAAAATTTTAAGCGACTGGGATCGTGCAGACGATGTGATTCAGGATGCGTATCTTAAGATTCGAGACTATTCCAGCAATAAATCGGAGATCAGACAGCCATTAGCTTATTTATTTCAAATGGTAAGGAATATGGCGATTGATCAATACCGGCGCATTGCGCTTGAGATGGAACTATTTGGAGGCGACAAAGCAGGGTTGCTGGTGCCGGATACAGTTAGAACGCCGGAAGCATGTGTGATGTATGCTCAGCATCTGGAGCTTGTTGTCACGGCGCTCAACAAACTGCCTGAACGAACACAAAGAGTATTTGAACGCTACCGAATCGATGGCTACACACATCGTATGATTGCCGAAGAACTCAATATTTCGGTTTCTCTGGTTAATATTCTTATTCATGAAGCGATACGTCAGTGCAGAAAGAGCTTGTCGAACAGATCTGTGCATGATACACATTGATAAAAGTCTCATTTTTTTGTAATTGACATCGACCAATGAGCTTGCGGTATTTCATGGATAACTGTTCTTAAGGCGCTATCGATTCACATGTCCGTCCAGCTAACACTCTACTGTCTGCCTTGCGCAGGCGCCAGCGCGATAATGTACCTGCGCTGGAAAAAATTGCTGCCTTCCTGGGTTGAAGTCGTTCCAGTTGAATTGCCGGGTCGCGGTATGCGTCTGAGTGAAAATCCGAAGGATAATTATCTGGCGTTGACGGAATTGTTGAGCGACGAAATCGCACTGGCGGCACCCAAAAGGTATGCCTTGTTTGGACACAGCATGGGTGCTTTGCTGGCATATGGTGTCACACAAAAGTTACAGCGCTTGCACAAGGAGCCACCAGCGGCATTGCTGGTTTCCGGATGTGCCGCGCCGGCGCGGCAGGATAGTGAGTACTATCACAAAATCCGTACTGAGGCTGCTCTGATCGACGATTTGAATCAACAAGGCGGCACGCCCAAGGAAGTATTCAACAGTCCGGAGCTGCTTGCGATGACGCTGGATATATTGCGCGTGGATTACCAGGTATGCGAGAGCTTTCAATATACGCCACAAACACCGCTGCCTATCCCCATTCATTGTTTCGGTGGAAAAGCGGATGCGATCAGTGCGGAAAGCTTAAGTATATGGTGGCAGGAAAGTAGCCGGACGTTTACGCTCGATTGGTTCGACGGCGGGCATTTTTTTCTGCGTCAGGAATCGGAAGCATTGTTTCTTCAAGTGTTAGCAAAACGATTACTGGAGAGTCATAGCAGGTAACACGTGACATCTTTGTGCCGTCTTGAACTGACGCCAGTGGTGAATTTGAAAAGATGTTCTTAGGGAAGATTATCAGGCGCTTCAGACACGACCTCGGCGACCAGTTTGTCCTGCTCATCATAAAGTTTGAGATTGATTCGGTAGTGATCTTCCGCTTTTAAATTTAAAGATACTGTCGATATTGCCTTCGGTTGATCGGATTGAAGAAATAACTTGCCGCCTTGCCGGGTTCTGGAGCGCCCGGATTCTCCCTGTTTATCGACTTCGAGCAGATAGCGTAAATTGGAAAAATGTAGCGTTTTAACATACGGAATGAAAGTAACCTGATTTTCCGCTACAGCATTTTTTTCAATCCATAGCTCAATTTCCGCTGACTCAGCATGCGTGATCACGGTAGCTATGATTGGCGTCATCAATAGCGTCAGGATATTTTTCATCATTCAACTCAGAAAAATAAGTAAGCTTGAAAAAGCGGAGATTATTGCCACGTGGATATTATTCAACTTTAACAAGCCTGTTAAAACCAACACTCCACCACTCTAATACGTTCAATACGTCATTATAGTGGTGGAGTGACAAGGGAGTGCCGACTAACAAGCCGGGTGAGCAAGCTTTTGCACTGCATGCGAACAGCAGATTCTCGCAATATTCATGGTTATTGAAACTGCTGCCATTCTGTTCACGCCGCGCATCAACTTCCTAAATCCATTAAGGTCCTTGGAAAATGCTTGCGTAGTTGCCAGCGCCACCGGTTTGATTAATGGTAGCGATATCACCCACGCCTTGTTGAGTAATGAATGCTTCATTTGCATTTCCGCTGATACCCAGTCCGGATTGGTTAATCGTAGCAACATTGAATTCATTCGATTGATCAATGAGTGCATTGTTGTAGCCGTTGGTTTGATAAATATTCGCGGTCAGATCATTACCATCCTGGTATATATCCGCATTGCTGGAAACCGCTCTATCTTGAGATATCGCTGCGGCCAGATTAGTACCACCGGTTTGGAAAATAAATGCTGTACTGTTATCACTGCCATTGGTTTGGCTGATTGTGGCAGAAGCGCTCGCAACCGAAATTTGCTGAATTTCAGCATCGGAACCATACGAGTTATCCTGTGCAATGCTGGCTGTGGAATCATCGGCATCATCTTGTTCGATAATGGCGACATTACCAGTCGTGTTTGATTGCGATATAGTTGCTGTGGAATTGTCGGATGTGTTCACCTGTGTAATCGAAGCATCGCTGCTAAAAACATTTGACTGCCATATGGTGGCTACCGCATTAAATGAATCATCCTGCGTAATGGTGTTGATGTTGTCATCACCCGTGGTATTAATTGTCGCAGTCATTGCGGTGACACTATTCGATTGATTGATCGTTGAGATATTGTCATCGCCTGTTTGAGTGATATTGGCTGAAGCATCGGTAACGTTGCTTTGCGTCGCATTGGCTTCGTTATTAGTGCCTGTTTGATTGATAAGCACTGTGGAATCGATGGTGCTGAATTGCTGGGCGTCCGCGGTATTATCGTCGCCATCCTGATTGATGGTGACATTATTCGCAGCTAATGCAACGCTGCTCATACTGAAAATTGTCGCGATTAACAGTGCGCTCGTTCGTTTGTTGTACATTTTTTAAAACTCCTTTGGGTTGTGTTTGATAATCATTGAAACATATATGCATGTATACCAGGCTCATCCTATTACTCTTTCTTGAACCGTAACATGCTGTATTAATTGGTTTGATGAAATTTTATTTATTCGTGTCAAGCTTCCTTCTGTTATAGTTAAATCAAAATGTTATTACCGCATCAAAAAAGTAAGATACTTCCGTCATTGCCATATCTCGGTAGAAATATGGCTGCCGATCTGGTGAATGGATATGAACTGACCGGAATTAAGCTGCTCCACCATCACTTGATTCCCGGTTCCTATCTGAGTGATCTCGGCGATACCGAAGTCACCCGACTGGTGTATGTCAACAAGATTGGAATTGCCCCATTGATTGATATAGGCTTGATTACCATAACCTGATTGCACGATATCAATCGTGTTGTCCATGCCTTCCTGTTGCGTAATGACCAGTTGCGCTTGGCCCGATTGATGACTCTGAAGGCTGTTATGATGACCAATTTGGGTTATTTCTGCGGTATGATCCAATCCATTCTGCACGGACACTGCATAGTTATATTCACCATGCTGACTTATCCTGGCTTCCAGATCCGAATAAGGGGCAAGATCATAACTTGTCTGTGCACGAACCCCGGAACAGGTAAACTGCAAGGCGACCAATAGTATGAGCAGTCGGTTTATCTGGTTCGTCAGGCTTAGCATGATTCCTTGGCTCATTATTCAATTTTGAAAAGCATCATGTTTGCATGTAATCACCGCAAAGAAAATTCGCAGAAAGCATGAAATTTGTAATGATGATCTTCAAAAAATCATACTAAAGTATGAGAAATAATTTATCAGGCGAAAGAACGATATAAGTATATGAATTAAAATTGGTATTCTAGACTTTATCAGTTGAACTGAATACAAGGAATATTGCTGCGATAATCAGCTGTTGCTTAGAGGGTATAGTCGGACGCGGGTAGAGCAAATCAACCAGAAATGTGCCTAGCAGACTGTTGAAAAATGTGTCCGAGGCAACCGATGCAAGGCGAGAACAGGCAACGCAAGCAAAGCGCAGCGAACAACCATGAGGCTGGCCCGCAGGGCGAGGCGCTGGAGCGCCGAGTAAAAAGCAGCGGAATTTATACCCGATAAATGAACAGAGCCTGTTTCTAACGCTGCTGCAGCAACGCAGATCGTTTTTCAACAGCCAGCTAGAGTGACATCCGTTTCCGGTCGAAATGACACTGCGATACGCACATCCTGTACTGCATAGGAAATTTTGAGCAGTGTAAGTGGGTGTGCCGCGGCAGAAACGTGATCCCTGCCGCCAGGCTTTTTACGGCATGAAAGTTCCGTCCGTTTTGTTTGATCCTTCCTTGGATTTCATATCAAAACCGGACAGTTCTGCGACAAACCGGGAAATGATTTGCGCGTGCAATAACTGCCAGTGATGTCTGTTTGATTATCTTTACGGCTATCATTTACCAGGCGCTGCTGGATGTGCCTCGCAATACTGAATCGGGTTTTATTGATTCTGATAAAAGGAGTTCATTGCGCTCCTGGATATATGCCTGAATAATAGGAGACTGATAGTCTTCAGGATTTTTCAGAAACCACTTTCCATTTTCAATGCCGTCAATGATCAAATGGATGACCGCCGCTACAATGGCCTCGTTTACGCAAAGTTGCGCAGGCTCATTTCTGGTAAATCCACCTTCGGCTTCCAGTAAGCGATTGAACGTCAGAAATTTAAATACGCCGGCTTCAAGCGCATAAGAAAATACGGTTTTTGTCGTCGATACACTGCTGAAGATATTACCCGTTCTGACATCTACAGCCCTTAGGGCAACCGTAACCTGGTCCGTCCGGTACTCACCGGAGCCGCCTATTCCGAAATAGCGTGCACCTAAACCGCCTGTTCTTACATTCGTATCGTAACTGACAATACCGCCTTCCAAAATAACATTGGATGGAAACAAGGTAGGCAATTCTGCGTCAATGTCTGTCCGTTGTTGTTCCACGGCGCGAATGATTTTTCGTTCTGTCAGCAGATTTTGTAAGCCTTCACGTTCGACCGGCACAAACCATTGCGAATCCAGTAGTGCTTTGACAAGCATGCTTGCGCCGCCTTGCGTTACCGATGTCGAAAAAGCGCTTGCGGGTGTTGGTTTGAATTGACCGGTTTGATCACGGAATCCATAAACGGAAATACGTATTTTTCCTCTTGATTCCGGTAGGTTGACGAGATCTTTATAAGTTGCGGATGCCGGCGTCAGACGCGCAGGCGTCTGTGTAGTCACGATATTGGTAGCGCAGCCGTTGATCAATATCACACTTAAAATAATCAGCACCCAGCGGCTGCAAGGACGAAGTAGCCTGAATGAAAAAGAGAGAAACATTTTAAAAACTATTGTCAATTGAAAAGGATGTACTATTACCTGTAGCCTTATCCGTGGTTGTGATCGTTAACAGGCCGCCACCCACATCGACAATATCGATAATAAAATCATTTGTTTCTATAGTGCCTGGAATTATTTCTCCATGATTTCCGATGATCTGACCGGCAACTGTTGAGCTTAATCGATTTAAAATTGACCTTTGCAAAGTTTCATTAAATTTTTCCAGTGGCGTCTGATTGGACAGTGAATCCTCTTTATCATTTTGTGCCTGCGCATTATTCAATAGTGGAGCGCCATATAAAGGATTGCCTCCAAATGACGGATTCTCAAAGGTATACACCAGTTCGGTCGCATAGGCCGAGGGAAAATTCATCATATAAAGCAACAGCAGGAAACGTGTTTTTCTCATTTATACTTATCCTTCATCTTAATAACCTTCTTTAGTCAGATCGGGGTCATCAAACAGCAAATGCTGTAAACTGATTTGTTCCAATTGTTGATTGATCGTATTTGCCGCCATTTCAGCGATAGATTCCGTTTTAGATCGCGCGCTGAACAGATTGGCCCGGAAAATCACTTTATTCTCGTGCTCAATCCATATAATACTGCCCCAGCGTGCTGTCGGCCGTTCATAAATCGTTAAATTATGTGTTGCGGATGACGGCTGATCGCGCCAGAATCTCATGAAGTGCTGATAAAACTCATGCGCGATCATTGTAATGGTGTGGTCGACGACAATGCCACCGTCGATGTCCTGAAGTAATTGATCTTGCTGATCCGGCATATTGTTCTCTATGACACCGTCATCTAAAGCAAATGCAGGGGCATTGATAAAAAAAACAAAGAGTGCAAATATTAGAAAAAAACCGGCAATCCGCTCATAATCTGCGATGTCACTTCTCACCTTATTAATTTTATTTGAATTTCCGGTTGCATATTCTACATAAAAGACTACCAATTACGATTCAATAATTACTGAAAACCCTGATTAATCTTTTCCCGTTGATTATAGTCAATGGAATTTAACCACTGCACAGCCTGTACCCGGTTATTCACATTGATTTTCTTGAAAATATTATATATATGCCGCTTTACGGTATGAACCGTCACAAACAGGCTATTCGCTATTCTCGTATTGGAATAGCCTTCTGAAATTAAGTTAAGAATCACTTTTTCTTTTTTAGTCAAACTTGTTGACTGCAGCTTGGGCGCAGCATCATTTGAATGATGGGATTTTTTCAGGACCGCATTCAGTAATTCGCGCGGCAACCAGTAATCACCTTGAGCAACTGCCGAAATACCCGTTAACAATTGTTCTTCAGATATATTGTTCAGAAAACAAAATCTGAAATTTTTCCAGCTGGTCAGTCTGATCAAATTCTCAGCGCTGTATTTTTGATCAAGATTAAATAGACCGAAGATGGGTGGAAACGGTAAATTCTTATTCAACGTGTTCATATGTTCATCGATCAATTCCGGATTGATGGCCTGAAAATCGATCATTAATATTACCGAAGCATAAAGGCTGGATTCATCAATATCCAAAGTTTCAGTTTGCGCACATACGATCATTCTTGAACTGAAGAATTTGATCAGAAAATCCACCTGAACACTTTTTTTAGTGATCAGAAAAACTTTGTGCTGAAGTGTTCTAGTATTCATTCCAGATTCAACTCAGTTGATCAGCCTGTTAGAGCCAGTCAGAAAACAAAAAATATAAATACCGAAGTTCCGTGATGGGTAAATTCACGTCAATAACTATTATGTGATACATGCACAAACAATGATCTGATCTTTAATGCCGATATTGTTATAATAGTTAACATTATACACAAATGAGAATAGTTCGTATTATTATTAACATTAGCATTTGTGCGCAAGATATGCAAGTCCCCGAGCAGGCTATTGAAAAATGTGTTCGAGGCAGTCGATGCAAAGCAAAAACAAGCGAGAAAGCAGCGTTTATATTATGTGATGAGACCTTTACACGGTGTCATGAGCGGTACGAGAATAAGGCAAAAATTTGCGAAAAAGCGGAGTTTGCACGGGGTAAATGAGCATTCTGGGCCTGTTTCTAACACCGCAGCGGCAACGCAAATCGTTTTTCTTATATCGCGCGGACACCAGGATTTTTTATTTACATTCAATTGGATTACGGTTCACAGTGTTGTATTGGACGATCAGAATCAGGCGCTATATTGCGTATTTACAAATTTATTGCAGTATTTTGTTATTCGTCGTTTTGACGGGATGCAATCTTTTACCTCAACGTGATACCCGTGATGCGGGTGATGCGGTTCCGATGTATTGGCGCAGCACCGGACAGCAAGACGGACCGGTTCCATCCAAATGGACAGAGATATTTAACGATAGCAAATTAGTCGCGCTTGTCGATACAGCTTTAGCGAACAATTATGAATTGAAAGCGGCTGCGGCACGGGTTGACGCCGCTATCGCACAGGCCCGTATCGATGGCTCGCCACGCTGGCCGCAATTCTTTTTTACGGCGGATCATCAGCAAGTGCAAGTTCGCGAGGCCGGTTTCGGTTCCTCCCGATTCAGTGCATTTGAGACGATATTCGGCGTCAGCTGGGAAGTGGATGTCTGGGGGCGAATCCGTGACCTGCATCAGGCGTCGCTAACGGAAGCGGAAGCAAGTCAAAGCGATTTCTACGGCGCGCGACTGTCTTTGGCAGCGCGAGTCGCGCAAAGTTATTTTGAATTGACCGAAGCGAAGCTTCAAGTTGCCATTACCGAGCAATCGATCAAGGATCGGACAATCATCGCGAAACTGGTGCGCGGCCGCTTCCAGCGTGGCCTGGTACGCGGGCTGGATCTACGTCTGGCGATGAATGATTTGGCGAATGCCGAAGCGCAACTGCAGGCGGCGCGCAATAGAATGCAGTCGCTGGCGCGCCAACTGGAGATTTTGCTGGGTCGATATCCGTCCGGCGAAGACCTGGCTGCTGAAGCATTGCCGTCATTAACGACTACTGTTCCTGCGGGCTTACCTTCAGAATTGCTGGAACGCAGACCGGATCTGGTGGCGGCATTCAGTCGTTTGCAGGCCGCGGATCTCCGTACTGTCAGTGCGCAGAAATTGCGCTTACCGCGTATTACCCTGACCGCATCCGGCGGTAGCCGCAGTGTGGATTTAACCGAACTGGTCGATCCCCGGGCCGCAGCCTGGAATGTATTTGCAGGATTGATGCAGCCCGTGTTCACCGGTTGGCGCATCGAGGGTGAAATCATCCGCAACCAGGCTCAGGCGGAGGAAGCATTGAATCACTATAAAAATACGGCTTTAAATGCCTTCCGCGAAGTTGAACAAGCACTCGCCGCGGAAGAATGGTTGCGGCAGCAGGAAGCTGCGTTGAAGAAAGCCGTCGAGCACACCGAATCCAGTCAGAAACTGGCGGTATATTCTTACCGTAATGGCGTTATCGAAATTCTTACATTGCTCGACAGCTATCGCAGCACATTGAATGCGCAGACGGCGCACATCTCCGTTATCCGGCAGTTGCTGAGCAATCGCATCAATCTTTACTTGGCGTTAGGTGGGGATGCTTAATTGGTATTCCGCCGTTGTGCCGGTATATATCGCCTAACTGTTTAGTCCCACGCTCTGCAAGATAGGTACGCACGCGACCTTCCAGCACAGCAGATAATTCTCCCGACGGGCGAAAAAACGACTGACTCAGCGTAGGACGGTCAGCGCCATTCAAATAGTCTGCGCCGAAAGTAAACGAAGAAGGACACGAATTAAGGCACCCTCTCACGGGGAATCAGCATGAATGCCTAATCGAGCACGCGTGCGAACCCTTGAAGCTTACAATGAATATGTCTTGATCCACCGTACGACACTCGCAACACCCACATCAAATCAATCTGCCACTTCGACTATCGCGAGCCCTTCCCTCTTTCGCACAGATCAAACTTTACGCCGATAAGCTAATAAATAAGCCATCTTTTTATGATAGCCATAATTATATGGTTATATGGGTCGTGCCATATCTTATGACTACACTATCCGGAAACCACCTCACACGCCCATCATAGACGTTCTCTTTCCGTATTGCGCCCGGAAGCACTCTCATATTCAAAAAAGTGATAAACAAATGAAAATTTATTGGTTCCTCTTATAAGGGTGAACTGATACATTCTCGCTCCACAAAACATCGATTGCTCAACATCATGAAATACAGTACGACGCCACAAGATCATCATCCTGTCTCCCGCAATATCGACCAGGAAGTTCTGCGCGCCATTGCCAGCATTCAATACGGCTCGGTCGAGATCATTATCCATGAGGGGCAGGTTGTACAGATCGAATGCCGGGAAAAAATCCGCATCCATTCCGCGAACAATATTCGCAGGATCGAATAATGTACCGCCTTATCGATTTGATCATGATGCAGCAACGATCTCGTATTACTTCGACCAGACCACTGGAGAATACAATAAACACGCGACAATGGACTGACCGGAATACCGGAAGAACATTCTGGAGAACGCTATGAAACCTGTCTGGCGAATCGTTTTGCCTTTGTTGGCGGCAGCACATCTATTGCCTATTGCCGCAGCACAGGCAAATGAACACGCTATATCTTATAACGACAACCCGACATCCGGGCAATCCACCCTGCTCATCGCTCAAGCCGGCGCAGCAGGCCAGGATACGGACAAATGGGCGACAAAACCTAAGGACCAACCGGCCGCGCAACCCGCACAACCGCAAGCGCCGGGGAAAACCACCTATTTTCAACGTGCGCGCAGCTATTCCACACACCCTGAATCCGATCCGCCGCGTTATGTGCGCAATCTGGCCAAGACCGACATCGAGGCTTTCAAAAATCTTGACTGGCTCGACGTCGGCCTTGATTACCGCATGCGGTATGAACTGCGCGATGGCGACATACGGCGCAACAGACTCATCACTGACAACAACTTCCTGTTACGCACACGCGCTTATATCGGCGTCAGAAACATTGTCGATCCGTTCCGCTTTGCAGTCGAATTCGAGGACGCGCGCGCCTATAACAGCAGATTCCCCAAAGACAATCGCGACTGGAATGAATTTGAACTGATTCAGACTTATGGCGAACTGTACTTCAAGGATGCTTTGGGAAAAGACGATCTGGGCAATAACCGCCCGATCCGGATCCGCGGCGGGCGTATGGCTTGGGAAGCCGTGGACAGACGGCTGCTCGGCAACAACCAGTGGCGCAACACCACGAATAATTTCGAAGGTTTCAGGGTCACATTCGGGCAGGACGCCAACGACTGGGAACTGGATACCTGGGGAATGCAACCGGTTATCCGCGAGATCGATAAATTTGATGAGCGCAACAAAAGCCAATGGTTTTATGGTGCGGTGGGACACTGGCGGAAATGGTCCGATGTCATCACGATACAACCCTATTACATGGGATTGATGCAGGATGACAAAGACGGGCAACAGGCCAGCCGGGAAATTCATTCACCCGGTATACGCGCTTACGGTGTATTGCCGAAAACCAATATCGATTTCGATCTGGGCGCCATTTATCAATTCGGGCGCGACAACGGCCAGACGAAATCCGCCTGGTCGTACCTGGTCGAATTGGGTTATACCTTCAAGCACGACTGGAAGCCGCGGCTGAGTGCTTTTTATGGCTTCGTCAGCGGCGACCGCAATCCGAACGACAATGTAAACAATCGCTTCGAACGGTTCTTCGGCTTTGCGCGCCCCTGGTCGCCCGACGACAATCTGATTATGGAAAACGTCAAAGCGCCCAAAATCGTGTTTGAGTTCTCTCCGCACAAAGATGTTTCGATAGACGGCGGTTACAGCTGGTTCTGGCTGGCCAGCGACACCGACCGCTTCAATAATCTTATGAACGTTTCCACACCAACCACCCTCAACCGCGATCCGACCGGACAGAGCGGCGACTTCCTGGGGCAGTCGATCAACGCCCGCATCAACTACAAGCTGGCGCCACTGGTTGACACCACCGTCGGATACTCGCACTGGATGAACGGTTCGTTTGTAAAAAACAGGCAGATAGCGGCGCTTGGAGAATCGAATGAAAGCAGTAATTTTTTCTATGTTGAAGTATCCATCAGAGCATTTAAATAAACATTATTACTTGAGTAAAGGAAAAAACATGACCACCAAACTATGGCATATATGGCCAAAAATCATTCTGCTGGCAAGCGCATTAGTGATCGGGCCGGAAGCATTCGCTGGAAAAACATTGCTGAACGTCTCCTATGACCCGACGCGCGAACTCTACCAGGAATTCAATCCTGCCTTTATCAAACACTGGCAAGCGCAAACCGGTGAGAAAATCAACATCAGCCAGTCGCATGGCGGTTCCGGAAAACAGGCGCGTTCGGTCATTGACGGGCTGGAAGCCGATGTCGTCACACTCGCCCTGGCTGTCGATATCGACGCCATCGCCGAACACAGCAGGCAATTGCCGGAGGACTGGCAGGCACGCCTGCCGCAAAACAGCTCGCCCTACACATCCACCATTATTTTTCTGGTGCGCAAAGGCAATCCGAAAGGCATTAAAGACTGGAACGACCTGGCCAAAGCCGGTGTTTCGGTCATCACGCCCAACCCCAAAACTTCGGGCGGCGCACGCTGGAATTATCTGGCTGCCTGGGAATTCGGCAAACAACAATTTGGCGAAGACCGGGTGAAAGATTTCATTAAGGATATCTTTAAGAACGTACCGGTACTGGATTCCGGCGCGCGTGGCTCGGCTACAACATTCATCGAACGCGGTATCGGCGACGTATTGATTTCATGGGAAAACGAAGCGTTTCTGGCGCTCAAGGAATACGGTCAGGAAAAATTTGAAATCGTGATCCCCTCATTCAGCGTTCTGGCCGAACCCGCCGTCGCCCTGGTCGACAGGGTAGTGGACAAAAAAGGCACACGTAAGATTGCCGAAGCCTATCTCCAATATCTTTATTCGGATGAAGGACAGGAAATCGCCGCCCGGCATTTCTACCGGCCAACCAATGAAAAGATCGCCGCAAAATTCACCCAGCAGTTTCCGGCCATCAAATTGTTCAAAGTCGATGACGCCTTCGGCAGCTGGAAAAATGCGCAAAAAGTGCATTTTGACGATGGCGGCACATTCGACCAGATTTACCTGAAGTAACCATGACGGGAGGTGCTGTTAGGCAGCGCCTCCCGCAAATCAAACAGCAATGTAAGGAAAAAAACATGCAGGCATTAATTGTTGGCGGAGACCGGATCGAGTCCGTCAAACGTCAGATCCTTGCGCAGGGATACGACCATATCGAACACTGGAGCGGCCGTAAAAAAGGATTTCTCAACCGTTCATTGTCCAGCCGCACACGGCTGATCGTCCTGATGTACGATTATGTCAATCACAGTCTAGCCATCACACTGAAAAGCAAGGCGCATCGCCAGGGTATCCCGGTGGTTTATTGCCGCCATTCGGCACATGAACTCAGGGACAAATTATCCAACCGGAAAGAAACCGATGCCTGTTGTTACTGCTACAGCTTTTAAGCAACGCCACACAGAAACGGCATACGGATAGCCGGATTCCGGCAAATGGTCAATGATTGAGCAACCATGATGAACAATTCAATGAACGGCTCAAATCCGGAAACCGCCCAATGTACGCTGATCAGGCAATAGCACGTATCACACATATTAATACTTTGGTTAACAGGAGTCTTTCCATGAATTCAAGCGCGACCCAATCGTTTGTCATCAAAGATGAATTTGAACTGATCCGATCCGCCACCGATTTTTCACTGGAACGCGCCGAGGATGGCTGGATCAGCGGACACTATTTCCGTTGCAAACTGACCAGCGCTTTTCAGCCGGTTTTCAGTATTACCCGGAATACAACCATCGGGCATGCAGCCTATATCCGTTCCCAGATAAACGACGAGATCGCGCTTTGGCCCTGGCAGGTTTTTTCCCAAGCATCCACAGATGCGCAATTGGTGGAGCTGGATCGTTTATGCCGCGCAGTTCATGCATTGAATTATTTCAAGACCGTATCGGATTCGGAACAGCTTTTTCTGGTCGTGCATCCGCGACTTCTGGGAAGCGTCAAGACTGATCATGGACGCACATTCGAAAATTTTCTCGACTTGATTGGCGTGCGCACATCCCGGGTAACCATCGAAATACCGCCTATCGTCAATCGGGATCCGGTTCTGTTGTATCAGGTTATCAACAATTACCGCGCGCGCAGTTATCAGGTGGCGGCAAATTACACACCCACCGGAACACCCGGTTCATTCAGTTCCGTTAATTGGCTGACCAGGGCCGAAAGCTTGACGCCGGACATCGTGCGCATCGACGCGGATGAATTATTCCGCGACAGTGGCGCTGACACCTTTGCCGAAAACGCCATACGCGCCGGTTTGCGGTTGCTGGTATGGAATATCGACACCCCGCGCCAGCTTGCCGCCGCCAGAGACATCGGCGCGGACTATCTGCAGGGCAATTATCTCGGGTCGCCTGTACGCGCTGCTTCAGCCGTATCGCCGCAACTGGTCCGGGAAACCCTGCAGGCGGAAACCGCAAGAAAAACAAGCCCATGACAGAAACAAACGCAAAAGGAGCCTATAACTTGAGCCTATTCAAACAGCACAGTGTATTACCGGGATTTAACCTGGCGCTGGGATTTACCCTATTTTATCTGAGCCTGATTGTTCTGATTCCTCTCTCGGCCGCATTTTTCCGCACCACCGAACTGACCTGGGCGGAATTCTGGACAACAGTTACAACACCGCGCGTCATGGCTTCCTATCAACTGACGTTCGGCGCCTCGCTTGCAGCGGCATTAACCAACGCGGTATTCGGGTTACTGGTAGCCTGGGTGCTGGTACGCTATCAATTTACCGGCAAACGGATAGTCGATGCGCTGATCGATCTGCCATTCGCCCTGCCCACCGCTGTGGCGGGCATTGCCTTGACAGCGCTCTACGCCGGAAACGGCTGGATCGGGCAATTTCTCGAACCGTTCGGGATCAAGGTTGCCTTTACACCCATCGGCATCTATGTCGCATTGACTTTTATCGGTCTGCCGTTTGTCGTGCGCACAGTACAACCCGTGCTCGAAGATATCGAAACCGAACTGGAAGAAGCGGCCGCGATGCTGGGTGCCAACCGGTTGCAGACCTTCCTCAGGATTATTTTTCCGGCCATCTTTCCGGCACTGACAACGGGTTTTGCGCTCGCATTTGCACGCGCTATCGGCGAATATGGTTCAGTCATCTTCATCGCCGGCAACATGCCGATGGTTTCGGAAATCACCCCACTGCTGATCATCACCAAGCTGGAGCAGTATGATTACGCCGGAGCCACGGCCATCGCCGTCGTCATGCTGGTCATTTCGTTCGTGCTGTTATTGATTATCAATCTGCTGCAATGGTGGAGCCGCCACCGCAACGCACTCGCATAAGGAATCTGTAATGACAACGACAACGATCTCATATCCTGACAAGGTGCGGCGAACGTCCATTACCCAGGAACCGGCCTGGGTGCGCTGGACGCTGATTGGCCTGGCGCTCGCATTTCTGACACTGTTTCTGTTCGTTCCTTTGGTTTCCGTATTCTACGAAGGACTCAAAAAAGGAACCGATGTTTATTTTGCCGCAATTACCGAACCCGACGCACGCGCAGCGATCCGGCTCACTTTGATCGCGGCAGCCATTGCGGTGCCGCTCAACCTGATATTCGGCGTTGCGGCGGCCTGGGCCATTGCGAAATTTGAATTCCGCGGCAAAAACATTCTGACCACGCTGATCGATCTGCCATTCTCGGTTTCCCCTGTCATTGCCGGATTGATCTATGTACTCGTATTCGGATTGCAGGGCTGGCTGGGGCCGTGGCTTGCCGAACACGATATCAAAATCATCTTCGCGGTACCCGGCATCGTGCTGGCGACGGTTTTTGTCACCGTGCCGTTTATCGCACGCGAACTCATTCCGCTGATGCAGGCACAGGGCACCGAGGAAGAAGAGGCGGCCGTGATACTCGGTGCAAACGGCTGGCAGACCTTCTGGCGCGTCACGCTGCCCAATATCAAATGGGGCCTGCTATACGGCGTCATCCTCTGCAATGCGCGGGCCATGGGCGAATTCGGCGCGGTCAGCGTCGTCTCCGGCCACATCCGCGGGCAGACCAACACACTGCCGCTGCACGTCGAGATTCTTTATAACGAATACAGCTACGCCGCCTCTTTTGCGGTCGCATCGCTCCTGGCGCTGCTTGCGCTGATCACGCTCGCCATTAAAACGTTTGTAGAGTCCAAAGTCACACAACAAAAAGTAAAAGGATAAATAAGGAAAATTATCATGAGCATAGAGATACGCCACCTTTCCAAGCAATTCGGCACATTTACGGCATTACACGACGTCAATCTGGAGGTTCAATCCGGCGAACTGCTCGCCCTGCTGGGCCCCTCCGGTTCCGGAAAAACCACGCTGCTACGCGTGATCGCAGGTCTCGAAACGGCCGATTCGGGGCAGGTACTGTTCAACAACGAAGACACCGCCAACCAGCATATCCGTGACCGGCAGGTCGGTTTTGTCTTCCAGCATTATGCGCTGTTCCGCAATATGACTATTTTCGAGAATGTCGCATTTGGTCTGCGCGTCCGTCCGAAACATAATCGCCTGCCAGACGCGGAAATCCGCGAGCGTGTCACCAGCCTGCTGAAACTCGTGCAGCTGGATTGGCTGGCAGACCGCTATCCGCACCAGCTATCCGGCGGACAGCGTCAGCGTATCGCACTGGCGCGCGCCCTCGCAGTGGAGCCCAAGGTATTACTGCTGGACGAACCGTTTGGCGCACTCGATGCCAAAGTGCGCAAGGAGTTACGCATCTGGCTGCGCAGACTGCATGATGACATGCATATCACCAGCGTTTTTGTCACGCACGATCAGGAGGAAGCACTGGAAGTTTCCGACCGGGTCGTTGTGATGAACGAAGGACGGATCGAACAAATCGGGACGCCCGATGAAGTCTATGAACGCCCCGCCAATCCATTCGTATATGAATTTCTCGGCCATGTGAATCTGTTTCACGGGCGTATCCATCACGGACGCGCCATCATCAGCGATATCGAAATTGAAGCGCCTGAACATGCCGAGGCTGAAAATGTAGCTGCAATTGCTTATGTGAGGCCGCATGATATCGAAATTGACCGTGTGACGAATGGTGAATCGGCACTGACAGCGCACATTGTGCATATTGTTTCCGTCGGCCCGGTCGTCAGACTGGAACTGTCGCACGACGACAGCATCAACAAAAATCTCGTCCAGGTCGAGATCAGCAAAGACCGTTTTCGTGAATTGCAGTTGATCAAGGGCGACCAGGTTTACATTAAGCCACGCAGGATGGAATTGTTTCCAAGTCATGGCAGTTCGATTCATTGATAACGTTTTTTTAAGACATGACATTTCCCGATTTAAAAAAAACCGGCTCAACGATCAGTACCATCGTTGCCGAGTTACGTACATTGCGGTTGGCCTCTCTGGAGCATCGCCAGCGGCTGAATAATCCGCCAAAACTGCCCGCACGCAAAACGCTGGCACATATCGTCGACCGTCTGAGTGCCGCATTATTTCCCAATCGCCTAGGTATCCCCGATCTGACCGACGAGAGTATAGATTTTTTTGTGGGACACACGCTGGATACAGCGCTGCGGGATTTAACCATCGAAGTACAGCGGGAACTTCACTTTGTTTCAGGACTGGAAACAAGCAGCAGCACCGTTGGTGCACAGGCCGCCAGGATAATTGCCGCATTCGCCATACGACTTCCTGATATCCGGGTCATATTGGAAAGCGATATCCGTGCCGCCTATCAGGGCGATCCGGCCGCACGCAGTATTGATGAAGTGCTGGTCTGTTATCCTGGAATAACAGCGATTACCCATTATCGCCTGGCGCATGAATTGCATCGGCTGGAAGTACCTTTGATTGCGCGCATGATTTCTGAAATTGCCCATTCGCTGACCGGCATAGAAATTCATCCCGGTGCACAGATTGGCGAAAGCTTTTTTATCGATCATGGCACCGGCGTTGTCATCGGCGAGACGGCCGTCATTGGCCGGAATGTACGGCTGTATCAGGCTGTAACCCTTGGCGCCAAAAGCTTCCCGGTCGACGAACAAGGGACATTGGTGAAAGGTAATTTACGCCATCCTGTTGTCGAAGATGATGTTGTGATCTACGCCGGCGCAACCATTCTCGGACGTATCACGATCGGACAGGGATCGACCATCGGGGGCAATGTCTGGCTAACACACAGCATTCCGCCGAACAGCCGCATTGCACAAGCACAGACACATCATGAAAAAAACGGCACATAACACAGTTCTATATATTTTATTCATATATATATATAACTAAAAACTATATATAATTTTTTTGTCTCATTAGAGTACATTTATTATTGATTACTTCCAGGAGAGTTAAAATGACCGATATCCATCAAGCACACACCGCACTCGGCGATGTAGCAGCCCGCACGCTGTCCAATGCAACAAAAACCATCCCGATGATGGGAACGATCACGCCGCGATGGCTGACCCATTTGTTACAGTGGGTGCCCGTCGAGGCCGGTATTTACCGTGTCAATAAAGTGAAGGATCCGGATCGGGTGACCGTCGATTGCTCGGCCAAGGACGAGCGCGAACTGCCGGCGACCTATGTCGATTATGAAGAATGGGGACGGGAATACGTGCTCAGCGCTGTTAATACTGTGCTGGATGTACATGTGCGCGTGGCCGACCTTTACAGCAGTCCGCACGATCAGACACGCGAACAGCTCCGTTTAACGATCGAAACAGTCAAAGAGCGTCAGGAAAGCGAACTGATCAACAACAAAGAATACGGTTTGCTGAATAATGCCGGCAAAAACATGAAAATAAAAACACGCGCAGGCGCGCCGACACCGGATGATCTGGACGAGTTGATCTCACTGGTCTGGAAGGAACCCGGCTTCTTTCTGGCGCATCCCAAGGCCATAGCGGCCTTTGGGCGTGAATGCACAAGACGCGGTGTACCGCCTCCAACCGTATCGCTGTTCGGTTCACAATTTCTCACCTGGCGTGGACTGCCACTCGTACCTTGTGACAAATTGGGGATTAACGGCGGCAAAACGAATATTCTGCTGCTTCGCACCGGAGAAAACCGCCAGGGCGTGGTCGGTCTTTACCAACCCGGATTGCAGGGTGAACAAGGTATGGGCTTGTCCGTACGCTTCATGGGCATCAATCATAAAGCGATTGCTTCCTACCTGGTTTCTCTCTACTGTTCGCTGGCCGTATTGACGGAAGATGCGCTGGGCGTACTCGAGAATGTCGATGTAGGTAAATATCATGAATACAAATAATTTCAATCGGCTGATGGCGGAGAGTATCGAGCAGATGGCCCGCTATCCGCTGGATACCGGAACGCTGACACACCTGGAAAACGAACTGTTGAACACGGCACCACATGCAGCTGAAACAACTTCCGCACCGTCTCAGATGCTGCAATCCACCGGTTCGACGGTTCCCCGACCCAATGCGGATTATCCATCTGATCCTGCACAGGGTATCTATTACGCATCGGCAGCGCCAATACCGCAAGTGGAAAACTTGGATCTATTTCTTGCGCCGGGCGTAAATACCATCCCTTCGGATTTTGGCGGAAAAGAATTCAATGCTTTAATTCAGCCGATCCGGGAGCCCTCATTTTATTTTCTGGATGAAGTTGCCGCACCTGGCCGCAGTGATCAGATACCGCAAATCACTTCCCAGCATGCCGCCTTCGATGTGCATGCCATCCGGCGTGATTTCCCGATTCTGCAGGAACAGGTCAATGGGCGCTCGCTGGTCTGGCTGGATAATGCAGCGACAACCCAGAAGCCCCAGGCTGTGATTGATCGCCTTGCCTATTTCTACCAGCACGAAAATTCCAATATCCATCGCGCAGCCCATGAATTAGCCGCACGCGCTACCGATGCTTATGAGGAATCACGTGAAATAGTCCGCCGCTTCATCAATGCGCCGTCAGTAGAAGAGATCGTTTTCGTCCGTGGTACAACCGAGGGTATTAATCTTGTCGCACAAAGCTGGGGGCGGCAAAACATCGGTGAAGGCGATGAAATCGTGATTACCTGGTTGGAACATCACGCCAATATCGTCCCCTGGCAGATGTTGTGCAGCGAGCGCGGCGCAACATTACGGATAGCTCCGGTAGACGATAACGGCCAGATTTTACTGGAAGAGTACCAGAAGCTGCTCAATTCAAATACCAAACTGGTTGCATTTTCACAAGTGTCCAACGCATTAGGCACAGTCACGCCTGCCCGGCAGATCGTGGAAATAGCGCACCGTGCCGGCGCACGCGTACTGGTCGATGGTGCGCAGTCCGTTTCGCATATGCACGTGGATGTCCAGCAGTTGGGCTGTGACTGGTTTGTGTTCTCGGGTCATAAAATATTCGGCCCGACCGGCATCGGTGTTGTATTCGGCAAGGCTGACCTGCTCGAAACCATGCCGCCCTGGCAAGGGGGAGGCAACATGATCCAGGATGTGACTTTCGAGAAAACGTCTTATCATGGTGCGCCTGCCCGCTTTGAAGCTGGAACGGGTAATATCGCGGATGCTGTGGGACTGGGTGCTGCGATTGATTATGTGGAACGTATCGGGATCGATAATATCAACCGCTACGAACATGATCTGATGGTTTATGCGACGCACGGCCTGAATTCAATAAATGGTCTGCGGCTCATCGGCACGGCATCCGAGAAGGCCGGTGTGCTTTCTTTTGTTTTAAAGGGACTGGCCTCTGAAGAAGTCGGTGAAGCACTGAACCGGGAAGGGATTGCCGTCCGCTCCGGGCATCATTGCGCACAACCCATCCTGCGCCGCTTTGGCGTTGAAACGACAGTTCGTCCATCGCTCGCGTTTTACAACACCTATGCGGATGTTGACCGATTAATTGCGGTATTGAATCGTATCGAAGGCGGCCGTCGCCATCTCTTTTAAAAATGATTGCAGTGCAGCGGATAGATCTGAAGCGATCCGTTACACTGCACTTCAAATGAATCGATGTTTATTAATCCATAGAACACCATATAAAAAGTGAATTTCCAGCAATTACGCATTATCAGTGAAACCGTTCGCCAACGTTATAACCTGACGAAAGTCGCCAATGCCTTGTTTACCTCGCAATCCGGTGTCAGCAAACACATCAAGGATCTGGAAGACGAACTGGGTATTGAGTTATTTATCCGCAAAGGCAAACGCTTTACCGGATTAACCGCGCCCGGCAAGCAACTGGTCAGAGTCGTCGAACGCGTTTTGCTGGACGCGAATAACCTCAAACGCATGGCGGAGGAATTCAGCCAGCACGATCAGGGTGAATTGACGATCGTCACGACCCACACACAAGCGCAATATGCCTTGCCACCCGTTGTAGCACAGTTTAAAAAGGAATTTTCCAAAGTACATCTGGTACTGCATCAGTCCAGCCCCGGTGAAATTGTTTCAATGCTGCTTGATGATCAGGCCGATATCGGCATTGCAACAGAAGCGCTTGGCGATGTGGATAACCTGATCTCTTTTCCTTACTACTCGTGGCATCATTCGATCATCGTACCACCTGGTCACGCCTTGCTTTCCAAGCAGCCGCTGACGCTTGAAGAAATCGCGCAATTCCCAATCATTACTTATCACCAGGGGTTCACCGGCAGGTCGAAAATTGACCAGGTTTTTACCAGCGCCGGTCTCACACCCGACATCGCCATGTCGGCGCTGGATGCAGATGTAATTAAAACTTACGTCAAGCTCGGCCTGGGCATTGGCATTATCGCATCGGTAGCTTTTATCCCGGAGCAGGATTCTTCCCTGATCATGCTTTCCGGAGAACATTTATTCGAAAAAAACACAACCATTATCGCCATCCGCCGCAACCATTTTCTGCGCAGCTATGCTTACCGGTTCATGGAGCTTTGTGTACCGTCACTCAGTGAGCAGGCTATCCGCTCCGCGGCGCATCTCTAGGTGCAGCAAGACTTAACGACACCTATTTAGAACCTGTTCAAGATGTTACTGAAAGGCGCATTGCTGCGTTAAAATTGATCATTTACGCCTGCCGCCGTCGAACAGGTTGGAAGCCTTAACACATGACCGCAAAGGACAATGGCGTATTCGCATCAACGATCAATGGCGCATATGTTTCCGTTTTGAAAATGGCGATGCATTTGACGTTGAAATCGTCGGACTAAACACCTAACAATGGACGTATTGCTTCAAATTGTTCCCATGTCCAATCACCCAGATAAACACTATCTTTTTCCGGCATGATCCAATACCACAAATAAATCAGTCTAATCACAGGAACAGCAGATCTTTTTTATGATTTTTTTGATCTTGAACAGGTTCTAGCAAAGATTACTATAACGCCAGATAGATCGACACATTTCCATACTAATTGAAGGATATAGCATGCAATTTGCCGTGTTAGGTTTCATTTCTGACGTAATATATTGCGTCATTTCGGACATATAATTCTAGTTAGGCCTCTCCATGTCCTCTGACATTTGCATCTGGTGCCTTCAACATGCCAATGGAAAGGATGAGGAACACATCATTCCCGAAGCACTTGGTTGCCCGCCGGGTTTCGTTCTTCCTGGCACAGTCGTGTGTAGGAAGTGTAATAACGGGCTTGCAAACCTTGATAGTGCCGTGATTGATGAATTCGACTTTCGAGCGTTTATGGCTGGCGTGCCAAAAAAGAAGGGGCGCCCACCAGCCATTCGCAGTCGAGGAAACGTGGTAGGCACAATCGAGAAAGATGGCTCAGCAATTTCCTTCAACATGGACCCGGTACCCGTCACGGCTCATGATGGTTCGTATCTAGCTCCTTACCGTGGATCAACGCGCGACGTTCGTGCTAAGTTCACAAGGGACGGAGACACCGCAAGAATTAGTTTCGATATTCCATTCGGACAGAATCGAAAGTTCTTGCGCGGTATCACCAAGATCGCGTTTTCATCCTTAGCATACTTCTTAGGCGCACCGCTTGCTCGAAGCCCTGCATTCTCGTCGGTTCGCCGTTTCGTTAAACATGGCGCTGGCAATCGCCACGTGTTGCTTACATCAAGCAACGATAATTGTTATTCCAATAGCGTATGGCCGCCATACATTTCTCCTTCTGGAGATTACGCTGTTACTTTCAGGCTAACGTCCGTTGAGTTCCTGGTCGACTTAAGCGAGGAAGAATCGTTCATTAGGATGCTCCAAGCGAAAGCCCCCAGATTTCTTGGAGATAAGAATTGGTGCACTTTACCCATCAAGGCCTAAAGCAACGTTAACCCGCGAAGGCCCGATTAGCCTCGCGTAATCGGGCTTTCGTGTTTTCATGGCTATGTTTTAATGCTTAATGCCGGGTTACGCAAGCTCAATCCGGCCTACCCCGACTTCCGGCAGAGAATATGCTCTGAAAAGATTACCGGTTTTTGCCCGTCTTCCGTTTGCGCGACCGGTCAATGGATTCGCTATGCACGGATGCCGCCCCGACTACACGATCAGTGCGAAACCCGCCAGCCCGCATAGATCCGATTAGCCCTGCGTAATCGAGTATTCGTGTTAATCGGACTCCCGTGTCACGCCTTAATGCCAGGCTGCGCTTTGCTGACCTGACTACTCCGACCGTGGGTTCGTCCAACAAATGTTAGATAAATAGCCGTTACGCCAAAAAGCGATCGCTTCAGTGCTATTATAATCACTAAGAATAATTCGATAATCAAAACACAATCATTGCTTCGCATATGTACATCACAAAAAAATACGAGGGCTTTTATGAAAATACTGATTACTGGAGGAACCGGTTTCATTGGCCGGTCGTTAAGCCCGGCACTGCTGGCTGATGGGCATTCCGTGACTATTTTTAGCCGCTATCCGAATAAAGTCGAATCCGTTTTTGGCCAGAAAATACGACAGATCAATTCGATAGCGCACTTAGCCGATCACGATCATTTTGATGCCATATTCAACTTTTCCGGCGCACCGATTTTTGCCAACAGATGGAGTGATGATCGTAAAGCGGTATTGGTAAGCAGCCGTATAGATACCACACAGAAAATCATAGCATTTATTGAACGTGCAAAAACAAAGCCCTCCGTTCTTCTCAGTGGCTCGGCCATTGGCATTTATGGCGATCAGGGCAACACGTTGCTTGACGAATCCGCATCCATACCTGCATCAGCACAAAATGATTTTGGTCATCAACTGTGCACAACCTGGGAAAAAACCGCTGAAAAGGCAAAAATATCCGGTGTTCGTGTTTGCCTGTTACGAACCGGGCTGGTGCTTGGCAAGAATGGAGGTTTCCTGCAGCCGATGCTCCTGCCGTTTAAGCTGGGACTTGGTTGTAAACTGGGTTCTGGCGATCAGTGGATGTCGTGGATCCATATGGATGATTATGTCGCCATATGTAAAACATTACTTGAAAATGACACGCTTGCTGGCGTATTCAATCTGACAGCCCCCAATCCCGTAACCAATAGTCAATTCACACAGATCCTCGCCAGATTGTTGGGAAGAAGAGCTTTTCTCACACTACCCGCATGGGTGCTTAAACCGCTGCTCGGAGAAATGTCGCAATTGCTGATTGGCAGTCAACGTGTCATACCAAGACTTCTATTGGATTCGGGTTTCCAATTCAAATATACCGAACTGGAAGCAGCATTAGCCGATGTTTTGCACAGTTAAGACACTGACGTTCTCTCTGATCATTTGATCGTCAGCGCTATGCTGGTATCCCATAAACCTGCATACATATCACATCCCAACATCCGGTTCTCTGTCACCCTTCTGTCTCCTTTTTCAGAAAGAGACGGTATAACCTCACCAATTAATAGTGATTCAGAATATATAGGATTTAAATATGTGCCATGGCATCGTTGGCCAATGGGTGCAACCGTGTACGCGCAGTGCAGTGGGATTTGTTGTCATCACTGTTGATGATACACTTATACTGTTTTTTCAATTTCCAGTTTTATTGCGTGCGCAGTCTATTGTTTATCCTGAATACTGCTCCGATGCGTGTCTTTATCCTGACAATATTGGCAATTGCCGAACAAGCGCTCGGTGCACAGGAAACGGTGATACTCGATCCCATCAACGTCACGGCGACACGCACCGAACGCCAGATTAGTGAAATTCCGAATGCGATGACGCATTTTGAACGCTATCCGCAACAATACTTCCAACCGGGTATTACGCTCGACGAATTTGCACGCAGCACACCGGGTGTATTTTTCCAGAATCAGGCCAACTTTACTCAGGATTTGCGCATTGCAATCCGCGGTTTTGGCGCACGCTCGGCGTTTGGGGTACGCGGAATACAAATGCGCGTCGACGGCATTCCACAAACATTGCCGGATGGACAGACACAGCTTGATTCAATCGATCCGGGCATGATTGAACACATGGAAATTGTACGCGGCCCGTTGGCTTCTTTATATGGCAATGCCTCCGGCGGCATGATCGGCATGACGACGTTGGAAGCGCCACGCGAACGGTTCGCCATGTCGCCACGACAGGTGTTCGGTCAGTATGGTTTGTTCAAATCCGAGCTATTCGCCGGCGGGCGGCATGAACGTTTTGATTACACCGTGTTTGGTTCCCACTTACAGCAAAATGGCTGGCGTGACCACAGCACTGTCGAAAATTATTTTACCCAGGCCAAACTGAATTTCAGGGTCAGCGACGATTCGGATCTGATGCTGTTGTTCCGCAAGTTTTACTCCCCCGAAGCCAGAGATCCAGGTGCATTAACATCGGCAGAAGTCCGAGCCGCCCCGAAACAGGCCGCGATCCGGAATAAGCAGTTCAATGCTGGTGAGGAAATCGATCAAGAACAAATGGGTATACGCTTTCGCAAGAAACCGACGGCCGATCAGGAGTTCTCCATTACCGCACACATGCTGCACCGTGATTTCCATAACCGGTTGCCGTTATTCGATGGCGGACAGGTACAGTTTGATCGTCATGTCGGTGGTGTCTCGCTGCAGTACATCAACGATCATCAGCTGTTCAACCGCCCCAACCGATTGATTGCCGGTGTGGATTACGGTATCCAGAACGACGACCGGCAGCGATTTAACAACGATTCGGGCCAGCGCGGCGCTGTGGTACTAAATCAAATTGAGCGCGTACAGAATGTCGGACCGTTTTTTCGCAGCGAATGGCGTGCACAGGACAAACTCGACTTCGTACTCGGCGGCCGTTGGGACTGGTTTTTATTTGAAGTAAAAGATGTTTATCGCGACGATGGCAACCAATCCGGCCGCAAAACACTGTCGCAAGCCAGCGGCACAGCAGGTATGGTGTATCATTTGAACGATCGGCATCAGATTTACGCCAATATCGCATCGATCTTTGAAACACCGACCACCACCGAACTCATCAACAATCCTTCGGGCAAAGGCGGTTTCAATCCCAACCTGAATCCACAAACCTCGTTAAGCCAGGAATTGGGTATACGCGGCGTTACGCACGGCTTTCAGTATGAAACCACGCTGTTTTATATTTACACCTGGAATGAAATCCTGCCGTTTGAGCGGCCCGAATTTCCCGGCCGTGCATTTTTCCGTAACACCGGCCAATCCAGCCGCCTGGGCGTGGAAACCCGGCTGGCCACACCTGAGTGGAAAGGATTACGCGGCGAAGTCAGTTACACATATTCTGATTTTGAATTCGAAAAGTATACTGCTAATGATGTCAGTCTGAAAGGCAATGTCTTTCCGGGCGTTCCTACACATCGCTGGGAAAGTCTGTTGCGCTATGAACATCCACTCGGTTTTTTCGGTCAGTTTCATGTACAGCGCGTTGGCGCTTTTTATGTCAATGACAGCAATACTGACGCGAATAATGCGTATCACTTGGGACAACTATTATTTGGCTGGGGCACACGTTACCGCTGGCTGGATGGATCCATTTTTTTCGGCATCAATAATCTGTTCGATGAACGCTACAATGCCAATACGCGCATCAATGCGGCATTTGGCCGCTACTACGAGCCTGGCGCACCATTCAACATTTATGGTGGTCTGCGGATTCGCATCACGCCACTGTAGATCTACGCCGATTGATCAAGTCTTGAGGCAAACACCCAACGGTGTTACATTCCAATCAATTCCAATCAAGAATTCGAGGATTAGCATGCTTTATCCATTTTCATCAAAAACACGACTTAGAGCTACTCTGACGGTCATGCTGCTGGTTCTGCTATACAGCGCATTTATGATCTCCAGTGTACATGCCCAACGCATACAAACCACATTTGATGTCAAGCTGCTCGCGCGCGGATTGTCCCATCCATGGGGCATGGCATTCCTGCCGGATGGCAGCATGCTGGTGACCGAACGTATTGGTCGCTTGCGTATTGTTACTCCAGACGGGCAAGTCTCGGATCCCGTCAAAGATGTACCTGCGGTTTTCAGTGAGCAGCAAGGCGGCCTGCTTGATGTAGCGCTTGATCCGAACTTTGCCACAAACCGATTGATTTATCTTTCGTATGCTGAGCCCGCCGGTACGGCTGCGAGCACTGCTGTCGCACGAGCGGAACTTGCCGGTGACACGTTAAAGAATCTCAAGGTGATTTTCCGCCAGGAACCCAAAACCGTCGGTTCGCAGCACTTTGGTTCACGGCTGGTATTCGCACCGGACGGCAATCTATTTATCACACTGGGTGATCGTGGCAATCAAATGGAAGAAGCGCAGAATACCCGCAATCATATCGGCGCAATCATCCGTATCCGCCCGGATGGCTCGATCCCTGAAGACAATCCGTTTGTCAAAGATCCGCAGGCAAAGCCCGAGATCTGGTCATATGGTCACCGCAGTGTACAAGGCGCGGCAATTCACCCGGAAACCGGTGAATTGTGGATTCATGAACACGGACCGCGTGGCGGCGATGAAATTAACATCCCTCAGCCCGGCAAAAACTACGGCTGGCCCAATGCGAGTTACGGTGTGCATTACTCCATGATACCCATCAAGGATGAACATGCCGAACAGGGCTATGAGGAACCGATTTATTACTGGACGCCCTCCGTCGCCCCTTCCGGTATGCTGTTTTATACCGGCGGACTGTTTCCGGGTTGGCGAGGCAATCTGTTTGTCGGCACACTGGCCGGGCAGCACCTGATCAGAATGTCAACCAGTCACAATAAAGTCTTGAGTGAGGAACAGCTGCTACAGAACACACTGCGCTTTCGCGATGTGGAACAGGGCCCTGATGGCGCCATCTATCTGTTGACAGACGAACCGGATGGCAAGATTCTTAAACTGGTACCCGCTGAAAAGCAGTAGATAAATTAGGCATACAAACTACACGCCATTTCGGTCACTGTGAAATATTTCTCAGCCGTGTCTGATGACCGGCATACTAAGTACTTCCCAATACACGAAATGGCGATAAAAGTTCCTGCTGACAACAAAAAATAGAGATTTAAAAGTATTACAATCTGTCTCTTACATCTGACTCTGCAACCAGTTTTCCAATCCGACTTTCTGAATCAGATCAAGCTGGGTTTCAGCCCAATCGATATGTTCTTCAGTATCATCGAGAATGTGTTCAAGAACCTCACGGGAAATATAATCTTTTGCGGCTTCACAAGCGGCGATCGCCGCCACCAATGTTTCGCGAGACACGCGCTCCAGCTTTAGATCGCAAGTAATGCATTCATCGGCTCTTTCGCCGATCATCAGACTACCCAGATCCTGCAAATTCGGTAAACCTTCCAACAATAAAATGCGCTCTATCAGTGCATCCGCGTGTTTCATCTCTTCGATGGATTCATCGTATTCATGTTTGCCCAGGCTCTCAAACCCCCAGTTCTTAAACATCCGGGCATGTAAAAAATACTGATTGACGGCGGTCAATTCATGCTGCAACTGACGATTCAACCATTGGATAATCTCTGCATTCCCTTTCATCATTTATCTCCTTAGGCATCAGGTGAAATCACCGCTTGCTGAAAAGCAGTTGCACCTCAGCTTCCTCGACACTGATCAGATAACGGCGTCCCGCATCTGCTCTGTTCCAATGTCAATATGCGTCAAATCAAACGCTTTTCAGCAACCAGCTAAACATGTTGTATCCTGCTCGGAAGCGTGCATAGCGGCTTTTTGCATACGTGCCTGATCAAGCACCGCTTTGGCTTGACAAGCACATATACCGCATTGCTCAGTCACGCCAAGACAGCTTTTCAGGTCACGCATTCGTTCAGCGCCGTTATACACCGCCTCACGAATCGCACCGTCTGTTACTCCCTTGCAAATACATATATACATGATGACTGCCTTAGTCCTAAGTTTCAAGTGCCTTTTAATGCACCGCTCAAAATTTCTACTGCCTGAGAAACAAAATGAAAGCTAAAAAATGATGATTGGTTGTTAATGAGAATGATTCGTAATTATATTCAATTTTTAAAAGATTGCAAGTGAATTAGCACTGAAAACCTGACAGTATTCAACATAGCAGGAAAAAACCCGGTAAATAGGTGATAATTCGCGTTTGGCAGGTAAAAATGCCGCTATACAATACCCGTCTATCGCCAACTTAATTACCTGGAAAACTCCGACGATGAAAACGATTTACCTGGTTGCAGGCGCCCGCCCGAATTTTATGAAGATCGCACCAATCGTTCGTGCGCTGGACACAGTAAAAACACTGTCCTATCAGATTATTCATACCGGTCAGCATTATGATCCGGAAATGAATGAAGTCTTTTTTGACGAACTCGGTATACCGCAGCCTGATATCTTTATGGGTGTAGGCGGCGGTTCTCATGCGCAGCAGACCGCAAAAATCATGGTTGCATTCGAGGACTATTGCCTGAAGGATAAGCCCGATGCCGTACTTGTCGTCGGTGATGTCAATTCCACACTGGCGTGCTCAATCGTCGCCAAGAAACTACATATTCCAGTGGCTCATGTCGAAGCCGGACTGCGCAGCGGCGATATACGCATGCCCGAAGAAATCAACCGTCTGGTTACCGACAGTATTTCCGATTGGTTTTTTGTCACTGAACCAAGCGGCTTACAGCATCTGAAACATGAAGGAAAGCCGGACAACGCAATTTTTCATGTCGGCCATGTGATGGTGGACAACCTGCTCTACCAAGCCGAAAAACTCACACGCATGGATACCGGCAACTTTGCCACCACACCTTTTAAAGCCGCACAACATGCCGCCGGGAAGAACTACGGCGTCGTCACGCTGCATCGCCCGAGCAATGTCGACGATGCCGGAACATTTTTCCGGATCAGTGGCGCACTCAAGGAAATCGCACAAGACCTGCCGCTTATTTTTCCGGTACATCCGCGCACCCGGAAAAATCTTGAACAATTCTCCATCGATCTGGGCCCCAATATCACGCTGATCGGTCCGCAGCCTTACATGCCGTTCCTGCACTTATGGAAGGATGCCGCGGTCGTGCTGACCGACAGCGGCGGTTTACAGGAAGAAACCACGGCACTCGGCGTCCCCTGTGTCACGCTGCGCGAAAACACCGAACGTCCGGTCACCATCGAAGAAGGCACAAACCTGCTGGCCGGTACCGATCCTGAGCGCATTATCGCAGCGGTTCAACATATCCTGCGCAATCCGAACAAATCCAGCCGCCGTCCGGAACTATGGGACGGCAAGGCAGCCGAGCGTATTGTCAGTATTCTGGCAACAACACTCAGTGCAACGTAAAAACCACAATCAAATCCGCATTCAAATACATACACTACAAACCGCACAGTCGGTAACATTTATGGAACAACTGTCATGCAAACGTTAATTCCGGTTATTCTATCCGGCGGTTCAGGTACACGGCTCTGGCCGCTTTCGCGTGAAAAGCATCCCAAGCAATTATTATCATTGGTCAGCGATGATTCGTTATTGCAGGCGACAGTACGCCGCATGGATGGCCTCGGCGACATCAATGTGAAGGATCCGGTTGTCGTCTGCAATGAAGAATACCGCTTCGTCATCGCCGAACAGCTGCGCATCATGTCGCGCAACGGTGCCATCCTACTCGAACCCTGCGGCCGCAATACCGCACCCGCATTGACTGTCGCCGCACTGGCCGCATTAAAGCAGAACGAAGATCCAATTTTGCTGGTCATGCCGTCCGATCATGTCATCATCGATCTCGAAGTCTTCAAAACAGCTGTCTTACACGGCATACAACTCGCGATACAGGACCATATCGTCACTTTCGGCATCACGCCGGACAAGCCGGAAACGGGCTACGGCTATATCCAGACCGGTGACAAGATGGATCAGAATGCCTACCGCATCGCTTGTTTCGTCGAAAAACCAAACAGAGAAACCGCCCAGACTTATCTCGACGCCGGATCGTTCCTGTGGAACAGCGGCCTTTTCCTGATGCATGCTTCGGTCTGGCTGAAAGCCATCGAATTGTGCCATCCGGAAATCCTTGTCGCATGCCGCGCCGCATGGAGCAATGGCTCTATCGATGGCGATTTTACTCGCCTGGAAAAAAACGCCTTCGAGCAATGTACCGGCATTTCCATTGACTATGCGGTAATGGAACGTATCGCCCAGGGCGAAAACCCGCAACTGCCACAGGGCGCGGTTATTCCGCTCGCCGCAGGCTGGTCCGACGTTGGCGCATGGGATTCGTTATGGCATGTTCTGCCCAAGGATCGGTCCGGCAATGTCGCACAGGGCGATGTATTGCTGCACGAATGCAGCAATACACTGGCGATTTCCGAAAGCCGTCTAGTCACCTGTGTCGGTGTTCAGGACATGATCATCGTGGAAACGCCGGACGCCATTCTGGTTTCGCATAAAGATAAAACACAAGACGTCAAAAAAATCGTCGACAACCTCAAAGAAACGGGACGCTCAGAAAGCCATCTGCACCGCAAGGTTTTTCGGCCGTGGGGATGGTACGATAGCATTGATTCCGGCGAACGTTTCCAGGTCAAGCGCATCGTCGTTAAACCCGGCGCGTCCCTGTCTCTGCAAATGCATCATCACCGTGCGGAACACTGGATCATCGTGCGCGGTACCGCCCGCGTCACACGTGATGACAAAAGCTATCTGGTCACCGAAAACGAATCCACTTACATCCCCATCGGCACCCGACACCGCCTGGAAAACCCAGGCCGCGTACCGCTCGAAATGATCGAAGTACAATCCGGCTCCTACCTGGGCGAGGATGATATCGTACGTTTTGAGGATGTTTATGGGCGGGATAAGTAGCTAATTTTATGCTGACTAACCTGTCAGTTTCCCATTACCACAGAATGCCTGACCATTAGCCCGCCAGGTGTTCTTTGATCCATCACCTGAGCATGTTGGCATTTTCTCCTCCAGTCAAGTCAATTCCCTTTTCCACTTTAGAGCACTGCCTTCTGGAAGCAAGGGTAAATAGATAGTTGGTGTTGTCGTTCCAATCGGTTGAATAATTGGGGCATTGTCTATAGATATTAACAATTTACCCTGAAGATAATAAGGTTGAGTTTCACCAATCTAAGGAATATAGTGCTTAATGATTTCCGGGCCAAAAATCGTTTAATGGAGAGATAAAGTATGAAAAATCTTTTAATCGTATTTCTACTCTACTTGATTACCAACAATGTCTTTGCCTTATCAATCGTTTATGATGGATTTAAATGTGAAGATGAGTCATCAACATCCACTGTTTCTGCACAAAGCAGATTTACTGTCGCTCAAGATCTTGGAAATGGCAATTATAAGCTGTGGCTTAGTGGAGCATTCTTAGACTATGAAGAAAAATTTTGTCTAAAGCCATTGGATACCATTTTTACTGAACAAGAAATTTTACAATTTCACAAAGCACCAATTGAAGCAATTGCATCTTTCAATGGCGATGTCCTAGTTGTCTCATACGGAACTATTGCACGCAATCCAGATTCGGCATTGGATGATCCATTCTTATTTGCCGATATCAGCTTTCCGCGAGCATATACACTTATTTTTGATTATGAACCGTCAAGACAAGTTTTCAAGCTTAGAAGTGTTACATTGTTTGCTAATGTTTTCACTACTTCCATTAGCTCTGATGAAAAAAAATCACTTTCAGCTTTCTGGGTTGAATCACCCACGCTAACAGATGAAATTGAATTCTTTCTTGAAGACTAAACTTGACCAAGTCAGTCGTTATTAATGGCTTCTTAATTTTTATCACTGTCAATAAATGAAAAAAATCTAATGGTTTCACTTAGAGAAAAATAAGGGTATTCCCGATTTTTTTCATTGTCCAAATTTTCTAGAATTATTAACGTGATGATTTTAATTTCGGGAACAGTGATCATGAAAACAGGAAAAATCGGATTAGCAAAATTGATAGCATTATTTGCTTTGGTAGCAATCGCAATGCCGATGAGCAGTTTTGCTACAGAACACGGCGTGGAATTCAATGCTGGAGTGATAAATGGTAACGGCACCGTTAATCACAATGATCTGGCTATCCGCTATGAAAAGCACGCGGATGATTTGCATACAAAGATCGAAGAACAAATTGAAGCGCTCAGTCACAAACCTAAAAGCAGTTTCTTTGGAAAAAACGGGCAGAATATTAAAAAGCATGTGGAATATAAAATCCATGAGCTTGAAAAAGAAGCGGAAGACAGCTTGAAAAAAGCGGCTTATCACAAAAAAATGGCTGAAGAGCAATCGTTTCGTCCGACATTCGCAGCTTCGGGAAAAACCAAAAGCTAGGCCAATTCAGCTATCCTGAATAAGAACTATCCGAACAAACCTCTAATCTTAGTACTTTAATAAAAAAACCCCACCATGGTGGGGTTTTTTTATGGCCTGAAACATAGCCTTATGCCATTGTTTTATCCGCTATTTCATAGCTCAAAGCGTTAAAAAAACAATCAGGAACCAGAGCAGAAAGAAAATTGATAATTCAACGGAATCTAGCGCCCTTCCCTTACCCAGTTTGCCGCATAGCGAATCAATTCAGCACTATCTTTCAAATTTAATTTGGCACGAATGTTGAAACGATGTGTTTCGATAGTTTTAATACTGCGGTTTAATAACTTGGCAATTTCCTGGCTGCTGTGACCTGATCCGATCAAATTCAGAACCTCAAATTCACTGGGCGTCAGACTATTAATCATCTGTTCGGGCTCAGAATGTCCGGTCACCATTCTGTTAAGCAGCTTGGCCTGCATTTTGGTGCTTAGATAAACATTGCCCTTCAAAACCTCGCGAATAGCGGATACCACGATTTCCCCCGATTCCTGTTTCATGACATAGCCACGCGCACCCGCGCGCAGCGCACGTTCAGCATAAACCGCTTCATCATGCATCGAAACAAAAAGTACAGGCAAATCCGGGTTAAAAATATGTATGCTTTTAATGACTTCAAAACCGGAAACCGTTTTGAGTGTCACATCGAGCAAGACAATATCGATGTGATTGTTCTTCTTAAGTATCGACAATGCTTCTTTACCATCGCCAGCTTCGGCAGATACTTCCAGATCGGGCTCCATATTGATGAGCATTGCCATCCCTTGACGCATCATAGGATGATCATCCACCAACATAATCTGTGCTTTCAGTTTTGACATATTAAATCATCCGCATTTTCAAGCACACTTCCGTGCCGCCTTCGGCCCGGGGTAAGATTTTCAGTTTTGCACCCAACTGTTTGGCACGGTATAGCATAATTTTGATACCCATTCCTTGCGTTTCATTATGATTTGCTTCAGTTCTAAAACCGCAGCCATCGTCACATATAGATAACACGAGCGTATCCCGGTCAAACGATAGAGCGATAATCAAATGCTGGGCGCCACCATGGCGTATTGCATTGTTGACCGCCTCTTGCGTTATTCGATACAAATTTAAAGCAATATTTTTATCATTAATGATGATTTTATGCGCGCATAAAAAGTCACAATCAATGCCATAGGTTGACGCTATTCTTGCAGCCAGTTTTTCTAGCGCCGTTATCAGGCCGTTGGCTTCCAACTCAAATGGCAGCAACCCCTGTGCAAGTTGCTTGATCTGTACGACAGCCGTCTGGGCCTGCGTAGCAATGGAAGCCGCCACTGCTGCCATATCCTTGTTTCCGGATGCATCGATTTTTTTCTCGAGCGCTCTTGCCTGATAACCCATTGCAGCAATCTGCTGCCCCAGATTGTCATGAAGCTCCTGCCCCAGTGTATGCGCCTGTTCCTCCGCAACAAAAACCAGTGACTGCTCCAATCGTTTACGTTCAAGCCAAATTTCCAGATCGCAGGCAATGGCATTGATCAGCTTTTTCTCTTCTTGCACCAGAAATGGTTTCTCCGCAGGATAAAATACACGTAATTGACCGCTGATTTTGCCGCCGACATTGATTTCTGCATAACCTGTGCAGGCCGGGTTGCGTTCATCGCGCCAGGGACCCCGGGTTTCGTCGGCGATATAAACCTTCGATAATACTGGATTAACAAAACCATGGTTATATTTACCCGATGTGTATCGCCAGTTATCCAATTCGATGACAGCCGTAGCGGCCTCTGGAAATTGTATCGCAGGAATCAGATGCTTGAAAATATTCCGACAGACATTATCAAGCGACAACTCCATTCCCATACTGCGGCGAATTTCATAGAGGCAAGTCATCTCTTTCAATCGTTCCCGCAGCATGTCGTCTACCTGCTTACGCTCAAGCCATCGCGACAAATCTACAGCAATGGCGTCAAGCAGCTTTTGTTCTTCTATGACCATAAAAGGCTTGTCTTCAGGATAAGAAACGCACAGATAGCCACAGACTTTGTCATTAACAGTAATATCGGATCGCAATTCGGAACCTATGGTGGCACCATACCGATAGCAGTCTTGGCATACCTTACTATCAACGTGCGGACGCAGTTCATGCACATTGGCATGATACAAGCCGGCATTCTCAGAAGTATATTTTCTATCGCCAATTTCAATTGCCACAGTTGCAATTTCCGGAAATTGCATGGCCGGTATCAGTTGCTTAATGATATTGCGGCACACTATTTCTCCCGATAATTCCAGCCCCATGCAACGACGTATTTCATAGAGACAGGTTATTTCTTTTATCCGGATCTGCAAAATCTCATCGACTTGCTTGTGTTCGAGCCACTTTGCTATATCGTCTGTAATGGCATCAATAAGCTGCTGTTCCTCCAATTCGAAAAAAGATCTATCATCGGAATAAAAAACACCAAGATAGCCACATGTTTTTCCATTCACAATAATGTCCGATCGCAAGGCATGCGTTCGATCCGGCTGATGATTGATGGAGGAGGTTTGTTGTCCATCAATCTCAATCACGACAGAGGCATTGTCGGGATACCGCATAGCCGGTATGAGGTATTTGAAAATCTGATGACAGATATTGTCCCAGGCGCTTTCTGTACCGATACTATTCCGAATTTCATAAAGACACGTCATTTCTTTCAGACGTTCACGTAATTCCAATTCTTTACGGCCTAATTCATCTGAAAACTGTTCTGCCTTTTCCCGCGCGGATTGCGCTTCCCGTTCGGAGTTGATCAACTTACGTATAAACCAGTTTAACAGCAATATCTCTGCGGCAATCAACCCGCCAAGATACAAAATGACTGTTTTTAATTGGTCAGATACAGATTTAAACAATTCTTCTTCATCCAGTTTCAGAATCATTCCGAGACCTATGGTTTGCAACGGTGCATAGGCCTCTATGACAGGCACATGGCGGTAATCCTTTACAGCGATGACACCCTTCTGTCCATCCAATGCATAATTTATTGGCAATACCCCTTCGTCTACTACGTGCCTTAGATATTTGAACCGGATACCGTCAACCTGACTGATCAGACAGGCCATATTTTTTTCAGCGCTACGAGGCGGCGCACACAAAATAAACTCACCCGTTTCACCAATCGATCTGATTTCACCAAAACTGCGTGTTAATTGCGGCAAGGCGCTTTCAGTCATAATGCTGCCGGTACGCTGTCCGTATTGATCAAATATATCTCTATTGACATGTAAAATAAGCTGTTCATCCCAGATAAGAAATGTGTCGGCATATTTATTCAATGCCAATGATTGCGTCTGTTGATCCGAAAATTCTCCGATCTTTAATAAAATTTTCCCTTGCAGATCGTAAATGGCTGCGGCTGTAAAACCCACTTGCATCAGTGAATGAACATGCTTTTCCAGATCATGAAATGCATCACTCTCATTCGGGAAAATATTCAGTTGCTGCATCGACCGAATCAATACGGGATGCATGGCAAAAGCCTCTGTATCGGCGAGACTTTTTTCAATCTGACTTTCCAGCAAGTGCCCCTTGCCTTGTAAAGCCACACCAAGCCCTCTTCCAAGCGATAATTCGATTTGCTGGCGCATCACGCTATAAACCGCAACGCCGGTAATTATGGTCAGCCCCATCAACAGCAGACTTCCAAGAATACTGATTTTCCGATTGTCACGCATCAACATCAGGGATTTCATTCTATAAGTGATTTATTTTGTTTTGAATTGGATACGACTCAAGGTAATGTTTATGACATGGAGCTTATGATGGCGGTGGCGGCATAGGCGCGGGTTACTCAAGGTAATGTTCATGACATGGAGCACATTGAACGGATACTTGACGCATTATTGAGATGAAAACTCAAACATAATCAGACTATTCCTCATTTCAAAACGCGCTTCACAGCATCCTTCCAGCCGGCGTAAAGTGCCTGCCTTTCAGATGCATCCATCACAGGCTCGTAGCGGCGCGCGCATGACCAGTTACCGGAAATATCGGCCAAATCCATAAAGATATTGCTTTGCAAGCCTGCAAGTGCAGCTGCGCCCCATGCGGTGCTTTCCATAACGGCCGGAACTTCGACGACCCGATCGATCATGTCGGCCAGGAATTGACAGACGAATGTATTTCCCGCCATACCGCCATCAATACGCAACACACCATTTTTTTGCAACCAGCTTTCACTATCGCAGTCGGCCATCATTACATCTATCAAATCACGGCTCTGATAGCCTTGCGCTTCAAGCGCGGCGCGCACAATATGCGCGCGGTGACTCTCCCGGCTGAGTCCGGTAATGGCCGCACGTGCCTGCGGTTGCCAATAAGGTGCCCCCAGTCCGGTAAACGCCGGAACAAAATAGACTTCATTATTATCCGGCACTGACAGTGTAATAGCCTCGCTTTGCGGCGCATCAGCGAGCAATCCGAGATTATCGCGTAACCACTGGATCACTGTACCGGCGTTAAAAATAGAACCTTCAAATGCATAATGCGTATCTGCATTAATACAATACCCTATTGTTGTGATTAATTTGTTTCTGGAGGTTTTAAAATCCGACCCGATATTCATCAACGCAAAACATCCGGTACCGTAAGTCGCCTTGATCATGCCAGATTCAAAACAGGCCTGACCAATCAGCGCAGCATGCTGATCGCCCGCCATCCCACCGATCGTGTAGGCTGCGCCCAACAAATCCGGTAAAGTCTGGCCAAAATCCGCAACATTGGCCTTGACATCCGGTAACAAGGCCGCAGGAATATTGAACAGCCTGATCAGATCATTATCCCACCGCTGATGTGTGATGTCATACAGCATGGTCCGGGAGGCATTGGTCATATCGGTTGCATGCACTTTCCCACCGGTCAAGCGCCAGAGCAGAAACGAATCGATTGTACCGAAAGCCAGATCACCGCTTTCCGCACGTGATCTGGCATCTGGTACATGATCGAGTATCCAGGCAATCTTGGTTGCCGAAAAATAGGGATCGATCAGCAACCCTGTTTTTTCAGTAATACTTGACCCGTAACCCGCATTTTCCAGTTTCACACAGTCATCCGCCGTTCTGCGGTCCTGCCAGACAATCGCATTGTAAACAGGTTGTCCTGTTTTACGATCCCAGATCAGCGTCGTTTCACGCTGGTTCGCGATACCAATGGCAGCAATGGTTAATCCCTGTTGCTGTGCATCCTCGATTACTGCACGGCTTACCTGGAGCGTATCGTTCCAGATCGTTTCAGGTTGCTGCTCAACCCACCCCTTCCGCGGGCAAAGCAAAGCCAATGTTTTTTGTCTGACCGACAACAATTCACCTGTCTCGGAAAACAGAATCGCGCGGGTGCTGGTGGTGCCCTGGTCAATGGCCAGGAGTGCAAAACGGGACTTCGATGTCATCGATTTTGTGTCAATCAGATTTCTTATCCACACCCGACATCAGAAATTTGACCAATAACGCAATACAGAAAGGAAGCGCGCTGATTGCCGTGATCATATAGTGCTCCGCCGTGAATTGATCGCCATCGTCAATAATAATGTAACCGAAAAATACCGTAATTGGTGTTAATAGCGCGAGTATCTGTATTAATAAAAAGAAACGTTTCATATTCTAGTTTTCCTGTATCGTTCGAGCCAAGTCTTCCGATTCATCGAATCGGATCGAAGCTTCACACTTGTCTCATCGTGTAAGGCAGATATATCACTGATTCGTTCTGTCGTTATCATCCTTTTAGCCACAAGTCGATTGATAACCGGGTTAAAATAGCAGGTGCTTTTATCCCGTAATAAACCACTCATGACACATGCTATTCTGATCATTACCAATTTCCCGGATAACAAAAGCGCATCGGCGCTGGCCCAGGAATTGGTTGACACGCGTCTTGCGGCGTGCGTCAATATCCTGCCGCCGTGCATATCGGTTTATCGCTGGCAGGACAAAACGGAATCAGCAGAAGAATTGCCGGTTTTTATTAAAACCCAGCAAAAGCATTATAACCATGTTGAGCAGATCATCAATGCCATGCATCCCTATGAACTACCGGAAATCATCGTTGTCCCTGTAACAGGTGGATTGCCCGCTTATCTGCACTGGATAATTCATGAAACGACATGATCAATTATTCATCTAACCGAGAGCAAGAGACAAAAAAGCATAACATCAGATGATTTCTTTACTCATTCAGTTATAAAAAACACATTATGCATCTATTTCCAATCCTCTTATTGCTGCTTTCTTTCACAAGCTCACCTGCTGTTGCGCAAGAAGGGGGCTTCAGCTTATTTTCCAAACTACAGGAATTGGGCATCAACCTGGGTCAGCACAACCAGCAGGAACTGTTACCACCGGACGAAGCTTTCAAAATATCGGTCGACGTCCGGGATGCGAACACGTTGATTGCGAAATTTACACCGGCTAAAAATTACTACCTCTATCGTGACAAAATCGCTTTCGAACCGCAAGATTCAGACACCTTTATCGAAAAAATAGCATTACCCAAAGGGAAAATGAAGGAAGATCTGACGTTCGGCTATGTCGAGGTCTATTATGAGCCTTTCCAGGCCATTATTTCGTTAAAACGTGAGGCACCCGCTCCGGAACAGCCTTTGACACTCGCGGCAACTTATCAGGGCTGTAATGAACCGGTCGGCGTCTGTTATGCGCCGATTAAAAAAGATGTCAATCTGACTTTGCCGGCGCTGAAAGCCATTGATGCAGTCGCCAATGCTGTCAGCAGTCCCGCGGCGGCGGCTCCGTATGACGCTGCTGCCGATCTCTTTCAATTGCCGTCGCGGCGTACGCCTGTAATCGAAACCGAAGCCTATAAAATCGACCGTATGTTCGATACCGGTAATTACTGGCTGATTCTAAGCGGTTTTTTCGGTATCGGCTTATTGCTCGCATTCACGCCCTGCGTTTTTCCTATGTTTCCGATCCTCTCCGGCATTATTGCCAGAAAAGGCAAATATTTGACTAAAAAACACGGGTTCATACTGGCGCTGGCGTATGTGCTTGGAATGGCGATTACATATGCCATTGCCGGTGTAGCTGCCGGATTATCCGGTGCAATGTTATCTGCTGCACTGCAAAATGCCTGGGTATTGGGCACATTCGCACTCATTTTTGTAGTGCTGTCGCTATCCATGTTCGGATTTTATGATTTACAGATACCCGGCAGTATTCAAAGCAAACTTTCCGAAGAGGCCGGACATTTGAAAGGCGGTCAATTAACGGGTGTATTTGGCATGGGCGCGTTATCCGCCCTGATCGTCGGTCCCTGTGTCGCCGCACCGCTCGCAGGAGCCCTGCTGTACATCAGTCAGACCCGTGACGTCATACTCGGTGGCTCGGCATTGTTCGTTATGGCACTTGGCATGGGCATGCCGCTGTTATTGCTGGGCACGTCAGCCGGCGCTTTGCTGCCCAAAGCAGGCCCCTGGATGGAAGCAATCAAACAGTTTTTCGGTGTATTGCTGTTAGCCGTAGCTATCTGGCTCATTTCTCCAGTGATTAACGAAGTCGTGCATATGCTGTTATGGGCGACATTGCTGATTATTTCGGCCATTTACCTGCACGCCATCGATCCTTTGCCGGAACGTGCTTCAGGCTACCTCAAATTTCTCAAGGGTGTAGGCGTCATTGCTTTGTTGGTCGGTGTTGCGCTACTGATCGGTGTTCTTTCAGGCAGCCGCGACGTACTGCAGCCTTTGTCAACATTCAATATTGCAGCATCCGACACCTCGAGCGGCGGTGGTATGGCTTATAATACAGCAGGCCATATTCCCTTCGAACGTGTCAGAACCATTGCCGAACTTGACGGACGCATCAATCAGGCCATCAATAACAATCAATATGTCATGGTCGATTTTTATGCGGATTGGTGCATCTCATGCAAGGAAATGGAGCGTTTCACACTCTCGGACGATAAAGTCAAAGCCAGACTTAAGGACGTTGTCTTATTGCAGATCGATGTCACCCATGGAACAATCGATGATATGGCGCTATTGAAACGTTTCAATCTCTTTGGGCCACCCGGTATTCTGTTTATTGATCGTCAAGGTAACGAAATTCCGGACATACGGGTCATCGGTTTTTTAAATAAAACGGATTTTCTGATCGTGTTAAATGCGGTGCTGATTTAATCACTATTTTCCCTCATTCATAAAACACTCTGTTCTAAAAGGTTTCTTTATGTCCAGACTCAGTCAAATTATTTTATTTTGCGCCGCGGCTATCATCGCATTAAGTGCAGGTGCATGGTTTCGCGCCAATTTCATGGATGGTCCGCAACCACCGTTGCCGGAGGAAATAAACAAACAAGGCGCGCAGGCTATTTTGTCGGCAAATCTGCCGGATATTGAAGGTAATATTCAGACTGTATCCCAGTGGCAAGGCAATGTCATCGTTGTCAATTTCTGGGCGACCTGGTGTACGCCCTGCCGGGAAGAAATTCCTGAATTCATCGATATGCAGAACAAATTCAGGGAACAAGGGCTGATATTTATCGGTATTGCTATAGATCGTGAAGACAAGGTTATCGCTTACAGCAAGGAATTCGGTATTAATTATCCGGTTCTCATCGGCGGGCTTGAGGGCATGACGTTTGCCGAGGCTGCCGGCAACCAGATGTCAGTGTTGCCTTATACCGTGGTCTTCGACCGGCAGGGCAAGATTGCTGAAACCTTCTTAGGCCGCGTTCACCAGCGAGCCCTGGAGAAAACAGTTGTCCCTTTACTACAGCAACCGCCGGAGCCATTGCCGGTCGCACAGATTACGCCCGAGTGATCAGCCTTAATCGGCTGATCACGAAACACGACATGCGATTGACTGAATCACGAGAATAAAACACATGCAGGTATAGTTCCTATGATGGCGGCCGATGTGGTTCTATTGATACATTTATCATACGTACTGTTTGTTGTCGGCAGCCTACCTTTAATATGGGTCGGCGCTATACTGAAATGGCCGCTTGTCGGCAATCCGTGGTTCCGCTATCTGCATGTAGCGGCTATTCTGTTCGTCGTCGCAGAATCTCTGCTCGGCATTGCCTGTCCGCTGACCATACTCGAAAACAACCTGCGCGCATTAGAAACCGATCGTAGCTTTATTCAACACTGGGTACATAAAATTCTGTTCTACCATTTGCCGGAATATGTTTTTACCTTGATTTATATTGCTTTTGCCGCACTGGTCGCAGCCACATTCAAATGGGTGCCTGTTAGAAAACGATCACTAAAAAGCTGACATTAAATTAACATGAGTCATTGCTCAATTCCGCATGATGCTTTTCATCCAATAATGACGGAATTAATTCTTCAATTAATGGTTCAAACGTCTCTTCATCAAATGCAATGTCGCCATCGGCGAATGGATTATCTTGCGTTCTCAACCCCTTAAAATCAAAACGCCTTGTATCGGCCAGATGCGAAAGCTGTACATGCTGCAGCGCCCGAAACATGGTTTCAAGCCTGCCGGGAAATTGCTTATCCCATTGCCACAACATCTCCTTGATTACCTGACGTTGCAGATTGGGTTGTGATCCACACAAATTACATGGAATAATCGGAAAATCAGCGACTTGCGCATAAGCGGCGATGTCTTTTTCCTTACAATAAGCCAATGGCCGGATCACAATATGATGACCATCATCGCTAACCAATTTAGGCGGCATAGCTTTGAGCTTGCCGCCATAAAACATATTCAGGAAAAGCGTCTCGAGCATGTCGTCGCGATGATGGCCGAGCGCAATTTTGGTCGCACCCAATTCACCGGCCATGCGGTACAGTACGCCGCGGCGCAATCGTGAACACAGGCTGCAGGTTGTCTTTCCATCTGCAATAACACGCTTAACAACACTGTAAGTATCCTGTTCCACGACACGGAACGGCACACCGATTTGACTCAAGTAATTCGGCAGTACTTCAACCGGGAACCCGGGTTGTTTCTGATCAAGATTAACCGCGACAAGCTCAAACCGTAGTGGCGCATGTGCTTGCAAATTCAACAGAATATCCAGCAGCGTGTAACTGTCCTTGCCCCCCGACAGGCAAACCATGACAAGGTCACCGTCTTCAATCATCGTGTAGTCGGCTATTGCCGTGCCAACCAGACGGCGCAATTTCTTATGCAGTTTATTCGTGTTATAACGTACTTTATTATGTCGCATCTGTGAAAAATGAATTCTGAAAAGGTGTTGTATAATGGACAAATCAATGCGAACGATTTAGCATGATTGCATTCTAATGGTTCATTAAGTGCGCGGTAAATATTACAAACTGACAGATCAGCAAAAGCTCCCGATTTTTAGAAATCCAATCATGCAATGATGACTCTACTCAGAAAGATTATACCATTGGCGGCATTTTTGATGCTTTTATCCACGATCTGCATGGCTTCGCCAGTCAATGCGGGCAATAGCAGTTCGACAGGAAAACCCGGTATCGCCCGTGAAGTGTCGCGGGATATCAAAGTGACGCAAGTGGATAATATGTTTTTGCCGAATGAAATCCAGGTTACAGAAGGTGAAACCGTTAGGCTTATCGTCATAAACAAAGGGGGTCATCAACATGAAATGCTCATCGGCACTATGGAAGATCTGAGAAAAGCCGCCAAAATGAGGCGCAACCATCCTGATGAAAATCCTACAGAAGCCGGTATGATCAGACTCCAGCCTGATGAACAAGATGAAATTATCTGGACGTTTGATCAACCTGGAGAAGTTGATTTTGCCTGTCCTTTACCAGGCCATTTCAAAGCGATGCGTGGAAAAATTTATGTGGAGAAAAAATGAAGAAACAGATACATACCTTACTGACTGGCATTATTTTAAGCGTGGGTTTATCAGGAATTTCCCCGCAAGTCATGGCAACAACCACTGTTGAAGTCTATAAAAGCCCGACCTGTGGTTGCTGCGGAAAATGGGTCGATCACATGAAAGCACATGGTTTCACCGTTATCACCAAAGATGTCGGTAACCAGGAGATCCGCAAAAAAGTCGGCATGTCCGAATCTTTGGGTTCCTGCCATACGGCCCTGGTAAACGGGTATGTTATGGAAGGCCATATACCCGCACCAGATATCATCCGTTTCCTCAAAGAAAAACCCGATGCCCTTGGATTAGCCGTGCCGGATATGCCGCATGGTTCACCCGGCATGGAAGGACAGCGCGTCGATCCGTATAATGTCCTTAAAGTGAATGCACCCGGTCAATTGCGCAGAGATACCGAAATCTACAGCCGGCACAATGTTCCTCAGGCCCAAAAGAACGTTCCGCCCGCACCACCAACCACAACTGGCAATGAACCCGAAAGTGACCTGTCGATCATGCGCCTGAGAAATTAGCATCCGCGCACCATGCCGATTCGTTATTTATTGCTATTGCTGTTAAGCGGTGCGTTGCTTTTTTCCGGCTGCAATGGCAGTCAGCAATCCGGACCACGTTCATTGAGCGACATTTTAAATCTGAATTCCGGACGTGTTGAACGGAATTTTGATCCCGTTCAGATTCAACGTGGTTCAGATACATTCCACACACACTGTGCAGGTTGTCACGGTGAAAATGCCGTCGGTACGCCGGATTGGCGCACCCCTAATCCGGACGGTCGGTTTCCTCCGCCCCCGCTGAACGGTACAGCGCATGACTGGCATCATTCAACCGCAGTACTCAAGAAAACCATTCTCAAAGGCGGCCCTCCTGAAATCAGTGCAATGCCCGCATGGGAAGGCATACTGACGGAGCAACAGGTTGACGATATCGTAGTATGGATCAAATCACTGTGGTCCGATGAGATCTATGCGATGTGGTATCATAATTTTGAAGACAGGTAATAGAACCCGTTTAAGATCTCACTGAAGAGCGCATTACTGCGTTAAAATTGAACTCAAAATGTTCACATACTTCAACAGCAAAGACTGTTCTAAATAACAGTGTAAAGTCTCCCGTGGTCAGAGCCGTACGCGGTTCGCTGTTTTTTTTTCTGAACGACCCGGGTACGGATACCGATCCTGCTGGTAGCTACCAGTATTATGACGATGGCATACTGGTATTATCCGATGATGGTTATATCGCAGATGTCGGTTCAACTACGGATATGCGTTCCAGATATACGCTTACAGCCGATGAGACTATTGACTACAGCGGCAGGTTGATAATCCCGGGACTTATCGATACGCACAGCCATTATCCGCAGTCCGAAATCATCGCGACATACGGCCATCAACTCATCCAATGGCTGGAAAAACACGCATTTCCTGCTGAGGCCCAATTTACCGACAAAAATTACGCAAGCTCAATCAGCCGGTTTTTCCTCAACGAACTGTTACGTAACGGCACGACTACTGCGCTGATCTTCGGTAGCGTCCATAAAATTTCGGTAGAAGCGTTGTTTGAAGAAGCGGAGAAATTAAACATGCGCATCATCGGCGGCAAAGTCATGATGGACCGTAATGCACCGCAATACTTGCTGGACACACCGGAAACTGCCTATTCGGACAGTAAAGCACTAATCGATACCTGGCATAACAAGCGTGGCCGTATACGCTATGCGATTACACCGCGCTTCGCCATTACCAGCAGCGGTGAACAGCTTAAAGCAGCGCAGCGGCTTTACCATGTCTACGATGACGTGTATCTGCAAACACACGTATCCGAGAATCAGGATGAAATCGCTTGGGTCAAGCAGCTTTTCCCGTCATCGAAATCCTATCTGAATGTCTATCATGATTTCGGCCTGCTTGGCCCCAGAAGCGTTTTCGCGCATGGCATTCATTTAACAGATGATGAATTTAAACTATTGGCCGATAGAAATGCCGCGATTGCATTCTGCCCTACTTCAAATTTATTTCTGGGCAGCGGGCTTTTCAGCGTGGATCATGCCTGTTTGGCCAATATCCGGCTTGCGCTGGGTACCGATATCGGTGCCGGAACCAGTTTTTCCATGCTCAAAACCATGGCGGAAGCTTACAAAGTAGTTCAGCTGAAAAAAGCTTCTTATACTGCAAAGCCGGAGAAACATACTACGCTGACACCGTTCAAAGCCTTTTATATGGCGACACTTGGCGCAGCACGCGCGCTGTATCTGGAAGAAAGTATCGGCACATTACAGCCTGGAAAAGAAGGCGATTTTATCGTGCTGAATCCGGATGCCACACCATTACTCCGCTTTCGCATGCAAAAATCGTCATCTGTTGCCGATCGGTTGTTTGCTTTCATGATGCTGGCCGATGACCGTGCAATCGAGGCGGTTTATTTGATGGGTCAACGCTGGCAGAATAACGGCGCGTAAAGTTGAAATACATTCTTAATGATTTATATCAAAGCATTATTCGGCTGGCTTTGTTATTTTTTCCAGACTGCCGGTTTTTCTGATCGCCTGTTTCAGTTTCTCAATTTCAGGCACATTGAGCGTTTCTGTTTTTAACAGTGCTTCGGCAGATTGATTAAGCAATGCGCGGTTAGCCTGCAAAATATTGATCGCTCGTTCCAGTGCGCGATCAACCAGTTCACGCACGGCATTGTCAACCTTGTTTGCGGTATCTTCACTGTAATAGCGCGTTTGGGGCATCGGCACATTGGGTTGCAGAAAAGCGGATTGTTCACGGTCATATGCGACATGACCCAGCGCATCACTCATGCCATACCGCAAAACCATAGCGCGCGCGATATCGGTGGCACGCGCCAGATCGTCAGCGGCACCGGTTGATATTTCATTGAATACGATTTGCTCGGCAGCCCGCCCGCCGAGTAAAATCGACATTTTATTCTGCAACTCGTTTCTGGTCATCAGAAAACGGTCTTCGGTCGGACGCTGAATGGTATAACCGAGCGCACCGATTCCGCGTGGAATGATTGAAATCTTGTGTACCTCATCGGTTCCCGGTAAAGCCAGCGCAACCATCGCGTGACCGAGTTCATGGAACGCAACTACACGCCGTTCATTCGGATTCAATAAACGATTACGCTTTTCAAGTCCGGCGACAATACGCTCGATGGCATTGTTAAAATCATCCATAGTCACCGACGCTGCATTACGCCGTGTAGCCAGCAGTGCAGCCTCATTGATGAGATTGGCCAGATCCGCACCGGTAAAACCGGGTGTTAACGCGGCGATTTGCGCAATCTGCACATCGGTGTTCAATTTTACTTTCTTCATATGCACTACAAGTATCTGTTCGCGACCGAGCTTGTCAGGACGGTCAACCAGTACCTGGCGGTCAAAACGTCCGGCGCGCAGCAATGCAGGGTCAAGAATTTCCGGCCGATTGGTCGCTGCCAGCAACACGATGCCACCGGTGGGATCAAACCCATCCAACTCAGCCAAAAGCTGGTTCAGTGTCTGTTCCTTCTCGTCATGCCCGCCGCCCAGACCGTAAGCGCCTCGCGCACGCCCCAGGGCATCGAGTTCGTCGATAAAAATAATCGCTGGCGCCATCAACCGCGCCTGCTCAAAAAGATCGCGCACGCGCGCAGCACCAACGCCAACAAACATCTCGACAAATTCAGAACCGGAAATCGAAAAAAAAGGAACACCGGCCTCACCGGCCACCGCACGCGCCAGCAGCGTTTTACCGGTACCTGGCGGTCCTACCAGCAGAATACCCTTCGGTGCGCGTCCACCGAGACGCCCATATCCTGCCGGGTCTTTCAGAAAATGAATAATTTCAATCAATTCTTCCTTGGCTTCATCCACACCCGCCACATCTGAAAAAGTGACTTTGGTTTCCTTCTCGACAAACACCTTGGCACGACTTTTACCGATCGACATCATGCCCTCGCTCATCCCGCCGCTCATCCGGCGAATGATGAACAGCCAGATACCGATAAAAATCGCCATCGGCAGCACCCAGGACAATAAATCGCGCAACCAGGTACTCTTGACCACACCGGTGTATTCAACATTATATTTATCCAATTCCTCGGCAAGCTCCGGGTCTACCCGTGTAGTTACAAACTCCTTGAAACCATCTGCATGCTGGGTCTTGAGTGAACCGTAAATATGCTGATCGGTAATCGAGATCTGATCGATCTGTCCTCGTTCGAGAAAATGCTGAAAACGGCTGTAGGAAATCGGCTCAATCTGCGTATACTGCGTGTAAAGATGCTGCAGAAACAACACACTGAATACCGCAACGACAACATACCAGAAATTGACTTGTTCTTTTTTATCCATATTAAGGTTATATCTGTTGCAGAAAATGCCTAAAAATACAAGATTTTGGAAAATTATTCAGCATATTGCAAGAAATTTATTGCTTTTATCCGATATGTGATGATCTTCAAATTGAAGTGTGACATGACCCGATAGGTGTCAGCAGTCTTCTCTAACACAGGATCCGACGGAGCCGATTCAGTGAGTCGCAGCTTTCAGGAAAATTCGGGGAAAAGAGAGAATAAGTACTTATCAGTACAAAGTTTTGTAACGGGAGAGAAGGTTTATTTTCCTTCCATCCGTCAGTATAATCCTGCCCTTACTCAATTAAATTACTCAATCTGATCACTTTTTGGTAAAGCTGTCATGCTTCTGTGGTTTGTTATATTCTACCTGATGATTTCCGTAGGCATTGGCCTCTACGCGGCTACGCGTGTGCATAATGCCAGAGATTTCGCTGTCGCGGGCCGCTCGCTGCCGTTGCCCGTGGTAACTGCCACGGTATTTGCCACCTGGTTTGGTGCCGAAGCGGTATTCGGCGTACCGGCAACCTTCGTAAAAGATGGCTTGACCGGCGTAGCAGCGGATCCGTTTGGTGCTTCCATGTGCCTGGTTATCGCGGGTATCCTTTTTTCGCGCTATCTTTACCAGCTCAATATTCTTACGCTCGGCGACTTTTACCGTATGCGATACAACCGCACCGTCGAAGTGCTCACCTCAATTTGTATCGTTGCGGCCTATCTGGGCTGGGTTGCAGCGCAAATCAAGGCACTGGGGCTGATCTTTTATGTTGTCACCGATGGTGCGGTCAGTCAGGAAACCGGCATGATACTGGGGACTGTGATCGTTCTCACCTATACGACTTTCGGCGGCATGTTCTCTGTCGCGATCCTTGATTTTGTACAGATGTTTGTTTCGATGAGTGGTTTGTTATTCATTGCCTGGATTATCAGCGGCAAAGTCAGTGGCGGTGCCACAGCAGTTATTGACCATGCCAGCCTGGCAGGTAAGCTCAAATTTTTCCCGGAGATGGATCCATGGAAATGGATTGCCTTCCTGGGTGCATGGATGACGATGATGCTCGGCTCCATTCCGCAGCAGGATGTATTCCAACGCGTTACCTCGGCAAAGAGTGCAAATGTTGCCCTATGGGGCTCCATTCTTGGTGGGTTGATCTATTTCAGCTTCACCTTTGTGCCCATGTTTATTGCTTATTCCGCAACACTTATCGACCCTGTACTGTTCTCGAAACTACTGGTGGAGGATTCCCAGTTGCTGCTACCCACACTGGTATTGCAGCATACACCGTTGGTTGCCCAGGTATTATTCTTCGGTGCGGTAATATCGGCAATCATGAGCTGTTCCTCAGCGACATTGCTCGCCCCATCCGTTACTTTTGCTGAAAATGTGATTCGCAGTTTCTACCCGAAAATGAGCGATCACCGGTTTCTTTGGGTGATGCGCGCAACCCTGGTCAGCTTCGGCGGTATCGTACTCATTTTCGCACTGAATTCCGAGGCCACTATTTTCGAAATGGTTGAAAGCGCCTATAAAGTTACACTCGCCGGTGCTTTCGTTCCCCTGCTCTGCGGTATATTCTGGAAACGTGCCACGACCCAGGGCGCGCTGGCCGCAATTTTCGGCGGCTTGATTTCCTGGCTCATGATCGAGATTCTGATCGGTGAAAAAAGCCTGATACCCCCACAGCTGATCGGATTGAGCGTTTCGGCAATAGGTATGCTCGCTGGTTCATTGCTGCCGCAATGGGTTGGCAAACCTGGTCGTACCCTGCACGAATTGCAACATCGTGCTTCGACATGGTCAGCGACACATCATCATTCCCCCAGAGACTAAACAATGCAATTGCACGACCGCTAAATCACAGTGGTATACGATTAGTTCTTCCGCATCCAGTACAATCGACAAGCCGTGTTCAAGATGAAAATTGCGAAAACTGTATCAATTAAGATACTTCGGAACACGCTAAAAATGCTGCCCGAACCTTTGGCAAGAACATATAATAGCTTTTTTATTCCCACGGCTGTCATTGCAATGCTATGAGCTATTATCAATACCATGTGTTTTTTTGCACTAACCAGCGTGAAGGCAATGCTCTCTGCTGTAATAATATGGGTGCACAGGAAGTACGCGATTATGCCAAAAGCCGGATCAAGGATCTCAAACTTAATGGTAAACACAAAGTTCGCATTAACAATGCCGGTTGTCTGGACCGGTGCGATGAAGGCCCGGTGATTGTCATTTACCCTGAAGAAGTCTGGTATACCTATGTTGACAAGGATGATGTCGATGAAATCATCAATGAACACCTTGTCAATGGCCGTATCGTGGAACGATTGAAAATCTAGCCTCTGTCTGGAACTGTCTTATTTATAGTGCAAACGTTTTTTATCGAAGGTCCGGCCGGAAGAATTGAAACCATCCTTGCTGAACCTAAAACGCATCCCAGTGGCATTGCCGTTGTTGCCCATCCCCACCCGCTGCATGGCGGCACGATGGATAATAAAGTGGTGTACGCACTGTTTAACAGCGTGCTTGAACTGGGGTACATTACGGTCAAATTCAACTTTCGCGGCGTTGGTAAAAGCGAAGGCGTTTTTGATAACGGCATCGGCGAAGTCGAGGATGTGATTGCTGTCACACAATCGATACAAAGCCAGTTTATGGATCATGCCGGTGATCTGCCACTATTGTTTGCGGGATTTTCGTTTGGCGGCGGCATACAGATACGGGCTGCGGAGCGCTTAAATCCCAGATCGCTTGTGCTCGTTTCGCCGTCACTCCGACACGTCGGCGCACCCAGGATTCCCGCGAGTGTGGAAAACACGCTTATCATTCAAGGTGACAAAGACGATATCGTATCGCTCAATACCATACTCGACTGGGCCACACCGCAATCTCTACCGATTGTCATCATCCCGGGGGCGGAACATTTTTTTCATGGCAAACTGAATGTGCTGAAGCGGGTGATTCTGGATTACTGTTAATTACATTAATCATGCCTGTGATCTTCAGTAGAAACGGCTACTTCCTAATCTGTTTGACCCGGCTTTCTCCCGCTGCCACGTATCGCAAATACCTTCGAAACCGCATCAAACCAGAATGGTGCGCCCAGCACTCCTGCCAGCGCTGTAACAGCCCAACCGGCGAAGACCAAAATCATGCTCTCTTGGCCTGGCAACAGTGAAAACATGATATTGAGTTCCTGATTTTTCGATCCACCTGGCTTGTGCTCAGCCGCAATCTGTTCATGCGGTGTTTCTTTGACAATATTCCAGCCAATAGGTAATCCCATATTTTTGAAATCGTCTTTTTTAATATTGATTTCCCTGATTGTTTGAATGAGTTTCTCTTGCTCAGTGCTTGCAGCTTCAGCGTGCTCCGATGCTGGTGCATATTCCGCCGCCGCTGCAACTAATTTCTGTACCTGCTCAGGATTTCTTTGCAACTGCTGAACGATATAAATCGAATCAACATTTAGACAGCCGGCCAGTGTCAATCCCACTAGAAACATCACGAACTGAGTACGGCGTTTATACCATCCGCCGACTCTGTCCATCACTGCATTGTAATGATCCTCGACTTTGGTTTTAAAGGTATCGAGATTATCCTGTGCGTCGTCGAGCATAGAGCCCAGTAATTTGTTCAACGGCTTGGAACGATTTTCCAAGGATTTTCTCAAGCCCTCCACAGAGCCGTCTATTGATAGTACATGAACCAGCGCCGTTGAAAACGTCTGAGGAGAGATATACGACGGCCGTGCGCCGCCCGGTTGTGACAAAGTATCAATCAGCGGGTGTGCATAAAGTTCATTAGTCCACCGTGCATGATGTATTTCGGCAAACCCAAGCTTGCGTTTGACTTTTTTATATTCGCGAACTATCCATGAACCGGTATCTTTGGGCAGCTCACCGAGCATCATGGCAATGCCTTCGAATAACACCCGTCCCCGCATGGCGACCACCTGGACAAGCAATTCATTAATACCGCTCACCAGGCTGGCAAAAAATGCATAGATAAAAATCATTGCGATAATCACATCGAGCATTCCAAACATTTTCTTCTCCCGGTAATTTTTCAAGCCATGGCACTAGATGCGATGATGTATAAACAAAATCATAAAAAACACGCACCAGATTTACTAAAAGTTAAGTGATAACGCCGGAAACGTCAATTCGCTTTTTGTGATAAAACGAACAATCCTTTTTTAATGACTTTTGGCGAATTTCAACGTCCGGCCTTCAAAATAACGCTACAATAATATCCTGGAAGAAATTGGAAAACTAACTGTTTGTTATGTTTTACGATACCGAAAGGAAAATTTGCCGCGGTGCTAAACACCGCGATAACAAAACCCAATCAGTCATCCGCTATTTAATATAAATTACTTCTGAGTTCAATATGTTTGCTGCATATACCATACTGCCGATCAATTATGTCCTGCACCGTGAAAGCTGGGCGAGAAAATGGCTGCAGTCTTACGAAGGAAAATCTGTGCGCATTCGTATACCACCTCTTGTCGATTTAAAAATGGTGGTACTGGCCAATGGAGAATTTGGCTACAGTAGCGACAATCATGAAGCGGATGCCACTTTATCCTGTTTGCCAAGTGTTTTGCCTGGATTAATCGCGCATGACGAATCCGCTTATGACGCTATCGATATTGCCGGTAATGTCATGTTTGCAGAGGATCTGATCACCATAAGCAAAAGCCTTAAACCCGATATTGAACAGGAACTGAGCAAATTTATCGGCGACATTCCTGCACACCGCCTTGCAAAAGCCGGTGAAAGTTTGTTCCAGTGGCACATCAATCTGGTTAAGAATTTATCGGACACACTTGGAGAATATTGGTCAGAAGAACAGCCAATAGTTGCGAAACCCGGTGATCTCAGGCGTTTTTTCCGACAAACTGAAGTGGTAAGAAACAATCTGGATCAGCTGGAAATCCGAATAAACCATTTGATTCAAAAAAGTAGCATATGACTAATTGTATTTATTATCCCGTTTTCAATCTCCGTTTAAACCACTATATGCAGTTCTGCGCACGCTATACGACGTGAATCGCTACTCCTGCCTTTGATATTTAAAAGCCTTAATGCGTCTATTCCGCCTTATCAAAATACAATCCGTTGCGTTCCGCTTCGGCTTGGAAGAATTTGTCATCAGTCACGGCCCATTACGTTTTCTCAGAAAGCCCATCAAATGGCTGACATTCTGGCGCAAACTTGACAGACCGCGCGCCGAACGGCTCCGTCTTGCATTAGAAGCTCTCGGGCCGATTTTTGTTAAATTCGGACAAATGCTTTCAACCCGGCGTGATCTCCTACCCCAGGATATTGCCGATGAACTGGCAAAACTTCAGGACCAAGTCCCCCCTTTTTCTTCGGAAACCGCACTTTCAATTCTGGAGAAATCTTATGAACAAAAAATAGACCAGGTTTTTTTTAAATTCGACAAAACCCCCATCGCCAGCGCTTCCGTAGCACAGGTACATCTCGCCGTTTTGCATGACGGCACCGAGGTTGCCGTCAAAGTCCTACGCCCGGGTATTGCGCCTATTATTACGCATGATGTAGCGCTGATGGATACCGGCGCGTGGCTGGCTGAATCCTTATGGCCGGATGGAAAACGATTGAAGCTCAGGCAAGTGGTATCAGAATTTGCCCGCCACTTGGATGACGAACTCGATTTAATGCGTGAAGCCGCGAACTGCAGTCAGTTGCGGCGTAATTTTCTGAACTCCCCGCTACTGCTGGTTCCCGAAGTTTACTGGGACTATTGCCGAACCAATGTGATGGTGATGGAACGGGTTTCAGGAGCACCGATCAGCCATGTTGACGAACTCATAGCGCAGGGTATTGACATTCCACAACTGGCGCGCATGGGTGTCGAAATTTTCTTCACTCAGGTATTTCGTGACGGTTATTTTCATGCCGACATGCATCCGGGCAATATTTTTGTCGGCCAGGACGGCCGGTATATCGCGGTAGATTTCGGCATCATGGGCACGCTCAACGACGAAGACAAGAATTATCTGGCGCAGAATTTTCTGGCATTTTTCAGGCGCGATTATGCCCGCGTTGCACAAGCGCATGTTGAAGCTGGCTGGGCACCCAAAGATACCCGCGTCGATGAGTTTGAAACGGCGATACGTGCGGTATGTGAACCCATTTTCGACAAACCGCTCAAGGAAATATCGTTTGGCCGCATATTATTCCAGCTATTTCAGACATCGCGGCAGTTCAATGTGGAAATACAGCCACAATTGGTATTATTGCAAAAAACACTACTGAATATCGAAGGACTCGGCCGTGATCTGGATCCCGATCTTGATTTATGGAAAACCGCAAAACCATTTCTTGAAAACTGGATGTCCGAACAAATCGGCTGGCGTGGCCTGGCTAGCCGTATGCAAAAGGAAGCACCCAATTGGGCGATCATTTTCCCCCAGTTCCCACGTTTATTCCATCATATGCTGTCGGAAGACCGTAATCTCGGTTTGGAAGAAAAAATGCAGCATCTGATCAAAGAAGAAAAACGGCAAAACCGCCTACTGATACTGATCATTCTTCTTTTGATAGGCTTACTGTTCTGGCAAATATTTCAATGAATCTTCTTGCTGAAAGACATTGAAGAAGCACACAACCAAACATAACGAATTACTCTTAAGGAAAATCCTAAACAGGTTATAAGAGACGTGAAATATAATCCTCAGGCCCTCCCCTCTAATGCACTGTCGGACCTGCATCGCGAAAAATAGCATCAACGGTCAGCGCATCAAGACGATATTCCCGATCACAGATATCATCATGCACGACAATTTCTCCACGTTCCCGAAGTATAGCGTCAACTTCTTCGCGCCCCAATGATTGCAACATTTGGTAAACTTTCGCTGAGTTGTCATGGCAGCCATAATTGACGGTCTGTGCATCGAAGACACGAATCGTTTCGTTAACAAACAGGCGAATAAGCAAATCTGACGCGGACAGATTAAAAGCGGGTTGATTATGTACAGTTGCAGCGAGTGCTTCCGTACGTGCCCAACCATCCGGATCCTGCTTGTCTGCAGCTGGCAGTTTTTGCAACAAAATACCGGATATAGCCTGATCCGATGCAGTTAAAAAAAGACGTGAAGGTAATTGTTCCGATTGTCTGAAATAATGTTCGAAAATTTCAGCAATTGTATCGCCATCGAGCGGCACGATACTCTGATAGGTTTCACGCATGGAGAACATGTCAAGTGTCAATACCAACTGCCCATGGCCGAGCAGATCGGATACCGATTGCGGTTCAATAGCCGGCGCGCATTTTGCCATACCGCGCAAATGTAGACTGTCATTGCAATCGATAACCAGCATGGATACGGGACCATTACCTTTAAGCTGCACAGTCAAACGCCCATGCTGTTTCAGATTATCACCCAGCAGTAATGTTGTCGCAGCCATTTCTCCAAGCAAATCAATGACTGGCCGAGGATAATCACGGCCCTTCAGCATCTGCTGCCATACACTGTCCAAATGTACTACGGCACCACGTATATCCAAATTTTCCAGTAAAAAGCGCTGCACATAATCACTCATTGTATTAGATCATTCCTTGATATTCATTAATCCATCATTCCGTATGGCCTGCAATGCGACCCAAGCCTGCCCCAGCGCAATGGCGCTGTCATCCGGCGATACTTTCCGGGCTTTGAAAAGACGTATCGGACCATCACTTAACCGATCCGCAAGTCCATGCTTTAAAATTTCATTATGAAAACAGCCACCGCCCAGAGCAAGGCAGGCAATACCCAGCCGCTGCGACATCCGCTCCACCCATTCAACCAGACCGGCGCATAATGTAGCGTGAAACATTGCAGCCGCGAATTCAATATCCGCATGAGTGGAATAATCCATCAATACGGATAACACTGGTGAAAAATCCAATTGGTTACTGTCAGTGATAAGATAGCCATTTTCCGGAAGCTCTGTTTGATGCTTTTTTTCCGCGAGCCGCTGCAAATTTATCGCCGCCTGCGCCTCGTACGATTGGATCAGGTTCACACCGAGCAATCCCGCCGCCGCATCAAACAATCGTCCCATACTCGAGGTTTGCGGACAATTGATGTTCTGCCTCAACATATAAGCCACAGACTGCACCGCAGTCTGTTCCTCGAAACGCCGGACAACTTCATCCAGACGGCCCAGTTTTGCCAAAGCTGCAGCCGCCATACGCCAAGGCTCCTGTGCTGCGCGGTCCCCGCCAGGAAGCGCCAGTGTCGACAAATGCCCCAGGCGCTCAAAATATTCGCCATCAACATACAATAACTCACCGCCCCATGGCGCCTGATCCGTTCCAAAACCGACACCATCGAGCGCAAGCCCTAATACCGGTGCTGTAATCTGGTGCTCGGCACAGACTGCTGCAATATGCGCATGATGATGCTGCACAGCAAGAATCGGAATTTGCCGATGCGCTGCATAGTTACAGGCAAACTCGGTGCTGTAGAAATCCGGATGTAAATCATGCACAACGATTTCGGGTGTAATTGATAGCGTACGGCACATCATAGCGACCATATCATCAAGCTTATGACGCGCTTGCGCAGTCGATAAATCACCTATCACCGGTGACAAATAAGCGATATTTCCTTGCGTCAGACAAATCGTGTTTTTCAACCATGCACCACAGGCAAGAACCGATGGCCCGGTCATTGCCAGTTTGATTGCTGTAAAGATGGCAGGATTTGAGCGAATCAATAGCAGACAAATTTTAAAAGGTTATAACGTTGTCTTCTCAGCCGTCACAACCTGCCGTGTCATACGCCGATGGCCCGATTTGATCCAGTCTACCCACTGTTGCAGCCCGCTTCCCTCGGTCGCGGATATATTCATCACCTGCAATGCAGGATTGACACGATGCGCATATTCAATCACCTGTTCCACATCGAATGATAAATAGGGCAGCAGGTCGCATTTATTTAACAGCATCACATCCGCCGCATGAAACATATCGGGATATTTAAGCGGCTTGTCTTCCCCTTCGGTAACGGACAGAATCACTACTTTATGCGCTTCACCCAGATCAAAACCCGCCGGACACACCAGATTCCCGACATTTTCGACAAACAGCAGGCTGTTATCCCGCAAATCCAGTTGCTCCATGGCATGCCCGACCATATGCGCATCAAGATGGCACCCCTTCCCGGTATTGATCTGCAAGGCAGGTACACCCGTTGCACGGATACGCATGGCATCATGATCGGTCTGCTGATCGCCTTCAATCACGGCAATCGGCAAGGTATCCTGTAAAACCTTGATGGTTTCAACCAGTAATGTGGTTTTACCGGAACCGGGGCTGGATACCAGGTTCAGCATAAAAATGCCGTGTCCGGCTAGAAAATGACGATTTTCCTGCGCATAGCGGTCGTTCTTAGCCAGAATGGCTTGTTCGATCTTAACCCTGCGTGATTCATTCATGCCAGGTACATGAACATGTGCATCAATTGCACTATCGTGATTGTGATCATGCAGAATTTTACCATTCATATGAACATGACCTGTCCCGCAACCACACATTGTGCACATTATGACCTCCTATTCAACTTCCAACTCTTTAATACGCATCTCATCACCGGCGATTACTTTTATTGCATAATTGCCACAGCTTGGACAAGCATCATAAAGTGTATTGAGAACCATCTCGCAATGACACTGCATACACCTACCCCAGCCTTCGATGTCAATGATTTCAAGTTTTGCCTGCTGTGCGATCGTACCATCCGTAACAGCTGAGAAACAAAACTGCAGCGCTTCTTTTTCCACACAAGACAACCGTCCTACTTCCATCCATACTGTGCTGACCTGCGTAAAACTCTGTTCGGCAGCTTCTTCTTCGATAATCTGCAGCATATTCTCTGCCAACGCCATTTCATGCATATCATCAGTTTAACTTGTCCCGCCGACCCGCATCACCCCACCCGACAACGCGGCCGCAGCTCCTGCCGGTATTTCGCTGCCATGCGCATAGCCATGAAAATCATGATTGCCAATAGCGCAGGTTTATAAACTGAATGGCTGCATTCAAATTGTACGCTGCCTTTTTACTGAACAGATCGCCCAAGGCGAAATTATAGCCCCGAATACGCAGTAGAGAAGCTGCCGGCGGATCACGCTGATACACCTGTTGATAAACATAGAGCAATGCTGCAGGTGTAAGCGCATGGCTGGTGTAACTCTCATCTTTGAATGCTGCGATGGGTGAGAATTCAAAGGGTGCGTTACAAACCGTATCCGCATCGACAAATACCGTCTCATGATACTCATGCAGATCTGTCACATGCTCAACCAGTAATTGCATATCACTGCAACAACAGACATCTTCCCATCCCAATTGTGCAATTTTATCAATAAATAACGGTCCCAGCGCATCATCACCCCGCCCTGGATTACCATACCCCAAGAAAAACAATTTTTTTGCCGACCTCGTCATCGGTTGAGTATACAAGAAGCGTTTGCTAGTATGTCAACATGCTTATTCCAAAATCACATGATGCAAAAGCCGCTCATCACACTGGGGATTATTTTACTTATTCTGGGCGCGATCTGGCCCCTGCTCTCCAAATTGCCGTTTGGCCGATTACCGGGCGACATTTATATAGAAAAGGAAAATTTTACTTTCTATTTCCCGTTGACGACAGGTCTGCTGATTTCAATTGTTTTATCGGTGTTACTGTGGTTTTGGATGCGAAAATGAAACACGTGTGCTGTCATATTTTCCTCACCACTTTCTTTACCCAATGATAATCCGAACAGCCAGCCATTGGTTGAGTGCATTGAATAACATGGAATCCCGCAAGCTCGTAAAAACCAAAAAGCGGATTCCCAAATCGAACGCATGCTGAGAAAGGCAGGAAATAAAAAATTATTGAATCATCTTGAGACATCAAGCATTCTATCGAGCGCCAGCTTTGCAAGTGCTGCTTCATGCTTCGGCACCTGGATACGATTCACTACCCTACCATTGGCAAGATTTTCAACCGCCCAGGTCAGATGTTGCGGATCAATGCGCGCCATGGTTGAACACATGCATACCAGCGGCGACATAAAATGAACGAACTTTCCTTGTGACTTGAATTCCTCCGCAATTCTGCTGACCAGATTCAGTTCGGTTCCGACCAGCCAGCGTGTGCCTTCGTCAGCTTCCGCGATAGTGCGAATAATGTATTCGGTAGACCCTACATAATCCGAAGCATTGCAGACTTCAAAGCTGCATTCGGGGTGTGATATGACGATACCTTCGGGAAACTTATTGCGGAAACGAATGATATGCTGCGGCTGAAACATCTGATGCACTGAGCAATACCCTTTCCACAACAGAATTTTGGCTTTCTTGATTTGTTCTGGCGTTAACCCGCCCATTGGTTCGTCAAAATCCCAGACCATCATTTCCTCCAATGGGATTCCGAGCTGATGACCGCTCCAACGGCCAAGGTGCTGATCAGGAAAAAACAGAATCTTTTCACGCTGACGGAACGACCATTCCAGGATTTTTCCCGCATTACTCGATGTACAGACGATACCGCCGTGTTCGCCGCAAAATGCCTTGAGGTCTGCAGCGGAATTGATGTAAGTTACCGGTGTTACAACTTCGTCCGGTTTCAGTATCTCACCCAGCTCGCGCCAGGCGCGTTCAACTTTCGCCAGACTGGCCATATCCGCCATTGAACAACCTGCCGCCATATCCGGCAGGATAACGGTTTGCTCGTCGCCGGACAGGACATCAGCCACTTCCGCCATAAAATGCACACCGCAAAACACCAAGTAATCAGCATCTGTTTGTGCTGCCTGAAAGGCGAGCTTTAAAGAATCTCCGGTTAAATCTGCATGGCGATACACGTCTGCTCGTTGATAATGGTGCGCCAAAATGACCATGCGTTTTCCCAGAAACTGTTTTGCCACCTGTATGCGCTGCACACAGACTTCATCCTCTATGTGATCAAAATTTTCAAAACCCATCGCATTTACTTGCATTTCAAATTTTTTCGCTTAAAAAATTCTGTATAAAAAATAGGAAGGATACAAAAAAACCTATACCTATGGACGTGTAATAGAGGAAGTAAGTTCTGCTATAATGCAGCCCAGATCAACCTAAAAACAAATCGAAAACACTTGCATCTCACAAAAGCGTTGAAGATGCTGCGTTAAGCCATCAATTTCATTCATCATTCAGATACGGAATTTTAACGCATAAACGCATGTGCGTTCATTTAATGACAATTGCAAACAAACTGAGCTCTTTATTTGATGATTCGCCGCTCATATTTCAGTTTTACATTTATTTTATTGACCGGACTCCTTGCGCTCACAGTTTGGCTGGATAAAGTGACCCACCCTTTGTCCACGGTACCCGAGCTTGATTTCTATCAACAGCCGGATTATATCATTGAGCATATCTCAGGTCTGCGCGTAGAACACGAAAAAACCATTCACCGCTTTTTCCACGCAAAGAAAATGTTCCATTACATCAACCAGGATCTAACGCAACTGGAAAACATACAATTTACCAACACCGAAATTGATAACCCCCCGTTCCGGGTATTTGCCGATCACGCGGAATTGCGCAATCATGGTGAAGATATTTTTCTGAATGGGAATGTCACTGTAGAACGAGGTTTAGATGAGGATAAGGGTAAGATTACATTAAAAACCGATAAACTGCATCTTCTCCCCGATGAAAACAAGGTTAGAACAGACACATCCGTTATGATATCAAGGCTTAATACAACCATACACGCTGTTGGGCTGGAATTAAACAACCATACTGGAATACTAGAACTGTTGTCACGGGTACGCGCGGTGGATCAAAAACCATGAAGCATATTTACATTTTTTTAATTCTGCTCTTTTTTTTAGGCGAAACAGCCGCCGAACGTACTGACCGTGACAAGCCGATTTACCTTGAAGCTGATCGCGCAACAGTCGAAGACATCAAAAGAAAAGATTCAACACGCGTCAGTGTATTTACCGGCAATGTCATCTTGACACAAGGCACATTACGTATAACCGCAGACAAGGTTGTTTTGAAAGAGGATATCAACGGTTTCCGTCATGCCACAGCAACCGGTAATTTAGTGACTTTCCGTCAAAAGCGCGATGGCATCGATGAATATATTGAAGGTTGGAGTAAACGTGTCGAATATGATAACAAATCGGACAAAATTGAATTGTTTAGACAGGCGCGCCTGAAACGCGGTGAAGATGAAGTGAAAGGCGATTATATTTCATACAACATGACCAGCGAATTTTTTCAGGTTATCGGCAGCAATGAGCGCGGCGTCGAAACAGGTGCCGACAATCGTGTCCGTATTATTTTTCAACCCAAAAACAAATCTGATAGCGCAACACCCGACGTATCCGACTCTGAATAATACTTCTATGAGTATTTTAAAAGCCGAAAACTTAAAAAAGCGCTATAAATCACGCACAGTCATTCACGATGTGTCCTTTTCATTAAACAGCGGCGAAGTAATCGGATTACTGGGTCCCAATGGCGCTGGCAAAACGACGTGTTTCTATATGATCGTCGGCCTGATTCCTGTAGATCAAGGCAGTATTTTCATGGATGATCATGACTTAAGCAGATTGCCTATGCACCAAAGAGCGCGAATGGGTTTAAGTTATTTACCACAGGAAGCTTCAATCTTCAGGAGATTATCCGTTGAAGACAACATACTCGCCATACTTGAACTGCATTGCAAGGACAGCAATCAACTGCAGCAACAATTGGATGATCTGTTGCATGACTTGCAAATCGGTCACCTGCGCAACAATCCGGCAATCAGTTTATCGGGCGGCGAACGCCGTCGTGTTGAAATTGCACGCGCCCTGGCTTCCCGTCCGCATTTTATTTTACTGGATGAACCTTTTGCAGGCGTTGATCCGATTGCCGTTATGGATATACAACGCGTAATTAAATTTCTGAAGGAAAAGAATATCGGCGTTTTGATTACCGATCATAATGTTCGTGAAACCTTGGGTATCTGCGATCGCGCTTATATCATCAGTAACGGTACCGTATTAGCACAAGGCAACCCTGATGAAATCATTTATAATGAGCATGTCAGGAAAGTTTATTTAGGAGAGCACTTTCAGTTGTAAAAAGTAGAACTGAATCTTTTACTTTTAGCAACCATTTCGCTGTTTCTTGAAACGATGAAACCAACGCTCCAATTAAAATTAACGCAACAGCTTAATCTCACGCCGCAATTGCAGCAATCGATTCGATTATTGCAATTATCCTCTGTTGAACTCAATCAAGAAATAGAACGCATTATTCAGGAAAACCCATTACTGGAATTGGATGATCACTGGAATGCGAAACCCTATGACATGCAGAGATCCGATGAGCCGGCAAACGATACGGAACCGGACCCGGTCATGAGAGATGACAGTACACTGCAGATTGATCCGAACAACAATCTGGACTGGTATCAGGAAACCGGATTCTCAGCATATGACACACAGGACGAAGAACACGAAATACCGCAATTGGCCGCAGACCCGCCTAATTTAAGGGCACATCTCAATCAGCAAATCAGCCTGAGTCAGATCACTGAGAAAGAAAAAAAAATCACCAGCCTGCTTATTGACAGTTTGAATGATGACGGATATTTGACACAGGACCTTGATGAGTTACTCGAAATACTCCCTGAAGAATTGGGCTTCACCATTGATGATCTTAATTATGCGTTATCCACGCTGCAGCACTTTGATCCGCCAGGTGTAGGCGCGCGGAATCTGCAGGAGTGCCTTCTATTGCAATTAAAAACGTTACCGGACGATACGCCACATCTTGAACGTGCAATAAAAGTTGTTACGCATCATCTCAATGTGCTGGCTTCTCATGATTACGCCGTCATTAAGCGGATTCTGAAATGTGATGATCATACCTTACGTGCAGTACAAAAATTGATATTAAATCTGAATCCCCGTCCGGGATCGGATTTTAATACGGCCAACATACGTTACGTTATACCTGACATTATTGTGAGCAAAATCAATGGTGTATGGGTCGCTAATTTAAACAAAAATGCAATGCCGCGTCTTAATATCAATCGCTTCTACGCGAGCATACTGAAACAGAAAAGTGAAGAAACAACACATGAATTATCCAATCAGCTCAACGAAGCTAAATGGTTGATTAAAAATCTTCAGCAACGCGCGAGTACTATATTCAATGTGTCAAATGCAATTGTCGAAAGACAGCAACAATTTTTTGAGCATGGCGAAATTGCCATGAGGCCCCTGGTGCTACGCGAAATTGCCGAATCTGTCGGCCTGCATGAATCAACCGTTTCACGCGTTACCACACAGAAATTTATGCATACACCGCGCGGTATTTTTGAGCTCAAATATTTCTTTGGCAGCCATGTTGCCACTGATACGGGAGGGGCCTGCTCGGCAACTGCTATTCGCGCGTTAATCAAACAACTTGTTCAAAAAGAAAACCCCAGAAAACCTCTGAGCGACAATAAAATTGCGGGCATCCTAGAAGAACAAGGTATTGTCGTCGCACGCAGAACAATAGCCAAATACCGTGAGTCGCTACAGATACCGCCGGCAAATCTACGTAAATCTTTATAACTAAAACTAAGGAATGAATATGAATTTAAAACTTACAGGTAACCATGTCGAAGTAACGCCTGCAATGCGTGATTATGTTACTTCAAAAATCAGCAAAATCACGCGTCACTTTGATCATGTTATTGATGTTAATGTGATTCTATCCGTTGAAAAACATAAACAAAAAGCGGAAGCTAATTTACACGTACGCGGAAAAGATATTTTCGTCGAGGCTGATGGCCCCGACATGTATGCATCGATCGACAGCCTGGTTGACAAACTTGATCGTCAAGTTCTTAAGCATAAAGAGAAAAATCTCGAAAAAAGAAATCACGGTTCTCTAAAAGATCAAGAACTCGAATAACCTATCCAAAGATTTATCCCTATCAGTTTTTACAAATTCTTAAAGCTTCAACATGAACCACATTTCACAATTACTGCCACCGTCGAATGTCATCATTGATCTTGACGTGGCAAGCAAAAAGCGTGTTTTTGAACAGGCCGGCCTCTTATTTGAAAATACATTTCAAATTGCCCGCAACCAAGTCTTTGACAGTTTGTTTGCACGGGAAAAACTGGGATCAACGGGCCTGGGGCAGGGTGTTGCAATTCCCCACGGGCGCATTAAAGGACTGCGTGAGGCTGTTGCAGCTCTGGTCAGAATGAAAGAAGCCATTCCATTTGATGCTCCCGATGGTCAACCCGTCAATATCGCCTGTATACTGTTAGTTCCGGAAAAGGCTACCGATCTGCACTTGCAGATTCTTAGTGAATTGGCGCAAATGTTCAGCGATAAAAAATTCAGAGAAAGTATTCTGAATAGCAAAAATGCCGAAGAAATCCATAAGCTGATTACAGACTGGACACCTAATGTCTCAAATTAGTATCACAGAACTCTTTAATAACAAAAAAGAGAAACTCAAACTCACGTGGGTCGCCGGTCATGACAAACACAACAAAATACTGAGTAATGATCGTATTGCACAGTCCAATCAGGGCATGATCGGCCATCTCAATTTTATTCATCCAAATTGGATACAGGTACTCAGCAGTAATGAAGTAAACTACCTTAACCATCTCAATCAGGAAGTTCTCGAGAAAAATCTTGATCTGCTCAGACAAAGCAATCTTGCATGCCTTATAGTGGCTGATGATGCCAAAGCACCCGGCCCGCTTTGCGCTATGGCGAATGACACTCGAACACCGCTCCTGCGTTCACCCTTTCCCAGCGTAGAAGTCATCTGGCTGTTACGTTCTCATCTTGGGCGTGTTCTGGCACCATCCTGTTCTTTGCATGGCGTATTGCTCGATGTACTGGGCATGGGCGTCATGATCACCGGGGAAAGCGGCGTCGGTAAAAGCGAACTTGCATTAGAGCTCATCAGCAGAGGACATGGACTGGTTGCCGATGATGTTGTTGAGTTGCGCCGCATCGCGCCGGAAACACTTGAAGGAAGATGCCCGCCGATACTGCGTGATTACCTTGAAGTACGTGGATTGGGCATGTTAAATATCCGAACCATTTTTGGTGAAACCGCTGTACGTCGCTATAAAAATATGAAACTGATCGTTCATTTGCAGAATACAGCGACAACAGAAGCCAAACAACTGGAGCGGCTCCCGATCAGCAATCTGACGGAAACGATCATGAATGTAGACATCCCCAAAGTTATTATCCCGGTTGCTGCTGGCCGTAATCTGGCAGTGTTGGTTGAAGCTGCGGTACGCAATTACGTGCTTCAGCTACGGGGTATTGACAGCACTAAAGAATTCATCGAGCGGCACGAACAGGCCATGGGTAATCAATCCATTGATCAGCCTGCAAAGGAATAATCATTTAACGAAAAACAAAGCGATATATTTATCCCGGTACCTCCTGCCGAAGAATGAACAAACCCAAGACAATCACGCTGGCATTCACTGGCGCATCAGGCATGTCATACGGCATGCGGTTACTGGAAATACTGCTGCACAGCAACCAACATGTCTATCTGCTCTATTCCAAAGCAGCCCAAATAGTAGCGCAACAAGAACTCAATCTGACGTTGCCTTCACAGCCGAAAAATGCAGAATTATTTTTCAATCAGTTTTTTGGGATTTCCGAAGGGCAATTACAGGTTTTTGGCCGTGAAGCCTGGTTCTCATCCGTCGCATCTGGCACCAATCCCGCCGATGCCATGATTGTTTGCCCGTGCACCATGGGTACACTGGCTGCAATCGCAGCCGGTATGAGCCAGGATCTGATCGAAAGAGCTGCTGATGTCATGCTGAAAGAACATCGGCAGCTTATTTTAGTACCGCGTGAAACACCGTTCTCAACGATTCATCTGGAAAATATGCTTAAACTATCCAAAATCGGAGCTATTATCCTGCCCGCCAACCCCGGTTTCTATCATCACCCCCAGACTTTGCAACAAATGATTGATTTTATCGTCGCAAGGATTCTCGATCATCTCCGGATTGAGCATCAATTGATACCACGATGGGGCGACTCTCCAGCATCAGCTGATGATAATATTCGCAACTAGTATTTAATTGCATCAACTCGATATCAAAACAATTTTTTGCAATTAAGTACCGGTCATTTCCGCTGCCTATTCTTATACATATAAGTTCAAAAAACTATTGTGCACGCTGTGCAGCGCGGATCGCCTCGAGATTGGCAATCGCTTCTTCATTACCTTGTGCCGCGGCTTTCTCAAACCATCCAATAGCCTTCTGCTCATCCCGATCTACACCTTCTCCGGTAAAATAGAGCGCACCCAGATTATTTTGCGCATCGACATGGCCCTGCTCTGCTGCTTTTTTGAACAACGCTACAGCCTCGGCCATATCTTGAGGAACACCCTCGCCATTTGCATACAGTAATCCGAGATTAAACTGTGCATCCGCGTAACCTTGTTCGGCCGCACGATAGAACCAACCTGCAGCCAACCCAGGATCATTGTCGAGCACTTGCCCTGTCACTGTATGGGACACAGCTTCACCCGTGTAATACATCACGCCCAGATTTGTCTGAGCCTCGGGATCACCAGCTCTCGCTCTTTCAAGTAATGCATGAAATTTCTCCCCGGCTGTCGGACCATCACCTGTACTTCCGGGTAAAATCTGCTCTCTAAGCTCAGCCATTTCTTCCATTGTCATGCCTTCACCCAAGAAAGAAGGCAATTCATCGATTCGTGTCACTTCATTCATTGTCTGCGGCATCGAATCCGTCGCTGAATTATCACTCGATTTGTCTTCGCCGCAACCTGATATCACTATCAATAACGCAGCGAGCAATAAAACAGTCCGTACTTTCATTATTATCTGTTCCTTTGAAATTGAGTTGGTGGATTACAAGTTAAAATTTGATTAATTCTAATTATAAGTTTTTGCATACCATTTTATCTGCATGTGAGTACCTTCGTGTACAAATACAGATTAAAAAAACCTTTCTCATCAGGTTTGCTTATCGTGCGCCCGCCTTCCTCAGCATTTCTGCCGCTTCGTTATGGCGATGAGCCGTCGCAAGTGTTAATGCCGTAGCGCCATTACTGGCTTTGATATTAAGATCAGCATTGGCAGCCAACAGCACATAAATCACGCCCAAATGACCATGCTGTGCAGCGAGCATGAGTGGCGTCGCTCCATGTTCAAGCTGGGCATTAATTTCAGCACCCGCTTCAATTAATTTGTGCACGGCCATTTGATGACCGCCACGCGCTGCAAGCATCAATGCTGTCATTCCATCATTTCTTCTGGCCTCCAAATCAGCATGCGCCGATATCAGCAAATCCATGACATCCCTCCGGTCCCGTTTAGCCGCAAGAATCAATGGTGTTTCATTCGTTTCACTGGCTGTAGCATTAACCTCCGCACCCAGTGGCAGCAATAGTTCGACCAGATTGGCGCGCCCATCACGAGCGGCCTGAATTAAGACGGTATAACCGTTATCTCCCCGATAGTTCGCATCGCCGCCTCTGTCGAGCAGCAATTGCACGATCGGCCTACTGCCTTTTCTGACCCCTGCAAACAATGCCGCATTGATGGTTTCAGGCGATAACACATGCGTCGCTTCGAGAATCCGTTTAACCATGGGCAGATTACCTTTCTCTGCAGCGCCGGTTAATTGCTCGTCAATATCTTCAACGACTTCTGCCCGGGCAGCAACTGCCCATAACACCAAAATAAACAGATACCCCACATACTGTACCGCTTTGAAGCAGTTTATTCGAAAATCCGACATTTAATATACTCCCAAAAATTTCAAGACCGGTTATACATGCATTGTTTCCGAACAGAGCCTTTGATACTGTTCAACTAACGATCGTAAAGAAGCATTTCAGAAATTTGGCTTATTTTTCCGTATTCCGGCAACAGGGAACAGGATTGAGCTCATGCGTTTTTTCAGGCTGATGAATATTAAAATAAAGCCTGATATGTCTGACAGTTCTCTCTACAATCGACAACACCCGATCGCATCAACCTGATACGTTTAATTGACATACTGAACCTGTTGCAGATTGTTTCAGGATATACTTACTACCTTAGATATGCAGAATTAAACGCTAGAATTTGGATTCTATCAAAGAAAATCAATGAATGATGATAATTACGATATCGCAATCATAGGTGGTGGCCCCGTCGGTATGGCTTTGGCGCTGGCGCTTCGCCATAACGGGATATCCATTCTGCTTCTGGAAGCCCGCGGCCTGCCGGAAAAAGTAGATGACATCAGACCCTTGGCCTTGTCGCATGGCAGTTACCTGATTCTGAACCGGTTAGGCGCCTGGCGGAATTTGCCACAAGCAACGCTGATCAAAACCATTCATATCTCAAACAAGGGTTACCTTGGACGCACAGTACTCACCACGCAAGACGCGGGTGTTCCCGCTCTAGGTCATGTGGTCAATTATCTTGATTTATACCGTGCATTATTCGAGGCTGTCCAGCAAACAAATATCGATTATCAGACAAGCGCTATCGTCCAGGAATTCTCAACAGATGAGCATCTTGGATACGTCAGCTATACACGTCATGATGCTGTCAAAAAGAAAATCTCGGCCAAATTGTTAATTTTAGCCGATGGTGGTCGTCTCGGCAGTCAATTGGAAGACATTACCTATCAGGTTACTGAATACAATCAATGGGCAATCACCGCGAACATCCAAGCGGAAATTCAGCAAACCGGTATTGCATACGAACGTTTCACATCGGATGGTCCGATAGCCTTGCTGCCATCTGGTGACCATTTTGCATTGGTATGGACCACTTCTCCCGAAGCTGCAAAAGAAATTCTGGCATTGCGTGATAATCAGTTTCTGGCACAGTTACATGATCATTTCGGCGACCGCTTGGGACAGTTTACCCATGCCAGCAAACGTTCCGGTTTTCCATTGGCGCTCAAATATGCCACACCAACCACCTCGCGGCGTATCGCTTTAGTAGGTAACGCGGCACAAACCCTCCACCCCGTCGCCGGACAGGGATTTAATCTGGGGCTCCGCGATGCCTATGAGCTATCACAAGTCATTCAGGAAACTCTGTATGAACACAAAGAAATCGGTACAGCGGCCATGTTGAAGCAATTTCGGGAAAAACGCCGCTTCGATAGTAACGGAGGGCGCATTTTTACCGACACGCTTGTTAAATTATTTTCCAATGACATGCCATTGATCAGACACCTATGCGGTACAGGTCTCATATTGCTGGACAATCTGCCGCTCATTAAACGTTTTGTCGCACGACGTATGATATTTGGTGCACGAGGTTAGTCATGTCCTTTATTTATTTTTTCTGTATGAAAAAATTATTTTTATTTATATTACTGTCGGAAACTTTACGCATGGCCACGTGCGCAAAGCTGACAAATCCTGTGTAACAAATACCGCATTTTCATGACACACGGTAATACGTACACACGAATAGGTTGATACAATACCCTATTTTTTAAGTACTAGCTGTCTATCAGTTTTCCAAATCACATGCAAATCGGTAATTACACGCTTAAAAACAAACTCATTGTCGCACCGATGGCGGGTGTTACCGATCGGCCCTTCAGGCAGTTATGCAAAAAAATGGGAGCGGGCATGGCTGTGTCGGAAATGGTGTCCAGCAATTCATTACTATGGGGCTCCGAAAAAACGCAGCGCCGTGCAAACCATGACGGCGAAGTATCCCCCATTTCTGTTCAAATTGCGGGCGCGGATCCCGGTATGTTGGCAGCAGCGGCAAAATACAATGTTGATCAGGGTGCCCAAATCATAGACATTAATATGGGTTGCCCGGCAAAAAAAATATGCAATGTCATGGCCGGTTCAGCATTGTTGAAAGATGAAAAACTGGTTGAAAAGATTTTGTACTCAGTCGTTAAATCCGTTGATATTCCGGTAACACTCAAGATCAGAACCGGCTGGGATCAGCAAAACAAAAACGCTCTGGCTGTGGCTAGAATAGCCGAAAATTCAGGCATACAGGCATTGGCGATTCATGGACGAACGCGTGCCTGCGCTTATCGCGGAGATGCCGAATATAATACGATCGCTCACGTCAAAGCGGCAGTAAAAATTCCGGTTATCGCCAACGGCGACATTACAACCCCCGAAAAAGCTAAACAAGTATTAGAATACACCCATGCCGATGCCATTATGATTGGCCGGGCGGCTCAGGGAAGACCCTGGATTTTCAGGGAAATTGATCATTTTCTGGATACCGGAAAACATCTCCCGCCCCCGGAAGTCCGTGAAATACATACTGTTTTGATAGATCATTTACATGACTTATATACATTCTATGGTGAATACGCCGGGGTACGCATAGCACGCAAGCATATCGCCTGGTACACCAAGGGGTTGGTCGGCTCTGCTGGTTTCCGGCATAAAATGAACCAATTGCAGACATGTGAGGAACAACTCGCTGAAACAAACATGTTCTTTACGCAACTAGCTGATTACAACACGCATTTACCCTATATTCAAGAAGAAAAGGCCGTTACCGTATGAATACGATTAATGAAAACGAAATTGCATGCTGTGTGCGTAACTCCATTAATAAATACTTGAACGATCTGGACGGCGAGAAACCTGCCTGCATCCACGATATGGTGATCCTCAGCGTAGAAAAGCCACTTATTGAAGTTGTTCTGCAGCATACACAGGGTAATCAGACACTGGCTGCAGAACTGCTCGGCATCAACCGCAACACCTTGCGACAAAAGATAAAACGTTATCAAATCAATAAGGTATAGCATGTCGATTAAACAGGCACTGATCAGTGTATCTGACAAAACAGGCGTAATCGATCTGGCGCGCGCACTGCGTCGGTCCGGAATAACTATTTTATCGACAGGCGGTACAGCCAGACTATTGCAGCAGGAAAATATTCCGGTCACGGAAATCAGCGATTACACCGGTTTTCCTGAAATGTTGGATGGGCGCGTTAAAACACTGCACCCGAAAGTGCATGCCGGTATTCTGGCCAGAAACGACTTGCCGGAACACGTTGCCACAATGAAAAAAGCCGGTATAGCAGACATCGAGCTCGTGATTGTCAATCTCTATCCGTTCACCCAGACGATTGCCAAACCGGATTGCAACTTGGAAGAGGCCATTGAAAATATCGATATCGGCGGTCCGACGATGGTCCGTGCCGCTGCCAAAAACTATAAAAAAGTAACGGTAATTACCGACCCGGCAGACTATCCGCTGTTATTGAATGAAATCACCGCCAATCAAGGCGAGATCAGCCTTCCGCTCCGCTTCAGGTTTGCATGTAAAGCTTTTTCCCATACTGCGGCCTATGACAGTGCAATCAGTAATTACCTGACCGCAATCAATGACGATGAAAGCCACAATGCATTTCCGGCGACGCTCAATCTAAATTTCAATCTTCTGCAAAACTTGCGCTACGGGGAAAACCCTCATCAGAAAGCGGCATTTTATCGCGGCATAGAGACTGTTCCTGGCGGACTTGCCGATTATCAACAGCTCCAGGGAAAGGAACTCTCTTACAACAATATCGCCGATACCGATGCGGCATGGGAATGCGTAAAATCTTTTGAAGATCCGGCCTGCGTCATTATCAAGCATGCAAACCCTTGTGGCGTGGCCGTTGCCGATACTATTCAGGATGCTTATCTGCGCGCATTCGCTACCGATCCGACATCCGCATTCGGCGGCATAATTGCATTTAACCGTACGCTGGATGCCGATACTGCTGCCGCTGCACTGAAACAATTTGTCGAAGTCATTATCGCTCCTGGAATTACCAATGAAGCAAAATCATTACTGGCACAAAAAAACAACATCCGTGTCCTGATTTTACCGCTGGAACATGGCAGCAACGCCTATGACCTGAAACGGATCGGCGGCGGCTTGCTGGTGCAAACGCCCGACAACTTTCGCCTTGAGCGTAGTGATCTCAATGTGGTTACACACAGAAAACCGACCGAACAGCAATTGGATGATCTGTTATTTGCGTGGCGCGTGGCCAAATTCGTTAAATCCAATACGATTGTATTTTGCCGGAACAAACAGACACTCGGCATCGGCGCCGGACAAATGAGCCGGGTCGACAGTGCAAAAATCGCCACAATTAAAGCACAGGAAGCGGGGTTTGATCTGACCGGTTCAGTGGTTGCATCAGATGCATTCTTTCCATTCCGCGACGGCCTCGATGTGGTCATACAGGCTGGCGCACAAGCTGTCATTCAACCAGGTGGCAGTATACGCGATGATGAAGTTATCGCAGCAGCCAATGAACAGAATGTGACCATGATTCTTACCGGCGTACGGCACTTTAGACACTGATACACACATAGACAATGAAATTACTGGTCATAGGCAACGGCGGCAGAGAACACGCGATGGCATGGAAGCTCATACAATCGCCACGCGTCCAAAAAGTATATGTTGCGCCTGGAAATGCCGGTACTGCGCAAGAGCATGGCATCGAAAATATCGCGGTTACAACTATTGCAGATCTCATCGAATTTGTAAAAACTGAAAATATTGCATTTACAATCGTAGGTCCAGAAGCACCACTAGCCGAGGGTATCGTCGACACTTTTCAAGCTGCGGGATTGAAAATTTTCGGCCCTACACAAAAAGCCGCGCAACTGGAAATATCAAAACGTTTTGCCAAAGACTTCATGCTACAGCATAACATTCCAACAGCAGCTTATGCGGCGTTCACCCAGGCTGAAGCAGCGCACCAGTATGTTGACCGGCAAGGCACCCCGATTGTCATCAAAGCAAGCGGTCTGGCTGCAGGCAAAGGTGTCATTGTCGCTACGTCAACGGATGTCGCCCATGCTGCAATTGATCAGATTCTAGTAGAGCAACGTTTTGGCAATGCCGGTTCCGAAGTGATTATTGAAGAATTTCTGCAAGGCATCGAAGTCAGTTTTATCGTCATGTCCGATGGTCAACATGTTTTGCCATTGGCTACCAGTCAGGATCATAAACGTCTGAACGATGGCGATACCGGGCCCAATACCGGTGGCATGGGCGCCTATTCGCCCACACCGTTTATTCCACCAAGTCTGCACGCACAAATCATGCGCGAAATCATTTATCCAACCATTCAGGGGATGGCGCAGGAAGGTGCCAGCTATACCGGATTCCTTTATGCCGGTCTGATGGTTACGCCGGATAAACAAGTCAAAGTACTGGAATTTAACTGCCGCATGGGTGATCCGGAAACTCAACCCATCATGTTGCGACTCAAAAGCGATTTGTCGATACTGATTGAATACGCGCTTAATGGCACGCTGGATCAGGTGGAGACAGAATGGGATCGGCGTGTTGCACTGGGCGTTGTCATGACAGCTGGTGGTTATCCCGACAATCCTGCCAAAGGGGATGTCATTAAAGGAATGCCTGAATTGATGGGCAAGCGGAATGAAATACATGATTTTCATATTTTTCATTCAGGAACGGCCTTCGGCGGAGAAAACGGACGGGAACTGATCACCGCCGGAGGTCGCGTTCTTTGTATTGCCGCTTTGGGTGACAGCCTGAAAATCGCCCAGCAGCGCGCTTATGAAATAGCGGAACAGATTGATTTCAAGAATGCCTTTATGCGCCATGACATTGGTCACCAGGGAATAAGTTATCTTCACAAATCGTCGTAGAGAATCAAGATTCTGCCTTTTCAATAAGTTATTCTGATTCTGTTGCATTATTCGGATGCTCCAGCCAATTCAACAACGGCCTGGTTAACGGGTTTTTTCACAACGATCTTTTGTAATGTACCTGTTTTGGCAAAAAAATAACCGATTTACACCATGCCATATCGATCAATATGTATTACACTGCCAGCTCAGAACTTATTCAAGATCTCGATTGAATTGTCAGAATACACTTAAAAAGAAACAATGCGGTAACATCAAAGATTTAAGAGATCGTCATAATGCATATTAAAGACACCATTGAAACCAAGCTTCAAATATTTCAACCCCATTATCTGCAGGTAATTAACGAAAGTCACAAGCACAATGTACCAAAAGGATCAGAATCACATTTTAAAGTGATCATCGTTTCTGACGAGTTTCAGGGAAAAATGCCTGTGACTCGTCATCGAATGGTTAACAACGTGCTGGCCGATGAGATTGCCGAAGCTATCCATGCGCTTGTCTTAAATACAATGACTATTGAAGAGTGGTCTGCAAGGCGCGGCGTGACAAATAATTCTCCACCATGTCTCGGCGGCTCATCTGGTAAGCAAACCTGATTGATGACAAAACTTAGAGCCTGCTGAAGAGCTCACTGAAGGTGCATTGGCCGCATTAAAATTGAGCTCAAAATGTTCACATACTTCGAGTATGAAAATACCGATATTGAACTGCGGACAGTAACCGTCAATTCCCGATCAAAGTCAGACCACAAACGAATTATAAGTTTTCCTGACGATCGGGGTCTTTGCTGATAGGAAAATCAGCACATCTAAAAGAAATCGATTGTTCCAGTTTCCTTTCTCTCGATAATCAATCCACTATCACGAAGATCTTCATAGAAATGCAATTGATCCTTTCCATGATTCTTTGCATAGTAAAGCGCTTTGTCAGCACGCACAACAATCTCGCTGACAAGGAGAATTTCTTTATGTATAAATGTTGCACCGATACTCACCGTGACTTTGCTGATCTGTGGAAAGTGGTAGTCTCCGATCATTTCACGAAATCGCTCCAGAACAACCCGCGCCTCATCTTTGTGCTGTATGGAAAAAATAACCACGAATTCCTCACCCCCAAAACGGAATAACAAATCCTTGGGGCGGAAGCTTTGCTTCATGATGTAAGATAACAGTAAAAGCACTTCGTCGCCCATGATATGTCCAAAGTGATCATTGATACATTTAAAGTTGTCGATATCAATGATCGCCAGGCAATATTGTTTAACCAGCGCTTTATTTTTTCTCTTGTCGTTACCATTCCACTCTTTATGGCATCTCATTTGAGAATGCAGTGACAGTGACTGAATTTTATTAATATTTTCTTCAAATGAATGACGATTGAGTAGACCGGTTAATTTGTCTTTCTGGTTTTCGTCGAGCAACGCCTGAAAGTTCTGCGTAATGCTGAGTAAACTGGTAATGATCAACATCTCATTTTCAGATAACGAATGTGTCAGTTCAAAAGAAATCAGGCTTATTACCTGATGGGAATTTGCTACGGGATAAACGATCAGGAAGTTGCCATCCTGCTTTTTAATATAAGGTTTTCCAGTAGTTTTTATCCAAATTTGTGCAAATTCAATGTGTTCCGGGATGGTGATTTCGGAAGTGTAAATTTCCTGAGATTCGGAAAAGCATCTTTTGTTATCGTATTCCTTATAGTCATTGGCATACACGATCAACCAACAGTTTTTATTTAGCGGATTGATCTTATACATGGACAACTGCTTGATCTTTAATAACTCTGCCATTGTCTTTAATAAGCTGATCTCAAAAAGCTCTATATCCCGTATAGTCGTTAATGAAGCCAGTTTATCCAGAAGGGATGGTGCCTTTTGAATACTCATTTTCATAAAGTTTTGATTCTCAGGATCATCTTCACTAAAGATAGCTTTAAGCATGCATGTAAGAATATTCTTTAATATAAAGCTGGAATGAAAACAAATTTCATTCGCGGATCGTTTGAAGTGGTGCAATGTTAGCGGCTAGTCCGGTGAAGTTTATCGGCACGATGAAAAATACCTTGAGGCGCCTTGATTTCCGGTGGTTTAAAAATTGACTGAAATAGAATTCCTCAATCATGAAATTATAGTTTCTTTCATTATTTCTCCTTTTAGGAAACATCAGCAAAATCCACTTTCTTATATTTACCATCAATGAGCTTACAAATAACTTACAGATTAAAAAAATAACACAACAATATTCAATCCAAGCCACCGGATCGGATTAAGAATGTGTCTCCACCGGCCTGAATAATCAAATAACGCCAAACCAGTGCCGTATTCTTATACGGTTAAATTCAGAATAAGCGCAAAAACGCAAAATCTTTCCTACGTGTTCATTGTCTTGAACGGTAGCAACTCATTTATTTCCATACACTTCGATGCTATACCCAATAATAAAAAGGCAAAATATACAATCTCAGATTAGAATATCCGGTTTTTGTATCTTGAGCAGGAGAAATATTATGGAAATCGAGCAGATCAACGCTTTGGAAGAACAACTGGATGGACTGGGCCGCCGGGCCAATGATTTGCGGAGGTATCTTTGACTACGATAACAAAAAACTGAAGCTCGAAGAACTGACGCGATTGCTTGAAGATTCCAGCATCTGGAATGACCCCAAAAACGCCGAAGAAATCGGTCGGGAGAAAAAGAATCTCGAAGCCACCGTACTGACTCTGGACACGCTGCACCACCACTTAGGCGATGCAGGCGAATTGTTTCAACTTGCCCGTGAAGAAAGCGATGACGCTGCATTGCTGAGCATTCATACCGACGTTCAGAAAATCGAGGAAGCGGTTGCGAAACTGGAATTTCGCCGCATGTTTTCCGATCCCATGGACCCGAACAACTGCTTTATCGACGTACAGTCAGGATCAGGCGGCACTGAGGCGCAAGACTGGGCATCGATGCTGGAACGCATGTACTTGCGGTATTGCGAGCGTCAGGGTCTGCAGGTTGAAATACTGGAAGAATCGCCCGGCGATATTGCCGGAATCAAGAGTGCCAGCATCAAAGTAACCGGTGAATACGCCTACGGTCACTTAAGAACCGAGACCGGCGTACACCGCCTGGTCAGAAAATCCCCGTTTGACTCCGGAAACCGGCGTCATACCTCATTTGCGAGTATTTTCGTCTATCCCGAGGTGGATGATTCGTTTGAAATCGACATCAATCCTGCGGATCTCCGGATCGATACTTTCCGCGCCTCAGGCGCAGGCGGTCAGCATATCAACAAGACCGATTCGGCGGTGCGCATCACGCATCATCCGACAGGCATCGTCGTGCAGTGCCAGAGCGGCCGCTCCCAGCATAAGAACAAAGCCGAAGCGATGTCCATGCTGAAATCCCGTCTGTACGAAGCCGAGCTGCGTAAGCGCAACGAAGAAAAACAAAGCATCGAGGATTCAAAAACCGATATCGGCTGGGGACACCAGATCCGCTCGTATGTTCTGGATCAGTCGCGGATCAAGGACTTACGCACGCATGTAGAAGTGGGTAATACCCAAGCTGTGCTGGACGGGGATCTGAATCAGTTCATCATGGCCAGCTTGAAAGAAGGTGTGCAATAAAACTTTGGATTTATAGAGAAACTCTCTTGATCAGTCGGCTTGTCCAACAGCGAATAGACGCTGATACTCCTTGATGGCATACCGGTCGGTCATGCCGGCAATATAGTCTGCGATGGCTTGATGGCCGATCTGTCGGAATTTCTGCTGATGCTTGACCGGCAGCAGGCGTACATTTGCGCTGAATGCATCGAACAACCGCTGAATGATATGCGATGCCTTGCTACTCATGCGCATCACGCGAAAATGCAGATAAAGATGCTCATGGAGAAATTTTTTGAGTTCCTGCTGCTCTTTTCTAATCGCAGGACTGAAACCAATGAGCGGCGGCGCGTCATAAACATCGGCCAAATTCCCTATCCGGGCTTCTTTGATGTTCTGCGTGCTTTGCACGGTCAAATCAGTCACCACGATATTGATCATGGCTCTGATGGTTTCATGAATCAATCGTCGTCCTGCAAGTGCCGGATATTTCCGTTTTACCACCGACCAGTGACGGGAAAAAACACCGACGTTCTGCAGTTGCTCCAGATCGATCAGGCCGGAGCGCAGACCGTCGTCGACATCATGGTTGTTATAGGCAATCTCATCGGCAAGATTGGCCAGCTGCGCCTCGAGTGCCGGGCGTTGATTCAAAATAAACCGTTCACCCACTTCACCCAAATTGCGCGCGTTCTTCCTGGAGGCATGCTTTAAAATGCCCGCGCGCGTTTCGAAGCATAAATTCAAACCGTCGAACTCGGCATAACGTTCTTCGAGAATATCGACCACGCGTAATGACTGGAGGTTATGCTCAAACCCACCGTATGCTTTCATACATTGATTCAATGCATCCTGCCCGGCATGCCCGAAAGGCGTATGCCCCAAATCATGCGCCAGTGTTATGGCTTCAACCAGATCTTCGTTCAAACGCAGATTGCGCGCAATCGAACGCCCGATTTGCGCCACTTCCAAGCTATGCGTCAGACGTGTACGGAATAAATCACCTTCATGATTGACAAACACCTGCGTCTTGTACTCAAGGCGCCGGAAGGCCTTAGAATGAATGATTCTGTCGCGGTCACGCTGAAATTCGCTGCGCCCGGATGGTGGCGTTTCATTGATTATTCTGCCGCGGGTATTGTGTTCGGAAACGGCATAGGTTGCCAGATTATCCATGCGCCATACAGACGGACAATGTTTCAACAATCAGCTGGGACGGGATGTCCGCGCGCATGACAGCATCGCCGATACGGTTAAGCACGATAAAGCGTGTCTTCCCTGCGGATACTTTTTTATCCAGCGACATCAGCTCAAGGTATTTTTCCGTCTCCAACCTGGGTGCCTCGACCGGCAAACCCGCTTGCTGGAATATCTTACGAATGCGCAGCACATCCGCCTCAGTGATAAGCCTCATGCGCCTGGACAGCTCTGCGGCTAGCACTGTTCCAGCTGCCACAGCTTCGCCGTGCAGCCACACACCGTAACCCACACCGTTTTCAATGGCATGACCAAAAGTATGCCCGAGATTCAGTAATGCGCGCACACCACTTTCCCGCTCATCCGTTGCAACAATTTCGGCTTTGTTCTCGCAACTGCGCTGAATCGCCTCAATCAACGTCACCGGATCACGCGCCAGTAGGCGTTGCATATTCTGCTCCAGCCACTCGAAAAAAGCAGGATCGCGAATCAATCCATATTTGATGATCTCGGCCAGACCGGCACGCAATTCGCGATCCGGCAAAGTATCGAGCGTTGCGCTATCGGTCAACACCATGCGTGGCTGATAAAACGCGCCGATCATGTTCTTGCCCAATGCATGATTGATGCCGGTTTTGCCACCGACTGAAGAATCGACCTGTGCCAGCAGTGTTGTCGGAATCTGGATAAATGGCACACCTCTCAGATAGGTTGCTGCTGCAAAACCCGTCAGATCGCCAACCACCCCACCGCCTAAAGCGAGTATTGTTGTACTGCGTTCACAATGATTTTTTAACAATGCATCATAAATGACATTCAGTGTCTCCCAGTTTTTATACGCTTCACCATCCTGAATGATAATCGGTATCGTCTGCACACCGCTCTTTTCCAGTGCAGTACTTAATTTATCCAGATAAAGCGGCGCGACTGTACTGTTGCTGACAATCGCCACACGCTTCTGCTGCAGACAGGAAACGATCAGCTCGGCCTGAGTAAGTATGCCATTGCCGATGTGTATCGGGTAATTGCGTTTTTCCACTGATGGTGAAAATTCTACCGATAGGGTTCTCATAGTATATTGTTTATCAATGATTTTTTTGTTATTAAAAGTAATCAGTCTACCGGCTAGCTCCTTGACCAGGGATCGGATATTTTGTTTACCCGTATCGATAACGATATGCGCTGTTTCTCGGTAAAATTGATCACGCTGTATGTAGAGCTCGGTTAATTTTGCCCGCAAATCTTTAGTTTGCAGCAATGGTCTGTTTTTATCATGCCGTGTCCGGCAGTACAAATCATTTACCGATGCCCTCAGATATACCACTATCCCGCCTTGTCTCAGCAGTCGGCGGTTATCCTGGCTAAGGATCGCACCACCGCCGGTGGCCAAAACAATATCCATTTTTTTTACCAGCCGACGCAAAACCTGCGACTCCCGTTTACGAAATCCGGCCTCGCCTTCTATTTCAAAAATTACCGGAATTTTGACACCGGTACATTCCTGAATTTCATGATCACAGTCAAAAAACTGTTTACCGGTATAACCGGCCAGCGATTTACCTATCGTTGTTTTTCCCGCGCCCATCATGCCGACCAGAATAATGTTGGTACTATCCAAAGCCAATTTCGACTTTTTATCGAAAACAGCCGTTTTTTTGCGATTACTCATAGAAGACATGGAAGACAATTTCAGCGATGCACATCCGGTAAAGATATTATTAACTTGCTTGAGGTATTTTAGCAGGTTGTTCAACCGATAGACTTATCGTTCTTTGCCGTTTGTTTTTTTACCGGCCGATACAATGGCACAGGCGCCATAGACACCGGGTCTCTCCAGCGCATGGTGGATAGCGCCGCCTTTCGCTTTGTAACAAGCCACGAAAAAAATAAAGGTACAAAGACCGTTGAAACAAATGCGGCCAGAATCATTCCGCCGAATACACCGGTGCCCATTGACTGGCGTGCAGCTGAACCAGCTCCCGTAGCAATAACCAGCGGCACCACACCCAGAATAAACGCCATTGATGTCATCACAATAGGCCGGAAACGCAACTGCGCTGATTTCAGCGCTGCATGTGTAATATCCATGCCTTCCTTCATTTTCTGATTGGCAAATTCCACCAGCAGAATCGCATTCTTTGTTGCCAATCCGATGAGTGTCACCATACCGATCTGAAAATAGATATCATTCGGCATATCACGCAATAACACGGCCAACAATGCACCTGCCATAGCGAAAGGTACCGACATAATCACAGCCAGCGGCAGCGCCCAAGTCTCAAACTGCGCCGCCAGAATCAAGAACACCATGATAATCGCCAGACTGAATGCAAAAACAGCTGCGGCGCCCGTGCTCTTTTCCTGCAGCGCTTTACCTGTCCATGCAATCTGATAGCCATCCGGCAACACCCGAGCGGCAATGTGTTCAACCAACTGGATCGCTTCGCCCGAACTGAGGCCGGCAGCACCGTTGCCGATTACTTTCGCTGATAATAATCCATTGTAACGTTCCAATTGTTCAGCACCGATAGTATGCTCGATACGGGTTAAAGCTGACAGTGGCACCATCTGCCCTGCTCTTGAACGCACATAGACTTTACCGATATCTTCCGGCTTCATTCGAAATGCCGCGTCAGCCTGCAACTGAACCCGGTAAGTACGCCCTGCGCGATTGAAGTCGTTCACATAAAGCGACCCCATGGTACTTTGCAATGTTTCATAGATATCCGCAATAGCAACACCTTGTGAAATAGCCTTGGCTTCATCCACATGGACAAAAAACTGCGGTACCCGGGTACGGTAAAACGCATTAATTGATGCAATCTTCGATTCCTGCGCCAAGGCAGCCATGAAGTCATCCACGACCTCGGCCAGACGCTGCGGATCGGAATTGGTACGGCTTTGTACATAAAGCTCAAATCCGCCGGTACTGCCAAGCCCTCGAATGGCAGGCGGATTGAAAGCTATCGCCATACCATCGGTCTGTTGCGCACCGGCTGCAAACACTTGTTCAACCAGATCATCCGCCGTCGTCTCTCGCTGCGACCATTCTGTCATGCGGATAAACATTGTGGATACATTGGTCTTGTTACCACCGCCGATAAAATCCAATCCATTCACGGCAAATTGAAAAGCGACGTCTTTGTTCTTCTCAACTTCAACACGAATGGCATCGGCTGTGGCAGTCGTCCGGGATAGCGATGCGCTGTCCGACAATATCACCGCAGCAATCACATAACCCTGATCCTCAGGAGGTACAAGACTGCCTGGAATAATCTTCAACAGATAACCGACACCTGCAATAAAAGCCACAAATATTAAAATGCTGATACTCACATTTTGTATCGCCGCATTGACCATACTGACATAAAAATTACGCAGGCGATTAAAGACACGGTCAAACCATTCGAAAAATGAAGTCTGCTGATGCGCAGACCGAAGCAGTATAGCGCACAGTGCCGGTGTCAATGTCAACGCCACAATGCCCGATATGACGCCAGAGACAGCAACCGTTACCGCAAATTGACGGTACAGTTCTCCAGCCATACCGCCAAGAAACGCAACCGGGATAAATACCGCGGCCAGCACCAACGTCATAGCAACAACCGCACTGGATACCTGTTGCATGGCTTTAATCGCTGCATTCAGAGGTGATAGCTTTTCCTCCGCCATAAGGCGTTCTATATTTTCCAGCACCACAATCGCGTCATCCACGACGATGCCGATAGACAACACCATGGCAAATAACGTCATGGTGTTGATAGAGTACCCCAGCAACCAGAGACCGGCAAAGGTACCGATCAGGGAAATGGGTACAGCAATGATCGGAATCAGCGTCGCACGCCAGGTTTGCAAAAAGAGGTAGACAACCAGTATCACCAGAATCATCGCCTCACCCAGTGTCTTAACCACTTCCCAGATGGAAACCTTGACAAACTCGCTGGTGTCATATGGAAGCACATATTGCACCCCTTCTGGAAACAACGGCTGCAATTCTTCCATTTTAGCTTTGACTTCGGCCGCGGTATCCAGTGCATTGGCGCCGGTTTGCAGAAAAATACCGATACCTACCCCAGGAACACCGTTGAGCATGTTAACGATATTGTATTCCTGCGCCCCCAGTTCAATACGCGCCACATCTCTCAGATACAACACACCGCGCGCTCCGTCGGCCCGCAAAATGATATCGCCGAACTCATCAGGTTCGGTCAGACGACCTTTCGCGGTTACGGTATAGACCAGTTGCTGATCCGGTGGAGCCGGGTCCTGTCCAATTTTTCCGGCAGCGTATTGCGCATTCTGTGCACGCAACGCGGCGGCTATATCGCTGGTTGTAATTCCCAGTTGCGCCATTTTATCCGGCTGCAACCAGATCCGCATGGAATAATCCTGCGCACCAAAAATACGCGCTTCCCCCACACCGCGCGTCCGCTTTAAATCATCCAGAAAATTATTGGTAATATAATTACTCAGAAACAGTGGTGTATGCTCTTTATTCTGCGACATTATCGCAAAGACGAGCAGTAAATCGTTGGCGCGTTTCTGTATCGTAATGCCGGATCGCCGGACTTCGTCGGGCAACCGCGGCAAGGCGACATTCACCCGATTACTGATATTAAATGTCGCCAGATCAATATCCGTACCTATCTCAAAGGTTACCGTAATCGTCAGCCGCCCGCTCGAATCGGCGCTCGAATTAAAATACAGCAAGTCATCGACACCGCTGAGCTGCTCTTCTATGGGGGCGGCAACGGTCTTGATCAATGTTTCTGCACTGGCACCGGGAAAAGTCGCAGCTAACTGCACCACGGGGGGCGTTATCTGCGGATATTGCGCGATCGGCAACTGAAAAGCCGCAGCAATGCCCGCCAGGACTATGATGATCGACAATACGGAAGCGAATATCGGACGTGTAATAAAAAACTTAGTCATTCTGACTCGAGGTGTGCTTGTTTCGTATGTAATTTAGTATCTGTAAGACAAGACTTCCGATGCATCAAGCAACTGCGGATCAACCAGCATATCCGGACTTAACCGGATAAGATTATCCACCGCAACCTGATCGCCGGTCTGAAGACCGCCCAGTATCACCCAATCTTTACCCATCCATTCGCCAACGGTTACCGGACGCGCAGCAACCTTATCGCGTTCATCGATGACATATACGTACCGGCCAAGATCGGAAGTCATCACCGCGCGTTGCGGTACCAGAAAGACATTACTGGTTTCTCCCGCGATAACACGGATGCGTACAAACTGACCGGGCAGTAAATGTTGCCCGGGATTTTCAAACGTCGCCCTGAGTTGCTGTGTTCCGATCAACGGATCTATCGTACTGGCGGCAAAATTTATGCTGCCCTTGTAGGGATATACATCCCCGTTCGACAAAACGAGGTGTACTTCATCGACATTCTGTTCATTCAACCGCCCACTGAAACGACCAAGCTCGTTATCGGAAAAACTGAAACGTACCCAGATCGGTGAAACCTGCGCCATTGTCGTCAATATACTGGTATTTGCCGCTACAAGAACACCCTCTGAAATCAGCGAACGTCCCGTGATACCATCAATCGGCGCTCGCACCGTCGTATAGGACAAATCAAGCTTGGCCTGTTGCACACGCGCTTTTAAGCTGTGCAGGACAGCTTCGCTCAGCATAAACTCTGTATACGCATTGTCATATGCACGCTGGCTGACAAAATTCTCAGCAAGCAATTTTTCATGGCGATTTCTTTCAGTATTGGCCCTTACCACACGTATGCTCTGCTCCAGGAACTCTGCCTCAACCTCAGCCAGCGCCTTCCGAAATGGCTCTGGATCGATTTGATACAGTGGTTCACCAGCCTTAACAGCGATACCTTCATGAAAAAAACGCTTGAGTACAATACCACCGACCCTGGGGCGTATTTCAACTTCTTTGGCACCTTCTGTCAGTGCAACCGTTTCAGCACTAACGGGTATCGTGGCCGGCTGCATCCGCAATACACCAACCGGTAACAATTCATCGGATATATCTTCTTCCTGCGGTATTCCACCACTGCAGGCAACCAAAAGAAAAAAAACCACAATTGACAGTAGAAAATTTTTCATAAAAAGAGAATTACCGGTCTTTAAAAGGTGTCTAAACAAAACAAACGATGCGTAGTTTTTTCCAAAAGAAATGACCACATATGCCCTATGGGGTTCTGTATAATGCCTATTTTAGCTTATTGGAATGATAAACAATCTGAAAAGTCATGGAATTTAACAATACGCTAGTATCAAGTAGCCTAGGCAATGATACATTTTAAAATCATCATTTTTGAGAAAACCGCATAAAATATAATATATACGGGAATTCTGTTTTATTGGCACTGGCATTACTCCGGAAATATTCAGCGATTTCCCCCGATTGCCTGCCGACAATACAAATCAATTGAATTTAAATAAAATAAACTGAGAAGGTGCGTTGAAATGCCAATACGTTATTTTATGGCCAGTTTGGCTATATGCAGTATATTTGCTGCGACAAATATTCAGGCGTCTCTAAAATTGCCTGCAACTGTAAAAGTTGACCCTGCGGCATTAGAGTTTGAACCCATGTGTGATCCCAAGATACCCGCTTCCTGGCGTAAGGCTCAAATGATAGAAGGTGTTCAGATTGAAGCATCGGAGCAATGCAGTCCAGATAATCCCTATTTAATCGCAGCAGTTGTCAAAGGAACCAACAATGTGTCCATGAACACATTAATGGAAACCGGTCTGTCGCCTGATGCGGTTATTAAAACCGATGACATTGATGGTGATGGTGATCCCGATCGCATCATCATCAAGCTGGAAGTCATTGAACTCAACGGACGGACACCTGACTTTGAAGGCATGGTGCCCGAGTTTGAAATTGCACCTGGCATAAAACCCGGTGCATGGGTTTTTGCCCCCAAGACAAGCGGCATGTCGACTGAAAACTTCGAAAGTATCCGTGCCAATTATTTATTGCGCCTACCTTCCCCTGTCATTCGAGTTGAAGTGGGCGATATCGTTCAAATCGTAGTGGAAAATACCCACTATTTCCCGCATACCATTCATTTACATGGTGTAGATCATCCTTTTTCACATCATGAGTATAACGGCGGTAAACATGGCAATGATGGTGTACCGCAATTCAGCGAACTGGATTTGATGCCTGGACAAAGACGTGTCTATGAATTCCAAGCGCGTCAACCCGGAACCATGTTCTATCATTGCCATGTACAAACGCATACGCACTTGGCTATGGGGCTGGCCGGCATGATTATCGTCGAGGAAAATCGTCCCAATAACTGGTTGCAGACATTAAATATCGGCGGCGGTAAAGTCCGGTATCCTTCAGTGGCCGTCAAAGAACAATACGATCAGGAATACGATCTTCATTATCATGCAATGGATAAAGAACTGTCTCAAATCATTCAGAAATACAATGATCCGAGACTGATCGCGTACGAGATGAACCACAAATATGATCTGACTGATTCAACTGAAGATTATTTTACTTTAAATGGTTTGTCGTTTCCCTACACATTACGGGAATCCATGATTATTGCCGAACCGGATCAGAATATTAAACTGAGAATGCTGAACAGCGGCGGCGAATTGATTGCAATTCACACGCACGGTCATCATGCAGCCATCACGCACTATGACGGCACGGAGCATAACCCGATCGCACGAATCACTCGCGACGTATTTGATATGGCACCCGCACAGCGCCTTGATTTGTTACTGAACACGACTAATGATGGATTACACAGTTATGGCGAAGGCGCATGGCTTTTCCATGATCACCGTGAAAAAGGAATCACGACTGACGGCATGAGCGAAGGCGGTAGCATGAGCATGATCACTTACAAATCTTATCTCGATGAAGTCGGTATGCCCATAGCAGCACATGGCACCGATCTGTCAATCTACTTTACCAAGGAATATTATCAGAGAAGATTGCCCGTCTGGCAGCATATGGATGAGGCCGGCTTTTTAGGTGTACCAGGCGAGCAGTCAGGTTTCAATGCCGAAACAAAAAGTACCATAACCAATTTAACCGGCGGTTTTATCGTTGGTATTCTGGTTTATTTACTCATCGCCAGAAGGCAAAAAACCTGGGCAAGTGTGACAAGTGCAATAGCCAGGATTAAAAGCATGAAAGGGGGCAAAGCAAATGGTTAAGCATTTATTCATCGCTCTGATCAGCACCATTGCATTCAGTACTGCGGTGCATGCACAAAACAGTACCGGCCATAATGCTCATGATGATACGGATCATAGCGAGCATTCCGGTCACGATCATTCTGCACATAACAACTCAGACCACGATCACTCGCACCATGATCACACTCACGACATGGATCACAGCGGACATGATCATGGACATGATCATGACAGTGATGATCACAGTGGCATGGATCATGGACATGATCACCCTATGGACATGCCTGGGGAACATGGCATGCTGCATCATGACCATGATCATGCCGATCATCACGCTCACGGTGAACATCACCATCATGGCGACGGTCATATCATGGATCATGAAGGCACCCATATCATGGGGCAGAATTTTGACAAACTGCCAAGCAGTTGCAGCAGCATTTCAGAGGATGTTGAAATTACCGTACGGGCAGGCAGAAAATATGCCAGACAATTTCCAGGTACAGCTTTTGCATTTGATCAGCAGGAATGGCGCGTCAAACCCTGTACCAGAATTACCTGGAACTTTGTCAATGAAGACAATATCCGCCATCAATTCATGATGCATGGATTACCCCGTTATTTATATCATCTTGGTATGTTTCACCTTGAAAATACAGGTCCAAGAACGGTTACCGGTACCATGATAGTACCTGCAGCGGATGAAACCTATCTGGTGCACTGCGATATTGCCCAGCATATGGAGAAAGGCATGAAGGCCCAGCTCGTTGTTGGCAAAGGCGGTAAGGATATTCCGAGCATTCCCGGATTAACACCTTATGTTCTCAACGATACTTATGAGGCCATAGATCTTCCCAAAATAGCTGACAAAGCCAATGACGGCAAGACTACAAAACCCATAATTCAGCAGATAACGGATTTTTTTAATGCTAATGTGCCGTTCTCGGGGTTGGCTTTAATCGGATTGCTATTCGGTCTGGTTTGCGCGCCATTGCTTGTTAGAATAGTTGCGCTCAGAAAAAAAGAAGCTTCGAACGCACCCTAATTCTGATTCGCGTCAGACTCTTCACTAAAGCACAGCCAACAACTGCTGCACACTGCGCTTCAATCGCAGTGTGCAGCAGTTTTTTATTCTTTCTCAAAAAAAATTTACAGTCCCAACCTCTATTCCATTCCGGGAAAATACCCTTTCGAATTACGCCATTTTTCTGACCATCCGTAAGTAATCTTACAAAACCGGCTCTCCTCTGTAATAAGCTTTTTATCCATAAAATACATACTCAAAAATATAGTTGACTAATTCAATCAGGAATTGTATAGTTGACAAAAATAATCAAGTATTCTCCATTCTTTAAGTAATGCTTTTTTATAGTTTTATTTATCCGATTTTACAGAGGACAAAGGAGTAACCAACATGAGACTCACAACAAAAGGAAGATTTGCAGTTACTGCGCTTTTAGATCTTGCCATGCAGCAAAGCACCAGTCCGGTCACACTTGCGGACATCAGCCAGCGTCAGAAAATCTCCTTATCATATCTGGAGCAGCTTTTTGCAAAACTACGACAATCTGAACTCGTGGACAGCGTACGTGGACCAGGGGGCGGTTATTGTCTGGCAAAAGGCCTGGAAGAAGTATCAGTGGCTGATATTATCCTTGCTGTCGATGAACCGATCGATGCAACGCAGTGTGGCGGTAAAGAAAACTGTCACAATGACAGCAAATGCATGACACACGATTTATGGGCAAAACTGAACGAGTTGATTTTCGATTATTTGGGCGGTGTAACCCTTAAGGAGCTTGTTGATAACAATCAAAGAATACAGCAAATACAACAAATACAGCAACAAAGCGAAGGAATTGTACCGCTTTTTGACATGCGCCGATCCACAACGGTGGCTTAAATAAATCATAATAATCTGGCTTCGTTCTGCTATTCGTTATTTCTTACCGAAGATTTATGCTTTTCTGGATGTTTAGATTCACATTCGAACAATTCGAGTTATAACAGGTCAAAAATTTGTTTCACTCGCATTCGGATACTGTTGAAATAAAATAATTTTAAACTGAAAACATCACCAATGCGAATATGTCACGACGCACAGCGGACATGCATTTTAACGGTAAAAATAAGATGACAATCATTCTAACTGAGAAAGCTGCAAAACATATTCAACAACAACTCGCGAAACGGGGAAATGGTATCGCGTTACGCGTGGGCATCAAGAAATCCGGCTGCTCTGGATTTGCATATACTTATGATTTTGCAGATGAAATCAATATCCATGATCGACTTTTCATATCACACGACGTACAAGTCGTCGTTGATGAAAAAGATTTGCCATTTTTGAATGGCGCATTGATCGATTTCATGCAGGAAGGCCTCAGCAGCTTCTTTAAGCTCAATAATCCCAATATCGATAATACTTGCGGCTGCGGTGAAAGCTTCAGTCTAAAAGATTCCCGGTAACCGGACTTTTATCAGTTCGCAATAAAAAAACCGCTGTTAAGTTGACTGCAAACACCCTGCTCAGTAATTACAACAATATATTCGTCATCAATCAAAAGGAACGATTAAACAAAGGAATAAATTCGATGAGTGCTGTACTGCAAAACCTGGTTAATCAACCCTATAAACATGGCTTCGTAACGGACATTGAATCCGAAATTGCCCCTAAAGGGCTTAATGAAGAAACCATTCGCTTAATCTCTGCAAAAAAGAATGAGCCTGAATGGTTACTTGATTTTCGTCTGAAAGCGTATCAGAAATGGCTCACTATGACTGAGCCACACTGGCAAAATGTCAAATACCCGAAAATTGATTTTCAGGCTATCAGTTATTACGCAGCCCCCAAACCAAAAAATAAGCTGGCCAGTATGGATGAAGTTGATCCGGAACTGTTGCGTACTTTTGAAAAGCTTGGTGTGCCGATGCATGAACGCGCAGCACTTGCCGGTGTCGCTGTCGATGTGATTTTTGACAGCGTTTCCGTAGCGACAACTTACAAAGAAAAACTGGCTGAAGTCGGCATTATTTTCTGCTCGATTTCCGAAGCGGTGCATAATCATCCTGAATTGGTCAGGCAATATCTCGGCACTGTCGTCCCCGTTGGAGACAATTTCTTTGCCGCTTTAAATTCTGCCGTATTTACCGATGGTTCTTTCTGCTACATTCCTAAAGGCGTTAAATGCCCGATGGATTTATCGACCTACTTTCGAATCAATACGGAAGAATCCGGTCAATTTGAACGTACATTGATCATTGCTGAAGAAGGCGCATCGGTTTCATATCTTGAAGGCTGCACTGCGCCACGATTCGACACCAACCAATTGCATGCGGCCGTTGTCGAGCTTGTCGCACTGGACCATGCCGATATTAAATATTCCACGGTGCAGAACTGGTACGCAGGTGATGAAAATGGCGTTGGCGGAATTTATAATTTTGTTACCAAACGTGGTCTTGCCAAAGGTGTTAACTCCAGAATTTCATGGACTCAGGTTGAAACAGGTTCCGCGATCACCTGGAAATATCCATCCTGCATTTTGCGTGGTGACAATTCTGTCGGCGAATTTTACTCCGTTGCGGTAACCAATCATTATCAGCAAGCCGACACCGGCACCAAGATGATTCATATCGGTAAAAACACCCGCAGCACGATTATCAGCAAAGGTATTTCTGCCGGAAAATCCAACAGCAGTTATCGCGGACTCGTACGTATCGCACCGACAGCCGAAAATGCACGCAATTTCTCACAGTGCGATTCGATGCTTGTTGGTGATCAGTGCGGCGCCCATACTTTCCCGTACATACAAGTGCGTAATAACAGCGCGAAAGTCGAGCATGAAGCATCAACATCCAAAATTGGTGAAGATCAACTGTTTTACTTTGCACAGCGCGGTATCGACGCCGAAGAAGCAGTCTCCATGATCGTCAATGGTTTCTGTAAAGAAGTATTCCAGCAGTTACCCATGGAATTCGCAGTTGAAGCCACCAAATTACTCAGCTTTAAATTAGAGAACAGTGTCGGATGAATATTAATCAGAACCCAATCATTTTAAACGTACGCAACCTACATGCCAGCATTCAGGGCACCGAGATTCTGAAAGGAATCGATTTAACAGTCAGAAGCGGTGAAATTCATGCCATTATGGGATTAAACGGATCCGGAAAAAGTACTTTCGCAAAAGTACTCGCCGGTCACCCGGATTACCATGTAACGCAAGGCAGCATTGAATACGAACAACAGGATTTGCTGCAGCTCAGCACGGAAGAACGCGCACAGGCCGGCGTATTTCTGGCATTCCAATACCCGATTGAAATTCCGGGGGTCGCTAACAGTCAGTTTCTACGGCTGGCCTATAATACCGTACAAACCAAACGTGGCGGAGAAGAACTCGATCCGCTTGAATTCGACGATTTTGTACGCGAAAAAATGAAACTGCTGGAAATGAAACCTGATTTTCTGGACCGCAGTGTCAACGAAGGTTTCTCCGGTGGAGAAAAAAAACGCAATGAAATTCTTCAAATGGCGCTGCTGGAACCCAAACTTGGCATCCTCGATGAAACCGATTCAGGCCTTGATATCGATGCACTCAAGATTGTTGCCGGAGGTGTCAATCACCTCTGCAACAACGATAATGCCATCATTCTGATCACGCATTATCAACGCTTGCTCGACCATATCGTGCCGGATTTTGTCCATGTCATGGAAGCCGGCAGGATTATCAAAACAGGCGGTAAAGAATTGGCACACGCGCTTGAAACACATGGTTACGAATGGATCCGCAAGAACGAACAGCACGCTGCAGGAGTGTCCACATGAGTGAAACACTACCCAACGATTATTTCAGTTGCCTGCTCGGATCATTACCGATTGATCCACAGGATTCTTTGGGATGGCTGAAACAATTGCGTGCCCAGGCTATCGATCAAGCCGGTCAATTGAGATTTCCGACCGTAAAAGATGAAGAATGGCGATTTACCGATGTATCACCACTGACGCAATTGCCTTACAAACCTGCACAAAAAGCCGGCACGCTGAATATATCGGATATTCAGCATTTCTTTATTGCTGAATCTCATCATCGGCTGGTGTTTGTTGACGGTTTTTTTGCACCTGAATTATCGCAACTCAGTGCGGATGATCAACTGCTGCTCGGCAATTTAACTGCATTGGCATCGGCCAAGGCATCACTGGTCGAAACACATTTAGGGCAATACGTTCAGTTCCGGAATAATATTTTTGCCGCACTGAATACCGCATTTCTACAGGATGGCGCACTTATTGTGTTACCTGAAAGTTGCGTTGTCAGTTCCCCCATCCATCTGCTGTTCATCGCCACACAGGAACGGACAACTCATTATCCACGTTGTCTGTTGATTGGAGAAAGCAACAGTCAGGCAACCGTAATCGAGGATTATGTTGCCCTTGGACCGGATACTTACGTCACCAATTCAGTTACCGAATTCAGTCTCGCGGATAACGCGCAGGTCAACCATATCCGTGTCCAGCGCGAAAGTAACAAGGCATTTCATCTGGCCCATAGTGCTGTAGCGCTCGAACAGAGCAGCCATTACCGGTCTGTCAGCATTACATTAGGCGCATTGATTTCCCGCTTCAATCTTGATGTTGAATTTAAGGCACAGGCAGCGGAATGCACGATTGACGGTCTGGCAATGATTACCGACAAGCAACTGGCTGACACGCATACCTGCATCAATCACGCGACACCTTACTGCACCAGTCAGCAACAACATAAGTGCATTGTTGATGGCAGTGCGCATGCAGTCTTTAACGGTAAGATTATCGTACGTCCGCATGCACAACGTACAAACTCGTCACAATCAAGCCGCAACCTGCTCTTGAGCGGCAGCGCACAGATCGATACAAAGCCGCAGCTTGAAATTTTTGCCGATGATGTGAAATGCGCGCATGGTGCAACGGTAGGTCAGCTTGATAATGAAGAGATTTTCTATCTGAAAAGCCGCGGCCTGAATGAATTGGCTGCACGTAACCTGCTGACTTACGCATTCGGTGCGGAAATTCTTGATCGCATTCCTGTGCGTTCACTCAAACACGCACTCGAACAAATCGTCCTTAATCAAACGCAAAGCAGCTAAAAAATATGGTCAACGTTTATGCCTCAATAATACCCGAAGCGAATGCTGTCTTTGATGTAGAAAAAATTCGCACAGACTTCCCAATTCTCGATATCAGCGTTGGCGACAAACCGCTGGTTTATCTGGACAACGCGGCTTCCAGCCAGATGCCGCGGCAGGTGATGGATCAGCTGATTCATTATCAAACCACACAGCACGCCAATATCAATCGCGCGGTTCATTATCTTTCGGAAGTCGCTACCATGGAATATGAAAAAGCGCGCCGCAAAGTACAGCAATTCGTCAATGCGCGCGAAGATCGGGAAATTATATTCACCAGCGGCACAACCGATTCCATTAATCTGGTCATGCACGGCTATGGCCGGAAATTTATCAAGGCCGGTGATGAAATCATTCTGACGACACTTGAACATCATTCCAATATTGTGCCCTGGCAAATGCTGGCCGAGGAAAAAGGTGCCATTATTCGTGTCGTACCGATTAATGATGCGGGCGAACTCGATATCGAAACATACGAGAAGCTTTTCAATGAACGTACAAAATTTGTCGGTCTCATTCACGTATCCAATGCACTAGGAACCATTAATCCGATCAAATCGCTCATTTCGTTTGCACGTCAGCATGATGTTCCGGTATTGATCGACGGTGCACAGGCTGCTCCGCATATGGCAATTGATGTACAGGATCTCGATTGCGACTTTTATGTGTTCTCAGCGCATAAGTTATGCGGCCCAACCGGGATCGGTATGCTCTATGGTAAATCCTCATTGCTAGAAACCATGCAGCCTTTCAAAGGCGGTGGCGATATGATTGCTTCGGTTACTTTTGAAAAAACGACCTATGCAGCAATTCCGCATAAATTCGAAGCCGGAACACCCCCTATCGCCGGCGCCATCGGTTTTGGCGCCGCAATTGACTATCTGAATTCCATCGGCATAGAACATATTGCCGCGTATGAACACGAATTACTCAACTACGCCACCCATTGCATGATGGAAATCAAAGGCGCGAAAATCATCGGCACCGCTGCGCACAAAACTGCCGTGCTGTCTTTCACACTTGATGGCATTCATCCTCATGATATCGGCACCATTCTGAATGAGGACGGCATCGCGGTACGCACCGGCCACCATTGCGCACAACCGGTCATGGAGCACTTCAAGGTACCGGCAACTTCACGCGCTTCATTTGCTTTTTATAACACCAAGTCGGAAGTCGAAGCACTGATAGCAGGTATCCGGAACGTACAGAAAGTCTTTTTATAATGATGAATAGCAAGTCACTCTACCAGGAAGTCATTCTTGATCATAATCGCAAACCGCGCAATTACGGCACACTGGATAATCCCAGCCATCATGCCACCGGTCACAATCCCTTATGTGGCGACCGTCTGGATATCGCACTGCACATGCAGGATGATCAGATTAATCATATTGCATTTCATGGCGAATCCTGCGCGATCTGTAAAGCATCCGCTTCGATGATGACTGCCGCTGTTAAAGGAAAAACGCGCGCTGATACCGAAATTCTGATTCAGGAATTTCGCGATATGGCTACCGGCAAACTGGATCCGGCGCAACCCAATCATCTGGGTCGGCTGACTGTTTTTTCAGGCATCAGAGACTTACCCACACGTGTCAAATGTGCAATCCTGCCATGGCACACATTGCATGCTGCGCTGAATGCTCTGACCAGTGTCTCAACGGAAACCGATGACGACCCGATGCAAGCCGCATCCGTCAACGATTGAATAACGGAATGCGCTCAATTTCAGGCAATACCACGATAAATCCCATAAACACAAGCTCATACTTCATTCGAACAAATGCCAAAAATTGCAGATATAGAAGGCACACCCAATAAAAATGCCTTAAAATTTATTCTAAAAGAACCTCTGACATGGGGAATTGCATGTTCATACGACAATGCCGAGGCCGCCAAGGATGATCCGCTGGCGACCGCACTGTTCGAAATTGATCATGTCACGAACGTTTTCTATATTGACAGCTGGATTACGGTAACTCAGGATGGCGAAGCCAACTGGCAGGATCTGGCGCGCGAAGTTGCCGACCCCATCAGAGCCGCACCGGCTGCAAGCGAACAATCTGCAAATACTGTTGCGACTGCAGGTGACTGGATCAATAATTTAAGCCTCGAAGATCAACAGCGACTAGAAAAAATCAATGTTCTTCTGGATGAAGAAGTGCGACCTTACCTACAAAGCGATGGCGGCGATCTGCATATCCTGGGTCTGCAAGGCAATATCCTTAAGATACACTACCAAGGTGCATGCGGCACTTGTCCAAGCTCAATCACAGGCACCCTGCGCGGCATTGAACATATGCTCAAAACGATTGAACCGGATATTCAGTTGATCGCCTGTTAGTACACGCGTTCAGTCAAACTCAGCACAAAACCAAACCGGCAATCAGATTACTGAATACCATTGATAGGGATAATAATTGGTATTCTCCGGAGAATTTTGTCGGATTGACAGGTAGGTAATTTTTTGATTCACTGATTCACCTACCTGCTTAATCTGGAATAGTATCCGCCTAAGAACCTGTTCAAGATTTCGATCAAGGGATACAGTGCAAGGCAAAAAAATTGAACGACGCAAGCAAAGCGCAGCGAACAACCGTAAGGCTGACCCGTAGGGCGAGGCGCCTGTGCCGAGTAAAAAGCAGAGCATGCTCGAAGTATGTAAGCACTTTGAGTTCGATTTTAACGTCGCAATGCGCCCTTCAGTGAGATCTTGAACAGGCTCTAACGCGTCAATCCCGCATACAACACCGGCAATTTCTCCGGCAAACGCTCGACATGATCAACAACCATATAATTCCGCTCACCAAAAATCCGTGAGACATACTGATCTGCACGGGGGTCCAAGCTCATACAGTACGTTACGACCCCCACCCTGCCAGCTTCTTCGACAGCTTTCTTCGTATCAAAACGCAGGTACTGCGGATCACGCACATCAACGTCGGCGGGCTCGCCATCAGTAATCACCAGCAGCAGTTTTTTCGATGATTTCTGCATTTTCAGGTAGTGGCTTGCATGCCGGATAGCAGCGCCCATGCGCGTGGAGAGCTGGCCCGTCATGCCAGCCAGTCTGGCTTTGGGAATTTCGTTGTACGGTTGATCGAAATCTTTGTAGCGGTAATATTCCACATCGTGACGACCATCCGAGCAGAAACCATGAATGGCAAACGAATCACCGATTTTGTCGATAGCATTGGCAAGCAACACCGTCGCCTGACGCGTCAGCTCCAATACGGTATATTCCTGTCCGGAGACTTTCTCGTTGGTCGATTCTGACAGATCAAGCAGCACCAGCACGGAAATATCCCGCACTTTACGGATTGAGCGCATCATGATGCGCGGATCGGGCTGCATCCCCATACGGATGTCGATCATCGAGCGAATGGCGGCGTTGATGTCGATTTCGTCGCCGTCCTCGAGCTTGCGAATACGGCGCGTGCCTTGCGGCTGCATGGCATCCAACAGAAACTTCATGCGCGCAATTTCGCGTTTGTACTGCGCGGCGATTTCGTCGATACACTGCATGTCACCCAGTTTCGCCCGTTTTTCCTGCACTGTTGCCCAGTCGGGACGTTCCAGCTGAATCTGGTAATCCCATTCGGAATAATGGAAAGGCGGCGACACAGGCTCCCTGCCTTCCGATTCATTGTAGGACACACCCATATCCTCATACGGAAAGAATTCAGTGCCCATCACCCATATCTCCTGCGCGTCGTCACCGGCAGTCTCGACGTCAATCTCGTTGGCGAATTCCATCACGTTGACATACTTACGCACTTGTCTGGGCGCTTCATAACCCGCACTGGTCGCTTTGTCAAAATCAAATTCCTCAAATTCCCAGAAATAGCGATTGTCATCACGGTATGGTGCGGAAAGCACATCGGTGCGTGGATTAAACGGCAAGTTCTTGTCGCGGAAACTATGTGCAAGCTGCACACCCATTTCCCAGGAAACCAGATGCGTGTCGAGCCTGTCTTGCGCGGATTCGAATAGGCGCCGTGCTTCGATAATCCATTTATCTTTATCGCTGTACTCAGGATCCAGCAACGCACGCGCCAGGCGATCAAGATAGTCACCCATACTGGCGTCCATCTCCGGTGTTGCGGTATGCAACGCAGACCAGGTTTTACGCAGACCGGGGAAACGATGGATCGTCAGCGCTTCAACGCGTGCATCCTCTATTACGGAGATAACCGCCACCTGCATAGGATTCAATCCTTCTGCGGAAATCGGCATTTTGGTTTCCACCAAATGAGCGGCGGCATGTGCTGCGGCGGCGCGATAGACTTCGCTAGCTGGCACATCGCCGAAATTATCAAAGGCGTCAGGCAAATGAATGAAATAGTTTTCGATAAACGGCTTATATCCTTCGCGCGTTTCAAAATCACCGGAAGTCGGTTTCATAAAAAAATCCCGCCCCCACAGCGCACGCAGATACATGTTGATACGGCGTTGCACATCGATAAACAATGTACCTTTACGTTCCTTTTGTAAAACAGCGAGCGATTCTTTCGATTCCAGACCAAAGTAACGGATTTGTTCCTCGTAATCAGTGCGGTGCGCATGCGCACCCCACATCGCCCAGCGACGCAATCCGCCAAGCGTTAGCTGCTCAAGCAAAATTTCCAGCTTATCGAGCATAGGCCGGATACCGCGCGGCGCTTGCGCAATCAGGACATTCAGGAATTGCAGGTAATTCTGAAACAAATGCGCATCGCCCAGCCGTTTGGCAGCCGTCGGCGAGGTCGCCAGTACCAGCTCAATCACCGCGCCCGATGTTCTCGAAGCCAAACCTAATACCGAAGTAGCCAGATCGCCGACAACATCCTCACCGACTTCCTTGGCGACCAGTGGAATCTCATCGATCCAGCAATCGACCACACTGCGCCCACGTCCCAAACTACGAATTGCCGATGCGCCTTTCAGATAGTTATCCAGACCACGCGGCGAAAAAACCTTGACCGCTTCCGGCCAGGCATGGTGGAGTAACTCAATCGATTCGGGTTCCAGATCCTCAAGCAATTCTTTGTAATCGTCCAGATTGACACTCATGGCAGTACCTGTTGAAGAATTAAAACAATCAAAACGGGTTATGACCTACATGCTTAATTGAAGAACGTACTGACAGCGGCATCAAGGGCATCACGCATGTCCGGATCGTCGGTGATCGGACGCACCAGCGCTACACGGCAGGCAGCATGCGCATCGACTTTCTTGGCAATCAGGCTGCCGGCATAAATCAGCATCCGTGTTGAAATACCTTCGTCCAAGCCATGACCTTTCAAATTACGCGCACGCTCGGCAATGGATACCAGTTTCTCGGCAATTTCCGCCGATACACCGGATTCATGCGCGATGATTTCACTCTCGATATCATGGCTGGGGTAGTTGAAGTCGAGCGCGCCAAATCGTTGTTTGGTTGACTGTTTCAGATCTTTCATCAGGCTCTGGTAACCAGGGTTGTATGAAATAACGATTTGAAAATCCTCGTGCGCCTGAATCAGTTCGCCTTTCTTCTCCAGCGGCAACACACGACGGTTATCTGTCAACGGATGAATGACAACGGTGGTATCCTGACGCGCTTCCACGACCTCGTCCAGATAGCAGATCGCACCGTGGCGCGCGGCAACCGCTAACGGACCATCCTGCCAGCGGGTGCCGTTAGCATCGAGCAAAAAACGTCCAACCAGATCGGACGCAGTCATGTCCTCGTTACAGGCAACGGTGATCAACGGTTTTTTCAGTTTCCACGCCATGTATTCGACAAAACGGGTCTTGCCGCAACCGGTCGGGCCTTTCAGCATCATCGGCATACGCACCGAATAAGCCGCTTCGTAGAGTTGTACTTCATCCGCTACGGGATGGTAATAAGGTTCTTTTTTGATGCGATATTGATCAATGATAGTGCTCATGACAGACTCCTGTAAGAACAGTCTTTTCGAGGATACCTCGAGAAACCTGTTGAGTGGCATAGCGTGTTGCCGGTGTTCGTTTATCTTATTCGATAGTGCTCGCATCCTGCGTTCCACGCGCCCTGCATCTGGCCGCCCGCTGCAGTTTCTCGGGGTGCTCTTGAGTAATGACAATCCAAAATTCCGGTGAAAAAAACCCCCCTGCCCTATCAAGGGTGAAGGGGGGTTTTAAGGGTTCGAACCCCGTTGCTGCTTAAACCGTTTTACCGCGGTAAATCACCATTGATGTACCTTGGCTTTGCGAAAAATTGTCATAGCCGATCAAGCGTACATGGTTGTTTGGATTAGCTTTGTGGCAGGCTTCCGCTTCGGCCAGAATGCGATCCACATCAGTCTCGCCAAACATTGGCAACTTCCACATGTACCAGTAGTTATCCATCAGGTGTTCCGGTTCGGTGTGTTCAACCGCCGGATTCCAGCCTTTCTTGACAATAAATTCCACCTGCTTTTTGATCTGTTTTTTGTCCATTGCGGGCAGATAGGAGAATGTTTCAAATTTCCGGCTGGACGGATCGCTCAGGCGACTTTTGTAATCTAACATTTCAGACATTTTGCTTTAACTCCAGTTAATTTGAGATACCGACGCATATCTATGATGCGCCGGAAAAAAGTTTACTTGTGCGCGACGTCCAGTTTGTCGACGGTATCAAATTCGAATTTGATCTCTTTCCAGGTTTCCATAGCGATTTTGAGCTCTGGGCTGTGTTTTGCAGCAGCGGTCAGAATCTCTTTACCTTTCTTCTCAATTTCAACGCCCTGGTTACGCGCTTCGACGCAAGCTTCCAGCGCCACGCGGTTAGCGGCTGCACCGGCAGCATTACCCCATGGATGGCCTAATGTACCGCCGCCGAACTGCAAGCAGGCATCATCACCAAAAATTGCGACCAATGCCGGCATGTGCCAAACATGAATACCGCCGGATGCGACCGGGAATACGCCTGGCATGGAACCCCAATCCTGATCAAACATAATGCCACGGCTGCGGTCTTCTTTGATGAAACTGTCACGCATCAGATCGATCCAGCCTAATGTTGCGCCACGATCGCCTTCCAGTTTACCGACCACGGTACCCGAATGCAGGTGATCACCGCCTGACAGACGCAACGCCTTGGCTAATACACGGAAGTGAATACCATGATGCGGATTACGGTCGATCACCGCGTGCATTGCACGGTGAATGTGCAGCAGAACACCGTTATTGCGACACCAGTTAGCCAGTCCCGTATTTGCCGTAAAACCACCGGTCAGGTAGTCATGCATGATAATCGGGGCGCCGAGTTCTTTTGCGAATTCAGCACGTTTGTACATTTCTTCCGGTGTCGGCGCGGTGACATTGAGATAATGGCCTTTGCGTTCACCGGTTTCGCGTTCCGCCTTGTGAATGGCTTCCATGACAAACTCGAAACGCTGGCGCCAACGCATAAACGGCTGGCTGTTGATGTTTTCATCGTCCTTGGTCAAATCCAGACCACCGCGCAGGCATTCGTATACCGCGCGGCCATAGTTTTTAGCGGACAGACCCAGTTTAGGCTTGATGGTGCAACCCAGCAGGGCGCGGCCGTATTTGTTGAGTTTGTCGCGTTCCACCTGAATACCGTGAGGCGGACCACCACAGGTTTTAACAAAAGCAATTGGGAAACGGACATCTTCAAGGCGAAGCGCGCGAATGGCCTTGAAACCGAACACATTACCCACCAGAGAAGTGAATACATTAACAACCGATCCTTCCTCGAACAGGTCGATCGGATATGCTATAAATGCATAAAAACAGGTATCATCGCCAGGCACGTCTTCAATGCGATAGGCACGGCCTTTGTAGTAGTCCAGGTCGGTCAGCAAATCTGTCCAGACGGTGGTCCAGGTACCGGTTGAAGATTCGGCGGCAACCGCTGCCGCTGCTTCCTCACGGTCCACACCAGGTTGCGCAGTAATCTTGAAACAAGCCAGAATATCGGTATCCAGTGGCGTGTATTCGGGAGTCCAGTAGGTTTGCCGATATTCCTTGACACCGGCGCTATAAGTTTTTGCTGCCATGGTTTTATCTCCTGTAAGTTAACTCAATTCCGCTTAACATCACACGAAAAGAGAAAAAAGTTGAGTAACGATTAATTAACAAGCACGATCATTTAAACAACGACAGAAACACTATAAAGAAAATCAATCATAAGAACAAATCAATTATTTTAATAAATATGATAAGCTTTTACTTATGCTATTTTTGAATGCTGATCAATGCTGCATCTCACGCTACGACAATTAAAGGTATTTGAAACAGTTGCCCGTCATTCAAGCTTCTCACGCGCGGCGGAAGAACTGTATTTATCTCAACCTGCTGTTTCCATGCAGATAAAACAACTGGAGGAGAATGTCAGTTTGCCTTTATTTGAGTTGATGGGCAAGCGAATTCATCTGACCGAAGCCGGTAGCGAACTCTATCGCTACAGCCGGGATATTCTACAGCGGCTATCCGATCTCGAAACTGCGCTAGCAGAACTCAAAGGCATGGAACGCGGCAAGTTAAACATTGCCGTAGTCACAACCGCCAATTATTTCGCACCACATCTACTGGCAAAATTCTGCCAGCGGCACAAAAGTATTACGGTAAGCCTGAACGTATCCAACCGTGAATCGGTACTCAAACAACTTGATGATAATGTCATTGATCTGGCGATTATGGGACAACCGCCGGAAGGCCTGGATATCGTCAGTCAGTCATTCATGGAAAACCCGCTCGTGGTCGTTGCCCCCCCCAATCATCCGCTTTGCCGAAAAACAAAAATCTCGGTCAAACGCCTATCCCAGGAAGTCTTTCTGGTGCGTGAGCCCGGCTCCGGCACACGCAGCGCAATGGAACGCTTTTTCAAACAACATGGTGCAAGAATCAATACAGGCATGGAAACCGATACCACCGAAGCCATAAAACAAGCGGTACAGGCCGGCATGGGGCTGGGTATCATGTCCCTGCATACCGCGGAACTGGAACTGGACACCGGGCGATTAAAAATACTTGACGTGCAAGGTTTCCCGATTCTACGCAACTGGTATGTCGTTATCCGCAAGAACAAGCGCTTGTCGGCAATCGCGCAGGCATTCAGGGATTTTTTATTAAAAGAAGCGGAAGAGTTGATGCAGAGAAACCAGAAAAATACAGTAGAAAAATAATCGCCATTAATGCACCAGAATTGAAAAAATACCCCTTCGCACAACAATGGGTAAACGCATTAAATCACACTAAAAAACACAAAATTATGCTAATTTAATCACACAGCACATCAATTTTTTAACCTCAAATTATCAAGAAAAAGGTAATGGTATGCATAAGCTATCTTCAATACTACTATCCAGCGTATTTTTGTTTTTTTTCGCCCCATCTTCATTCGCGGAAAGATACCATGGCGAACTTTGTTGGCAGGTCTTTAGCAGCGCACAGCAACCTCTATGGAAATATAAATTTGGCATTTACGAGAAGGAAGGCGGACATATCGCATTTTATGGATCTATCGATTACGGGCCCAATGGCCTTTCCGCTTCACATGGTAATGCCATCGTTGTGGGTAATGCCATCAAGATGACTATCGTCAGTTCTGATTATGAGGACGGTGACCAAATCTGGAGTGAAACAGTAGCCGTCAAACTTGACAGCGCCACACTGAACGGTACCTGGGATGCACTGAGTCTTGAAAGCGACGATGGTGAAGATGACGTGCTTGGATTCCGCAGCCGTGGCGCGATCAATCTGATCACATGTTAGCGGATGCATAATAAAAAACATTTCTCCCAGGTAACACGGAAACTGAAACAACGCATTACCTGCGCTGCGACTCATTTTGACCGGGTAGATACAAAATAACAGGCACCTCCACCGCATGCGAAAACAACCTGACCAACACTTTGATACGTTAATTATCGGCGGCGGTCTGGCCGGCTATACCCTGGCGCTGAATCTTGACCCGTCGACGCGTGTCTGCATCATTACCAAGCAGACACTGAATGACAGCGCCAGCGGATGGGCGCAGGGCGGCATTGCAGCGGCATTATCACCGGAAGACTCTGCGGATAAACATGTACAGGACACATTGATTGCCGGTGCAGGACTATGCCGGGAATCCGCCGTACGTTTTATCGCCGATCATGCGCAGGAAGCCATTCACTGGCTGATCGATCAGGGCGTCGAATTCACCCGTGATGACACCAACAGCACCGGCTATCATTTGACCAAAGAAGGCGGGCACAGCGTGCGCCGCATCATCCATAGCGGCGATGCAACAGGCAAGGCTGTTCAGCAGACTTTGATTGAGAAAGTACGCAGTGCTGCAAATATACAAATTTTTGAACAGCATATCGCCATCGATTTAATCACCAGCGACAAAGCTTACAATAATCCCGGGGAACAGAGCCGACGTTGTCTGGGCGCCTATGTTCTGGATAAAAAAAATGGCCGTGTCAGAACATTTACGGCCCGGCAAACCGTATTAGCCACCGGCGGCGCAAGCAAAGTCTATCTGTATACCACCAATCCGGATACCGCAACGGGCGATGGCATTGCAATGGGCTGGCGCGCTGGATGTCGGGTCGCCAATATGGAATTCATTCAATTTCATCCCACCTGTCTTTATCATCCGCATGCAAAATCTTTTCTCGTTACCGAAGCCGTTCGTGGTGAGGGTGGTTTATTAAAATTACCCAACGGTGAATGCTTTATGGCCAGACACGATAAGCGCGCCGAACTCGCACCGCGCGATATCGTCGCGCGTGCAATCGACTTTGAAATGAAAAAACGCGGCCTCGATTGCGTTTATCTGGATATCTCGCACAAACCCGCGATTTTTCTGCAACAGCATTTCCCAACGATTTATGCGCACTGCCTGAAACTGGGCATCGATCTAACGCAAGAACCCATACCTGTAGTCCCCGCAGCCCATTATACCTGCGGCGGCATTCAGACCGATCAGCTCGGGCGCACGGATTTAAACAACCTGTACGCGATTGGAGAAACTGCGCACACCGGCCTGCATGGCGCCAACCGGCTTGCCAGCAATTCCCTGCTCGAATGCCTGGTCATCGCCAGAGCAGCCGCGCAGGACATCAACCATCAACCGCTCGTCACGCCGCCGCCAATTCCCGACTGGGATGAAAGCCGTGTCACCGACGCGGATGAAGAAATTGTCATCTCGCATAACTGGGACGAATTGCGCAGATTTATGTGGAGCTATGTCGGTATTGTCAGAACGACCAAGCGCCTGCAGCGGGCACAACGCAGAATCGAGTTGCTGCGCGAGGAAATCAACGAATACTACACACACTTCAGGGTGAGCAGTGACTTACTTGAATTGCGCAATCTGGTGGATACCGCGGATTTGATCGTGCGCAGCGCAATGTTGCGACATGAAAGCCGCGGCCTGCACTTCAGCAAAGATTATCCCGATACCCTAGCAGAAGCGGAAGACACTGTACTGCAAAAAAAACTGTAGCCGGAAATAGCTATCCATCGATAAGATAGCGTTTTTCAGAACCTGTTCAAGATTCCGATCAAAAGGTGCGATGTAAGGCAAAATTGAACGAAAAAGCGAACTACCTGCGCTCTACCGTACCATAAACTTTAATAACCTCCCACTTAAAGTCATGTATAGCCGCATCTTCTGCCGGCAACGCCATGGAGAGTGCGCTTTTAGTTAACGGCGGCAGATTTATTTTAATTTCGTGAATCCTGGCCTCATGCGACATTGCATGGTCGCCCATCATTTCCATATGATGGTGATCATGAATCGGTTCCATACTGACCACCAGCCGGGTAATCCTATGATCGCGGTTACCATTGTATATACTGCCGCTAAAAATCCCCCACCCAAAACCAGCGTCAATTTTAAGCTGATCAATGGCGTCTCGCGGTAATTCGTGCGAACAGGGCATCAGCGTATCTTCCTGCTGCATACATGACGCATCGGCTAACACTCCATTTGGCAGGATAAGCAGCAGAATGACAGCATGTAATACAACACAAAAATACCGGTTAAAACGCTTCATACATTCAAATATCATTGTCGTACAATACCTTGTAATAGAAACACAATTCCGCGCATGACAAAACTGATTATAAAAAAAGAACCTACACTGAATAGACTCAGAACCTATTCAAGATCTCGATCAAGGGATGCAGTGCAAGGCAAAATTGAATAAAAAAGCGGAGCATACTTGTAGTATGTGAGCATTTTGAGTTCGATTTTAACGCCGCAATGCGCCCTTCAGTGAGATCTTGAACAGGTTCTTATTTCCTATCGTTTAGCTTCCAGTCATAATCCAGAAAGCGCACGCTGAAATTGCCTGTCACAATCGCCATTTTCTCCTGTGCATTATCAGCCAGGCTGTCTGCATAATGCACCAGAAAATGATTCAGCGAATGCCAGCCACCCCATCCTCGTTCAAAATCCTCGGTATACCTGTCGAATATTTCCGATATTTCCAGATCACCGGTCGAGGCATTAAAGCGGTTGCGCGTACGGTCTTCCAGAAAAGCCCGGGTTACGGCTTCCAGTTGCTGCTCGAGTTTCCCGCCGACAAAAGCTTCGTTCAATAATCCCGGGCAACCGACCGATGCGCAGTTCATCGCAAAATGAACGCGCGGTTCATTATAATCGCCGGGATTACGGATCATGCCATGCTCAATATCATCCAGCGAACGCGTCTGGCCGAGCAACGGCACGAATTCCCGCTTCCAGGGGCTGCGCAAAAACGAACCCAGATCCTTGATTGAATCGAGTTTCGGATAACGCGTCAGAATCAGTTCAACAGTAAACGCATTGTACGCATTGATCAGAAACGCCAGTTGCTCCGGCTTGCTCCAACTCGCAAATACGGCTTCATTCACTGCCGACAATTGCGCCAAATAGCGCTGCAATACCGCACGATCCCGCAAAAAGGCGGCATAATCAACCTGGCTCGCCCGCCCCTGATTAATCATCACAACATGTTCATGCAACAGCGTGTCCCAAAGCCTATGCGTATGGTCAAACTGCTGCGCAACAGCAGCACTAGCAAATAGCCAGAAAAACAAGCATGCCGGTAAAATCCGGACCGAGCACATTATTCTTTTCATGCTTTAAGCCTCGTCAGAAATATTCATTGATTCTATTTGAAGAAACTTACCCGACCAAAGTGGCCCGCTTTAGCCGATGCCCGCCGCCTGAAAGCCGCGACGGGCCGTCATTTCGATTCACCTTCCGCGCCGTATTGCCTGCTGTATGTTTCATACGGGGTATTTGCATTCGCAAGGCAGCGCTCACGGTCCTGTTGGTCGACCATCCTGCCGCATGCATTCTGCTGCCATGCCTGACCGGTAGCATAAAGATGCCGGGCAGTGCAGCCGGTCCCGGCGGTAAGCACCGCCATTGCGATACCGATGACCAGGATATGGGGTGGTTTCACCAAAATCACTCACCGCCGCATCCAGCTGCCGGGACATTAATCATCCAACTGATACCGAAACGGTCGATGAGCATACCAAAGCATGGCGACCAAAAAGTTTTAGCCAGCGGCATTTGCACCGTGCCGCCATCGGATAACGCAGTAAAATAGCGCTCCGCTTCAACGGCATCGGTCACCGAAATCGACAGCGAAAACCCCTTAAATTCCTGGCCTTGTTCACAACCATCCGAAGCCATCAATACATTACCGCCGATACGGAAACCAGCATGCATGACTTTGTTCTCAAACCCCGGTGGCAACATGCCTGGCGGCGGCGCTTCCGGACTGTCTTTGTAGCGCATCAGCATGTCAATCTGCGCACCGAGCGCGGTACGATAAAATTCGAGCGCTTCTTCACAACGCCCGCCGAACATCAAATAAGGCTGGATCAATGTATTGGACATATTGACTCCTTGTATCGAGTGGTTGAATGGCAAACTTATTAAGTGCAATAAGAAAGCTTCTCAATTATCCCAGATTCTTCCGGTAGAAAAATACCAAATGAAAATTATCAGGTGTCGCGACGTACGTCATCAATCAGCGATACAAGAGAAATCATACAAAAGAATCCACACCCCAATCCAAATCAACAATCGCACCGCCGCCGTCACCTGATTTCTTCCCTGGTTTCAACAGCATATGAATAATTGTCAGTTATCTGCCATTGATCATCGACTTGCCCGGCTTGCTACTTCATGATTTCCAGTATATTATTCACAAAAAGAGAATGATCAGTCTACTTTTATTGACAATAAATAATACTGAATGACCTATCAGATCAATTAAGTAGGCAAACAAGTTATGAATTTCTGCTGTTGGTTTGTCATGGAGATTTGATTATGGTTGACTCGGATACCAAGAATGTGGTCAATGGCATAGACCTTGAGCGATCTCAGATAATACGGAATCTTATTAAAATAGAAGGTGATAGCGATATCGCTCAACCCGGCTATCAAGTCAAGGTTGTATGGGATAGCGGCTATCACACCACTTCAAATGTCACTGATGGTCAGATTGTCACCGGCGATGAACCGGTACGATATGGCGGGGAAGGTATGGGTATCACACCGCAGGATCTGCTGCTCACCGCCATTGGCCATTGTCTTGCCGCCACTTATATCGGCGGATTATCGGCTGCCCGGATTAATGTGGAATCACTCCGTCTGCATGTTTCGGGGCGTGTCAATTTCCGGGCGGCTTTTGCAATAGAACCGGGCAATCCCGGATTTGAAGATATATCGGTCGTGGTGGAAATACAGACTGACGCGCCACCGGATAAGGCAACCGCTCTTTTGAAAAAACTGCAGCGAACAGCCCCCATACCGGACACCATCATGCGTCCGGTTCCGGTCAATATCGAGATTCATCACCATTCAGAGCAGGCCACAATGCCACATGACTGACAACGACTTATTACAACGCATCTGCAAGTCGGATCATATACGCCGGCGCGCATTCCCGGTTGAAAACAGGCAAGGAGATGAGCAATGAAAGCCAGTGATATCCATGATGTGACCGTAATCGGTGCAGGCCCGGCAGGCTTGTCGGCAGCCTATGAACTGACAAAAGCAGGACTGACGCCACTGGTATTGGAACGTACACCTGCTGTAGGAGACGTCTGGCGCAATCACTATGACGGTCTGCGTCTGAATACGGGTCGCTTCTTTTCAGCGCTACCCGGCAGTCAGTTTCCACAATCTGCCGGTGCTTGGCCTTCGCGTGATGCGGTTGTACGGCTGCTCGAAACCTTTCCTACCCGGGGTGGTTTTACTGTACAGACCGGGATCGACATCGGAAAAGTCAGCTATGACCGTGACCGCGATATCTGGCTGGTCACGAGTAATGATCACCGGCAATTCGAATCACGGGCGGTTGTCATGGCAATCGGTACTTGCCGTATTCCGGTGATTCCTGCATGGGAAGGGAGAGAAACTTTCTCAGGAGAAATTGTGCATTCTTCAACATTCAAACGGGCACAGGACTATGCGGAAAAGCATGTACTCGTGATCGGCAGCGGCAATTCCGCGGCTGAAATTGCCAGCAGACTGACTGAATATGCAAGCTCGGTAACACTATCTGTCCGAACACCGCCGCACTTTTTACCCAAAAGTATCTGGGGTATTCCGATCGTAGGCCTGGGAATAGGATTAAGGCATCTGCCCAATCATTGGGTAGATCGATTGCTGCGCTTTCTGCACCGCAGAACGACGGGTGATCTGACGGCATATGGCCTCCCGTTTCCAACAATACCCCTTACCAAACAATATGCCATCAATAATGTGGTACCGATTCTATACGGTCCTTTCGCCGATGATGTCCGTGCCGGCCGGATCAGAATTGTCGGCCCGATACAGAAAATTTCCGGCCCAACGGTGCATGTGCAGAGTACTGCTGGAGCCACAGTACAGAATAATGATAATGCCACAATAACGCTGCGGCCTGATGTCATCGTGGCTGGAACCGGCTTCCATACCGGAATTCCCGATCTTGTACAAATACCGGGCATTGCTGATGAGAAAGGCAGGCCAAAAATTTCGGGTGATCAGGAATGCGAGAAAGCACCCCGCCTCTATTTTATCGGACAAGTCAACCCACTCAGTGGCCAATTACGGGAAATCCGTCTTGAGGCCGGCAGAATCGCCGGGAAAATCAGGAAACAGCTTGGAGCACAATCGAATGCGCATATTTGAAGGAATTCTCTCATCACAAAGCTGAGAAATTATGGATCGACCTGTGTAAAGACCGAATCAGCATACCGGATGAGGCTTAAACAATAATGCCTAGAAAAATATCAGTCGAGGAAAAAATACTGCGGACGGCACGCCGCCTGTTCTGCCGTGTGGGCATTCATGCTACCGGTATCGCCAGAATCATTGAAGAATCGGGGGTATCCCGGCGCAGTCTCTATACGCATTACGGATCGAAAGAAAACCTGCTCAAGGCGGTGTTCGAGGCAGAAGCAGATATGTGGTTCCGCTGGTTTGATTCGGATCTGCCGACGATAGAATGCGCGCCTGCCGACCGCATCCTGGCATTGTTCGATTTAATGCAGGACTGGTTCGGCAGTGAAGATTTTTTCGGCTGTGTATTTATCAATGCCGTGGCCGAACATGAAAAGAGCAATGGCTGGATACAGGAAATTGCCAACGGACACAGGGAGAAAATAAATGCCCGACTCCAGGCAATGGTGGCGGAAAGCGGCGCGCGGGATCCCGAGATAGTAACGGAAAAATTGAGCCTGCTGATTGACGGCACCATCGTGACAGCAATGGTTACCGGCAATGGTGAAATTGCGCATATAGGACGGCTGGCCGCTGAAGATATTTTGCGAAGTGCGCAATAAATCCGTATGCCCGGCGGTAAGAATAGAACCGGGCTGAACCATCGATTTTTTAACCATTTAAATATTTATCAGGGAGAAAAAATGACCGCAATCTGGCAGAATTTACCAATCCATACCCGGCGTCTTTTAATTGCCACAGGGATACTGATGAGCATTGTTGTGATCGGCATGCAATTTCATGTGAGCTCTCAGGGAGACAGGTCGGAAACTTATCCCAAAGGCTTTCGCGGCGGTACCTGTACGATCGAGTCCGATACATTACTGATCGGTTATTCCGCTTATTTTATTCCCCATGACTACGCGGTACCGGAAGATGCACTCAGCGCAATGTCCGTTCCCATTCTGTGCGGCAAGGTACCCAGCCCAGGCCTGCTCAGTATTACCATCGATCTGCTGTATCCCGTATCCATGCGCGAACAACCTGTAGCGCTCAGCCTGTTCAAGGAAACTCAGGAAACCGATGAAGCGTCAGTGCAGGCATTGCTGTCAATTCCTGCCCAAAATTATCAATCCGGTATTATTTATCAGGACATCCACATCGATGAACCGGGAGAATATATTATGCGTCTCTCGGGGGTAGACGAACACCAGACTGATTTCAAACTGGAAATCCCGATCACAGTCGGCACGGCATGGTATGAACCTTTCGTTCAATTCTGGCCTTTGCTCTTACTGAGTGCGGTGGCTATCTTTTTATCCAATCTCAAACGAATCATCGATTAGTTTTTCTTCTACTCTGCTGCAACATGTGTTTGAAACAGTTCACGCGTTTAACTCAGGATCAGTAAATCGTATTTCATCTAAAGGAGGAGAATCCATATGAAAAACAAACTTCTTACGCCGGCGGTTAGCTCCATATCGCTGATATTGACATTGGCACATGGCGTTTCTTACGCAATGCCAGGTATGCATGGAGCTGAGAATAGGGATACAGCTGAGGTTCCAAAAGCATCAAAGGATATGGGCGAACCGATCAATTCACCAGGTTCGGAAATAGAAATCACCTATAGCGCGGACGGTAAAACCGCGATTTTTGTGTCGACTCGTGAAGGCAGCATAGAATCACCCGGCAACCCGTACAACTTCGATATATGGATGTCTCACCATGTAGATGGTGCCTGGCAACCGCCGATTCATTTAGGGCCCGATATCGATCCCACAGTCGGGCCGAATATCAATACATCGGCTTGGGAACTGGAACCGAGTTTTTCCGATGATGGCAATGTCATCTATTTCACACGATATGAACCTGGTAATTTGTTGTCGGGTGACTTGTACGCCGTTCAGAAAGTAAACGGCGTATGGCAATCAGCCAGAAACTGGAATGATGTGCCCGAGCTTCCGAGCATCAATACACCGACCGGTGAGGAGCACTGCCCGATTATCGTTTCGGACAGTTTGATTTACTTCAGTTACCATCAACCCGGGGTGACACAAGACAGCGATATCTGGAAAGTTGAGAAAAAGAATGGTGTCTGGCAGGAACCCGTGAGCTTAGGATCCAAGATCAATTCCCCACAGCGGGATCATATGCACTGGACCGGGCTGTCAAAGGACGGCAAGAGTCTGATCATTACCAGTATGCGGACTGATCAGGACTCCCGGGGCGGACATGACATGTGGATTGCACATCAGGATGCACATGGTGAATGGCAGACACCGGTCAACCTCGGTGATACCATCAACACCGCCGGTGAAGAAATGTGCTGGACTTTTACACCTGATGGAAAGAAATTGACAGGCAGTTGGGGACCGCAAAATACTTTCGATACCGATATCCGATGGATAAACAAGGATGATATCCCATTATTGAAAAATTTCGAGCCCATCGGACCACCGCCTAATTTACTGACCAATACCGGAAATTGAATCATTCTTTAAGAACCTGTTCAAGAATTTCGACCAAGGGGTACAGTGTAAGGGCAAAATTGAACGAAGAAGTGCAGCATACTTGGAGTATGTGCGCATCTTGAGTTTGATTTTAATACTGCAATGCGCCCTTCAGTGAAATCGTGAACAGGTTCTTAAAGTAAGTGTAAGCACTCAATCCAGCCATCCAAAATTAAACTGTAGATTCAGTTTCATAGCATCGCGATGTTTCTGACTGCAATAAGCTTTATCTGCATGACCTGCTTCAACACCAGCTTTATCAAGTCACCAGCAACAGTGTACTGTTGTGACAAGGAACAGCGTTGGTTTCAACGGCCAGCCCAAACCACAAGCTTGGCAAACCTTCTCAGACTCAAACATAGTCACTATCTCAGCTTCTCAACTCGTTAAAAAAGCCAGAAAACCTGCCGTACTCAGGAAAATACGTATAAAAATGTCGGAAGCCTTTACATGTAGAATCTACATTATGCGTCATCATCACTAACTTACTGTATAAAAACAGTATTAATTATTGGCATGTTTATTGCTTGAGAAAAAGAAAGATGTTTGCAATGGTTCAACATCTTCTCTCAATACCAATAAGGAAAACAAGATGAGACCCTTTTTAAATAAGTTACTTTCTACGACTACAATTGCTTTACTTACAGCCGCCTCAACCAGCTGGGCAGACCCCATTACGCTGAATTACAACGGTTTCGCTAACGGAGGAATGAGCGGGAAAATCACGAAGACGTCACCGTCACCCGCCTTCACCGATTTAGGTGCCGGCGCCGGCCAGTTTAGCTTCAATGTAATTTCCAGTTCGGATCCAGCTATATGGGGTAACACTTTGCAAGCTTTCTGCATCGATGTCGACCACTGGCTGGTCACAAACATGAACGCTGAGTATGACATTGTTTCTGCAACCAATTCGCCGCCAGCTGGCTTGACTGACCTACAACATGCCCGGGCAGGCTGGCTCTATGACAACCATGCATCCGATCTTGGCAGCAGCGCTCAATTCGATTCTGCATTCCAGTTAGCACTGTGGGAAATCTTCTTCGAAGAAGGTACGACGCTGAATCTGAGTAATGGCACATTCAAGTCGAACACCTTCGGTACGGTAAGTGGTATAACGACTCAAAGTCTGGCCAATAGCTTACTGGCGGGTATTGGTAATGGTGCAGTTAGTTCTGACTGGGAGTTCTATGTACTCAACCCTATCAATCCAAGCAATAATCAACGCCTGATTACAGCTTTGAGTGCGCCTTCCATCCAACAGATCAGTGAACCCGGCACGTTGTTCCTGCTGATTGCAGCAGGTCTTGGCTTTGTATTTTTCAGTGCGCACCGTGGCAACGACAGTATACAAACAGCCTCACGGACCTGAGCATCTGCTCACGGTTTCCAGAGCAGTAGCTCTGGAGCCAGGAAAATGAGTCACTGACTGGTATAAGACTCATATTCACGATTCTTTCCACATCCCAGCGCCTGGGCATGATTTTGAAGGGGAGATGGGTATTACTGCAATGTGCCGTTAATGCCTCTACCCCTCATTACCCACACCATGGTCTTCTGAAGAGCGTTTTCAGGTTTCGGCCATCGGCTGAGTAGAATACCAGTGCAGCCGCCAGATAGCCGTTTCTTTGAGTAAATGTTTTGCCTTCAAGCGTATTGATATCAGCGACGACAAATTCCAGGCGCTCCGTGTATTCATTTCTGATCTTCTTCATGACAGACATTGTTTCTCCACTGTGCAGAATTTGTCATCATGAACCAGCAACAGCACAGAGATCCCTTTTCCAATATTACAATGCTTAATTTTCTCTCAACTCTCAGGCTGCTCAGTTCAGGGAGGCCACGAACTCATCGGATCCATTTCTGTCAATAAAGCTGTTGTGTCTATGGGAGACATATAGGATACTTATCCGCCCGTGCAGCTTGTCGGTAAGTGAGGGGTAGATCATACATCTATCTTCTGTTCGATTAAATAATCTAATTGGGTTTTATTTTTAGGCATTTTCATGTTTATCAGCGTTTTGGATCTTTTTAAAATTGGTGTTGGCCCTTCTAGTTCCCATACAATGGGACCGATGGTTGCTGCCAAGGATTTTCGCGGCTGTTGTGCGTCATATATTGCTGACCATCAGGATAATCAGCCATACCATGTACGTTGTACATTAAAAGGTTCGCTGGCATTTACCGGAAAGGGACACGCGACTGATCGTGCTGTAATTCTCGGTTTGAATGATTTTACGCCGCAGGAACTTGCTAAAGAAGATGTCAATAAGCTGACCGAGGAACTTTCACAACGCGTTTCTATTGCGCTTAGTGAGCATATCTCAATTTTGTTTTCTCCGGTTGATGATGTCATTTTCGATAAAGGTGAACCGTTGCCCGAACATCCCAACGGGATGATTTTTCAACTCACCAATGCTATTGGCAAGATAGTTTTAACCGAGACTTATTTTTCAATCGGTGGCGGTTTTATTACGACATTGGCTGATATCAAGCAATTGGTAGCACCGATAAAAGTGGAATCGGCGCATTCCTGCGGTTATCCATTTGAGAACGCGAATCAGATGATGCGAATGTCAACACAAAGCGGTTTATCGATTGCCGCAATGAAACGCAGCAACGAACAGGAGCGCATCAGCGAGGAGAAATTGAATGCTGGCCTGGATGCCATTTGGCATGCCATGTATACCTGTATTCAGAATGGCTTGGTGGCAGAAGGTATTTTACCGGGCGGCCTTAAAGTCAAACGCCGCGCCAAGGCACTTTATCGTCAATTAAGTGAAAATTCCCAGCAAGCTTCAATGAATGATTGGTTATGTGCTTATGCAATGGCGGTCAACGAAGAAAATGCAGCCGGGCATATGGTGGTTACCGCACCGACCAATGGTGCGGCCGGCGTGATTCCGGCGGTCATTCACTATGCCGTGCAGCATGAAGGTGCGACACATGAACAGGTACGTGATTTCCTCCTGGTGGCGGCAGCTATCGGAGGCTTGATCAAGCATAACAGTTCTATTTCCGGTGCTGAAGTCGGTTGCCAGGGTGAAGTAGGCTCGGCATCAGCAATGGCAGCGGCAGGATTGTGCGCAATCAAAGGCGGCACCACGGCACAGATTGAAAATGCTGCTGAAATCGCTTTGGAACATCATCTGGGGATGACCTGTGATCCTGTCGGCAGTCTGGTTCAAGTGCCATGTATTGAGCGTAACGGCTTTGGCGCGATCAAAGCATATACCGCAGCTTCTCTGGCCATACGCGGTGATGGCCAGCATTTTATGTCGCTGGATAATTGCATTACTGCCATGAAGCAAACAGGCCTGGAGATGTCGGTCAAATTTAAGGAAACTTCACTTGGCGGTCTGGCTGTCAGTATTACTGAATGTTAAACGAAACAAGCAAAAGACTGCATTCACCAAGCGCTGCTCAAGCTACTGTTATTTATGCAGTCTATTCACCATACTGCGAATACCTCTGACCGCGAAGAAGACAACGACGACAACGATCGGTATGGCAATACCGGTCATGAGTTCGACATTGATGTCCTGTCCCACCGCCTTGAATGCTTTCAGACCATAACTGATCAAACCGACCAAATAATAGCTCAGCACAACAACAGATAGCCCCTCTACTGTCTCTTGTAAGCGCAGTTGCACGCGGGCACGATTATCCATGGATTTAAGCAAATCACGGATCTGCGCTTCCATGGAAATGTCGACGCGTGTTCTGAGCAGCTCGGAAGCACGCGCAACATGCAGTGACAGGTTTTCCAGTTTGGAATGTACCAACTCACATGTACCCATTGCCGATGACAACCGCTGGATCATGAATTCCTGCAGCATTTGCAGACCTTCGATGCGTTCCTCGCGTAATTCGGTAATGCGCAATTTGACTATGTCGTAATAAGCGCGAGAAGCATTAAACCGGTGGCTTGTTTTTGCAGAAAGGCCTTCAATCTCAGCAGCCAGCCGGGTAAGTTCGTCAAGCAACTGTTGCTCATCTTCAATACTGGTCAGCTCCGTATTTCGGGTAATGATTTGAGCCAGATGCTGATCGGCACGCGCCAACTGTGGAATCATTTGGCGCGTCATGGGCAGCGGGAGCATCGCCAGCATGCGGTATGTTTCAATCTCAAGCAGGCGTTGCACCAGCCTGCCAACCTGCCTGCTGCGCAGATTCTCATCATGAATCAGAATACGGCCAAATCCATCATCATGAATCTGGTTGTCACTCCAGACTGTCGCGCTGCCACCAGCAACCTTTGAACCAATTACCGTGTTCGATGAGAATAATTGTGCCAGTTCACTCAGGCTTCGCTTGGAGCGCATGCGATCATCAAGCGCAACATGCGTTGCCACAAGAATTTCACCAGGTAAGCTGGTCAGCCATTTATGTGGCAGATATCTGACAGGCGGGTGTTCAAATGGCGCTTCAAATGGACCGGATAGATACACGGCATAGGTCGAATATTCGGTGTGCCGCTCCCAACGAAACAACAGATCACCTAAACTGACACTAAACTCATTATTATGATTTTTAGGCGGGGGGACATTATATTGATCGCATAATTCACTTATCAATTTACGTTCCTGATCCACCCACTGTCGATCGGAGAGCAAAACGATATGGGAAATCTGAGTAGGGATAACCAGCAATTCATGAGCGATGGCGTTTAACTCGCTGTGTAATTCCTGTCTGAGTTGATATTGGGTAATGCCGAGCAGCTTTACGTCTGAAATGTTTTGTGTATTAAAGGGGGATTGCATAGGAATCTCCGTTTTTTATACTTAATACTGGAATATTGTATTCAGTTCTCGCTGTAATGATTCCACCGTTTGTGATGAGTAGCGCGTTTGCAGATTCTGGCCATCGGCAGAATAAAATACCAGTGCAGCCGGCATGTAGCCGTTCCTTTGGGCAAATGCTCTGCCTTCGGGCGTATTGATATCAGCGACGACGAACTCCAGACGTTCCGCGTATTCATTTCTGATTTTATTCATGACAGCCATTGTTTCTCCACTTTGCAGAATATTGTCATCATGAACCAGCAGTAACACGGGAGTTCCTTTTCCAATAATGGATGTGTCATCGGAAAAACCGCGAGGAAGCAACGACACCGCAAAAAAGGTAATCATCAGAATCAATCCCAGAGTAATCAATTTCGGCCATTTACTTCGCCTGGAGATTACTGTTTTTGTATTTTGTCTTTGCATTATTGATGTTCTCCTAACGTTTTTTCGAGCACAGTGTAACAAATTTGTCGCCCCAGTGCTGAAAGGCATTATGGATTAGCAACCTGTTAAACACTATAGAGATAGCACATCCATTGCTTTGAGCGTACGCTAAAAAACACCATTATCTGAAATATTCTGCGTAGAATATGCCCATCACATAATACAGGTTTAACAAACGTTATGACGCAACGTATCGCACTGGTCACTGGCGCATCCAGTGGCATCGGGAAAGCAACCACAGAACTGCTGGCAAAAAACGATTATTATGTTTTTGCCATGGCAAGACGCATGCACCGGCTGGAAGAAATACGTTCGGATAATATCGAACCGCTTTGCCTGGATGTTACCGATCCCCCGGCGATTGCAGCTGCGGTCAGTCATGTCATGGCAACAAAAGGACGTATCGATCTGCTGATCAACAACGCAGGCTATGGACAGCTTGGTGCTATCGAAAGTGTGTCCATGGAGGCTGCGCATGAACAGTTCGAAGTCAATGTTTTCGGTTATGCGCGTTTCATGCAAGCCGTGCTGCCGCATATGCGCGCACAAAAATCAGGGTGCATCATCAACATTGCATCGATTCTGGGGCGTATCTCCATTCCCGGGTTTGGCTGGTACGCCGCTTCCAAACATGCAGTTGAAGCATTGTCGGAAACTTTGCGCGGTGAAGTCATGGAATTCGGTATCCATGTTATTGTCATCGCGCCCGGTTTAATCAAAACCGAATTTGCCGAAAAAGAGTTTGAACTGCTTAAAACAGTAAAGCACCCCCCTGTCTACCGGAAATTGCTTGATGCCCTGCCCCGTCTGCTGAAAGATGAGCCCATAGCACCCGGGCCGGAAATTATCGCCCAGTCGGTACTTAAAGCGGCAAAAGCCACTTTTCCACCGATGCGTCATGCATTGCCCGCAGATTCAAAATCGGCCGTAATCGGACGTTGGTTTTTAGGCGGCCGTCTTTTTGACTGGGCGGTTAGGCGTAAGATGAAAATTTAGAAAACTATCCGGTATTTTTTCAATTCAGCGAAACAATACGATTCAGGATAAATATATATAATCCTATTATTGAACATAGGAAATCCGATTAACCGTTTTAAGGTAGAGCAAATGAGCAACGATATTCATAAAATCGCTGACGGCGCTGTCGATCGATTCAAGCAGGAACTTTCTTCCGGAACGCTGCAGTGTTTATCCGCCTCTGATTTTGAGAAACTTACGATCTTGATAAAAAATACGATAGCCAAAGACCGGGAAAATACCGCAGCACAGCTTGAAGCGCTGGCACAAAGATTAAAAGCGGATATTGAGTATTTTGATATCAGCTTATAAGCTTGCTTTTAAGCTGAAATTTTTCTCCGGTTCTTCTGTAACCATTCCGTACATTTCGAATTTTTGCAGCTTCCCGGTAACAATCATTGGCGGCTTCCATGCGCGCTATTTACCAGGCATTTTCCGAACTTCAAGGTATCGTGCAATATTTGGACCTGCTGGATTAGCAAATATATCGAAGATATCGAAGCACTTAGGGTCAAAGTAATGCAGCACGGTGCTCAATCTTATGAGCACCGTTTTGTTCGGCGCAGGGGCAATAGCTCTTTCTCACTGAAATGATGCAGAATGGCTACGCCTATAGCTGAAGATAATTCCATTCATGCAGCTGAACCCAAATGAGACTCAACCCATGTTTTCAGGGTGACATAATCGACCTTTCCAGTTCCCAGTAACGGTATTTCATCAATCTGCAACAATGTTCTGGGAATGCTCAGTTCACTGATGCCATTCTGTTTCGCATAGCTGATCAATACTTCACGCTGTGCGTGCGGATGTGTTGTCACCAGAATAATCTGTTCGCCTTTTTTGGGATCGGGCAGATGCGTTACCGCATGACTGTATTCCGGCCAGAGCTGACCGACATAGCTTTCCACCGCCGTCAGCGAAACCATTTCACCGCCGATTTTTGCGAACCGTTTCACACGGCCCTGGATCGTCAGAAAACCCATTTCATCGATTGAAACAATGTCACCCGTATCATACCAATACCCTTCCGGAGGACGCAGTACAGCGGGTTGGTCCGCAAGATAATAACCTTGCATCACATTCGGGCCAGAAACCAGCAATTTTCCGGCATCGTGAATGCCCGGAACGGTTTCCAGGCGATGGTTAATGCCCGGCAACAGGCGTCCGACCGTGCCGGGTTTGTTGTGCATCGGTGTGTTGAGACTCAGTATGGGTGCAGTTTCTGTCGAACCGTAGCCTTCAAAAATACGTATACCGAATCTTTCCGCCCACTGCTGGCGCGTTTCATCTTTCAGTTTCTCCGCGCCGGCAAAAACATACCGTATGCTCTGAAAGTCATAGGCATGCGCAAAACGCGCGTAACCGGCAAGAAAAGTGTCGGTTCCAAACATCAACGTGGCGTTAGTATCGTAAACCAGTTCCGGAATGATGCGGTAATGCAATGGCGAGGGATAAAAGAAAGTCCGGATACCCGACAGAACAGGCAAAAGTGTGCCGCCTGTCAGGCCGAATGAATGAAAAACGGGAAGCACATTAAAAACGATATCCGTCGGCCCGAAATCAATACGCGATGACACCTGGTAGCGATTGGCCTGAATATTTTTATGGCTCAGCAAAACACCTTTGGGCACATCTTCCGATCCGGACGTAAACAAAATCACCGCTGTCGTATCTGCACTTGCCCCCGTATTGGCCGTCTTGTTGATGAATCGATAATAAAACTGCGGAATCAGGCTGAACAACGCACCTTTAATTTTAGCCGGAACGGAAATCTGCGAAACCCAATCTTCCAGATACACGATCCTGATTCCCTGGAACTCCAGTGCTTCGACCAAATGTGCCAGCTTGCCTGCCTGAATAAAACGCCGGGATGTAATGACAGTCTCAATCGCGGCAGCCTTGCAAGCGGCAATCAGATTTTTTGCACTGCTGGAATAATTCAGCATCGCGGGAATGCGCCCGTAAGCCTGCAATGCAAAAAAGCAAATCAACGTACTGACCATGTTCGGCAACAGCACTCCTGCCACCATGTTATTGTTCGTATGCTTTCTTAGCACCGCACCCAATATGAAACAACGCATAATCAACTGCCTATAGTTAATCGGCTTTCGTTCCACGTCCTCAGCGATAATATGCCTGCTGCCGTGTATTGAACAGGCATCCAGTAATGACTGGAACAACGTTTGATCCAGATGGTTACTTTGAAACATCATATAGGACATCACCTCATAGAGCTTGATCCCGGCAGCCTGACGCCGTTTTCTACCACGAATGTCCGGTGGCAAATCAAATTTCAACGGTGGCATGACGGTCATGGTGATTTTGGGAAACCATCGAATCCGCACTTTGCCGCGTAGCCGGGAAAAAGGCGTATACTGCGCACCGGAAATAATAATCGGCAATACTTGCGCCGCTGTCTTGTCGGCTATCAATGCCGGTCCCTCATAGATTTTCATGAGCGAACCCGTGACGGTTAACCGTCCTTCCGGAAAAATAACAATTCTGCGCCCTTTTCTTACCCGGTCGATCAGCATTCGTGTCGACAGCGGATTAGCCGGATCGAGCGCAATCGTGTCCGCCAGAAACAAAAAAGGCCTCAGCCACCAGCGTCTGGCGATATGGGTATTGATGGCAAAGCTGACATGATTCGGCACATACGCACCAATTAAAATCGCATCCAGAAATGACAAATGATTGGCGACAATAATGGTTCTGCCATTCAGTTTATGTAAATGCTCGATCCCCCTGACATCCAGCCGGTAACAGACCTGAAACACCCAGCGCAATATCGATTTAACCAGCGCCTGCGGCAACAGACTGGCGATGTAAATCGCCATGAAACCATTAATGACAGCAATAGCGAGAAACACATCGATGACGGAAAATTCATAGGCCAGCATAATGCTGATCGCAGCCGCAGAAATCACCATGAATAACGCATTCAGAATATTATTCGCAGCAAAAGTGCGTGACATATGCGACATTTCGGCACGATCCTGAATAATCGCATACAGCGGAACGATATAAATGCCACCGCAGATTGAAATACCCAACAGATCAATCAGAATACGCCAATGCGCCAACGATTCCAGAAAAACCCCTGCGCCGATCAGCACATCGCTATTGCCGTGCGCCAGATTGCTGCTGGTTAAATACATATCTACGGTAAACAGCGTCATGACGATAATACCCAGCGGTACATAAGTAGCGGCAATTTCGCCTTTGAGCAGCCGGTTGCAGAGTAATGCGCCAATAGCGATGCCGATCGTGAATGTCGCCAAAAAAAGCGTGACAACCTGTTCGTTACCGCCGATCACTTCTTTGGCGAATGTCGGAAACTGGGACAAAAAGCTGGCGCCAAACAGCCAGAACCAGGAAATACCCAAAATAGAGCGGTAAATGACCGGATGCTGACGTACCTGCCGGATAATGGCATGCGTTTCAGCGAGAAAGTTATAGTGAATTTTCAGACCGGCATCCGCAGGCTGGGTGGGTGGTATCGAGAAACTGCTGAGCAAACCGAACACGGCAACAGCGATAACGATCACTGAAATAATCAGCGCACCGTTTTCAGCCATAATCAGCAGCCCTCCGCAAATCGTACCCAGCAGAATGGACACAAATGTGCTGCTGTCGATCAACGCATTTCCGCCAATCAATTCATTTTCCGCAAGCTGATCGGGCAGAATACCGTACTTGAGCGGCCCGAAAAAAGCCGATTGCGTGCCCATCAGAAACAAAATCAGCATCAATACCTCGGTCTGCTGCCAGAAAAACCCCAATGCAGCGCCGAGCATCAGCACGATCTCAGCCGCCTTGGTAATGCGAATCACCCGTGCTTTATCGTACTTGTCGGCGATCTGCCCTGCCACCGCCGAAAACAGAAAAAAAGGCAAGATAAAAATGCCTGCGGCAATGGTGATCATCACCTGCGGACTCAGTGCGGATTGTTCGACCGCAGTATAGGTAATCAGGATAATCAGTGCATTCTTGAATACATTGTCATTGAACGCACCCAAGAACTGGGTCAGAAAAAGTGGCAGGAAGCGTTTGGTTTTTAACAGATGCCATTGATCAGAATGCATTGATTTTCTCCATAACAAAATCGATAGCCATCAATACGGATAAAATGCGGGACACATTAAGCAACGGCACGCATAAAACGAATGCATATTAACATGGGATAAATTGCTTAACCGCACACTTAACAGACTGTTAAAAAGAATTTTCACAAAATGACAAAACAATTTTGACGGGCTTGTTTACAAATTGAATTCGTATTGTATATACTACCAATTATGCATTCTTGCTAATCGAATACAATATATAGTGGTTAAAAGTATTATCCAACATTATCCAGTTTACCCAGATTCAGCTTGATATTGTCCGGTTAACGCTTTGGAATCACATTGGTTTATTTCATACCAATGAATCAAAGGGAGTCAAAAACGATGCAGCTGGTCACCGAAACTTCAAATCCAATCCCCAAATCCGATATCAACGCTTTCGTGGATATTCACACCGACATCAAGCAATTTTCTCAATATAGAATTATTCGCCGCAACGGTGCTGTTGTCGCATTCGAACCCATTAAAATTTCAGTCGCCATGACCAAAGCGTTCATCGCTGTGGATGGCGGCCAAGGTGCGGCATCGGTTCGCGTACGCGAACTGGTCAGCCGTCTGACACAGGATGTCGTTAATGCTTTACTGCGCCGTAAACCCGACAGCGGCACGTTTCATATCGAAGACATTCAGGACCAGGTCGAACTTGCGCTCATGCGTTCCGGCGAACATGACGTGGCACGGGCTTATGTGCTGTACCGTGAGGAACGTTCGCGCGAACGCGCGCGCCTGAAGGAACAGAATACTGCAAATCTACAAGAAGACGTACTCTACGTCACCGACAAAGGACATCGTATCCCGCTTGATTTATCCGGATTAACCGCACTGATCGAATCTTCCTGCACAGGCCTTGGCGATGTTGTCAATCCCGCGCCGATTTTGAAAGCGACCTTACGCGAGCTGTATGACGGTGTCACATTGGAAGAAGTCAGAAAATCCGCCATTATGTCGGCACGCGTGCTGATTGAAAAAGAACCGGCTTATGGTTATGTCACCGCACGCCTGCTGCTGAACAATATCCGCGCCGAAGTACTGGGCGAGGAAGTACCGCAACAGGCTATGCAGATGCACTATGCTGAATATTTCCCGGCCTTTATCAGAAAAGGCATCGAAGCCGGCCTGCTTGATGAACGCCTTGCACAGTTTGATCTGACCAGACTGTCCGAGGCGCTTCAGGCTGACCGTGATCTGCAGTTTGATTATCTCGGTTTACAAACGTTGTATGACCGCTATTTTCTGCATATCAAGGAAAAACGCATTGAACTGCCGCAGGTGTTCTTCATGCGCGTCGCAATGGGGCTAGCACTCAATGAAATCGACCGTGAGACACGCGCCATCGAATTTTACAATGTCTTATCAAGCTTCGATTTCATGAGTTCGACACCGACGCTGTTCAATTCCGGCACCTGCCGTTCGCAGTTATCTTCATGCTATCTGACCACCGTATCCGATGATCTTGACGGCATTTATGAAGCCATCAAGGAAAACGCATTGCTCTCCAAATACGCCGGTGGCCTCGGTAATGACTGGACGGCTGTACGCGCCATGGGTTCGCGCATCAAGGGCACCAACGGTAAATCGCAAGGTGTTGTACCTTTCCTCAAAGTGGTATCCGATACCGCTGTCGCGGTGAATCAGGGCGGTAAACGCAAGGGCGCGGTATGTGCGTATCTGGAGTGCTGGCATCTCGATATCGAGGAATTTCTCGAATTGCGCAAAAATACCGGCGATGACCGCCGCCGCACGCATGACATGAATACCGCAACATGGATTCCCGACCTGTTCATGAAGCGCGTCATGGAAGGCGGCGAATGGACCTTGTTCTCCCCTGCGGATGTTCCGGATCTGCACGACAAATTCGGCCGCACGTTCGAGCAGGCTTATCTTGCTTACGAAGCCAAAGTTGAACGCGGCGAATTTGAGTTGTATAAAAAAATTCCCGCCGTGCAGCTCTGGCGCAAAATGCTCAGCATGCTGTTTGAAACCGGCCATCCCTGGATTACTTTCAAGGACCCGTGCAACGTGCGTTCGCCGCAAAATCATGTTGGCGTAGTGCACAGTTCGAATCTGTGTACGGAAATCACGCTCAACACCAGTGAAAAGGAAATCGCGGTCTGCAACCTGGGTTCCGTCAATCTGGTCGCACACCTGAACAACGGCGCACTCGATGCGGAAAAACTGAAACGCACCATCCGCACGGCCATGCGCATGCTCGATAATGTCGTGGACATCAATTTCTACGCGGTATCCAAAGCAAGAAACGCCAATCTCCGCCATCGCCCGGTGGGTCTGGGCATCATGGGTTTTCAGGATTGCCTGCACCGCCTCGGCATTTCTTATGCTTCTGCGGAGGCCGTTGAATTTGCCGACCGTTCCATGGAACAGGTCGCTTACGAAGCCTATTGGGCTTCCAGCGAACTCGCCAAAGAGCGCGGCTGCTACAGCACCTTCAGGGGCAGCCTGTGGGATCGCGGCGTACTCCCGCATGAATCGCTCCAGCTGCTACAGGAAGAGCGCGGCGGCTATGTCGAGGCCGATATGTCTGCTACACTCGATTGGGAAGCGTTACGCAAACAGATCAAAAAACATGGCATGCGTAATTCCAATTGTCTGGCGATTGCACCAACGGCTACGATTTCCAATATCGTCGGCGTATCGGCAAGCATCGAGCCGACCTACCAGAATCTATACGTCAAATCCAATTTATCCGGTGAATTTACCATTACCAACAAATCCCTGGTGCGTGATCTGAAAGAACGGCATTTATGGGACGAAGTCATGATCGCCGATTTGAAGTATTTCGATGGCGCGATCAGCAAAATCGACCGCATTCCCGAAGACATCCGCACGCTTTACGCCACGGCTTTTGAAATGGATCCGCGTTGGCTCATCGAAGCGGCTTCGCGTCGGCAGAAGTGGATTGATCAATCGCAATCGCTCAATATCTACATGGCGGGCGTTTCCGGCAAGAAACTTGACGATACATACAAGCTGGCATGGTTACGCGGCCTGAAAACAACCTATTACCTACGCTCTCTGGGCGCGACCACAGCGGAAAAATCCACTGTGCAGGCCGGCGCACTTAACGCCGTGCCTGCGCATGGCGGCATTCAGGGTATCCACACTGTAGAAACCGCAACGGTTGAAATCAAATACTGTGCTATTGACGATGAAAGTTGCGAATCCTGTCAGTAAATCAACCGGATTTTATCAAACAAAACAATGAATTACAGATTACAATAAGGAATTTGAACATGCTAACATTTGAAGACGAGCCTAAACAGCCACAGAAACCTGCAAACTCGATGCTTTCCAGCGATCACCGCCATACTGAATTGCGCAACACGCACCACGACAGCACCGAAAATACATCCGACGAACTGCCTGCAGCAAGCAATCCGCTCCGCCGCGTCGCCGTGGAAGACAAGAAAATCATCAATTGCAGCGCGGATGTAAATCAGCTGGTGCCTTTCAAATACAAATGGGCCTGGGACAAATATCTCGCTGCCTGTGCCAACCACTGGATGCCACAGGAAATCAACATGAGCCGTGACATTGCGCTATGGAAAGATCCCAATGGCCTGACCGAGGATGAGCGCCGCGTCGTCAAACGCAATCTGGGTTTTTTCGTCACTGCAGACTCGCTGGCAGCGAACAATATTGTGCTCGGCACCTACCGGCATATCACCAATCCCGAATGCCGCCAATATCTGTTGCGCCAGGCATTTGAAGAGGCCATTCACACCCATGCGTACCAATACATCGTCGAATCGCTCGGCCTCAACGAAGGTGAAATTTTCAACGCCTATCATGAAATCGAATCTATCCGCGACAAAGATGAATTCCTGATTCCATTCATTGACACGCTGACCGACCCGAACTTCAAAACCGGCACCACAGAAACCGACCAGCAACTGCTCAAAAGCCTGATCGTGTTTGCCTGCATCATGGAAGGTTTGTTTTTTTACGTCGGATTCGTCCAGATTCTGGCGCTCGGCCGGCAAAACAAAATGACCGGTGCGGCAGAACAGTATCAATACATCCTGCGCGATGAATCAATGCACTGCAATTTCGGCATCGATGTCATCAACCAGATCAAAATGGAAAACCCGCATCTGTGGACCAAGGCATTCCGCGAAGAAATCGCCGCGCTGATGCGCAAAGCGGTGGCGCTGGAATACCGCTATGCGGAAGACACCATGCCACGCGGCGTACTGGGCTTGAATGCGCCGATGTTCAAGGAATATCTGCGCTATATCACCAACCGCCGCTGCCAGCAGATCGGACTGGATCCGCTCTATCCAGATGCAAATAACCCATTCCCGTGGATGTCGGAAATGATCGACCTGAAGAAAGAGAAAAATTTCTTCGAAACGCGGGTCATCGAGTATCAAACCGGTGGAGCACTTTCCTGGGATTGAAGAATTCAATTACGTTCATAACACATCCGATATCCAGTAAGAACCTGAAATTTATAAACGTTGAGGAGATACAGGATGAGTTACCGCGAAGAACGTGATGCAATGGGCTATATACAGGTGCCCGAAGCCGCGCTGTGGGGTGCGCAGACCCAGCGCTCCTTGGAAAACTTCCGGATCTCCGGCGAGCTCATGCCGCCAGCGTTGATCCATGCGCTGGCACAGGTAAAGCGCTGTGCCGCCACCGTCAATCACGACCTTGGGCTGCTGAACGCGGCGGCAACTGCGGCGATTATTCAGGCGGCGGACGAGATCATCAACGGCCAGCATGACGATGAATTTCCACTAGTTATCTGGCAGACCGGGTCTGGCACGCAAACCAATATGAACATGAACGAAGTGTTGGCCAACCGCGCTTCGGAACTACTCGGCGGCGGGCGCGGCGCAGTGCGCAAGATTCACCCCAACGATGACGTCAACAAAAGCCAGTCGTCCAACGATGTATTTCCCACCGCAATGCATGTTGCAGCCGTACAAAGCATCCATCATCGGCTGATACCGGCGATACATCGGCTGCGCGACACGCTGGCGCAAAAAACCGAGGCATTCGCGGACATTGTCAAAATCGGCCGCACGCATTTACAGGACGCCACACCGCTCACCCTCGGGCAGGAATTTTCCGGCTATGTCGCGCAGCTTGACCACGGGCTGAAGCATATTGAAGCCGCCCTATCCCATTTATACGAACTCGCGCTTGGCGGCACCGCGGTCGGCACCGGCTTGAATACGCACCCGGAATTCGCACCGCGCGTTGCGGGTGAAATCGCCTATCTCACCAAACTGCCATTCATCACCGCACCCAACAAATTTGAAGCACTGGCCAGCAACGACGCGCTTGTTCATGCGCATGGCGCGCTGAAAACACTGGCCGCATCGATGATGAAAATCGCCAACGACATCCGCTGGCTCGCATCCGGCCCGCGCTGCGGTATCGGCGAGCTCAAGATCCCGGAAAACGAGCCCGGCAGCTCGATCATGCCCGGCAAAGTCAACCCGACGCAATCGGAAGCCGTAACCATGCTGTGCTGTCAGGTGATGGGCAATGATGTTGCGATTAATATGGGTGGCGCGATGGGCAACTTCGAGTTGAATGTCATGAAACCGCTGATCATCCATAACTTCCTGCACAGCGTGCGCCTGCTCGCCGACGGTATCACCAGCTTCAATGACCATTGCGCCACCGGCATCGAAGCCAATCTGGAGCGCATCGACACGCTGATGCACCATTCGCTGATGCTCGTTACCGCGCTCAATCCGCATATCGGCTACGACAAGGCCGCGGAAATCGCTAAAAAAGCGCACCGCGAAGGCACGACACTCAAAGCCGCCGCAATCGCCACCGGTTATGTCACTGCTGCGCAGTTCGATGCCTGGGCCGATCCGCGGAAAATGATCGGCCCGGATGACGGAAGTATCTGCTGATCACTCAGCAATAATTGACTATACACTCCGGATTGGAAACACTGTTCGCTCTACAACATATTTTTTGAGCATTCGAATACCGTTATAGAACGTTGTGATTCTTGATTTATCCAGCATGACATAGGGCTTTCCGGAACGTTCACAGTAATCTTTCGTCACGAAGAACGCATCATGCCTGACACAATCTACCGGACAAATAATTAGATCGGCATTGTCAAGCAATGTATGCAAATGCGGCATCGCGGCATCGGCAACACCGTGAAAACTCAGAAATTGCCCGCCCGCATCCTCGACAATCTGACGATAAGCCGGATACATCTGCAGCTGACCACCAACGCATAACACGCATTTTCCCTTCAGGCAATCCGGCTTTGTTTCTGCTATCGCAGTCGATGCCTTGACAAGCGGCATGGTACGTAATTGCTCAACTATAGAAGGCTCAGCAGACTCTATTGGCTTTGCAACAACGAATGGAATATTAACCACCCCATTGAGAAGACGTTTAATGTCCCTCAGGATATTGGTTACAAGCGCGTCAGGCCGATCAAAAGCCGCAGAAGACGTTGTTGTTGCATTCAGCGCAACTGGCGAAATCAGATCGAAAACCATTTTTTTAATCAGTTTCATTGTTGAAACCTCCTGATAAAGACGGCCTGCCTGTTGCTTCATCCCGGAAAGAAAGGCATTCCGGGCGACAAGACCATTCATTCATTAACATGTCGGTTGGATAGCCATTGATGCGTAGTTGCAAATTTGCCTTCGCATACTGCTATTTGCTGCATATTAGCATGCAATCACAGGTATGTAAATGATAATCATTATCATTTACATACCTGTGATGATCTTCTGGAAGATGAATAGAATCTAACGATAATTTCTGAGAAATGCCCGTCTTCAAAAACCAAAAACCGGCAAACGGTGAGCGACTTCCAGTCCTCGTCCGCACACCGGATACGGTCTTCTTTGGTCTAAATCACAATGTTCACCAGTTTACCCGGCACAACGATCATTTTTTTAATAACTGCCCCTTCAACAAATTTCTTCACCTGTGCATTATCAAGCGCAGCCTGCTCTATCGCCGCTTTATCCGCATCTTTCGCAACTTGGATCTGTCCGCGCAGCTTTCCATTGACCTGCAATACCAATTTGACTTCATCTTGCACCAGCGCCGATGCATCGGCCTGCGGCCAAGACTGGTCGAGCAATTCGGTGCCGGGTTTAAGTTCACGCCATAAAGCATGACAGATATGCGGCACGATCGGCGACAGCAGCAGGACGATATTCTCCATCGCTTCCTGCACCAGATTGCGGATTGCAGGACCGGCTTCCTGCAATTTGGCCAGATTGTTCATCAATTCCATAATGGCGGCAATTGCCGTATTAAACGTATGGCGCCTCTCCAGATCGTCAGTCACTTTTGCAATGGTCTGGTGCAACTGAAAACGCAGATGTCCAAGCTCATCTGATGTAGCGTGCAAAGCGGGATCAATAGTGACAATACCCTGTTCGACATGCGCATAAACCTGCTTCCACAGGCGCTTGAGAAAGCGGTAAGCGCCATCGACACCGGCATCGGACCATTCGAGCGTCTGTGTTGGCGGGCTGGCGAACATCATGAATAAACGCGCGGTATCCGCACCGTACGCCTCAACCAGTTTTTGCGGATCAACACCATTATTCTTCGACTTCGACATCGTGCCGATACCGCCGGATTCAACAGCCTGTTGGTCTGCAAGCAATAATGCACCGCAACGCTTGCCATTCTCATCGTACTGAATATCAACTTCCACCGGATTGTAATAGGCGATACGACCGCTGCCGCCTTTGCGGTAAAAAATCTCGTTGAGCACCATCCCCTGCGTCAACAGATTAGTGAACGGTTCATCGATCTTCAGCAGACCGAGGTCGCGCATAATCTTGCTCCAGAAACGCGAATACAGCAGATGGAGTATGGCATGCTCGATACCACCAATATACTGATCGACCGGCAACCAGTAATTCGCACGCTCATCGGTCATGGCCTTATCCTGATCGGGACAAGCGTAACGCGCGTAATACCAGGAAGAATCGACAAAAGTATCCATGGTATCGGTTTCCCGGCGCGCAGGCTTTCCACATTGAGGGCAGGTACATTCGTAGAACGACGGCGTTTTGCCCAGCGGATTGCCGGAACCATCCGGCACAAGATCCTGCGGCAGCACGACCGGCAATTGATCGTCAGGCACTGGCACAACACCGCAGTTTTCGCAGTGTATCAATGGAATCGGGCAACCCCAGTAACGCTGACGGGAAATCCCCCAGTCACGCAGGCGGTACTGCACACGCTTGCTACCCAATCCTTTTACCTGCAAGGCAGCGGCAATCGCATCCACAGCGGCCTGAAACGCTAATCCGGAAAATTCACCGGAATCGAACGTAACGCCATATTCGACATAAGCTTCTGCCAACGGTAATTGCAAATCCGCATCCCCAGGCTTGATCACCGCTTTAACCGGCAGCGAATATTGCTTTGCGAATTCAAAATCACGTTCATCATGCGCAGGCACTGCCATCACAGCGCCTTCGCCGTACCCCATCAGAACATAATTGGCAATCCAGACTGGCAGACGCTCCCCGTTGAGCGGATGGATGACAAACAAACCGGTATCCATGCCTTTCTTTTCCTGCGTGGCCAGATCGGCTTCTTTGGTCGCACCCTGCTTGCATTCCTGAATAAAGTGATGCAGTGCCGGATTATCCCTGGCGGCATGCAATGCAACCGGATGCTCGGCTGCGACAGCGACATAGGTGGCGCCCATCAGGGTATCCGCGCGCGTGGTGAATACTTTCAGATCCTGCGGGGTACCCGATGCTGTATCAGCAGGAAACGTGATATCTACGCCATAGCTTTTACCGATCCAGTTTGCCTGCATGGTTCTGACACGTTCCGGCCAGCCTGGCAAGGTATCCAGCGCTTCGAGCAATTCATCGGCGTATTGCGTGATTTTCATGTAATACATCGGAATCTCGCGCTTTTCTACCGGTGCGCCGGTACGCCAGCCACACCCATCGATCACCTGTTCATTTGCCAGAACAGTCTGATCAACCGGATCCCAGTTGACAGTACCCGTCTTTTGATACGCCAGTCCTTTTTCCAGCATGCGCAGGAACAGCCATTGATTCCAATGATAATACGCCGGATCGCAGGTGGCCAGCTCACGATCCCAGTCGATACTTAGCCCCAGGCTTTTCAACTGCATACGCATATAGGCGATATTATCGTAGGTCCATTTCGCCGGTGAAACATTGTTCTGCATCGCCGCATTTTCGGCAGGCAATCCAAAAGCATCCCAGCCCATGGGTTGCAGCACGTTATAGCCACGCATGCGCCGGTAACGTGACAAAACATCCCCGATAGTATAGTTCCGCACATGCCCCATATGCAGTTTCCCTGATGGATAGGGAAACATGGACAGACAGTAATATTTAGGTTTGTCAGAAGATTCCACTGCTCCGAATGCGGCAACTTGTTCCCAGTATTGCTGGGCGTTTTTTTCAATTTCCTGGGGATGGTATTTCTCTTGCATGGGATAGGTATTTGTCTTTTAAAGGCTCAATTATACCGTGAAGTATCCTGACAAGAATATGCCGTACAACGTAAGGCCATCGAATCCTTGAAAACACGGATTGCGCACCATCATTTCTGCACAGACCCGGCATCATCGCATGGCACTCAAGATAAACCTGTTTAGTACGATAAAGAAATAGCAATAAAAACTTAATGTAGAGGAAAGCATGAAGGAAGCATTTCTTGGCAGACTGCCTATTCTTGACCGCACACAAAACCTGGTGGCATTTGAGCTTTTATTCCGATCCAGCGAACAAAACAAAGTCAATGTCATTGATAATTCTGCTGCTTCGGCGCATGTCATCATCGACATTTACGGTCAATTAGGCATCGATAAAGTCATGGGTAACCGGCGTGGCTTTATCAAAGTGGATGCCGAGCTGCTAATGGATGATGCACTTTACCTGCTGCCCAAGAACCAGGTTGTCTTTGAGATTCTCAGAACTGTCGAATTCAATGCTGAAATTATCCGGCGCTGCAAGGATTTACGTCAGAAAGGCTATCAACTGGCAATTTCCTATGTAACCGAACTGAGCGATCAACTGGAGCACATTCTGCCGCTGGTGAATGTTGTCAAGGTAAATCCCGAAGCTGCAAATATAGATGAGCAAACCCTGCGCAATCTGCTCAGAAAACTTAAGCGCTGGCCGGTTCTGTTACTGGCCGAGAAAGTGGAAAACCGTCAAACCGCGCGATATTGTCTGAATCTGGGATTTCACATGCTGCAAGGTTTTTATTTTGCGCAACCGGAAGTCATTACCGGAAAACGAGCCGACCCTGCCAAATTATCCCTGTTGAAATTAATGGTGCTCATCGTCAAAGACGAAGATGTCTCAGAAATAGAGAACGAACTAAAATACCAGCCCGGTTTGAGTTACAACCTGCTGCGCATGGTGAATTCCGCAGCGATGGGTTTATCAACCACCGTTAACTCGATTAAACGCGCCATCACCATACTCGGCCGCAAACAATTGCAGCGCTGGGTGCAGATATTACTGTATACCGCCAGACAGCACTCAGGCTGTGGCGCTGATGCTTTAATGCAAACTGCTACCGTAAGAGGAAAACTGCTCGAACTTATCGCCTGCAAAGACCGCCCGCATGACAAAAATCATCAGGACCGCGCTTTCATGGTCGGTATCTTATCCTTACTGGATTCACTGCTGGACATGGACATGAATGAGGTTGTCAAAACACTCAGTATACAAAAAGACATGTGTGACGCATTAATATCGCGCCGCGGCTATCTGGGACGCCAACTCGAATTGATTGAAGCCTATGAACGCGGTGAATTTGACCGCATGCAGTCGATACTCCATGAGTTTGGTTTTCTGGAAATATATGAACTGACCCAAATGGAACTGGAAGCTTCAGCCTGGGCGAATCAAATCAATGAAGCGCTCAATCAAACCAAACCATCCGAAACGGACACACTTGCGTCTGCCTGAGAATTACCCATGCCAGACTTCATGCTCAAAATCTCTGTCATCGAATTTAATACCGCATTTCATTGTAATCCTTCATAGTGCCCATCAGATAACACCGAATTTGATTGAGCCGGCATCATCGCCAAATGGCTCTGCCAATCTTGCAGGTAAAACACAATGGCACTGATGGAAACCACCACTCCGGCCAGATTGAAAAATGCATAGCGGCGAAACTTCTTAGCCAGTGTTTTTTGACTGAATGTCGATACAATGAAAGGATGTTGCTTATCAGACGTCCGGCCCAACGAATGTTCAGTAGGCAAGCGTGTCAGCTCCTGTCGACGTTTTTCAGCCTCCCGACTGGCCGCTTCGCGCACAATCTCCCATTCTTGCAGATCGATCTCACCATTTTTATCACGATCAAAGCGCCTGACGATTTCACTATAATTTTCCTTCCACTCGCGGATAACCTGTCCGGTCATTTGATGATTATTCGGAATATTCCGCCCGCCGCCACTGGTGCCGAACAAACCGAGTGCATAAATAACGTCATGAACATAGATCAACTTTTCAATATAGCGATAGCGCCTGCTGCTCAATGTTCTTAAAAGAACATGCCTATTATCCGCCTGACCCGGCCTGGGTGTGTTGCCATACCAAGTAAGCGAATGCGCGGTAAGCACTTCAGCGCCTTCGGGATGAACAGCACAGGCATCTGTATCATCCTGGATCACAAAATACTGGTTACTTGTCCCTTCTTCAATGGTTTTCCAGTGACTGCTTTTACCGGATTTCTGATAGCGCTGGACTTTGTAGCTGTACCAGACACATGCCTTACCCGCAAGCGGTGAAACGATCTCTCTGTTTTTGACAGGGGAAACCGTACCTACAATTTCAGCGTAGCCTTGCGCAGCAGAACGGATTTTGGACGTAGGCGTATCCTCGATCAGGCGCGCACGTTTCAGATAATGAAAGACACACCAGAAACAAACCAATGCCACCAGGCAAGCAGCAACCAGAAAAATCAACTGATTGTCATGCAGCGGCGTATTCCACTGTACTGAAATCATTGAAACAAAGCTTTCAGACTGACATCCGCTTTATCCGCTTCGGAAAATTCCAGAAGATCAAAAGCATCAAACCCGAACAGCTTGGCAATCAGAATGTCCGGAAATTGCTCTATCCGGATATTGTTGATATTCGTTGAATCGTTATAAAACTCGCGCCGATCAGCGATATCATGCTCCAGTCCGGTAATACGGGTCTGCAAATGCTGGAACGATGCATTGGCTTTGAGTTCAGGATACGATTCCGCCAGTGCGAAGAGATTGCCCAGCCCCAGTCTCAGCTGAGTTTCTGCCGTACCCAGCGCTTTCATATTGGAATCCTGTTGTGCCGTTGCAACTGCCGAGCGCGCTTTGACAATGGCTTCCAGGGCCGCCTTCTCATAACCCATGTATTGCCTGCAGGTTTCAACGAGCTTGGGTAACTCGTCATGACGCTGTTTAAGCAGAACATCAATATTTGACCATGCCTTGGAAACATTATGTTTCAGTTTTACCAGATTGTTATAGATCAGAATAAAGTAGACACTGACTATGCTCAAAACTACCCAAACAACTATCGTAGAAACTTCCATCATCATCACCCCGTATCAAAAATGAATAAAACCAGCCGGTTAACCTGTTTCTTTATGCTGTGTTTTGTAACTGTATGACACAACGGATCATAAGGTTCCAAAGTTAAGGTGGTTAATATGTTCTGGGATGCTTTAGCCTGGACGACAAGGACAAAACGCACAATTCCTGCCTGTGGATTCAGAATATCGACAACGATTCGGCGATATTGGAAAACTTTCGTCTGTACAAGCACCTGGCTCGCGGTACAGCTCTTGTACTACTGACGCGCACTGTTCAGCATATTGATAATATGCTTGCCTGGAATGGCATAACTGATACCGCTGGGCGCTGATAACGCGGCTTCTTTTTTTCCCTTGACATACACCATGTTGATAATGCCGTAGACAACCCCTGTATCGGGATCATACAACGGACTGCCGCTGTTTCCCGGATAGGCGACGCCATCAAGCTGGAAAACCATGAAAGGTGTCTTCAGCTGCCGGATCAGATTTGCATTCAGCTGCATGGCGTTATTAACCGGTCTGATAATAGGCGTAATCGAAGATACAATGGCCTGATGCGTAACGGGATAAAAACCCAGTACCATACCGATAGGAAAACCGGTATACGCGATACGCCGCCCTTCCCTGATCAAATCAGAATCACCGAGTGTCAGTACCGGCAAAGCCGTTCCGCTGATTCTCAGTAACGCCAGATCATGCGCCGTGTCTCTAAAAATCACAGTGGCATCTCTGATTTCCGGTTCATTATCGCGTCCCGTAATCACAACCTGTTTTTCCATACGCTCCAGATCCAGCGTCTCTGGAATGACATGTGCGTTGGTGACAATATGCAAACCATCGCCGACTGCAAACCCTGTACCCATCAGAGTCATCGCTGGCGATTTCATTCTCTGGTAGGTACCGATGCCCACAACAGCAGGTTTTACCTTGACAATGGTTTCTTCTAGTTGTGCATGACCCGCCGGTGATAAAATGCACATGACCGATGCGAACCCAAGCACAGCAAACCCTGTTCCATATTTCTGAAAAAAAGAAATACGCAGGTAGTGATGACAGGAAACCCATGAAAAATTAACCATAGCTCGAACATTAGCTTTTAAAATGCGCCATGCGCTGAAAATAAATACAAGTAGTACCGCTTACTTTAATCACTGAGAATATAATTATGTCTGTACGTACCCGATTCGCCCCCAGTCCAACCGGTTATCTGCATATTGGCGGCGCCCGCACCGCCTTGTTTTCCTGGGCCTATGCCCGCAAACATGGCGGCAAGTTCATACTGCGCATCGAAGATACCGACCTTGAACGTTCAACTCAGGAATCCATTCAGGCCATTCATGACGGCATGGCATGGCTCGGCCTGGATTACGATGAAGGGCCATTCTATCAGATGGAACGTTTGCAGCGCTATCAGGAAGTTGCACAACAATTGATGGAAAATGACCTGGCGTATTACTGTTATGCCAGCAAGGCAGAACTGGATGAAATGCGCGAAAAACAACTGGCCGCCGGACTGAAGCCACGCTACGACGGACGCTGGCGCGATTCCCGGCAAACACCGCCTGCTGATATCAAACCCGTCATACGTTTCAAGAATCCACTATCGGGTTTTGTTACATTTCATGACTTAATCAAAGGCAAAATTACTATCGCCAACAACGAACTTGACGATCTCGTTTTAATCCGCAGCGATGGCGTGCCAACCTATAACTTCAGCGTCGTACTGGATGATCTGGACATGAATATCACCCATGTCATCCGCGGTGATGATCATGTCAATAACACACCCAGACAGATTAATATCATCCAGGCGCTGGGCGCATCACTCCCCGAGTATGCGCATGTCCCGATGATCCTGGGTGCCAATGGCGAACGCTTGTCTAAACGGCATGGTGCAGTTTCAGTAACACAATATCGCGACGACGGCTACCTGCCTGAAGCGTTAGTTAACTATCTGGCCAGATTGGGTTGGTCACACGGTGACGAAGAAATTTTCAGCCGCGACCAGCTGGTAGAATGGTTTGACCTGGCTGCCATCAGCCGGTCACCTGCAAAATTCAATCCGGAAAAACTGCACTGGTTAAACCAGCAGTACCTGAAAAAAACCGACAATGCCCTTCTGGCTGAACTTGCTCTGCCGTTCCTTGAAAAGGATGGTTGTATCACGGATAACGGGCCTGATCTGAATGCCGTGGTGAGCCTGTTGAAGGAAAGAGTCAATACCATTGAAGAACTGGCCGATGCCGCCGTATTCTTCTTTCGTCCACTGGAACCCGCCAATGAACTGAAAACACAATTCTTTACCGCAGACAACAAACCGATTCTGCTTGATCTGTTAGAACGACTGACACAAACGCAAAACTGGACCAGAGAAACAATCCAGCAAATCATCAAAGATACGGTTAAAACACACAGTGTCAAATTTCCCACTGTCGCAATGCCATTGCGGGTCATGGTTACTGGAGAAACACACACACCATCAATCGACGCAGTACTTGAGCTTCTGGGCCGCAAGGAAACAATCAGACGCATGAATATACAAATGAATCATTTTTCATCTGTATAGAATTGCTTTACTTTGCAGAACTGCATCAGTATAATCCCTGTTCCTTTGATCAGGGGGTATAGCTCAGCTGGGAGAGCGCTTGCATGGCATGCAAGAGGTCAGCGGTTCGATCCCGCTTATCTCCACCAGTTTTTAAGATTTAGCGCTAAGTTAAGCAGTAGCAGTATTTTTCCTCTACGTCCCCATCGTCTAGAGGCCTAGGACATCGCCCTTTCACGGCGGTAACAGGGGTTCGAATCCCCTTGGGGACGCCAATAAAAAATAAGATTTGAATTTTACTCAAGTCCTTTTATTTTTTCGGCACATATAAAAATAAACGTAATAACACGGAAGAAAATCTTCTTCTATTGCACATATTAAGCTGCCTGTGCGGCAGCGAACAAAACTCTTGGCGCGTTCGGCTTTACGACACGTTTCTAAGCTGCCTGTGCGGCAGCGAACCAATATCCATTTTTTTGGCCTGCTCTAAACCATTTCTAAGCTGCCTGTGCGGCAGCGAACCCGGATTTCCTTCGCCCCACGCCAGATATATTTTTCTAAGCTGCCTGTGCGGCAGCGAACACAATTATCTGCTGAATACGGCCTGAGCTACATTTCTAAGCTGCCTGTGCGGCAGCGAACAAACTAGGTTCAAAGTTGCTGAAAAAGAATCATTTCTAAGCTGCCTGTGCGGCAGCGAACCTGTCGGTATGCAAATTGGTTCTTTTATTGGCTTTCTAAGCTGCCTGTGCGGCAGCGAACTCTTGCAACATTCACCTGCGCTGACGGCTTATTTTCTAAGCTGCCTGTGCGGCAGCGAACGTGGATGAAGCAGAGGCGGACGCTGAGGCGGTTTTCTAAGCTGCCTGTGCGGCAGCGAACACTATATGGGCATTAATCGGCAAGCCCAGATGTTTCTAAGCTGCCTGTGCGGCAGCGAACGGATATATCAGTCGATGGTGCAGGCGCACATGTTTCTAAGCTGCCTGTGCGGCAGCGAACTTATTTGCTTGATCGCGTTCCAGGGCGCTTTGTTTCTAAGCTGCCTGTGCGGCAGCGAACTTGGGCGATACTCCAAGCGCGTCCGTCCCAATTTTCTAAGCTGCCTGTGCGGCAGCGAACATATGGCTGGTCATCATATTGGCCGTCAAAAATTTCTAAGCTGCCTGTGCGGCAGCGAACATTCGGGATTGCTTGCTAATATAAATCCTTCATTTCTAAGCTGCCTGTGCGGCAGCGAACTGGTGGAGGCTGGCAGTTCGCTAATCCTGCAATTTCTAAGCTGCCTGTGCGGCAGCGAACTATGAAAGACAACTTAAAGAAATACAATTAATTTTCTAAGCTGCCTGTGCGGCAGCGAACTTTTACATAATAAGCTGCCTATTTGTCCATTATTTCTAAGCTGCCTGTGCGGCAGCGAACATATCGCTATAATTGGCGATAGTCGTATGGTATTTCTAAGCTGCCTGTGCGGCAGCGAACAAAAGGTTCAGCGTCAGATTTGGAACCGTTTCTTTCTAAGCTGCCTGTGCGGCAGCGAACGCCCCTACTTCAACTCCGAAACCGCCTCCGAATTTCTAAGCTGCCTGTGCGGCAGCGAACGAATACCAATTATAATCAGTCATTACCCTTTTTTTCTAAGCTGCCTGTGCGGCAGCGAACGGCTATTCAGAATGTTTGACGATGGGCTATCATTTCTAAGCTGCCTGTGCGGCAGCGAACCAGTTAATCGAATAATCATTGTACATCGACCGTTTCTAAGCTGCCTGTGCGGCAGCGAACCTGAGTATTTAGGGGCTAATACCGTAGGCTTATTTCTAAGCTGCCTGTGCGGCAGCGAACTAGAGAAGCGCCGCGGTCTAAATTTTGTTCAGTTTCTAAGCTGCCTGTGCGGCAGCGAACAGAACTGTAGTAACTAATCAATTAACCGAAGGTTTCTAAGCTGCCTGTGCGGCAGCGAACTTCAAATTCATAGTATTTTTCATACAATTCAATTTCTAAGCTGCCTGTGCGGCAGCGAACTGACATTGGAGTGAGTCCGAAAGCCGCCGCTTTTTCTAAGCTGCCTGTGCGGCAGCGAACCGATCGAAGCGTCACCGCTCACCGTAGTGTTTTTTCTAAGCTGCCTGTGCGGCAGCGAACGGCCTTTCTCTCCGGCAGCCCCCACAGCGTAATTTCTAAGCTGCCTGTGCGGCAGCGAACCCAGTTATGATTCTGCCGGATTGCTCGCTGCCTTTCTAAGCTGCCTGTGCGGCAGCGAACTTCTAAGCAATTTGGAATTTTTATAATTTTATTTTCTAAGCTGCCTGTGCGGCAGCGAACTAAAAACGATAGACATAAAAAAACCGACTCAATTTCTAAGCTGCCTGTGCGGCAGCGAACGGCTGTTTGAGTTCAAGTTTGACGGTGTTGACTTTCTAAGCTGCCTGTGCGGCAGCGAACGTATCTGCTGCGCGATTTGGTTGTTTTGCTACTTTCTAAGCTGCCTGTGCGGCAGCGAACTAGCTACAACAGGAACGGCTATCCAATGTGACTTTCTAAGCTGCCTGTGCGGCAGCGAACGCCAAGGCATTTTTCCGTGATAATTGGCATAATTTCTAAGCTGCCTGTGCGGCAGCGAACTATAGGCAAGCATGATGCCCACATCGCCATCATTTCTAAGCTGCCTGTGCGGCAGCGAACGTATACTGTACATACAACGGATGTGATATTTTTTTCTAAGCTGCCTGTGCGGCAGCGAACATTATCCACCGCACTACGCTAACGCGCACTATTTTCTAAGCTGCCTGTGCGGCAGCGAACGCTTAAATTTAGACATAACCCTACATTCTATATTTCTAAGCTGCCTGTGCGGCAGCGAACCATCTAGTATTAGAACGCCATGCCAGTTGGATTTTCTAAGCTGCCTGTGCGGCAGCGAACAACAAAGCGTTTCATGGAATAATCGGATTAAATTTTCTAAGCTGCCTGTGCGGCAGCGAACTGGATAAGTACGCACAAAACCGGCCTTGAGTCTTTCTAAGCTGCCTGTGCGGCAGCGAACATACGCCAAAAGTTCATCTAGCAGGTTCTGGTTTTCTAAGCTGCCTGTGCGGCAGCGAACTGGATGCAGCATTACAGATTGCCAAGGAAATTTTTCTAAGCTGCCTGTGCGGCAGCGAACGCACAGCAAAAATCGGATAAAATTGATATGCTTTTCTAAGCTGCCTGTGCGGCAGCGAACCTTGTCAGCACGATTATCAGAATGCACGCTACTTTCTAAGCTGCCTGTGCGGCAGCGAACTTGTATGTCCGCGGCCATGCCATGCAAATGCATTTCTAAGCTGCCTGTGCGGCAGCGAACGAAACGGCTGCCCTCAGTTCTTCTACACCAATTTTCTAAGCTGCCTGTGCGGCAGCGAACTTCGAATCCGTTCAACGGATTCTCGGCTGTTGTTTCTAAGCTGCCTGTGCGGCAGCGAACCTACATCGATTGATCATGAAAAAATTCGGTGTTTTCTAAGCTGCCTGTGCGGCAGCGAACTAATTAACAAAATTACGTCCTGGGAGTTCATGTTTCTAAGCTGCCTGTGCGGCAGCGAACAGATGATTTTTGCAAGACGTTTTTTTATCACTTTTCTAAGCTGCCTGTGCGGCAGCGAACTTTTTATCAGCGTTTGCGCTCACTGGATCGCTTTTCTAAGCTGCCTGTGCGGCAGCGAACTGTCGTGTTTGCCAGCGTTATTTTTCAGTGCTTTTCTAAGCTGCCTGTGCGGCAGCGAACTATAAGCAAGCATAATACCCACATCGCCATCCTTTCTAAGCTGCCTGTGCGGCAGCGAACCTCACTGGATCGCTGGGATTGCAGAGCTTATTTTTCTAAGCTGCCTGTGCGGCAGCGAACAGTTCCGCGCAGGCCGCCCGGTCGGCGGTGCATTTCTAAGCTGCCTGTGCGGCAGCGAACAGTAAAGCAGGTATAAAGTTTCGGATATCGAATTTCTAAGCTGCCTGTGCGGCAGCGAACTGTATGCAAGCATAATACCCACATCGCCACTATTTCTAAGCTGCCTGTGCGGCAGCGAACCCAAAAAAACCCTCGGCTAAAGAAATATGCTCTTTCTAAGCTGCCTGTGCGGCAGCGAACGGAATGACCAAACAACAAGTTATTGCATCGTGTTTCTAAGCTGCCTGTGCGGCAGCGAACAAAACTCCTGCTGAATATACACCACCTGAGATTTTCTAAGCTGCCTGTGCGGCAGCGAACGATTCGAAAACATCGGGGAAACAGGCACTTATTTTCTAAGCTGCCTGTGCGGCAGCGAACAGTTATTTAAGCTGCTTAAATTTGCAAATTGCTTTCTAAGCTGCCTGTGCGGCAGCGAACACGTGGTAGCTACCACACAGCGCTAACATTTTTTTCTAAGCTGCCTGTGCGGCAGCGAACATTACGGTTGAGCGCAGAGGGCTAATGAGAATTTTCTAAGCTGCCTGTGCGGCAGCGAACATCATCATAGATATTGACAGTGCCAACAGCTCTTTCTAAGCTGCCTGTGCGGCAGCGAACCCGGCTGAATACACACCACCTGCAATGGCGGATTTCTAAGCTGCCTGTGCGGCAGCGAACACACTTTGTCTCCTATTTTAACGTCAATGTGCTTTCTAAGCTGCCTGTGCGGCAGCGAACTGTCTAAATACACAACGTACACCACGGACCTATTTCTAAGCTGCCTGTGCGGCAGCGAACAGCCTGTAGCCACGCCGCCCGAAACTGAAACATTTCTAAGCTGCCTGTGCGGCAGCGAACCATGTCGCATTGATGAATTTAGATTTTTTCCCTTTCTAAGCTGCCTGTGCGGCAGCGAACCCGATATCGTAATGTTGCATAACATCTATCGCTTTCTAAGCTGCCTGTGCGGCAGCGAACTTTGTGCTAAAATAGCACCGCGCAGGTCTACCTTTCTAAGCTGCCTGTGCGGCAGCGAACGCAGGGATAAGACGTCGTTCGTATCACCTGAGTTTCTAAGCTGCCTGTGCGGCAGCGAACGCAGCGGGAATTATCTGTTAAAATGTGGGGAATTTCTAAGCTGCCTGTGCGGCAGCGAACGTCGAACAGCCACTGCGCGATTAGCGCTATCATTTCTAAGCTGCCTGTGCGGCAGCGAACATAGCGGAAGTGTGGCTGTGGCCTATGTTCATTTTCTAAGCTGCCTGTGCGGCAGCGAACATTGAGGTTGAACGCACAGGGCTAATGAGAATTTTCTAAGCTGCCTGTGCGGCAGCGAACTAAGCATATATGCAGCAGGTATACCCCCTCTTTTTCTAAGCTGCCTGTGCGGCAGCGAACGATATGCTTTGAAAAAAGCTCGAGAATGGTGGTTTCTAAGCTGCCTGTGCGGCAGCGAACTTTTATCGGCTTTTATGCTCACTGGTTCCCTATTTCTAAGCTGCCTGTGCGGCAGCGAACCAAATGCTAGAAATCCGGTATCAGACATTAGATTTCTAAGCTGCCTGTGCGGCAGCGAACGTGCGGCAAACCCGTCATTCGTTAATGTGTCTTTTCTAAGCTGCCTGTGCGGCAGCGAACCTGCTGCTGTTGCATTGTCAATCTGGTTACACTTTCTAAGCTGCCTGTGCGGCAGCGAACATTTGGAGGCGGGAAACAATTCGCCCTCATTTTTTCTAAGCTGCCTGTGCGGCAGCGAACGCCGACCGCGCGGTAAGGCGGGCGCTGAGCTGTTTCTAAGCTGCCTGTGCGGCAGCGAACGTCGCGTGATCTTCGGGCTACTAGATTTTGTGTTTCTAAGCTGCCTGTGCGGCAGCGAACAAGTTCGGTTCCTGAAGATGATTATGCTGTTTTTTCTAAGCTGCCTGTGCGGCAGCGAACCGCGCTTTAGCGCTATCAATCGATGAACGCTTTTTCTAAGCTGCCTGTGCGGCAGCGAACGTTTATAAAAAGTTGCACGTGATAACTCAATTTTTCTAAGCTGCCTGTGCGGCAGCGAACCTGCATCCGGTGTATTATTTGTGGCGCCTAGATTTCTAAGCTGCCTGTGCGGCAGCGAACCTAATTTGTTATCCATCCTGATACATGTATTATTTCTAAGCTGCCTGTGCGGCAGCGAACAAAGATTGGAGGAGGACCTGTCCGGCGTTATTTTTCTAAGCTGCCTGTGCGGCAGCGAACACTGGCTATAGGGTTATAGGAGAAACTATTCATTTCTAAGCTGCCTGTGCGGCAGCGAACACAGATCAATTTTTTCTGATTTTTGCTCTGCTTTTCTAAGCTGCCTGTGCGGCAGCGAACACCACTAGCTACCGGTAAGAATTCCTTTTCTATTTCTAAGCTGCCTGTGCGGCAGCGAACCCATCAATTTCAGGTATAGCTCAGCGTTTACCTTTCTAAGCTGCCTGTGCGGCAGCGAACATTTGTGGCTCGTGTATCTCGGCATCGTTGGTTTTCTAAGCTGCCTGTGCGGCAGCGAACAAATATCATTTCCCACATTTGTCTCCAAGATCGTTTCTAAGCTGCCTGTGCGGCAGCGAACCATAAATTCCATCTTGCCGTTCTGGTCTACTTTTTCTAAGCTGCCTGTGCGGCAGCGAACTTAAGCCGCTTAAATCCTGGTCTAAAATTAAATTTCTAAGCTGCCTGTGCGGCAGCGAACGGAATTATCATGAAACGCGGTCCTTACTCCGCTTTCTAAGCTGCCTGTGCGGCAGCGAACGCGATGTGGGTATTATGTTTGCCTATATTTTATTTCTAAGCTGCCTGTGCGGCAGCGAACAACAGGCGATGTAGGTATCGCTGACGATTCTATTTCTAAGCTGCCTGTGCGGCAGCGAACTATATTGTTCCAAAGGGGCGTCGGTTATTAAATTTCTAAGCTGCCTGTGCGGCAGCGAACGTTTTTTATTATAATTTATTTTTTCAACACTTTTTCTAAGCTGCCTGTGCGGCAGCGAACACATATGCCGCTGCTCGTGGTGTAACCATTGCTTTCTAAGCTGCCTGTGCGGCAGCGAACTACCCCTCCAGCAATGCTTGCGACTTCTCTTTTTTCTAAGCTGCCTGTGCGGCAGCGAACGCGCTTAAACCGGATTACCGTGCAGTTGGTACTTTCTAAGCTGCCTGTGCGGCAGCGAACAACGTTGTAACCGCGCCTCGTGAGCAGGGGCTTTTCTAAGCTGCCTGTGCGGCAGCGAACAATGGTGGATTATAGGCAGGTGGCTTGGAGATGTTTCTAAGCTGCCTGTGCGGCAGCGAACTGGTCTTTTCTTGTGGATAGTCAGGAATTCGTTTTCTAAGCTGCCTGTGCGGCAGCGAACGGTGGTTGGCGGTATTGACGATATAAACAGCATTTCTAAGCTGCCTGTGCGGCAGCGAACGTAAATAGTCACTTGAATTCACATGTTCAAGTTTTCTAAGCTGCCTGTGCGGCAGCGAACAACTACACAGCAACTAAGGCACTGTTTAAAAATTTCTAAGCTGCCTGTGCGGCAGCGAACAGTAATTAAGGAGAGAAATTATGTTTAGCAACTTTCTAAGCTGCCTGTGCGGCAGCGAACATCAGTTCTGCTTAGATACTGAAATTCTGTAATTTCTAAGCTGCCTGTGCGGCAGCGAACAAGCGCTAAGTCATGTATCCGCACTTAATTTATTTCTAAGCTGCCTGTGCGGCAGCGAACCTGCCATTGTTAGTAACATATTGCATTGTACCTTTCTAAGCTGCCTGTGCGGCAGCGAACCACTTCTGCTATTGCAGGAGGTGTGTATTCAGTTTCTAAGCTGCCTGTGCGGCAGCGAACTAACTAATGTACTGCGTGCAGCGGATGTGGAGGTTTCTAAGCTGCCTGTGCGGCAGCGAACCGCATCGTAGATAGCGATCCGGCGCTTAAACCTTTCTAAGCTGCCTGTGCGGCAGCGAACAAATAATAGAACCGCATAAATAAAAGCTTTAATTTCTAAGCTGCCTGTGCGGCAGCGAACGTCAATGCGGTTCGATCCTCAAGATTTCACACTTTCTAAGCTGCCTGTGCGGCAGCGAACGAGTAACACACTCAAAATTCCTTTCTTTATAATTTCTAAGCTGCCTGTGCGGCAGCGAACGCTATAGTGGATATAGTGACTATAGCGATTTATTTCTAAGCTGCCTGTGCGGCAGCGAACGTAACGACGCGCCACGGTCCAGATTTTGCTCGTTTCTAAGCTGCCTGTGCGGCAGCGAACTTGTGTTATACATGATATACAGCGCTGCGTCATTTCTAAGCTGCCTGTGCGGCAGCGAACAAATTACAAATATGAGCGGGGTTTGTCATAATTTTCTAAGCTGCCTGTGCGGCAGCGAACTTGGATTTCCTGAAATTTGGACTAGAGATGGATTTCTAAGCTGCCTGTGCGGCAGCGAACCTGCTGATTGGCGTGCTGGTGTTATCGCTAATTTTCTAAGCTGCCTGTGCGGCAGCGAACGGTAACCGCTTGATTACAGACAATTTAACTAACTTTCTAAGCTGCCTGTGCGGCAGCGAACCCAAACCCTCTCAAACGCCCTAAAATTTTATCTTTCTAAGCTGCCTGTGCGGCAGCGAACATGCCGCTGATTTATGGCAAGTCCAATCAGCTTTTCTAAGCTGCCTGTGCGGCAGCGAACGCCCACGTCGAGCGTAAAATCATGTGTGTGCCTTTCTAAGCTGCCTGTGCGGCAGCGAACGTGGTAGCGGTCAGGTATACCGATTTATCGATTTTCTAAGCTGCCTGTGCGGCAGCGAACGTGTTATAGATTCCTGAAAATTATTTGTCGCTTTTCTAAGCTGCCTGTGCGGCAGCGAACTTATTTAGGAGGAAAAAGATGACGGAATTTTTTTTCTAAGCTGCCTGTGCGGCAGCGAACCTGAAGTATAACATTCAAAAAACTATAAACAACAGTCGTTTAATGTGAAATGAGCAAAATACCCAATAATTTTTCATGAATTAGCAAGCGATTGATTTTTTGTTTATTATTAAAGAGTGGAGAAAAATAGGTATAAAAATCACAGACAATCAGACAGTAACTCCTCACACCATGTTGGAATAGATACTCGTTTTAACTCAAGATATCCGTTGCGTATCACTGCTATTTGCTGAAACGGACTATCTGCCCAAGAGTTGTCCAGGATGTGGCTTGATCACATAATGACAAAATCTGTCCAACCAATTGCAATGCTCTGTGTTTAACTTTTTCATCCGGCACAGCGTAGTTGCTTTCGCTCATCCGCTGCACAATGCACACGAGATTGAGTTGTGTCTGTTCAAGGTAAATAAAAACAAGCCAATTTCATAATCCAGCGCTTTTACATTGACAACAAAATCGATGAATGTACGCCCACCCTGTAAAAGCCGCAAACGAATGTCTCGGCAATTTTAGCCGCTTTATAGCTAATTGATCGGGGTGATCAGGATGCAATTGTTTCGCCAGTATATCCGTATTTACAAAAGATATACCAAGCGGATCAAGCTGATAAAACGTGGTTATTCCGGCACTGTTGCCGCCCACAAGCAACCAGAGTTGTTTTTCTTTTTTTAAATAGCACTTCATTCAGGAAGATAAACTGGCTGCTCTGAAACCGACCGGTTGTGATGTTGCCTTGCTGCTCGATCGCTCCAGATACCCCGGATGTTTTGATAAAGCCTTATAGTGGGTCGCTGCGGATGTAACATACCCGGACAGCGTCTCGTTTTTCCGGTCATTCTCAAGCGTTCCAAAAACTTCGTCTGGGTCGACCGGAATACCATAAATAGGTTCCACCTTTGTTCTTGAAAACCCCGACTTGACGGATAACATCACATCAGAATCAAACATAACAACCAAAGAACGTCCAAGCTCCAAAACTCTATCTGTTCGGCGGTGCTGTAATGAAAACGGTTAGTTCTGTCAACTCTGCCGCTTTCATCAGTTCTTCTGGCAACCGAATGGGGGATGCCGATTTTTGCCATAGCCATGCCTCACATATCGTTACAAAACCGCCATATTGCAGTAGTCTGCTACAGATTATTCGTGATTGTTTTAAATCAATATTTCCGAGAATCCGGCAGCAGATACGGTAATGACCTAAAATTCAGGCACGGTTGCCGTGGAACTCAGGCCATAAGTCGTAAAAGTTCCGTCATTATAATTTTCAACATCTGTTTTCTTAATCCACAAGCAAAATGTATTACCGTTACTCAAACTTTTCAGCCGGATAAACGGTGTAGTGATGATTTTATGTGGCATTGCACTGTAGCTCATCAACAATCTTTCACACTCGGCTGCATTATCATACTTTGCGCTCAATTCAACCTTGCCATTGAACGCAGTTTCGTAATCCAGGTTGTGCCGCCTGGCATAACGCCGCGCCAAACGCTCTCTGCCGGTTTTGGGTTGTTCACGCTGATAAACCGCATAACCTTTGACTGTACTTGGCACCGAGCGGATACCGGTGCAATGCACGTAATCGCTCAGGCGACTTAATCGTCTGGTGACATCAAACCGTGTCAATGCAGCTTCGTCCGCAGCAAACAAACGAAGCTTGCTACCTAAGACACCGAATTTCTCACCCATCGTGTATTCGGGAAACGATAGGCCAATCGGCACGCGCTTTTGCCCATCCTGTATTTCGACCAGCCCAAGGTGGATTTGCTGGAAGGTTTTGGACCAGAGGAAATGCCGATTGATATCTGCATTGGGAATCAAAGTAATTTCCTGATAGCACCTCATGATCTATTCCTTGCCACTCTGGCCAAAAACCCCGCCGCGTACCAGGACAGCCATGACGTAATGCTGCTGAATTTTATCGGCAAGCGATTCACCCAATGCGAAGCTGTCGAATAAAGTATAGAAATCAGCTTTATCTTTAGGCGTTCGGAAAGCTTTTCCAAGGTTTGTCACTGCTCCGTAAGGTTCAATCGCGATTGGCCCAATACCGATTTCCAAATTGTCATGACCGGGATACCAGGTATCGATTGTACGCAAAGCATTGCCTATTTTCTGTGAATGCATTGCCGCTACGCCATTAACTTCATACAGGATTTTGCTTTTGTTACCCTTGCCCTTGTCTAATACCAGTTCTTCGCTGGGATAAACTTCCTGCGCTTTTCCCACCAATGCAAAAGCCTCGATGCTGATGAGCAAATAAGGCAAGCGACCGCATAATGCTTCAGCAATTTTATTTGCGAGTACCTGTAAATCGGGATTATTTGAATCGAAGCGATTTAACGCAAAATCTTTGGCGTTAAAGGTGAATGTCTGATCGTCTCCAGTATCGACAATCACTTCGATTTTTTCCGCGCCTACCCGATTTCGCCATAAATACCGTCCATTAGCAATGTTAGTGGCATAACGCCTGGATAATTCTTTAAAACCTTCATGCTCAATGTAGGTTTGCGCAACTTTCGGATAGGATTCGTTGAACTTAGGGCCGTTACTGGCTGAAGGTTTTTCTACTCCAGCAAGAATTTTTAGCGTGAAATGAAGCTTCAAGGTGTCTTGATTTTCACCCAAAGCACAGGCATCAACGGTTTGCAAATTAGGTTTTTCCACTTCTGCATTCAATTTTAATGGATCACTTTGCAGTGCTGGCTTTAATCGATTGGAAATCGTACCGCGCACGGATTTTTCATTTAGCCTCAATGCAATCGCTTTATCCTTCTGATGGCGTTCATTCCATGTTGTGCCATACAGATAGCCATCCGAAGATACCAGTTTCTTTTCAAAAGCCAATACAGTTGCGTCGTTTTTAACAGCCATGTTCAGTCTCCATAGGTTGATGATAAGGTTTGGCAAAGATACAAATTTTGTTCAGGTACAACACGGTATTGCCAAAGCATGTCGTCCAGTTTGGTAACGCGATAAGGCATCTTGAATTCACCCAATGTGATTACGCTTTCGGCAAAGCGATGGGGTGTATCTCGGTCACGTTGATTTTTGGCTATGCCGAGTTCGGAAATACCTTGAAAGCCGACGGCAATTGGTACTAGCCAACCCGGTATTTTGCGTTGACTGCTCCAGGTGACTTTGTCGTTCTCGTCTTGAGTACTGCGATGCATCACTTTTAGATGATCGAGTAATGCATCCAGAGCATCTTTGTTTTCTTCCTGCATAGTTTTCCGCATCAAATCGCGGCGTTCAATCAGCACATGCCCCAGCATCAAGCGATTGAGCACTTTCTTTATTTCGCACTCGTTATCTTCATCCACCGGCAGGACTTCAACCGGTTTGACGGTCAATACATCGCCGCTGGCCCATTTCATACGATGCAGTTGTATATTTATTAGGTTCTTAAAACAATCATGATCATCACTATCCAGTCCGCGAAATTCGACCAACAAAGAAACTTCCAGATGACAACGCGCTTCTTCGACGAAAGCCGGGCGACTGCCGTCTTTATCCAATGGATTAGCCGTGCCAATAATCGAATGTACGAAATCACCTACCCCTTTGTAAGTTTGCAAATCGAATCGATGGCAACTCACTGCGGCACCGATCAACTCAATCTCATTCAAGCCTTCCCGGTGAAGATGTCGCTGCAAGGCATGCACCGCTCCTAACCACGCTGTCACTGCCGGAAAGCCAATGGTATACGGGCTGCTCATGGCATTGGCGTTATGGATTTTAAGGTGCGGGATTAATAAAAAACGCCTCATGGTCATTTGAAAAACTCCTTGTCGCTATCCAGTGCTTCCATTACGAGTTTTTTCACTTCAAGCAACTCGTCATCACTCAATTTCACTTGAGTGTCTTTGTGCAGATACTCATAGCTATCCAATAGCCATTTGGCAAAAGCTGCCGCAACTTCCTTCAACCAATCGTCTTGATTCTGCCGCTGTTCCAGCTTGGCATCATCTAGCCATATGCGCTGAGCAAGCGGTAAATTCCGGTAATGCTCCGCCTCCGACCAACCTGAACCGGCCGTCCGAATCTGGAAAGCCCGTTGCATAACCTGATCAATCAAAAATTTAAGCATGTTGTGAATGCCGTCTCGAATCGGTTTGTTATTGATACCGCTTTTGATGAGACGATCCAGAGTCTGGAAGCTTTCCTGGAACTGCCGCAGCCGCAAACTATTCCTGAAAAAGTTGGTTGTGGGGAATCGAATCTGGCGTTGATGCAATGTAGGCGGAATGCTTGCCAGTAAATAGGCCAATCCGGCATTTTGATTATTGAGAACGCTGATGTTTTGCGGTTTAGTGCCACCATACGCCGTAACGGTCAGCTCCAGCAAATCGTCATAACCATGTTCGTGATACTCATTTTTCTTGCGAAATTCTCTGGCTTGCTGGGTTACTTCGGAAAAGCGCATAACATCAATCCGCGCTTTCAATTTTGTTAACAAACCGGATGGTGTTAGCAAAGAAAGCAAGTGATACTTTTCGTCAACTGGAAAATAGACCTGTTTGACCAATTGATCAGTTTTGTTTTCATTATCTATTTGTTTAACTGCAATAAAGCCTTCTTTCAAATTTTCATAGCTGGCAGTTGATACAGACAATAAAACTTGGATCTCTGCGCTATCGCGTTCAAGGTGTTGTAAAACTGTTTGTCCATCTCCCATTGGTAAAGTGAGAAATTTGTATACGTCCATTGCCGCCGCGTTACCGAACACATCAAGCTCATATTCGACATTACCACTTCGCAAATAGCCGTCGTATCCTGGTTTACCTATTGCGATAATTGAAGTTGTTTTTGCGCTTGGATGACTAAATTTTCCCGGATGACTGACTATCGATAACCAAACAGCACGTTTGGCTGCATCCGGCAGCCAAGTAGTCAGAGAAAATTTCTCATTTGCTTGCGCAATAAAACTTCCTTGCTCTTCATCACTCATTGATATTTTTACTCGCGCTTTCAACCAGTTCGCCTTTCGTTCTTCAAGAAAGGATTTAATATTTTGATTCATAAAAAGATTCCTGTGTAATTGTGTTGTACTTCTTACAATTGAAACAAACCCAGTTGATCCGAATAAAACCACTTTCGATCGTTGCTATCACGTTTGGGAAACGTAATTTCTCCGTAGCGCTCCGATTTTTTTGTGATTAACTGCTCAATGTCATTATCGAATTGATTTTCGGTATCAATTTGTTCAAGCAATGCTTGCCGGTAATCTCTTTCCAGCCACAATCTGCCGAGCATTGTTTCCGTCATTGCATCGGCTCTGGCAATGTTATTACTTGATTGACGAGAAATGAATTCGCCGCGTTCGTCCTTTTCACACAACACCGCTTTCCCGTCTCGCCAAACCAGATACAAATTCATGTCCGGTTCGCTCTCACGAAACCGGTTCAGTTGTTGCGGTACCGCAGTTAACCACCAGCATTCGCTAAGCCACGCTTGCAAGCATTGCGGGCCTTTCTGGTCATATCGCGTTAATACCAGATGCATCGCCTGGTGCTCCAGATCGGCCAGACGCTGTTTGGGTTGCATGGATTCCGGTTGCTGGATGCGAGGAACGGCATTGACCACATGGTTTAAAACAGTTTCATCGACTAACTGGCAAAGATCGGGCGTAGTCAGCCGTAACGTTTTCGCCGTTTCGTAACCGGGGTGGCAATAAGCCGGTTTGTCATCCTGGCGTAGTGCCCTCAGGTTATATTGCATCACAGCGATATTGGCTTGCTCGACGCCGCCTTGCCGGTGCCGCCGCACGCGCCCGGCTAATTGAATGATGGAGCGGAATGACGATGGTTCGATGATTGCCCAATCGAAATCGTGGTCCCGTCCAACTTCTTCGACCGGTGTAGCTACCAAGATAAACATGACATGCTCGGCATGTGTATTATCAAGGTGATACCGGATAAGTGGATCCTTCAATCCTTCCGGTATTTCTCCGGATTTCTCCTTGCGCTTTAATACCTTATCCAAGTGCTTTTCCTGTTCATGACGCAAAAGCAAAACCTGTCGGCTGTGATAAGCCATGATTCTGGGTGCGCAACCTGCTTCCCATTCGGCTTGCAGTAAAAATTGGGTTAGCGCCACACAAGGTGAGATATTCGCTGTGCGGATGACGCCAAAAGACACCTTTTTACCGGTTCTCGCATCAATCGTATGGTGACTGCCATGAAGGTGATAAATAGTCTGGTGGATTTTTTCAAAATGGCGCTGTTGCCGGGACAACTCATCATTTTTTTCCACAAGCAAGTCGTCGCAACGTACGATAAAAGCTTTGCGCTTAACCACTTGTTGCTGCAAATTGGCTACCCGTTTATCGATAAATTGCCGGTGCAGGCTCTGATACTGGCTGCAACGCTTCTCTGGATCACTCTGATCGACTCGTTCCACACGGGTAGTGAATTCATCAACCCATCCACAAGCAATTACGGGACTTGCTTGCTTGAAATGAACGTGCACCTGCCATCCAGCCTGATAGGCATTAAAAAAACCTTCCGCCAATGCTGGGGGAATAGTGGCCGATGAGATCATAACTTTCCGTCCGAGCATACCGGCAAGATGAATTAAACGACCGATGGCGACTAAATCGGCGCCGTCAAAATCATCAACCTCATCAATCACTAAATCCGATGACAACAACCGCAGGCAAGGCAGAATATACTTCCCTCCACGCAAAGTCTCGGTGGCAGCGATGATATGGTCGATAGTGCAAACCAATACCGGTTTATATAAAAACGCTTTATGTTTTTCAGCACGTTTCGGCTGATGTTTAGGAAACAGCACGTCGAGAAATGCCGCGGTGGGTGCGCCGCCACAATCCAAATCCTCTTCTAACAATTGTTCCAACGATTCCGCACCCAGTTCCTCGAAAACCGGTTTTTCATCCTGCTCCCTTTGCGCTTGTTCGTGCAATTCTTTGATCGCTGCCGATCCGATCAGAACGGCCAATTCGTCGTTTTTTAACCCAATTCGACCCCGATATTCGTTACCAGTTTGCAATGTCAATGTACGCAATCCTAAGGCCAGAATGTAACGCAAGCTTTCACCAGTATCGGACAAGGCACGCATGATCTTGGCATTGGCAATGGTTTTACCACATCCGGTGCTGGCCATGTTCACAATAAACCAGCCATAGCCTTGCTCCTGCAAAGCTTCGTGTTGAATCTTGAACTGCTTGATATTCTCAACAGCTTTATCCTGCCATTCAAACCCGGCAGGGCTTTTTTGTTTTAGGGCTTTAATATCGTAGGCGGATTCCATTTCCAATGAAAAACGCGACAGAGTCTGACTGATTTTCAGCGCGTGTTCACAGACACCTACCAGATGTTCGTCGAGTTTTTGTTTGTAATTACGTTTTTCATCGGTATTGGCGAACAATGTTACAGAACTTTGCCAAGCATTATCCGCCGGGCAAGAAGAGTAATAATGATCGCCCAGCATCAGGCACAAGCGCGCATGATGCAATAGCAACCGGTAGCCGCCATTGTCGAGTAACTGCTGAATTTGCGGCTGTGCCTGCAATAAACGGGTTGACCATTTTTTCAATTGCTTAAGCCACGCTACAGACTGAGAAAGCAAGCCATCGGGAAATTCAAAACAATCGGCTACGCGGCTTTTATACTCCGTTCCATCGAATTTGTTTTGATAGCCCCACACTGCTGCGATACTTTTCATCAAAGCGCTTAATGTGTTTTTTTCTTCGCCTTGGCGCAAGTTACGTTCCGTTCTGTCCAAAAGCTGCGGCAAACGGTGATGCGAAATCACCAGCCAAGCAACCATTTGTGCCATCGGTGGCAAATCCGCCAAGGGTTTGGTAGCACTCTGCATGACAATTGTTTTTAAAGCTTGCTCATCCAATTCACCCGACTGCAATAAGCTTAACCAAGCTTCATCGCTATCACCCGCATGTCGAACCAAAGCATTTAATAACAAGCATGAAATCCATTCATGACGTAAAGGATCACCTTTAACAGTTCCGGATTTGAGTTTGGCTTGAAACAAAGCTGTTGCCTTCCCCCAATCATGCAACAAAGCAGAGACGGCTACCGACGCCTTGATAGCGGGTAAATAAGTCCAGTTATTTTCCCATTGACTGTTAAGCAGGTTTTTGGCCGTGGAATTCACGGGAACAATCCCTTGTGCATTGAATCGCCTGCGATTCCCCACAATCCAAACCAACTCGCTCCGGCTCCTGGAGCGTATCCAATGACAGGCCACGGCGGTATTTTTCGTCGCCGTTTTACGTAGCAGGATTTTGACGGCGATCAATCCTTCTTCCGTGATCACCGTCTGCCAGGTTCGGCTGCCGATACGGTTGGCGAAGGCGTCGAGTACGCGCCGGGTTCTGTTGAGCGCTTTTTTCTCGCATTCAGATACAAAAGTGACCATCATGGCAGGCCACCCTGCAGGCTGATTTGTTTGACGGTATCAAACATAAAATCCAATGCCTTATGTTCGGTAAATTTTTGCAGGATCTGCTGGCGGAATTCCTGTTCGGATGTTTTTTCCTTGGCGCAGATAAACGCCCACGGCAGGATTAATGCATCCTTGACAAGATCCGCTACGTCGAACACCAATGCACCACGGCGGGTTTTGCCGTGCATGACGGCGAAGCCATGCGGTATCCCCAACACCCAGAGTGTGCTTGCGGCAAGGCCATAGGCCAGGTAATTGCCGTGATTCAGAAAGGCATTCGCACTGTCGGTGCTGTTGTAATCACGGACAAAATCTTTTTGTCCGGTTCGGCTGATAGCGGATTTATAGAGGTTTTTAGTGAGTTGCGCTTCGATCAGTAATAATTCTGTTACGTTACCGGCTTGCTCTATCTTGCTTGAATAGCCTGAGAATGCTTGCTGAATATCGCGGTCGTCGATAAAGAAACCTTCATTTTTCAAATCCCTATCTTTGGTCCAAACCTTTTGCAGATATTCGATGCGCAGCAACTGGAAACGCCTGGCGACTTTCAAGCGCTGCACTTCATCGAACCAGAACGATAGCCATCCTTGAACATATTCTGTGGGGCGGTACTCGCTTTGTGGTGTAAGCCACTCAATTTCAGTCCCCGCCAGCAAAGGCGTGCCGCCGCCCCCGCTAAAACCGATCAGCACGCCCGCCGAGGCCAACATGCGCACGGCGGCTTGGGTGATTGATGTACCTGTTCCGAGCAGAATAACCGTGGTGTTGGCTATCGGTATATTCCAATAGCGATTCTCATCTTTGTCTTCCGTCAGATAAAGCACTCGCCCGTCTTTCTGCATAACGCGGCATTTTTCGAGATAGTAAATATTGGCACGCTTGGAATGTAATATTGCTTTCAGGTCTGTCAGTTGTTCCATTTTTTCCGCAGCCTTTTATTTTGATTTTCCATCTGCATTATCACAACAATACATCCGCCAATATTGTCATCAGCGATTGCAAAAATACGTGACGTGTACATCATTTCTCCTTTTAAAAACCTGATTCAATTATCCATAGCCACAGGCTCAAAAGCTGATACTACCGGTTTATTTTTTGTTGTTTTCCCTGACGTATAAGGGATGCACAGTTTGCAGCACTGGATTATTGAGATATCAGTGCATCAATACATTAAGTCCGGCAGGATTCCAGGCAGGTATTCCATCCACGAATTGCTGTCCATACACACAAAGGTATCGGCATATCAATGCAATTTCGGAATAATTATTGGCAGAAGAATGGTTACCGTACCTTTAACCGCACGCACAGTAATGCAATCATGCAAGCGTTCAAATGACTGTTTTGATTTAAATATCCAGTAATCCTGGGTAAAGCAGATTAATATCTTTAAAGGCGCGTTTCTGACCTGAAGGTGTATAAATGCTATATGCTGAAAGTTCGGTCGGCGGCAGATATCCTATGATGATTTCGAGTTCAGCGAGGCGGATGCCCTGTTTCACCAGATAAATGATATAAGTCTGGCGCAATGTATCGGCGGTAATTGCGTCAGCATCAGAAAATCCGGCGTCGCTGACGGCACAGGCAAGTAAAGCGCCCAGATCCTCAACGGATAAGGATTTTCCCGATGGATTGACCAACTGGCAGGCCGGATTGGTCAACAGAGATTGTAATGGCGGGTTGAGTGGTATGGTTCTGGGGGATATTCCGTGGATAAGCAGTTTTCCGTTCACGGTATCGATATCGTCTTTGTTGATGGCGGCAATTTCTTCCAGAGACGGACCACTCAACAATAGTGCGATTAGTAATCTCTCTCTGTTGCCGGCATTACTGAACAGGGCACCGATCTGCTCAACCGGCAGTTCACGACGCAACGGACTGTCCAAAACGGGATTCTGATGCGGCAATGTATTGACAGGCGATAATGCACTGCTATGCGCAGTGGGTAAAAAATCCTGCACATAGGGTGGAATACCCGGGAAGTTGGCTGTTGGTTCGGGCTGCTCTTTACGGGTCAGGAATTCGCTTAACCAGACACAGAACAAGCCGAACAGGATTGAACCTGCAACAGCAATCAAAGCGTCGCGCGAATAATTCGGACCCACGGGTGAGCCGGGGAAAAAAGCGCGTTCGATGATATCAACCTGCGGGTATTTCCCGGAATATCGAGCTTCAATTTGAAATAGCCTTTCCTGTGTTTCCCGATGGAGCGATTCCAGTCCTTCCAGATCGTTCCGCAATGCCTCATGCTCGGCAAACCGTGATGAAAATTCTGATGCCTTTTCTTTGTGCGCGTCGAGCTGTCGACGTATTTCACGGGCTGCCTGCTGTGCCGCGGCATATTCCTGCTCGGCATCGGACCGCACGACTGTCTGACCTTGTTGCCGCATACGCTTGATCTCGTCCTCCAGTAATGCCAGTTGCTCCGGAATCACTCTTAGTGTGGGCGATAAGTTGAGAAATTCCTGCGTATAGCGCCGATTCAGATCATTCAGCTCTTCACGCAACGCCTGCGCCCGGCTTTCAAGCAGGCTGAGCGTCCGCGTATCTTCCTGCGGCACCACCGCCTGTCCGCGCACGATTGCTGTATTGATCGCATCCAGCCGGGCTTTTGCCTTGACTTCCTCTTTGCTAGCGGTATTGAGTGATTCGTTCAAGCCTTTCAGGCGCGCCAAGGCATCGTTTTCTTCCCGTTCGATAGATGAAATATCATTATTTCTTCTAAACTGCTCGAGTTCTGTCCGCTTGGCACTGATTTTGGCTGACAAATTCCGGAGCTCAGTGTGCAGAATCTGAGTGGTATCACCCATCAGGCGCGACACTTCCCGAGCTCTGGCGTCGAGATAAACATCGATCCAGGTATTGATCAGCACGGGCAATATTTCTGGATCCGGTCCTTCGGCGACCATTTCAACCAAATTCGTTTCCGCAACGGCTCTGACATCGAGCATTTGACGAATATCGCCCGAACTCATGTCTATGGAAACACCGGAACGGATGCCCGACTTTAATCGCACGGAAGTCTCAGCAAGCAGCTCCGATCCCAACAGAATCTGCTTCTGGATAGCGACATGCTGAATATCCGCATCGCCACTCGGCAAATCAATTGCCGTTTTGGCGACTGTTAATAGTGTAGCGTAACTCAGATATACTGCCGGCCGGATAAACACATAACTCAGCGCCAGCAACGCACAAATCATAAACGTAACGCTGAAAACAATCAGTCTGCGCGATTTATACCATGGTTTTGGTTCATGCACAGGCGGTAACCCATGTGTATGTACTGTCGAAACGATTTCCCGCGAAGATTGATTAAACATACTCGGCGAAGTTCAAAGAAACAAAGGAATGCGTTATTTTTCCGGTACAGGATACACGAAGACTGTTCTAAATCAAACGGCCTGATCCAGGCCTGGAAAAATGCCACACGACCAGCATATCACACATACCTGTTCATTTCGGAACCCAGCCGGGCGATTTGTATTTTTATCGTCGGGTTGTGTAATAGCTTATCCAAAACCTACGGTATCCGACTGAAAACCTTATCAGACTGAATTAAACAGTGCTATTGAATTATTGAATACCTATGGAGTACAGGAAATAACTTGTTATAAAAATGAGGTTATTTTCCAGACTTGTTTTAAGCTTGAGACATGAAAATATGTCATTAAAATTTAAACTATCCCAAGTTGTCATCGTATCGATATTCAATCGAGTCAAGAACAAGGCAGAAAATAATGATGAGTAAATTGAATGATTCCTCTCCTTCAGCAATAGCGCGTGAAGCCCTACAACGTTTGGCCACACTGAAAATCCCGCCGACACCTGACAATTACCAGAAAATATACGATCAGATAGCCGGAAATGTTCATGATCAAATGAACACAAATACCAAACACCTGCTTTCTGAGCTTGCCACCGAAATTCCCCGGGCCAATCATGAATTGATCAATTTCTCCAATACGCTGACGCGAGCCATTCGGGATAACGATTGGGAAAAATATAAATTAACTTTGCTGAGCAAGATTATTCCCGTAAAAACACCCGCGACATTTTCAATCAAGAAAGAAGCGCAAGGCACTGCTCCCTCTTGGAACAAAACAATTGAATTGCTCTTAAAACAACTGGAAACCAATCACGGCAAACTTACAATAGCCAAAAAACGAGAAGACCTGCAGCACATTTTAATGCAGCGTAGTGACCCCAGCCAACTGCATGAAAAAATCCATGCATTGATTGAGTCCTGGAAAGTATCGGTAGCAGATACAAGTGAAAAAATTGATGTATTGAAGTCGGAAAATACAAATCAGCCTACACCTGCTGCCGGTTCCATTGCACAGAAAACAGAATCCGGTCAGGCGCGGTTAGTACGGGATCCTGTTCTGCAAACTCATTATACCAATCAGTTGCCGGAGCTGCTGGCGCATATTCTGGAACATGTCGCAACCATTCCGCTTACCAATCCGGCGTTTACCAAAGAAACCAATGATCTGGCGCAGACAATCCGCCATATTCAGAATAGCGAGGAAATGGAACAATTTATTAATCATTACTCGCAGTACCTGGAAAAATTTGATTGCAGCATCGAAGATGGCGCAAAGTTGCAACATGGTCTGCTTCGTCTGCTCCATAAGCTTATCAACAGTGCCCGAGAATTATTGATTGAAGATGAATGGGTTAGAAACCAGATTGCAAAATTGCAGGAAACCATATCCCGACCTTTAAGTCAGCGGTCAATTGCTCAAGCCGAATACCAACTGGAAGAAATCACTCAAAGGCAAAGCATCATTAAACGCAGTCTGAGTGATTCCAGGGAAACGCTGATAAAAATGATCGCCAGTCTTATCAGCAATATTGAAGATTTATCTGAAGAAACAGGGGAATTTAGCGACAAGATCATAGATTGCGCCAATCAGATCAAACATGCCGACGACTTGGAAGTGTTTAATCGATTACTCGTGGAAATTATGAGCGAAACCCGAAAAATGCAGGAAAAAACGCAACATTACCGTACCGACTTCATCGCCGCCCGTGCGGAAGTAGAAGCTGCACAGACAAAAATTAATCAGCTTGAAGCAGAATTGCAGCATATCAGTGAAAAAATTCACGAAGATCATTTAACCGGGGTTTTGAATCGCCGTGGCCTGGATCTTGCATTTGAACGCGAAATCTCGCGCACAAAACGGCAACAGCAACCTTTGTGTTATGCTTTGCTGGATATCGATAACTTCAAAAAACTCAACGATACCCATGGTCACCAGGCAGGTGATGAGGCCATCGTATTTCTGATTGACTCCATAAAAGCCACAACACGGACTGATGATATCGTGGCACGGTATGGCGGTGAAGAATTTATAGTATTATTACCCAATACAAAACTCACTGATGCCGTCGAGATACTATCCAGGATAAGACGCAACTTGATGAAACGTTTTTTTCTTTATCAGAACAACAGAGTACTCATTACGTTTAGCGCAGGTATTGCCGAGTGCAACCCGGATGAAACGCAGGAAGATGTTTTCAAGCGCGCCGATGAAGCATTGTATCGCGCCAAAAAGAATGGCAAGAATTTGATTCTTGAAGCTGTTTAAAGATAGGTAATAGCGCTTTTGGAATGATTGTATGCAAGATTTTTTAGCATTACGGCGGGATACATTTTATGCATCCCGCCGCTCTCTATTTTACTTATCTGACACCTGTCCTGATTTTTCAATGACGGTGCCCTCCGCCATGTCCGCCTCTGCGTCCACCGCCAAAATGGCCATGTGCACCACCGCCACCATGATGTCCCCGTCCGGCATGCCCGTGTCCGCCATGGGAATGTTTGTGCCCGCCATGAAAATGATTATGTCCGCCGTGGTGATGCCTTTGTCCGCCGGAGAAAATTATACTGCTGCGAATTGAAGGTTGATAACCATATCCGTAGTATCCTGTTCTGCCATAATATCCCGCCGAACTACTGTAATAACCGCCGCCATAATAGCCGGTGCTGCCATAGTAAGGTGTTGCCACACACCCGCCAAGAAAAAGCATGACGATCATGGCAAACAACGTCAAAACTTTTTTCGTATCCATGTTATTTCTCCTGAATTGTACTCCAATAACGATGATTGGATTGTAGGCCGGTCAAGATGAATAACAACTGAATACAAAAACACAAAGGCGGTTCAAAAGAACCGTGGGATCAGTTTTTCTCCATGGATTTAATAAAGGCATTGGCCTCATTGATTGATTTTTCCATGGAAGTGATCAAAACGGCAACATCGGATTCGATGTTACCCAGCTCGCCTTTCAGGGAAGTAATCGCCTGTGCATTCAGATTATGCTTCAGAAACATGACCTGATCTTTGAAAACGGTCAATATCGGTGCGATTTTGGCTTCAGCATTTTTCATCGAAGTTACCAGCTGATGATAATGCTTTTTTGTCGCATTCAATTTATCCTGACTGCTGCGCTTAAAACTGGCATTACTATACTGGGTAATTTCCTGTTCCCATTCTGCAAATAATGCCTGGGATACATCTTCAATATCTTCGATACGGCTGCGAACCTCTTCCGCTTTACGGACGCTGCCTTCATACGCGTCGTTCAATTTGGTGTAAACAGCTTCGAGATCACCACCGCGAAAATTGGTAACGGCGGTGAACTGCGCCAGTGCCGATTTGAATTGTTCCTTAGTTTCTTCCTGTGTGTCCCGCGCCTTTTCCACACGATGCACCATAACATCCCGCTTAGGAATGCCTATTTTTTCAAGACCTTCATAATACAAGGTGGAACATGCGCCGAGCACCAGCAGTAATATCAATGCAGAAAATAAGTATGTTCTGTTCACAGTTCACTCCATTATTGTTGTTGAATTGAATAATACGCGATTTAACAATCGAATCACCGCGTGGTACGGCGGCGCAGCAAATACCACAGGGCCTTTATCCCCCAGATAATCGGAAAGCGGCGTGCCGCCGGTGTGATTTCAATACGGATACCCGTATGCCGTTCTATCTTCCAGGCCGCATATTCCAGACTGTCCCGGAAAGTCAACGAAGCCTTGATCAAGCGCAGAATCGAAAGCACAAGACCCTGCCAGCGCCTGAGACGCCAATGCCATAAAGCCAGACGGCGCGTTACGGTACGGTTGTGGCATAAATAGGTTTCATTATCGGACTGCCGGGTGAAAATGGCATTCAATGCAGGATAAGCCGCATACATCAGTTGCGCAAAATCGGCATGGTTATATTCAGCCAGATGCCGTGCGCGTGTTTCACTTTCAGGACGCAATTCTGCCGCATAGCTGAGCATCAAACACCGCGTCCAGATATCATCAACTGTGAAAACAGCATTCTCCAGCGCCTTACCGCCCGATGTCAGAAACGTCATCACTGAATGGGCCAGCGCACGATATACCCTTTCCCGGCTTGTCTGATCACGCGCAAATAACAAACGGGAAGGTTGCGCGAATCGCGCCCAGATATACGAGTGAAACCAGTAACGCGCGCCCTTTTCAAAATCCGACGTGGATATGACCGCATATTTGGCACGCAACACCCTCCCCTGATGCGGTACTTCAATATAAAACACATTCGGCGCCAACCAGGCATTCAGGATACCCAAATAGCGCCGGGTATATGCGCTGCGGTAATCACTAACCAACACATACAGATCGCCAATACCTTCATCCAGTTCTCCGGACCGCAGACATGAGCCATACAGAATCACTGCATCGGCGGCCGTTTTATAGTGCTCAAGCAAAGCCTGAACAAGCACCTGAAAATCCGGTGATACGCTGCGTGTACTGTACCCGGCGACGACAGCAAGCAATGCTTCGGGTGGTGATTCGTTTGAAACGGATGCAAAGGGTGTCATTGTCATCCCAGCCTAAAGTACTAAAAATGAGACAGGCCGAGTTGCCGTAATGCGCAGCGGTCCGTCAGAACCGGCGGAATGATAGAGTTCACCATCAACGATATATTCGTCATCCAATTGCAACTCCATCATACGGGCATTATGACTGTGATAACCATCCTGCGCTTTGAGCACATGGCCGCGGCCAGCCAGCAGCGGCCAAATAGAACACCATAGTTTCTTGCGGTGCTGATCAACCCAGGTGATGTGCAACGGCGCAGCTTCCTTCCCCCAGTAAGGGCGCAGATTCAACAACAGGTGATCCAGTGCGCTGATCAGTGCAAAAAGATACGTGCCTTGGGACTTTTCACCGTTTTCCAGCGTTATAGCCATGGAGACCGGCGCCCATTCACTTTGGTTGCTGCCCAGAATCATTCCGGCCAATGAGCGCATCATGATCATAAATGTAAAAATACTTCCTGTGATCCCGAGTTGTTTGACACTGCTGCGTGAAAATTTAACACCGCGTGCGACCAGTCCTACCGCAAAAAACATGCCATGGATTGTGTGCTGTCCATTCTGTTCAATACGCAATACCGGGCGATGCACCAACCCGGCAGCTGATGTCTCCGTCCCCTGCAAATACGCTGCCAGCCGATGCAGAATTTTCTCCGGTTTTCCACGCATACCCAGATCGAGTGGCGTCATATTGGTCGTACCGCCCGGTATGATCATCAATACAGGCCACTCTGTTTCCGGCAATGTCACAAACAAGTGGCTAAGTATCGCGTGCGATGTGCCGTCTCCGGCGATAATCACCAACAAATCAACACCGGATTGAATCAAATGATCTGCAGCCGTGACAAAACCCGCTGCATCACTGGCCTGACAGACCGTTCCATTAGGAATCTGTTCCGCCACTTGAAGAATAACATCCTTGCGCTTCTTCACCTGACCGCTCATCGGGTTCAGCAAAAAGCCAATCCGGGCGGAACCGGATTTTAATCGGTCAATGTTTGATACCATAGTCACGGGTCGATTAATCCGGCGTAATCACACAATCTCCTGCCAGCTGTAACATACTAGATCTTCCCCGGATCAATCGGTGCGCGTGTAAACAATTTTACCGCCAGTATGTCACGATCACGCGCCGGGTCTATGTCTTGCAGCCATGAACGCAACCGGCCCTCTTTCCGCCATACCTGCCATCCGGCGATAAGACGACCGGTCAATATCGCAGTCGAAACCAAATGCCAGCCAACAACCAGTAACAGACCCAGGTCCGGCTGCCCGATATACCATCCATACGTCAGTAATATCAAATTCGGGTTGCGCCGTGCGGTAATCAGACGATTGAACGAATCGAATTTTCGCCAGATAAACATATCGAACTTTGACAACCAAAGCTGAAAAGCACCCTCACACAGGCGTCCGCCGATATAGCCAAAAAACATCATCCAGATCAGCAGTTCCAGACTGCCGATGGGTGTCTGCGTACCTGCCAGGCCAATACCCCAGGCCATGTACCAGAGCGGGGGATGGATAATATCGAGGCCGTGATCGAGCACATCACCCAAGCGGCTCGAGGTAACCGTCACCCGGGCCAGTTTACCGTCCACAGTATCCAGAAAAGTCATGAACCATCCCATGATCAATCCGGTAGCAAAAAAACCATACCAGAAAGCAACACCCGCCAAAATGGCAAACAGCACGCTGAGCCATGTCACATGGTTCGGCTTCCAGCTATAGCGGACACACAGACGCGTACACCAGTACGCAGGCAACGGCCAAACCCATTTGGTCACCAGATCGGTAACGCCTTTATACGACCCCGAAAATAATTCCTTCTCCAGCAGTTTATAATTGTTTTCAGTAATCGGCAGAATATAAGGCGGATCCTTTTTCTTCAGATTTTGCTGAAAATCGATTTTAAGATCATCCAATGTGTAGCCTGGCAGCGCCGATACCAGGATGTTGTCCTTATTTTGCCGTTCAAACAGTTGCAGATAACGCGTGCCCTGTTCGCGCAAAACCCGCATAGCGACCAGCTGTTTGTCATGGCTGTACAGTGCCATTTGATTTTTGATCACCAGCAAGGCGTTCAATACTCTGGCATCAAATAAATAATCGGCATTCACGATCAATAAAGATGCATTCTCGGGCAGCGTATCGATTCTTTCGGTCAATCTGGCATGTTCAATGGGTCTGATCATACGCTGTAAACGTTCGCGCCCATTCAATCCCCAGATTTTGATATCGCTTTTGCCGGTAAGATAAATATAGGTCGGTTTTTGCATGTGTTATCCATCTATTGGAATGATATTTCTTATTTTAAGGTAATGCGTATCAAACATCCGTATCGTGTGATATATGCTACTACAATACGGAAGGTTCAACAGCCTGTTAAAAAATTCTTCTCAGCCAAACAATGGCCAGTGAAATAAGGATTGTACTGGGTGCAAGCGCGACAAATGCGGGATCCAGGCGTAACAACAGACCTGCATTGGCCAGAATCTGATCGAGCAAATAAACAGCAACACCGATCAATGCCGCCAAAACAAGCTTGTTGCCCAACCCGGAACGGGCTGAGCCGAAAACAAACGGAATTGAAAGCAACAGCATAGCAATCGTCAATAAACCGCTGCCCGCTTTACGCCATAAAGCGAGCGCATAGGCATCGGCATCCTGGCCGGTATTACGCAGAAAATCGACATGACGCACCAATTCATACGGCGATAAACTCTCTGGCGGCTTGGTCAATGTCGCGATATCTTCCGGATCAAGAAACGAATCCCAGTTCAGTTTTTTGAAGCGGGTAATCTTAATGTCATTTTTATAAAATCTACGGATCACGACATTGCGAAGAATCCAGGGTTCATTACTGCGGACATCAGCAAATTCCGCCTGAATATGCGCCTGTAAAAAACCCGATGCATCCAGACGCAAAATTTCGATATCTGCAGCTTCTTTCGCATGCACCATGTAACCGATTCGAAGAATATCCCGTTCATTGCGCGTCCAGATACCCAATCCCTGACCGAGTTCGGCCGTTAGATTCAATGCCACCGCCCGGTTTGAAATGGCTTTTTGCTGAAGCTGGGGCGCAAAGGATTGTTCGAGCACAGCGAGAAACACAATCAACATAATGCCGACAGCCACCGGCGCAAGGCTGATTTGCACCGGTGAAAAACCCGCCGCACGCATCGCGGTTAATTCGGAACTCACTGCCAGCGCCCCCAATGCGGCAACCGTACCGAGCAGCGCAATAAATGGTGCGATCTGGACAAAACGTCGTGGCAATAACATCGCGGTATACATAAAAGCATCAGCAGTACGGTAAGTACCTTTCCCAACATCATCCAGCTGATCGAGCAAATCAAAGAAACTGAATAACGGCAGAAGAACGGCGGTTGCGATCACCAGACCAGTCAATACCTGAATAGCGATATAGCGATAAATAATCATTAATTATCGGAGCGATAGCAATTTTTGCCCGGGCTTTAACGCATACAGCAGCAGAGCGGCAAACATCGCCGCATAGAGCCACCAGACGCCTATTGTCGTATTGACAACGCCTTGTTCAACCCAGTTTTTTGCCAAGCCGCTCAAATTGTAATACACGGCAAACACGATAGCGGCGAGCAGATAAGTTCGGGTCGCCTTATCCTGCCGCGGTACGGTCTGAATAAAAGTCACCGCGATTAACGCCAAAAGCAGGGTTGCCACCGGACGGGAAATTCGCCATTGCAATTCCGCGATTTCCCAAGGTTCTTCGGATTCCCAGAGCATCCGGGTCGGCGCGGCCTTACGGCGATAACGCAGCGCAAGCTCGCTGTCGGTAAAATACGTTAATTGTTGAAATTGAATCATGTCATCTCTGGAAGCGGCGCGCGATAACTGATACAGATAACCTTCTGATAATACGATAGTCGGGCGTTCCTCCCGCGTTGGCTGTATCTGCACCGCCTCTTTAGCCAAGATGATTTCACTGGCTTCCGGTGTCTTGATATAGTGGAAAACATTGCTCATCTGTTTGTTGACGTCATCTTTGCTTTGCACGTAAACAACCCGGCCGCTGCGTTCGCTGCCATAAAAACGTCCGGCCTGAAAACGATTCGTATTCAATTCCGCTTCGGCTTGTGCGTCCAGAACATAATTTTCAGCGTAAGCCCAAGGCCGTACATAAGATGACAATATGCCGCTGATGATTGCAACAGGCACCGACATCATCAGCACGACAAAGACGATGCGCCTTCCGCTGATCCCCGAGGCACGCAGCACGTTTAGTTCCTGATCTTTATTTAATCTGCTCAAACCGCTGATAATCGCGATATAGAGTGCCACAGGTATTAACACTTCCATCGCGATCAATGTTTTCAGCATGACCAGTTTGAAGAGCGCCGCCAGACCGAGTGTTTCCGTAACTGCACCAGCAAGAAAACGCGCGCTGCTGAAACTGGCAAACAAGCCAACCAGAATCAAAATCACGACGATAAACGGCAATGTCAGTTCGCGTGTGATATATCGCTCGATGATTCTCATAGCCAAATACTCGTCATCATCCTCGGAAATTTGTCACAACATGGTGTCGCGCTGAAAAAATGAAACAGGCGCTTTGTTGACAATGGACTCAGCCAGCAACAGATCTTCAACTTTATCGACATCAATGCCCGCACGCGGGTCCGGCAATACGATTGTTTTCACACGCACCCCCGACTTGGTGGCCAGGATATCAAGCGCGTGTTCCAGCGATAAGCGCCCGAACACATAAGATAACACTACGGCAGGGCTAACGATCTGAGCGATCAACTGCCAGGGTTTTTTACGCAAATCTTCGACCTGACGCCAAAAATGCACCAACTCGCGTCCCTGCGGTTTGAAGGTAAACAGATTACAGCCGCAAAACCCGCCATCCCTGAGCCGGAAAACGGTGCGCTTTGCATCGGGAAACGCCGTCGACATTTGGACATCGGTAACCACGCCCACTGTTGCGTCAGCATCGGTTTTCAGCGATTCAGTCAAAAAATGATGCACAATCTGGGGCGTCAGCAATGCATGATCTGCAGTCGTCAAAAGCACCGGTATATCGCCGGACAGATGATTCAGACCGCACTCGGCGCTGCGGCTGGGCGATTCCCCATTCGGCAACCAGACTACTTCCCCGGCATCGATACGTTGTTTTAATGGCGGACAATCCTCAAGCCGCGCCTCCGGCGGACCGCACAACACGACACCACTAATCTGATCGCACGCAGCCAGCGTATCCAGTACACGGATAATCATCGGTTCGCCACCCACCTTGGCAAAAGCTTTGCATGCGGCACCTGTGTGCAGGGTAATGGGATCGGATGCCGTACGATCTGCGGCGAGTACCAATGCTGCAAATTTTAATTGTTGTTTTTCCTTGTGCAAACTCAAAGTGTTTTTCCAAATATACGATAGCGTTTATAGACCTTACTACCCAGATGATCGAGAATTCCACGCATCGGTTTGTTATCTTCCAGAATCCATGATAATTCCACGCCTTCAATACCGTGTTCCAGCCCTATTTGCCTCGGCGCATTGATCACCATGCAGGCCAGCGCCATTCCCAAAGATGTATTATGCAATCGCTTCCGGACACCCATTAAAGGTATACGTGCCGTGCGTATCTCATACTTCCTCAGCCGGCTGATCAGTTTATACCAGCCCAAGGGAAACAGGCTACCGTTCAGTTCAGCAAAAACTTCATTCAGATTGGGCAATGCGGCCATGAAAGCAACAGGATAACCGTCGACTTCTGCAATCTGGATATATTCATCAGCAACAAAAAATTTCAGACTGTTACCGAGTTCGGCAAACTCCTCCTGAGTGAAAGGCACAAACCCCCAGTTTTCTGACCAGGCATCATTAAAAATGTCCCGTAGAATCTCCATCTCCGCAGCAAACTGTTTCCGGTTGATCGCTCTGACATGAATCCGGCCGGCATGGCGCTTGATCAATCGCTGCATGACCTGAGGCAGTTCAAAGTCGGTTCTGATCCAGTAAGCCAGCATATCTTTAACCAGATAATAACCCTGTTCCTCCAGCAACTGCGGATACCAGCGTGCAGAATGCGGCATCATGATCACCGGCGGGGTATCAAAGCCATCGACCAGAATGCCGCATTCCTGATTAATCGACAAATTAAACGGACCGGTAATCTGACGTATATGCCTGGCCGCGAGCCATGATTCCGCATGCAGAATCAGCGCATTAAAGACTTCGGTATCATCAACGCATTCCAGCAAACCAAAATGACCGGTATCGACGCCATAACGTTCCCGGTGCAATTCATCAATCTGTGCGCTGATTCTTCCCACCGGTTGACCGTTCTGATAGGCAACCCAGGCTTGCCATTCAGCATGTCGCAGGAATGGATTGTATTTTGAAAAATGAAAGCGGCGTTCAAGACGCAGCGGCGGAACCCACAGCGGATCGTCAGCATAGATATACCAAGGTACCTCAATAAAATCGCCCATATCCCGGAATGACATCACCGGCCGCACCGTTAAAGCAACAGGGTGGGATTGTTTGTTGCTACGACTCATAGCTTATTTTGCGTAAACTCTGATGAATTATTAGATATGGGGGAATAGTATGAAGAATCGCTTCCGGAAGCAATGACTTTCACAAAAAACATATGCCTGAATCCTGTTAATGGAGTTCAGGCACATCAATCACCACACGCGCTTGTTTGATTACAAAAGAAAACAGATTGTATCCTTACACAGAATCTGTTACAGCATCATGTTAATTTACGGGCTTCGTATCAACCGGCGCTGCTCTCGTATGGCCCGGAACGGATGCAACTTCATCGGTATCAAGTCTATCGCTGTGTTCAGATACAGGCTTCACGCCATCATGATCACTTTCCTCAGCCTCTTTTGCCGACTTAACGTCAAACCAACGGTAAAGTGTTGGTAACACAACCAGTGTCAGCAGTGTCGACGTAATTAGTCCGCCAATAACTACAACCGCCAGAGGACGCTGAACTTCGGAGCCTGGGCCGGTCGCGAACAGAAACGGCACCAGTGCGAGCATCGCCACTGTCGCGGTCATGAGCACCGGCCTGAAACGCTGCTCGCAGCCGCGAATTACCGATGTAGGTACATCCACACCCGCTTCGCGCTGGCCACGCACATAAGAAATCAATACGACACCGTTCAGTACGGCAATACCCCATAACGCAATAAAGCCTACCGAAGCCGGGACAGACAAATATTCTCCGGTAATGAAAAGCCCCATAACACCGCCGATTGAGGCAAACGGCAGTACCATAATGATCAGCGCCGCCAGCTTGAGCGAATTAAATAACATGAACAGCAGGAAATAGATCGCCGCAATGGTGATCGGCACGATCACGGACAATGTCGCCATTGCACGTTCCATGTTTTCAAACTGCCCGCCCCATTCAAAATAATAGCCATGCGGCAATTGAATTTCCTTGTCCACCAGTTGTTGTAATTCCTCAACAAACCCACCCAGATCACGATCATGCACATTAGCACCAACAACAACGCGCCGCTTGGCAAATTCCCGGGAAATCTGAGCGGGCCCGTCAACAACCTGAACCTTGGCAACGGAATGCAATGGAATCAATGCCCCCCCCAGGACGGGATTGCCTTCGCCCATCGCTGCTTTTGTCGGTGTCCGCAACAAAAGATCATGGATAGCCTCGACATTATCACGATATTCAAAAGGTAAACGCAACACCAATGAGAAACGGCGCTCACCTTCAAAAACATTGGTAATATCCTTGCCACCAACCGCAGTGCTGATCAGTTCATTAACATCGGCGACATTCAAGCCATGGCGTGCAATCGCCGCACGATCAATATCCACCACCAACGACTGCTGTCCCGACAAACGTTCGATACGGATATCACGTGCACCTTTTACCGACTTGATGATGCGCGCCAATTTTTCCGACAGAACACGCAACTCTTCCAGATCATCGCCAAAAATCTTGACGGCAACTTCAGAGCGGACGCCGGTTACCATTTCATCGACCCGTTGTGCAATCGGCTGCGATATGACTATGCTGACCCCCGGCAATACGGATAATACCTTGCGAATATCGGCGTCCACTTCTTCCTGCGTCCGGCCGGAATCGGGATCCAGCGTGATGATTGGATCCGACTCATTCGGTCCGGCCGGATCGGCAGGCGATTCACCACGCCCCAGTCTTGAGACAACACTTTGCACACCCGGAACGGCTGCAATCAGTTTCATGGCTTCTGTTTCAACTTTAACCGAATTTTCCAGCGAAATCGAAGGCGCACGTATGATAACCGGTGTCAAAGCACCTTCTTTCATTGTTGGGATAAATGACGTACCGAGAAACGGAAACAATATAAATGACGTGCTCAACAATCCCACAGCAACCATGATCGTGGTTTTTTCGTTCGTCAGCGCTTTGTCCAGTAGCTTGCGGTATTTTGCCTTGAGATAAGCGATAACCGGCGTATCATGATCGGCGCCGCCCTTCAAACCATAAGCACACAACACCGGTGACAATGTCAACGATACGATGAGCGATATAGCCAGTGCGATCGCGATCGTGTAAGCCAATGGACTGAATGTTTTGCCTTCCATGCCCTCAAGCGTCATCAACGGCAGAAAGACCAGGATAATAATCGAAATACCGAAAATAAGCGGCGTACCGATTTCTACTACGGCATCAGCTATAACCTGCAGCCTCTCTTTTAAGGTATTACCCGCATGCCCCAGTCGGTGATAAACATTTTCCACGACTACGACAGTCGAATCGACCATCAACCCGATGGCGATTGCCAGCCCTCCCAGAGACATCAGATTGGCTGAAATACCCTGCTGATTCATCACCATGAAGGTAATCAATGGCGCAATAATCAAGGTCGCCACGACAATCAGACTGGAGCGCACATCTCCGAGAAAAATGAACAGCACGACAATGACAAGGATAATACCTTCAATCAATACCTTGGTGACTGTCCACAATGCGGCGTCGACAAGATCGGTACGGTCATAAAAAGAAACAATCTGCAGCCCGCCTGGCAAGAGGTTACGTTCATTGATATCGGCAACTCTTTCCTTGATCCGGGTCACTATTTCCTTGGCATTTCCACCGCGCAGCATCATCACGATGCCACCGGCAGATTCGGTATACCCGCCTTTGATCATTGCACCCTGACGCACCTGCGCTCCGAATTTCACCTCAGCGACATCGCGCACAAAAACCGGCACACCATCGATTTCCTTAAGGACGATATTTTCAATGTCTTTCAGTGTTATGATCAATCCCTGAGTACGGATAAGATACTGCTCCGCATGAAGCGCAAGAATATTACCGCTGGCATTGGCATTATTAAGCGCTAGTGCATGATCGACCTGGGATAGTGTCAGATCATAATGCCGCAGTCTTTCCGGATTAATTAAAACATGATACTGCTTTTGATACCCCCCCAGCGAATTGATCTCGGCGACCCCCGGTATCGAACGCAGCATAGGTCGTACAACCCAGTCCTGTATAGTGCGCCGTTCGGTCAATTCTTCCACGGAAAGCTCGCGCTCGCCATCGTCAGGATGATCCAGTGTGTATTGATAAACCTCCCCCAATCCCGTTGACACCGGACCAAGCTCCGGAGAAACACCGACCGGGAGCCGTTCTCTGACACCGATAAGCCGTTCCAGAACCAGCTGACGAGCAAAATAAACATCAGTCTCGTCTGTAAAAACCAGCGTAATCAGCGACAGTCCGCTTTTGTTCAGGGAACGCATTTCAACCAGACCGGGCAGGCCGGTCATGGCAATTTCAACAGGCACAGTGATCAAACGCTCGATTTCTTCCGGGCTGCGGCCCAGCGATAAAGTTGCGACCTGAACCTGAATGTTAGTGACATCCGGGAATGCATCTACGGCGAGCTTTGTGGTCGCTCTTAAACCGAAACCGATCAAAACCAGCGAAATCACCACGACCAGCAATCGCTGCCGCAACATGACGTTGATAAATGAATAAAGCATCACGATTATTCCAGTTCAGAAAGCTTGCGCTCGTTGTCGAGATCGTAAGCACCACTCACTACAATATTCTGGCCGGCGGAAACTCCCGCAAGCACCGGACGCACATTGCCCATTTCCGGTCCCAACTCTACCGGCACTCGTAGAAAATGATTGTCTGCTTCAGCAAGATAGACATAATCCCGATTAGCTTCACGAACAACGGCCTCTTCCGGAAGAACAAGCATTTCTCGCGGACTCTCAATGATACGCATACTAGCCAGCATGGAAGGCTTGAGCTTACGCTCAGGATTTTCAACTACCGTCCTGACCATTACCGTACGCGTTACTGGATTGATTGTATCCGCTACGAATACAATCAATCCATCAAGAATAATATCTTCCAAAGCAGGAACTTGGATCTCCACATGCTGCCCCACCATCACGTTCCGTGCAATCTGTTCCGGTACATCGCCCACGGCCCAGACTGTCGACAAATCAGCCACATTAAATAATGGATCAGACGGCTGAACGACCTGACCGGCAACGACATTACGCTTAATCACCGTTCCGTTTTTTGAAACGGTAATCGGCACGGAAGAAAGAATATTTCCGCGCATTACCAGTTCTTTGAGTGCAGCGTCATTTATACCCAGCAGTCGCAACTGGTCTTTGGCTGCACTCAGTTCGGCGCGCGAAACCTGAAACTCTGTCTCACGGCGCTGCAGTTCCGCTGCAGGGATAACATCCGATTCGAATAAAAGTTTTGCGCGGTGGACGGCGCGCTCGTTGAGCTGCAGTACAGAATAATCACGCAGGTAATCGAGCTGCGCGCGGTTTAATTCAGGACTGGCAATACGTGCCAATGCAGTACCCGCATTAACGTTATCCCCCAGATCCACAAATACTTCAACGATACGGCCGGTGACATTTGCGCCGACACGAATGAGTTTTTGTTCATCGACTCTGATCTGGCTCGGCACATGAATTTTGTCAGTCAGCTTGACCAATTTCAACTGATCGACGGTGATACGCTGCATCATACCTTCACTCAGCGTGATCCTGTTAATGTCAACAGGTTCTTCGGTTTCAGTTATTTTAGGCTGATCAATTGCACTATCACCATTGCTGCATGCCGCAACAAAAAAAACAGCGATCAGAACAAAAACGTGAGTACGAAATAAAAATTTCATTCGATGATATACTCCTTGGGATAATGAGCGCGCAGACGATCGATTTCAGCCGCTGCTGACTGGAGTTCAAAACGTGCTTGCAGTAATTCAGCCAGTACGCCGCGCAGCACACGCTGCGTATCCAGCACTTCAATAAAGCCACGTTCTCCGAGGCGATAAGCGGTTTGTGCGATATCGAGTGCGAGTTGCGCTTGCTTGACAATTCCGCCTTCAAACATTTCAATCCTGCGGCGGGCAATTTCTTTAGCCTGCCATGCCAATTCAAGTAACTGACCAATTTCAAAGCGGCGGTATTCCAATGTTTCACGAATGCGGGCCGAATCATAAACTGCGGTATCGATTTCGCCACGGCGTCTGTAAAATATAGGAATTTCCAGATTTAAACCTGCCACGTTAGTGGAAAACTGGGCATCGGTATAATTTTCATACAAAATATTCACACGCGGCAGAACAGAAGCTTTTTCCTGATCAATGCGCTGGCTGGCGCTGTTTTGTTCCGCTTCCAATCTCTGAATGTCCGGATTCTGGCGGCTTATTTCCTCGCGCAATGCTTCCAGTGGCGGAAACTCAACCGGATCGCTGAGCGAAGCATTAATTTCAAATCCGCTTTGCAAAGCACCTGCTGCCAGTTGCATCAATGCAACACGCGCACGTTCTGCACTTAAACGCGCTGCCTCCATGCGATTCTCCGCACCCAGCACTTCAGCATCCGCTCTGACTAACTCGAAACGCGCAGTCTCGCCGACCTCCACACTGACTTTAATACGACGCTGAATTTCCTTCATCAGATCGAAAATGCTTGCCTCCATTTGCGCCTGTTCCTGACGCAGGAGTAATTCATAAGCACGCACACGCAGCTGTGCTGCAAGGTCTGCTCGAACCTGATCCAGGTTGGCCTGTCTCGCGCCTACAATTGCTTCAGCCGAACTGATACGAGCCGACCGGAAAAAAGGATTCTCAATAGGCTGACTAACGTTTACTTCGCGATAATCGTTGGCCGGACCAGTTATAGACGCAGGCATTCGCTTGCTTTGTGGTCCTACCTTTATCGCAACGTTCGGATTGGGATAGGCTCTGGCTGCCACTACACCCGCCTCAGCCATATGAACCTGCGAACGAGCCGCCTGCACCAGTCCATTGGCTTGCAGGCCGATTTTCTGCAATTCATTGATGGTCAGTTTGGCAGTTCCCTGCGCTGAAAGTAGTGATGAATAAAGAATAAACAGACTAAAAAGAATGTACCGTAAATTGAAAAGCTGCATCATCTGCAAAAGGGTTTTTAGAATTTTCGAAAATGGAATTTAATAAAAATAGCGACTCAAAAATATTTCAGTGCAACATAATATAGGAATATCCGTTTTGATCAATATTTAATAAATAGTTATTTTAACTCCTATTTAAAAGCTAAAAATCTGGGAATCTGGAAATTCCTTTTATGTATAGCGTATTTTAAACGAGCGATTGTAATCAAAGAACCTGAATGATACCTGAATGCCGAATACATTCTTTTTAAGACCTTATAGCCTACGTCACATAAAATGATTCGACTTTAAAGAATTGCTCCACGGTATGGTTTAGTTGTTTTCTGATTGCTTTAGCTTGAGCCCATATATGTTCGATGAGATTAAGATCTGGTGAATAGACTGGCAGATATGCAAGTAGTATGTCCGGCTTGTGTAATTGCATTCTGAATATCCTGCCTTTTGTGAAAGGTCGCGTTATCCATAATCACAACTGATGCTGGCGGGAATTTTGGCAACAGATCGCGTACCGTCCAGCCGAAAAAAGTATCTGCATCAATATTGCTTTTGAACAATCTCACTATATGAATAAAAAAGTTGCAACGCTTTAACGTTGATCCATTCCAGCGCACTGTGGGACCAAACAATTGACGATACCCTCATGACCTGAAAACCAGGTTTCCGGCCCCTACGCTCCAGCATGATTCAATGCGACACATTTTGTCGCAGTAACCTGGATGATGGCTTCTGTCGAAAGGAGAAACCATCATGAAAACACACCACACAAAAAATCCCGCTATTGATCCCATCGTTCACCTCTGGCTGTTGCGTATCCTGATGAAACTGGGTGGACGCCGCAAATTCATCGGTTCTCATGGATTTAACAACGATACCCTGGCAGAAATCCTCGGGCTGGGACAATGGATCAATTCATCATGGGACGAGCATGATCGGAAAACCGTTCAGACAAAGCTGCACCAATCACTCCAACAAGCTGAAAAGAAATGGTCACGCTTCCTGCCACCAGCTTGCCTGCGTACCAACGTCGGTCAACTGTCCAGACTGGTAGGCCTCAGCGAAACCGATTGCAGAATTCTGGAATTTACCATACTGCTCCACACCGAGCGTTTGCTGGATGACGTTGCAGACTGGATTGGCGAGCTTTCATCTGCCAAAGTCTTCCATGCGTTATCAGTTATTCTCAATTTACCTGAAGCGGAAATCCGTACCTCATTGGGTGCACACGGTATCCTTGCTCGCTCCGGTTTGATCTCTATCAGTCGCAGCAACACCGGTTATCTGCGCAGCAAACTGGAACTGCTCTCTGACGGATTTGCTGATTTGATGGTTTCCACGGAATCTGATCCAGTCAGCCTGTTGCGCGGCACTGTATCGGCTGCAAGCCCAAGACAGTTACGCCTTGCTGATTACAGTCACATCCAGAATAAAGCATATCGCGTATCAAATGAAATTCTTGCTGCATAGGGTGATATTGGGGTCAAGGACGGATTCATTCAAAGGAGTGTTTGCCCACCTTGGTTCACTAAACCGGAGCAGTTCCTGAAATGGCTCGACCTCCAGCAAGTCAAGCTTATCAATAACAATTGGGAATAGGGGTTCTTTTCAATATCTAGCAACTCCTTACTTAAAACTATACAACACAAGGAAGTCTGTATGATTGGACTCAGGAATATTTCAGGTGAGAATCAGGGTACGAAACGCTTTTGTTGGCATCTAGCTGCCTGAGAAACAAGGTTTCTTGATCTCGCGTTACAAGATGCATACGAAACCATTCCTATTTGTTGAATATCGTTGGGACACCGGCAAACCGTTCGGTACGGCCAAGTCGTTACATCCGATTAAATCTTATCCGCTGCCGTTACTGTCGGATAACTTCGTATGATGACGAAATGTAAATATCGCTATGTACCTGGCTCGCTGCGGTAGCGTGTCTGATCCGCGACACCGGCGTCTGTAAATCCTTTCCGCCGGATATGGCAGGCATCGCAGACACCGCATGCGCGTCCGGCTGCATCGGCCTGATAGCAGGATACGGTCAGGTTGTAGTCGACACCGAGCGCCAGGCCGGTGAGGATGATGTCTTTCTTCGGCAGATCGATGAGTGGTGCATGGATAGTGAGTGTATCGCCTTCAATGGCGGCTTTGGTGGCGAGGTTCGCCATGGCTTCGAACGCTCGGATGAATTCAGGACGGCAGTCGGGGTAGCCGGAATAATCGACGGCGTTAACGCCGGTGAAGAGATCTCGGCACTGCAATGTTTCCGACCATGCCAGCGCGAGTGACAGCATGATAGTGTTGCGTGCAGGAACGTAAGTAATCGGAATACCGGTATTTTCGCTTGCCGTTGGCACGGCGATGGATGCGTCGGTCAGCGCGGATCCGCCGAATGCGGTCAGGTCGACGGTGATGATTTTGTGGCCGGCAGCGTTCATCGCATCGGCGATTCTTCGTGCAGCGTCAAGTTCGGCGGTATGTCGCTGGCCGTAATCGATACTGAGCGCATAGCAGTCAAATTGCCGGTCTTTAGCGATCGCCAGCGTCGTAGCGGAATCAAGTCCGCCGGATAACAGCACAACGGCTTTGGCTTTTGTGGAATCGGTCATGCGGTCAGTGTCCCGGGCCGTCTTCCCAGAGCAGCTTATGCAGTTGAATCTGCATGCGCACGGGCAACCGGTCGCACAAAATCCAGTCTGCCAGCAGGGTTGGATTGAGTTGGCCGTGCACCGGTGACAGCAGTACCGGACAGCGTTTATCGAGGTCATGTTCAGCGATGATCCGACATGCCCATTGATAGTCCGCGGCGTCGCACAGCACGAATTTGATTTCGTCGCGCTGAGTCAAACAATCCAGGTTGGCCCACAGGTTTTTCTCAACCTCGCCCGATCCGGGGGTTTTAATGTCCATGATTTTGCTGACGCGTGGATCAACACCGGAAATATCTCGTGCGCCGCTGGTTTCCAGCGAAACCGAATAACCCGCATCGCACAGCGCAGTCAACAATGTGAGACAGGCTTTCTGCGCCAGCGGCTCGCCCCCCGTGACGGTGACATACGGTGTCCGGTAAGCGGCGGTCTGCTGCAGAATTGCGGCGATGGTCATGTTCTGGCCGCCGGTGAATGCGTAAGCGGTATCGCAATAACCGCAGCGCAGCGGACAACCGGTGAGCCGGATAAAGATGGTCGGCAATCCGACGCGGCTGGTTTCGCCCTGCAGTGAATGGAAAATCTCGCTGATACGCAAAACCTGGGATGAATCAATGGGCATGGTTAAAACGGTGTGTCGGGCGCGGTTCTGTGAAGCGTATCTCAGAAACGGCAGAAAGGCAATTGCGGCTATGACGCCAGGGTTATGGCGATAATATTAATTCAGACGACTCAGGCGTTGTTTGGCTTTTTCAGCCGCGGCGCTGGTGGGGTATTTGGCGATCAGTTCTTCCAGTGTTTTGCGCGCAGCGCTTCTGTCAGCCAGTTCAGTCTGACTACTGGCAATATTCAGCAATGCGTCGGGTACTTTCGCGCTGTCCGGGTAACGACTGACCAGATTACGCTGCGCGGCAATGGCCTGTTGGAAATCGCGCAGCGCATAATGAGCATTGCCGATCCAGTACGCTGCGCTGGGTGCAAGGTTCGATTGCGGATAATGTTCCAGGAATGTCTGAAACTGCGATTTGGCACCGGCATAATCGCCGTTGACGAACTGCCGGTAGGCCGCATCGTAGAACTGTTTTTCCGTCGCCCCGGCGGGTTGCAGATTTTGACCGGGTATAGCGGCGACCACTGTTTCTACAGCGGTGGAATTGTCCGGTGTTATAGACGCTTGAGCAGATGGTGGGGCCGTTGCTCCGGCATGCGCGGCAGGATTATCGGGTAATTCCTCCGCATGAGGAGCTATCCGGGTTCCATGCGGTGCGGCGATAATTTCCTCGGCAGGCGCGGCTGCGCCGCTGCTACTTTCGGAAGTACCGGCGTCGGGATCGGTGTATGTCGGCAACGGCGCGCCGGGTTGTTCGATCTGCCGCAAGCGGTTATCGAGATCGATATAAAAATCCCTTTGCCGTTTTTGCAGTGAAGCGTTGTCATTGTTCAGCACTTCAATCTGGCCACGCAGTCTACCGAGCTCCAGACCCAGGGTTTCAACCTGTGAATACAATTCCAGTAACGCCTGTCCCTGCAAGGCTGCTTCCATCTGGACAATACGCGCTTCCAGTTCTGCAACCTGCTGACGCAAGGCTTCAATTTGCTCTCGCGCCTTGTCATCGCCAAATAATCCTGCGTAGGCAGTGTTGCTGCCGATCAGCAGCAGTAAACAGAAAACGCGTATCAACATTTTTTTATTCACCTCGATAAACAATATCTGTGCGGCGATTCTGGCTCCAAGCCGATTCACCGCTGCCATAGGCACGCGGTTTTTCCTCGCCGAAGCTGACAGCCTCGATCTGTGCATTCCGGGCACCGGACAATGTCATGATGTTTTTAACACTGTCAGCACGGCGCTGACCCAATGCCAGATTGTATTCACGGCTGCCGCGATCATCGGTATTGCCCTGCAGAATGACCTGGGCGTTGGGATTGTCGCGCAGAAAGTTTGCATGCGCAATCACTATGTCGCGGTACTCGCCTTTTACGGAAAAGCTGTCATAGTCGAAATAGACACTGCGTTGCGACAAGATACTGCTGGGGTCATTCAGGGGATAAAAACCCGAACCGCTTGAACCATAGGCACTGCTGTCTGCACCGCTACCGCTGCTGCTGCCGTTATAGCCGCTTGTGGAGTAATCGTCCACTTCAGTGGGCTGCGTCGTCTGACTGGCGCAGGCCGATAATAAACTTATAACCAATACACCCGCTATTTTCTTCATTTACCGCTCCTTTCGTAAAAAAACCTATCCATCGTTTTCTGTTTAGGGGATTATCGGATTGTCGATCTTCAGACTGCGCTTCTTTTATGCACGGTTGAAATCAGCGTTTCCTTAGTAGCGGCCCCCATGCCGGTTCTCGGATATCGCCTGTCTGTACGGACAGATTCTGCCGTGTCTGACCATCCCTCGAAACTGCCGATAATATACCACGCTCCCCGATTTCTGTGGCGTACAAGATCATTCTGCCATTCGGTGCGAAGCTCGGGGATTCGTCAAATTGCGAATTGGTCAGGATCTGCATCTGGCGTGTGACGATGTCCTGCACGGCGACATTAAAGCGTCCGTTATGCCGGTGGATAAACGTAAAACTCCTGCCGTCATGACTGAAGTCCGGGCTGACATTGTAATTGCCTTCGAACGTCAGCCGTTCGGCGGTGTTTGATTCGGATGCGGTTGCCGGTATACGGTAAATCTGCGGGCTGCCGCCACGATCGGAGGTGAAAATGATGTGACGCCCGTCCGGTGAAAAACTCGGTTCGGTATCGATACTGGTACTGCGGGTCAGGCGGTGCAGTCCGCTGCCGTCTGCATTGATAAGATAAATTTGCGAACCGCCATGCAGTGATAACACCACAGCCAGTTTCTTGCCGTCCGGCGACCAGGCCGGTGCGCTGTTGCTGCCGGTAAAATTGGCAATGGCTTTACGCTGCCGTGTCGCCAGTGTCTGTACATAAATAATCGGTTTTTTGTTTTCAAAGGAAACATAAGCAATCTGGCTGCCATCGGGCGACCAGGCCGGAGAAATGATCGGCTCGGTATATTCAATGATTGAGTGTTCGTTGTAGCCGTCCGCATCGGCAATTTGCAGTGCGTATTTATTGCCCTGTTTCAGCACGTAGGCGATACGTGTGCTGAAAACACCGACTTCACCGGTCAGCGCTTCGTAAATGATATCGGCGATGTGATGTGCGGCAGCGCGCAGTTGTGTGATAGGCACAACGGTGGCATGTGCTGCAAGCTGCGATTGCTTGGCGACATCCATCAGGCGGAATTGTATCTCCACTTGTCCGTTGGGCATCGGAATCGTGCGTCCGATCACCAGAGCATTCGCGCCGCGCTCGGACCAGTTGCTGTAGACAACCTCAGCTGGCGCGTATGGCCTTAAACTACCCGGGTCAACCATGCGAAACAAACCGCTGCGGTACAGATCAGCGGAAACCACTTCGGTAATGCTTTGTTGAAGGCTGTTTTCGTCGGCAAAAGGAACAATCGCAATCGGTATCCGGTCTGTACCGCCGCCAAAAATTTCAATATTCAACCGGGAGTGTGCCGGCGTGCAGGCAAGCCAGAGCAGAATCAAGAATACAACATGATAAACGGTGCGTCGAAGCGGATACGGATATGTTGACATGGTTGTAAGAACTTTAAAAATGCAAAAATTATAGCGGATTATAACAATCATTCCAGATAGTGCACGATGACATTCAGGTTACGGAATTCGCTAAACAATGCCGGATCGGGTGGTAGCGGCAAGGGTTTGGACAGGTGTATTGCGCGCTCCACGGCGCTGTCGAATGTAGGATAACCGCTGCTTTTACGCAGCCGGACCCCCAGGATATCGCCGCCGGGCAATAACGTGACGTCGAATTCAACCGCAGGGTTGCCTGGCAGGTCCGGCGGCATAACGATCCGGCTTCTTATTTTGGCTTTAATCATTGCTTGGTATTTGCCGATTTCACTGGCAACCTGCGCCCGTGCGGCAGCGGCAGCGGCCGCTGCTGCTGCAGCCTGCTGTGCTTCCTGGCGGGCTTTTTCTTCCTGCTCGCGTTTGCGTCGCGCTTCTTGCTCGCGGCGTTTTTGTTCTTCCTGCTCGCGTTTTTTCTGCGCTTCTTGTTCACGTTTTTTCTGTTCTTCGCGTTCACGCTGCTTTTGTTCTTCTTCCTGACGTTTTTTTAATGCTTCTTCTTCGCGTCGTTTTTGTTCATTCTGTTCGTGCTTTTTCTGTTCCTCTTGCTCACGCTTTTTTTGCTCTTCCGCTTGGCGCTTGCGTTGCGCTTCTTGCTCACGTTTTTTCTGTTCTTCAATTTCGCGTTTTTTCTGTTCTTCCCGTTCGCGTTGTACCCGCTCCGCTTCAGCTTTTACTTTGGCTTCTTTTTCCTTGATTTCGATATCCGGCCGTTTGGGTGGCGCAGGTTGTGGTTTGACCGGTTCCGGTTTGGGTGCGGTTTGGGGTTCTGTCTTGGGTTCTACCTTAGGCTCTGGTGCCGGTTTTGGGGGTTGCTTTGGCGGTGGCGGCGCAGGCGGCGGCGTGCTTTTAACGGGTGGTTGCGGTTGCGCGATGGGTTGTGTAGGCAGATCCTGCCATAGTTCAACCATCATGCCTTCAGGGGGCTTTTCCTTCCAGTGGAAACCGAAAATCAGCAGACCAATGAACACAAGGTGCACCAGAACGGCGAGTGCGGCCGCCGGCAGTGAACCCGGTTCTTTTTCAGATGTGTTGCGTGATTTACCTGCTTTCATTACCGTTCAATCTATCCGGCCTGATCATTTCGGCTGGGCCAGCAGGCCGATTTTCTGCACTTGATGTTGTTGCAGGATATCCATGACTTTGATGACTTCTTCATAGCGCACGCTTTTGTCGGCGGCAATGACCACCGGTTGATCTGCATTGTGTGATTGCTTGCGCTTAACAGCGTCGACGAGCTGCTGGTGCGTGATAAATGACTCGGTGCCCGTCTGCGCACGGTCGCGCAGAGCGAGACTGTTGTCTGCTTTGATGATGACTTCAAGCGGTGCTGCGGGTGCTGTTGAGGATTTTCCAATCTGCGGCAGTTCAATTTGCGCAGGGTTGATCATCGGCGCAGTGATCATGAAAATAATCAGCAATACCAGCATGACATCGATGTAAGGCACCACATTCATTTCATTCTTAAGTTGGCGTTTGATACGACGGGCCATTTTTTTCTGATTCCATTATGCGTGTTGATTAGTGCGAAGCTCTGCGTTGAAGAATGTTGGATAATTCTTCCATAAAGCTTTCGAACCGGGTCGCCAGTTTTTCAGTATCGCTGACATAGCGGTTATAGGCAATCACTGCCGGGATTGCGGCAAACAGACCCATCGCCGTTGCAATCAACGCTTCGGCAATACCAGGAGCGACATGTGCGATCGTAGCCTGGGAAATGTTGGACAGGCTGCGGAATGAATTCATGATACCCCATACGGTACCGAGCAAACCGACATACGGACTTACCGAACCCACGGTCGCCAGAAAAGACAGGTGTGTTTCCAGTCTGTCCATTTCCCGTTGATACGTGGCCTGCATTGCGCGGCGTGTGCTTTCCATGATCATGTCGACATCAGTACCCGGCGGATGTTTGCTGAATTCGCCGAAACCCGATATGAAAATGCGTTCCATGCTGCCCGCGGTGTAGCGCGCAGTGGTTGCGCGTTGATATAAAGTATTTAAATCCACGCCCCGCCAGAAGTAGTCTTCAAATTCATCACTTTGCCGGATGGCATCGCGCAGGACGAATAATTTCCGAAATATATACCACCAGGAGAGCAATGAAGCTAACAGGAGCAGGAGCATGACCAGCTGGACAAATAAGCTGGCGCTGCTGATCAGATAAAAAAGCGATAAATCCTCGGTTACAGTTGTGTTCATGTCGGCGTCTCTATTTTTTCTCGTAGATGGAGTGGAATTCTGATCGGTTTCAGGTTTTCGGTATCCACGCATACCACATGAATCGTGGCGTTAACCAAACGTGTCTGGTCGCGCAGAATTTCTTGCGCAATGGATATACGGCTTCTGCCCATGTCAAGCACGTTAACGGTAATGTGGAGCAAGTCATCCAGTATGGCGGGCTTGAAGTATTCGATTTCAAGAGAGCGCACCATAAACTGCAATTTGTGCGTATTGATCAATTCATGCACGTCGTAACCCAGGTTGCGCAACCACTCGTAACGAGCGCGTTCCATGAAGTTCAGGTGTGTCGAGTGATAGACAACGCCACCTGCATCAGTGTCCTGATAATATACCCGAATCGGTAATGAAAATTGTTGCGCCTGCATTGCGTAAAAAACCTGAAGCCTGTTGTTAAAAATTTTGGCAATTTTATACTATAAAGCACATGAAGATATAACTAAAATTAATTGAAGTTAAACTTAAAATTGATTTATATGTTGACTGTTCATGAGCGAAGGCACGGATCATTCTTAACGTGGATTTTATTCAGATAATGGTTCTGCTGTGGGGGAGCAGGGATGTATTTTTACGGTTTTGACGGCCTGATTTTTGACCTGCAGTATTTCCATGGAATAACCGGCGATATTCAGTCCGGTACCGCTTTCCGGGATGTCCTTAAGGTATTCGAGAATCAAACCGTTCAGTGTTTTAGGTCCGTTCAGCGGAAACCGCATGTCGAGTTTGCGATTCAGGTCTCGCAGCAGCACGCTGCCTTCGACAAGATAACTGCCGTCCTCCTGCCGGGCATAAGTACTCATATGTGTGGGCGCATGTGTGGTGAATTCACCGATAATTTCTTCCAGGATATCTTCGAGGGTAACGAGCCCCATCCAATCGCCGTATTCGTCGACAACCATACCAATTCTTTTTCTGTTTTCCTGGAAAATCTGGAGCTGTGTAAACAGTGGTGTGCCGGATGGAATGAAATAGGGTTGCTGCATGATTTTTTCCAGTGTGGCCGCGGTAATCGGTCCGCTCCTCATATGATTCAATACCTTACGCGTATGGATGACGCCGACGATATTTTCCATGCGTTCGCGGTATACAGGTAGGCGTGTGTGATGGCAGGTCAATAATTGCCGCTGGATTGTTTCGTCATCGGCGGTGAGATCTATCGCCTCAATCTGGCTGCGTGGGACGATAACGTCATCCACTGTGACCGTCTCAAGATCAAGCAGGTTCAACAGCATGCTCTGGTGCTTTTTCTGGATAAAGTGGCTGCCTTCAAGAACAAGTGTTCTGAGTTCTTCAGTACTGATCGTCTGCGTGGCTGCCGTTTCCTGCTGGGGGTTGAGCCGTAGCAGTAGTAAAAGTCCACTGACAAACAGATTGACAAACCATACGACGGGATAGAGTAGCTTGAGTAATGGCGTCAGGATATAGCTGGCAGAGAGCGCGATACGCTCGGGATACGCCGCGGCGATGACTTTCGGGGTGATTTCACTGAAGATTAATATGGCGAAGGTGATACAAATCGTACCGATCAGTAAAGCCAGTTCATTCTGCCCGAACAGCATGGCGATAATGACCGCCACCAATGTGGCCGATGCGGTATTCAGCAGATTATTACCCAGCAGAATCACGCCCAGCAGCCGGTCTGTTTTGTCGAGTAAACGTACGGTCAGCCGCGCGCCCCGATGCCCCTGCTTTGCCAGATGTTTGAGGCGATAGCGGTTGATCGCCATCATGCTGGTTTCAGACAGTGAAAAGAAACCTGAAAGGATTAATAATACGAATAATATTATCAGTAAGATATAAAGCGGTATGTCTTCCAAAAAACACCTTTGGGTTAAGGTCGATTGAATATCATTGTACCCATTAACTTTTTCGTGTTGTCAGAATTATCGCCAACCGGGGCGAATTCAGTTGAGATGTTTATCAGTAACCAATATGTTTTCTGTGGTATCGATCATGGTAAAAAATTCAGGGTGCCGGGGTATCATTCAATAGGACCACTCAAAGCGTAATTTCTTTTATTTTTTTGCCAGTTTAGCAGAATGATTCCGTACGGGCTATCTGATCCAAGCGTCCGGAATAATTGCTGTGGCATAAAGATTGTTGCTGGACGGGATATAGATATTCGCATGCCGTGTTTGCTGCACAATATCCGGGCAATCCATTGCTGCTTGATTTAAGAAAAGAAGCCGGTCAATTTCTTTTATATTCAGTTGACCGGCAGTTAAGTTCCAGTACCGTTAACAGCAGATACCTTGAAAGAGTAGATTGTTTGTGTTGTGATTAACGATGTGTCGTACGAATCAGAATCATTGATTCCTTTACGGTTAGAAATTCAGAAATAAATTAACCCCTAAGATATGCTGCATTTGATCGGGGCGGGCGCTATGGGGCCTATTGAGATATTGATTCATATAACCTAGCTCAGCAACGGCAAGTTGATTAATTTTATAGCCTAATCCGACAAATCCCCTGTTCTGATCAAAACCGCGACTAATAAAGCCGTCATGCATTGTAGTCATATTTATAAATAACTCGTCCTGAATGATAAAACTAAGATCGGGATCAATCTGTGCCAACGGTATGGCTAATTTTATCAACTGACGAAAACGATGCGCTACCGGATTGCTGCCTGGAACAGGTGCGGTATGCGTAAAAAAGCGCTGCTCAAAACGGGTGCGTATCGTTAATCTTCCCAATGGAGTGTTATCAGACCAGATTGCTTGCTGCCAGATCCGATGTTCATCAAATTTTCTTCCGGTCTTGAGTGTAAATGGTTCAGCAGTTGGTATAAAAGCATAGCCTCCCCACAAGCTCAGCTTATCGGTAACGTTATAACCCACACCAGGACGTATGATGCCTTGAGAAAACTGATCGGCATCATTACCGAAACGCCCTTGTCCCTCCATCCACCATCTGAATTTTTTTAAATCCGGTTTTTGTGAGTCAATGAAACCAAAATTACCGGTTGCTGTAATATTGCCCCATACTTCAAAATCATCCACTGTTTTTTCAGCGGCAATCGGGGCGCTAAAAATTAAAGCGAATATCATCCAAGTGATAAAAACGCTTATTTTCTTAAACATGCAATCTCCTTATTTATTAAAGCAATTTAATGCATATTAAACTGTAGGTTAATAATATTCATGAATAAAACCAGCCATATAAGCAACGACTCACTTTATGACTACCTGTGATTGGTTGCTTGTCCTTATTCTTCAAAATTGCGTTGATTCCTTTACTAAAAATAAAAGAGTCTTACCCTATTCCTCTGCGCTGTCGCGCACGATAGCATAGTAAATGTAAAAAAATTGTTAAGAAAAAAACAGATGTGTATTTATGGTTAAAGCGATCAACTTCACACAAATCGCAGAATTCCTGCCATAATTTATTACCAATTCACTCGATAAATAAGAAAATTAGGTGTTCGAGATTACGTTTTTAGAGATTCCCGCAAATGAAATTTGAATTTTTTAGTAATCAAGAACTTCCGACGCTTGCTTGGTGTGCTCTGATTAAACGTGATATAGAAGTTGTGTACGTAGAGCATGGCAATGGAGTCGATATTGCGGAAGATTTTTTTGTTGAAGGCGCCTGGAATGGAAAATTTTCTTCAGGTGAATTCTTCAAGAGTGATGTCTTTCTCGGGTCAGGAGCCATGCTTCAAAAGGATCGCGTGCTGTTCTGTCCAACAACGCATTCCATGGATCGGTTGTACAGTCTGCGCACGAACGATAGTTTGTTTGTTTCAAACTCCCTGATTTACTTATTAGAAGCTTCGGGAAAGTGGTTTGATTATTCTGAATGGCGGTACGAATATTGGTTTATGTCATTTTTATATGGCTTGGATTATGCCATGACAGAATTTTTTATTGATTCTGCGTTGTTACGATTCCATTACTGCGCACCATTTACAGTGAGTCGCACACTGGAGGTACAGACACTGAATCGCCCGGAGCTTCCTAGATTTAAATCATACAATGATTATGTAGAAACTATCCGAAACTGGATATGTGCACTTATTGAAAATGCAATGGATACGAAACGTTTAATGCAATTCGATCCTCTCACTACTATATCGTCTGGATATGACTCTGTGGCATGTGCGGTTCTAGCAGAGGAGATTGGTTGCTCAGAAGCAATCAATATCCGTGATTCCCGTCCTGTGTCGGGTAGGAGCCAGAATGACAGTAACGATCAAATTGCGGCGTTTTTGGGACTTAAAGTAAAGCATTTTAGCCGCTCGGAAATTTTTGAACTGAATGGATTTCCAGAGGCGGAATTTCTCGCGAGTGGTGCTGGTGGAGATGATGCTGTATTTGCTCTGTTTGGAACACACTTGACATCTCGGATACTGTTTACGGGTTTCTTGGGCGATACACTATGGGGAACTACCGGACCAGATCCAATTCGAAGCACTCAATTCCAGTATACATACCCACCCGGAGCGACACTTTGCGAATTTAGACTGAAGATCGGTTTCATTCACCTCCCAATTCCACTTTTAACATATCCACGACACCCCGATCTCCGAGTGATTGCAAATTCTGCTGAAATGGCAAATTGGAGAATTGGCGGCGCTTACGATCGACCCATTCCCCGCAGAATCATTGAGGAAAGAGGAATAGCCAGAGATATGTTCGCAGCAGAGAAAAGTGCCGTGACATTGCCATTGTGGTCGGTATCTGACGTTGCAAATTATATGAATCCCAAATCAGTCAAAAGCCTTGAATCTTATACACACCGTTTGATCACGGAACATTCTCCCAATTTAGGATCCAGGTTGCGCTACTGGCGTGACGCAACGCTCGCTCGGATTGAACCGTATTGCTCGGAAACAATTTTTTGGAAAATAACAAAGCTTATTCGAATGATCACTGGAGAATTTTATTGCCGTAATTCGGTTTGGTATCGAGCATCGACTATTAACAATTTGCTAAAATTTCACTGGGCAGCAGATGAAGTTAGAAAGCGCTACCAAAATACGGTTTTTGTAAAAGAAAAAATTAACTAGGGTCTGTTGACAGCCTGAGACGTTCGGTTACTCAGGTCAATTGTACTTAAATTCCCCCGATGACGCGGAGTAGATAGTCATTATCCCATTCGGCCTTTAAGCGTTTTGTTTTGACCTCTACCTTGGATGTTTTCTCAGTCTTGATCAAACTCTCAGGACAATATGCCGGATAACAGCCAGATTGGTAGAATTATGACTTTTGCGAGTCCGGTTACTATCTTCATCAAAAGCGACATCAAGTAACATGAAGTGCACAAAGTTTTTACATTATCATGGAGTGTGTCCTGCTTCCCTTTCAGGCTCAGCACACAATCATCGTCTTGTTATTTGATCTGTGTGGTTATCTGTTTCTGACATCAATCGCGGTTACTTCTCCTCCGGCAATATGAATTCAACCACCCAACGGGAAAAACAATCACTGAACTGGTGAGTGTCAATAGCCGCATACGCCTCACTAAATGTATTTTGACGTAATATATTTGTGTGTTATTTTAGATGTATAGTTTTAAATTGGGCTTTCGGAGTAAACGGGAAGGAGGAAATATGTTTGCTAAGTTTAAATCGTTTTTGAAAAAAGTTTTGCCGACCCCTCTATACATTTTTCTTCTTGCTCTTCGTAATTGGAAAGACCTTTTTCCAGTCATCTCATTCTTATCGGACAATATACCAAACGTATCCCTCAGGCAAAAGCTGCGTATCGTTAAGCAGTTATACATCATAAATTTCAATGTTGAAAGCCCGCACACACAAGATGAGATTCTTAATTTTATCCGAACAATACTTACTTTTTCTCCGGAGAAAAAAGGCGTTATTGTTGAGGCAGGGTGTTTCAAGGGAAGTAGTACAGCCAAATTTAGTTTAGCCGCGGATATTGCTGGAAGAACCCTTGTGGTTTTTGATTCCTTTGAAGGCATTCCTGAAAATGATGAGCCGCATGATAAGAACATATTTGGTGGAGATGCTAGTTTCAAAAAAGGTGATTATTGCGGTGCTTTGGAGGAAGTAAAATCAAATGTAGCGAGATTTGGGAATATTGGTTGTTGCAGATTCATTAAAGGTTGGTTTGATGATACGATGCCTGATTTTAAGGAACCTGTCATAGCAGTATATCTCGATGTTGATCTCGCTTCGTCCACGCGTACCTGCCTAAAATATTTATATCCGCTTCTTGAGAAGGGCGGTGTTATCTATTCACAAGATGGTCATCTTCCCTTGGTACTGGATGTTTTTAACGACGATAAGTTTTGGTTAAATGAAGTTGGTTTTGAGAAACCGTTAATTCACGGTATAGGGAAAGTGAAGCTGATAAGCGCTACCAAGGAAGTTTAAGCAATTGTTTGGAAATTCTGAATTAAATTCAAGTTTTCTTCAGCTACGCCTGATTGGGTTTTTCACACCACCACCAACAATTATATATTATAGCCACAAAAAACCACTCCTCCTTCCTAAACGAAAGTTGCGTCGATACAAATATTGAAGGATAATAGTGCGTTTTTGATTTGTATTTTTAGCCATACTGTAACTGAGGATAACAATGAAAGCAGATATACATCCTGATTATCAGGAAATTACCGTCACATGCAGCTGCGGCAATTCATTTCAGACACGTTCGACGTTGAACAGGCCCTTAAATATTGAAGTCTGTGCCATGTGCCACCCTTTTTACACCGGCAAGCAAAAAATTGTGGATACTGCTGGTCGGGTCGAAAAATTCCGCCAAAAATATGGCAATCCATTTTCAAAACGAACGGGTACAAACGCGAATTCCTAGTGCCTCACAAATACAGTCCTATTTATCTAATACAACTTTAAAGTCCTGATAATCTGATAAGTGGCGCTTTACGTTATTAAATGCGCCATTGATGAAAATCACACTGTCCACCAGAATTAATAATGCACTGCCAGCCAGTACGTTTCCAGATCCGGATCGGTCCAACTGACCTTATGTTTCTGATGCGGCGGAATATGCAGGTAATCGCCTTCTCTAAGGCAGATTATCGTGTTGTCTGAAAAGGTTATCATGGCACTGCCTTTAAGCAGCAAGACCCACTCATTCTGGCTTTGGTCATACCAGCCGTTTTCCGGTGAGCATTGTCCTTTGGAAATGATTCTTTCGATTTTCAGTGCATTGTTTTCAATCAGCGTTTCGAAAAATTCTTTTTCACAATTGCTGGAAATAGGCGAATAAACATTGTCCGGCTTCATGGCACCTTTTTGTCTGCCACCCTGGCTGACACGACAGACGGGTATTTTATTTCATTGGGAATAGCAGACAGCAAAGCCGTCATCTGGTCTGTACTCAAATGCCGAAGCTGCGTCAGCCGTTTCACGCCAACGCAACTTCGATCTGGTTTGCACCAGTTTCCAGTCACTTAATGATTCTTGACAAAATCGACCAGTCTCTGGAAGGTAAACAGATAATCCTGTGCGACCAATGGGGTGTGGCATTGCACGCAATTCAGTTCATTGCTTTTTTCCGAACCATCGGGATTATACAAAGCAAACCCCCAGTTCCCGGTACGGTCATCTGCCGAAAAGCCTTCCCTCCAATCATCGCGCTTTTCCATCACCGCGACCCCTGCAAGTGAATCAATTTCGAAAAGCCCGTCACCGCCCTGCACCGGCTTACCATCTTCCCCAGTCTTAGTGGCGTAAATCTCCATGACCACTACGGATCCGGAAGCCGCTTTTTGCTCTGCCTTGTAACTGGCAACCGCCGTATCATTCGCATATAACTTGGCAACCTGTGTCTGATTCGCACGATTCGCCATTGAATACAGGGTAAATGTGTTCTCATAGCCCTCCGGGAATTTGACATGCTCCGGATTCCCACCGCCATGCACATACAATGGTGAAATGATCAGCACTGCTGCTACTGTTTTTAACACACCTTTCATAATCGCTCCTTATCTATAGTCAGTTTTAAAGTCATTGAAATTTGCGTATTGTCAGTCATGCACGGCTTAAATACTTCAGCTGTTGCTCATATCGCCAATGTCGATCACCAAACGCACGGATAAATAAACCACCAGCGCTGTGGCAAGAAAATATATCAGGAACAACAAAGGTTTTTCCCTAATCACGTCAGTCCATGTTTTATTTTTCCCTTCCTGTCTGAGACGCTCATATTCGGAACGCATTCGCACTGTTCTGTTTTTTTGATAATCATCGAGCAAAGAACGTGCTCTTGCATAATCATCCGCATCCTTTAACCAGATAGCCGGCATGGACACACCCCAGTTTCCCGCTGACGTTTCATAATAATCAATATCGTTATCAGTCAACAGCATACGCACATCTTCTGCCTCATCATCCGGCACATTATTGAGTCTGAATAATATTTTCGATTTCGACATGGATCCACCTGTTCATTAAGCCGCCTTCATCAAACAGAGATTTTCTGTCCAATTGATGCTATCTTTGCAGTCATCCGATTGTCAAGCGGATGCCAGAAATATATTCAAACGGTCAATCAAGGAAATGAAAAAAACGATCCTAATCACAGGTTGTTCAAGCGGGATTGGTTTGTGTGTAGCGAAGGCATTGAATGCCAGGGGTTATCGCGTTTTCGCCACGGCACGCAGACATGACAGTGTCAACATGCTTCTGAACGAGGGGCTGGAAAGTTTCCGCCTGGATCTCATGGATTCAAACTCCATTCATTTTGCATTTGAAGAAGTCATGCGGCGAACCGGTGGCGAATTATACGCCCTGTTCAATAACGGTGCTTACGGGTTACCGGGCGCCATCGAAGACCTCAGTCGCGACGCCCTACGGAACCAGTTCGAAACCAATGTTCTCGGCTGGCAGGAACTCACCAATCGGGCGCTCCCTATAATGCGCAAACAAAATTATGGCCGTATCATCCAGAACAGTTCAGTGCTCGGTTTCATATCCTTACCGTTTCGCGGCGCATACAATGCCACAAAATACGCCATTGAAGGACTGAGTGACACCATGCGGCTCGAACTCGCAGACACCAATATTCACGTCTGTCTGATCGAACCCGGCCCGATAGCCAGCAAATTCCGGCAAAACGCACTTCTCATGCTGAATAAATATGTTGATATTGAAAACAGCATACATCGCGAACGTTACCAGGCCGTTTTACAGCGTCTGAATAAAGAAGGCCCGGCAGTACCTTTCACTCTCCCCCCCGAAGCCGTTCTCAAACGCGTCATTCACGCGCTTGAAGCAAAAAAACCGCAGCCGCGGTATTACGTCACTTTTCCAACATACCTCTTCGGCATTCTGAAACGCATTCTCAGCACGCGCACGCTCGACAGGCTGCTGATCAGAGCAGGGAACAACAACTAAATTAACTAAACCGGCTTGCTAAGACTGCTTTTCATGGACAGCAATCTCAAAAAAACACCTCACTGAAACAGTGAGGTGCAATGGCTTCGTCACGAACTTATGCGCCCTATGAACTACGCATCAACAAACAACAAGGAAAAAACACTACGTAAAAAACGCTATTGCACAAATCCAAGTTTCAGACTTCATTTCACCCTAAAAACCGATACCCATGTAACCGCCGACTGTCATACCATCAACCTTGACACCATCCGACTTGCCCGCTGTCAGCTGATAACGGCCATCAATACCGACGAAGAAATCTTTCCAGATGTTATAGTCAATACCGGCACCGAACATTACACCGGGCACTAAATATGTAATAGATTCGGTTGTCGGACTCACGACATGCATTGCAAGACCCATTGGAATAAGCCACGGCCTGATCTTGGATCCCTCCATGAATTTGATTTTAGGCGCGGCTGTCAACGTGAATTGGCTCACTGTTACTGTACGCGGATTAAACGCACCACCTGCCAGAATCGTCGGGTTATTGGCCAGCGCATTGCCTAACACACGATCAGAAAAATTCTTATACTCAAACATCAATTCAGCAAACACCTGCGCCCCTGGCAACATTCCCCATGCATCCCTGGTCAGACTCCAATCAAAGCCCGCACCCACGTACCAGCCGTCCTTGTCGGCCTGATCCTGTGCGCCAACAGGCGCAACATCGCTACGGATACTGGAACCGTCACGCCTTTCCATAGCATGTGTAAAACCACCACGGAAGAACAGCATACGATTCTTACGTTCCACCCGGTCCGCAACCAATCCAACTGATTCTGTTGCCGCCACTGCCTGATCTTTTGCCTGAATAGCCGTATCTCTTGCATGAATGGCCGTATCTTTCGCCTGGATAACACGTTCTGCATCGGCTCTTGATTCGGCTTTAACCTGCTGCAATTCACTCTGCACCGCTCTTAACATACTCTCCAGTTCCTGGACTTTTCTCTCCAAGGCTTGGGCTCTGTCACGTGCTGCCGCCTGCGGTGCATATAACACTACGCTCACAATCAGCAGACCGGTTAAAATATGGCTGCTCCGCCGGATTTGATTAAACATTTACCTCTCCTTGAATTATTATTCTGATTACCCAGCCTTCAGTGAAATCTTTTTTGTCACTCATAAAAATTTAGACTTCCATTTATTTGAATATAATTGTCTATTCTGTGAATCTTTTTTCGTTTGATTGCCTGGTTTTGGATAATAAGGAAACCTGATGCTGTCCATCTTGATCTTTATCAAGTTAATGCCAATTAATTGCAGATGTCATGATTCCAATACTTACCGCAAATTCACTTTTCCCGCCGCTGGATAACGCGCTGGCATCGCCCAATGGATTACTGGCAGCTGGCGGCGATTTATCCGTATCACGTCTGCTGAGTGCCTATCGCAACGGCATATTTCCCTGGTTTAACGAAGATGAACCAATATTGTGGTGGAGCCCGGATCCACGCATGGTATTGTTTCCCGGTGAATTAAAAATTTCCCGCTCCTTAGAGAAACTGCTCCGGAAAAATAACTACACGATACAGACTGACACCCATTTCACCGAAGTCATGCAGGCATGCGCGGCACCACGTAAAGATCAGCAAGGCACCTGGATTCATCCGCAAATGATCGATGCCTATCACAAGCTGTATCAGCTTGGTCTGGCACATTCTGTGGAAACCTGGATCAACGGCGAATTGGCCGGTGGACTCTACGGCATCGCGCTGGGTAAAGTTTTTTTTGGTGAATCAATGTTCTCCCGCTCACCCAATGCTTCTAAAATTGCATTTGCACATCTGGTCAGACAACTGTCAGAATGGGAATTTGTATTGATTGATTGTCAAGTTAAAACAGCGCATTTGGCTTCGCTGGGCGCACGCGAAATTTCCAGAACAGCTTTCCACCAGTTATTGGAACAGCATATTCCAGATGCTACGCGCAGCGAAAAATGGGATTTTGGCAACTCGATAGGATCAATAGATGAGAACGCTTAAATATCACACAACACATCCGTATCCGTGCGGTTATTTGTCTGACCGTATGGCGCGTTCCGAAGTGGTTGCATCGGAACACGTCATCGATACCCAAACATACGCAGAACTGATGCATCAGGGCTATCGCCGCAGCGGCCGGTTTGTTTACCGGCCGCAATGCGAGCAGTGCCGCGCCTGTCTATCAGTACGCATCAAAGTTGATACGTTTGATCCCAACCGTACGCAGCGCAGATGCTGGGAAAAGCACCGCCATTTGACCGCCCGTCAAAACAGGTTATATTTTGACTGGAAGCATTTCGAACTTTATCAGCGTTATCAGACCAAACGTCACGCTGATGGTGTCATGGCGCAAGACAATCGTGAGCAGTACCAGAATTTTTTGCTGCAAAGCCATATCGACACTGGTCTGATCACTTTTCATGAATCGAAAGATCTGCGCATGGTCAGCATCATCGACCTGTTACCAGAAGGAATATCCTCTGTTTATACTTTCTATGATCCGGATATCGGTCAGGCCAGTTTCGGTACTTATAATATCCTCTGGCAAATTCAACTCTGTCGCGCCCTTAAACTGAAATACCTCTACCTGGGTTACTGGATAAAGGAACATCACAAAATGCATTACAAAGCTAACTTCCAACCACAGGAAATCCTGATTAACGGTCAATGGCTTCCTTTTGAACAGGCTACCGCCAGTCTCTGATCGATTTGAGAACATCACACCATTAAAACAACTCATGGCTTACACGCTACTGCGCCCGCTGCTTTTCAAGCTTGATCCTGAAACCGCACATCGCATCACTTTCAGTGCTTTGGAAAAAGCATTCAAACTCGGTTTGCTGAAACGCCGTACTTTTGCATGTCCTGCACGCCGTGTCATGGGAATCACATTCCCCAATCCCATCGGACTGGCCGCAGGACTCGACAAAAATGGAGAACATCTGGATGCCTTGTCTGCACTGGGATTCGGCTTTCTTGAAATTGGCACAGTCACACCGCGTCCCCAGCCGGGAAATCCTGCGCCGCGCATTTTCCGTATTCCGCAAGCACGAGCTGTCATTAATCGCCTGGGGTTTAACAATCACGGCGTCGATCAGCTCATCGCGAATGTCAATGCCGCAAATTATCAGGGCATACTGGGCATCAATATCGGCAAGAATTTTGACACGCCCATTGAAAAAGCAGTAGATGATTACCGGTTGTGTCTGAAAAAAGTCTATGCATTAGCCAGCTATATCACAATCAACATCTCATCGCCCAATACGCAGAATCTGCGGCAATTACAAGGTGCGGATGCGCTTGACCATTTGCTGTCCGCATTGAAATCAGAGCAGCTGCATCTCTCACAACAACATGGTGAATATAAACCTTTGGCGGTAAAAATCGCGCCCGATCTTGATGCGTCTCAGATTAAAGCGATCGCCTCACTCTTGCTGAAACACAATATAGACGGTGTTATCGCGACCAATACCACACTTGCCCGAATCGGAATCGAACATCTGCCGGTTTCTCTGGAAGCAGGTGGCCTAAGCGGCGCACCCTTGACACAACAATCAACTTCCGTGATCCGGAAACTACACCAATTACTGCAAGGTAGCATTCCTATCATCGGTGTTGGTGGCATTATGTCGGCACAGGACGCAAAAGATAAAATGGATGCAGGCGCAGACCTGATACAGGTATATACCGGATTGATTTATCAGGGACCTGATTTGTTACCGAAGATTGCAGAAGCGATCTGTCAGCATTCGGAAACCATCACCCCATAGAAACCGGGAATCCAGCTTTGATACTTAAAACAGCAATAACATGATGAGAAAGCCCAGCATTTGCTGGGCTTTCTCATCGCTTTCCGCTCAGAAGAGACGAATCAGTTTTCTACTGCACCGGATTCAATTGCGCCGGTGTTAAGCCTCCCCGCCATTCCGCAGGCAAGTGCTGCACCCAGCCATTGTACACATTAGGTACGGCCAGAATGCCTTGTCCACCGGTTCCCGCCAGGCTGGCAATCTTATCATCGGTCGGCACATCGCCACCTGCGACCAAAGAAATACGCCCGGCTATCGCTGCGTCACTGAAATTACCATCTCCATTCGGATCCGGATCAACCACAATCAGTTGATTGGAAAATTTACTCGTGACATACGCGTAATAACCACCACCTGATTTTGCACCAAAGTTCGCACCATGGCATCCCGGATCACACGGCAGCATGGCAACAACCTTATCGATCGAAGTATCGACGATAGTAATGGTCCCTCCCGTATTCGCAGTGACGACAACCCGACCGGTCGGATCCACCGGTGTCTGAATCGGTAAAACTCCGACCGTCACCAGACCATCACCATCACGGTCTTGCAACGTTGTATCACCTGTTGGACTGATAGGATCATAATCCGCCAGAAGATTGATAGTGGACAGGGGATTGCCATTGAGATCGTAAACGCTCAGGGAATGATCCAGCAGGTTTGCCGTATAGACCTTATCGATACCCATTCCGATTGCGATCGGATGTGGACCGGCAGGGAAGTTACCACCGGCCGCCGGCCGCGCAATAATTTCACCGGTGTTGCTATCGTAGAAACCGGTATCCGAGGTATTGATGTTCGGCGTAATGATTGTTCCCTCCGGTGAAATCCAGTGACCATGCGGATTCGCAGGAATCTGGCCCGGGCCCTGTGTCGGCATCATGACAAATGGCTCCGTTTCACCGGGTTTGATCCCAATAACGCCATTTTCACCGTTGATAGCAACGGTAATCACATCGCTTTGCGGAATGGTCATCACATGCGATGGGGTATCGCCCACATGAACATTATGCAGCAAAGCCCCCGTTGCACGATCGATAAATGTCAGCTTGGTATCAAACCACTGAGTCTGGAAAATGATTGACTGATCCCTATTGGTCCACATGTTATGCGGATGATTCATGTTAATCTGCGGCAAAGCAATCTTGCGCTTGATTTTCCATGTTGCCGCATCCAATACGGTAATCGTACCTGGTTTGGTTTTACCGGCCGTTTTCTCGAACTGCGTATTGATCCAGACTTCGCCAACGCCCGGCGTCACAGGGTTAAACAACGCCGCCAGCGTTATATCCTGGCCATAACGTGATTCGAGCACATCTTTCAGCGGCAGATTATCGACTAAATTACCCTGGAGATCCCCGATAGCCACGTTTACATTAGGATACTTGACATGCCAGGGTTGTGATGAAGTTACGTCCTGCCAGTTTTCCTGAACGGTTGCCACAAAGAACGTACGCAACAGTCTGGTCGCCAAATCACTGATAGTCGGCAGATTATTGATACCTGTCACAATATCGATCGCCTTACCCAGGTCGAGGCCTGCAGTATTGGGATCGTCGACGATGACAGCACCGAACATATAGGGATGAATTTTACAGGTAAACACATACAGCCCCGGGGTTTCCAGCTTGACAATCCCGCCGCCTCGATACGCTTTGGTCTGGTCCATCGGGATCTGGCGATGATCACCGTGCATTGGATCATTCGCATCGCTCGGCCATAGCAAAGACGTAATCGTATGCACGCCTTTGGTTTCCGACATAATGAAATGTACGCTGCTGCCCGGTGGAACGATCTCCAGCGAAGGTGAAATCGTGGCGCCCTTGATAGTATCGCTGCGGATACTTCTAAAAAAACTACCCGGTTCATCCGTGACTTCAAACGTGACCAGACCGGGCTCGCCACCCAGTGAATTCGGCCATATCTTTCCGTTTGGCGATGCGCCGGCTATGCTCTCTCCCGTACCGCCTGCGGCAGGATCGACCACATGAAACTTGCCGGCCATGCCGGATTCCATATGTGAAACAAGGTGGCAATGATATTGCCAGAAACCTGTTCCGACACCGCTACCCGCTCTCACTGTGAAAGTATGTGAATCAAATGGAAGATCCAATATCTTGGCGTCGATAATATGAGGCTCTACGCCCAGGGCTTCAAAATTGGTTTCATCGGGCCAGCGATGTGCATGCAGATGAAACGTATGGGCATGACCAATCGCCAGAATATGAAAACGAACCGTATCATTGAGTAACGCGCCCAGCGTAGGATTAGTCCACAGCGGCCTCTGTTTGCCGTTGACAATCTCGGCACCCCAGAACGTTGAACCGATCATGAACATTACATATTCTTTTTTCAAATCGGACTGATTCACCGGTATGAGCGTTCCATCGCCTTCAATCAGGCTTTGGACTCTTCCATCCTGCCTGTCAACAATCAATGCACCAAACAAGCCGGTCAGATGGGATCCCTCATCGCCATAAACATGGGTACCAACTTTGGTTGCATTAAACTGGAAATTGCCGGACTGCCCGGGTGCCAGTTGATTGCCGCTCAATCCGGACAATGCGGGAACCAGAAAACCCACGCGTGTCTGGGTATTGTTAGTCAATTCGATATTGATGACATCGCCTTCCTTAACAAACAACGTCGGCCCCGGAATAACCGCTTCCACCGGATAATCAGGCGTCGCCCCTTCGCTGCTGGTATGACTAATCATTTTATAGGCGGGCTGGCCATTGGCGACATACTCTGCCGTCATCACAATATTATGGGTTGCAGAAAATGCGAAACCCGACAGCAGCATAGTCACAGTAAAGAACTTCACTGCCGCAAAAGCTTTTATTCTTGATCTTAATCTATTGATATTCATATTTTCTCCCTTTTTACCCATGCTTTTGATCTATTCACTAACCAGAAATGCGCCACGCATTCCCAGCAGTAGATTATTCAAAGCAGTATCCAGGTAAATTGAATTTTGTGTTGCATGGACTGTAAACACATATTTTTCTATTGGCCCCAATGTCTTGGCACTGACCAGTTGATCTGTTCCCGGTTCCGGCCAGTTGTAACCCGGTAATTCAAACCGGTGGAAATTAGTACCCAGCGCGATGAGATGAAATCTCACATTAGTATTTTTTTGCGCCGTCAGCGCAGGATTGGCGCCGCCATAACTTTGCTGACCTGTCGCACGATCGATTTCCGTTCCTGCGAAAGCATCGTCAAACAAATACAACACATAGTCTTTCGCCACCGTATCCAGCGATATCGTCTGCCGCGAATTGCCACTGCTCATCACGGTCATATTCGAAGCCGGATTGACAATGACGGCGCCATACAACCCTCTGTCTTCCGCGCCGTTATGCGTCAGCATATTGTGATCGTGATAAGGCCAGGTACCCGCCGTACCGGGCGCCGCTATCCAGCGGTATTTATAGGACATGACAGGAATAGCGCTTTCGTCCTTGAAATGATTGATATATTCAAGCGTACCGTCGCTTTCTATGTCGTAATGAACGCCATGTACATGAACGCTGACATGCTCATGCGCCGGCGTTGCGGGATCGAACTGATGATAAAGCGTCAGCTCGACTTCGTCGCCTTCTTTAATGACAATGGTTGGACCCGGTATTGTCGGTCCATCGGGATAACGGGCAGTGACGTCTATAGCGTTACCGCCGTTCAAATCCGAAACAAGATGCTGCCGCATGCGATAAGCATAATAACCGCCATCTATCTTCTCGGCGGCGAACTCTATCTTGTGTAATTCCTGTGCCTGTACAGGACTGCCTAACAGAAATAACAGTGCACAGGACAGAATCCCAGCAAAACCGCATTTCAATCGCTTCTGCCTGATTAATGAATTATTTGACCGCTCCCGCAGCAAATAGGTATTGCTTAAAAAAAACGCCTGGCTGATTTTTCTTGCCATTTGTTACCTCCTATCATGAGTTGCTCACATCGAATCGAAAAATGTATTGATGACATGGAAAAATTGAACAAGCATTAAAAAATAATGCTGATATCAAATAACACGATCACCACACTTATGTTGATAACCTAAATCAATAACTTACTTCTTTGCCCATCATCTTCCGCTTGACAAAAGATTGCTCAGCATCGAGTCCTTACTGATACCGCGATGCATAACGTCAACCTATTCTTCGGTTGTAAGCCGTCTTCACGGCAGCATATGCATCGATACCATGCTCCGGCCACTGATTAATCACATTGCCATCATTCCCGAATCCTTCATCTAAATCGGGAATGGCATTGCCGGCATACGCCATGCGATTGCCTATGCACCAATGGTGCATAGAACATAATTACCATAATCAAACTTACAAATCGCATACAGATTGAATAAAATACACATTTGGTCCAACAAGACGCCAGGATCTGTACTTGTGCAGTCTCCGTAACGACGTTTCCAACGGTGCATCGGGCAAACAGTAAATGAAATTCCGCCAACGCCGATTTTCTATCTGTCCGGGAAAAAACAGTGCTTATTGGCAGTTTTGTTTTATAAGCATGCTGAATCAGCCCCTTCTAAACTCCCTTTAAGCACCGCCTGAAACGAGAAGTAATAAAGCACAACCTTGTTCTTCAGCTTGCAAGACAAGAACGCATACAAGAAAAAAAGTGATTTGGTGTAATGACTCTGGACATTCCAACTCCGTCCAGTTACGCGTAAATACCTCTAGGGTCTGTTGACATTTTGAGATAAGGATGTCTCTAAAAATATTTTTCAAGAAAAAATTTTAAGCCAATGATTATATTCGGTATATAAAATATCCATTTCACTGACTTTATCAAGTTTCTTTCAAATGCCTTGCGGTCGAGGACCAATTACTACGCTAAAAAAGCAAATCTTTCCAAGCCGGAAAACGATTAGTTCGATCTTCAACCATTTTTCTGGTCAAAAATAATATTTTTTCCTGACCTACCTTATTTTGTAACTTCAATTTTTAGAGATGCCCCGTAGATTACAATCCACACTTTATTTTCGCAGTACGGAATAAGTCTACTTGGGCGTGCGTTACAGATCAGTTACAGATTGGAAAAATAGGCGATATGTACCAGTCTGCCAGCAAAAGCACTGGCTTACGATCAATCCCATAGGGATCAAGGTACATTCAGATGATCAGGTGATCGTACTTCATCAGATTGTTGTTAGGGATTGGTAAATGCGCTGAATTTCCTGACCGGGACTGATACCCAAACGGGAAAGCAGTATATGACGGCAGCGCTGATAAACGGTTATTGCCTCACTATGCCTGCCAAGCTGAATGTAGCAATTCATGAGGTGCTGATAGAATATTTCTACGAGAGGTTCGACCTCAATGGCGCCAAGATAGCATGCCGCAGCATCTGACCAGTTGTTGTTTTGTTCAAGCATGGCGCCCGATCGTTTGACCAAACCGACATAGCTTGCACGTAACCGGTCACGGGAAGCTACTGCCCAGTACGATGTTTCGCCATCTAAAAAACGACCGTGATACCAGTTAAGTGTTCGCTTGAGCAAGACGCTGTCGGTTAAATCTGGCAAATGCGCGATACGATCAAATGCAATACAATCCACCCATATATAATTTGAGTCAAAGAATAAATGACGGTCTTCCAATCGAATCGCTTGTTCATACTTTAACAATTTGCGCAAACGATGCAGTGTAGTTCTGAACGCCTGTTCCGCTGCATCACCTCCTGAATCCGGCCACAAGGCGTCAGTCAGCAGATTTTGATTCACTGCACGTCCTCTATAAGCGCATAAGCATTTTAATAATTCCAGTGGTTTATGCTGAGCTTTCCTCGAGAAGTGAAGCGGCGCATCATTGCAAAGTAAGTCAAAACGGCCAAGTGTATAGACCTTGATCGGCCAAGGCCAATTCTCGATATCGTACGACTCAGGTTTAATGTCATGATGTTTAATCAAGTTTCGTACATGCTCTATTTCAATTCCAAACTGGAACGCGCATGTAAAAATACGTGTCATCACGTGCGGACGCCACCAGTTATTAAGAAAGAGGAAATTGTTTTTGCGACCGATAATCAATCCTTCTTGTAATGAAACAAGCGCTCTGCGTTCGTCTCCCTCCTTAAGCCAGGAAAAGGCCTTGACCAGCAGACACTGATGTTCAAGCATCGGATTATTCATTGCATGCGCATACTGAATCGCAACGTCAAGATGATTTCTCGCCATTTCTGTTTTGCCCATTTCTATCAGTATCTGCGCCAAACCAAACCGGCAGGTCTCACGTAGAAACGGCCTACCCGTTTCCTCATGCAGTTTGAGTGCTGTAGATGCATTATCAAACGCTCTGGAATAGTCTGCCCGCAAGAATTCAATCCCGGCTCTTATGTAGTGAGATTCCGTCAGATCATGTTTGCGTTGCATGCCTAAATTTGACTCAAGTTGATCAAGATAGTCCTGTGCAGCAACAATATTGCCTGCTGACAGCGCACTGTAAGCGCCGTGCGCCCATAACATACCGTTTAGTATAGAAATACCAGATTCCTGTGCAATCTGGATCGCATCACCAAGCTTTTGTTCGGCAACATGGGGAGATGCTGCTATGTGCCAGGCGTAACCACACTCTATGTTTTTCCAAAGAATGCGTAGCAGCGGCGGCATTGTGGCCTTATTAACGAGAGGCCCAACTTCATTGATGATTCGACGCATTTTGCCGGTGTCACCGCGCCACAAAGGAAGAAATATGAACGTACAAACCGCGGCCACCCGCAGAGATGGATCAGCAATTGATCGCAATACACTTTCGAAACGTGCTTCAAGTATTTCTAATAGTGGATGATGAGGGGCCGCGAATATTAAACCCAGCAGGTTGGTAAATACTCTAACTTCAACATCAAAAGAAGGGAAATCGCCATAATGTTCCAGCAGTTCTTGTAGTCGTTCTCCCCATTTAATAATTGGCGTTATATTATCTTCAGCGTAAAGATAAGCTTCCATCATGGCACCACACACCAGGAATAAACCGGCACTGTCATCCGCTGCCAGGAATCCCGTGTAGGCGTGCTCCAAATCCGATCTGGCCGCATGGATATTGAACAGTATGCAGCTAACACCACGCCAATAAAATAACCATGAGGTACTCTTAATCATTACCTCGGGTAACAGGCCGATCCACCGCTGTAGCAATTGATGACGCCCCTGCACAAGCAGAATCGGCGCATAACTGTTGATCAGCCGAATCAAGTCACTCCACGCCTGTGCTTTCGCATATAGTTCCGCAGCGGTCTCGGAGTCGCCATTGCTCTCCATCAGGATTGCCCCTAACCGTTGCATATCATGCAGTTCTCTCGTAGAAAAATGACTGTTAGTCTGCTCAAGCAGGAATTCGCGAAACAACGCATGGTATCGATAACTCATTTCTCCACTCGTGCGTCGGTCAATAAATAACTGCTGACGATAAAGATAATCAAGCAGCTCTTTTGCCCGTGGAACCCCGCTTATTTCGGCAGCCATTTTCAGCGTCATATATGGAAGATTAGCGGTGCGCATCAGAAAAATGCGCATATCCTCTTGTAAGTGCTGAAAGATTTGACCGGCAAAATAACCAAAAATTAATTCCATTGATGCGGGTTTGGAAGCAGAATCTAATATGCCGGTGCGCATATAATAATCCATCGTCAGAACGACTCCCGCAGCCCATCCATTGGTTCTGTCTTGCAACGATTGTATGATCATCTCGTCGCACATCTGATGGTTTACCGCAACCAGTGCCCTTGTTTCCTCGAGTGTCAGGCGTAGATATTCCCAGTCTATTTTTCCAATCAGGTTATTGGCTACTGCTCTCGCAAAACAGGGCGGCGGATCAGTGCGGCTGATTATAAGTAAAGCAATGTCGACAGGAAGCTCCTGTAGCGCCGCCAGAACAATAGCGTGAAGAGTCGACTCTGCAATAACCTCCTGGTAGTTATCCATTATTATGATTATATTTTCTGGCAAGGAAGCAAAAAGCTTGCGAAAAAAACGACGTGCGAATCCTGACAAATCAGTCAGATATTCAGGTGTTAACAGAGGCAATTCAAGCTGTTTCCGGCCAGCAGCTTTTCGTCCGGCCAATCCAAGATAGTAAAAAAAAGACGCGGCATCATTATCATCGCTATCTACTTGATACCATATAGCCGGTATGCCGCGGGCTTTAATATAACTAGCCACAAGAGCTGTTTTTCCTGCGCCTGGCGGACTTGCGATCCAGACAACCGAGCGATTGGCCCGCTCTTCATCCAGCAATGCAAACAAGCGATGACGATCAATGACATTGAAAAGCCTTGGTTGACTCAACTTGGCCGGTATGCGCGGTTTATTGGTAATGTTACTCATGTTCTACATAAATCAGTAATGGGATAAATATAGGTTATGTAACAATTAATTTTTAAATTGATTGTTACATAGATTTTCCTTACATATCAATCAAATGTGGCATCAGTATTTTTGTTCGCGCCGCGTTTTGTTTAAAACTTTAAATTTTTGGTGACGCTTGATCATTAAATATTCAAAGCCTCCGGTCTCTGATAAGTCCTTAAATATCTACCCAACAACCTTTTTCACACCATTGGAGATCTTTGCACGGCAAGATGATTAACCAATAGGAAGAAATGTTATAATATTATTTTCAATCAGTCGGTTACCAAACAGCAGCCGGCTAAAGTTGATGGGCTTGAGTTACGATCTTTTTCACGAAAGAATCGCCGTTCTATGCGATGATGGCCTTAATATGTACATCGGCGGTGATCATAATCACATAAACCAACTTACAGATTGCATACAGATTTAGCCTGAGAGGTACTCATTTGATTTAAATATTTGCGTTTATTTGATAAGTTCCGTTCCTCTTCACGGGAAAGGCAGATTAATTTCCTGAAACTCTAACAAATACTGAGCATTAACAAAACAACCTACCTTTGCAATGAAACAACAATTATCGGAATAATCAGAACATACTATGAACGAATTTTTCGCAAAACTGAGCGCTTTATGACCGATACTATGACCACCTCAAAAAAAGATTTGAATCGACCCAGCATTGATAATAAGCAATGGATTCCGGGCATTTTGTCCATCATGATGATAGTTTTCCTGTTATTCGCGCTCGCATTCCATCTGCAACAGACCCGGCAAAGCACAACCCGGACCGAATTAGCGGTTCGTATGCAGGAACACAGCCAGCGCCTGCCGGTCATCGTCCAGCAGATTTTCGCAGGGCACGAGCATGCTTTCGAGCAGTTGGAAAACAGCCGGAAAACCATTGATCGGTTGATCACGCTGTTATCTCAAGGCGGTTATTTCCGTCAGCAATATATCTCCCCGATCACTGAACAATCCCAGCTTAATCTTCTTCAGACAATCATCAATAACTGGCGGATAGAAGAAGAAAAAATCCAATTCATTTTCAGCGGCCATCAAACATTTATCAATCTTGGCCAGGCCATCAGTACCATAAACGCAACCGGCAGCTCGATCGACAAAAATCTCGATCAATTGATTACTCACATGACACGCGCAGGCCATTCACCCGATCAACTCAGTGTAATATCGACCATGCGGACATTGGTTCAGAATGTCTTCAGAAGCATCAATGTCATCGTATCGAGCCAGCTGCCGGTTACCGAAATACAGCATCAGCTGGCACACGACCGCAAGCAGTTTGCTGCAATTATCAGTGCGCTGGATGAAGGACATGATGTACTGCAGTTTTCGGTTCTGGACGATCCTGCGGTACAGGAAGCATTGCAACAAATCAGATCATCATTCATCACACTCGATAACAGCATTCAAACCATCCAATCCGGAATCACCGCAGTTTCATCAGCCAAGACTGCCGCCAACCAACTCATTCAAAGCAATGAAATCATGCGTAACAGCATTACGGTACTGGACCATGCTTTGAAGACTCAGGATGCACAGACCAGCGATCTGATGAAAAAAATTATTTATGCCTTAACCGCCTGCACCCTCATTTCACTAGGCTGGCTTTTTTACGCATGGCGCAAAAACAGCGCAGACCGGCCACACGCACCCGCACATGAAATGGACAAAACACAGAAAGCCATGCTGCGACTGCTGGATGATATGAAAAAAATGGCTGAAGGTGACCTGACTGTCCGCACCGCCGTCACCGAAGATATCACCGGTGCGATTGCCGACGCAGTCAATTTCACCATAGAAGAACTGCATACACTTGTCGAACAGGTCAATATCGCCGGCTTCAATGTCGTCGAAGCATCCGGTCAGGCACAGCAGATTTCGGCAAAGCTGCTGGAGGCTGCGCAACAACAGTCGTTGAAAATCAAAGAAACAACGCTAGCCATGGTCGGCATGGTCGAAGCGATAGGTAAGGTTTCCGATACCGCCGGGAAATCCACCCGGGTTGCCCAACAATCGCTGGAAACCGCCGAAAAAGGCGGTATCGCGGTACGTCAGGCGATCACAGGCATGGAAGAAATCCGCACACATATCCAGGATACTGCAAAAAGGATTAAACGGCTCGGGGAAAGCGCTCAGGAAATCAGTGAAATTGTCGCACTGGTTTCGGATATTACCGAACAGACCAACGTACTTGCTTTAAATGCTGCGCTGCAAGCCTCCGCCGCCGGTGAAGCGGGACGCGGTTTCAATATCATTGCTCAGGATGTTCAACGGCTCGCAGAACGATCCGCTGAAGCCAGCAAGCAAATCAGCCGGCTTATCCAGATGATTCAGAATGACACTTACGACGCCATCGCCGCCATGGAAAAAAGCACACTCGGTGTGGCTAAAGGCACGCAACGGTCTCACGCTGCCGGCAAAGCGCTGGAAGAGATCGAATCGGTATCAAAGCAACTGGCACAGCACGTCACGAATATTTATGACACAACCCATGCGCAGACACAAGCTGCGAACACTGTCATTGAAAATATGGAGGAAATACTGCTGATTACACAGCAAACAACCGACGGAAGCCAGGAAACAACCACAGCAATCAGACAGATTACGGGATACGCTGCCGAGCTCCAATCCTCTGTATCCAGCTTTAAAGTTTAATTTATCATATCGCCCAATATCCGATTCTTATTCAACCGATCAATGAATATGCCTACAAAACTCAATATTTCATCCATTGCCGGCGTCAAGGGAAACATCCATGAATTCTTCTCTTTAATTCAACAGAATCTGGATGCCTTCAGTCAGAATTTTGAGGATCTCTCGCATATCCATACATGCCGCGCATATATTCATCAGCTGAATGGCTTATTTGAAATGCTTGAGTTGAGAGACATTGCTATCGTAAACGGAAAGATCGAGCAACTGATCATCGCCATGATCGGAAAACAGGTCAATCCTGATGACGCTGTCATCAACATGATCAAACAATCCGCCAAAGCCACGCTTGACTACTTGGATGATCTCATTGATGGCGCTGAAGAAAATCCGCTGCACCTGTTTCCCGTTTATCGCAACCTGATGCTGACTCTGGGGCACGAACAGGCCTCTGTATATGATTTGTTCCATCCCGGTTTGATTGAGGCCCCTCCTCTGAGACCCGCACTTGCGCATCTCACAACCCAGCAGCACGAAACACGGGTCAAACAGACGCGCGCCGAATACCAATCCGGACTGGCGCAATGGCTGAAAAACACTTCCAGTTCAGCCGGGCTCAATCAAATGCATCGTGCTATCGATCAAATCGGGCAATTACCCGGTTCTTCCGAACAGCGCACTTTTTGGTGGATTACAGGCGGTTTCCTGGAAAGCCTGTCGGTACAGCAATCCGGCATAGATCTGACGCACCGGAAACTATGCGGCAAAATCGAAAAAATATTACGCCATTATGCCGAGCAGTTACCCCAGAATACGGCTCAGCTGACGCGTGAACTGCTCTATCAGATCGCCCGCCTGTCGAAGACAAACCGGGAAATCCGGCAAATCGCCGATATATGCAAGACCTACGCTTTACCGTCTTTTACGGAATCCGATGAAGCGGATCTGATCACCCAGGTTTCACCACGGGACTATCTGCAGGAAATCCAGAAAATCCTGGGCCGGATCAATGAAAACTGGCAGTCATTCTGCTCAGGCGAACAAACGGCACTGGATGTGTTTGTCAACGATATGGCGCAACTCGGTGAACCTGCATTACAAACACAAAGCAAGCCTCTGCAAAAACTGATCGCGGCTATCAGCGACGCAACCCGAACGCTGCAAGCCAGACAAATCAGTCCGGCAGCAATGCAGGACAATGTGATCATGGAAATTGCAACCGCGCTGCTTCACCTTGAAAGTATTGTCGTCAACTTTAATAAACGGCAGGACAATCTAGCCGCACTCGTCGATACCATAGCCCATCGATTAAATGCCATTACAGCGGTGGATGAAGCATCAGAAAATATTCAGGATATACCAGCCATACCTACCTTCAGCACTACCGGAAATCCGGCACAAGCACAAGAAACACAATTGCAGGCGGTCACAGAGATACTTGTCAATCTGCAACAAATCGAACATATTCTGGAGCATTTCTTTCAGGCACCTGACGACCAAACAGCGGTCTCCGCGCTATCTACGTTAACACCGTTATTCAGTCAAATTTCGGGCGTTTTAACCATACTCGGCCTGGAGCGCCCTAATCATTTGCTAACGCTCTGCTATGACCTGGCCCATACATTCATCGATCGGCATCAGCCTTTAAATCAGGCTGACCAGATTCTGCTTGTCGACGGGATCAGCAGCCTGAGTTTCTTTCTGGAAGCATTTAAGCACGATACGCCCGATTGCCTAAAGATAGTCGACCAGGAAATCGCTGTTTTTGAAAGCTCGGTAAAACAAAAAGGTACACAAGTTTCACCATGGATAACAGAAACAGAAATACCGGCGATCACGTTTGACACAGGAATAAAGGATTCAATTGACAGCACAACCGGAACTGAAAACCATACCGAGTCCGTTGTTCATACCGATCATGCTTCAGACAGCGAGTTACTGGACATTTTTCTGGAAGAGGCGAATGAAATTCTGGCTGAAATCGCTGAAGCCATACAACGCTGCCAGACAGACAATACGGATATCAAGTCACTCACCGGAATCCGACGCGGATTTCATACCCTCAAAGGCAGCAGCCGGATGATCAAACTGGAATTCTTCAGTGATGCAGCCTGGATGGTGGAACAAACGTTGAACCAGTGGCTCAATGAAAAAAATCAGATCACTACTGCACTGACCGGTTTACTGGCGTATGCGCAAGAAATATTTGCGCAATGGTGCGGCAATCTGAAAAGCGCTGCACAATCGGAAATCGATACCCAGGGATTGCAAGCACGCATCAATGATTTAAATGCAGAAAATAGTGAAGAACCATTATCAACTATACGTGATGAAAACGCACTGGATGCACTGCAAACGGCGGTTACAATTGGCGACATTTCCATCGAACCGGATCTTTTTGAAATATTTGTCCAAGAATCAAAACAACACCTGGCAATGCTCAAAAATGAATTGGACGCATTGCTTAAAACGCATCCGGCAACCATCAGCAATGCTTTCACGCTGGCCGTGCACACGCTGGCCAGTACTTCAAACGCACTGACACTGACTTTTATCGCGCAACTGTGCAGTACACTGGAGGAATGGCTAGCGCGATTACAGGCGAATCAGGCTCAATTGAAAGAACCGGACATGCAGTTGATACAGAATTGTATCCAGCAACTGGATGAATTACTGCAGAAAGTTTACTTACGGCAATTTCCCGACGAAATCGATTTACAACTCAGCCAGTTTCTGGTTCTGGAAATTCAAAAACACCTGTCTGAAAAAGAAAAATCGACACCAGAGCCGGTGATTCACACGCAAGAGCCGATTGATCTGAATGAATACCGGTTAAAGAAAATACCTGCCTATATTCAATCTGCACAACCTGAAGCGCCCGAACACAGCAGGAATGATACAACCGACGACACCACCGGAAATATCAGTACCGAGCTGCTGCACGTTTTTCTGGAAGAAGCTGGGGACACCATCCCGAAAATCAGCGAAAAAATACGCGCCTGGCGCATTCTGCCGCAAAATGATGAAATCCGGATCAGCCTGCTCAGGTTGCTGCACACACTCAAAGGCAGCGCCAATATGATAGGCGCGGAACAACTGGGCGAATTGATTCATGCCATGGAAAGTGAAATCGAAGAAGCATTCAATCAACCGGTGGTTTCCAGTTATGCCATCGATAAGATTGAATATGAATTCGATCAGCTGTGCGAAAAAATTGAATCGCTACAGGGTGGCGTATATAAGATCAACACGCTCAAGGAAGAAACAGTACCTAAAGACGATACTTATCCTGTGGAAATACAGGCTGTCCCCGAGAAAGAAGCATCAGCCACACCGTCAGCCTCTGTATCCGATCTTGTTGACACAATCCTGACAACTTTACAGGAGCCTGCTACACAACTCAGCGGTGCGTTACGCGTTAACGCCGATATGATCGACCGGCTGGTGAACGATTCTGGCGAAGTCAACATTATCCGGTCCAAAATTGAAACACAGCTCAACAATTTCAAACAATCCCTGCTGGATCTCAGTGAAAGTATTGATCGATTGCATAATCAGTTACGCGAAATCGAGATCCAGGCTGAAACACAAATGCAATCACAAATTGCGCAGCAACAAAACCATGACCAATCTTTTGATCCGCTGGAATTCGATCGCTTCACACGTTTCCAGGAATTAACACGTTTGATGGCCGAAAGTGTCGACGATGTCATGACAGTTCAAAAAAATCTCGCCAGCGCCCATAGCGCCGCTGTTGAAGGGATTTCACAGCAAGCGGTCATCGCACGGCAACTGCAGCAGGAATTGGTGCGCATACGCACAATACCCTTCGGCAGCAGCGCAGAGCGTTACTACCGCATAGCCCGGAAAACAGCCGGTGAGCTTGAGAAAAAAGTCAATCTGACGATTCAGGGAGAAGATGTCGAAATTGATCGGGGTGTCCTGGAGAAAGTCAGTATTTCACTCGAACATATTCTACGGAATGCCATTGTGCACGGCATCGAGAAACCCGCCCGCCGCATCGAATCCGGAAAACCGGAAACCGGCCAAATCACCATAAATCTGCATCGGGAAGGCAATGAAGTCATAATTTCCGTCAGTGATGACGGCGTCGGACTGGATTTAAGAAAGATACGTCAGAAAGCCATTCAATTGGGATTGATCAAGGAAAACGAACCGTTGGATGACGAACAAATAGCCGCACTGATCTTTCTGCCCGGCCTGACAACACATGCGCAAATCACAGGAACCGCAGGACGCGGCATGGGCATGGATATCGTGCATAATGATATTTCCGCCCTGGGTGGCCAGATCACTATCGATTCACATCAAAACAATGGCACTGTATTTCACATCCGCCTGCCTTTAACCTTAGCCGTTGCCCAGACATTAATGATTTCCGCCGGCAATCAGATCTTTGCCATACCCGCGCAAAACATTATGCATATCCATGAACTGGATTGGGATGCATTGCAAGCCGCGTATCAGGACCATCAGATTGATTTTGATGGCCATACTTATCCCTTGACACACTTATCGTTTTTGCTGGATCAAACTGACCTGCATTTTGAACCCAAAAAACATAACCCTGTTCTCTTACTACAAAGGGGCAATACATACCTTGCCGTTCAGGTGGATGCGTTAATGGGCAATCAAGAAGTGGTCGTTAAAAACACCGGACCGCAAATCTCGCAGGCACCCGGCGTCGAAGGTGCAACCCTAAGTGGCGAAGGCCTGCCTGTTTTAATACTGAATCCCATTAAGCTACTGCAACGCGCGGATGCACAAAAAGTGCTGAATACACCATTCGCAGAATTAAGGGAACGGTCTGCGAAAAAAGAAGATGTTTCAACAATTGTCCTTGTGGTTGACGATTCTCTGACAGTGCGTAAAGTAACCAGCCGTTTACTGGAACGCGAAGGCTACAGCGTATTAATCGCAAAAAATGGTCTGGAAGCAACCGAGATAATGACACGCAGTAAACCCGATATCATACTGGCCGATCTCGAAATGCCCAAGATGAATGGCTTCGAGCTGATCGAAAAAATACGCAACACACCGGATACCGCCGCTATACCCATCATCGTCATATCATCGCGTACCGCAGAAAAGCACCGCGAACTGGCCGGACAACTGGGGGCCAATGCTTTTATCGGCAAACCTTACAAGGAAGAGGAACTGCTCGAACGTATCAAACATTATCTACATACCACGAACACATCTTCACTGCCCGCGCATAAATAATTTATCCAGATTATCCATATTCATTTCGAACCAGGTAGGCCGGCCATGATTACATTGACCGGCACGTTCCGTGATTTCCATCTCACGCAACAGAGCGTTCATTTCCGGAATCGTCAAATTGCGGTTGGCACGAACTACACCATGGCAGGCCATTGTTGCCAGTATTTCGTTGCGTTTGGCAGTCAATATCTGACTCGCGCCAAATTCCTGCATTTCTCGTAACACATCCTGTATCAGTTTTACAATATCGGCCTGATCGAGTATCGCTGGTACGGCACGAATCGCCAGTGTTGTTGGTGAAAGCACAGCAAGTTCGAAGCCGAACTGCCTGAACATATCGGGATTCTCTTCTACAAAGACAACATCCGTCCGGTCTGTATTCAATATCAGCGGAGTCAGTAATTGCTGCGCTGCACCGGACTGATGCTGCGCGGCTGCTTTCAATTTTTCATACATAATACGTTCATGCGCCGCATGCATATCCACAATAACCAGGCCGTTAGCATTCTGCGCCAGAATATAAACACCATGCAGTTGCCCCAGGGCAAAACCCAGCGGTGGAACAGGCTGTTTCTGCTTTTCTGCCAAGGCCATAGCCAATACATCTTCAACCTGCGCCCGCAAATGCGTATTCTGCTCAACAGCCAATACCGCATTTTTTTCGGATTCTGGCTGGAAAGTATCGGTAGGTGTGTTTCCCCGTGTGAAATTCGCATCATCTTCAGTCGTAAACAATTGCTGATAAAAACCCATCGACTGTGCAATTTTTCCGGGTTTCTCAGGTTGATGTCTGGCGTATTGCGGGACCGGTCTGACAACATTCAGATCAACCTGTGCGGCTTTCGAAGAAGCAGCCAATGATTTGTTAATGACGTGAAAAATGAATTGATGCAACGCGCGTGAATCACGAAAACGGATTTCCATTTTTGCCGGATGAACATTGACATCAAAATCAGCTGGATTCATTTCCAAAAACAGGACAAACCCCGGATAACGATCCAGATGCAAAACATCACGGTACGCTTCCCGTATTGCATGTGTTATCAACTTGTCACGAACAAAACGATTATTCACAAAAAAATACTGCATATCCCGCGATGCACGGGAATATGCCGGCAAAGCAACGACGCCACTCAGTTTGATTCCAGCCGTCTGTTCGTTGACCAATGCAACCGATTGCATAAATTCACTGCCCAGCACAGCTTCGATGCGTTCAAAAGAATCTGCACTACGAAAATGATGACGCACTTTTTCATTATGCTGTAATAAAAACTCGATTCCAGGTTGCACCAACGCCATGCGTTTGAATACTTCCTCGCAATGCGCATATTCAGTGGCTTCTGTTTTCAAAAACTTCCGTCTTGCCGGAATATTGGCATAAAGATCGCGCGCATCCACCACTGTTCCTGGCGTTAATGAGGCCGGCTGGGGCTGACCCATCAATTTGCCGTCAACATGTACTTGCCAGGCATGATCCTGATCTGCTTTCCGGCTCGTCAAAGTCAGCGATGAAATGGCTGAAATACTGGCCAGTGCTTCACCGCGGAAACCCAGGCTGGTAATCTGCTGAAGATCTTCAAGTGAACTGATCTTGCTCGTGCTATGCCGTGTTAAGGCAGGCACCAAATCTTCCTTAGCCATACCACTACCATTATCTGCGATGCGCAACTGCCTGATTCCGCCGTTCAAAAGCTGCACACTGATTTTTGTTGCCTCTGCGTCGATACTGTTCTCGAGAATTTCCTTGAGCGCTGACGCAGGACGCTCTACCACTTCCCCCGCTGCAATCTGGTTGATTAATAATTCAGGCAAAGGCTTTATAGTCGCCATAAAATTGTACAATTACAAAACATAAACATTATAATGATTCAAGCATATTATTTTAATTTTAGTTAGTAACTATAAACAAATGACACAAGACGAACAAAAAAAGGCCGTTGCCACTGCCGCTATTGAACATGTTCCCATAGGCCGTATTATAGGCATCGGGACAGGGTCAACCGCAAACTACTTCATTGATGAACTGGCCAAGATTAAACATAAAATTGATGGCGCTGTTGCCAGTTCGGACGCCACTGCGAAACGACTGAAATCACATGACATAGAAGTTATTGATCTCAATGAGATTGATGACCTATCTGTTTATGTCGATGGCGCCGATGAAATCACCCAGCATTTGCACATGATCAAAGGCGGCGGCGGCGCACTCACTCGGGAAAAAATTGTGGCTGCCGTTGCAAAGAAATTTATCTGTATCACAGATCAAACCAAACTTGTCAATGTACTGGGCAATTTTCCGCTACCCATTGAAGTGATCCCAATGGCACGTAGCTATGTAGCTCGCGAAATTACAGCGCTGGGTGGTCAACCTGCTTTGCGGCAAGGTTTCATAACCGATAATGGCAATATCATTCTGGATGTTCATGGCTTAAAAATTTCAAATCCTGTTGAATTGGAAACGACGCTGAATCAAATTACAGGTGTTGTTACCAATGGCCTTTTTGCACGACGTGCTGCAGATATTCTGCTGTTAGGTACCGATCAAGGTGTAAAAACCATTTCGCACTAGAATTGAATTGCTAACATAAACATAGGCTTCTTTATCTATTCTCGCATTTGAAAAACTAAGACTTACCATGGCAAACAAAGAACATATTTCCAAGCAGTTTGATGCTGATCTCGAAGAAGCGCGCACACGTGTTTTACAAATGGGCGGTTTTGTTGAAGAACAAATTGAACGCGCCATGGAAGCACTGACTACTGGAAACGAAGAGCTGATCGATCAGGTCATCGAGTATGACCATCGCGTCAATGCCATGGAAGTCGCCATTGATGAAATCTGCAGTCAAATCATTGTTCGCAGACAACCCACTGCGAGTGATTTACGTATGATTGTCATGATCATCAAAACCATTACCGATCTTGAACGAATTGGGGATGAAGCACAAAAAATTGCACGCATGGCAAGATTAATTTATTCAACCGATCGCCTGCAAACACCGCGTTTTACTGAAATCAAACATGTTGCCAGCATCGCCATGGACATGGTCAAAAAAGCACTCGACTCCTTCGCCAGACTCGATCCCAATTCTGCTGCGCAAATCGTGCGCCAAGATGAATTCGTCGACGAAGAATTCAGATCCATTATGCGGCAATTGATTACATTCATGATGGAAGATCCACGCAAAATATCCACTTCTCTGGAAATCCTGTTCGTTGCCAAGGCAATCGAACGTATCGGGGATCATGCAAAAAACATGTCGGAATATGTGGTCTACATGGTTAAAGGAAAAGATGTAAGACATGTCACCGCTGAAGAAATAGAGCGAAAAATAAGGGAATAGTTGTATGCATTCCGATGAATACTGTCTGTTTCATGACATCATCTATCGGTTCCAGCATTCTGTAACGTTCCCTCCAGCGCCCTGAACGCCTGTATTCGTCAATGTCAGCGTTCCACACGTATCATCCACCATTATCCCTCCCGCAGCCGGTATTGCTTGCAGCGTAAATGAATTAGCAACCGCTTGGAGCAATACAGTGTACTGGGTCGTGCCGTTCCTTGGTGATTGTGTTATCGGAAGGGCAACCGCATCCCCGGCTATATTCTGATCATACCGATTATTTTCGGTATAAAACTGCTCCATAAATTGCGCATTCTCATAAAGTGTGGCTTTCGCAGCCGCGCGATGGGATTGTCTGACGTAATTCTGATAAGCCGGCAGTGCAATTGATGCAATAATTCCAACAATTGCAACGGCAATCATCAATTCAATCAGCGTAAAACCAGACGCTCTGTTGAACTTAATATTTTCTTTCATAACGAAATGCATCACGATATTTCTCTTCTCACACTTAATTTGAGCGACAGCATATTGTTTTACGTTCATCATTGCACAAGCTCTCGCCAGGTAATACGTCCGCGAAGTCCTGCAGGCCCCTTGGCAATAGGAACTTTGCCCAAAGATCCATCAGCCCGGTTGATCCATCCGACATCCTCAGAACTACTGGCACTTCCTTGCATTATCACCACACCTCCTTCAGAAAAGCCTGTTTCCACACCGACTGACAAGCCATCATCAAATCCAATGCGATTATTATTATTGGTGTCAAAAGCCGGAAATGGAAGCATTCCACCCGTCAGGAAATCCACCGCGTACGAAAACCCTCTGCCACCAAAATCGCAGGGAGATACGGAGGGAACATTCGTGGAAAAAATGAACATCCCGTCTCTAAGGGTAGGTACCCCTGTTAATCGCTCGCCGCTCATGGGCAAATTAACATACCAGCCTTTACCTGATTCTGAATAATTAACAGGAGCTTGCGTGCCTGTTATTATCGTGGAATTTGTAATCACCTGCTGGACAAGCTGACCTCCCGTGACGGTCGCGGATGTACTATGATCCCAAATGCCATAGATCGTTTGCGTATCGGTATTCGTGGTATCGCCTGTCTCAAGGTATTTTCCAGTACCAAAAATAATCAACTGCCCGCCATTCGGATGCAAACTAACAGCGGGTGGTGCAATGATCGGTTTGCTGGTTCCTGCAGCAAACAAAGGCTGACCACCGATTCCCACATTCCAACTGGCCGGTGAGGCTGAACTGACATCAAATCGCCAGAGGTTACCCTTAATATCACCAGCATAAATCACATCAACCAAACCATTACCATTCGAATCAAATGGAGCCGGCGTAGACAAACCATTTCCAGGTCCTGCATTAGCGACCAGCTTGATATAATCCGCTCCCACTGTCCAGCTGCCATCCTCCCCGCCCGTCAGGAATAAAATATAAAGCACCGCTTTACCATTGTCGCTATTGTAACCATTGCCAACAATAACTGCCCACTGGCCATTTTCCATTTTTACGATTTGCCTGGATTGACCGGTAATCGGATCTACCCGCGGCTGATTATAGCTGTATCCCATATCCGCATCATCGGCATCCGAAAACTCCCAAAGTAAAAGACTCGCCGCATTGGCGGTAGTAAACGTTGCTCCAGGCTGTGATGCATCAGCAGGGTTAGTAATATCCAGCGCAAAATATCCTTTCCCCCCACCGTTAAGTCCGCCCACAAGTACAGTTCGCCACCCCAATGCGCCGCTCAAATATGCATCGGCCACCATGGGTGAGCCATTCACAAAAAAGCGATGATTGGCATTATAATCTTTATCAGTCAATCGACTTAAATTGGCATACACCATCGAAGGGATATAAGCGATCATTTCCTTGCCTGCATCGGCAGCGCTGCAACCCGGCGTAATATCCGGTATGCACGCATTAAACCCGTGCAACATACCATCGTTGGCGCCCACGTAGACCATTGGCAAACGATTTTTATAGGCTGCATCGAATGCGGCATAACCGGGATGGTCCACGTTAGAATACCCCGCAACAGGGCCGCCAACGTAAAAAGGTGTGGAATTCACGATATCGCCAAGTTTGCTTGTGGTGCGAACGCGAAATTTATTTACCGTTTCACCACTTGCGCAATTGAAAGTGCCCGTACTGCCTTCACGCAAACTTGCGCCACGCAGGTAAGCGACTCTTTCCGGGCCGCAATTATCTATACTTCCTGCCGCATTTTTATCCAGTAATGCTTTTTGCGCAGCGGGCAAGTTGGCATACTCAAATGCGACGCCATCAGCATTTCCTTTCGTGATGAGCACACGTGTCGCCGGATTAATAGAGGCCGAGGCAAGCGAGACAGAGCCCGCTTCCCATTCAATGGTATCCGCTGTTCCCACTCCACCAATCGGAATAGACAGCAACTGCCCGCTCCACTCTCCACTGTTAAATTTTGCCTGATAAATACGCCCGTTTGTCGTGAGCGAATTGGAGTTAGCTGCTACTGCGGAAGCGGCACCCGTTCTTGCCACGATCGTTGACAAGGCATCAGACAAAGCTCTGGCAAAAACATTGGGATCCGCCGCACTGAAAAATTGACCCCGACTGTTAACAGCGGCATGCCAAAGATCATCGATCTTCGCAGGCGTATCAATTTCCCCGCCCGGATCCGGCCATGTCTCAGCCCCGGACGGCAACGCGGTTAGCGCACCGCTAACACCCAAACCCACGGTAAAAGTCACCATATGTTGCCAAAATGCAGGATCTGAAGTATTGGTGGGCACATTATTGGGTAAATCGGTGCGTAAATCATTCTTCCAATAATACATGGCAACATCAGCCAATGTATTACTGTGATTATCCGCAAAAGGCAGCGCAGGTGTATAGGTATAGGTTGGGGGTATTGCCGGGGAAGAATGGTTAGTAATCAACGAACCCGCAGTGTTATCAACATTTCCGAAATCAGGAGAAGGAGTACCGTCGCTGACATTGGGAGGAAAACGATCATCGCTATCATGCCAGTAACCGTCTGTCATCAAAATATTGTAATTCTGACGGCATTCATGTTCCACACCACCGCTTACTCCAGGTGTTTCGCTCCAAGGCCCTTTCGCATCATCGCGCATAAAATATTTTCCGACCTGATCCACTGAGTTCCGGAGCGGCGTGCCCGCTGCGGGAATGGGGTATTCATAGAGATTCTTGAAGAAACTTGTTCTATCGTCACCCACAAACTGCCTGACACCTTTGACAATCACCTTGGTCGAAACACCATCAATTGTCGCTTCGCCTTTATTAATCGCTGCAAACCCCACGCGCATCGTATTACCCTGCGCGGCAAATGCTTTACCTATACCCGCACGCGCCAATAATATACGGGAACGGTAATATGTATACCAATTGGCAAAATTCTGGATCTCTTCCGCATAAGTACAAACAGGAGCAGCAGCACAATCTAGGCGATCCGGGCCGCCTTCATAAGTGGTTGTTGAAGACTTGATTTCAACCTGCGTAAAGCTACTTGCCGAGTTAACCGACCCACCGATATATTTAAAATACACGGCTGGATAGAAAGTTTTTGATTGATCTGTTGAAGTTCGGGTGCCATCATCTTTTAGCCACCTTGCAGTTTGTGTATTACTCACTGTCAGATTACGGCACCCTTTGCCGGTATTCATCGGATTGTGCGGCGCGCAAGTTGGACTAGCATTATTCATCAGCGATCCATCGGCATTGCTCCAGGGCTGATACCGTACCGATGGATCATAATAAATCTTATTCACATAACTGGACCGTAAAGAAGCGGCATATCTGTTAGCTGGATTAAAATCCACCACATAACTATTATAGTCATTTCCGCCATAAATACCGTTCGCACGCGGAAACATAAAGCGTACATCATTGAGAATCAGATGCTGCGGCATGATTTCAAAATGCATCGACCCGGAATCATCCAGGGTGAACATGACATTGGGAGAAATATTACCGCCTAAAAACAAAGGACCATTTGATAATGGAGGCAATGCGTGAACTTGATTTACAACAATCAATTGCAGAAGCATAAAATAAATCAGTACACCGGAACGGATCAAATGCTTTCTCATGATTTCAGAACTCCTCAAGATAATCCTACCTTCCTATGGGCGGAATATTTCCTGCAATTGAACGACCGTCCCTTCTCTTGCACCCTGAGCACGGACAGTAATGCGATAGTAATAATGAACGCCACTCCCTGGTGGTGTTTTTCTTATGCCTTCAACTAGATAAGTAGGTGCAGGCAGCCCTGCGGGCAACTCCGGAGCCGTATAGTTCACGCCATCGACGTTAAATACTGTTCCTTCCACGTAATTAATCGGGCAATCTGGTGTACAGTAGGCTATCCAGGCTGAAACACCCGGATTTTCCGGTGTTCCACGTGCAGCAATGCCGGCACCGTAATAACATAATCCGGCGGTACAAGTTGTATCGAAGCCTATCAAACCATCAATTGGAGTGGGCACATTTGTTGCCGGATCATTATCACGTATATGCTGTTCCGCATAACGTAATGCCATTTCCGCCGCCTGTAGCGCAAGGTTACGATCACGCAAATTACCTGACATGCGTTCTTCCATACTTGCTGTTCTCACAGCCGAGATACCAAGCAATGTCAACACCATCAGAAAAATCAAACCGGTAACCAAAGCTGCACCGGATTGTTTTTTCAGAAAAAAAAGATTATTTCTCATGGCAGGATATTGATACGGTTACGTAAATTAAAAGTAGCGGAAAATGCACGTCTTAACCGCCCATCAGACGGAACGGCTACTGCAACATTGTTACAATCCAGATAACTGTTTCCCACAGAAGCAATATTTGTTTTATCTGAACGCACCAACACGCAAATACGCGCTGTCACAACCTGATCCCAATCAGGAGGAACCGCCACATATTGGCTCACTGATTGATCACCACTGGTGTCAATGCCATAAAGAACCTGCAGATCTTCTACATTTTCAACCAGTTCTACCCCCGTAGGCGGCACACCGGGCGCAGTCGGTACAACAGCGATAGAACCGGCACAACGCAAGCTCGCATTAGCGGTATTAATATTAAAGTGATTCTGAATAATAGTACCTGCTGCAGTTACGGGATTACCGGCACAATCCCTGTCTCCGATCACGCCGTCATATTGTATTGTCAAAGTATCAGGGACACCTGAGCCTCCATCAGTACCGTTGATAGCAACACCAGAGAAAGAAACTTTGAATCCGGTAAAAGGAACATCTGCATTCCCCGCCTGCTTAATATTGCGGCCAAGAATCTCTAATGCGAAACGACCACTTTCCTGGATACGCGCATTATCTTCCTGTACACGAAAAGTTTGGCGACTACTCACAAAAACAGTGCCTATTACCAGCATGATGACCAAGCTAATGGTTGCAGCAATCATTAACTCAACCAGGGTAAAACCACGCTGTTCTTTTTGATTACCTGAAAAATTATTCTTATACATTCTTCACAAACTTTGCCTTATTTTCAGGGGGAGAATCTTGTCCGGAAACATCGCGTACCTGCCGCCACATCATTTGGGCATTGTGGATCAACAGCGCCATCCATTTCTTTTTCGACCCACATCACAACAATCAGAAAGCCATCAACCAAACTCCCTGTCACAGTTCCAGCGCCACCCGGCAGCACCCTAGCATTTACATCATTCCATTGTGCATGATCAAAAACCGAAACTTGTAAAGCATTACACTCCGTAGCGATGCAATCTGTACTCGCCGGAATACTGGTCGTTAGCGCATCGTAAAAACCATCCCGTACACCGGACAGATTTGCACGCATACGATCAGAAATATCTTGAGCCTGATTCGTCGCAACGGAACGATAATGCGCTGTCGCATTACTTTTCATACCGGTTGTTATTAACCCAGCCATGCCTAGCAACCCAAGCGAAACAATCAGTATGGTGATTAATACCTCCAACATGCTTATTCCACGTGATTTATCAGGAAATTTAGCGTTCATATTTTGATTCAGGAACATTTCCCTGTTCCTGTTTCGGTTCGTATACGACCCTGATTGTTGATAACAAGTGTTTTCGAAGCTGCAGCACCTCGACTATCGCATAAATAAATCGTATCGTTGAAAACGAGTGAAAAGCCATTAGCATCGAAGGTAATACGTGTGCGAATACCGCCAGATAATGTATTTCCACTTGTCAATGCCGGACCAACTTGAATGATTTCCTCTCCCGCTTCTACTATCCCATTTCGATTTGAATCGGCAAAAACGAGCCAGCCATTTGACCAAACAGTACTCGCCGTACAACTTGTACCGTTCGTACTCGGGCAGATTGTTGTAGAACTACTTCTTTTAAGTGCTTCACTTTTTGCAAGCATCGTCGCTGACGAAAAGTTATTAATTTGGGTAACTAATCGACTGTCCTGTACAAAAACACGGAATCCCGGTACGGCAACCGCCAATAAAATACTAGCCACGCTCAATGTAACCAGCAACTCAATCAGAGTCACACCAGCACATACGCTAAGGTTTTTTACTGCTTTCATGCGTCGCTTTTACAAAACCCATTTGAGTTTTTCATCTGTCATTAATTACATTGCTACGACCACGGTTAAGATCAGCGTTGACTTTAATTCTTTTGATTACTGTCAAAATAACCACCTCACTAGCACCTCAATCATGACAACACCAAGCAGCATAAAATACCTGATTGCAGTAAATTTTAATTAATGTATTGTCTGCTGCTACCATTTATCGATCGGCGTTTTAACACCGCTACTAGCAAGCATCAGATCACCGTCACCGGCTTGTGCTCCGATTGGCGTAAAAATCAATGTAAAAGATGGCGCCGCACCTTTTCCAAGCACTATTGCATAGCTATACCGAGTACTTACATTAGCGGGAAGAAAATAACCATTTGCTTCCAAAGTGGATTTATCAGCATATGCTCTATGCGTAAGCAGAAATCGCTGCTGACGATCTGCAATCGCCATCATTTCTGACTGTGCAGCTGCACGACTGGCTTTGGTCGCGTATTGCATATACGATGGATATGCCATGGTAATCAAAATACTTGCTATGGAAACCAAGATCATCAGCTCAATCAATGTAAATCCGTTTCGTTTCAGAAATTTCATGATATCTTCGTCTATTTAAAACCGCTTGATGATCACACTCCGTTTATTATTCCCAACTTGAATGACAGGAAGCTTCTGACCGTTTTTTGGATAACGCTAATACAACACACCCCCTCATGAGCATTACGGTTATTTTTCCGGGAACTTTAGTAACTGAAATTGTGTTTATTTCGAAATCTGAATCGAGAGCCGCATAGAATTGATCTTTTTTACGTATTCCATGCAGTTTTACATTTTTTTGAAGTGATACCGAAGTATCGGGTTGTGGAACGATCTTTTTCACGGCTGAGAAAATGCCGGAAGTTATGAAGAACTGCGATGCCGCTTATAAACAATCGCCTCAAAAATGCTTCTACTGAAAAATTTTTATTGCAATTGGCCAAATTAATGACAGCTTGTTTTAACTGAAAATCCTCTCAATCAGAATTTCCGCTTTGGACCTGAATTTGGCAAGCACACCATTACAAAAATAAACCAAATTAGTGAACTTCAGCACCATGAGACAGTGCTTTCGCTTCTCCTTCAGATAAAATAAATACCCGGTCTGCCGCATTGATGACAGCGGGTTGGTGGGATACAGCGATTATGGTGAGCTGTTTAGATAGTTGTTGCAGTGTTTCGCAGATCGTTTTCTCACTCTCCGGATCCAAAGCACTGGTTGGTTCGTCCATGATCAAAAATACCGGTCCGTGTGCGAGCGCCCGTGCAATCGCAATACGCTGGCGTTGTCCACCCGATAGCAACCCTCCGCGTTCTCCGACAATCGTATGCATGCCATCTGGTAATAGATTGACAAAATCCCATGCGCCCGCCTGATGCAATGCACGCTCCGCATCTTCCGCTGTGAGCAGCGGCTCACCAACCAGTATGTTATTCATAATGGTATCGTGCAGCAAAATAGTATCCTGCGAAACATAACCAATCATGTGCCGCCATTTTCTCAGATCAATATCGTGTAATGGTTTGCCGTCAATCAGAATTTTTCCCGAATTGGGCTCGGTCAGTCCGCACAACAAATCGATTAAAGTACTTTTACCAACACCAGAAGGTCCGGTAATAACGGTAAATGTTCTAATCGGAATTTCAATATCCAGCTGCTCAAAAATAATCTTTTCGCCATAACTGAATTTGATATTCCGAAGTGCGATACCCTGCTTCAGGGTAGGCTCATCAGTTCCAGAATTTCGTTCAGCAGCAGCAGCAGCATCTTCCGCCGCTCTACGCAGTGCCCAATAGGCGCTTTCTTGTACAGCCAATTGCTGGTATTTACGTTGCGTTTTGTTAAGCAGATCCAATATGCGCGTCAACAAAAAAACCATAACCATGACTTCAGGCAATGACAATTCCCAAATCACAAGTGCAAGATACAAGCCTGCCGCTGTTATTGCCACCAGAATCGGCTCCTGTAGTGCCATCAGCGCCGCCCGACTCATGACTTCGCGACGCGTGGCTTTTTCCAATTGCACGGTCTGATCGCGCAGTATCGCATCGGCGACATTATCACGCGACATAGCCTTGAGCGATTTTACGGAATTCAACACATCTGAAAGATAGGTCAACAGATAACGCAGCAACTGGGTCTGCTTTGCGCCCGCCCGGCGCGTCGCACGCACCAGGCGATGCAGAACAATCAGCACAAACAGGCCGATAAACAGCGACACTAATGTTGCCTGCCATGAAATAAACACAGCGACCACGGCATAAACGAGTACCTGTACGGCCAACGCCAGCACAACCACGCTATGTTCGAAACCATTAGCCGCACGATAGGCTTCGGTTGCCACAGAATTCGCCAGCGCACCGACAGGCTGACGCAAATAATACGACCAGCGGCTGGCCAGCAGTGCCTCTATCAGATTCAGTCGCAAAGCCGTTGCCACATGCGCAACGGTGTATCCCACTTGCCGGTTTGCCATCAGCAGTATCACACCTTTAGTAAACATTCCACCAACAATAATAATCAGAATCATATCCAGAGTCGGCTCGACACCTAGCTTCTGCAACGCTTTTTCCATGAACTTACCGATACCCGAATCGTCGGTCGACTCACCGACCGCGATAGATAATAAAGGTAATAATGCTGTCAGACTCAATCCTTCCGCCACACCTGCGACAAGCAACGCCAGCAGCACAAATGCGCTACGACGCGGAAAAACCATGATATAAGTAATAAGGGTTCGCATTGTTTAAATTTAGAAGATAAGCCGGCAATAGTTACAAGCGGCAAGGATTTCGAGATCGCATTATATTACCTGAAAGCCAGACATAATTTACGGTATACACTCAGTCTCTGACGGCATCACGTTATGTTGTTGCAAAAATATCGGTAAAAATCAATTTTAATCAGAGCAACTATCGAAACATAACGCGGACTTGATCTCATTGGACATGGCAAATCAGTCAGTACCCAGTCAGTACCGGAAGCGGATCAAAATCGGCAATTTGCACGACTTAACGCCCGCTAATAGCGAAATTAACACAAGAACACGATGGCTAAAATATACGTTCTCATTATCGCTTTACAGGAACAATCATGGCTCTGAAAACATCAATAAAAGAATTTTCCATACTATTGGGCGATAAAGAATCACTGCTGGACAATCATTTCGGACATTTAGCCCAAAAAATTGAATTACACTGGGGCTACGATGAGTTTTATCCTTTTATGAAGAAACTGCTTCTTGATACCCGAAACGGCAATCGAGCAGGACTACCCGCCGAAGTGATGCGGGAGATCTCTGATCTATATGAAATTCACGAAAAAAAGTTTCCACACAAAAAATGCTAAGTGACACATAGTTGATCTGCATTAGAATTTCCGGAAATGAAAAAATAAACCGTATCATTCCCGGCGTTGATCACGTTCGAACAATCATTCTTCTCTTACATCACAATAAGTGAATTTCGACTATCAACAGAATTAAGCGGATAAATTATCGGTTATTCGAAAGATAGTCCGTCAGAAGCATCGGTATACTGAACACATATTCAAGCATCACTTCGATATATGATTGATCGATAGTACGCTTGTATATTTTCCTTATGGTAATTTTTTAAAAGCATCTCCTTCAAGGGAGATGCTTTTTTCTTTTAATCAGACTGAATCAATTCACAGTACATACCGCGCAAGATCTTCGCTCTGCGACAAATCTTCAAGCCGTTCATCGACATATGCAGCATCAATTTCTATCGTTCTCCCGCTATGCTTTGGCGCATCATATGAAATCTCTTCAAGCAGTCTTTCCATGACGGTATGCAGTCGCCGTGCGCCAATATTTTCGGTTTTATTATTGACCGAAAATGCGATCTCAGCCAGACGTTTAATACCTTCACTTGAGAATTTAAGCACGACGTCTTCTGTTTCTAATAATGCTTCATATTGACGCGTCAAGCAGGCATCAGTATTGGTGAGAATCTGTTCGAAATCGCTGACACTCAAACTGGCAAGTTCTACCCTGATCGGGAAACGTCCCTGTAATTCAGGAATCAGGTCGGACGGCTTGGTTAAATGAAATGCACCACTGGCAATAAAAAGAATATGATCAGTCTTGATCATACCGTATTTGGTTGAAACGGTGGTGCCTTCAACCAAGGGCAATAAATCCCGCTGCACGCCTTGACGGGAAATCTCTCCCCCTGAACTGTGACCTGAACGGCTGGTAATCTTGTCGATTTCATCCAGAAAAACAATACCATTTTGCTCAACATTATGAACCGCGCTTATTTTAAGCTCTTCGTCGTTAATCAGCTTGGCAGCTTCTTCTTCAATCAGCAGTTTTTTGGCTTCCCGAATGGTCAAACGGCGTGATCTCTTTTTTTCACCGCCGAAACTTTGAAACATGCCTTGAATTTGCGAAGTCAGATCTTCCATTCCAGGCGGCGCGAAAATTTCCATGCTGGCCTTTGGCGAAGCAATTTCAATATCAATTTCCTTATCATCCAGACTGCCTTCACGCAGCATTTTGCGGAATTTTTGCCGCGTTGAGCTATCCTGTTCGGTGGTACTGGAATGTGAATCAAAACCGCGTGCCGATGGTAATAGCGCATCCAGAATACGCTCTTCCGCGGCATCTTCGGCAAGTGGCAGCTTATTTCGGGTTTCTTTCTCACGCGATTGCTTGATTGCAGTTTCAACCAGATCACGAATGATAGAATCGACATCGCGCCCGACATAACCCACCTCAGTAAATTTTGTCGCCTCGATTTTGATGAAAGGCGCGTCCGCCAACTTGGCAAGCCGCCGGGCAATTTCAGTTTTACCGACACCGGTTGGGCCTATCATCAGAATATTTTTCGGTGTAATTTCCTGCCGTAAAGGATCAGCAACCTGCTGTCTGCGCCAGCGGTTTCTGAGCGCAATGGCCACTGCTCGTTTAGCCGAGTTTTGTCCAATGATATGTTTATCCAGTTCATGGACAATTTCCTGGGGCGTCATTTGAGACATAATATTATTTGCTGTGGATATTTGATTTTATGATAAACAGTGTATATACGACGACCAATTTCAATTAATCGTTTCTATGACATGATCCTGATTGGTATAAATACATAGATCCCCCGCAATGGTCAATGCCTTACTGACGATTTCTCTAGGGGATAAATCCGTATTTTCCAGCAATGCCCGTGCGGCGGCATTCGCATATGCGCCACCACTGCCAATCGCTGCCAATCCGTATTCCGGTTCAATGACATCGCCTGCACCGGTAATAATCAGCGTAGCATCCTCACTGGCCACAACCAGCATGGCTTCAAGCCTGCGCAGAATACGGTCGGTACGCCAGTCCTTGGCAAGCTCCACCGCCGAACGCATTAAATGACCATGATGTGCTTCAAGCTTCCCTTCAAACCGTTCAAATAAAGTAAATGCATCGGCGGTTCCACCAGCAAAACCAGCCAGAATTTTGTCATGATAAAGTCTACGGACCTTTCTTGCGCTAGATTTGGCAACGACAGCCCCCAGTGTGACCTGCCCGTCGCCCCCAAGCGCAACCTGTTTTCCACGCCTTGCGGATACGATTGTCGTCATTGTATTTTTAATTAAATCGGGTACAAATCGGTAATTATACTGTATAAGGCAGGATCAATACTGTCAGAAAGTTCTGCATTATCAACCTGACGCTGTTATCACTCATCGCGTGATCCCTGTTTCTTTCTGGCACGCGGATGTGCCGCATCATAGATTTTTGCAAGATGCTGAAAATCAAGATGCGTATAAACCTGAGTTGAAGTGATATGCGCATGCCCCAGCATCTCCTGTACGGCGCGCAAATCGCCGCTGGACTGCAAAAGATGAGAAGCAAAAGAATGCCGCAATACATGAGGATGCACGTTCTGGTGTAAACCCTGTTGTATACTGCGCTTTTTTAAGCGATGACTGATCGTTCTCGAACTGATCGCTTTTCCGTATTGTGACAGAAAAAGCGCATCCACATCCGGCCTAGCGATTTTTTCCCGCTGCTTCAGCCAAATTTGCAGTGCATCCAACGCCTGCTTGCCTACCGGGACGACACGCGCCTTGCCACCTTTGCCCAATACACGAACCGTGCCTTCCTGGAAATCGACATTAACGAGCTTTAAGCGAGTAAGCTCAGCAAGCCGCAATCCCGAAGAATAAAATAGCTCAAGCATGGCGCGATCGCGGATTGTCAGCGTATCCAATGCAGTAAAAGTCAGCAGTTGCACGGTTTCGTCTGGAGACAATGCGCTGGGCAGTTTTTTGTGTGAACGGGGTACACGTATCCCAATACAGGGATTGCAATGAAAACAATGATCGCGAATCAGGTAGTGATAAAAGCGACGCCAAGCAGACAACATGCGTGCCAGACTTCTGCCGGATAACCCCTTGCCATGCAGTTGTGCAATAACCAACCGGATTTGATGCGATTGCGTCTGCTCCAATGAGGTTGTTATTAGATACCTTAACAAAACATGAACATCGTGAATATAGCTCTTGCAGGTATGCGGCGATAAACGGCGCTCATAAGCAAGATGCTCTCTAAATGCCTGGACAAGCTGCTCAGGTGTTTTGCTCATCGGAACAGTGTGCCTGTAGTGAGTCTGACGTATCCCGTTCCAGATCATAACGTGCAATCGAGGCACTAATCAGTTCTCCGAGCCGTTTCAAATGCAGCGTTCCCATATCGGCATAGAAACGCTCGAGTTCAGGACTTGCCAGAACGAGCAAACCAATTGTATGTGTAGTCGTTAACGGAACCATGGAAAATGATTTCAAATGCACTTTCACACCGCCAAACAAATCCTTGACAGCCTCGGCAACATGATTACCACAATAAGGTTGTGTCAGACTTTCGGCAATTGCATGGATATCCGCACTAACTTCAGAAAATTCATCATAACTCTTACCCTGATAATTCAATCCCCACAATCGCATGACAAAATCAGGAACCACAAAATCTTCACGCAAACTGTAATCAAGACTATTTAGAAAATCATTAAAATCGAGTGATGTCAGCAATGCAATGGTTAATCGATGCATTTTTTCACCAATGGCGTCATTTTCTTCGCCAAAACTGATTAACTCGAGCATTTTATCCTGCAGAATCTTGTTCTTGTCCCTGACTGCAATGACTTGACGTTCTTGTAGCGAAACAACCTTGTTTTCCTGTGGATAAGGGACCCGCATGTCTGTTAATAACTCAGCATATTCATTAAAAAAATCGGGATGATCATTGAGATACTGCACAACATCTTCAGGGGTCATTTATTCTTCCTTGGATTATACGAATTACCCGATAAATTTATTTCACCTTCGAAAACAGTCACAGCAGGACCTGTCATGAATACTGGCGCATGTCCGCCCGCCCAGCTGACAATCAGGTTTCCGCCCTGAGTACTGACCGATACCGGTGTATCGATAAGATTTTGCTGAATACCTGCGACAACTGCCGCACAAGCTCCTGTACCACAGGCCAAAGTCTCTCCGGCGCCACGTTCAAAAACGCGCAAGCGGATATGATGACGATCCATAACCTGCATGTAGCCCACGTTTACTCGTTTGGGAAAACACGGATGCGATTCGATCAACGCTCCTTCACTACAGACTGGCGCAGTGTCCAGATTCTCAACAACACGCACGGCATGAGGATTGCCCATGGATAGCGCGCTTATTCTTACCATCGCACCTTGAACTTCAAGTTCATATATCAGCGCGTACCGCTCGACAATAAACGGAATATCGGCTGGCTCAAATTTTGGAACACCCATATTGACTCTAACCTCACCATCTTTCTGTAGCGCTGGTGTAATTAAACCGCTCATTGTCTCAACACTGATTTGATGCTTATGCGTCAAACCATGATCATGCACATAGCGCACAAAGCAACGCGCACCGTTACCGCACTGCTCAACCTCATCGCCATCGGCATTATAGATACGATAGAAAAAATCGGCGTCACTGTTTGCCTTTTCTACCAATAGAATCTGGTCGCAACCAATGCCGAAATGCCTGTCAGCAATAAAGCGGATCTGTTCACGACTCAGTGAAACAGTCTGATTGATCGCGTCGATCACGACAAAATCATTGCCAAGACCATGCATTTTAGTAAATTTGATTTTCATCCGAGAATATGGATCGAGAATTAAATCAGGGGGTCATCACCATCAAATAATCATTCATGAAGAAACCGCTGCCGATGTCTACAACGCTGTCGCACATTATCTTGAATCCATAACGCTGATAAGCATGAATCGCAGAATGATTCTGCTTATTCACTGTAAGAATCAAAGTGCTGCATGTAATCCTGTGCATGATTTTTATCGCATCGTTAATAAACATTCCGCCATAACCCTTGCGATGATGGTCATGTCGAATATACAGCTTATCGATTTTTAATTCGGCTGCATGCATTGTACGCATATAGCACGAGAAGCCGATAATACCGCCATCTGAAACCAGTTTCCGCCACCAGATTTTCTCGTCATCGAGTTGTGCATCTATCACTCGTGGGCAATAACGTTGCGCCAGCATATAATTGATTTGATCATTCGAAAGTATGCCCTGATACTGACGGAACCAGATTTCTCTGGCTAGAGATGAAATTCCGGTTACGTCATGATGGGAAATCGAAAGAATTTCAGGCATTTAACATTGAAATTATCGTATAAATAATGAATTCTTCCAAACTGTGATAAATCGATTTTTCACGCGGCTATAACGATAAAGCGATCAAATCGCCGTCAGACAACCACTAGTCTGATCCTGTATCCTCGCAAATACGGCAGGAATGAAATAATTACTGGGAACGACTACTGAGATCGCTCCCAGAACTGAACTCTCACCTATATTGATACCAGAAACCAGCTCGGTTCACGCATGGTTCTCAGATAAAAACGCCATCTTTCACCCGCTGCTCACCATATACTGTTCCAACTCAGAAATAATCCAAAAATATCGACATTACCGGTTAATCAGCCTGCCTTCTTAAAAAAGCGGGAATATCCATCGGATCGATACCTGATTGACGCATAGCTGCCACAGTTGCATTGTTGCTCCTTCGCCCTGTACGTATTACCGCGGGATCATCGGAAGAAATAAAGTCTTCACGGTCATCCGTTCCAGTGCGGCTATGCACCATAGAAAGCGGTTTTTTACCTTGGCTGAGAATATTGCCAAGGCCTGTTGCAACCATAGTCACCCGCAAATCTTCGTTCATATCTTCATCGATAACCGTACCTACGATAATTGTGGCATCCTCAGCGGTCAGTTCTTTAATAGCACCCATCACCTCATGAACTTCACGCATTTTCAATGATTTGTTTGCAGTTATATTAACCAGCACACCCCGCGCACCTGAAAGTGAAATATCTTCAAGCAGTGGACTTGCCACAGCATCCTCAGCGGCGATCCGCGCACGGTCGATACCGGAAGATACCGCTGAACCCATCATTGCCATGCCCATTTCAGACATGACTGTTTTCACATCAGCGAAATCGACATTCACCAATCCAGGGCAATTAATAACTTCAGCAATACCCGCCACCGCACCATATAGCACATCATTTGCAGCCTTAAACGCATCAAGCATGCTGATATCGTTACCCAGAACCATCATAAGCTTGTCATTTGGAATGACAATTAATGAATCCACGTGCTGTGACAGCTCTTCCATCCCTTGCTGCGCCGCCTTGAGGCGTTTACCCTCAAAAGCGAAGGGTTTACTGACAACAGCAACAGTTAAAATGCCCATTTCCTTGGCAACTTGCGCAACTACCGGTGCAGCACCCGTACCTGTACCACCGCCCATACCTGCCGTAATAAACAGCATATCCGAACCTTGAATCAGCTCTGCGATACGATCACGATCTTCCATTGCGGCTTCACGTCCAATCTCGGGATTGGCACCGGCACCCAATCCTCGCGTGATCCCCGATCCAAGCTGCAAAACCGTACCCGCTCTGGTATTTTTCAATGCCTGCGCATCGGTATTCATACTGACAAATTCCACACCTTTCATTTCATTGCTGATCATATGATCCACGGCGTTGCATCCACAACCTCCGATACCAATCACCTTGATGATCGCTTCTTGTGTTTCATTGCTCATAATTTCAAACATTTCACCCCTCCTTTCAAACAAAATGACTATCCTGCTCGAATAAACAAAATAGATCGCTATCTAAAAATTTCTCTGAAACCAGTTCCGCATTCTGGCAAAAATCTGTTTCGCAGAACCTCCCTGCAACCGCATATAATGCTGATGTTTCATATGCTCAATGCCGGCCATGATCAACCCTACACCAGTCGAATAGCGCGGCGTATGAACCACTTCCTGTAAATTCCCCTTGTAATTGCATACCCCCAGCCGGACAGGCATGTGAAAGATTTCTTCGCCGAGTTCCACCATGCCCCGTAATGAGGCACTGCCACCTGTGATCACGATACCTGAAGAAAGCAGTTCCTCGTATCCACTACGCCGCAACTCGGCTTGTACCATGGTATACAGTTCTTCAGCACGCGGTTCAATCACTTCCGCCAATGTTTGCACCGAAAGTTGGCGAGACCCGCGATTACCGACATCAGGAACCTCAATCATTTCATTGGTATCCGCCAGACTGCGCAGTGCAAAACCATAACGACATTTAAGATCCTCTGCATTCTTGGTCGGTGTCCGCAATGCCATGGCAATATCGTTGGTCACCTGATCGCCCGCTATGGGTATCACTGCTGTATGACGAATGGCGCCATTGGTGAATACCGCTATATCGGTCGTACCTCCGCCTATATCCACCAGACACACGCCAAGATCTCTTTCATCATCAGTTAACACCGCCATTGCAGAAGCCAATGGCTGCAGAATCAGATCGCGCACTTCCAGGCCACAGCGGTGAACGCACTTAACAATATTCTGAGCGGAAGAAACTGCGCCGGTTACAATATGCACCTTCACTTCGAGCCGAATTCCACTCATACCGACCGGCTCACGCACATCTTCCTGCCCGTCAATGATGAATTCCTGATTCAGAATATGCAGAATCTGCTGATCGGCCGGTATATTGACCGCTTTGGCCGCTTCCATCACACGCTCTACATCTTCTTCGGTTACTTCTCTATCTTTGATAGGCACCATACCATCTGAATTGATGCCTTTGATATGACTACCGGCTATCCCTGTAAAAACTTCATTAATCTTGCAATCCGCCATTAATTCGGCTTCTTCCAGTGCGCGTTGAATCGCATTAACTGTTGTTTCGATATTAGCCACAACACCCTTTTTTAACCCGCGGGACGGATGCGTGCCGAGTCCAATGATTTGGAAGCCGCCTTCAGGCAATATTTCCGCAACAATGGCTACTATCTTAGACGTGCCAATATCAAGTCCGACAATCAGATTTCTACTTTCCCTAGCCTTACTCATCTAATCATACCCCCTGATCTCACGTTTCTTTTTTTGTTCCATTCTTATTTTTCGATGGCTTCTGAGCATCCGATACATTTACTGCAAATCCATTCGGATAACGCAAATCCACATAAGCCAGCGGCACTCCCTGATTCAAATGGGCAATACTGTGGTTATACACCGATACATAACGTCTCAACCGCTCTTCCATTTCTACTCTTCCCAATTCAAGAATAGTGCCGGCTTCCAGTTGTATCCGCCATGCATGCCGGGAAGACAAATTAATCTTTGCAATCGACTGCTGCAGTGGCGCCAGGATTTGACTAAACAAATGGTATTTTTCGATTACTTCCCCTGAATTTGCTTCCATAGGGCCGGTAAAAACAGGGAATTTTTCATCCAGCACCGCACGAAAAACTTCTCCGTACGTATTCACCAGCGCATGACTACCCCAATGCGCAATAACCTGATGTTCCTCGAGCTTTACATTCAAACCCAGCGGCCAGACCCGCTCGACTTTCGCATCGCGCACCCATGGTATTTTCATAAATGCATCACGCACGGCAATCAAATCAACCGACAAAAAATTGCCATACACATCGTTATTCACAACCCGTTCAATTTGCGCGCGCGTAATATACTTTAATTCCACCCGTTCCGCATACATGCTTTGAACATGAATTTCCCTTATCTTAATAAATCCTGAAAAATCGAAATGTTGTGAAAATTTATGTATAACTGCCGCCGCCGTCAGAATAAACAGCAGATTCGATACAAAATTCAGCAACCGATGATTATCCCACATGCGACAAACTCAAAATATTCAAAACCAGTTCTTCAAATTCCATTCCAGCGGTTCTGGCAGCCATCGGAACCAGACTGTGACTTGTCATGCCCGGAGATGTATTGGCCTCCAGAAAATAAAAACCACCCGTCCGGCTTAAAATCAGATCGATCCTCGCCCAACCTTCGCATCCTAATGTTTGATAAGCCAGTAGCGCTTGCTCCTGAATAGCACGTTCCTGTTCTTCGGGTAAGCCACAGGGACAAAAATAGCGCGTTTCGTCTGACAAATACTTGGCTTGATAATCGTAGAGATCACCTGAAACCTCGATTCTCACCAGCGGCAATGGTCTATCGCCAAGTATTGCCGCAGTCAATTCCATGCCTTCAATGAATTCTTCAGCCAACACCAGGTCATCATGTTCCACCGCCTGCCGGTAAGCCTGTTCAATATCCTGCATCTGGTAAATTTTACTCAGGCCAATAGTTGATCCTTCGCGTGCCGGTTTAATAATCAGCGGTAATCCCAGCGTTTGCGCAACCTGTTCAAAATCATTCTGTGCAGTAAGTAACATACAGCGTGGCGAATTAATACCCACCGCCTGCCACAATAATTTAGTTCGCCATTTATCCATCGCCAGTGCACTGGCCATGACACCACTACCGGTATAAGGTATTCCCATGAGTTCAAGTGCGCCCTGAACCGTACCGTCTTCACCAAATCGACCATGTAGTGCGATATGCACACGATCAAAGTGTTCATCCAGTAACGCAGATAACGGTTTTTCTGCGGGATCAAACGGATGCGCGTCGACACCATTGTGTCGTAGCGCTGCCAAAACAGCCTGACCACTTTGCAACGAAACTTCCCGCTCGGCTGAACGTCCACCCAACAATACGGCCACTTTTCCAAAATGACACCCGTTCATGACAATCTCCCGCCATCTCCCGCTTCGCCGATAATGCGCACTTCCGGCTTCAGGGTAATTCCCGTTTTGCGAGCTACATTTTTTTGTATCATTCTGATCAGCGCTTCGATATCGGATGCACTTGCATGGCCGGTATTGATAATGAAATTAGCGTGCTTGAGTGACACCATTGCTCCACCGATAACTGCACCTTTGAGTCCGCAGAACTCGATCAGGCGTGCTGCATAATCTCCCGGCGGGTTTCTGAACACCGAACCGGCATTCGGTTTGTTCAATGGCTGACTTTCCACGCGCAAGGTCAATAATTGCCTGATCTTCTGTCTCGAAACTGTTTCATCGCCACTCTCCAGACGGAAAAAACCGCCGGCAAACCATTCCTCCTTCATCGTCGCAGCAGATATACCATTGCGCTGCACACTGCGGTATCCAACATCATACTCAGCAGGGCCGAGAAACCTGATATTACCTTCTCGGTCAATCACTTTTACCTGCTCCACAAAATCCCATGTTTCTGCACCATAACAGCCGGCATTCATGGCCAGCGCACCGCCAACCGTCCCTGGAATTCCCGCAAAAAACTCGATACTGGCTAACTGGTGCAGGGCAGCAAAACGCGCGACTTTGGCACAGGCCACACCTGCGCCTGCAAAAATCGTCCCTCCTGACCGATCCCGGCAAACCAGTTCCAACTCATTCAGTCGCGCATGTAATGCGATGACAATACCGGATACACCACCATCCCTGATCAACAGGTTGCTTCCCAGTCCAATCACATAAACCAGCTCATCAGCAGTCAGACTCTGCAAAAAATGACTCAAATCCTCCAAATCAGCCGGAATATAATAACGTTGCGCCGCACCACCTGTACGCCACGACGTATGTTTGTACATGGGTTCATTCAAACGCATTTCACCGCGTAACGCATCCATAGCAATTTCACCGGATAAACAACCCTGGAAAACATCAGCATTCCATTGATCTATTTTCAATTCCGCACGCATCACGCCCCACCCACAAAGGAATTTTCAATCTGATTACTCATTGATAATCCTTAATTCTCGCTGCCTTTGAAAAATTTCTGACGCGGCTCTGGATATCGAACCTGCTCCCATAATCAACATCACATCACCATCGTCGACAACATCCAGAATTGCGGTAATCAAGTCACCCACAGTCTGGGTGTAAATAGGCTCCACTCTCCCCTGTACACGCACTGCTCTCGCCAGTGACTTGCTGTCAGCTGCCACAATCGGCTCTTCACCAGCCGAATAAACCTCAGTCAACAGCAACACATCCGCCTGTGAAAGTACTTTGGCAAAATCTTCAAACAAATCCCGGGTACGTGTGTAACGGTGCGGCTGAAAAGCCAGAACAACACGCCGTCCTGGAAATGCGCCGCGCGCAGCACTCAGCGTCGCAGCCAGCTCTGCCGGATGATGACCATAATCGTCAACCAGCGAAAAGCTACGCTGATCAGTCAATCGAATCGTGCCGTAGTGCTGAAAACGCCGTTCAACACCCTTAAATCCGGATAATGCTCTGACAATCGCTGCATCGGGCACACCTATCTCATTCGCGACGGCAATTGCCGCCAGCGCATTCTGTATGTTGTGCATACCGGGCAGGTTCAGAACAATGGGCAGCCTGCGGCTGGAACCGTTGACACCGACAATCGCAGTAAAATGCATCCGGCTGTGGTCATGCCTGATGTCCACCGCCCGTACCTGTGCTTCCTCCGAAAGCCCGTATGTCGTGATAGGTTTCGTTATTTCCGACAGCAGCGCGCGTACATTGGCATCGTCAATACAAAGCACCGCCATGCCATAAAAAGGCAGATGCTGAACAAATTCGACAAATGTCTGTTTCAAACGGTTGAAGTCGTTGCCATACGTATGCATATGGTCCTCATCGACATTGGTTACTACCGTCAGAACAGGCTGCAGATAAAGAAACGATGCATCCGATTCATCTGCTTCAACAACAATAAATTCACCGCTGCCAAGCTTGGCGTGACAGCCTGCCGCTTCCAGACGTCCGCCAATCACAAAAGTCGGATCCATATCCGCTTCCGCCAGTACACTGGCAATAAGACTGGTTGTCGTTGTTTTGCCATGCGTGCCAGCGATGGCAATACCCCGGCGCAGACGCAGCAACTCGGCTAGCATTAAAGCGCGCGGTACAACAGGAATTTTTTTCATATGCGCAGCGGTTACTTCAGGATTATCCGCTTTGACCGCTGTCGAAGTGACCACCACATCAGCACCGGCAATCTGCTCACTGGCATGGCCGGTATAAACCGTTATTCCCAGGCTTCTCAAACGCCGTGCTACCGCATTATCGGACAAGTCCGAACCGGTGATTTTATACCTCAGATTAAACATCACTTCGGCGATACCACTCATACCGGAACCGCAAATTCCGACAAAATGGATATGTTTGACTTTATGCCTCACCGTCACGCTCCTTTCGTATCACCACACAATTGCCTGCATATTTGCGCAACCCTTTGCGCTGCGTCAGGTGTCGCCTTATTGCGCGCCGTATTCGCCATTACCCGCAATTTCTCGCGTGTCAAACTTTCCAATAGCGCCGCCAAACGATCAAAGCTCAGTTCGTTTTGCGGCAGTAAAATCGCCGCCTGATGATCGCTTAAGAAGCGTGCATTACCGGTTTGATGATCGTCCACGGCATAAGGATAAGGCACCAATATACTTGCAACACCGGCGGCTGCCAGTTCTGACACCGTCAAAGCGCCCGCACGGCACAAAACCAGATCACATACCGCATATTGTCCGGCCATATCATCAATAAACGCCACTAATTGTGCGGTCACCCCCACTGCCTGATAATTCTGGCGTACTGCACTGAGATTCTTTTCACCCGTCTGATGCACAACGACGGGACGTCTGTCTTGCGGAATTTTTTGCAAAGCCTGCGGCACAACTGTATTTAAAATCTGCGCACCCAAGCTACCTCCTATGACCAATAGTCGTAGCGGCCCGGTTCGTCCTGAGAAACGCTTTTCCGGCGCATCCAGTGTTGCTATTTCCTGCCGCACAGGGTTTCCCGCGACAATGACTTTGCCTTCATCCGCTTTGATCTTGGCGGGAAAGCCAAGAATCACTTTATCGGCCAATTTTGCCAAAACTCTGTTGGTTAAACCCGGCACTGAGTTCTGCTCATGAATCAATAGAGGTTTATTTAGCAATGCAGCCATCATACCGCCAGGAAAAGCCGGATAACCACCCATGCCCAACACCACATCGGGTTGCACACGACGCAAAATATCCAGACTTTGCTTAAATGCTTTCAACAGCCGCAGCGGTAAGGTCAACCACGTGAATACACGCTTTCCCCTTAATCCCGCAAAATTAATCGTTTCCACCAGGTAACCCCGCTGCGTCACTAACCTGTTTTCCATGCCAGCCTGTGTACCCAACCATACCACTTGCCAGCCGGATGCCTTCAATTCATTGGCAACCGCCAGACCCGGAAAAACATGCCCACCGGTTCCACCCGCCATAATCAGAATGGTGTATGTCATGGATGTTATTCCTTTATATTGTTAGCCGAGGCACGCTTATTCATGCGCTTTTACCTTGCAATCGCTGCCTGTTTTCCCAGTCGATCCGCAGTAAAACAGCCAATGCAAAACAGATTGCTGTAATACTGCTGCCGCCAAAACTCATCAGCGGCAATGTCAAACCTTTAGTAGGCAGTACACCCATATTGACACCGATATTGATAAGCGCCTGCATGCCAATCCAGAGACCGATACCTTGCGCCACCAGCGCAGCAAAATAGCATTCCAGTTTCGCTGCCTGACGGCCGATCGCCAAAGCGCGAACGACAAGCGTCCCAAACAATACAATGACTACGGTAACACCGACAAAACCCAGTTCCTCGGCAAGCACTGCCAGCAGAAAATCCGTATGCGCTTCAGGCAGATAAAATAATTTTTCGACACTCCCCCCGAGTCCAACACCCAACCATTCGCCACGGCCAAATGCGATCAGCGCATGACTGAGTTGATATCCTTTTCCAAGCGGATCAGCCCAAGGGTCCATAAAACCAATAATCCGATCTAGACGATAGCCTGAAACATTAATGAGTACATAGGCGCCTGCAACCATCAACCCTAGCAACACTGAAAAAATTTTCATACTGACGCCACCCAAAAACAATATGGCGATGACCAGAGCGGTAATAACGGCAGCCGCACCAAAATCGGGCTGCCGCAGCAACAAAAAACCAACAGCACCGATAATCGCCAGAATGGGCAAAAAACCTTTGAGGAAACTATTCAGATCTGCCGCTTTGCGTACCACATAATCAGCGGTATAGATGATCATAAAAAACTTCATGAATTCTGATGGCTGCAGATTAAAAAAGTAGAGTGAAATCCAACGCTGACTACCGTTTATTTCGCGACCGATCCCAGGAATAAGCACCAACATAAGCAGGATTATGCCTAGCAGAAACAGATAAAACGCCGATTTCTGCCAGATGTACAGCGGCACCTGAAAAGCAACCAATCCGAGCATACCGCCTATCGCCAGATAAACCAAATGGCGAAACAAATAGTGATAGGAGCGGTCCGTACCGAACTGCGCTTCGGCTATCGCAATAGAGGCCGAATAAACCATTACCAGCCCCAAACTCAGCAACAACAGCACAGACCATACCAGCACCTGATCAAAGTCCGGCATTCTAGCGATTTTTACAGTGTCTGTCTGATTGAGCATCGATCAATGCCTCTTCTGTTCAAGCATCAAAAATTTCAGCTCAATATCCTTCACTGCTGCGACGAATACTTCTGCTCGATGCACATAATTCCTGAACATATCAAAACTTGCACAAGCCGGGGATAGTAATACCACATCACCAGGATGTGCTAACAGAAAACTTTTCTGCACCGCTTCTTCCATGGTTCGTGTAAACTGGATCGGCACCCCACAGTTATCCAGTGCAGCAGCAATTCTTCCCGCATCGAGGCCGATCAGCATGACGGCACGCGCACCTTCCGCGACTGCTTGCCGTACCAGCGTGAAATCCTGTCCCTTACCGTCGCCACCGGCTATAAGCACGGCATTACCCTGCAATCCTTTCAGTGCAGCAACCGTTGATCCGACATTGGTGCTTTTGGAATCATCGATAAATGTCACATCACCGAATACGGCAACCACTTCCATCCGGTGCGATAATCCTTTGAATTCGCGTAATGCTGAAAGCAGAGGTGCTATCGGCATTTCCATGGCACAGCAAATCGCCAGTGCAGCCAATGCATTGGCTGCATTATGCAATCCCTTCAATTTCAAATCGGATACCTTCATCAACAACTGCCGGCCTTCCGCCAGCCAAATGTCACTGTCCCAATGAACGATACCAAAATCCGTTTCAGCAATGGGCTCGCTCAAGCCGAATGTTATTTGCTTTCTGTTAGTTTGCCGCATGGCCATGGAAAACACATCGTCCCGGTTTGATATCTGCATACCCTCCACCGGTACCTCATGCCTGAAAATTCTGGCTTTAGCCTGGATATACTCCTGCATGCTGCAATACCGGTCCATATGATCTTCACTCAAATTCAATACCGTCGCCACATCCGCATTAAGCCATTCGGTCAGCTCCAGTTGAAAACTGGATACTTCCAGCACCCATATTCGCGGCATTTTGCCGTGATCAAGACATTGCATAAAAACATCAAGTACCGCCGGACCGATATTCCCGGCCACCGCCACATCCATTCCCGCTTTTCTGAGCATTGCCCCGACCATCGCAGTAACAGTCGTTTTTCCATTGGTGCCAGTAATCGCCAATACTTTCGCGTTCGCAGTATTATTTTGTTTAAGTGCCCATTTAAACAACGTAATATCGCCTACCACAGGAACACCGCTATTAATCGCATGCTGAACAAACGGCTCGGTCACCGGCACTCCCGGACTCATCGCAATAAGGTCGATATCGTCAAGAACTCTATTCTCAAATGAACCGGTGAAAATTTCTCCGGCTGGAACTATTGACATCATGCCATCGAGATTGGGCGGAGCCGTCCGGCTATCAGCCACCCGTATTCTGGCCTCCTGGCGGAGCAGCCATTTCACAATCGACATTCCTGTTTCACCCATACCCAGCACCAGCACATGTTTTCCTTTCAGATTCATCTTAGTTTCAATGTCGATAGACCGACCAAAACCAGAATAATCGTAATGATCCAGAATCGCACAACCACCTGATTTTCCTTCCACCCCTTTAATTCAAAATGATGATGCAGCGGCGCCATCCTGAAAACACGACGTCCAGTCAGCTTATACGACGCAACTTGTAGCATGACTGAAAGCGCTTCTATTACAAAAACCCCGCCCATGATCACCAGCACAATTTCCTGCCGTACAATGACCGTGATTACGCCCAACGCAGCGCCTAACGACAACGCACCCACATCCCCCATAAATACTTCAGCCGGATATGTGTTAAACCACAGAAAAGCCAATCCCGCTCCAGCCAATGCCCCGCAAAAGACGGTCAATTCTCCGGCATTCGGAATATAGGGAATACCCAGATAGTTTGCAAAAACCACATGACCCGCAGCATAAGCAAAAATCGCCAGAGCGCCGCCGACCATAACCGTTGGCATAATCGCGAGACCATCCAATCCGTCGGTCAGATTGACCGCGTTACTGGTACCTACAATTACCAGATAAGTCAAAATAACAAATCCGACCACACCCAGCGGAATTGCGATATCCTTAAAAAAAGGCACGATCATATCCGTCTGTACCGGCAATTCGGCTGTCATAGCAAGATAAAACGCCACTACCAACGCGATAACGGACTGCCAGAAAAACTTGCTTCCTGCCGCGAGTCCTTTAGGATTCCGATATACGACTTTACGATAATCATCGACCCATCCAATCAAACCGAACCCCAAAGTCGTTAACAGCACCACCCAGATATACCGATTGCTGAGATCAGCCCACAGCAAGGTCGTCAACACGATCGCCACCAGAATTAACGCGCCACCCATGGTCGGCGTTCCTGTTTTGGCCAGATGTGTTTGCGGGCCATCATCACGCACCGCTTGTCCGATTTTGTAGTACGTCAGCTTGCGTATCATTATCGGTCCGATCAGAAACGAGACTGCCAGCGCTGTCAATGCAGCCAGCATGGCACGCAATGTGATATAGCTGAACACATTGAACGCACGGATATCCTGCGACAACCACTGTGATAGCTCTAATAACATTACGCTTCTCTTAACCGTGTAAAACTGACACTCGCTATCCGCATTTTATTTTTACCCTTTACAATTGACTGCAATCACACTTCCGTTACGGCTTCCAGCCGATCGATGACCCGCTCCATATGCATAAACCGCGACCCCTTGACCAATACGGTCACGTCTGCCGCCAATATGTTTTGCAGATCATCGAGCAATGCTTCCATAGTACTGAAATGCTGTGCTCCCCGGCCATAGGCATCGCTCGCATGCTTGCTCAGATCGCCCAGAGTCAACAATCTATCCAGTTTGAACAATCGTGCTGCTTCACCGATGGTTCTATGCAAATCACCTGAAGCGTTTCCAAGTTCTCCCATATCGCCGAGCACCAGAATCTTTCTGCCCGCCGCACCAGCCAAAACGGCCAAAGCTGCCTTCACCGATTCAGGATTTGCGTTATAACTGTCATCAATCAGAATCGAATGATTTTTCCCCTGTTTAATTTGCAGCCGCCCTTTCACACCTTTAAAACATTCCAATCCGGCTGCTATTGTTTTACCATTCACCCCGAGGGCCACAGCTGCCGCAGCTGCCGCCAAACTATTCCTGATATTATGAATGCCGGGTACCTTCAGACTGATATCCTGGACACCATCCGGCAGTTTTAATTGAACTGCGCTACCATATACCTCGCTTGTAAACTCAGCAGTAACTTGCGTTGTCGCTTCAAAACCAAATTCTATGACGCTTTTTTCCCCAATCAACGTCCGCCACAGCGGCGCATATTTATCATCCGCATTGATCACTGCTGTACCTTGCTGATTCAATCCGGCAAAAATCTCGCCCTTTGCCCGCGCAACAGCGTCGATTGATCCCAGCCCCTCTATATGAGCAGCACCAGCGTTAGTAATTACCGCCACGTCAGGTCTCGCTAGACGGGTTAAGCAGGCAATTTCTCCAACATGATTCATACCCATTTCAATCACGGCATACCGATGAGTCTCGCGCAAACGCAACAACATCAGTGGTACGCCTATGTCGTTATTAAGATTACCTACTGTTGCCAGTACTTGTGATGTCCGATCAGTTGACGCAGCCGTATTTTCACCCACAGCCTGACATAAAATCGACGCAAGCATCTCTTTCACCGTCGTCTTACCATTACTGCCAGTTATTGCGACAAGCGGCATCGAAAACCGATGCCGCCAGTGTGCCGCTAATTGCCCGAGACTTAAACGGGTATCTTTAACCTGGATCAATGGAATATCATTTATCCGAATCGCATCATCGATTTCAAGTCCCACCATGGCCGCGACAGCACCCTGCTCCCGCGCGGCGCGCACAAAACGGTGCCCATCATATCTTTCTCCGGTCAATGCGACAAAAAGCTCACCTGGACACAAAGTACGGCTATCCGTGCTCACCCCAGTAAACAACACATCATTACCTTGCCAACGGGCATTCAGCGCTTCAGCCGCTTCCTGCAATCGCATCATGCCCGTTCTCCTTTTTTATCCGACAGATCGCCCAGAATCTGCTGAACGATTACCGCATCGTTAAATGGAATTTTCTGTTCATTGACTTCCTGATATGCTTCATGCCCTTTGCCAGCGATCAATACGATATCGCCTGCCGACGCACTGCTGATCGCCTGATAAATGGCCAATTCGCGATTAATTTCAATCTGCAGTTTTTTACTGTCCTGCGTTCCAATCATATCCTGGATGATCTTGCGAGGATCTTCATTACGCGGATTGTCACTGGTAAAAATCACCTCATCCGCAAAGCGCATCGCGGCTTCCCCAATGAGTTTGCGCTTACCCTGATCGCGTTCGCCACCGCAACCCATCACACAAAACAAACGTCCGGCTTTTCGTGGATGCTTCTGATTAAATGCTGCAACTTGCAACATGTCCGACAGGGTTGACAACACTTTTTCCAATGCATCCGGCGTGTGTGCATAATCGACAATCACAGTAGGGTGCTCTTCTCCGCCAAATTTCTCCATGCGTCCCGGAATCGGCTTAATATACCGCAGCGCACTCACCGCATCGAAAAATGGTATGCCGCAAGCAAGCAATGCCGCCGTCACCGCCAGCAAATTCACTGCATTGAATTTACCGACCAAGCCAACACTCAATTCTGCACGCTCCCCCTGATATTCGATCTCAAGCGACAATCCATATAAATCCGCCCTGAGATTACAGCCGTATACCATGCTGCAACGCTCGGCGCAGCCTTTCACAGCATCCTTTCTAAAGCTGTAACCGATAATCTGAACCGATTTCCGAGCCAATTGCTGAAACAATTCCACACCCAGCACATCATCCAGATTGAGCACCGCGGATTTCAATTCTGGCCAGAAAAACAGACGTGCTTTCGACTCGGCATAGGCATCCATGTCTTTGTGATAATCCAGGTGATCGCGTGACAGATTCGTTAATACCGCAACTGAAAGTGCCGTACCATTCAGACGTCCCTGTTCAATGCCATGAGAAGATACTTCCATTGCCACATGCGTGGCGCCATTATGCAAAAACTTCGCTAAATTCTTTTGCAGCAGAACAGGATCCGGCGTCGTGTTGACCACCGCTTCCAATTCACCTGCAAAACCGCTGCCTAATGTTCCCATCACTGCAGTTTCCTTTTGCAGCGCATTCATTGCCTGAGAAAACCAATGACTGCAGGATGTTTTACCATTGGTACCGGTGAATCCAACAACACACAATTGTTTCGATGGATGACCATATACACAATCTGCAATCAATCCGGCTTTTCTCCGCAATCCGGCGATACCCAGCGACGGCACTTGCCACGACGGGTTCCATGAAAAATTATCCGACTCCCATATCACAGCATTTGCACCCGCCAAAATAGCCTGCGGTATCAACTTACGCGCATCTATTCTGGATCCTGCGATAGCCAAAAACGTATCTCCGGGTAGCACCTGACGGCTATCTGTAACCAGTCGTTCAACGGGTACACCGAGCTTATCGAGTTGATGACAATCGAATGTTTTACTGACTTTCTCTGCCATAAACTGACTCACCCATCGCCGCCAGCAGAAAGAAACATCGGCACGGCAGCCACTTCACCTGAAAGCGCATCGTGCGGCACGTTCAGCAATCGCAGCGCCGTTGTCATCACCTGACTGAACACCGGAGCCGCCACCGCACCACCAAAATATTTACCGGCAGAAGGTTCATCCAACACTACCGCCACGATCAATCGCGGATTGGATACAGGCGCAAAACCGACAAACGAAGAAATATAGCGATTCTTGGCATATTTTCCTTCGACCAATTTATGCGCTGTTCCTGTTTTACCGGCCACACGATAGCCATTCACCCGGGCAAGCGGCGCAGTACCGCCTGGCTGTGTCGCCATTTCCAGCATCTGACTGATCGCGAGTGCCGTTTTACTTGAAATCACACGCTGCCCCATCACCGGAAAATTCTGCTTTAATACCGAAATCGGTTTTAATTCACCTCCCGTCGTAAAAATCGTATAGGCACGTGCAATTTGCAACAAACTCACCGATAGCCCATGACCAAACGACATGGTAGCCTGCTCAATTGTACGCCAGCGATTGTAAGGCCTTAACACACCGCCAGCTTCCCCGGGAAAACCGGTGCCGATCAGTTGTCCAAAACCGACTTTGTTATACATTTCCCATAATGTCTGCGCCGGCATGGACAGCGCTATTTTAACCGTACCGACATTACTGGAAACCTGCAAAACTTCGGCTACTGTTAGCAATCCTTTATTACTTACATCGCGAATCGTCGCACGACCAACCCTGAATGTACCCGGTGCCGTTTGCACAACCGTTTCAGGATTTACCAAACCGGTTTCTATCGCCACGGCAATCGGAAACGGTTTCAGCGTTGAACCCGGTTCATAGATATCAACCACCGCACGGTTTACCAGGACACGGTTATCAATCATTTCCTTGGTTATGGCCGAATTCGGGTTATAGACAGGAAAATTAGATAGTGCCAGAACCTCTCCGCTTTGCGCATCCAACACCACAATGCTGCCTGCTCTCGCCTGATGTTTGATAGCTGCGTGCTTCAGTTCCTGATGTGCAATATGCTGAATTCTTCTATCCAGCGACAACACAAGATCCTGACCTTGACGAGGCGCGCGGATTTTTTCCACATCTTCAATAATACGTCCCTTATTATCCTTAATGACGCGCCGTCTGCCTATTTCCCCGGTCAGCTCCGCGTTCCATCCATGTTCGACACCCTCCTGCCCTCGATCTTCGATATCCGTAAAACCGACGATGTGAGCCGCCACCTCGCCTTCGGGATAATAGCGCTTGAATTCTGTTTCGAATGCGATACCCTTGATCTTCAGATCCACAATGTGCTCTGCAACCTCAGGAACAAGCCAACGTTTGAGATACACAAACCGTCCCTGTTTACGGTAAATACGCTTTTCGATCTCAGACTTTTCCATACCTAATAACCGCGCCAGTTGTTCAAGCTGGCCCGGTGTTATCTCGATCAATTTGGGATCCGCATACACTGAAGTAACCGGAGCACTGATGGCCAGTATTTCACCATTGCGATCTTTAATCATGCCGCGATCGGCGCTCATTTCAACAACTTTGCTATACCGCGCGGCGCCTTCTTTCTGTAAAAAATCATTATTTATACCCTGCAAAAACGCTGCTCTTGCAATCAAAACCGTCAACCCCAAAACCAAGAAACCGAACAGCAGCATTGCCCGCCAGGGTTTCAATTTCAGTTGTGGCGATAACGGGTCGATTTTATTCAGCATATTGCACCTTCGCCAGCTGTGACTCGTTTATTTTTGCTGCAGAAATAACCTGCACATGATTTGGTAGCGGAATATCCATATCCAGGTAAAGTCTGGCTTCATGTTCAATTTTGCGGCGCGCAATCAGCGTACTCTGCTCTAGTTGCAATTTTTTCCATTCGACATTCAGTTTGCGCGCTGTCCTTCTTTCATTTTCCAACGCCATATTGAGTTTGCGCGCTTCATTCTGCGCATACACCACACTCAGCGCACACACCACCAAAATCAATATCAGAAATAGATTAAATTTAAACATTTGCAGCTCATATCAATGTCTTCAAAGCAATCCGTTCAGCCACTCTCATGACAGCACTACGTGAACGCTTGTTTTTCGAAATCTCCTGTTCACCAGGCCGCACCGCTTTTCCAATGATCTTTAATAATGGCCGCCCAAATCGCTGCTTTTCGATTTCGCGTAATGGAATATCACGCGGCACGGAATCGATTTTTGCAGCCGCTCGCATAAAACGTTTAACCATTCTGTCTTCCAGCGAATGAAAACTGATCACAACGAGTCTTCCCCCAGGATTTAACAGATCCACACTCTGCCGCAAAACTAGCGACAACTCCTCAAGCTCCTGATTGATAAAGATGCGTATCGCCTGAAAAGTGCGCGTCGCCGGATTCTGCTGGCTTTCGCGCTTGCGCTCACGTGCACGAACGACCGCTGCAACAATCTCGGCAAGTTGCAGTGTGGTAACAATAGGCTGCCGCGCTCTTGCCACAACAATCGCTCTTGCAATCGACCTAGCATACCGTTCTTCGCCATAATCTTTGATCACCCTCTCTAAATCTGTTTCAGAAACTGTTTCTATCCACTGTGCCGCCGTCTGCCCCCGGCTTGTATCCATGCGCATATCGAGCGGACCTTCGGCGCGAAAGCTAAACCCCCTTTCCGCTTCCAGCTGTGGCGAGGAGATCCCGAGGTCCAGCACTATGCCATCAATTGTCTGCACACCCATCTTTAACAATTCATCTTGCATTTGCGAAAAACGGCTATGCAGGATGTTAAAATTTTTGCTATTCCACGCCAGCTCAATTTTTCCTGCTTCAACAGCAACAGGATCCCTATCAAATGCAATCAAACGGCCTTTATTACTCAGATGGGACAGAATTAACCGGCTATGCCCCCCTCTGCCGAATGTTCCATCAACATAGACCCCATCCGGCTTAATCGATAGCGCATCCACAGCTTCATGGAATAGCACGGTAACGTGATCCGACAAACCGTCACCATCCAGTCATAGTGAGAACCCTTCCAATTCCGGTGGCATGTCTTCTTCATTAAAAGACAGCGCGTCTTCAATCTGCAAATTCCACTGTTGCTCATCCCACAATTCGAATTTTTCACCCTGCCCCACCAATACCACGTCCTTGGACAAACCCGCAAAACTTCGCAAGGGTGGCGTAATCAAAACACGGCCCGCACTATCCATGTCCACATCATTGGCGCTACCGATCAACAAACGCTGCAATTTACGTGTATTGGTATTAAAACTGGGAAGAGCACTCAACCTCCGCTCAATGGGTTCCCAGACAGGTTGAGGATAAATCAGCAAACACCGCGACGGATCGGCTGTCACAATCAGATGCCCCGAACACTGCACAAACAGCTCGTTGCGATACTTTGCGGGCACCGCAATTCTGCCTTTCACATCTAAGCTAAGCTGCGTTATGCCACGGAACATGTTGTTCGCTCATTTACAAAAAATCAATTTACTCCACTTTTAACCACTATTCACTACTTTCCTACAACTATAACCCACTTTAATCAAAAAAAAGCAAACCGTCAAGTAAAAAAGTTGATAATTCTATATATATGACAAAGACTTAAAGGTTACCTATCGATAAACGTCTATAACAGAAAATTTTTAAATAAATAAAACAGATAGCCGATGATCTGAAAGCCATGCAAGAAGATCATGGAAACAAATACAGGAATGCGAGAAAATCCAAAAGACTGTTACAATGCCGAAAAAAAGACCAGTCATGCGACCAACACCAACGGGTTTTGCATCATTGAATTGTTATGCACAAGCGATCTTTCCGCACGCTTTGCAATCGGAGTAACGCATAAAAGCGAACCACCTCATTGTTATTTCCCCGAAATAACACAAACCATCCAACAACCGATACAAATCTCATAAAGTATTCAACAAAAAATCATGTCAGCAAAATCCGTACACGAAAGTGCAATCATAGTTGTCGGTATGCGTTGGTGCGACCGTCTGCTTGGTTTGATAAGCATGGTGATACTAGCCCGACTGCTTGTGCCTGCAGATTTCGGAATCATTGTAATGGCGAGCCTGATCGTCGGGCTGATTGATGTTCTACTCGACATTGGTGTGAGCACTGCATTGATCCACAATCAGAAAGCAGACTCCGAAGACTACAATACCGCGTGGACATTAAGACTTATTCAATCCTGTCTCACAGGTTTCATTATTTTTGTCAGCGCACCGTTTGTGGCGGACTTTTATGACAACCACCTCGTAATTGATGTTCTGCGAGTAATGGCACTCAGTGTAGTTATTGCCGGTTTCGAGAATATTGGCGTCGTTACATTCCAAAAAAACATGGAATTCGGTCAGGATTTCAAATTCTTCTTCTACAAACGCATCACAGGCTTTGCTGTAACGTTGATTTTTGCTTTTATATTGCATAATTACTGGGCGATGGTTATAGGCTCGCTCAGTAATCGCATCGCAGGTGTAATTTTGAGTTACTGCATGCACTCACATCGACCAAAACTAACACTGACACGCACCACGGAAATATGGTCTTTTTCAAAATGGGTATTATTGCGTAACATCATTGCCTATTTAGATACACAGATCGACAAATTCCTAATTGGCAGTCGCTCCGATGAAAAAGTGCTTGGCACTTATTCTGTGGCACAAAACGTCGCAGCGATGCCAACCACGGAACTGCTCATGCCGCTAGGACGCGTTCTTTTCCCAGCCTTTGCTCAAAAGCGTGACGATATTGAATCATTTGCCCGAAGTTTGTCGACAGCGATTGGTGTACTTTCCTTAGTTGCCATGCCAGCATGTATCGGCCTGGTCCTAACTGCAGAAGACGCTGTCGTAATCCTATTAGGTGTTAACTGGATAGAAGCCGTACCTTTGATACAGATTATGGTTATATCGAATCTCATTTTCTCACTGACCCATTCGGGTGTTTATGCTCTACTGGCAATCGGAAAGGTTCGTTTTTTGGCCATTCTGGCCGGATTACAGATCGCATTCTTCCTGATTGTAGCGATCCTGCTTTTTCCTCAATCAGATGCAACAGAAATAGCGACAATCCGTGTCCTGACAGTATGTTTTGGTTCTATTTTCATCATCAGCATTGTTATCCTTCAAATTCAAGCCTTCAATATCAAGGACTATTTTGCGCCCATTTTCAGGCCGCTGTCAGCCACCGGGTGCATGGCTTTGGTTTTAATTCAGTTAAACCCTGTACTAAACGATTTGATACCATTTGCCCGAATACTGATAGAAATTCTGGTCGGCTTCGTAACCTATATCACATGCATCATTTCCCTATGGCTATTACAAGGCCAGCCTGAAGGTGCAGAAACTTATTTAATTAAAAATTTTGCGCATAAATTCAAACGTTCTTGAAACACTTCACAATAAAAACTACAGCAAACCTTTTAACGTGGTATAATAATGGAATTCACTACTCGTTTGCGCATTCGATCCCTCTTGTAACAACGTTCGATTATCTCACTAGCACCGCGCATAATCCTTCACACATGTAATTAAAAAACGATAATCGGCAGCTTTTTTCTATATTACTTTTTGCAATATTTCCGCTGAACAATCCAGCTCCTTTAAACTCGTTTAGGAAACGCCGTGTCATTTGAAAATCTCAATTTACATCCTTTAATTATTAAAGCCATTCACGAAGCCGGTTATGTCGAACCAACACCGATACAAAAACAAGCCATACCGGAACTGATCTCCGGCATCGACATCATCGCTTCAGCACAAACTGGCACTGGTAAGACAGCAGCTTTTATGCTTCCAGCACTACATCAGTTAACGACACCCAGCACAACAAACAGCCGCGGACCGCGCATTCTGGTTTTAACACCAACCCGTGAATTGGCCGATCAAGTATCCAATGCAGCCAAAAAATATGGCAAATATACCCCCCGCACGAAAGTTATTAGTATTCTTGGCGGCATGCCTTATCCATTACAAAATAAGCTGTTATCGCAACCTGTCGATATTCTGGTCGCCACACCGGGACGGTTGATTGATCATATCCGTCGCGGGCGCATTGATTTTTCCCGCCTGCAAACGCTCATTCTGGATGAAGCGGACAGAATGCTTGACATGGGATTCTTAATGGATATTAAACAAATTGTATCCTTCTTACCACAAAGCAGACAGACCGTTTTGTTTTCTGCAACACTCGATCCCGCGATCGAGAAAGTTGCCGCACAATTACTCAACACCCCCAAACGGATACAAATAGCAACCCGCCAGACAAGACTTGATCACATCGAACAACGCCTGCACTATGTAGACGACCTCACACACAAAAACAGGCTTTTGGATCATGTTTTACGTGACACCGGATTAAAACAGGCGATTGTGTTCACAGCTACAAAACGTAACGCCGATATCATTGCAGACAATTTATATGCATGCGGGCACACAGCCGCAGCACTGCACGGCGATATGAATCAACGCGAACGTAATCGGACACTGACAAAACTCAGAAAGGGCGATCTGCGTATACTCGTAGCTACCGATGTTGCCGCACGAGGAATCGATATTTCCGATATCACGCATGTCATCAATTTTGATTTACCCAAATTCGCCGAAGACTATGTACACCGCATCGGTCGCACGGGACGAGCCGGCGCAGCCGGCATTGCCGTTTCTTTCGCTTCCAGTAAAGACAATATCCATTTAAAGCGCATCGAACGCTACACAGGGCACTCCATTGCTTCACACATCATTCCCGGCCTTGAACCGCGCAACAAAACCGGTCGGCATAATGACGGTATCAAAAAAAGCAACGCTCCGGCATACCGCAAAGGCAAACATTCAACTAGTGCCACTCTGAATAAACGGCAGAACGCTAATCCACATTTCATGCGCGCGCCCAAGGTAACACGATCGACAGCCAATAGAAGTGGTTTAGGAAAATAACACTACAATAAACGAGCCTGTCAGTTGCATTTTATTTTTTCACCGTTCAATGGCTCCAAGCGACGATTAAACCCAGGCAATGACAAAGTGATTAACGTCACCCTACCTAAAAGTCAACTGCGGGCTATAAAAAAGACGTTCACAATTCATACTGTGAATGCCTGCAAACTGTAAAAAGACCGGGCCTCCCTTCTCCAGATGGAGGCCACAGGTTAACAGATCACATCAAAACCGATCCTGTATGAAGCCGCAACGAATGGAATACTTACGACACGCAGCTAAAACAAAGCCGGCTTGACAACCACCAGGATTACAACCGCAAATAGGATCAGCACCGGAAATTCATTAAAAAGGCGATAAAAAACATGACTATGTTGATTAATATCGTATTTAAATGCTGATACAAATTTACCGCAGTAATAATGATATATGATGAGTATCACCACCAGTGCCAACTTGGCATAAAGCCAATTCCCTGAAAAACCGTATCCCAGCCATAACCATACCCCAAAAATAACTGTCAGCACCGCGCTTGGCGTCATAATGCCATAAAACAGCTTGCGCTCCATGACTTTGAAACGTTCTTTCCCCGGTGTATCCTCACACATCGCATGATAAACAAACAAACGCGGTAGGTAGAACAATCCGGAGAACCAGGTGACCATAAAGATAATATGCAGCGACTTTATCCAGAGCATTTCGTTTTCGTCTTTGAATAGCGTTATGATTTCCAGTAATTCGTTAAATAATCATATTTGATCCATCAATCCCGTAGTGTGAAGCCGACCTTGATCGTAACTTGCCAGTACTTGATTTCCCCTTCTTCAATGTGCCCGCGGGTTTCAATCACCTCAAACCAGCGCATCCCTTGAACCGTTTTTGCTGCACGCGCTATGGCGTTCTCAATCGCATCCTGCATACCGGTCGCCGATGAACCAGTAAGCTCCATGATTTTATAAATATGGTCCGACATTTTTCACCTCTCTTTTATAGAAATTAGCTTTACAGTATACCTAAATTGAGGAGTTATCAAATCGGCTCACATCCAATCTGCTCCATACGGAACCACAATCTGTGTAAATTGAGAAAACGGTTATATGCTAGAATCTGATCAATTATTAGACGAATCCGGCAGAATTGCCGGTAATAGTCACGATGTATTTTTCAGCGGATTGCAGAAAATACCCTAAATCACTTTCCCTGTTTGAAAGGAAATAAACAAGCATTTATCAAAATTTAATTAGTAAGCCATATTTGTCATGAAATCACGAAAAAAACATCTATACCCTTTGTTTACCGTTTTGTTGGGTTTATCAACATTTCTCTTATCGACAACTGCCGTTAAAGCAAGCAAACCGATTTACGGCTATCTAGAACCTGTAACACTGATCACACAACAGATCACCTTAACAGCTAAACTGGATACAGGCGCCGAAACAGCCTCAATTTCAGCAAAAAATATACTGCTTTACGAAATAAATGGACAGGAGTACGCAAGCTTCACCGTTTCTCATCCCGAATTGGAACAGCCCATTCACTACAATTTACCGATTGTACGGCATGCCAGAATCAAGAAACGCGCGGGTGAGCATACTCAAAAAAACAGGCATCATTCCCGTCCGGTTGTCCGTATACCTATTCATTTTGATGGCAAACCGCACCATATTATGGTCAACTTGACTGATCGCTCTCATTTCTCGACACCGATGCTGCTCGGCAGAAAAGCTTTAAAAAAACTGAATGCTGTTGTTGACAGCACGAAGAAAAATACATTGCTACAAAAAACTGACAGTTAGGAAACCGGATACAAGCCACGGAAAAGACGGGCGTTTGCCCGTCCTTAGAACCTGTTCAAGATCTTACTCAATTACAACACAGCTGAATCATTCCCTTTCAAGACAACGCTTGATCCATCGGCCGGTTAATTTTTCCTGCACAGTATTTTGCCGCAGACGCGACGCCAATCCGGCGAAATCGACCTGATCCAGCGGCTGATCCTGATTAAAACAGGAGAACACATAAGTCACTTCACCCGTCTGCGGATCTTTATGCGGTTGCAGACATTGCGCGCAGATTTCTTTCATCATGCATTGCATCGGCGAATTGATCGAACCTATCGCAAAATGTCCGGCTTTCAGATACGGCTTTAACCGGTCATACCGCGCCGCGCCCACCGCTGCCATCATACGATCGGAGCCGATTGCAATGATACGGTCGGCTTCAACCATCGGAACAGGTTGGTCACCCAACTGACCATTGCCATAAGCGGCCATCGCTTCAACAATATTACCGACGAATTGTTTATCGCCCGGTCTGTCCGGTTGAAACCCCGGTGCTTCATCACAGCACCAGACAACTGTATCAGCTGCCGCTTCGATCTCCGCCACTTTGTAACGGTCAACCAGTTTTTTATATCCGGCAAAATAAAGCACTCTGGATCCCGCAGCACGCGCTGCCGCACCAATGGAAAAAAGCACCGCATTACCCAGACCGCCGCCGACCAGTATCACTGTTTCTCCTGACTCGATTTCAGTTGGTGTACCTGTCGGCCCCATCAGGATGACCGGCTCACCCGGTTTCAGTAAAGTACATAAATCCGCAGAACCGCCCATTTCCAACGCGATCAATGACACCAATCCTTGCGAAATATCGACCGAAGCACCGGTTAATGCAATGCCTTCCATGGCCAACCGTGTATCATTGACCACAGGCGCAAGCGATGCGTAATTCTGGAACCGGTAAAACTGTCCCGGATGAAAACGTTCCGCAGCTAAAGGCGCATGCACCACCACTTCAACAATATTCGGCGTCAACCGCTCTACTTTATGGACCGTCGGCCGCAGTTGCTGATTGAATACCGAGAAAAACTGTTCTGCCGTTTTCTCAGAAAACGGTTCAATCTTTCCGAGTACATGATCGACCACCGGATACCCCTGCTTGGCGCTGGACATGGCTTTTACGACATTTCCCGAATACGAAGGATGCAAATCACCAAAGAAACTGATGAAACGACCATCTTGCGCATCTTTGTAATAACTCAGCAATACCGAGGCTGTACCCGATTTTGGATTTCCATAGGCGGGTTTAACAGGTTTGCCTTCTTCATCGCACGCGGCGAAATAACGACCGTCGAGTCTGTACGTATTTTCATCTTCCCTTGCCAGCACCGTATTGGGCTGCGTCCCAGCCGCAACGAGCAATGCCCGTGCCGGTAATTCAACTTCTGCGGCTGTATTCCAGTTTCCCGTATCATCACGCTTTTGCACTATGAAATGGACAGATCGCACATGATCCCATTGATCGACATTCACACGGCTCGGTGTTAATCCTTCGGCAAACCAGATACCCTCTTCCAAGGCTTTTTCGACTTCCTCATGGTTCAGCGTATAAGACGGACTATCGATTAAACGTTTGCGATAGGCTATCGTCGCTCCTCCCCAGGACTGCAACAATGAGAGAATATCCGCTTCGCGCCCTTCGCTTGCGGCGGCTGCACGTTCGGCACGAATAGTACGCGCATGCCTCAGGAACTCGCCAGCGATTTCGACTTCCTCCTCATCCCAGATCGCACGAATCGCCGCCTCCCCCTGAACAGCAGATAACAACTCGTAGCGCTGCAAGAATTTTTCAACCTGCACCGGATAATACGCCAGCGCCTCAGTTGCCGTATCAATCGCAGTCAAACCACCACCGATCACGATCACCGGCAAACGCAGCTGCATATTGGCGATTGAATCCCGTTGTGCAGCACCGGTCAGCTGCAGTGCCATCAGAAAATCAGAAGCGGCGCGCACACCGCGTGCCAGACCATTCGGTAAATCCAGCACTGTCGGCTTACCCGCACCGGCCGCGAGCGCAACATGATCAAAGCCCATAGCAAACGCATCATCCGTTGTCAATGTACCGCCGAAACGTACCCCGCCAAATAGTGCAAACTGATCTCTTCGTTCAAGCAACAATCTGATCAGCTTCAGAAAGTTCTTGTTCCAGCGTACTGTAATGCCATACTCTGCCACGCCGCCAAAACCACCAGGCATGCGCTCATCCAGACTCTCCTCCAAATCATTGGCGTCATAAATTGCTTCGAAAGGTACGCGCCCGCCTCTCATATCGACACCGGAAAGATGCTCCGGCAGAGGCTCTATTTTGAGCCCATCAATGCCGACCACGGTATGCCCTTCGTTCATCAGATGATGCGCCAGCGTATACCCTGCAGGCCCCATACCAACGACGAGCACTTTCTTACCTGACAGTGGCTTGGGCACGGGCCGTCTCAGATTCAGCGGATTCCAGCGTGTCAGTAAGCTGTAAATTTCATAACCCCAGGGCAGTGCCAAGACATCTTTCAGAGTGCGTGTTTCCGCCTGAGGAATATCAACCGGATCCTGCTTCTGATAGATACAGGATTTCATGCAGTCATTACAGATGCGATGGCCGGTACCCGCACACATCGGATTATCTAATACAATCATCGCCAGACTGCCGACAGCCACACCCTGAGTTTTCAGTTTATGAAATTCTGAAATACGTTCTTCAAGTGGGCATCCGGCCAGCAATGCGCCGAGCTCGCTTTTCTTGAACGGCGCCGGCTCATCCGCGGATTTGGGCTTATCTCTTAAACCTTTTGAGCAGGAATCCTTGCCCTGTTCATGACACCAGATGCAGTAATTCGCCTCATCCAAAGCTCCCACCAGATCGGTGCCCTGATCGGTCAATGCAAAACCGTTACGCTGCCTCAAATGGCCTAGCCGATGCAAAGGAAAACCGTTCGATTCATCTGTCTCCAAGGTGAGTAAATGCTGAAAATCCAGTTTGGCGGGTGATTTGAACAAAATGCCGTCCTGCGTGTGTACCTGACCATCAGGCGTTCTCAACGCCCAAGCGGCATAGTGCAGCGCTTTTTTCAAACACGCCTCATTCGCGGCCTCATCTTCCATCCATTGTGTGACATAAGTGGCGAACACCAGCTCCGAAAATGGTGTACCAAATTCAGCGGCTAGTTCTTTCTCCAAAGCCGGACCGTCAATTCCAGTCAGTTCATCCGCGCTGACTTTACTTTTTGCACGCCGCTGAACAAATTGTCGTTTACAGAAATAGAGCGGTGCCAGCTCATGATGTTTTGCCGACAATGCTTTGATTTCATTTTCGATATGAAACAATTTTGCAATAAAATCATCCAGCCACGGCGCGATTTCAATCAACAATGCCGACTCATCTTTGGGTTGCAGAATATCCGGTTGTGCACGCGCAATTCTCAGTTTCTCGCACAACGATACATCACCTTCATTGAGATAATCCAAAAATGTCTGATCCAGCTTGAATAAACCATCGCGCCGATACAGATCGGACACCGTCATGTTAAATCGGAAATCCGGAACGCGAACAGCTGATCGATTAAGGAATATTGAATCCAAAGTTGTCATAGGTTAATAAGATTTATATTACGAGAATAAAATGATTATAGGATCACGAATTTATGGAAAAACTGATAACCTCCAGGCCTGACGGCACGCTTGAATTAATTCCCTGAAGTGCAAATCATGCCAGCTGCAACAGTATTATTGCTGCTTTCATCAATCACAATAAAACAACCCGTAGCCCTGTTCCGTAAATAATCATCACATACGAGCGGCTGCTGAACTTTAATACCGACACGTGCAATATCATTCATCTTCAATTGTTCAACCGGCTCATGCTTCATGGTGTTAACGTCAACGCGATAATCAATCCTGCCAATTCCTGCTTTGACGACCCGGGTCGTATGTTTAATCAGATATTTGCGCGCTGGATCAAGCGGCTGTTCCGACAACCAACATAACATTGCATCAAAACCCTTAGTGACCTGCGGAATATCCCCGGTTTTTACCAGCGTATCACCGCGCGAAATATCAAGATGATCTTCGATGGTCAACGTGACCGATTGCGGTGCATCCGCTTCATGGATATGACCTTCGTATAAAACGATTTCCTTAATACGCGAATTTAACCCTGACGGCAACAAAGTTACTGCATCGCCAACACGGATAGAACCAGATTCGATCCGCCCCATATATCCTCTGAAATCGTGCAATTCATTCGTCTGCGGACGACATACCCACTGCACTGGAAAACGGAAGTCTTCACAGTTAACATCATGGCTGATCGAAATATTTTCCAGCAGATCCATCAGTGTCGTGCCTTTATACCAGTTCAGCTTATCGCCGCGTTCGACGACCATATCGCCAAGTAATGCCGACATTGGAATAAAATCGATATGATGCACGTTGAGTCTTTCCGCAAAAGCGGAAAAATCCTTGCAGATATCATCGAATACAGATTGTGAATAATCAACCAGATCCATCTTGTTAACGGCAACGACCAGGTGTGGAATACCGACCAGACTGGCCAGATACGCATGACGGCGCGATTGCGTCAGAACCCCTTTACGCGCATCGATAAGAATAATTGCCAGATTGGCTGTCGAAGCCCCTGTCACCATATTCCGCGTATACTGTTCATGCCCGGGCGTATCCGCAATAATAAACTTGCGTCTGGGTGTCGCAAAATAACGATAAGCAACATCAATGGTGATACCCTGCTCCCGCTCGGCCTGCAACCCATCCGTCAACAGCGACAAATCAACACCTTCCATGCCGCGTCTGCGTGTAGTATGCGTAATCGCACTCAGTTGATCTTCAAAAATAGATTTCGAATCATGCAGCAAACGGCCAATCAAGGTGCTTTTTCCATCATCGACACTGCCGGCGGTTATAAAACGCAACAACTCGGCTTGTTCAAACGGAATTTTTTCGACTTCTGACATTTGGATTCCTTCTGGAAATTCATTCCACCGCTATTGAATACAGTACTGGGTTAAAAAAACGAATAACGGATTCTCGATTGACCGTAAGCGCGGTGATTTCTCAGTCAACTGCTGAATCACAAAAAACAAATCAGAAATAACCCTCTTTCTTGCGCAATTCCATTGAGGCTTCCGAAGTCTGATCGTCCATACGTGTGGCACCACGTTCTGTGATGCGCGTCATCGCCGTTTCCGCAATAATATCTTCGACAGTGGCGGCATTCGATGCCACAGGACAGGTACAGCTCATATCACCGACAGTGCGAAAACGCACAACCATTCTTTCGGCCTGTTCGCCCGATTTAGGTTGCACCAGATGAGACACTGGCAACAACCCCGCCTCCCGGCGGATAACTTCACGTTCGTGGGCAAAATAGATTTCCGGAACTTCCAGTTTCTCGCGCGCAATGTATTCCCAGACATCCAGTTCAGTCCAATTGCTGATGGGAAAAACACGAATATTCTCACCCGGATGCGTTCGGGTGTTATATAAATCCCACAGTTCGGGCCGCTGATTTTTCGGATCCCATTGACCAAATTCATCGCGAAAAGAAAAAATGCGCTCCTTGGCGCGCGCCTTTTCCTCGTCTCTGCGTGCACCACCAATACAGGCATCAAAACTGAATTCAGCAATAGCATCCAGCAAAGTAACCGATTGAAATGGATTGCGGCTTTGTGTTTCTGACCGCAGAACAATTCTGCCTTTTTTGATCGAATCCTCAAGGCTGCGTACAATCAGACGTTCACCGAGCTCTTCAACGCGGTGGTCGCGGAACGCGATTACTTCCGGAAAATTATGCTCGGTATCGATATGCATTAATGGAAATGGAAAACGACCGGGCCGGAACGCTTTTTCAGCCAAGCGTAACAAAACGATTGAATCCTTACCTCCCGAAAATAATAACACCGGATTGGCGCATTCCGCCGCGACTTCTCGCATGATATGAACGGACTCACTTTCCAGTGCATCAAGATGGGTGAAGGGGCGATTACTCATACTTTTTCTCTCTACTTACAAAAAACCAGCAATGCATCAATTCTGCTGATAGCCAAATAACCTCAAAATCTGAACCATTTTTATTTGATCGGAATAACATTATTGGTATGTAATCCGCATTCCTTACCTTCCGGTGCTTCCCACCACCAGCGTCCGGAACGGATATCCTCACCCGGTGTAATGGCACGCGTGCACGGCGCACAACCGATGCTTGGATAAAACCGGTCATGCAGCTTGTTGTACGGAACGTCATTCGCTCTGAGATACACCCACACTTCATCATTGCTCCAATCGAGCAACGGATTGATTTTCTGCATCCGGTTATTGATATCATAGGCCGACACTTTCAGATCTACGCGTGTTGCCATCTGTTCACGCCGCATTCCCGTAATCCAGGCGCGTTTACCGTACAACGCGCGGCGCAGTGGCTCAACTTTGCGTATGTGGCAACAGGCTTTACGCAGTTCAACACTCTCGTAAAAACCATTGACACCATGTGCAGCAACATATTCCTCAATCTGTTTGACATTCGGAAAATAAATACGCAGCGGTGTTTTATAGCGATTGCGAACCGTATGCATCAAATCATAAGTTTCCTGCGGCAGCCGTCCGGTATCAAGGCTGAACATTTCAATGTCAAACTGGTACTTATCAATCAGGTCGGTCAAGACCATATCTTCGGCACCCAGACTGTTGGCAAATGCAACCGGCGCGTAGTCACGGATTGTTTCAGTCAGCAGCGTCACAACCTGCTCGATCTTTTCCGATAAATCAGTCATCTTGCAAACCTGCAGCACTTTTTCCCTGCCGCACTACACGGCGGAATAACGGCTGCTTCTGGTCAAACGAAATCTGATAAACCTCTGAGAAATCGTCCAGACCTTTCAGTGCATCATCAATCTTACGGTCCGGTCGAGGCTCAAACACATCAAAGCCGACACGCCGCAAATAAAACAGCTGATCGCGCAACACATCACCAATAGCGCGCAATTCACCCGAATACTCTAAACGGGCCCGCAAATTATAGGCAATCGAATAACCCCGACCATCCGAGAATTTAGGAAAATCAACAGCGATCACTGTAAATCTATGTACATCTTCCGCCAGATCCTCAGGACGCTCATCGCTAGCAAACCAGACACCGATGTCATTACGCTGCAGCAAAGTGGCACGCTGTGCGAGCCAGACTTTAAACGGTACAATTATTTTGCCATCCGGAACCATTGTCGTTTCTGGCGTCTCTTGATCACGCAACCGCAACACCTGCCAGTCATCTCCAACGATTGTTCTATCTCTAATAATCATCATAAATTAGAACCGTGGCGAATAAAATGGAACGGCATGCTGCGCCGGTATTAGCGTATTTTTGTCATCCGATTTAACCAGTTCATCCGGAAAATCCGTTGCGTAAACATGGTCTTTGAACGGTACATGCCCAATTCTGCGCACCACATCAATAAAGCGCTCACCTTCATCGGCACGCTCACGCAAGTAGACCTGCAGAATGCGGTCAATCGCTTCGGGTACTTGATTGAATATAAGCGACGGCCCGAGGATCTTGCCTAATGAACAATCATTGCCTTCAGCGCCGCCGATAGAAATCTGATACCACTCCTCGTGATTTTTTTTCTCGACACCGGTTATGCCGATATTGCCGATATGATGCTGCCCGCAGGCATTCATGCATCCAGATATATTCAAGGTAATTTCACCAATATCATATTGAAAATCAAGATTCTCAAAACGCTCCGCAATTAATTTGGATAAAGGAATGGAGCGCGCATTGGCCAAAGTGCAGAATTCAGCGCCCGGGCAACTGATGATATCCGTCAACATGCCAATATTAGGTGAAGCCAGCTCCAGCTTGGTTAATTCATGCCATAGCGCAATCAAATCAGTCTGTTTGATATCTGCAAAAACCAGATTCTGCTTATGCGTGATCCGCATCTCCCCGAAACTATAACGATCCGCCAGGTCTGCCACGGCATCCATTTGTTCATGCGTCACATCGCCTGGTGCATTGCCAGGTTTTTTCACTGACAAAACGACAATCGCATATCCGGGCACACGATGCGGCCTCACATTATGTTTCATCCAGTGCGAGAAGTTACGGTTATCCGCCATGAACGCCTTGAGACTGGAGTCGTTTCCGGCCAATACTTCATATTCCGGATCCGTGAAAAAACTTGACATACGATCAACTTCTTCACGGGTTAAAGTACCAGGGCCATTTTTCAGATCAGCCCAATCTTCTTCAACCAGACGCTTGAATTCCTCAATCCCCAACGCCTTGACCAGTATCTTAATACGTGCCTTATGCTTATTGTCGCGGCGACCGAGCTGATTGTATATCCGCAAAATCGATTCTACATAAGTCAGCACATGCGGCCACGGCAGAAATTCACAAATTTCGCTGCCGATGATCGGTGTTCTTCCAAGCCCCCCACCCACAAAAACACGAAAACCAACCTCACCTTGTGCATTCTTTGTTACAGACAAACCAATGTCATGCGCAAGAATAGCAGCGCGATCTTCCTTTGCACCACTGATGGCAATTTTGAATTTACGTGGCAGATAGGCAAATTCAGGATGAAATGTACTCCATTGACGCAGAATCTCCGCATACGGACGCGGATCGACGATTTCGTCGTGGGCCACGCCGAAAAATTCATCCGATGTAATATTACGGACACAGTTGCCTGATGTTTGAATGGCATGCATTTGTACTGATGCCAGATCGGCAAGTATATCCGGGGTCTCCTCGAGTTTCAGCCAATTAAACTGGATATTCTGGCGTGTTGTGAAATGGCCATAACCACGGTCATATTTACGCGCGATATGGGCAAACATACGCATCTGTCTTGAAGAAATCAAACCATAAGGAACAGCAATGCGCAACATGTAACCATGAATCTGCATGTAAAGGCCGTTTTGCAATCTTAAAGGCAGAAACTCCGTTTCCGTTAATTCGTTAGATAAACGCCTACGCACCTGATCCCGATATTGTGCAACGCGCTCATCGATCATTCGTTGATCATATTCGTCATAACAATACATTTCTAAATCTCCCGTATCTTCAGTTTGCACTTACCTCAATTCGAAAAACGCGTTTGGCCGTCACGGTCGATGATTATAATTTAAGTTTGGTTCTCGGTTTTGGTGTAATACTTGGAAACTGGCAATAATTTTGCCGCATCCAGCGGAAACTTGGCGCCATACTTGATAATATGATCGACATCGTCGTCTTCATCATGTCTCAGTGCCATACCGATATAGGCAAAATCACCTTTTTCACCGACTACAATACCGATTCTTCCACCACACCCATTAAACCAGGTCACTTGCTTCGGTTTATTCTCTTCATTTGTGCTCATAAAAATTAATCCTCAGTTTGGTGTTTGATGGACCTATTGCACAATCCACATTACCCAGAATGTCAAATTGCCGTATTGATCTTTTTTTACACCTGAACCATCTTTTCGATTTTAAAACAGCTGGCTTTATACAGCTTTAATGCAAATTAGTCCAATACACACACTCAAAAATTGCAGGCACCCTAAAAATACTTGCACTTTCCATCAAGAGAGACGACAGGTCATGCACACAAAAAAACAATTTCGCTTGCCTTCCGCCGGATCAGCGGTGATCAATGATCACAGCACGCCTGCTTACACGGCTCCGATCGCTTCTTAAATATTGCAATTCTACCAAAAACCCGACACACCACTATTCCGGCCAACCGATTACTACCGGTATAACAGAAAATCATGATTATAATCATCAATGCACTATCATATTTCCAACCATCAGAAAGTATTTGATCGACCTTGGCATGATTTTCAGTCAAAAGTATTCGCTAACAAAAGAACCTTAATTCACCACAAAATCAGAAACAAATTAATCCCTGATACGTATTCGCTTAAAAAGGACGCATGTTAGCAAATCTAGTATATAATCCAAAATAATATTATATTAATTTCTTATAATATAAAGTTATTATACTTAATATCAATGAAACTGCAGCAATTACGCTACCTATGTGAAGTGGCAAGTCAGAAATTCAACCTGTCCAAAGCCGCCCAGAAACTCCATACTTCACAGCCCGCGATCAGTAAACAAATTCAATTGCTCGAAGAGGAACTCGGCGTATCGGTATTTATCCGCAATGGCAAACGTTTGACACAGGTAACGCCTCCCGGGCAAATCATCATTCAAATTGCGCGAAAAATACTGCAAGAAACCGAGAATCTAAAAAAAGCCGCACAAGACTATACTCACGAAACAGGCGGCACACTCACTATCGCCACGACGCACACGCAGGCACGCTATGCCTTACCTCCGGTAATCAAACGTTTTACCGCACTACATCCAAAAGTAAAACTCATTTTGCGTCAGGGCAGTCCGACTCAAATCTCGTCGCTGGTTACCTCGGGAGAAGCAGATATCGCCATTGCCACTGAAGCGATAGAGCATTTTCATGAACTGATCATGTTACCTTGCTACCAATGGAACCGCTGCATTGTGACGCCGCAAAATCATGCGCTGCTAAAGGAAAAAAAACTGACATTGGAGGCAATCAATCGATATCCCATTATTACATATGATTTCGCATTTACGGGACGCTCAAAAATCAATCAGGCATTTGAGAAAAAAGGGCTTACGCCTAATGTCGTATTAACCGCTATTGATTCCGATGTCATTAAGACTTATGTCGAACTAGGCCTTGGTATCGGTATACTAGCCAAGATGGCTTTTGACCCAAAACGCGACAAACAACTCAGAGCCATTGATGCGGATCATCTGTTTGAGCCTAGTACTACACGCATCGGCATCAGTCGTAACAGCTATTTACAAGGCTTCGTGTTTGATTTTATCGAAATGTTTGCCCCGCACTTGGATAAAACCAGCGTTCTGGAAAAATTAAAAAACTATAGAACATAATCATTGTCCTATAATTCATATCTGAGCAAAGGGTATTCTTAATCAAGGCTTTTGGAGAAAATCATGACAACAAGCATTCCTGAAATCCTCAAAGAAGATAGTGAAATACTTCTCAATCATGTATGTAAAAGTATTCCCAAGGAACAATTACACATACCCGGACCGGATTTTGTAGATCGCGTATCCGTTGCCAATGACCGCAAACCTGGTGTTTTACGCAATCTCCAGGCCTTATACAATCATGGCCGGCTGGCAGGCAGTGGTTACTTGTCATTATTGCCGGTGGATCAAGGTGTGGAACATTCTGCCGGCGCATCTTTTGCACCGAATCCACTGTTCTTTGATCCTGAAAATATTATCCAACTGGCCATTGAGGGAGGATGCAACGGTGTCGCATCCACATTGGGCGTTCTCAGTAGCGTCGCACGAAAATACGCGCACAAAATACCCATGATTCTCAAGATTAATCATAATGAGTTACTCACCTATCCGAATTGCTATGACCAGACTTTATTCGCGAGTGTTGACCAAGCTTTCGATATGGGTGCCTGCGCTGTGGGCGCAACGGTTTTTTTCGGCGCTGCCGAATCGCGCCGTCAAATTCAGGAAATCAGCACAGCATTCGAACGCGCGCATGATCTCGGACTGGTCACCATTCTATGGGCTTACACACGCAACTCGGCTTTCAAGACGGCTGAAAAAGATTATCATGTCAGTGCCGATCTGACCGGTCAAGCAAATCATCTAGCAGCAACTATTGGCGCCGATATCATTAAACAAAAAATGGCCATCAACAATGGCGGATTCACGGCATTAAATTTTGGCAAAACAAGTGCGAAAGTATACGATGAGTTGACTACAAATCATCCGATTGATTTGGTGCGTTATCAAGTCGCCAATTGTTATATGGGACGTATTGGCATGATTAATTCTGGTGGAGAATCTGGCAGTGATGATTTACGCCAGGCCATTCGCACCGCAGTTATTAATAAGCGGGCTGGCGGCATGGGGCTTATTTCCGGACGCAAAGCGTTTCAGAAACCATTTGCCGAAGGCGTCAAACTGCTCAACGCCATTCAGGATGTTTATCTGTCCCAGGAAATTACGATTGCATAGTTTTACCGCAGTCGATATGCTGTATTTTTGCAAGAAAAAATCTCTGTGAATAATCCAATTAAAAAATAACGTAGGCGATGATACACAAACGATTAAGGCATCACACATATCAACAATCTTAACTGTTTGAGATTACACTTTTCGTGGGAGGCACAAAAATGAAAACAATAATACAAACTATCTCAGGTTTTCTATTAATCGTTGCGATTATCGGTGGATATATTACGAGCACAGGCGTGTACAACATCGCTGCCACTGAGAAGCACTGGCTCATTACGGAAAAACTGATTGAATGGATGCGTAACAATTCAATTGCTGCCAGGGCAAATGCACTGGAAGTACCGATTATGGAAGAAGCAGAGTATCTGACTATTGGCGCTGCACACTATGATGCAATGTGCATCATTTGTCATTTAGCCCCCGGAGAGGAATCCACCGAACTTGCCCAAGGCTTGTATCCACAAGCCCCCGTATTTTATCAGCGTAAATCACTAACCGAAGCAAATGCCATAGAAACTCAAGCGAAAGCCTACTTCTGGGTTATCAAAAATGGTTTAAAAATGACCGCAATGCCTGCATGGGGATTGACACACGACAATGAAACGATATGGGCGATGACGTTTTTTGTTCAGCAACTTGGAAGCATGACGGCTGATCAGTATCGCAATCTCATCAGTATGCATGAAAACAATGGCGACCATGAACATAATCACCATGATCACAATCGCCAAAACGAACATGACTCCCATCATCATAATGGAAGTCATCACCACAATTAAAGCTGTTGATTAGTTTCCCCCCGAATTACTTTACTCCCGCTGGGAAGCTGCTCAAACATCGGCTCATGTGTCAGATCAAGGTTTCTCAGTCCATTCTTCAGGAGTATAGGTCTTCATCGATAAGGCATGAATATCCTGTTTCATTTTTTCGCCTAACGCCTGATATACCAGCTGATGTTGCTGGATCATGCGTTTGCCTCTAAATTTGGAGCTGACAATAATTGCCTGAAAATGATATCCGTCGTCGCCCTCAATCTGCACTAATTCACATGACAACGAGGCCTCAATATGCTGCTTTATAACATCTGCAGTAATCATGCTATATGTATTCCATTAAATCAAATAATGACTATCACGAAAATAATTTATTAAATTGACATTTTCCCATAAAGTAAAAAAATACAGAAAACTGGTTAATTTAATGTTTAATCACCTCTCCACCACCTATTTCATCTTTTACATTTTTCTGTAAGGCAGCCGGAGAAATCGTTGGAGATATGGGTCGTGGTTTATGCTCTAGAGCAATGTCAAGAACCTGATCAATCCACTTCACTGGCTTAATAATCAACTGGTCTTTGATATTCTCCGGAATATCGGCAAGATCCTTAACATTCTTTTCAGGAATGATTACGATTTTAATACCACCGCGATGTGCTGCCAGCAATTTCTCCTTGAGTCCACCAATAGGTAGCACCTCGCCTCTCAAGGTAATTTCACCTGTCATGGCAACATCCGATCTGACTGCAATTCCAGTTAGTACAGAAACCATTGCAACACATATCCCAATTCCTGCACTTGGCCCGTCTTTAGGTGTCGCTCCTTCGGGTAAATGTATATGTATATCATTCTTTTGATAGAAATCTTCTATAATACCCAAGCGATGCGACCGGCTTCGAACAACCGATAATGCAGCCTGTATCGATTCCTGCATGACTTCCCCGAGCTTCCCGGTCGTAATGGTTTTACCCTTACCTGGCAAAGCAACAGACTCTATAGTCAATAATTCACCGCCAACTTCGGTCCATGCCAGCCCTGTAACCTGCCCAATCTGGTTATCTTTCTCGGCAACACCATAAGAAAAACGCCGCACCCCTAAAAACTTGTCAAGATTACGTGCTGTTACTGAAACTTTTTCACTACCTTGTTCAAGTAACAGTATTTTTACTGCTTTCCTACAAATTTTAGAGATCTCGCGCTCCAAGGATCGAACACCTGATTCACGCGTGTAATAACGAATAATATCGCGCATCGCCGCATCTGAAAGAATCAGATCAGATTTCTTCAAACCGTGATTCTTCATTTGCTTAGGTAACAAATACTTAAGTGCAATGTTGAGTTTCTCATCTTCGGTATACCCGGACAACCGAATCACTTCCAAACGATCAAGCAGCGCAGGCGGAATATTCAGAGAGTTTGCAGTCGCCACAAACATCACATCCGATAGATCGTACTCGACTTCAATATAGTGATCTACAAAAGTATGGTTTTGTTCAGGATCAAGCACCTCTAATAAGGCCGACGAAGGATCGCCACGAAAGTCCATACCCATTTTGTCAACTTCATCCAGCAAAAATAATGGATTCTTGACGCCGACCTTCGCCATATTGTGTAAAATCTTCCCTGGCATCGAACCGATATATGTCTTCCGATGCCCGCGTATTTCCGCCTCGTCCCTGACGCCACCCAGGGCCATACGAACAAATTTTCTGTTAACCGCACGGGCAATAGATTGTCCAAGCGACGTTTTACCGACACCAGGCGGCCCGACCAGACACAGTATTGGTGCTTTCATTTTATCGACACGCTGCTGTACGGCCAGATACTCAATAATTCTTTCCTTGACCTTTTCCAGTCCGTAATGATCCTCATCCAAAATGGCTTCTGCGGCTGCAAGATCTTTACTGATTTTGCTTTTCTTCTTCCAAGGTAAACCAACCAGCGCATCGATATAATTGCGAACAACAGTTGCTTCTGCCGACATGGGCGACATTAACCGTAACTTCCTGAGTTCGGCTTCTGCTTTTTCGCGCGCCTCTTTCGGCATATGGGCAATTTTTATCTTTCGCTCTATTTCTTCCAGATCCGCGCCTTCTTCGCCTTCACCCAGCTCTTTCTGAATCGCTTTAACTTGCTCATTCAGATAATAGTCGCGTTGACTCTTTTCCATTTGCCGTTTGACTCTGCCACGAATGCGCTTTTCAACCTGAAGAATATCCAGTTCCGTCTCCAGCAAACCAAGCAAATGCTCCAGCCTTTTTTTCACATCAAAAATCTCAAGTACTTCCTGCTTCTGTTCAAGTTTGAGCGGAAGATAAGCTGCAATCGTATCGGCCAAACGACCTGCCTCATCAATACCGCCAAGAGAAGTAATGATCTCAGGCGGAATTTTTTTATTCAGTTTCACATACTGATCAAACTGGGTCATCAATGCTCTACGCATGGCCTCAGTTTCTGGAGACTCACTCTTTTCTTCTGCGATCTGAACAGCCTTTCCATCAAAATGTGTGCCAGAATCAATAAAATCAAGAATGTGTGCCCGCTCACTGCCTTCAACGAGTACTTTTACGGTACCATCAGGAAGTTTCAACATTTGCAGAATATTCGCAATACTGCAGACTGTATACATATCATGCGGTGCTGGCTCGTCTTTTGAGGCTATTTTCTGTGCCACCAAAAGAATGCTCTTGTTGGACTCCATTGCGAGCTCAAGTGCTTTAATTGATTTCTGCCGTCCGACAAATAATGGAATCACCATGTGCGGAAACACGACAACATCCCTCAACGGGAGTAATGGCAGAATCAATTGTTCGGAATCATCAACGTTAGAATTCATATCTGTTTAGTGCTTCTTTTAAATTGGAAATAAAGATAGTGTATAGCCACTCTTCAAAAACTCAAGATGAATATACAGTAATATGAATTCAATTGTGCAATAAAATAAAAATGCTTTTTCTGTTTTTATTGCTCTCTGTTAGACTTACAGATATTGCTGAATCCGACCGTCATCTAATGCAAAAACCACAGTCAGTCGTGCTCCACATGACACAAGCCAACAGTAGCCATTCTCATGAATATCAGTAAAAGGAAAACTACCACGAGCGATTATCAGTTTTACTGATGACCAAAGAACATTAACCAGAGGTTTTAGCGACTTTCTGTTGATCTGAATAAATCAAAATTGGCTTGATATCCTCATTTGCTGAATTATAGTCAATCACCACTTTGGAGACATTTTCCATTGAGGGCAAATCGTACATAATATCGAGAAGAATCTCTTCCATGATTGAACGCAATCCGCGCGCACCGGTTTTACGTGACAATGCCTTCTTGGCGATCGCTCTTAGCGCAGGTTCACGAAACTCCAATTCCACACCGCCTTCCATATTGAACATCTTCCAATATTGCTTGACTAATGCATTCTTGGGTTCTGTCAAAATTTGGATCAGTGCTTCTTCGTTTAATTCATCCAATGTTGCCACAACCGGCAAGCGGCCGACAAATTCAGGAATCAGACCGAATCTCACCAAATCATCCGGCTCAACTCCCTGTAGCACCTTATTGATATCTTTACGGTTACGACTTCTGACGTCCACACCAAAACCAATGCCGCCCTTTTCAGTGCGAGCCAGAATCACTTTATCAAGACCATCAAACGCACCGCCACAAATAAATAGAATATTGGTGGTATCAACCTGAACAAATTCCTGATTAGGATGCTTACGGCCACCTTGCGGTGGAACCATCGCTATCGTACCCTCTATCAATTTCAATAACGCCTGCTGAACACCCTCACCGGATACATCACGTGTAATCGAAGGATTATCCGATTTACGTGATATCTTATCGATTTCATCGATATAAACGATACCGCGCTGTGCTTTCTCAGCATCATAATTACATTTTTGCAACAGCTTTTGAATAATATTCTCGACATCTTCACCGACATAACCCGCTTCAGTCAGCGCAGTTGCGTCCGCCATAATAAAAGGTACATCCAAAAGGCGTGCGAGCGTTTGAGCAAGCAATGTTTTACCGGATCCTGTTGGGCCAATTAACAGAATATTACTTTTGGATAATTCGATGTCGTCGCTATCAACTCCTTTCGTCAGATTCTTCAAACGCTTGTAATGATTATAAACAGCAACAGACAAGATCTTTTTGGCTGATTCCTGACCAATAACATATTGGTTTAATGTCTGGCAAATTTCATGCGGAACCGGCAGACTGGATTTAACCAGTTTGGTCGCTTCATCCCCCTGCATTTCTTCACGAATAATATCATTACAAAGCTCAATACACTCGTCACAAATAAAAACCGAAGGGCCGGCAATCAATTTCCTGACTTCGTGCTGGCTCTTACCGCAAAAAGAACAATAAAGCAGTTTCTCGCTATTCGTTTTCTCTGGCATATAATCTATCCTAGCAACATCCAGCTAATGACATTAGTTAAAAATAGTGCCTTTTCTATATCGTGATGCATTATGGTACAGCTTGACACCTACATTCTTTTCGCTACTACTTTAATTTTTATCTGTTGTAACATCCCGATGTCTTAGGACGGCATCAACCAATCCATACTTAACAGACTCTTCCGCACTCATAAAATTATCCCGATCCGTATCTTTCTCTATTTCAGACACAGGCTGTTCGGTATGATACGCCATAATCTCATTGAGTCTTGATTTCAAATAAAGGATTTCTCTAGCATGAATTTCTATATCCGAAGCTTGACCTTGAAATCCTCCAAGCGGCTGGTGGATCATGACACGTGAATTCGGCAAACAATAGCGCTTTCCTTTGGCTCCCGCTGTCAGTAATAACGCCCCCATACTCGCAGCCTGCCCAATGCATAGTGTACTGATATCAGGCTTAATGTATTGCATCGTGTCATAAATAGCAAGTCCGGCTGAAACCATACCTCCAGGAGAATTAATATATAAATGAATATCTTTCTCTGCATTCTCGGATTCAAGGAACAACAGCTGCGCTACAACAAGATTTGCACTGGCTTCGTTAACAGGCCCAACCAAGAAAACAACACGTTCTTTTAATAGCCGTGAATAAATGTCGTAAGCACGCTCACCACGGCCACTCGTTTCAATGACCATTGGAATGAGCCCGAGACTTCTTGGTTCCATTCTATCGCGCGAATCAAATTCAAACTTCATATCAGGCGATTCCCATCAATTCATCAAAAGTCACAGGCTTTTCGATCACATTCACCTGTCCCAGCACCCATTGAACCACATTCTCCTCCAATGCGAGCGACTCCGCATCCTTCAATCGCTCCTCAGAAGAGTAATGCCACCGAATAACCTCTTCCGGATTGTCATACGCCTGAGCAGCTTCTTCAATCACACTGCGCACCTGCCCCGGCGTAGCTTTCAAACGATGCACTGTCATTAATTCGGCTAAAATAAGTCCCAGCTTGATGCGATGCTCCGCTTTTTCCTTGAATAAATCGGGTTTTAATTGCATTTCACCAGCGTTCGGATTTCTTATCGCCAAATCTTTTCGCGCACTCTCCATCAACCGCGCTATTTCCTGATTCACCAGCACATTGGGCGCATCAATAGGATTGACGTCTATTAAACAACGCATCACCTGCGTTTTAATTTTACTTTTGATTTGCCTCACCACTTCACGTTCAAGATCATAGCGTATTGCATCACGCATTTTATCCACATCACCATCGACAATACCCAACAATTGGGCAAAATCATTGTTAACTTCCGGAAGCACAGGCAGCTCCACTGACTTCAACTTAACTGAAAAAGTCACTGTTCTTCCAGCCACATCCTTTCCGTGATAATCATCAGGAAAAGTAACTTCAAAAGATTTCTCCTCGTCAAGATACATACCAACAAGTGCATCTTCGAAATCTTGCATATACTGGCCTTTCCCCACAACCAGGAAAATATCGCTTGCCTGCCCCCCTTCGAAACTCTTTCCATCCAGCATGCCGCGATAATCGATCTTAACGCGATCCCCTTCCGTAACTGCCCGATTAACCGTCTGGTATTGCATATGCTGTTTGCGTATCATCTCAATGGTCTTATCAACATCACCAGAGCCGACTTCTGTTATGGGTTTTTCTACATTTATCTGCCCGAGATCACCAAGAGTGATTTGCGGAAAAACTTCAAACTTGGCGTTGAATATTAATTCAGTCGAACTTTCTTTATCGCTGCTATCCTGCTTAACTTCGTAGCTTGGATAACCCACAACCTGCAAATCATACTTTTTGACAGCTTCGGCAAACTCATGTTGCAGTGCGTCCCCGACAGCCTCTTGCTGTACCTGCACGCCGTATTTTTGCGAAACCAATTTAAAGGGAACTTTTCCAGGGCGGAACCCGTGCATTTTGGTTTTTTTTGCCAACTCCTTCAGACGCTTGTCAACTTCACCCTGAATCTGGTCCTGAGAAATTGAGATTTCTATACGACGCTCCAATGCACCGAGATTTTCTACATTTGATTGCATTAAATTTCCTGATTATCCTGAATAAATCACAATTTAAAAAAACGAATAAACGAGATCAAATTAATTTTTAATATGTATAACTAATAACTATATTTCTTAAACCAATGAATAAATTATATTTTATTCTAATATGTATGAGACTTTTTCACGAGCCTCGCTGGTGCGAAAGGGGGGACTCGAACCCCCACACCTTTCGGCGCTAGAACCTAAATCTAGTGCGTCTACCAATTCCGCCACTTTCGCAATATCAATGTGAGACACAACCCATCTTTCACAATCGGATGATTATACCTTGTTATTCCATTATAAGCACTTAGGCTACCGTCTGGCATGCAACGATCTCTCCATTGATATTTTTACTGTCCGGCCCCATGAGAAACAAATATACCGGCGTCAGATCATCGGGTTGCGGCAGTGTTTTTTTTACTTCACCGGGATGCGTTTTAACACGCTGTGGGGTATTCACTATTCCAGGTATGAGTCCATTAATACGTAAATCGGGTAATTTACGCCATTCATCCGCCTGTATCTTAACCAGCGCTTCGACTCCCGCTTTAGCAATCGAAAAACCACCCCAGTAAGCGGTTGGATTATGGCCTTGGGTACTTGCTGTCATAATAACACTGGCATCCGGCGCGGCTTTTAATAAAGGCAGACAAGCTTTTGTGATTGCAAATGGCGCCATCAGATTAATCTTTAACAGAATTTGCCACTGATCAATGGTTTGCAATTCCAACGGACTCGGCCCATAAAGAAATGCGGCATTATGCAATATACCGTCCAAACGCCCCAATTGCTGCGCAATCGCTGAAGCAAGTACAAAACAATCCTCTTCGGTTACTTTCTCCAAATCCAAAGGATAAATAACAGCCCGTTGCTTACCGAGTGCTTCGATTTCATCATAAACCTTTTCCAGTTTCTCAACTTTACGGCCATGAAGAATAACTACAGCACCGTGTTTCGCATAAGCCAACGCGGCCGAACGCCCCAATCCCTGGCCGGAGCCTGTCACAAGAATCACGCGATCTTTAAGCAAATCCTCGGAAGGTGAATAATCATTGTAGGTATTCATAAATCAGACTGTATCACGTATTGATTCATAACCAAAAAGAATAACAGGAGCACTATCTGGACGACTGTCAAGTTCCACCTTAAAAAAAAGCAACAACCCTCCAAAAGGGTTGTTGCTCGACAAACACCAGATAACCGGGTGCTATTTCAACACAACTGGCGCCTATGGATATACCCTACATATCCATGCCGCCCATACCACCCATGCCACCCATGCCACCCATGCCACCGCCAGCAGGTTCATCTTTAGGCAATTCGGCAACCATTGCATCGGTCGTTAACATCAAGCTGGCCACTGAAGCCGCATTTTGTAATGCCGAACGAGTCACTTTGGTAGGATCCAGCACACCGCTTTCTACCAGATCGCCATATTCACCAGTTGCTGCGTTGTAACCAAAATTCCCCTTACCTTCCATAACTTTGTTGACAACAACAGAAGGCTCATCACCGCAATTGGTTACGATCTGGCGCAACGGCTCTTCCAAAGCACGCAGTACAATTTTTATACCCGCATCCTGATCGTGATTATCCCCTTTCAATTGCTTAACGACAGGTACAGTACGCAACAAAGCAACACCACCACCGGGAATCACACCCTCTTCCACAGCAGCGCGCGTTGCATGCAGCGCATCTTCTACCCGTGCTTTTTTCTCTTTCATTTCTACTTCTGTCGCAGCACCCACTTTGATTAATGCAACACCACCAGCCAGTTTCGCTACGCGCTCTTGCAGTTTTTCCTTATCGTAGTCACTGGTTGCTTCTTCGATCTGCTTACGAATTTGTTTGACACGGCCTTCGATGCTTGCAGTATCACCCGCGCCATCAATAATCGTTGTATTTTCTTTACCGACCTCGATACGTTTTGCCTGACCAAGATTATCCAGCGTTACTTTCTCAAGTGAAAGACCGACTTCTTCAGCAACAACGGTACCACCGGTAAGAATAGCGATATCTTCCAACATGGCTTTACGGCGATCGCCGAAACCCGGCGCTTTAACCGCACAGGTTTTCAAAATACCACGAATATTGTTGACCACCAGCGTTGCCAAAGCTTCGCCTTCAATATCTTCCGCGATAATCAGTAAAGGCTTACCGGCTTTAGCCACTTGCTCAAGAACCGGCAGCAAATCACGGATATTGGAAATTTTTTTGTCATGCAACAAAATGAACGGATTATCCAGCAAAGCGATCTGTTTATCGGCACTACTCACAAAATAGGGGGACAGATAGCCACGGTCAAACTGCATGCCTTCAACAACCTCCAGCTCATTCTGCAGTCCAGAACCATCCTCAACCGTGATAACGCCTTCCTTACCGACTTTATCCATTGCATCGGCAATAATTTGCCCGATCTCATTATCGGAATTCGCGGAAATACTGCCAACCTGGGCAATTTCCTTTGCGGTCGCACAAGGCTTGGACATTTTTCTGAGTTCTTCGACTGTAACAGTGACAGCTTTGTCGATGCCGCGTTTCAAATCCATCGGATTCATGCCTGCGGCAACATAACGCATGCCTTCTTTAACAATGGATTGCGCCAATACGGTTGCTGTCGTTGTTCCATCACCCGCAACATCGGAAGTTTTGCTGGATACTTCCTTGAGCATTTGAGCACCCATATTCTCGAATTTGTCTTTCAATTCGATTTCCTTGGCAACCGAAACACCATCCTTGGTGATAGTCGGCGCGCCGTATGCACGATCCAAAACGACATTACGGCCTTTTGGACCCAGCGTAACTTTTACTGCATCCGCCAGAACATTCACACCATCCATCATTTTATGACGCGCCACATCTCCAAATTTCACTTCTTTTGCTGACATAATTATCTTTCTCCTAATTCTTTACACGATTGTTTAGCAAGCTCGTTGTTTCGGTTAATTTAAACTCTCATTAACCTTCAATCACACCCATAATATCTTCTTCACGCATCACTAAAAGTTCTTCGCCTTCAACTTTGACTGTTTGACCTGAATACTTGCCGAACAATACTCTATCGCCCACCTTTACTTCCAATGCGCGCACACTGCCATCGTCAGCAACCTTACCTTTACCCACAGCGAGTATTTCTCCCTGATCGGGTTTTTCGGTGGCACTGTCTGGAATCACGATACCAGACGCTGTCTTACGCTCCTCTTCCAGTCGTTTGACGATCACACGATCATGCAATGGACGAATTTTCATGCTTGTATCTCCTATTAAAATTTATCGCTGAAAACTAATAAAACAATCCTTCATCCTTTTGATAAGTTATGCTAATAAAATTCAGGAATAAATCCATGATGAAATCATTAGCACTCAACCTCAAAGAGTGCTGATGATAATAAGGATAATGTCTGTAAATTTCAAGACCACATCATATAAAAATTTTACGCGTTGTAAGCGGGGAGATAAAACCGGAATTTTTACGGGAGCAAAACGGAATTAAATTTCCGATGGGAAACAAATCATTTGCAATATATGGACAAAAGAGCCTACACAATTTAACGTCAACCCATTCCACCATGTCGTGGAACTAAACAGATCGTTCAAGCAACTACCATGGCATTTATGCTTGGTAATTAATATCCGAAAAAACTGGGTATCCACATCTCAGTGTATAAGACATTTCTGTATTTTTACTATACCCGCATTAATTAAGTGGTTAATTAATATAACGTTTATCCACGTTGACACTAATGAAAATAACATGATAAACGGTTATTGTAGTACTTCATTTAGTTAATCGATAGGAGGAGCCTACGACATCAAAGTAAAAGTACCTAATGTCTATGTCTGTATAGAGCAGCATTGGTTACTGTCACTGTAATCAGGGAGCCATAGCAATTTAGTCATGTTTTTATCCCGCGACAATTTGTCGCATTGTAAAGACAGATGACATGTGTCAGTCTCATTGATGCTGCATAAATTAAAAGGTTCATATGCATTGATGTATGCAAGTGCATAAGAACTTTCTCCCCAAAAAAGGAAAAAAATATGAATAAGAAATCAGCAGCAAACAACAAACAACAAACAACAATCAACAAGTGAGAAGTTTGCAAATAGACTGCAACATTTTTCCTCCGTTACTCTAGTCCTGTTGTCGTTACTACTACTGGTCGGCACTTCTGCCGTTCGAGCTGCACAATATTTCACTGATGAATTATCCCTGATGCTTGATTCAGCCCGTTCGAAGGGTGTCGTTCGTGTCATGGTCACGCTGGATGATACCGTGTCGATCGAAAAAATGAGCGATCTGGACTCGATCAAACCAAGCTTGGAGATAAAAGCGCAACAATTGCTTGATGTACTTGGCAATGATGTATTCTCGTATCCGGTCTGGAACAATAGAGTTGGACAGATAGGCGTTTATGTCAATGAGAATGGGCTAGAAAAACTCAAAATGAGTGAAAAAGCTATCAGTATCCAGCCTGATAGAACTCACTTATTCCGCATACGTGTATTCGATGAGGACGGCAGCGTGGATAAGGTTGAAGACAGTCTCTCGCAAAATGGTTTTGCCGAGGTTGAGTTGATATTGAATATCGAAGGTATAGAGTATGATCTAGACCAGGGGAATGATACCATCATTCGTGATCAAGCACGTTTAGGGGAACTTGTAGCAGAAAAATTGCAAAAGTTGCAGAATCAGCCGGTTGGTCACGAGCTGACTAATATCTCAATCGATTCTGCTTTACCTAAGGCTCACGCACATATCGACCGCCGCACTTTTTACGCCTTGCTTGAAAGTGAGGAAGTACGGGCTATTCGCCCTGTCGGTTTTCAGGATACCCGGAAAGCCCAATGGCCAGAAGAAGTGTTGGAAGAAGCAAAGGAGTATGGTGATGCAGAAATTCTGATTTCACTGCGAGGTGGTGAACTTTATACCTCAAAGACAGGTTACATGGCCGAGAGTGCCGTACGAGCACAAGCCGAAGCCCATCAACGTACATTCGAAGATATTCTTGCCGCGATCGGTTCTCCCAGGGTGGAAGCAAGTGCATCGACCTCGGCTGAACTTGGTTATTTCAATGCCAAACTCAATTACAATGAACTGGCGCAACTCTATACATATGCCGATCCCAGAATTTTAAGTGTGGAATTGAATAAAGTAGTCGCCCGGACAACATTGACCAACAGTACCAGCGCACTGAATATGGCGTCTGCATGGGGTGCAGGATATCGTGCGGCAGGCCAATATATTGTTGTGATAGATAATGGCGTACGAAAAACCCATGCAATGTTTAACCCTGGAGGCGTCAGCAAGATCAGCCATGAAGCCTGCTATGGTACAGATCATACACCTTCAGGTTTGATGTCAATATGTCCCAATAAAGACTCTAATGGTGATAGCCCTTTTAATCAACTAAACGCTAGCATGTATCTGACTAATACTACTGTCTGCAATGCATTGCAGAGCGCAGGAATAGATAACTGTTCGCATGGTTCCCATGTAGCAGGCATCGCGTTAGGTCATCAAAGCCCGAATATCAGCCCATCTAATTTACAGGGAATAGCACCGGATGCGTTTTTGATACCAGTTCAGGTTTTTTCTTATAAACAGACCACTCCCTATAATGCTGGTGTATTCAATGTAGATATACTGGCTGCATTAAATGCCGCTAATGGAGCTATTACATCAGGGATCAATCCGTTCACCATCAACATAAGTCTGGGAGGTTTTGGATTAGTCAGTAACAGTGCTCATGCTAGCTGTACTTATTATGCAAGTACTGTTGCAAACCTGATTTCCAAAGGTGTTCCAGTTGTTGCAGCAACCGGTAACGATGGGAGCAAGACTCAAATAGATTCGCCGGCATGCGCGGCCGGTATAATCAAGGTAAGTTCTGTCAGTAATGATACATCAGCAACGACACTCTCCCTTTTTGCCAATATTGCCAGTCAGTCGTCATTCTCCGGTCCATTCCTGCTGGCACCCGGAGGTCAAACTAATTCATCGGGTGGTGTCGTCAACAGTGTAACTTCTGCTCATCGCACTTCGAATACAGCAACTACAGCTTTGCCCGGTACTTCAATGGCTGCTCCACATGTAGCTGGATTTTACGCTCTTGTTAAATCAGCCTCACCGACATCTTCCGTCGCAGATGTGACTGCGTGGATTATGAGTACAGGCAGTATACCGGTGACAATCAGTTTGCCCGGTGGCAATCAAACCTTCCGCCGCATTCATTCCCCCGCTTTCTAATTTTAAAAAAGGAGTCATCATATGAATACCCTGAAACGAAAACTCATACTTGGTATCGGTATAGTCATGCTGAGCCAGCCGGTTTATGCCGTGGATACGGATGAGCAGGACCAACCGGAACACAGAATACCGGTGACTGAGCCGACCGAGATTTGTTTCTTTCAAACAGTGAAGATCGGTGATCTCGATAATATGACCTTACAACATTTTATTACTGTTCCATCCGAACACCACGGCAAACACGGTATGGTTTTCGTCGGTGCTCGCTTCAAAAGTCAACCGGACATTACCCTACTGACGTTCGGTGGTAACGTATGGAAAGACGCTCGCGGCGATGACGACTATCCGGGGCCTTTACCATACAGTAATGAATTTATTCTAAAGCCGGTTATTCCGATCACCATATTCAGCAAACCAATCAATCTGGAGCCCTTTAGTGAAGAGGGTGAAATCTGGGTAGGATATGGCTTGTACGAGCCACAGGGAATACAGAAATTCAACGAATCCCGGCAGTCAGCCTATGACGAGATGATCGCCAGTGACCGGTACCTTAAAATCTGGACAGCCGGGGAATGGCCGGATCACTTCGTTAACAATAGTGTGGAAATTTGCGTGAATGTCAATGAAGTGATCGAACGCAGACCTATAATGGGAGGAAGAAATGTCCCCTGTACCGAAGGTTGCGAGGACGATATCCGGATCGGACGCATCCTTAGCGAGAAGGACGCCTCAGCAGCAACCGAATAGCTATTGATATTTCCTGCCATGAATGCGGTCATGCGACACAAATTACTGTGTCGCATGACCGACACTATACCGAAAAAACAGAGTTCTACAGAAATCTCCTTCTGGAAGCAGGAATTAAAAAGCGCAAGCGCCGCAGCAAGTTGAATTTATCGGAATGGATGACCTTGACCGTTTTGTTCCATCAGTTGCGCTTTCGCCAGTTCAAGAGTTTCTGCCTGGTTTACGTGTGTCACCACTTACAAATTGAGTTTCCAAAGCTGGAAAGTGGTTCAATTGCAATTTGACCATTATCAGTCAGCAAGAAAATTTCACTTTTGTATCATTTTCGAGACTGTCCCATTAACTGTGTAATTGTCTATCATTCATTTTTTAAAGGATAGACGATGAATAAAGAAGAAATAGAGAAATTTGCCCGAGAGGCTGCAAAAGGAATAAAGACAGAACAGGATTTGAGTGAATTCAGCCAGACGCGTTTTACTTCACTGGATGACAAAATCCTGAGTCTGTATGCCAAAGGCATGACGATACGCGAGATTGTAGCGACATTCAAGGAAATGTACGGTACAGCAGTTTCTGCTACGTTGATATCCAGAGTAACCGACGCTGTTATTGAATGCGTAGTCGAATGGCAATCGCGCCCGTTGGATGCGATTTATGCGATTGTTTATCTGGATTGCATCATGCTCAAGATTCGCCAGGACAAGCAAGTGATTAAAAAGGCTATGTATCTGGCGCTGGGCGTTAATATGGACGGCCACAAGGAATTGCTGGGTTTTATGGCTGTCAGAAAATGAAGGTGCCAAATTCTGGCTGAATGTCCTGACGGAGCTTCAGAACCGTGGCGTCAAAGATATACTGATTGCCTGCGTTGATAGCCTGAAAGGCTTTCCTGACGCAATTGCCGCAGCTTTCCCCGACACACAAATCCAGTTGTGTATTGTGCACATGGTGCGCAACTCGGTTAAATCTGTGTCATGGAAAGACTATAAGTCTGTTACCGCCGACTTAAAGCGTATTTATCAGTCTGTAACCGAAGAGAAGCCTTGTTGGCGCTGGATCAGTTTGCTGCACGCTGGGACGAAAAATACCCGCGGATCAGCCGGTCATGGCGTACCCATTGGGACAACATTTGCACACTTTTCAAATATCCCGAAGATATTCGAAAAGCCATCTATACGACCAATGCCATTGAATCGCTTAACAATGCCGATAAAAAACTGGAAAGCTGCTTTGAATCGGTTTATGATCGAATTCGAGAATCGACTAATTGGGTATGTTTAACCTAGTAGACTGCCAAATTTATATTGACGGATACAGAGATTTTAATTTCACTCTGGCATCCTGAGTAGTGAAGCGCCAATTCACACAAACGCCATCCCGATTTCGTTTATCCTGCCAAGCCTTGATTTCTCGCTTCAGTGAATCTTGATCAGGTATGCGTCGGTCAAGGCACTGTCGAGACAGGATACCGATTTCTATTTCCGCCATATCCAACCAACTACCGTGTTTGGGGGTATAGTGAATTTCTAAACGATCTGCAATTCTGCGAGCTTCTTCCGGTTTGAATGCGGTATAAAGAGAGCTAAGCTTATGAGTATTGAGATTATCCATCACCAAGACTATTTTCCGTTTTTCAGGGAAGTGTTCATCCACTAACTCTTTGATCACCTCCGCCCAGTCCTCTTTAGTACGGTGATCCGTCACCTTGACATGACGCCAGCCTTCAAGGGGTGCTGACAGCATAAAAAGATGACTTACGCCATTGCGTTCATACTCAAAATCATATTTTTCCGGCTCACCGGGTTTGACTGGCAAAGGTACTCGAGTTTCCTTGATATGCTGTTTACTGGTTTCGTCCATGCAAACCAACATCTCGTCATCCGCATAGGTGCGTTGATAAACTTCCAGTACATCTTCCATAGCACAAACGAAATCCGCATTCGCTTTGGGAGGAATACACCAGCATTCCTTTAACCAGGGTTTAAGTGCATTTTTTTTAATGGGGTCCGAACAGTTTCATCACTGATTGAATCGACTATCTTGCATTCAACCAATTTATCGGCTAGTAACTGCATCGTCCATTCCGCCCGCCCTTCGGGTGCGCTCATACAAACTGTTGCAACCAGAAAAGCTTCGGCAGTACCATCCAGCTTTTTAGGGCGGTAGTGTTTCTGTACCTTCGGATTTAAAGCCGATTCCAAACCGTCTTCCACGTAAGATCGACGAACTCGCTCAATACTTCGAGTGCTTGTATTTAAAGTGGCTGCAATATCTTGATCTGTTCTGACTGGAATTGCCTGATTCATCACATTGCAAGAGGATTCGAGCATGGATTTGTTTCCGCGCCGCCAGGCGGCCTTTGTTCAGTAACTCTTTTAATTCTTGACGTTCAACCTCGGACAGTTTTATGCGATATTTTTTTGCCGGCACAAGAGGAATCTATTCAATTTCATCAGGTTGCTATAGGAAATTAGTAGCATACATTAATTATCCGTCAAAGCAAAGTTGGTGTGCCACTAGAAACAAATAACTGCTTCGGCATTCTTTAGCGTTGTATCCTTTTGATTACACACTGCAGAATGCCGCAGTTCAATTCAAATGGATGAACCGCTATGTGGCTTTTACTGTAATACACCCTTGAGCTATTGCATTTAATGGAAGCGCGGGTGGTGTGTATTAGATGGAGTTGACAATCAGACCATGCCGCACACGATCATACCATTCGTCCATCCACTGTACAAAATCATTTGCCAGCAACGGCTTGGAAACAAAGTTACCTTGCGCATAATCACAGCCTGTCTGACGCAGGAAAACCCAATCCTTTTCATCCGCTACCCCTTCCGCCACGACCTCCATGCCCAGCTGCTTAGCCATGGAAAGGCTCGCATCATAAATTGCGCGCAGTGTTTCATCCGCCCAGGCACGATGCACAAAGCCTTGGTCAATCTTGAGTTCATCAAAAGGGATATCACGCAATTGCGCCATTGACGAATGCCCGGTACCGAAGTCATCAATCGACAGATGGAAACGCTTGAGCCGCAATCGAGTCAATATTTCCAGAGGTACTCGTGTATCCGTGCTCATCAATTGGCTTTCCGTCACTTCGAGCACAATATTCTGGGGTGAAAGGCCATTATCAATCGCAAGATTGACGACAAGGTCCTGAAAACTCAACGATGCCAGATTATCCATGGAAACATTGATCGCTATCCGTAATGCATAACCACTTTCATGCCAGACTCTGGTTTGCGCCAGTGCCTGACTCAGCACTAAGGAAGTCAGATCGTTGATCAATCCCTCTTGCTCAGCAGTTCTGATAAACTGATCTGGAAATACCAACCCATCGGTTGGATGCTGCCAGCGCACCAGTGTTTCAGCACCGATTACAGCTCCTGTCTTCACTGATACTTTAGGTTGATAATAATTCACCAGCTCACGATTGGTTATAGCCTTTTTCAAAACCACGGCATCATAGTTTTTTTTTGCCGATAAAGATGTCTGGTGTTCACGCACCGGCGGCGTCCATTTTTTTATGATATCAACCAGCTTATCCGGACTGACCGGCTTATGAAGGTACCCCAGCATCGATATCTGATGTGCATGCACCAGTTTCTCAGCTGTTTTCAGCATGCGCTCATCTTCTCCACTGACGAGCACAAGACTGCCTTGATAGTGCCGTTCCACCAGATGCCTTACAAATTCAATGCCGTCCATATCCGGCATATTGAGATCCAATAAAATTAAATCAGGATTCGTTTGGGGGTGATCGATCTGTTTAAGCGCATCGGGCCCGTTATTACAAGCTGTGATTGATTTAAAGCCATGATTGACAAGCATCTTGGTCAGAAGCTTCAATATAAATGTGTCGTCGTCAACTAGTAGTATCTTAAGATCGGCGACTTCCATATTCTTCTTTTTTCTCACACAATGGTATCAGTAACATGAGGATTAATTTTTTATTTTTATAAGCAGACAGTTATCAATTGATTTCAGAATAGCAGTGAAAATCGATTTATACCAGTTTTTTTATTTTCTAGATGCAATTCCTTTAAATCCATCCACCTGGATTTTTCTGAGAAAATGCTGTTCTGATGCGGAAAAATCCACGAAATAGGCCGCTTCTTTTTACGTATGCTTAAAAAGATACAGGTGGATCAATCGGCGGTATGCTACCGTAAAATATGAAATCAGAATGCGCCGCCTGATTCGCGGTGTTTTTCTGATGGCAATCCCCCTTTTATGACGCAAAAACTTGGAAAACCATCAAATTATGAATACCGACTCCATCGATTCTCTTCTTAAGGTATCGATTCAAATAATTGAATAATGTAATGCATCTGGACATCATAATATAATCAGATATAACCATTCCATGTACATTAATGCAAAAAAAACCAAAGGCGCCATCAAATAGGGCAACGAATCACTGTTGATAAATCGGTTGAACACTTTTTTAATAGCTCGCTTAAGATTAAGCAGAGGGAAAGGAAATTGCACAGGCGCCTCCCTTTTTTTCGCTAAAATGATTTTGAAACGTAACGTAGGCATCCGGAAATAAAAAAATCATAAAATTACATTTATGAGTATCGGCAGACCACTTCTAAACATTAATTTCAAACACTTTTGTACGCGATCTGTCCGTACTACGAATAAACGCTGGATCGCATTAATTGCCTTTACCGGGTGCGCCGTGCTTATCTGATCCATTTATCGGCACAAACAGATTTCCTCTGTTCATAAGGACGCTAATTGGGATCTTTTTTATCCTTTACCAACCAACGCAAAATTCTCAGGCCGAAAGGATTCAGGTAAAATGCGACGATTCGGTTCCCATGGTCGATCACATCAAACGATTGGACAATCGAATTCGTAATATCAGCCATAGTAAATTTAAAGGAGAAACCTAAATGAAGTTCAAAGTTAGCGTTGTTTGTATTATTGGCCTTAGTATCGCCTTAGTCGGTTGTGATAGTGTCCCGGAAGCAAACACAGTGAACTGTTCGGGACGAGGAATGGAACAATCACTGACAGCGTTTAAAAACGATGAGGCAGCGCGTCAGGCATTTATCGACAAATGCAATGCTTTAGTGAATTGATAGAAAAGTGTACAAATAAGAATAATATTTGGTCCCAGCGTTTGTTCTATAGCTTTTTCAGAAAAGAAAGAACAAGCTGGGCATCACCTAAATAAAACTAAAGTGGTGTCAGTTTTGCATATTCCAGCATCAACCACTTGGTTCCTGCCTGATTAAACTTCACCTGCACACGCGCATCATTGCCTGTGCCTTCGTAATTAACAATTACCCCTTCTCCGAACTTGGCGTGTTGCACAGCCTGACCTATCCGCCACTGACCCGCAACTTCTGAATACTGTTTGAACGCATTGCTCCGGATCGGGCGAGTAAAGTAATGATCATTGCTTAAATTTGCGGTAACGAAGCTATCATTGGATTTGGTTCCGGTTATCGGACTCAACCACTTCAGAAACTTATCTGGTATTTCGGTCAGGAAACGCGATGGAATATTATAGCGTGTCTGCCCGTGCAGCATACGACTTTGCGCCAGACTCAGATACAAACGGCGACGCGCACGTGTCATTGCGACATACATCAAACGCCGCTCTTCCTCCAATCCGTTGGAATCATTAAGGCTGTTGTCATGCGGAAAAAGCCCTTCTTCCAATCCACTCAGAAAAACAGTGTGAAATTCAAGACCTTTAGCCGCGTGAACAGTCATGAGTTGTAATGCATCCTGCCCACTCCCGGCTTGGTGCTCCCCGGCTTCAAGCGAAGCATGCGCCAGAAAGTTCATCAAACTGTCGTCATCCGCTTCGTGAACAAAACTGGTTGCCGCATTGACAAGTTCATGCAAATTCTCGAGCCTATCGGCGCCATCCCTTTCTGTTGTGTAATGCGATATCAAACCGCTCTGAACCAGTACACGTTCCACGATTTGTGGCAACGGCAGGCGCTCCCAGTCCTGGCGCATCGACATCATCAAACTGACAAATCCGGCCACACCTCTGGGATTACTTTCTCCGACATGATTGTCGCTTCCACAATATTTTCGAGTCGCTGCCGCCCACAAGCTGCAATTTTGCTGACGTGCAGTATCCTGCAACTGCTCAAGGGAACGTGCTCCGACACCGCGCGTTGGAAAATTGATAATGCGTAACAAGGCATTATCATCATCCGGATTTGCAATTAACCGCAGATATGCCAATGCATGTTTGATCTCCATACGTTCAAAAAAACGCATACCCCCATATACACGATAGGGCAAAGCGGCATTGAAAAGACTATGCTCTAGTACTCGGGACTGTGCATTGGAACGATAGAGTAATGCGATCTGCGCAAGTGGAATGCCTTCCGCTTGCAGTGCCTTGACTTCGTCGACAATGAAGCTGGCTTCATCAAAATCATTGAAGGCGCGATAGACGCGTAGCAGTTCGCCCTGATCCTCCGCTGTCCATAAGTTCTTTCCGAGTCGCTCAGTATTTTGCTCTATGACCGCATTGGCGGCCGCAAGGATGTTCCCATGCGAACGATAGTTCTGTTCCAGTTTGATAATTTTCACAATGCCAAAATCACGTTCAAAATTTCTCATGTTTCCGGTATCCGCCCCTCGGAAAGCATAAATGCTTTGATCGTCATCACCAACGACAAAAACCGCAGCGGGACAATCGGTATCAGTTCCTGTCAGCAATTTCAACCAGTTATACTGAAGACGATTCGTATCCTGAAATTCATCCACCAGAATGTGATCAAAACGCTCCTGGTAATGATCACGCAGAACCTCGCTACGATTGAGCATTTCGTAACTGCGCAACAACAATTCTGCAAAATCAGCCACGCCATCACGATTACACTGCTGTTCATATGCTTGATAAAACTCCAGTAAATGACGGGTATACGGATCATCCGTGATAACATCGGCAGCACGCTGACCGGATTCCTTTGCATTATTGACGAACCACTGCACCTGACGTGGCGGGAACCGCTTGTCATCAACCGAAAGGCTTTTCAGAATCCGCTTAATCATTGCCAACTGATCCCCAACATCAAGAATTTGAAATGCTTGCGGCAATCCAGATTCTTGATGATGTGTGCGCAGAAAACGATTACACAAACCGTGAAACGTTCCAATCCACATGCTGCGTGTATTGATCGGCAACATGGCATTAATGCGCATCTGCATTTCCTTGGCTGCCTTATTGGTAAACGTGACGGCAAGTATGCTGTATGGGCTGGCCTGGCCGGATTGAATCAAATAAGCTATGCGTGTAGTGAGTACTCTGGTTTTTCCACTACCCGCCCCCGCTAATACCAGCACAGATTGCTTTGGCAGCGTTATCGCTTCCAGTTGTTGAGGATTCAGATCGGCAAGCAGAGAGGAAGTCATGAAAACACATTACCTATAATGGATTAAATCCATTAGATCGATTTCTTCAATGTAAAAATCGAGTACGAATCTGAATCAGATCAATGGCAACAAGGAAGCCGATTAATCTGATTCGCGAATGAAATGCAATATGAGAAAGATTGAAACTAAGCTCTGCTTTTTGCAACCAGATTCGTAATCAGTGGTGTCAAAATCAGCTCTATCGCCATCCCCATTTTACCACCTGGCACAACAATCGTATTAGGACGAGACATAAATGAATCATGAATGAGTGCCAGAAGGTTTGTAAAATCAACTTGTTTAGAATTGCTGAACCGAATCACAACCAAGCTTTCGTCGAGTGTAGGAATCTCTCTGGCAATGAAAGGATTGGATGTATCAACAGTCGGCACACGCTGAAAATTAATATGTGTGCGCGAAAACTGCGGTGTAATATAGTGTACGTAGTCATGCATACGGCGTAGAATGGTATGCGTGACGGCTTCTGTTGAATACCCCCGCGCATTGGTGTCTCGGAATATTTTTTGTATCCACTCCAGATTGACAATGGGTACAACTCCTACCAACAAATCCACATATTTTGCAGCATCGGCTGTAGCACTTTTAACACCACCATGCAGCCCTTCATAAAAAAGCAGATCAGACCCCGAGGGAATGGATGACCAAGGGGTAAATGTACCTGGCTTTTGATTCCAAGGCGCTGCTTCTTCTTCATTATGCAGATACAAACGCGTTTGCCCAGAACCACTTTCACCATATTCTTTGAATAAGGCTTCCAGTTTTTCAAACTCATTCGCTTCCGGACCAAAATGACTGATCGCACGACCATTGTCCTTTTCTGATTCAGCAACGGCCACCTTCATGGCTTCGCGATCATAACGGTGAAAGCTGTCTCCTTCAACGACAACAGCTTTTAAATTCTCACGCGTAAAAATATGCTCAAAACTATTTTTAACCGTTGAAGTACCTGCGCCAGATGATCCGGTAACAGCAATGACCGGGTGTTTCTGCGACATATTAATTTCTCCTAAAGAATAAAATAAAAAACTTACCGGTAATGGTAAAACGATTGTCTGTGATTTTGTTCAAATGTTTTATGATACCTTTTTTAAGATATCTTTTGGAGAATAGCGCGTTTTATTCAGTTTTGATTCAGGATGACCGCATTAACATGTGTTCATAAAGAATGTATAAACTTTGAAAGAATATGAAAAAGTTACTTTACAGCTCCTCACCAGGCTATCAATTATTTGATGAAAAAAAATGGATAAGCCTATGTTTCATGTTAATGCTGACCGGCTTGACCATAAATCATTCTGCATGGGCACGAGAAGGCCATAGCAGCCAGGGCAGCATTATTGGTGGCGGTGGCGGCAGTATTAGAGGAGGCGGTCATTTTAGTGGCGGTCATCGACATTTCGATCATGGCCACAGTCATCGCCACTATAACTATCTTGGGATTGGTTTCGGGGGATTTTACGGCCCGGGCTTCTTTGGTCCAGGATTTTTCGGTCCCGGATACTATGGTTATCCTTATTCGTACCGATACCGCTACCCCGGTACTTATTACTATCCGCAGAATTATTATTCTTCGCCGTTTATTGCCCCTTCCGGGCCGACCGTTTACATCCAGCGCGAAGCACCTGCCGCGGCACCAGTACAACAAACACCCAGTTATTGGTATTACTGCCGCAATCCGGAAGGTTACTATCCCTACATTAAACAATGCTCGGAAGGATGGCTACAGGTAGCCCCCCAGCCTACGCCGCAATAAAGAGAATATGAAAAACATATATTGACATGCGAGCAGCTGCGAAATTAATCTTCCGGTTCTTTCCGCTGCTTATTCTGGCGGCGTGCGTCAGTATGCCAGATGGCCCGAGCATCATGGCCTTGCCCGGAAAAGGAAAGAATTTTGACCAATTCCGTCATGATGATTATGAATGCCGGCATTACGCTTATGAACAAGTCGACGGCACCACAACAAAAAATGCAGTGGTTAACAGTGGCTTGAACAGTGCCGCTATCGGGGCCGCACTAGGCGCAATCGCCGGTATTGCATTAGGTGGTGGACACGGCGCGGCTATTGGGGCCGGAACAGGTCTTCTGGCGGGCGGATTAGTCGGTACAGACAATGCGAATACTTCCGGATTTATCCATCAACAACGGTATGATCAAGGCTATATACAATGCATGTACGCTAAAGGACATCACGTCCCTGTTGCAGGTAATTTCAGAAATGATCCATACACTAATGGCAGTAATATTTCAAACCCGCCCCCGGGTTATCCACCTGCATCGGTATACTGATAAAAAAATTAAAAATCAAAGATTGATTGCATCAGAAACAGACGGTTAATAACCATTGTCAATAACGTTTGATCTTATTTTTACAGGAATGCACTCAATGAAAAAGCTTGGCCTGTCATATATCATTACGCTAATGACTCTCATAACCAGTAATTTTGCATTAGCGCATGGCGGACACTTCAACCATTTCAGCTTTGGGATGAATCTGAGTTACCCAGGCTTCTACGGAGGCTATGGTTTTTATGATCCTTTTTTTTATCCGCCTCTTTACGGCGCTCCGCCTGTTGTAGTCCCTATAGCACCGCCAATTTATATTCAGCAGCATGAGACGCCTGCAACTGTTCAACCGCAAACATATGACTGGTATTACTGCACCAGCCTAGAAGGTTATTACCCCTACGTTAAGCAATGCCCTGGCGGCTGGCTGCGCGTTGCCCCCAGACCATCGACTCAATAATCATGAGGTATAAAATAATGTTTACTATCCGCAAATTAATTTATCCAGGTGCCTTCACACTGCTTGCTGCCTGTGTCAGCTTGCCGAACAGTCCTAGCGTTATGGTATTGCCAGGGACCAATAAAAATTTTGAGCAATTTCGCTATGATGACTATGAATGCAGAGGTTACGCATACGCGCAAATTGGCGGAATTACACCAAGAGACGCCTCCGTTTCCAGTGGTGTTGGAAGTGCCGCTGTTGGTGCTGCCTTGGGTGCAGCGGCAGGTGCTGCGCTTGGCGGCGGAGAAGGTGCTGCAATAGGCGCCGGAACCGGTTTACTCGCTGGAGGTTTAGCAGGTTCAGGCACATCCAGAACATCAGGTTATGAAGCTCAGTATCGGTATGATATCAATTATATTCAATGCATGTATGCCAAAGGGCACCGGGTTCCTATAACAGGCGGATTTTCTAATGAGCAGTCTTCAACGCCATCTCAACCAGTAAGGACTGTGCCCCCCCCTCCTGGATTCACGCCACCGCCACCACCACCTGGCAATCCACCATCCCCGCCACCACAATAATCAATTTTTGAGGCCGTTCGTTATTAGTTTCTACTGATCACGATTTTCCCTTGAACGGGCTTAGTCTTTCGATCAAAAATAATCCGCACTTCAAGGTAAAGGTTTTAAGCTAGAATATGCCATTGATAGGCGCATAATATTTGTTAATAATACAGGCCTAAACAAAGAATGTGCTTTTTTGTTTTACTACACTATAACTAAACGATAAATAAGATATTCAGGGAGTAAAGAAACCGTGAATCCGATTGTACCCGTCATGATGGCCGTTGGTGCTGTTATATTTTTTACTGGCTTATCCGCACTTATCCACTTGAACTTTAAAAAAACAAAAACAATCAATTTTTTTGGAAAAGCATATAGCCCTTGGCGGTTTATCGTTACCACAATACTTTCAGGCGTAGGCCTTATCATGGTTTCAATATATTTAAATAAACTTTTTCCACCTGATATTGAAGTCATAGCGGAAAGGCATTCGATCACTCTGTCCAGCAATCTGAGATATGAACTCAGTTCTATTTTACCAGCTAACGGAAATAATGAAAAAATAATGAGCGCAATCAATCGCTTCCAGAAAGAATACCAGGATGCGCTATCGAAAGGTGAAAAAAACACAATGGAATTGCTCATTCTGGAAATGTCTTTTCTAATCAGAACAGAATTGGAAAAGCAGAATTATCCTTCTCACCGGATAGGTTCGGAAGTTGAAAGAGTCATGCAATTCTTGAAACAGAAGCCCGACTGATCAAATTATAAGCATAAAACCAGGGAAAGTTTATCGCTCTATTTATGTAATACATAAAAATTCACTTTCCTCATAAAATAGAAACAATCAAAGCGACTTAATCATATCTGTATCTTTAACTCAGTATATTTTAAAAGGGATGATTTTCATGAACAAAATATTCCGAATTTTTCTTCTACTCGCAGCAACGTCTTTTCTTCCCAATAATGCCATGGCAGACAATTATTCGACAAAAATCGGTGAAAAATTGGGTAACGGTATAGCTAATGCAGTTACGGGTTTCGTGGAAATTCCAAAAACCATGATAATCACCGGCCGCAGACATGGTGCAACCTATGGTATGACCGCAGGCCTCTTCACAGGATTGTTTCACAGCGTTGGCCGCAGCCTTGCTGGTGCACTGGATATCGCAACATTCCCAGTTCCAACAACTCCGATCGTTCAACCTAATTATGTCTGGGATAATTTCGACCGTGAAACCACTTATACCGAGTGGAGAATGCGTTGAAACAATTCAATCGCTCAAAAAATAGCGCATGGAAAAAGCATCAATATTCCAGACGCTATTTTCTGAATCACTGGAATACATTTTTCACCGCTTGGAATGTGTAGTTTCTGAAAGAAACAATGTGCTGATTTAAAATACACTTATGAGTCCTGACAGTCTATATTTCAACTTCTCATTCAGGCACGCTTCCATTTCCAACGAAGCATAATTCTCAGTCGCCGAAATTCTTCAGCATTAACATTATCCGGAACAATGACTATACTTTGCAGCGTCCAATAGTGCCGCACCGGTCGCAGAATCAGCACTGTCAAATAAGCGGAAACATACGATGTCCCCAAAACAGCACATTCCATCGCACTCCCGTTGTACATAACTAATTCACAACGCTTCACATCGGTTAATTTGAATGAGGCAACTGACCATGGAAAATTAAGTAGCGCATCCTGCCTCACATAATAATACAAGCTGATTATGAGTAAGAACATGATCGCACACTTGAAACTGAATGCTACTGACAGCAGTAAAACCAAAGGCATAACAGCGCAATGCGCTATAATAAGCGTAATTGCCAGTTGCTTTGAGGGTTTAAGATGGATAATCACAGCGGCTTCTGCAGCAATTAGACCATGCTGCAACCGGCGATATGTATTTTTCCTGCAAATTACCCCGGATTACCGGGTAAAAACTCCAATGGATCAACTGGCTTGCCGTGTCGCCTGATTTCAAAATGCAACTGCGGAGTATCTGTGTCGGTATTTCCCATTTCTGCAATTTTCTGTCCTTGCGTAACGGTTTCCCCTTCTTTAACAAGCAGCTTGCTATTGTGCGCATATGCACTTAACAGCGCATCATTGTGTTTAATGATGATAAGATTGCCATAACCACGCAACCCATCACCACTATAAACAACTTCTCCTGCAGCAGTAGCCACTATATCCTGCCCGATCTGTCCAGAAATTTTTAAACCTTTTGAATTAGCTGAAAAAGAAGAAAGCAACCGACCATTTGTCGGCCAAATCCAATCCGTTACCTGAGCACGCATGACCAGATCAATCTTCTGCTCTTGCGGTGCCGGTGCGTTCTCAATTCGAGTACCTGATCCGGCAGCAGCAGTCTGCTCCAGCCCAGGCGCACTTAAAGGGGGATTAATTGAGTGTTGTATACGCGCCACATTCTGTTCTGAGTAAGGTAGCTTCAAAGCTTTGGGCGATATTTTGATTTTCTCTGACGCAAGCTCATGGGGCATTGAATAATGCGTCGAATCTACCGCACGTCCAGTCAGGTCTAAGGTCGGATCAACGATTGGCATCGTAGATTGCTGCGGTACTGCGAATAGAGTCGGCCCGGTACTACTGGAAGACAACGACAAATTAATACGCTGTCCCGGTCTAATGGAATGTGGATCAACTATATTATTCCATTCAGCCAGATCTTTCTGACTAACCCCATGCTTGAGCGCAATGCCGTAGAGCGTATCTCCTCTTTGAACAATATAAAATTGACCGACTTGTTCAGATGCGGCAGGGATATTTACCGTTCTTTCCGGAACCACTGCTCGCTCAACAACAGGCGCAGGACCCTTTGTCGTTTCACATCCGATGAACAGCAATGAAAAAAATAATAGCCATACGATAGTAGCCGGTATCTCTCTGAGATCAACAGTTTTCAATAGTGTTTGATTATTATCCATTCAATTTCCTCAGCATCACTATTTTTTAACAACACCGGATATAATGGGAACAAAATTAACCTCTTCCAGTATCCTTTCAGCGTAACCTTGAGAATTTCTTTCAATAATACATAAATTCTGCTTTTGACTACCCCTTGGAAAAACAATTCTTCCTCCGACAGCCAGTTGTTCCAACAAGACATCCGGTATATGTGTAGTAACCGCGGTCATGATAATACCATCAAACTGACCTGCGTCCGGTAACCCAAGCAACCCATCAGCATGCTTTAAATGAATATTCTTGACTTGCAGCTTGTGTAAACGAATTCGTGTTCGTGTCAGTAATGGTCCTATACGTTCAATTGAATACACCAATCTCGTCAATTTAGCCAAAACAGCCGTTTGATAACCACAACCAGTGCCAATTTCCAGCACCTTATCAAGATACACATTAGCACGCAATAATTCACTCATGCGCGCAACCATCCATGGACTGGAAATTGTCTGTCCGTAGTTAATAGGCAAAGCAACATCTTCATACGCACGACTGGCGAGTGCTTCTTCAACAAAGAGATGACGTGGAATGGCCCCCATAACCGACAACACAACTTCGTCAGTAATGCCCTGATTGCGCAGACGCTCTATCATACGCATACGTGTCCGATGCGATGTCATGCCTATGCCGGAGAGATGCATATTCACCAACCGCTATCCAATGGGTTATTAACTGCTGTTAACTTTATGAACATTTTTATAAATATTCTATCATCCAGCATTAATCGCAACGGCAAGGATCTATTCATCGAATGAAATAGGTCTACTCAACCATTCGCTGACAAAACCCATCTGATCAAACCGTGTTAAATCAATCTGTAACGGTGTTACTGAAACATAATTATACTGCACAGCGTGGAAATCGGTACCTTCACCTGCATCCTGCGCGGCCCCTGCTGCCCCCACCCAATATACCGTATCCCCACGTGGCGTTAAGGATCTGATGACAGGTTCAGCTTTATGGCGGCGCCCTAATCGTGTTACCTTAATGCCTTCAAGCTGCGGATATTCAACATCAGGTACATTAATATTCAGCAAAATTGGAATTTTCAATTCATTCCGATAAAACTGCCTAACCATATCAACCACCACTCGCGCTGCCGTAGCATAGCATCCTTTCGTAACATCAGTAAGGGACACCGCTAGCGAAGGTACGCCTAATAAAAACCCCTCCGTGGCAGCGGCAACCGTTCCGGAATAAATGGTGTCATCACCCATATTTGCGCCATGATTGATACCGGAAATAACCATATCCGGCAGAACATCCAGCATGCCGGTAACTGCGAGATGAACACAATCCGTTGGTGTTCCATTGACATAATAAAACCCATTAGGTGCACGGTGCAAACTCAACGGTCGATCCAATGTCAAGGAATTACTGGATCCACTTCTGTCACGCTCAGGAGCTACCACTATGATTTCAGCAATACATGAAAGCGCTTCGGCCAAGCATGCCAACCCCGGTGAGAAATAACCATCATCGTTACTGAGTAAAATACGCATTTTCAAAATTTCACCTAGCGAATCGGAAATCAGGCCACAAAAAATGCATTGACATCGAAATGGGAAAATGACCTGTCATGAATTTGAATCATTCTTTCAAACCGGAAGCAATCAGAATATGTATAGATCGTGGTCGGGGCGAGAGGATTTGAACCTCCGACCACTTGCACCCCATGCAAGTACGCTACCAGGCTGCGCTACGCCCCGCTGATCGGGGATTATAGCAAACAAGCAAGACATTAAAAACAAGAGATATGCGATATACGAAAAGCTACTTATTTGGATGCCAGAATAGATATGATACTTTGGAGTTCGCTACGCACATAGCTCATGTCGACAAGCGGATGTGTTTCTAGCATTTTATCTGTCATCTGTGACGATTGCACACTTGATTCAATCTGTTCTTCCAGGCGACTTCGCGCGCCGTTAATGGTAAACCCCTGATCATAAAGAAGCTCTCTAATTCTACGAATCAGTAAAACTTCCTGATGTTGATAATAGCGCCGATTACCACGACGCTTAACCGGCCGCAGTTGTGTAAATTCTTGTTCCCAGTAGCGTAAAACATGTGGTTTCACACCACACAAAACGCCAACTTCACCGATTGTGAAATACCGTTTCGCCGGTATAGGGGGAAATCTAAGAATTGGTTTCTTGTTTTCCATGATAATTTTGTTCAACCATGGTTTTCAGCTTCTGACTGGCGTGAAATGTTACAACACGTCGCGCGGTAATTGGAATCTCTTCACCAGTTTTAGGATTCCGACCCGGCCGTTGTGGTTTTGTTCGCAAATGAAAATTGCCGAAACCTGATAATTTAACACCTTCACCTTTCTCTAATGCTGCACGAACCTCCTCATAAAAAGACTCAACCATATCTTTCGCTTCGCGTTTATTCAGTCCAACATTCTCAAATAACAAATCAGCCAATTCAGCTTTAGTTAAAGCCATTTTTTTCTCCGCATAGTTATCAGATTGAAATTCTTTTAATAATAGTGCCTTACTGTGATTTACGCGTTGAGATAATTAATATTCCAATCCTCCATGTCTTCGCCATATATGATTACAGCAATTACTATTAAGAATTATTAATGACCAGCACATTAATTTCCATTTATATTCATAACAAAATTAATTTCCCTCAAACTCTTAATACTGCATCAAATTTTTGTTCAAGGACACGTAGCAAACCAGACATTGTCGTATCAATATCTTCATCTGTTAATGTTTTTTCGATATCCTGCAGCAGGACTCTAAACGCCAGACTCTTTTTATTCTCGCCAATTGATTCTCCACGATACATATCAAATAAAGCGATTTCGGTTACTATTTCCGACTTACTTTCTCGCAGCACATCCAATAACGATTGCACGGCAATACGATGATCAACAATCACTGCGATATCTCTTCTAACAGGTGGATATTTAGACATTTCCTTTGCATTCACCAGTGATTTCGACAACAAACTGTCAAGAGTAAGTTCAAAAAGAATGGCCGGTCTGGGTAAATCAAATTTTTTCTGCCAGCGGGGGTGCAATTCACCCAACCACCCTGCGACATTCTGTTCCACAATAATTTTAGCCGATTTACCCGGATGAAATGCAGGATGCGATCCTGGCTGAAAACTCACTTCACGCGCATGAAACAGCACTTCAATATCAGCTTTCATATCAAAAAAATCAATTATGCGCGCCGATTCACTCCATTGTTCCGGATGCACATTGCCATAACCCAATCCTGCCAATTTATCAAGCTGTCGATAATTACCGGTCGAATCACTTTCAAAACAACCACCCATTTCAAACAGACGCACCCTATCCTGTTTACGATTCAAATTAAATTGCAAATTAGAAATCAACCCTCCGATCAGGCTGCTGCGCATTACATTCATATGACTAGCGATCGGATTTTTTAATGCAATTGGCGTACTGTTCTGCAACAAATCCTGTTCCCAGAACTCATCTACAAAAGCATAGTTGATTACTTCCTGGTAATCGCGCATGACAAGCATCTGCTTGATTGCTGAAGATGTATGCTTTTTCTCTGGTGCCGCCAGCATCGAGAGTTCAGTTTTTGGTTGCTGCGCCTGAATAGAATCGTAACCATGGATCCGGGCCAATTCCTCGATAAAATCTTCCTCAATAGCAAGATCAAACCGGTAACTTGGTGGTGTTACACAAAAAATGCCACCATTTTCCGAAAAAATGAATTGTTGGCGCTTGAAATACTCTGATATTTGCTCAACAGTTAATGAAACACCTAACACACGCCGAACACGATCAATCCGAACTGTAACCGGACACCTTTCCGGCAATTGATATTTCGTTTCCACAGCCGGTCCGGTCTTTCCGCCACAGACTGATTGAATCAATACAGTCGCATACTCCAATACCTTTCCTGTCGCAGCAAAATCTACGCCACGTTCAAAACGATGTGCTGAATCCGAACTGAAACCCAATGTGAATGATTTACCCGTGATAATATCCGGTTTAAAGAATGCGCATTCCAGGAAAACATCAGTTGTATCTGACACAACGCTGCTTTCCACTCCCCCCATAATGCCGGCCAACGCCACGGGTTTGCTGTCATCAGCAATCACCAGCATATCAGGTGCAAGTACTATTTCGGTATCATTCAATAATTTTATTTTTTCCCCTGCTTTTGCATAGCGTACCTGAATCGCACCATCCAACTTGGCCAAATCAAACGCATGCATCGGTTGCCCCGTTTCAAGCAGAACATAATTGGTAATATCAACCACAGCATTGATTGAGCGTAAACCGCTTCTTTCCAATCGTTGTCTCATCCACAATGGCGTATCGACATTCAAATCGATACCCCGCATGATACGACCATAATACAAAGGGCAGGCGTCGGGCTCTGCAATCTGCACTGCAATCATGTCTGGAATTTCATGTGATACAGGATTCATTTTTAATGGCAACAAAACTGCATCGGTAATCGCCGAAATTTCCCGCGCCACACCATAAACGCCCAGACAATCTGCCCTATTAGGTGTCAGATTCAATGTAAAAACCTTGTCATTCAATGCATAATAATTACGGAAATCCTGGCCCACCGGTGCATCGTCGGGCAAGATTAGCAGTCCATCTGCATTTTCGCAGAGGCCCAGTTCCCGTGCGGAACATAACATTCCAGATGACAAAACACCTCGCAATTTTGCCTTTTTTATCTCGATACCCGGCAATCTTGCGCCTATCATCGCACAAGGCACTTTAATACCTGTTTTCACATTAGTAGCACCACAGACGATCTGAAGCGGCTCTTCTGTAAGCGTTCCAATGTTAACTTGGCATATATTCAATCGATCCGCTTCTGGATGCTTTTCGACGCGCAACACTTCGGCCACCACAACATTCTCAAATGATGCCGCGACAAGCTCGACATTTTCGACTTCCAAACCAGCCATCGTCAGCGCATGAGCAAGTTCATCGCTTGTACAATCCGGATCTACAAAAGTCCGTAACCAACTTTCTGAAAATTTCATAGCCTTTATTATTATCTAATTTGAATTCAAGATAATCCTGCTAATTAAATTGTTTCAAGAAACGCAGATCATTTTCAAAAAACAACCTTAAATCACTGACACCGTAACGCAGCATCGCAAGTCTCTCAACACCCAACCCAAACGCAAAACCAATATAACGCTCAGAATCTATATTGACATGCTTCAAAACATTCGGATGCACCATACCGCACCCCAGAACTTCCAACCACCCTGTGTGTCCACATATCCGGCAACCTTTACCATTGCATTTCACGCAACTGATATCCATTTCAGCCGAAGGTTCTGTAAAAGGAAAAAATGAAGGACGGAAACGCACCTGTAAATTATCCTGCTCAAAAAACAGCGCCATAAAATCAGTTAACACACCTTTAAGTGCTGCAAAGTTCGCCTGCTCGTCTACCCATAAACCTTCCACTTGATGAAACATCGGCGTATGGGTCACATCCGAATCACAGCGATAAACGCGTCCCGGCGCTATTAACTTAAATGGCGGTTTGTTCTCAAGCATAAAGTGTATCTGGACTGGTGATGTATGCGTACGCAACAAATTACCGTTATCTACATAGAAAGTGTCATGCATTGCCCGGGCAGGATGATTCTCGGGAATATTAAGCGCAGTGAAATTATAAAAATCTGTCTCTATTTCAGGTCCGGAAGCTACTTTGTACCCGATAGAATGAAACAACGTTTCTATCCGTATCAATGTTTGAGTAACCGGATGCAAACCGCCTTTCGCATATCCTCTCCCGGGCAAAGTAACATCAAGAGATTCTTCTTTTAGTTTCTCCTCAAGTCTTCTGTCTTGTAAATAAAGCCGGCGAGTCTTCAGCAATATCTCGATTTGACTTTTTGCCTGGTTAATTTGACTGCCCATACTTGGGCGCTGATCCACCGGAAGTTTACTCAGCCCCTTGAGTAATTCTGTTAATTCACCATTTTTACCGAGGTACCGAGCTTTCGCCTGTTCTAATTCGTCAGGATCTTCTATCGCACTAAATAATTTTTTCGCTTCTTTTACAATTTCACTTAAATCTCTCATGCAGGCTTAAACTCAAAATTTATACTCAAATGGTAAATAAGTTATTCATAAGCTATTATGGTATGCAGCATCGGATATAAAATCACTTTTTATTACGGTCAATCACTGAAATAATAATCGTATCATCTCAGAAACCGGAATTTCTAGAAATATTCGATCCGATAAATCTCGGGTTTGATCAATATAAAAAGGGAGGTTTGGGTCTATCCCAACACCTCCCTAATCTGTTTACAAAACGATCAAATAACCAAGCTTGCTTTAGCCTGCTCAACGATTTTCTCAAAAGCAATTTTGTCAAATACTGCCAAATCAGCCAATACTTTTCTGTCGATTCCGATACTCGCTTTTTTCAGACCATTCATGAAAACACTATAGGATAATCCGCATTCTCGCGCGGCTGCATTGATACGCGCAATCCACAACGCCCTGAATTGGCGCTTACGTTGACGCCTGTCTCGATAAGCGTATTGTCCGGCTTTCATTACTGCCTGTTTGGCAATACGATACACATTTTTGCGGCGTCCTCGATAGCCCTTTGCCAGATTCAGAATTTTTTTATGTCGCGCATGCGCTGTAACACCACGTTTTACTCTAGGCATCTACCACCTCTCCTTTATGCATATGGCAACATCGAATGAACCGACGCAGCATCGCTCGGATGAACGTTGACTATTCCTCTGAGTTGACGTTTATTCTTTGTCGTCTTCTTCGTCAGTATATGACGCTTAAAAGCCTGCGCACGTTTAATACTCCCACTTGCACGCACTTTAAAGCGTTTTGCAGCACTACTTTTGGTTTTCATCTTAGGCATTGAATCCTCCTTATAATATGATTATAGGTGTTTTCATATATCTTCACGAAAAACTTTTAGAACCTTTCATCACTTGTATTTTTCTGCTGTTTTAGTTCCTGATAGACTTTATTTATCATCTATACAAGTTACTATGTGGATGCAGAATCACTGACTATTGTCTTCGTTTTACCTGTTTTTGATTCCTTCTTCTTTGGTGATAACACCATCACCATCTGCCTACCTTCCATTTTAGGAAATTGTTCCACTATCGCATATGACTCAAGATCATCTCGTACACGCTCAAGAATCCGCACACCAAATTCCTGATGCGCCATCTCACGACCACGAAATCGTAATGTCACCTTGACTTTATCACCCTCGTTCAAGAAATTCACCAAGTTACGCAGCTTAATTCGGTAATCGCCTTCATCCGTATTCGGTCTAAATTTAATTTCTTTTATTTGTACTTGCTTTTGTTTCAGCTTCGCATCGTGCTTTCGTTTGCTTTCCTGATAGCGAAACTTCCCATAATCCATCAACCTGCACACCGGTGGCAGTGCTGTCGGCGCTATCTCCACAAGGTCCACACCTGCCTCTTCGGCCAGTTCATTAGCTTCAGCCAACCTCACTATACCTATTTGTTCTCCGTCTATACCGATTAAGCGCACTTCTGGCACATCTATTTCATTATTTATACGTGCTGTCTTTTCTTGTACTATGGCAATTCTCCATATAATTCAAATGAAAATCATCGCCTTAATTCTACTTCTTTCTTAAGGCGTTCGATCAAATTCTCTAATGACATTTGTCCCAAATCTTGTCCGCCACGAACACGTACAGAAACTTGATTGGTATTTATTTCCGCGTCGCCAACAATGATTTGGTAAGGAAGTTTCTGCAAACTATGTTCACGGATTTTATAGGTTATTTTCTCATTTCTCAAGTCTTGTATCACCCGAAATCCGTGCTGTTTTAATTCTTTTGTCACTTTTTCCACATATTCAGCTTGTCCCCTGGATATATTCAGTACGGCAACTTGAACCGGAGCCAACCATAGAGGAAACGCCCCCGCATAATGTTCTATCAAAATACCAATAAAACGCTCCAATGATCCCAGAATAGCTCTATGCAGCATAACCGGTATTTGCCGTGTATTATCTTCGGCAACATATTCTGCACCTAAACGTTCGGGCATCGAAAAATCCAGCTGCAAAGTGCCACACTGCCATATTCGACCTATGCAGTCTCTCAATGCGAACTCTATTTTTGGTCCATAAAATGCACCTTCCCCCGGTTGTAACTCCCATTCTAATCCTGCTTGCTTAAGCGCAGTCTCTAATGCACCTTCAGATTTATCCCACTGCGTATCTGAACCGACCCGCTTTGTCGGACGCGTCGACAGCTTGACCAGGATATCTTGAAATCCGAAGTCTGCATAAACAAGCTTTAACAGATTAATAAATTTAACCACTTCTCCGCGAATTTGATCTTCTGTACAAAAAATATGCGCATCATCCTGTGTAAATCCGCGAACGCGCATAACACCGTGCAGTGCACCCGAAGCTTCATTACGATGACACGAGCCAAACTCTGCAAATCTCAAGGGCAGATCGCGATAACTCCTGAGTCCTTGTTTGAATACCTGCACATGCCCAGGACAGTTCATCGGTTTAATCGCAAAGCTTCTATCTTCAGTCTCTGTTATGAACATATTTTCTCGGAAATTATCCCAGTGGCCGGATTGCTTCCACAATTCTTTGTCCAAAACTTGTGGTGTTCGAATCTCATGATACTCATTTTCATGCTGAATATTTCGCATATATTGCTCAATCTGCTGCCACAAAGCCCAGCCTTTCGGATGCCAGAAAACCATGCCGGGAGCTTCTTCTTGCATATGAAACAAATCCAGTTGCTTACCTATTTTACGATGATCTCTTTTTTCAGCTTCTTCGAGTCTATGCAAGTAATTATTCTGATCCTCTTTAGTTATCCACGCTGTTCCGTAGATTCTCTGGAGCATTTCATTTTTTGAATCACCGCGCCAATAAGCACCAGCCACTTTCATCAATTTAAATATCTTGAGCTTAGCGGTGCTTAGAACGTGAGGGCCGCGACACAAATCAGTAAAGTTACCTTGTGTATACAGCGTTAAATCTTCCTCCCCAGGTATAGATTCAATAATTTGCGCTTTATAGTGCTCCCCTAATTGCTTAAAAAAATTGATAGCTTCCGAGCGTTCCCAGACTTTTCTTTCGATCTTGATATTCCGTCTGCTTATTTCAACCATTCGTTTTTCTATTGCAGTAAGATCTTCCGGCGTAAACGGGCGTTCATAAGAAAAATCATAGTAAAAACCGTCTTCAATTACAGGCCCGATCGTCACCTGCGCCTCAGGAAATAATTCTTTTACAGCATGTGCCAACAAATGTGCACTGGAATGTCTGATAATTTCGAGACCTTCCGAATCTTTTTCTGTAATGATCGCGAGATCACTATCCTCTTCAATCAAACGATCAAGATCGACCAATTTACCGTTCACCCTTCCTGCTAGGGCCGCGCGCGCCAAACCCGGCCCTATCGAGGCTACCACATCGATTACGGTCACAGGTTGTTCAAATATTCGCTCTGAGCCATCCGGCAATCGAATCACAGTCACTTATTATTTCCTATTAATTTTATTCAAAACAATCCAAATACACAGTCATATATAAACTGGTAATTGTTTTTTTATACCAGTTTGATAAGTTTTTGCAATCCGCGCAAACAAATTGGTGCAAACCCTATTGCTACCGCATCAACAAGACAGTACCAAGCGGCAACACCGCTCGGTGGATTGCCTTGCGACCAATCAAAAACTGGCTCTATAGCCGCCCATCTCCATGTACCGGCTGCTGTACCAATGATTTCAAGCCATGTACATATAAAAAAAGCACCCAGATAAACCAAAGGCGATCGTCCCTTTAATACACATATCACAAAAATTACAAACAAAAATGCACCCACTTGATCACCTTGTTCCGGTATTCCGCTGATCCCCCACAGAGACCATAATCCCCCCGTCACGAATACAAAAACTGCAATTTTGCGCACATACATCTGAAAAAAACCTGACCGAGCTAGTGCAACAGCGGTTAAGTAAACCATACCATGACCTGGCGGAACATAATGCGGTACATTTCCAAAACGATATGTATATCCTTCCATATAGATAGAAGCAAAATGTTCACCGGCTGTTGCGAACGCAACTGCAATCATCACTTGCATTCGAACTTCCTTATTTTCTCCAATGAGGAGTCCAAATAAAAAAATCCATGCGATAACACCAAGCAAATTCTGTACTTCCAGACTCGCACTACCATCTATGACAAGACTTACTGCTACGCAAAAAAATGTAAATCCTGCTATAAAATAATCGCGACTACGATGTGGGTATTGTACGCTGGATTGTGATAAATGATTCAACATAAACATTCCCCAAAAAAAAACCCGCTTAAGCGGGTTATTACTTTTATGATATATGATTAAAGTAATAATACTTCAATTCAGTTATATTCTGTTCCTAGAATCTCTATTTTCAAGATTTCATTCAAGAGAATGCAATGCAAAGGCAAAATCGAACGAAAAACGGATCATACTAAAAGTATGTAAGTTCTGAGTTCGATTCTAATCGCGATAATGCATCCTTTAGTGAGATCTTGAACTGATTCTTAGCATCAGGTATGTACAGTTTAATTCACTTCTTATACGAGAATACTTTTTTCAATTCATAGCGTAGTCTAAATTTGATCTAGGCCATGCATCATATCACTATATAAGAATCACTAAATTTTTAACGTATTTAACCCGTTTAAAAATCCAACAAATC
>JAHBZZ010000020.1 GCA_019635215.1 Nitrosomonas sp.
AACTACACTACCGGAGATTGCGATGTGCACATCAGGCATTACCGTTTTATCGGACATACAGCTGGGCTCCTATATATTACCCAACCGGATTGTCATGGCGCCGATGACGCGCAACCGGGCAGGCCCCGGAAACGCACCCACGGCGCTGAATGTGGAATATTACGCACAGCGCGCCAGCGCCGGATTGATTGTTACCGAAGCATCGCAGATTTCGCCTGAGGGCGTGGGTTATCCTGCGACACCGGGGATTTACAGTGCGGAACAAATTTCAGGCTGGCGGCAGGTAACCGAAGCGGTGCATGATCGGGGAGGACGGATTTTTCTCCAGTTATGGCATGTCGGACGCATTTCCCACCCTGCTATGCTGCCCAACGGCATTCTTCCCGTCGCACCTTCAGCAATCAAACCCGCCGGTCACGCCAGAACTGATGCAGGTCATCAGGATTTTGTCACACCGCGTGCACTCGATTTAGCGGAAATCCCCGCTATTGTTGAACAATACCGCCATGGCGCAAGAAATGCGATGGACGCCGGATTTGATGGTGTCGAAATTCATGGCGCCAATGGCTATCTGCTGGACCAGTTTTTACGCGATGGCACCAATCATCGCGCGGATGCCTATGGCGGATCACTTGAAAATCGCGCGCGCCTGATGCTTGAAGTCGTTGCAGCTGTCTGCTCGGTATGGGACGGCCACCGGGTCGGAATACGCTTATCTCCGTTACAACCCTATAACGACATGTATGATTCAAATCCGGAAATGACATTTACCTATATGGTCGAGCAGCTTAATCCATTCGGGCTGGCTTATCTGCATATCGCTGAAACCGGCAAGGAACGCCCGGGTGTTGCGGGACCACCATTTGATCTGAAGCTGCTGAGGCAATGCCGAAAAGGTTTGTTAATCGTCAATGGTGAATATGATCTGGCTACAGCCAATGCTGCGCTGGCAGACGGTGATGCCGATATGGTCGCTTTCGGCAGGCTTTTTCTCGCCAATCCGGATTTGCCACTGCGGTTTTCCCGTCGGACACAACTGAACACGCCCGACCCTGCAACGTTCTACGGCGGCAATCAACACGGTTACACAGACTATCCGTTTTCAGATACCCAGGGCTAGCAGGTTGTTAAAAAACGATCTGCGTTGCCATAGCGGCATTGGACATTCAAAATGCAATCACTCATGCTTTAATTGCGCCATCATAAAATTTTTTATTTCCAGCTATACAAGACAATCCAGTATGACTCGCTATCGCCCGCCACAACCTAAAAGTTCGGCTTATATTACTAAACCGGGTTACGAAACACTCAACCAGGAGCTCAAAGATTTATGGGTGACACGCCGTGAAGTAACGGCAGCATTGTCGGCTGCAGCGGCTGAAGGTGACCGGTCGGAAAATGCCGAATATATTTACCGCAAGAAACAGTTGCGTGAAATCGACCGGCGTATCCGTTATCTGCAGAAGCGCCTTGATGAACTGGTCGTGGTGGATCAGCCACCTACCAATCAGCAGCAGGTATTTTTCGGCGCTTGGGTTGAGCTTGAAGATGAAGAGGGCCAATGCATCACTTACCGTATCGTCGGCCCCGATGAGTTCAATGTCGAAAAGGGCTGGATCAGTATGGATTCACCGGTAGGTCGCGCCCTGATGAAAAAAAATCTCGATGATGAAGTAACCGTGCAGCGCCCTGCCGGGCAAATGCGCTATATCATCACCGCAATTCGTTATACCGAAGATCAATACTGATACCGGGATTCATCACCCGACTGACAGCCACCTGCCCATCAACCAACATCATCAATCCGTGTCTCAATCACTAGCCGGACAAATCACCGTGTAACGGTTATTTCATAGTCTGCAGTCAACATTTCCAATAGGTGTCCGTTTTCATCACGGAAATAAATGCCCCTGCCCCCATAGTTATGATTGATTTCCATGTTTCCAGGATCATACGGGCTACTGCCATAGGTGATGTTTTCCGCTTGGATACGCATGAATATCTGATCGAATTCTTCCTCAGAAACCTTGAACGCATAATGATGCGACTCGAATTGCTCTCTCACCGCAAAATCGAGACACAGCGTTTCATTGACACGCACCACGACAAATGATGCGAATGCGCCGATATATTCAAATCCGAAAATGCGTGCGTAAAAGCGCGCTGACTTTTCCTTGTCGTACGTGGGAACGATAGTGTGATTCAGCGTAATGGGCATATCGATATATCCTTTTTTAATGGTGAGTCAATTATTGCCTTCATTCATCATCATGTAACACGATTGTCATATTAAATTGATAAATTTGCCTGACCAATAGTTCACACAATGTTTAATTTGGAGATAAAAATGGTGAGGTTAACAAACAAACAAACAAGATTATCAATTTGCTCGGCCGCGCTGCTGAGCGTATTCGCTGCCGACAGTCTTGCGGCAACGGCTACTTTCGACCCTGCAACAGGTATTGTTAATATGCCCGTCGTAGAAGTTTTAAACGGCGCATCTTCAGAATTCTACAGCGCACAGCTGCAGATCAGCGGTGACGGACTGCAATTGATCGACGCAGTATCCATACCGGCGGCCAAAGGCCAGCAACGCGTGGTGTTTGATTCGGCGACAACTGCGGTGCATGTACCCTCCGTTGTTGTCGGCGCGGATGAATTCTACGCCAAACTGCAACTGGTTCCGGGTTCCAATCCACTACGCTTTACAATTTCTCAGCTGGTCAATAACCAGTTCCAGGGTTGCCCGAGCTTTTCCACACCGGGCGCTGTTGCAGGTTCCTGTATCCTGAGCGGCGAAATTAATCAGGACATCACGCTGACGAAAAACATCCAGTGGGTTTTGTCGGGCGGTGTGTTTATCGGCGGCGACAATCGCAACAGCGCCACGCTGACGATCAATCCCGGCACGAAAATCTTCGGTCAGCAAGGTGCTGATTTCCTGTGGATCAGACGCGGCTCCAGGATATTTGCGGAAGGCACACCGGACAATCCAATTGTCATGACCGGTCCGCTGCAACAATCCGGCGGTGAATGGGGCGGCCTGGTAATTTCCGGTAACGCACCGGTCAATGGCTGTAACGTCGGTGTTAATCCCTGTGAAATCCCTTTTGAAGCGATCACTTCTGAATTTTTCGGCGGTAACAATCCGAATGACAACAGCGGCATCGTTAAATACACCCAGATACTGTTTGCCGGTTTTCCTGTACGCCCCGATGAAGAACTGAATGGTTTCACATTGAACGGCGTGGGTGCAGGTACACTGATTCAATTCGTGCATGTACATGCGGGGCTTGATGACGGCGTTGAAATGTTTGGTGGCACGGTCGGGATGAAACATCTCGTATTGACCCAGATCGGCGATGACAGTCTCGACTGGGGCAGCGGATGGACCGGAAAAGCACAGTTTGTATTGATCCAGTTGGCGGCTGATGACGGTGATAACGGCATTGAAGCCGACAACAATGAAGTCAATAACGACATCACTCCCCGCGCCAAACCCACACTGTCCAACATGACCATTATCGGCGCACCGGTCGCAACACAAGGCATTCTGCTGCGCCGCGGCACAGGTGCAAATATCTGGAATACGCTTATTACAGGATTCCCCAATTGCATTACGATCGATGGCGCGGCTACATTCCTGAATGCAGGCGCACCCGGCAATCTTTCCGGCGAATTGACCATGGTCAATTCATTTGTAAACTGTACCAATAATTTCAAAGATGGTAACGGTGCTACTTTCTCCGTAGCGGACTGGTTTACGTCACAATCCGGCAATAGTACGGAAAATCCACTGCTGGACGGCTATCTGCCCGCTTTTGGATCGCCTTTGACACTCGGCGGCACGCCAGTTAACGATGGCTTCTTTGACGTGGTCGATTATGTCGGCGCATTCAAGGACACGAATGACGATTGGACGCAGGAGTGGACTTTCAATTTTTAATTGAAAAGAACGACAGGAAAACAAAAAACCTTCCACTGCCTAGCAGCGGGAGGTTTTTTTCACCAGAATGCCCCGGTACTACGAGTGAATGTCAATGCGGCAGTTTGTGCTGATTGCTTTCCTGAGCAATTTTCTTCAATTCCAGTAAATGCATCGCACCGGTTTTTTGCATGACATTACTGCGGTGAATTTCCACCGTGCGGTGACTGATCCCCAGATGCGCCGCAATTTCTTTATTTGAAAGCCCTTGAACGACAAAAGCCAGGACTTCTCTTTCCCGCCCGGTTAATTTTGTCAGCAGCGATCTTGCTCTCCGGGCACTATTTTCTGCTTCCAGCAATTTTTCACATTCATCGAAAGCGGACGTGATACACGCAAGTAGCTTCTTACGGGTGACCGGTTTCGTTAGAAAATCGACTGCCCCGGCTTTGATCGCTTTGACACTATGCGGAATAGTGCCGTGACCGGTCAGAAAAATAATGGGCAACGTACACTCTTTTCTGCCCAGTACTTCCTGAAGCTGCAGACCATCCATACCCGGCATTTGCAAGTCTGTGATGATGCAGCCTTTCTGATACGGCAGATTACTTTCAAGAAACTGTTCCGCACTTTCAAATAACTGCACATTGATTGTTTGCTGCTTTAACATGAGCATCAATGAATGACGCACGGCGGTATCGTCATCGACGATAAAAACAGTAAAATCATTGAATTTTTTCATACGAAAGGCAATGTAAAATGAAACTGGGCGCCCTGTTTAAAATCAGGATCCACCCAGAGCCGGCCACCATTAGCCTCAACCAATGCCCGACTGATGGAAAGTCCCATGCCGAGTCCTGTGGGTTTGGTCGTAAAAAAGGGGTTAAAAATGCGTTTCAGCGTATCCTGATCAATGCCGGGGCCATTGTCCCTGATGGAAACAAGCGCCATATTTTCCTTTGCCAGGGTTTCTACCGAAATGGTTATCTCAGAAACAGGTATATTTGCTGTGCGCATGGCTTCCACCGCATTTCTGATTAAATTCACCAGAACACGCTGAATCTGAAATCGATTCGCATTGACCGCAGGAAGACAAGGTTCCAGCTCAAGCATCAGGTTGAATCCCCCATAGCCGTCTCCCCGCGCCAGCAATAAAGCATCCTCTATCACCTGATTAAGATCCAGTACTTCGGCTTCGGCGGTATTATGCTGCAAAAAATTCAGCAATTCATATAATTTCCCGCCCGCCAGCTGCGCCTGCTCAAAACACCCGTTCATCGCTTCTCTTGCCCGGTCGCAATCAATCGGTGTTTCGTTTAATGCGTGAAGCACCACTTCACTATAGGCTGAAATCGCGGTCAATGGAGAATTCAGTTCATGCGCAATCGCCGAAACGGTAATCATGGCAACCTGCTGTTTAAAAAGCGTCTCAGTTTCATTGCGATGCTGCTGAAGCATTTTTTCACGCTGCTTCCGCTGCGTGATATCCCGTGCAATCCCCACAATCCGTTTGGCTTTCCCCATTACAAACTGCGTCTCACCCAATATGGTGATCCAACGCTCCTTTTGATTGCCGGATTGCATGATACGGAATTCCGTACGGTATTCACCGCTCATGTGCGGGTTGATCGCCTTGTCAAAAGCAGCCTGACAATTCGCGCGGTCATCGTGATGCACAACTGCAAAAAAATCGTTCAGCGTAATGTTTTCATTAACGCTGTTGCCACACAATTCCTGCAGCCGTTCATCGCAGTAAATTTTATGGTTAACACAATCAATATCAAATATGCCTACATCGATCATCTGTTTGATCAGCCACAAACGTTCCTGACTCTCACGCAAGGCATATTCAGCCTGGCTGCGGCGGTCAATTACATTCAATACAAGAAGCACATAGATCCGCTGCTGAATGGTTATGGGGCTCAGACTGATATCGACGCTGATTTCATCACCGTCCCGATGCAACAATACGAGATTGCTGTGATTTCCCATTGGCCGCTTGCGCGGATTTTCCAGATACTGTTTCCGGTAACACCGGTGATGTTCCCGAAAGCGCTGCGGGATAAACGCCTCAACCTCATGGCCGCGCAATTCATTAAGCGTATAACCACATAAATCCAGCGCGGACGGATTGGCCATCACGATTTTTCCGCATGCATCGACCAATAACATGGCTTCGGTTACAGCATCGAATAAATCCTTAAAACTGATCCCGTTTAACGGCTCATCCCATGGGGGCTCGGTAATCGATTTTGTTTTCACAGGCTATATGCGTATCCAACAATGAAAAGAGGCATTGTTTCACCTGGAATTGTAATTCATTTCAACAATATAAAGGAAAGCCCTGATACGTTGCCAATTATTTGTAAACAGCGGAGATACGTATCAGCACGTATTTTTTTATTCCGGGTAATTACATATGATTACAACCATCAGTTCAAAAGCACTGTTATTTTTCAACATCTGACTACTTTATTTCAAAAACGCAAGGAGGATGTTCCAATGGAAAGTATTGACACACCATCCAGAAACCGCAAAAAAGCTGCACCCCAGCGTACCCGTTCACAGACAGAAACCGCAGGCATACAAACAGATTTGCAGGCGCGTATTGAAATCAATGCATACTATAAAGCTCAGGCGCGGGATTTTGCACCCGGGTATGAACTGGAAGATTGGCTCGCGGCGGAAAAGGAGGAAACGTAATGATTACGCAATTCATTAAGCAAGCGGAAAAAAACCAGCATCCCGCCGTGCAAACCCGCCGCGATCATTTGCATTGCAGTCCTGACGGATACGCCACGTTGATACTTTCCGATACCGGCATGATCGTCGGTGCCAATCGCGCGGGGAAAAAGCTGCTGGATATTTCATCGAAACAAACGTACAGGCTTCATATTTCCCAAATCATACTGGCACTCACAAAAACGGATTTACTGGATAAACACGAAAAACGCGTTAATACGTATTTGCGTTTTCTCTCACGGATTGGTTACCGATTTAAGTTGCGCGACTTGTCGGGAGCCGAATTTTTCGGCGAACTTTTTTTCAGCGATATAGATTCGCCTCATCAACACCGGATAGCGGTCAAAATCCAGCCTGTTTAAACGGAACCGGACTTAATTCAGCTTTTCGCACAACACCGGAGCCGGTTTGCTGATTTTTCAAATGGATTTCGTAACCGATAGCGGTTAATATGATCGTTTACAAACCCGGCATGCAATACTGTTGATCACTTTTTAAAACATTCCGGAATCAAAAAATCGTGAACCAGCACCTGATTTATGGTGACATTGGCGGCACCAAAACGCTATTGCAGATGGCCGAATTCGAACACGGCGCCATACATGAACTGGATATGCAGCGTTACCGGAACAGTGAATATGCCAGCTTTTCCGATATCCTCTGCGATTTCCTGGATACCGTTAAAACTAAGCACCCATGCCAAGCGGCAGCAGCCTGTTTTGCCGTGGCCGGCCCCATCGCTGATCAACGTGTAAACCTGACCAATCTGTCCTGGCAAATCGACGCCGCAGAAATTGCGCATGCCTTCTCCATTCCCCGGGTCATGCTCTTGAATGATTTTGAAGCGGCGGCGCTGGCCGTAGACCTGTTGTCTTCTGCCGATTGGGTTACCCTGCAGGAAGGCTATGCACAAGCGCAAACCATGCGCGTGATCCTGGGCGCAGGCACCGGAATGGGTGTCGCATGGCTCGTCTGGCAAAAAGACCACTATCAACCGATACCAACCGAAGCCGGCCATATCGATTTTGCGCCGGTAAATGCGCTGCAACTTCGGCTACTGGAAGCATTGCAAAAAAAATTCCACCATGTTTCGGTGGAAAGATTATTATCCGGGGCCGGCTTAACACAAATATTCAACTTCCTGCAGAGTAATACAGTGGAATCTCACAAAATTGCGTCCCTGCCACTGGATGAAGACAATGGTGCCGCCATAACCACATTGGCCATCGAACATAAACATCCGAATGCCATCAAGGCGCTCGAAATATTCACTGAAATCTATGGCGCCTTTGCCGGTAATCTGGCGCTTACGGGACTGTGCCGCAACGGCGTATATATTGCCGGCGGTATTGCACCAAAAATCCTGAAGTACCTTCAAACCGGGAATTTCATGCGCGCATTTTGCGATAAAGGCCGTTTTTCGGGATTACTACGCGAAATCCCGGTAAAAGTGATTACCCACCCCGCAGTCAGCCTGCTGGGCGCCAAAAGAAAAGTTCAGGACTTATCGCATTTGCAGGGTTAAAATAGCATCACACAGCGTGCCGTCAAAACGTAAAATACAATTTGACGCATAACCCAAAATTACAGTCCTTCAGGTATTTATCATGTCTTCAAAAACCGTATTCACGATAACGATCAACCCCAAAATACCCAGCCGTCTGAAGCGGTTGGAAGAGCTGGCCAATAATTTATGGTATAGCTGGGATCGTGCCACACGGGCGCTTTTTTCCCGGCTTGATTCCTCGCTTTGGGCTGCGGTCGGACATAATCCCAAGGCTTTCCTGAAGCGCGCGGATGAGTCGATACTGTTGAGAGCTGCTGAAGATTCCACGTTTCTGACCATATATGACAGTATTTTGGCCGCATACGATTCTTATCATTACGAACCATCCCGCAGGGATGAAATTAACGGCCTGCGTCCGCATGACCAGATTGCGTATTTCTGTTTTGAATTTGGTTTTCATGAAAGCTTACCCATTTATTCCGGCGGCCTCGGCATCCTGGCGGGTGATCACTGCAAAGCGGCCAGCGATTTGCATTTACCATTTGTAGGCGTGGGGTTACTCTACCGCCAGGGTTATTTCTCTCAAACTATCGATAATCAGGGCAATCAGCAAGCGATTTACACCGATTCGGATTTTGACGACCTGCCGGTGGCTCCTGCACTGAATGATAACGGCGCAGAGGTATGTATCGATGTTACATTGCCAAACCGCACAGTCCGCGTAAAAATCTGGGTGGTCAAGATCGGCCGTGTTTCACTGTATCTGTTGGATACCGATTTACCTGAAAATTCGCCCCAGGACCGTGACATTACCCATAAACTCTACGGCGGCGACAAAACTATGCGTATTGAGCAAGAAATCATCCTCGGCATAGGTGGTGTGCGCGCCCTGCATGTCATGGGGATTAAGCCGACCATATGGCATATTAATGAAGGACATGCCGCATTTATGATCCCCGAACGCACACGCGCCCTGATACTGCATGAAGGTCTCAGCTTCACCGATGCGCTTGAAGCTGTGGCGGCCAGCACCATTTTTACGACCCATACTGCAGTACCCGCCGGACATGATCTTTTCAGCGAAGAAATGATCCGGACCTACTTTGAGCCTTTTTACCACGACCTTCAAATCACACACGAGACATTCATGTCACTCGGTCATGCGGCAAACAGCCCGGAATTCAACATGACCGCACTGGCCATCCGCGGCTCACGCACACATAACGGCGTGAGCAAAATACACGGTGATGTATCCGGCAGAATCTGCAGGGATTTATGGCCGCAGATCGAACCGGAAGAAAACCCTATGCGCTATATCACCAACGGCGTGCACGTACCCACTTTTCTGGCGCAGGAATGGGCCGATTTATTTGACCGTCATCTGGGATATGAATGGCGTAACAAAATGTGCGATACGGCATTCTGGCAGCGTATTAATGACATACCCGATCATCAGTTCTGGAGCATACGGCAATCCTTGAAATCACAAATGCTCTTTGGCATCCGTGATCGTCTGACCGAACAGAATACCCGTAATCATGGCTCCGAAGCACATCTGGACCGGCTGCTCAAGTACACCGATCCGCTCAATCCGAATATTCTGACGATTGGTTTTGCACGCCGTTTCGCGACTTACAAGCGCGCAACACTGCTATTTGAAAACCTTGGCTGGCTGCGCAAAATCATCCTGGATCAGGAGCACCCCGTATTATTTATCTTTGCCGGCAAGGCGCATCCGGCGGATGTCCCGGGACAGGACTTGATCAGACGCATCAGCCAGATTGCACGTACACCGGAATTCGAAGGACGGCTTCTGCTCGTTGAAGGCTATGATCTGCGCTTGGCAAGGCGACTGGTCGCCGGTGTGGATGTTTGGCTTAATAATCCGATCTATCCTTTGGAAGCCAGCGGCACATCAGGGATTAAAGCCGGCATTAACGGTTCAATTAATCTGAGCGTCCTCGATGGCTGGTGGGGCGAAGGCTATGACGGCCATAACGGCTGGGCGATCAAACCCGGACCGGAAAATATGGAAGCTGTCGTGCGCGATCAGGAGGAAAGTCAGGCGCTTTATGAAATCCTCCAGGACCAGGTCATTCCACTATATTATAACCGCAGCAAATTCGGTTACTCACCTGAATGGGTGAGAATGGCCAAGCATTCGATGGTGTCGCTGCTGCCTCGTTTCAGCGCGGCCCGCATGGTCGAAGAGTACCTGAAGAAATTCTATCTTCCGGCAAGCACCCAGGGTGAACGCTATGCAGCCCATCATTATGCCGATGCCCGCAAAATCGCCGCCTGGAAAACCCGTATCCGGGAAACATGGAGTGGTGTTCACATCCGCTGTACTGATCTACCATGTAGCCGTGCGGACTTTAACGATGTTCTTGATTTTAAAGTAGCTACTCAATTGAATGGCTTAAAACCTGAAGATGTCATCGTGGAACTGCTGATTTGCCGTCAGTACAAAAAAACCCGGTTCAGCAATTTCAGCCATTATCCATTCGTATTTACTGGCATCATTGAGCATGACGAACATCTCTTTGAACTCAAGCTCGCATCGGAGCTCTGTGGCAGACAGGAATATTACATCCGTATTTATCCCAGCCATCAACTACTGGCCCACCCGATGGAGATGGGTATGATGGTCTGGGTATGAACTGATTTTAATGAACCGGTATAGCGGCTATGGAATTGGCAATTACACTGGACTGGAAATCTCACCAAGCGCTGCTTATTTCTTTGGTGAGCAAATAGCGTTTAACAGTGTAATTGCAGGCACCTGATTGATTGAGAGATTCCCTCGTCTTGCCTGATCATGGATTTCGTCGATATGCAAAACGTGCTTTTGTATAGTGGCACTGATTGTGTAAGCATCAAAGCCGAAATCCGCACCGAAGTTAATCCAGTCGAGTGGCACCATAAATTCCACGCCGCGGTTTATGTGTCTTGCGCTGAATCCCGCATGTTCGCTGTTTATATCGGATTCCGTAAATGCAATCGATGTCAATTGATTTGTTGGCAGAAGTTCGCCTTCATAAATTCGTATTGTTTCACCGGCTTCCTTACTGAGCGGAATCATCAGTACATATGTTTTTTCATGCTGAATATTCAGTAACACATAATCATTGTTATCCCCACTTATCCGCTCTCCTCTGATCTGTACCCTGAATATCAAATGATTATCCTCAGATATGTCCGTTGTCACCCGCAAAATATCCAGCTCTGGCGGTAAGGATCGGTCCATAAAAGAGATAATCATACGCGGGTCAGCGTCAATCCGCATCCCGGCAGCTGGATTGATCATCAAAAGCAACTGAAACAGCACTATGAAAGAACGGATCATCATCAAAACAATTCCCTGTTTTCCTGAAACAGTTTTGCAACAGCGGCAGCATCTTTCGCTGCATCAAACAGCACTTTAATTCTGCCTTCAGGATCAATCAGGAATGCGGTTGTACTGTGGTCGACCTGATAATTCTGCATGTTACCCTCGTTCTTTGTATAAAAAGTGACCTCAACACCAAAAGCTTCTTTAAATCGCTCCAATTCATCACCATCGAAGCGCAAATATGAGATGTCAGCCCCGAACCTCTCCGTATAGCTCGAAAGCGCCGTGTCCGAATCCCGGTCGGGGTCGATTGAAACAAAAGTACCATGCATTTTAATTTTTTCAGCGGAAGCAGCCTGTATCAACATGTGCAAGTTACCCAGCGAAGTTGGACAAATATCCTTGCAGCGTGTAAATCCAAAAATTACCAGTTGCCATGGATTGTTTTCACTGGCATGGGTATTTTGTGTCAAATGGGCGATGGTTTCAGCCTTGAGCGGCACAGGGCGCTGCAGAACAAGCAACGCTGCGGATGCATAGACATGCGCTGAGAATACTACGATTGCAACGATAATCAAAACAAATCTCTTGAAAAACACCCGTTCTTTCAACTCATTACCTCCTCAATATCAAATAACCGCAATCATACCTTCGCAATTTAAAAATCCATCAACTGCTATCCAGTAATTCAAATTTACATTTTGGATAACAGCTGACGGATTCCTGTGATTCAACGCTTAGCGATTACCGCCCGCTGCAAATATCCCATGCGGTTTTACAAGACCATCAGACGGTCCCCAGACTTTAGCAATCGTATCCGTATAGGTATCCAGCTTGAGCACGTAACCGGAAACCCAGCTTGCAATAATCAGATAACGGTTATCGGGAGTCGGGCTGATTGTATGCGCTACAGCATAACCTGCCGGAAGATCCTCCCCTGGTTTCAGTCTTTTCAGGAAACGCGGTTTCTCACGATCGGTCAGATCAAACACTGAAATATATCCATCATTACCAAAAGAATAATCCAGCGTATCTTCCTCGGCAAGATAAAGCTTGCCATTGACGACCGCCAGATCGGACGGTGAACGGAACACACCACGGCCATTGGGATGATTTGTCTGTGAGAGAATTTTCGTCGCAGCGCCTTCAAATGTATCCAGCAACCATACGCTCGGTGGTATGATTTGTCTGGTTGTGGCTGGGGTCAATGAAGTTTTATCAAACTGCATTGAAGCTGTTACCGCATAGCGTTCGTCCAGCCAATAGACAAAATGTGTAAAGGCTGCATGCTTTTTCTCGTCGCCGAGCATAATTTGGCCCACCGCATGCAATTCACCGGTTTCTCGATTCGGCTTGTATACATCGATCACACTGTTGTCGAAAAAATAACCTGTTCCAAGACCTATGGTTCCGGAGCGGTTGAAATTAATCCCATGTGTCTGCTCGGTATATCCCGGTATCACAATCGGATCGACACTGGCCAGCTGATTGGTTTTGAGATCGACTACGCGGACCCTGTCAGAAGTAAATTCGGTCATATACATGAAATCCGAATAAGGCAAAAATGTATTGCCATGAATTTGGGTTCCACGGCCAATCAACCAGTTTGGCACATCCTGAACATTATTAACCGGCTCAACGAACGGTAATTCGCCCGGTGTGTTCGGACTATCCGCCACCATCAGCGACTCCAGGTTTAGTGCAATTGTGCCGGCATCCCAGTCGATATCAAGGGCTTTTAGCGCAATGATATAAGAAGGATGATCCTGAGTATTATCTGAAGTGATATAAATCATATCCCCTTCCGGTAATACCGCCGTATGCTGCAGCGGAACATCACCTGGCCAGCCATTGATACTCTGCGGGTCAACAATGATCAATTTATCGTTTTCATAATTAAACAGATAAATTACGCGGGTATGGTAGTCAATTGCAGTTACCACAGGCTGCAGGTACTTGTTATATACAGTCGGGCCGCTCGCATTGAGTGTTCCGGCTGAAAATGCCAATAAACACACTGCAGCTATCCCAATCAAACGATCTAACTTCTCCGTCAAAACCATCTAATTCTCCTCAAAAATTAACATAAAAATTCTCAAACCAATAAAAGTCCGTATTTCACTGGTTTAAGATAACTCCATCGAAAATGAGCTTCCTCCCTATCGACGTGATCACTCGGTACGAGTCGCAATGTGTGCGATTCTTACCGAAAAAACCTGATGCAGAATATCCGGCATCATAAACCAGGATTGTTCATATGTATTGTGAGTTTTCTCACAACTCTATGCCAATCCATCATTTATCCTTATCGCCACTTCATGATCCGGTATTTAATGATTTCGCCTATACGTAGAAAGAAATTATAGAAAAACCGGATTTTGTAAGTACGAAGTGTATGTCCTGAATACCGAAGCAAAGCTGCGGGGACCATTAACCCTTCATGGTCTGAGCCACTGCATCGTCGCGTTCCTGTTGTCATTAGATTGCAATGAATCAGCTCTATCATCCCGCTTGCGAACACCAGGAAGCATTATAGAAACGCTTTGTTACATGGAAATAACACTTTGTTTTCAATTTCTTTACACATTCTTTACATGAGGAATAAAATGAAAAGGCATTTGATAGCTGTGATATTGACTGGCTTTGCTGCACTGATTACCACGTATACTGTTTCTGCAACAAAAATGTCCCTTGTCGGCAGAATTCAATCTGAATACAGCCACATCAATATCGAAGGACATTCCAGCCAGTCTACGGTAAACGATCCTACTTTCTTTTCTTCATGGGGTTTCCGGATATTTGAAAATTTAGGCAATGGATTCCAGGCCGTTGCAATGATCGATTTTGGTTTTGATACCGGCGGCGCTCCGCAAGGCAGTAGGGAAATCTTTGTAGGTATTCATCACGACTCTATCGGAACTTTAAAGATTGGACGTACCCATTCACCATTTGCAGATTTTGCCGGTGGCTGGACCATCGATCCGCTTGTCTACACAACCTTACAGGCTGCCGGTAGTGGTGGCACCATGGTTGCCAGCGCAAATGGTCTTGGAGCTGGCGCGTACTCTGCGGTAAACAGCGTAGTTCGTTTTACTTCCGCGGAAATACACGGATTTTCATTCGCCGCGCTACTGATGCCCGGCGATGCAGATAAACTTGAAGCTCACCTTGGCGGTGCGCTCGGCGGAAGCGGCGGCAACACAGGTGCAACCGGCGGCGAGAATGGTGAATGGGATGTACAAGTAGCAGCCAAATATCGTTTTGATTTTAACGATCACAAATTTCAGGTCTTTGGCGGTTATTCCAGGGATAATGTCAGTACGCTCCAGAAAAGAATCACAACAGCTAACCTGAAAACTGAAGAAGTTGGCAGAATCGGTGGCGTCTGGTCGTACAAGGATTTCCAGCTTCATGGCCAGTATGAATTTGTCAGCAACGCAATCGGTGCTGCCACCTGCTCGGATGCGGCAGCTTTAGGCGCTATCAATGAAATAAAAACCAGACAATGCAACTCTGCAATAAATCCCGGAGGTAATGGTGAAGTCTGGTATGCCGGCGGTCAATACAAACTCGGCAATGCAACACTAATCGCACAGGGCGGTATGACCGATGCAGACCGTACCGCTTTCCTGGATAAACGCAAGGCCAGAAGTTTCACGGTTGGCGCACTCTATCATTTAAGTAAGCGCACCAATCTTTTCGGAGGCTATCAACACGTAAACGTTATTGACAGGAACGAAACAATCGATCGTGACCGCAATACCTGGACGGTTGGCTTACGACACTTATTCTGAGTCCATACTAAGCATCGCGGTGGCGAGTTATCAAGGCTATTTTTACGCCCATGTTGATGTCGCGCTGAAACCATTTTCAATGGTTACTACTATATCGATAACTGGCACTGCTGAAACACTTAGCAAGCTTCGCTTGCTAAGTGTTTCTAAGAACCTGTTCATGATCTCACTGAAGGGCGCATTGCTGCGTTAAAATCGTACTCAAAGTGCTCACATGCTTAATAATGCATGCTGCGCTTTTTCATTCAATTTTGCCTTACACTGCCTCCCTTGATCGAGATCTTGAACAGATTCTAAGTTCCATACCGCCGGATTCTTAATCTGAATATGCTTCTGGAAATTCGGTTGCTCCATGCAGCGATCACCAAACCACCTTCATCAATCTTAACACTACCAATAATTCCATAGGTAATGCCATCTTTTAAAATCACCGGCATTTGAGTTATTTTCACTGGCCAGCTTCTTGCCAGCTCGACAAACACTAACAAGTTATGTTAAGCACACTCTAGGTTACGAATCGACTGAAATACGGCTTTTATACTTAAAAGAAAGTATTCCTGATCTCCGAGCAATGATCAGATGACATCAATTCTTCATGAAAATTTAAATTGATTGTAATTTTATGTACATAAACTTCCATTAAAGTACGACACCGTAACATCGGTACACTAAAGTTTGTTAATCACCATGGAGTTTAGATTATGAAATCTGTTAATGTTACTGGCAGTTTTTTGGTTTTAGCGCTGGTTTTCTCAACAATGAGCAGTCCGTTATACGCACAAAGCGAAACATCAGTTATGAAAAGTTTCCGCGACAATTCCGTAGGCATTGCAACAAGCTCTCTCAGCGTGCGGCAGATTAAAGAAAAATTGCTAAGATTGCGGAGTGATTCTCCGTCGCTTTCGTCAAACGAATTCAATATCAATCTCAAGAAAAAGATCGATTCAAAATAATTCTTTATTTTAGAAGCATCTTTTTCATTCCCCTTCTTCCCCTTAAAACGGTGAAAATATCACTCATGTTTTCACCGTTTTTTAATTTCACAGGATCCGCAATGCAAAACAATCTTCTGATATTCATTAACGCACTGTGTAAACCTATTTGCCGCGCCAATGTACGGAATATAAGTCATGACGCCGGTCTTTCAGATTCTGAACGGTACCTGCATTGCGTGCAGTACGCAGTGAATCAAAACGCAGATCAGCAATTGCAACGGTTTCAACGTTTGGCGTAGTGTCGGCAGCGATACCATCCCGGTCAAATGGAAAATCACATGGCGTCAAAATACAGCTTTGTGCATATTGAACGTCCATATTGGCGACATTAGGCAGATTACCCACATTACCGGACATGACCACATAAACCTGATTTTCAACGGCGCGTGCCTGACTGCAATACCGCACTCGCAAATAACCTTGCCGGACAGCGGTGCAAAAAGGTACAAAAATGATGTAAGCGCCTTGATCGACGAGATGACGGGAAAGCTCAGGGAATTCAGCATCGTAGCAAATCAATACACCAATAGGACCGCAATCGGTTTCAATGACACGCAGTGTATCGCCACCTTCGATATTCCACCAATAAACTTCGTCCGGAGTCGGGTGTATCTTCGGTTGTTTATGAACGGAACCATCGCGCAGAAAAATATAGGAGATATTCTCCACACGTCCGGAAGGCATATGTGTCGGATGTGAACCGCCAATGATATTGATGTTGTAGCGCAACGCCAGGTCACGCATTGACTTGCTAAAGCATTCCGTATATTTGGTTAACGCTTCAATCGATTCAGCCGGCGATAAGCGCTGATCTTCGATTGATAACAGCTGTAATGTAAACAGTTCGGGAAAAACGACAAAATCGCCATTATAATCGGCGATTACATCGACAAAATATTCGACTAAACGGATAAATTCTTCGAACGAATTCACCTTGCGCATCATATATTGCACGGTACCCACGCGCACTGTTTCCTGCACGCGCCCACCATAGTTCTTGTGCCGTTTTATTTCGGCCTCTTCAGGCACGCTGGGATTGCGCCATATCAGGTGTACGCCGCATCCCATTGATTCACGGTCACCGGGCAGATAATTCCTGATAACTCCCAATACTTCAAAACCGTTGCGCAGCTGAAATGTAAGTACCGGATCACGTATTTTTTTCTGCACAATCTGCGCAACATAGTCATCCACATCAGGATAACGTTTAGCTTTTCTGGCGTAGCTGGGCAATCGGCCTGCAAAAACAATGCCTTTCAGACCCAGTTCCTGACACAACTGTTTACGCGCATTATAAAATCGCTGACCTATTCGATAACCTCGGAAAGCCGGGTCAACGCACACTTCCATACCATACAGATATTCTCCGTCCGGATTGTGTCTTGAGGCATAACCATTGCCGGTTATTTCCACCCAGGTGTGCGCTTTTAGTGCGGTTCTTCCCAAGATACGGAAACTGGCGCAGTAACCGACAATATCCTGGTCATACACCGCTACCAGCTGGCCACCGGGGAAATTATTGATCTGCCCCATCAGCGCGCCTTCCGAATAAACCGGTATGTCGGTTCCCTGATAAACCCGTTTAACCAATCCGACCAGTTCCGGAACATCTTTCAGAACAGCATTACGTATCGCCAGCCGACCAGATTTTTTATTGATGATGGATTTAGGTTGCGCAGGTTTCATCATCAGATCAATCCATAATAACTACCTTGAGCGGCGTTGCATCTGCCAGTAGGCACCTACACCGATCACACAAGCGACAAGTAATACGGCGATAATATCACGCAGATATTCCTTGATCAGTACTTCATTTTCGCCAATGAAATAACCCAATAAGGTCAGAATAAGAACCCAGATACCCGCGCCAAAACCGGTATAGAAACAGAATATCGGAATATTCATGCGCGCAAGCCCGGCGGGAATTGAAATATACTGGCGTATCACCGGAATCAGCCGACCGGTGAATGTTGAAATATGGCCATGGCGCTGAAAAAAGATTTCCATCTTCTGCAAATGCACGTCCTTGAACATGACGTATTTTCCGTAGTGCAGCAATAACGGGCGACCCAGCCATACCGCCAGATAGTAATTAATCAGCGCGCCGATCAGACTGCCGAAAAGACCGCATAACACGGCAATCAGGATATGCATCTCGCCTTTTGACGCGAGGTATCCGGCCGGGATCATGATGACTTCGCTCGGAAACGGCACGAAGCTGGATTCCAGCATCATCAATAGAAAAATACCGGGATATCCAAGACTGCCGACAGTGCTGACAATCCATGCAATGATTTCCGCAATCACATTATTCCATCCAATATGAAGTTTCGTGTATGCCGCAGCGCTTACTTTCCGCGAGCGGGATCAAACGACAGCGCCATCGTTTTCAGGCTTCTTCTCTTCCAGTCTTACCAGATCCTCACGCTTGACACCAAGCCATAACAGAATCGGGCTGGCAACCATAATCGATGAGTAAATACCGAACAGAATACCGATTGTCAGCGCCAGCGCGAAGTAATACAGTACCTCTCCGCCGAACAACAACATGGCGATCACCACCATCTGCGTACTGCCATGAGTAATGATTGTCCGTGCCATAGTGCGCGTAATCGCATTATCAATCACGGTGGTCACTTCAACTTTGCGCAGCTTGCGGAAGTTTTCACGTATCCGATCAAAAATAACCACGGATTCGTTGACCGAATAACCCAGCACGGCAAGTACTGCGGCCAGCACGGTCAGCGAGAATTCCCATTGAAAAAAAGCAAAAAACCCCAGAATGATAATCACGTCATGCAGATTGGCAATGATGCCCGCAATGCCGAACTTCCATTCAAACCGCACGGCCAGGTAAGCCACGATACCGATCGAGACAAGCAGTAATGCCAGCGCGCCGTTCTCGAGCAGCTCCTTGCCGACCTGCGGACCGACAAACTCTACCCGCCGCATTTCAACGGTGTCGTCCGCCTGGCGCAATGCTTCGAGCACGGTTTCCGACAGTTGCGCGCTGGAGTACTCCGGCATGACCGGCAGACGGATCATGACATCCCGCGATGTGCCGAAATTCTGCACGGTCACATCAGACATATTCAGACCGGTTAAAACTCCCCTGATCTGACTCAAATCCGCCGCCTGCCCGTAACTGACTTCAAGTACGGTTCCACCCGTAAAATCGACACCCAGATTCAATCCGCGCGTGGCCAGAAAAAAGGCGGACAGAATAAATGTGGCTATTGAAATAACAGCCGCACTCCGCCTCCAGCTCATAAAGGGGATGTCTCGGCTAAATCTGAAAAATTCCATGGTTGATTCCTTTACTGAATGCTTTGATCAGGCTTTCGTGTGAATTATTTTTTTCTCGATTTGCGTCCGCCACTGCCGGTCGCTTTTTTTCCAGCTTGCGTTTTGGCGCGCGAGCTGTCCGAACCCGATAGCAATATTTCAGACGATTGTGCAGAATCCGGCGCGGCAGTACGGGTCGCAGCAGATTCGACATCCGATTGACCGATTTCATCATGCGTTTCAGCGCCGCCAGAGGCTTCTTCCGCCGTGGATTGCGCGGCAGCGGTTATCGCATCCGCCGGCTTTGTCAACGCTGCATAATTAAATTTCTTTTTAGTCCGGCTGGTTTCAGGTATCCAGATTTTGCCGATCGGTACAGTCTCCAGCTTACGGCGGTTGCCATACATGAAATTCACCATGCCGCGCGATACGAATACGGCAGTGAACACCGAAGTCAATATGCCCAGGCAGAGCACGACGGCAAACCCTTTGACCGGCCCGGAACCAAAGGCAAACAACGCAATGCCTGCGATCAGGGTTGTAATATTCGAATCCAGAATGGTGCCGGTTGCTCGCTCATACCCCGCGTTGATTGCCATCTGCGGCAACACACCCTCGCGCAGCTCATCGCGAATCCGTTCGTTAATCAATACGTTGGCGTCAATGGCCATGCCGACTGTCAGCGCCAGCGCGGCCATGCCGGGCAAAGTCAACGTGGCTTGCAGAATCGACAGCAAACCAACCAGCAACAGCAGATTCATGCTGAGCGCCAGTATCGAAATCATGCCAAACGACATGTAATAGATGATGATGAAAATCGCAACCGCAAGAAAACCGTACAGCGTCGAATTGAATCCTCGTTCAATATTATCGGCGCCCAGGCTGGGGCCGACTGTACGCTCCTCAATGATATCCATCGGTGCGGCCAGTGCCCCGGCTCGCAGCAGCAACGCGACGTCGCGCGCTTCCAGTGTAGTCATGCTGCCGCTGATCTGCACGCGGCCGCCGCCGATTTCCTCGCGGATCACGGGGGCGGTAACGACTTCAGTCTGGTTACGTTCGATCAGCAAAATCGCCATGCGCCTGCCGACATTTTCGCGCGTCAGTTTTTTGAATATCTGCGCACCATTATTGTCCAGGCGGATATGCACCGCAGGCTGATTATCCTCGGTAAAACCCGCCTGTGCGTCGGTTATCCGGTCGCCGGTCAGCAAAACCTGTTTTTTGACCAGTACTGGGCCGCCGCCGCGCTCTTCATACAGATCGGAACCGAACGGAATTTGTCCGCGCAATGCCGCATCCAGATCGCGGTCCTCGTCAACCATGCGAATTTCCAGCGTTGCGGTACGGCCCAGAATTTCCTTGGCTTTTGCCGTATCCTGCACACCCGGCAATTGCACGATGACACGATCTGCGCCGGCCTTCTGAATAATCGGTTCAGCCACACCCAGCTCATTGACGCGGTTGCGCAACGTAGTGATGTTTTGCTGCACCGTGGAATCCTGCATTTGTACCAGCGCTTCCTGTTTGATCGACGCCACAAGATGAAAACGGTTGTCAACACGCTCTTCTCTGAATTGCAGATCATCATAATCCGACTTGAGCATGCTCAACGCCTGTTCACGCGATTCAACATCGCGAAATTTGATTATCAGCGTTTCGCCCAACCGCTCAACACCGGCGTAAGGAATGCGTTTTTCGCGCAGTGCGGCGCGGATATCCGCGCTATGGCGATCAAGCGCGGTGCTGATTGCCCCTTCCATGTCGACTTCCAGCATGAAATGAACGCCACCGCGCAAATCCAACCCGAGGTACATTGGCAGCGCTCCCAGATTCGCCAGCCATTGCGGAGAATTGGGCAGCAGATTGAGCGCGATCATATAGTCATCGCCCAACGACAATTGCAGTACGTCTTTAGCCTTGATCTGTGTATCCGTGTCGACAAACCTGACTTTGATGCTGCCTTCTTCAAGAAAAAGCCCGTCATTCTGGATATTTGCTCTTTTCAGGCTATCCTCAACCTGTTGCAGCAGAACAATGTCTGCCTGATGAGATACTCTAAGCGACGAGATCTGTACAGCAGGCGACTCACCGAAAAAATTCGGTAGTGTGTAGAGTAGCCCAAGAAGCAAGGAAACCGCAATAATCAGGTATTTCCAAAGTGCGTAGCGGTTCATGGTTATTCAGAAAATGGTTAAAAAAATAAAAATATATCGTAACTATAGACAGATGGCCGCCTGAAGGCGAACCATCTCAATGACAGGCAGTCGGTTAATTTTTTTCGCCTGTTTTGGGCGCTTCATCACCAGCACCACCGTTTGATCCATTTGTTGACGCGGTATCCTGATCTGCATCAGACTTTTCCTCCTGCGCCGGAGTACTACCCTTACCACCTTTTTTCTGCTGCTTGCCGCCTTTCGAGGGTTCTATGCTTTTCAATGTTCCTTTGGGCAACAGGGTTTGTACCGAGGATTTGATCGCTAGTATTTCAACACCGGGGGCAACTTCAACCACCACATAGTTTTCACTGACATTCAGAATTAACCCGATAATGCCGCCGCCCGTAATTACTTCGTCGCCTCTCTGCAGATTCTCGACCATTTTTTTGTGTTCTTTGGCCCGTTTAGCTTGTGGACGAATCAACAACAGCCAGAAAATGACAAAAATACCTATCAATAGGACGAGATTCGCCCAACCCGCTTCGGCTTGACCGGATCCGGCAGTCTGTGCGAACGCTTCGCTAATCAGCATAATATTCTCCAGAAAACAATGAATAAAAAAACGGCTATATTAACATGATGCAGGCTTAGGCCTGAAACTCACTTGCAAATTTTTGCACAAATTCATTGAATTGCTCTTTTTCGATCGCAGCACGTATTTCCGTCATTAATTGCTGGTAATAGAACAGATTGTGCACAGTATTCAAATGCGCGCCGAGCATTTCATTGATACGCTGCAGATGATGCAGATAGGCACGCGTGAAATGCCGGCAGGTATAACAGCCGCACGTTTCATCAGGTGGTGCCGTATCCAGCCGGTAACGGCTGTTACGCAATTTGATAATACCATTGCAGGTATACAGCCAGCCATTACGGGCATTACGGGTCGGCAAAACACAGTCGAACATGTCAATACCCTGTGCAACCGCATGCACGATATCGGCCGGCGTGCCGACGCCCATCAGATAGCGCGGCCTGTCGGCAGGCAACAGAGGTGCGGTATGCTCAAGTATCCGGCGCATGTCATCTTTCGGCTCGCCAACCGACAAGCCACCGATCGCATACCCGTCGAAACCGACCGACAACAACCCGGTCAGCGATTCTTCACGCAGATGTTCGTACATACCGCCCTGAACAATGCCAAATAGTGCATTCGGATTATCGCCATGCGCCTGTCTGGAGCGTTCCGCCCAACGCAGACTCAACTGCATGGAAATGCGCGTTGCCGCTTCATCCGCCGGATAAGGTGTGCACTCATCAAAGATCATTACAATATCGGAATTCAAAACACGCTGAATACGCATTGATTCTTCAGGCGTAAGAAAACAACGGTCACCATTCACCGGCGAGCTGAATTTCACACCTTCTTCGGTGATCTTGCGCAAGTCACCGAGACTATAGACCTGGAACCCCCCTGAATCAGTCAGAATCGGTCCTTGCCAACCCATAAAGCCATGCAGGCCGCCATGCGCCTCAATCACCTCAAGCCCGGGACGCAGCCATAAATGAAATGTATTCCCGAGAATAATCTGTGCCTGAATTGTCTCCAGCATCTGCGGAGACATTCCCTTAACCGCACCGTAAGTTCCTACAGGCATAAAGGCCGGGGTTTCAATACTTCCATGCGCTAAAGTCAGCGTACCCCGCCGGGCAGCCTGGTCTGTACACCGCAATTCGAGTTTCATGGATTTCTCTCAATTCTCTCAATCAACATGGCATCGCCATAACTGAAAAACCGGTATCTTTTGTCAATGGCATGCCGGTAAGCGGCACGTACCGCTTCCACGCCGCCAAATGCGGAAACCAACATCAACAGTGTTGAGCGTGGTAAATGAAAATTGGTCAATAAGCACTCGACCACCTGGAAGCGATAACCCGGAGTGATGAAAATATCGGTTTCGCCAAACCCGGAAACCAACCGGCCCTGATGCTGCATTGCCGATGCTTCCAGAGCGCGCAATGTTGTCGTGCCGACCGCAAAAACACGCCCTCCCCTGGCTTGCGCCTGCTCAATCGCATGCACAGTCTCCGCCGGAATGTTAAACCATTCGCTGTGCATCGCATGATCGGCAATATTTTCAACACGCACCGGTTGAAATGTGCCCGCACCGACATGCAACGTCACATAAGCGATGGCAATGCCATTTGCGTTCAGCCGGCTCAACAGGATATCGTCAAAATGCAATCCTGCTGTCGGCGCTGCGACAGCACCGGTATTTTTCGCATAAACCGTCTGATAGCGGGATTCATCCAGAGATGATGCTTGTCGGCCGATATATGGCGGCAATGGCAAACTCCCGTAACTTTCGAGTAATGTAGATACCGGTTTTTCATGCATAAAATGCAGCGTGTAAAATGTGTCCCCGCGACCAACCACCGTTACCGGAATGCAATCCGCAAGCAACAGTTTCCCGCCGGGCTGAGGCGCATGGCTGGCACGGATCACCGCCAATGCGTGATGATCATCGAGCACCCGCTCCACCATCACTTCAACCTTACCGCCGCTCGCCTTATAGCCAAACAATCGCGCTTTGACAACACGCGTATCATTAAAAACCATAACATCTCCGGATTGCAGATAATTGTTCAGAGCAACAAACTGGAGATCATGCAATTGACCGGACAAATTATTCAGATATAACAACCGACTGCTGGTACGTTGTTGTGTAGGGTACTGCGCAATTAACTCGGAAGGCAGGTCAAAATCAAAATCCTGTGTTTTCATGTATTTTTGTCTTATGCCACCCAACTTAAAGAGGCAGCATTATATACCGGCGGATCCGTTTTTTTTCAAAGCAACTTGCTGAAGCCACCAAATTCAGTGATAATTGCGGTTTTTCAAGATTGGATTGGTATCAGGGGAAATCGAAACAAACCTGCATACTGTCAACTTGCCGAGGTGGCGGAATTGGTAGACGCACTGGATTCAAAATCCAGCGATGGTAACATCATGGGGGTTCGATTCCCCCCCTCGGCACCACAGTTGTTTTTCACAATATAGCACAGTATTCCACAAAACACATAAAACTCTTATTATGCAAGCATTTAACCCACCAAATGCTTGCTGTTGATCATACAACATTAAACTATGATCGACAATTTTCCGTTATGATTCACGGAATATTTACGGAATCAATCACGGAAAATGGCTACGTTCAGAAAAAAGGGCAATGGCTGGGAGGCTGCTATATTCACAAAGGGGGTTCGGAAATCACGAACGTTTCCAACAAAGACAAGGGCTACCCATTGGACGGCCGATACAGAAAAAGAGATATTGTCCGTTAAAATAGGACAATCCCAGTTTTTTATCTAATAAAACACTTATCTCTGAATATCAACAGACTCTAGCATAAGCCCTGTCATTGGTATATAATGGCAGTTCCAGACGCGGGGTGGAGCAGTTTGGCAGCTCGTCGGGCTCATAACCCGAAGGTCGTAGGTTCAAATCCTACCCCCGCAACCAGCTTATCCTGCCTCATAATCATAGGGTTATGAGGATTTCCAGGAAGCCTTGATTTACGGGGCTTTTCATTATTCTCGCAAACAGCATTATCCTTGTCTGGCAAATTGCCTTCCGAAGAAGACTCACCAGTACAAGAATCATCCTGCCAACCAATTTTTTGATCACCTGATTCGGTCATCATTTTGACTTGCTGCAACAAAGGATCGTTTTCGTTGATTCTTTGCTGCTTTCCTGCTGAAACGGTTAATATTCCAGCCAGGTCGCCATGCAAATCAATGGCGTATTCATTCCCGTCCGCTTTGGGCGTAAGGACAATCTTATTAATCAGGCTTCTGAGCAGTTCGGCTGCCTCTGATCTGGTTTCTTTTGTATTCAGTGACTCGCGCAGCGCATTTACTTCTTCCTGATAGCGTAGAGACATGTTGGGGTGTAACAGCACCGGTGCCTCTTCTTTATCCTCCAGAAAACGCTCCAATTGTTCACGACGCTCTACAATTTTGAGCATCGGCCCTTTAACTTCCGAGCCTGGAACGCCATCTTTGATGGCTTGGATGAGCTTTTCTTTCTCAACTTCCAGCTTAGTTAATTCCTTTTTGCCACGGTCAATCGCTGCATTTCGTGTTCTGCGCAGCTCATTAATGTGTTTTGTGTACTCTTCACAAAACACCTTTACCAATTCAGGGCTCATCAAATAATGCTGAAGCGCTTCCAAAATGGTGTGCTCCAGATTTTCCTGTTTGATCGTCAGCCTGTTGCTACACGTTCCCTTATTGCGTGAAGTTGAACAGCCGTATCGGTCAGCGGATACTTTACTCATGCCGCCACCGCAGCAACCGCACGTTAGGAGATAGGAAAACAAATTCTGAGGGCGTTGTTTTGCCCAGAATTGCGGTTCATCATCCAATGCTTTCTGCCGTGCTTTGGCACTGTCCCATAAATCTTGGTCAATAATGCGCAAATGCGGCACTTCCGTAATGATCCAGTCTTTTTCTGAATTAGGTCTGGCAATACGTTTGCCGGTATCCGGGTCTTTGATAAAGCGCTGCCGGTTCCAAACCAAACGGCCAATATAAAGTTCGTTATTAATAATGCCCGTGCCACGTCTTCTGTTGCCGTAGATTGTGCTCGCACCCCATGCTTTACCCGAAGGACATGCAATACCGTCTTTATTCAGCTTATGGGCGATTTTCTTGGGAGAAATACCGGCAGCATAGTGCCGGAATATCTGCCGGATGATTTCGGCTTCTTCCCCTACGATTTCTCGGTCACCCCGGATGGCTTCACCGCTAGCATCGTATTGCTTAACAACCTGATAACCGTAGCAAAGGCCGCCGCCCGATTTATCCTTCGCAACACGTCCACTTAAACCGCGATGGGTTTTAGCGGCCAAATCCTTGAGGAACAGGGCATTCATTGTACCCTTTAGCCCAATGTGGATATCGCTGACTTCGCCCCCGTCAGATAGAGTGTGGAGTGCAATTCCTGCAAACTGAAACCGTTTGTATATACCGGCAATATCTTGTTGGTCTCTACTCAGGCGATCCAGACCTTCAGCCAACACGACATCAAACTTACCTGTCATGGCATCATGCATGAGCATCTGGATTCCAGGGCGCATGAGGCTTGCACCGCTGATTCCGTGATCGGTATAGGTGTTGATGATTTCCCAGCCTTCTTGCTTGGCTCGCACACTGCAAACGCGGATTTGATCTTCAATCGAAGCGTCACTTTGAAGATCACTGCTATATCTGGCGTAGATGGCAACTTTTTGCATGTTAAGACTCCGTATCTGACTTTTGCGTTAAAGACGTGGTGCTTATCAAATGGCGCTTGTAATCTTGTTCGGCGGAACGACGAGCAAGAAAGCGAACAACGTCAACAATCCTAGAGTCAATATTATGACTCGATTCAGGAGTGGTTTTCCACCCTTTACGATTCTTGGATTGTCGTTTGCCAGTCAATGAAAAAGTCCTTTACGAAACATGTTAAACACAAATATTTTTAGTCTTGAAGCTGGTCAACAAGATCAATAATTGCTCTATGAGAAATGTCTTCATTGTTGCAATGCGTAGAAGCGCATAAAACAATATGTTTTTATTTAATGGTACAACCTTAAGTATTAATAAAAATTTAAGAGCTGTTTCACAAATATCTTGCATTGCAACAATAAAAAATTTTAGCCAATCTGCAATTTCTAAGGTATAACGGCTGTGAATGTGGCACCTGCTTCCTTCGCCCAATGTGTCCATTCGTTTCGAATGGTCTTGACATATTGCACTTGCCACCCGGCTCCAAGGCCATAGAAGGTCAATGCACATCCACTTAAATCAACATCCGGTTTTGGAAGCTTCTGCTTGCCTTGCACAAATAAATTACCGTTAACGTACGAAGACGATTCAATCGCATCGGTGATGACAAGGATATGACCGTTATCAGCACAGTTGAAACCGGACGTAAATTCCAGCCATGCCAACAGATTTGTGCTGGATTGATCTATGTCTTTTTGTTCAGGTAGCGACTGAATATATTTAGAAACAGCCCCTGCAACTTTTTTTGTATTCATCCGGCGTGAAATCTCAAATGTTGGGTTAAGCAAGTTCAGGGCATCCGCACGTGAACCAAAAGTTTTAACCTGTACAATGTCACCACTTTTCAATTTGTTAATCTCTGCGGCGACATATTGGCTTGCGATGTAAGCAAAATTGCTATGGGATAGCAGCGGGTTTGAACCTGACAAATCAATACCAATCGTCAGGGTTTTCGCCTGTGCAGACAGTGTTGTAAAAACTGCAAATAAAATGATCGGAATATATTTCATGATTTTTTCTCCAAAAGTTTAGGGTTCATGGCATTGAGGATGTCCTGGTGACGGATTGCTTCAATCTTTGCGATATCCTTCGCAATCTGTTTGGGGTCAGCTTTTTGATGGTGTGTTTCGAAACGAAAATCTGCTGAGTATTGGGAATCTTGAAGCCATTTTTTATGCGGTAACAACGCATCGGAAATGACGCTTATGACTTCATTGGCTATAATCGTGCGGATATAGTGATCATCCCATATGAGCAAATCGCCTAATTCGGAACCTAGCTCTGAATATTCTTTTTGTGTGCGCAGAATAATATTGTGATCATTGATAGCGGTCTTGGCGCGGGATATCCGGTCAAATACATCCTCCAGATTGGTGATAATTATCGTCAGCAATTTATGCGCAACGAAAATATTCACGATGGCCAATCCACCAATGCCGATAGAAAAGGCAAGCACAGCCAGTGGATTGGTAACATGATCGAAGAAGGCTTCCACCCACCCTTGCTCTGCGGCTTCTGGGATAGAACCTATTATGATCGGTATTTCTATTTCGACCATGCTGTTCAGACCATCTGCAAAAAGAATGGCGGCGATTAATAGCCCTACCCCACCTAGGTAAAGGGGTATCAGAAACTCGACACTTTTTTCGACAATCTTTACCGCCCAGTTATCGGCTTTGGTCTTCAGTAATAGGTGAAAACCGATAATCATGATTGCGGCTGTTAGGCCCATCAATGTGGGAGACCAATACTCGTTCGTGTCACCGGCTAGGTAATCAAAAACGCGATAAACGATTTCCCATTCGATATAAACCACAACAGCTAAAACAAGTCCCACCAGGACTGTCGTGCAGATAACCAAAGGCACTTTTGCAGCAGCGTCAACATGGCTCTTGCATACAGCCTGAAAACGCATGAGCTCTTCGACGCTAAATAATTCATCTGGTTTGCTCATCTTTGTTTCCTCCCTTTTTGTGAATAAGCTCAAGGTATGAGCCGCGAGTTGCCTGAAATTGCTCGGCACTTGGCATCATGAGACGCATAGCTGCGGCATAACCCTCATTGCGACACTCATCTTGTTTCCTGAGAAGCTCAGAGCGTTTCTCCTGAACCCCAAATTTTTGATCCATGAATGTCTGATGTAATGGCGTTAATGGCGGCATAAGTAGATTTGAAGTGGCTTCAGCAATGCGCTCAATCGCTTGCGGCCTTTTTTTCTCAAAGGGTAGCTTTTCCATTGATTACCTCCTATTTTCGGGTTGAGAATTTTCAGGAACCGGAATGGCTTTCTCATTCGTAATTTCCGGCTCGTTAATGATGTTTCCTGGATTTTTTGGTGGCTGATCAGAAACCGTTTCGGCTTGAACCGTTTGCTTAGGGATTACATGGGTGTTGCTATGATGATCAAAGAAACCACGTGTGAATCGTCGTAGAAATGTTTCCTTATGCTCAGGATCGGCCGCATATTTCCAGACAGGCAATGCCTTGTAGTAAGGCTCGTTTTTAAGCTTAAGCGCACGCAAGCCAGCTCTTGTTACAATGAGGTTGTTGCTACCTGGTGTCAGGAAACGTTTCACCTGATCCGCGTCCATCACGGACACCTCACGATAGAGTTTATGGCCTGCGTAACGGTCTCTTCTGACGTGAGATTTCTTACCGAGAATCTGTGATAAATGTCCGGCTGTGTCATTGTGGTTGGTTGCCATCCAGAACACAGCGTCCGCTTCACCGGAAAATGTGGCCCAGGTTTTTGGGTACACTTTTTTCATGAGTTCTACGTTTTGTGAGATACCCAGTACGGTCTGTCCGTAACTTCGTGCCACAGCCAGCATGACCTCGAAAGTGTCGTTATGCCCCTGGCTTGGCAACTCATCAATGATGGTCAAGCACTGACCATTCCTCTTCTTTTCGTACTCAAAGGTATAAGCCGTCATATTGGTCAGCAACCAGCAAAACGGAGCCAATTCTTCGCGAATAGACAGAATTGGCGCTGTCAGCGACAAAACAATGTCATCACGTGTTTTAAGGTCATTGAGCGGCAAGGTTGTTTTGTATAAAATCTTGCGTACAGCCGGGATATCAAGCCATTTGGTTTGCTCCTGTAAGGTGGAACGCACATTGCCACCAGTGTCTTCGCTGGCGCTGGCCAATGCAGGCAGCTCCGGCAATGGCTCCCCCAAAGGCTTTGTTATTCAGCATGGAACGCAACAATACTTGTTGCGCTTCATCGTCTTTGGTTTTTTCTTTGCCGGTTTCTTCGTCAAATACACGATAGCCGTTGATGAGCAGATTTCGTACGTAAGGCAGGTGATGCTCATTTTCCGGGTGATAGCTGATGACGTGTAATATCAAGCCGACGAGATAGCCCCGCGCCGTATCAGTGAAATAGGGAGTTCTTGACGTGCTGGGGGTAATGATCATTGCCTGAGCAATACGAATTGCCCAGAGCACGGCAATTTCTATTCCTTCACGCTTCACTGCTGTTTTGATGCAATCAAGAGCGTTAAAACAAGCACTTGTTGCTTTTGAAATGCCGTAAGGATCAAGCACATACCATGTTCGCAAATCATGTTCAAAAAGCGCGTTGGTGACTTGCGCTTTAGGATCAATACACAATGCGCTATTACGCCAGGTTGACAATATCGTGATCAATGCAGTCGTCTTACCCGCTCCGGTCATGGCGTACATGAACAGGTGACGTTCAACTTTGATTCCGATAGGTTGAAGTAATCCAACACCCCACGCGAATGCTCTACCCAGCAATACATGTCCGGGTTTATACAAGTGCGTGAGTGTTTCAAGCGCATTGGCAAAACCACCAGTGGCACGGTTTCCCATACGGAAAGTGCGCTCAAACCAAATAATGAGGTGAACCAGCGCTTTTACCGTTATTCGCCATGGCAACCGGGGCCATAGGTAATATTGATCCGGGTGGTATAGACCAGTCGCCCTTGCGATCAGTATCACAATCGTTCGAAACGCAAAAAGATATAGCGGGACGTTTACACCATACACGATGATCGAATATGTAAGGCTTTCGGGCATGAATCCTGATTGCTCTGCGACATATTCACCGGGGAGCCAGAGTGCACTAATGAAAGCTTCCATTAGTATCTCCTTGGCTCAAAGCCGAAAATCCTTAATGTGATTGCCCAGATACCCCTGATAATGGCCATCCAGATCAACCAGCTTAAAAATCCGGCAAAAACGACAAATAGTGCCGGATCAATAATGGCCACATCAATTTGTAAAAACTTTAAAATAAACCTAAGTGCAAATTCACCGGGAATTAAAAATGTTTCGAATTGTTTCATGGCAATTCAAAGTAAGAATTAAGTTACTTCGAACTATGCCATGGCCTGAAACGAACAAAAAACACCCCAAATAACGAATAAAAAACGAACATCACCAGCATGGAAGAAGGAATAACACAGCGACGCGCAAAGGTTTTGATACGAGATTATTTGCGCGAGACAGGGCGCAAAGGCGTAACCAGTTTGGTGCGTGACATCCATCGTTATACGAAGAAACCGATATTCACACAGCGCACATTGGAAAAATGGCTCGCGGAGCAAAACCGGAATTTACAAGATGAAAATTGGGAAATTGTGTTGGATTTTGTTCAATCCAAACAATTTAGACAGTTTGTACCCTACGCAAATGAAGGACAAGTCGCCAAAAGATTGGTAAAAGTCGGTGACGGCCTTACGGCACTTTACGGCGAAGCAAAAAGCCCGAACGGTGTGCTTTTATTCCCTTCGCAAATCGAAGCTCAGGGAAAAGAAGCCATTCAATTATTGTCCGGCTGCTGGGAAAATGTACCGAATTAAAAGATAAGGATGTTCCAAGAACGATTTGTTCTATCGAACCGGTACCGGACAAAAGATACGCGAAATTTGCGTATATCGCATTATTCCGCTCCAAACAGATTTCGACAACCGGCTTGGTGATTTATCTCAACAGTGAAGAGCGTGCAGACTGCGATTATTGCCATACCTTTGTCCTGCAACTTTGGAGGCGTAAAGACCCGGAAACCAGCTCCACGATGCCGGGTGAGCTAACCTATCTCACACTCGAAAAGAATCAGCCGGAATTTTCAATTTCCAACGTTGTAAATCAGTATTTTTACAAATCGACCGATCCTGCCGTGGGCGATGCTGTGATTTTGAAAATCTCAAAAGACCCGATCCCGGAAGAAACGGAAATAATAAAGACATTATTGGAGGACGTGCTGCCCCATGGCTATACCGAAGCCTAAATTACAGCTACAAAAGGGCACGGTTGTACCGCCGGACGTGCCCAATATTTTCACGGCTGCGGAAAATAATGACGTTCGGGCATTGGAATTGGCGTTGGAATATTACGACGTGAATGAACGTGATGAAAGTGATATGACGCCTTTGCATTATGCTGCAAGTACGTTGTCAAATTTGACAATAGACCGGTTACTCGCACACCCTGATATTGATGCAACACTCGCCGATAAATTTGGTCGCAGTGCCGCAACAGTAGCTTTCGAATGTTGGGGACTCTTATCTGATCGGATTGTAGATAAGCTGAATCCGCATTGTTATCCGTGGTTATATGGCAGTATGAATAGTTGATAATAAAAAATAGTCATACAGCAAATAATTCTTTAACTTAGCCATTGCGGTGTCCAAATAACCGGGATCACTTCAATATTCTCCAGTGTACAAAATTTAAAAAATATGGCACTCACTATAAATCGTTACTTTGTGACCCAAACTCAGGACTCACGCTATGGTAGAGATGGTGCTTTGTATTGAGCGAAGCCAGAAAGAAGGATAAAACGGGTATTGGAAAAGCCGACATTCATCCGCGTCGGCTTAATAATGACGGCAAGGCCGGGTTTATTCGAGTGACAAAATAAATTCAGCGAGAATTCTGGCGTTTTCTGCATTGACCATGGCATTGGGCGGCATGGGAACGGGGCCCCAAACACCGTTACTGCCGTTCTGGATTTTATCACTCAGATACGCTAAAGCATCGGCCCGGCCTGCATAGGCTTGCGCAACATCTCTTAATGACGGGCCGACCAGTCTGGTATCAACATTATGACAGTTCAGGCAACCGCTGTTTTTTGTCAATGCCAATCCGTCTTGCGGCGTTGGTGTTGGCGTATTTGTGCCCTGATCGCTGAGAGCGTCCAAATCTGCGTCAAGCTTTTCAAAATTCACCTGAAATATTAAACGCCCCGGCGTGGCATTTGAAGGATTACGCGTAAAACTGCCGTCTTCCTGCCTGATCCAGCTCTCACGCGTAAACAGGTCATAAATCACTTCCGCATCGGTTGAAAAACAATCCGCTACGACTGCTTTTGTCGTCGTGGTTGTCAGGCTCTGCGTCGCCTCACGAATGCGGGGAATTGTGATGCCCAGCAAGTCAGGTGCGCGCAAACCCGACAACCGCACAGATTGGCATATATCCGTGTGAACAACCAGATTGGTCAGGTTTGACGGTGTGTTTAACGTACAGAGCGTTCTGTTTTCAGCATCGCTTAAAATTCCCTGTATCGTTGCGGCTATCGTCGGATTATCAAATTCAATGCCCGATAATTTCGTTGACGTTAACGTTGTGGTGCTCAGCACGGAAATATTTGTTGGCGCGGTTGAGTATTGCGGCTCGCAAATCTCCCTGTTTATGAGGCTGAAACATTGCCCGTTTGAGGTGATCGTTACAACATGATCATTTTGTGTGGCCGTATATCCGTCCACCGGATTCCGACATGCCGGTACGCCCGAGTCACGTCCAATCTGTGCCAGTAAGTCGGGAACAGTGATTATAAATCTCGGTTCGTTGTTTCCAAACGGGCCGCCAAGCACAAATATCTGTTCATCCCGCGCACCGATATAGATACCGGTTGAGGGGTAAAAACGATAGTGCCACGGCTCTACTGTTAATGTCATTTGGTGGTTTGGAAAAAATTGCGCGAAGTTGTTTTCCGCCCAGTTGAAAATATTTTCAATATCGGCATTGTTTTGTGCCGATCCGGGTGATGAGATGATGAGAGAGGAAAGAACGCTGATCAGCATAAAAAGCCTCAGCAGATTTTTGTGCATCGTATGGGTCACGGGGATACCTCGTTGAAATATTGGTTATAAAAATGTGTACGGATGTTCGATAAACAGCCCAGTACGTTTCATGATCTGTTTCTGCCATACGTCATGAAACCGATCAGACCGATACCCAGTAATGCCAGCATGGACGGCTCAGATACGGTGCCGACATCGCCGTCGCGCACGGCCCATGCGAATGATGTGTTGACCTTGCTGGTTCCGGCTTGCAATCCGACTTTATAGGACATTCCCCATGCAAGACTGGTATCGGACGCGATTTCCGTGCCAGACCAATACGCCGCCTGAATATTAGAAAACATGGCAAGGTCGGGATCGGTACTGTCTAAAATGTCAACGAACGCCGTACCCCCAAGTTCGTCATAAAACAGATGTCCCAATTCGCTGCCTGTACAATTGAATCCTTCCGCACCAAGGCTGGTTGCATTGCCGATGCAGGTGCTGTCCGGGTCGGGTGTCAAGGGCAAACGCCAGTCGTTAAATCCACCGATTGTCAGACTATCCGCCCATGCAAGGGCGTTATTCCACGTCAAACGTCCGTCGCTGTTGCTAAACCCATCGTCAAAAATCGTGCCCGCCGCCGCATTGGCATCGGCCAGCCATGTGATATCCAGATCGGTATCATAAACGGCCATACCGCCCAGCCGGGACAATAAAGCCGCATCAACCGATGCAGCCGCCAAAGTTAGAATTCCGGCGCATACCACACCGTTCACTGTTTTGTTCACGTTCGTACCTCTAATTTTGATTGATTGAAAAATGTCTGTCGTGCTTTTTTAAAAGCCGGGATTTGAAAAATTTTTAGCGGCGTGCTACAGGGCAAAAAGGATCGTTTTTGTTACCATTTTCATAAGTTGGTTTTGAGGGGGAAGCCTGTTCCTAATCAACTGTTTCACAAGGGATTTAAAAACGGGATTTTGGGAAGGGCAGCATCGGACAAAAACGATCCTTTTTGTCGAATCGAACACGGCAGAAATACGGGACAATCATTTCCGTCATAAACGGAAATTGTCACGCGAGGGAAAGGAACGGCATGAAACGTCTGGGCTATATTCGCACGTCCACCGGCAATCAGTTGATCGACCGGCAAGTCCTTGCGTTGCAGGAAGCGTGCGATGAGATTTTTATCGAGGAAGGCACGTCCGCCGTGAAAAAACACCGCCCCGTGTACGAGAATATGATCACGCAGCTACAGCCCGGCGATGTGCTGGTCGTATCGTCCTTGGATCGGGCGTTTCGCTCCGTTCTGGACGCGTTGGGTGAGCTGGACAAACTTCATCAACGCCGCATTCAGTTTAAATCGTTGACACAGGATTTTGACACGACCACGCCGGAGGGGAAATTGCTGTACGTTATCGCGGCGGCTTTGGCCGAATGGGAACGCCAGACCATCAGCCGCCGTACCAAGGAAGGACTCAAAGCCGCGCAAAAACGCGGAAAACATGCGGGGCGTCCTTATGCACTTTCGCTGGAACAAATTGTCAGCATTCGGGAAAAGCTGGATCGTGAACCCGGTGCCACCATCACAGGACTGGCTCAGGAAATGAACGTGTGCGCACGCACTGTTACACGGGCTTTGCAACGTGGGGACTGCTCACACTGAAAATAGCCGGTCAGTAAGAAAGGCTGCAAGAAACAAAATTTCCGCAGCCTTTCCATGTGTGGGGTAACACGACACCAAATGTCGTGTTACTACCTCAATATAAGCTTTAGAAATCTTATTTATCAAGTCAAATAAGATCGACAAGGCCAAATGAATACAGACGTGTGCAAAGCTCTGGGGGATGCGATAGCAAAACAACGAAATGACACGGGCATTACGCAGGAAGACTTGGCCGCCAGAGTTGACCTTAGTTCGCGATCCATTCAACGCATTGAAGCCGGAACCGAACAACCCCGTTACGAAACCCTGTTCAAAATCGCCCGCGCACTCAACACCACACCCGATCAATTCATTTTGCCTATGTGGGAGTGTTGGCTTGAAATGCATTAATGCCGTAGCCAATGGAAAAGCCACCTGTTGCCCACGGTAGCTTTTTATTGCAGTGTTTTTTTGATCATAGCCACAGTCCTTTTCACATCAAAGCCGCATAAAAATTATCCAGCCTTTATTCGTGAACGCTATCGGTCAGTCGGTCGGCATCAAATCATTTTTCCCCGTAAGCTACGTCTTAAATGGTAAACCATTAAGACGTGCTAACGGACGCCCCATAAAATGATTGGACACACCCTACCCTGCCCGGCTGATCGCTGTTCACAAGGCCGGAATTCACCGGCTTTAAGAAAACAGAAAAGGACTAAAACAATGTCGGATCAAAATATCATAACAGCAAAAACAGCACCGGTTAAAACGTTCAGAGATGGTGCCATATCGGTCAGAATTTGGGAAAAGGCATATCAAAACTCCGAAACCGAAAAAACCAACATCTTTTATTCCATCGACATGAAACGCGGCTATAAATCGGGCGATGTTTGGAAAAGCACATCCAACATCAATAGTCGCGATGCCTTGAAGGTCTCAAACCTGTTCATCAGTGCCAATAACTGGATTATTCAACAGCAATATTCCATCCCGGCACAACCCGAAACTTTAGCGTAAGGGGGTGGCCAATAGGCCACTCTTTTCTTAAGACAAGGAAAGGATAAAATCATGGTTTGTACAACATGTAGAGTATGCAGTGGTAAATATCACTGGGATTGGGCTGATGCTTTCAACAAATTTGGTTTTGATGATGGTGATGGTGATGGTGATGGTGATGGTGATGGTGATGGTGATGGTGATGGTGATGGTGATGGTGATGGTGATGGTGATGGTGATGGTGATGGTGATGGTGATGGTGATGGTGATGGTGATGGTCAGATTGAAACACATACAGTCGAAGATGTTTTAGAAAACCTGGGATATCGCGTGGAAGCCGACGGTTGGGGATTCCACAATACGATCATTACATCAATCAAAAAAGATGGCATAGAACTGATCCCTAATGATGTTACGCTTGGTTACGATAACCCACGTGATTATTTACCCGAAAAGCTGATTACTTTGCTTGATGAAGCGTTACCCCCGACATTCGCATATATTTTCTAAAATCAGCCGCCGTCCTTCGAATATCGAAGGACGGTTTTTTACGAAATCATTATCGTAATTTGTTAATGACCGTTGCAGGACTCAAACCCATAGCTGTTAATGCCCCCGAATGATTTTCAAACTATGCTCCGATGGCGCAACGGAAAATCATCGGCCGCTAACCCCGCCCCCATGACCTACAGCTTATCGCTTCCGATCATGCCACCTGAAAAATCCACAGGTGGCTACGCAAATGGAATGTCCTACGCTCTATTGCTAAATTCTTATGATCGGAGCATAGTTCCTCAGACCCGTCATCCGTCATCCGTCAACGCTCACTGCAACATCTCAGCTATACGCATGTAAGCAACCGCACAATAAAAACCGCTCCCGGTGGGTTTAGGATGACTGCAAGATGTGCGTTGTACTACAAAATGTTCCATTTTCTAGCCCAACGCCATCTTGGCAAGGGAGACGCTGCCGCTCTCCCGTTGCATCCCTCTCGGTCGCGCTAAACTTCAAATATTGCACTGCAAAATTTTCAGGCAAGCGCTGATGTGGTGCATTATCGGCATCGAGCCTTCATGCACCAGAGAACGTGTGGCCGTTCAATCACCATTTGGGGGAGCCTCCAAGCTACCCCCAAAACCCCCATGGTCAATGGGAGACTTCGCTCTCCCCCTGAACCCCCATCGACCAAAGAGCTTTCAGTGCCCTTTGGAAACCTTGACCAACCGTGCGCCGATTGGATGCCGTAAGCGTTTCGCCGCTCAATCACGACCATTGTTACGCTAGTGAATGGTATTCTTGATGCCTATAAATTTTAAACAAGTAGAAAATATATTATTTTTAGTTTGGAATGGAAATGGCGAAATCTCAATTGCAATACTTGTCTCTCAATGTAAGCAGTCTCTGCCTATTCAGACACGAGTAAAATTCTGCTGAGATATTTGATTTTTTGTACTTTGGTAAAACGAAAATAGAAAGGTGGATATGGCTGACAATGATGATGAATTATGTGCTAAAAATCTTTGTCACCATTGTGTAGGGGAAAGCTACCTCAGTGCTGAGATAAAATCAGAAGGAAAAAAACGGAAATGTTCATATTGCGGTCAAATCGCTAAAAGTTATCTAATCGAAGACATAGCAGAACGCATTGATATTGCCTTTGAACAACATTATGTGCAAACAGCCAATGAACCATCAGCTTGGCAATATTCCCGAATGTCAGACAAAGAAAGTGATTATGACTGGGATCGCGATGGAGAGTCCGTACAATACGCAATTATGAATTCTGCCGACATACCAGAGGATGCGGCTAATGATATTCAAATTATCCTCGAAAACCGGCATGGAGACTTTGATGCCTTGGCAGCCGGAGAAGAAACACCTTTTTTATCGGATTCTTATTATGAGGAAAAAGGTGTAGGCGATACTGCATGGCATGAAGAATGGCGTAACTTTGAAGAATCTATAAAAACAGAAGCCCATTTTTTTAGTAATACGGCACTGAAATATCTGGAATCTGTGTTTGAAAATATTTGTGAAATGGACACTAAGGATGGTCGCCCTATTATTGTAAATGCTGGGCCCGATACCGATATGCCAGCGCTTTTTCGCGCCAGAGTCTTTCAATCAGATGACAAACTAAAAACCGCCTTAATGCGTCCTGATCTTCATTTAGGCAGTCCTCCGTCCCCGTTTGCAAAAGCTGGTCGCATGAACGCTCATGGCATTTCCGTTTTTTATGGAGCCAATAATCCAGATGTCGCTCTTGCCGAAGTAAGGCCGCCTGTAGGTAGCCAGGTTGCTGTTGCACGTTTTGAGATCACGCGTTCTCTGAATCTACTTGATTTGACCGCATTGGATTTTGTCACAGTAAAGGGCAGCATTTTTGATCCTGATTTTATTCACAGACTTGAAAGAGCGGCGTTTCTCAACAAGCTATGTGAAAAAATTACAAGGCCAGTTATGCCTGATGATGAAGCCTTTGAATACTTGGCGACTCAAGCCATTGCAGATTTTCTATCTACTGAATCTGATCCACAAATTGACGGTATCATTTTCCCTTCCGCACAAGTAGCAGCAACTTCTCTGAATGTGGTGCTATTTCACAAAGCATCAAAGGTTGAAAAGCTAAATTTACCGGAAGGAACGGAGTTACATGCCAAACTATGGCAAATGTATAAAGACGGGCCGGAGCCAGAATATAGTGTGACAGAAGAAGTACCGCCTAAAAAAGATGAAAATATAAAAGAAGAAGGTGAAGAATGGCCGCTTGATTTGGAATGGCCATTATCAGATTCAGAATTCGATGAGCCTACCTTAAAAATAGATACGGATAACATATGGGTACATATTATCAACTCTGTTAAATTTTCTTCTAGTGATTTTCAAGTTAAACGCCATCGCTGGGAAAAGGAAGAGCCACCTTTTTAGTCGGAAAATACGATTGATCGTTTTTGGCCTCAATCTACTTATTCGCCATCAGCTATCTACCCCTGTTTATTTGGCATCGGCTTAACCTTATTAATGCATCATCTTTTATGATGCAAATATTTTTCTTGACATTGGATTCGCTTTCGATTCTAATATTTCGCATCATTGTTGATGAAGGAAATTATTTTGAATCTGATCCATGCCGTCACCGTGTCTTCAGGGCACCCTTTCAGGGGAAAAATACCGGAAAAACCCGGTAGCGGTATTTACGCTATCCAGATGAAAGATGTTTCCCCGGAAGGTGGCGTGAATTGGGGCAGCGTGATTGAAACCGAAGTGATCGGTAAAAAACAACCCGATTGGCTCGTACCGGGTGAAATATTGTTTGTTGCCCGCGGCTCCTATAACTACGCGGTGCTTATTGAGGAAACGGACAAACAAGTCATTTGCGCGCCACACTTCTATATTTTGCGCGCAACCGATCCTTCACTCTTACCTGCCTTTCTGGTCTGGCAGCTCAATCAACGACCTTTACAAAAATATTTCGATAGCGCGGCAGAAGGCTCAGTCACCAAAAGCATCCGGCGCTCAATGCTGGAACAAGCTGAAATCACCGTTCCACCTTTGGAAACACAACACAAAATTCTCGGATTGCATAAAGCTATACAGCAAGAAAAAAAACTATATGCTGAGTTGATCAACAACGCGGATAAATTAATGCATACCCTTGCCAGAGACCTGATGGCGGGTAAAACTCCACAAACAGTAAATTCGCACAGGAAATCACAATCATGAACACACCGATTAATCAGGACGCAATCAACAAAGCCCTGTGGGCGGCATGCGATACCTTCCGCGGCACGGTCAGCGCCGACACCTATAAGGATTTTATCCTGACCATGCTGTTCCTGAAATACATCTCCGATGTCTGGCAAGATCACTATGACGAATACAAAAAACAATACGGCGATGAACCGGAACTGATTAACGAGATGATGAAGAATGAACGTTTCGTCCTTCCGCCTAGCTCCAGCTTCTACACCTTGTATGAAAAACGCCATGAACCCTGCAACGGCGAGCGCATTGATCAAGCGCTGCACGCGCTGGAGGAAGCCAATGGCACCAAACTGCGCGATGCGTCAAAGTCGGTGTTTCAGGATATCAGCTTCAACACCGACAAGCTCGGCGAGGAAAAACAGAAAAACACCATCCTGCGCCACTTGCTGGAAGATTTTGCCAAGCCTGAACTCAATTTACGGCCTAGCCGCGTGGGTTCGCTGGATGTCATCGGCAATGCCTATGAATATCTGATCAAACTGTTCGCCGCCGGTGGTGGACAAAAGGCCGGGGAATTCTACACGCCGCCTGAAGTCTCCGACCTCATCGCGGAAATGCTCGACCCGCAGGAAGGCGACACGATCTGTGACCCCGCCTGCGGCTCCGGTTCTTTGCTGATGAAATGCGGGCGTAAGGTACGTGACCGGTTCAACAGCAAAAAATACGCACTTTATGGTCAGGAAGCCATTGGTTCCACTTGGTCACTGGCCAAGATGAACATGTTTCTACATGGCGAGGATAATCACAAAGTCGAATGGGGTGACACCATCCGCAATCCGAAGCTCTTGGATAAAAATGGCGGGCTGATGCATTTTGATATAGTGACGGCCAATCCGCCGTTCAGTCTCGACAAATGGGGGCATGACAAGGCCGAACATGATCCGTTCGGGCGGTTCCGCCGGGGTGTGCCGCCCAAGACCAAGGGCGATTACGCCTTTATCCTGCATATGATCGAAACGCTCAAACCCAAAACCGGGCGTATGGGTGTGGTCGTACCCCATGGCGTGCTGTTTCGCGGCAGTTCAGAAGGTAAAATCCGCCAACAACTCATTGAGGAAAATCTACTCGATTGTGTCATCGGCCTGCCGGAAAAGCTTTTTTACGGCACCGGCATACCGGCGGCGATTTTGATCTTCAAAAAAGACAAACTCGATAACAGCGTCCTGTTCATCGACGCCAGCCGAGAATTCAAGGCGGGGAAAAATCAGAACCTGCTCACGCCGGAAAATATCGACAAAATCGTAGCCACTTACCGCGCCCGTGAAAGTGTTGATAAATACGCCTATCTGGCCAACCTGGAGGAAATTCAGGAAAACGATTACAACCTCAACATCCCGCGCTATGTCGATACGTTTGAGGAGGAAGAGGAAATCGACCTCATGGCCGTGCGCAAGGAACGCGCAGAACTCAAAATGCAACTGGCCACGTTGGAAACAGAAATGGATGGCTATTTGAAAGAATTGGGGTATGTGGAATGAGCTCCGGTGAATTAATTCTATATCAGACCGATGACGGCCAGGCAGAAATCAGCCTTCGCGCCGAAGACGGCACGGTTTGGCTGACTCAGTTAGAGCTTTCAGAGCTATTCGATACGTCCAAACAGAATATCAGCCTGCACCTTCAAAATATCTTTGAAGACGGCGAATTGATTGAGCATTCAGTTGTCAAGGAATCCTTGACAACTGCCGCAGACGGCAAACAATACAACACAAAACTCTACAATTTGGATTCTATTTTAGCCGTCGGCTATCGCGTGCGTTCTCCGCGCGGCGTGCAATTTCGTAAATGGGCCAATATTGTCCTGAAAGAATACCTTGTCAAAGGCTTCGCGATGGACGACAAACGTCTGAAGCAAGCCGACAAGTGGGACTATTTTGATGAATGGCTTGCCCGTATCCGTGATATTCGCGCCTCGGAAAAACGGTTTTATCAAAAGGTCAAAGATATCTACACCACCGCCATAGACTACGATAAATCATCAGATCAGGCGCAACTGTTTTTCAAAAAAGTGCAAAACAAAATGCTCTGGGCTGTTACCGGGCACACGGCGGCAGAACTCATCCAAGGGCGCAGCGATCCGGACAAGCCCAATATGGGCGTGATGTCATGGAAAGGCGCTATCGTCCGCAAAGGCGATGTCGGCGTGGCCAAAAACTACCTGAATAAAGATGAAGTGGAAGAATTAAACCGCATCGTCACCATGTATCTGGATTATGCGGAAGATCAGGCCAAGCGGCGCAAGCCTGTGACGATGGCACAATGGGCGGATAAGCTAGACGCATTCCTTAAATTTAACGAGCGCGATCTTCTGACCCATGCCGGTAAAGTACAAATGGACGTAGCGCAAAAACTGGCCGCCGACCGCTATGATGCATTCGATGCCAAGCGGAAGGAAGCTGAGGTCGTTGCAGCCGATGAAGAAGATATCGAGACGCTGGAAAAAATGGCCAAAGAATTTGAAACCCAAAAGCAAGGAACTAAAAATGAATGTTCCTGAGGGGTGGTCACAACATCGTTTTGAAGAAATCACTGACCTAGCCAATGGTCAAGTAGACCCCAAAGTAGAACCTTACTTAAGCATGCGTCATATTGGACCTGAAAATATTGCTTCAGATACAGGACAAATATTAGGAACAGATATCTGTAAAAATTTAGGACTCATCTCTGGGAAATATGAGTTTGATGAAAACTCTCTCGTTTATTCAAAAATTCGCCCAAATCTTAATAAACTCTGTCGACCAAATTTCAAAGGTGTATGCAGTGCTGACATGTATCCAATATGGGCAAAAAACCCGAAGGAGCTCAGTATAGATTTTTTAGCTTACTATATACTATATGTTGAGCCCACTTTTTGTAAATTATGCTGTGGCAGTTTCCATGAGGACGGGAATGCCAAAAGTAAATAGAAGTGATCTCGGGGCTATAAAAATAGCGTTACCACCTCTCCCGGAACAAAAGAAAATCGCCAGAATTCTTTCCACATGGGATCGGGCGATTGAGGTCACGGAAAGGCTACTGAACAACAGCCATCAGCAAAAAAAAGCCCTCATGCAACAACTCCTCACCGGCAAAAAACGCCTCCCCGGTTTTAGTGGGGAGTGGAAGGAAATCCGTTTGAAAAATGTTTTAGTCGAAGGGAAAGAGCGAAATAAAGATTCCGCTATTGATCGAGTATTAAGCGTCACAAATCGAAATGGTTTTGTTCTACCTGAAGAACAATTTTCTAAGCGAGTGGCTAGTGACAATGTTAGTAACTATAAAATTGTCAGAAAAGGACAGTTTGGATACAACCCATCACGCTTAAACGTTGGATCATTTGCTAGATTGAACGCCTACGATGTGGGTATTCTCAGCCCAATGTATGTTGTTTTCCGTATTAAAGAAAACTTACTAAACAGTAATTATTTTCTTGTTTGGATGTCCTCAAATGAGGCGAAACAAAGGATTCTTTCGAGTACACAGGGATCGGTTCGAGACTCGGTTGGCTTTGATGCGCTATGCAGCTTTCCTTTCAAGCTTCCATCAACTGAAGAACAACAAAAAATCGCCTCTGTCCTCTCCGCTGCTGACAAAGAAATTGAAATTCTTGAACAAAAACTGGGTTGCCTCCGTCAGGAGAAAAAAGCGCTGATGCAACAGCTCCTCACCGGCAAACGCCGCGTGAAGATGGATGAGGAGGAAATCCCCGAAAAGGAGGCAATCCGTGCCTGAAATCATGTCTTTTGGAGAAGCAATCGCTGACTCCAATTCTAACGGATTCTCAAAACGTCATTTGTTGTTGGGTAATGGTTTTAGTATTGGTTGCAGAGCGGATATTTTTCATTATGCCTCACTCTTCGGAGAAGCTGATTTTGATGGCATGTCGGAAGCACGCAGGGTTTTTGATGCTTTAAAAACTCAAGATTTTGAGCTTTCTATTAAATCAATGGAGAATGGCGCAAAAATATTGCCAGTATATCTTCCAGAAGCAAAAGCAACAGCCTCTTTAATGCTACTTCATGCACAACAATTAAAGGATTTACTTGTTACTACTATTGCAGGCAATCATCCCGAAAATCCACTTGCAATTCCAGATGAGAAATTTTGGGCCTGCCGAAAATTCCTAAGTTACTTTCTGGGGGATAGTAATAATGGCGGTCAAGTTTACACATTAAATTATGATCTTTTACTTTATTGGACATTAATGCATGACGATATGCCCTTTGATGATCCGATCAATCTTGATACTAACGACGGATTTGGCAATGATGAGGATGATTTTGATGCTGACTATGTTGTATGGCAAGGTGATAGCGGTTCAAAGGGACAACGTGTTCACTATTTGCACGGCGCATTACATTTATTCGATTCAGGCTCAGATTTAAAGAAATATACTTGGAATCGTAGCGGTCAGCCTTTAGTTCAGCAAGCTAGGACATCATTAGAACGGGGTTACTTCCCGTTATTTGTTGCGGAAGGAACAAGCGCTCAGAAGAAAAATAAAATTCGTCATAATGCATATTTGCACCACAGCTTTAAAAGCTTCGTCGGCAACGTAAATCAACAAAAACCCTGTTTCTTTATTTTTGGCCACTCTATGGCCAAAAATGACGATCATATTCTAAAGAAAATCGGGTACGGCAAATTCAAAAAACTCTATGTGGGAATATACGGTGATCCTGGTAGCGAAGGAAACAACCTAATAATAAATCGTGCCAACGGATTGGCGGCGCAAAGAAATGAGAGATATCCACTGGATATAGTTTTTTTTGATTCCTCGTCTGCAAATGTATGGGGAAGCAAGCAATGACACTAATCCCAAAATTCCAGGAAGAATACAGCGCCAAGATTCCGGCGCTCACGCTACTGCACAATCTGGGCTGGCACTTTCTGTCGCCGGAGCAAGCCCTGTCGGCGCGGGACGGCAAAACCAGTGAGGTAGTATTGCGTGAGGTGTTGCGCGATGAGCTGCGTAAGCGCCGCTATTTCTATGCCGGGAAGGAACGTGCCTTTTCCGAGCAGGCGATTGATAATGTCATTACCGAGCTGTGCAGTCCGGCTCTGAATGAAGGTTTGGGCGTGGCCAATGAGAAAATCTATAACCATTTGCTCTATGGCATTTCGGTCAAGGAATTTGTCGACGGCAAGAAAACCAATCCGACGCTTCCAATTATCGACTGGAATAATCCGGCCAATAACAGCTTCTTGTTTACCGAGGAATACAACGTGCAGCGTACCGGCGGCGTGGATCACCGCAGACCAGATATCGTTTGTTTTGTGAATGGCCTGCCGTTGGCCGTGATTGAAGCCAAACGCCCGGACAACCACGCGGGCAAAGGCCCGACGATAGACGAAGGCATTTCGCAAAACCTGCGCAACCAGCGCAATGATGAAATTCCGCATTTGTTTGCCTACACGCAATTGCTGTTTTCGATTAACGGCGCAGACGGGCGTTACGGCACACAAGGCACACCGATTAAGTTCTGGACGCGCTGGCGCGAGGAAGATATCCGCGAGCCCGAATTCTACGCGGTTAAAAACAAGGTATTGGACGAATCGGCCAAGGCTGCTTTGTTTTCGCATCGGCCAGGTCAGGATCAGAAATGGTATGAAAATCTGATTGCTGGCGGAGAACTGGCCGTGACCGAGCAAGACCGGCTTTTGATCAGCCTGCTTTCTCCTGATCGGTTGCTGGAAATGACGCGATACTTCGTGCTGTTTGACAAAAAGGTCGGCAAGGTCGCCGCGCGTTATCAGCAGGTTTTCGGGATCAAGCGTCTGATTGAACGTATCAACTCCAAAGACAAGCAAGGCGCACGCCAAGGCGGTGTGATCTGGCATACCACCGGCTCAGGCAAGTCCTTCACCATGGTATTTTTATCCAAGGCTCTGATCCTGCATGAATCCTTGAAGCAATGCCGCATTGTTGTGGTTACAGACCGTGTTGATCTGGAAGGCCAGCTCAGTAAAACATTCAGTACCGGCGGAGAGCTGGCGAGCAAGAAAGACAAGGCCGCTGCAATGGCGACTTCCGGCAGACGGCTGGCCGAGCAGATTGCCACAGGCACCGAGCGCATTATTTTCACGATCATCAATAAATTCGCCATCGCCGCCAAAATGCCGGAATGCCACAACCCCAGCTCAGACATTATCGTGCTGGTCGATGAAGGCCACCGCGGTCAAGGTGGCGAGAATTATATCCGCATGCGCCGGGCGTTGCCCAATGCGGCCTTTGTTGCCTTCACCGGTACGCCGCTGCTCAAGGACGACAAAACCACCAATAAATTCGGCCCGATTATCCATGCCTATACCATGCAGCGGGCGGTGGAAGACAAAACCGTCACGCCGCTGTTGTATGAAGAGCGCATTCCCGATCTGGATGTTAATGAACGCGCGATTGACAGCTGGTTTGAACGCATCACTGAAGGACTGACCGACGAGCAAAAGACCGATCTTAAGAAGAAGTTCGCCAAAAAAGGCCATCTTTATCAATCCGAAGACCGCATCCGCTTGATTGCCTATGATATCGCCAATCATTTTGTCAAAAATATTGATGAAGGACTGAAAGGCCAACTCGCCTGTGACAGCAAGTTATCGGCGATCAAATATAAGCAGTTCATGGATGAGCTGGGCTTGTTTGAATCGGCAATTGTCATGTCCGCGCCCGATACGCGCGAAGGTAATGTGGACGTGGATGAATCCGGCATTCCCGAAGTGACAAAATGGTGGAATGAACATGTCGGCAAGCAGGATGAAAAAGATTACACGAAGCATATTGTCGAGCGGTTTGAAAACGATGACGATCTTAAAATCCTGATCGTGGTCGATAAATTGCTGACGGGTTTTGATGAACCCCGAAATGCCGTGCTCTATATCGACAAACCGCTCAAGGAACACAACCTGATTCAGGCTATTGCACGCGTCAACCGCCTGCATCCCAAGAAGCAATTCGGCCTGCTGATTGATTATCGCGGCATTCTGGCGGAGCTCGATACCACCATCGCCAAATACCAAGATTTAGCCAGCCGCACGCAAGGCGGCTTTGATATCAGCGATATCGAAGGGCTCTATCAGCAAATGAGCACCGAGTATAAAAAGCTGCCGCGTTTATATGCGGATTTATGGGCGATCTTCAAGGATGTCAAAAACAAGGGTGACATCGAGCAACTGCGCCAGGTCATTGTGCCACGAATGCAGGAACGTAATGGCGAAATGATCGACGTGAACCAGAAAATCCGTGAGGATTTTTATGACCGCCTCAGTGAGTTCACCAACTGCCTTAAGATTGCGCTGCAATCGGCCACCTTCTACGAAGACAAGAGTTTTTCTGAGAACGACCGCAGGCATTACAAGGAAACGGTCAAGCAGTTCACCGCGCTGAGACAGCTCGCCAAAACCGATGCCGGTGAATCGGTCGATTACGATGAATATGCCGCGCAGATCAAAAAGCTGATGGATAAGCATGTAGTCGGCGTGGAAGTCAGAGAACCTGAAGGGGTTTATGAAGTCAACAAAATGGGCAAGGCGGCTGATCCCAAAGAATGGTCAGATGATAAAACTCGCAATGAAACCGATATTATTAAAACCCGTATCACACGCATGATCGAACAGAATCTGCGCGATGATCCTTATGCGCAGGAAGTGTTTTCTAGGCTCTTGAAAAAGATTATCGAAGAAGCCGAAGCGTTATTCGATCATCCGCTCAAGCAATATATGCTATTTCGGGAATTTGAAGAAAAAGTCGAAAAACGCGAAGTCGAAGGCCTGCCGGACAAATTCGCCGATAATAAACATGCGCAAGCATATTACGGTGTGTTGAAAATGATGATCGGTGAAAACCTTGCTTCGATTGACGAGACAACCTCCGACCGCTGGGTGGAGCTCTCATTCAAGGTCGATAAGATCATCACCAACGCCGTTGCAGAGCATTCGATCAATCCACAAAACATCGAAGCGGAAATCCGTAAAAACCTCCTGCCGATGATTTTTGCCGAATGCAAAAAGGTTGGCTCCGGCATGGATCAGGCCAAAGCGATGATCGAACGGATTGTACAAGTGGTGCGGGAGGGATTGAACAAATCATGATTTATCCCACTAGACAAAGAACAGCTTCAATTCAATATGGTGATAGTGCCATAGAATTTGCTATTGAACCCCGCTCAAACGATACGCCGAAAGTACTGATCAAAGTCCACCCCGACTGCCGCGTGGTGGCGCATGCCCCACCACTGGTTTCTGATGATGAAATTATCCAGGCTGTCAAAAAACGAGCACGATGGATTCACCGGCAAATGCGCTATTTTGAAGACCAACGGAAGGATATCCTACCGCGCCGTTATGTGAGCGGTGAAAGTCATTTCTATCTGGGACGCAGACATGTGTTGAAAGTTCATGAAGCACCCAGATCAGCGCCGGAAGTCAAACTACTGCGCGGCGTACTGGAAGTTAAAACCAGAACGCCTCAATCCGAGAAAATTAGATCACTGCTCTTTGACTGGTACAAGGCGAAAGCCAGAGAAGTGTTCGACCGCAGGCTGGATGAAGTGCTATCGCAAACGCTCTGGGTAAAAGAAAAACCACCGATAAGACTATTATCCATGCAAACCCAATGGGGCAGCTGCTCACCCAAAGGACAATTAACGATCAATCCCCATTTGGTAAAAGCACCCAGGGAATGCATTGATTATGTGCTGCTGCACGAACTTTGCCATATTGCGGAACATAACCATTCCGAACAGTTTTACCGGCTCATGAAACAGGTGATGCCGCATTGGGAAAAAGTGAAAGAACGGCTTGATGGGATGGCTTATTATTATTTGAATGATGTTTGAGGTTGTTGATTTAAATGACAACATTCGAGCCAAGTTAATCATTTTCTTTTAAATTTATGCCGCAAAAATGCCTTGCTTAAGGAGTTTTGAATACGATGATTGAAAATATTCTTATAAAAAAAGAAGCAAGCTTTGATGAAACTGGGCAGCATATTAGTGATCTTAAACAGATTAATTTCTTGTATGGCCCTAACGGTTCTGGAAAAACGACTATATCTAGAGTTATTAACAATCAGGAACAATACCCTGATTGCAATCTTACATGGAAAGCTGGAACACCGATAAAAACACTTGTCTATAATCGTGACTTCATTACACGAAACTTTAATCCAGACAAAGAAATAGCAGGAATTTTTACTCTTGGGGAACATGATGCCAGTATTGCTGAGAATATTAACACTGCAAAAAAAGAGCGTGATGGCATCATTACAAAAATCGAGGGTAAGAAAAAAACTCTTCAGGGCGAAGATGGAAATGGCGGAAAGAGCGCGGAATTAGAGACTCTGAAAGAAGAATTCTCAGAACAATGTTGGACGTATAAGAAAAAATATGAGGATATTTTTAAGGACGCTTTTAAGGGTGATTTAACAAAAGAAAAATTCAAAACACGTCTTCTAAAAGAAACCGAAAACAATAATGCTGCCCTTTTTTCTCTTGAGGAATTGAAGGAAAAAGCAAAAACAGTTTTTGCGGATGACTTGACTAAAGAAGAGTCTACTCCTCCCATTCTGTACAATGACCTGATTGCTCTTGAGAGTACGGAAATTTTATCCAAAAAAGTTGTCGGCAAAGATGATGTCGATATCGCCGCTATGATTAAGAAGCTAGGGAATAGTGACTGGGTTAAACAAGGCCGGACTTATTACGACCAGAACGACGAATATTGTCCTTTTTGTCAGCAAAAAACAGATTCCGCCTTCGCAGATAGTTTGGAAGAATATTTTAATGATGCTTTTTTGAATGATATTTCCGCCATTGAAACACTGTCAGAAAACTATAGCACGTTTTCTGAAACCATTTTACAGCGCCTAGATGGGTTGTTAAGCGCGAAACCAACATATCTGGATTGCGATAAAATCCAAGCACACAAAGATGTATTTGAGGCGCGCATAAGAGCAAACAAACAGCACATTGCCCGTAAGAAAAAAGAGGCCAGCACAATCGTAGCACTTGAGACGCTGCAAGATGTCATGGATGAAATAGCTGCTGAAATTACGGCAGCCAACGCAAAGGCCAAAGAACATAATGCCACGATAGATAATCTATCCAAAGAGAAGAGAACTTTAATTTCTCAAATATGGCGCTTTATTGTTGAAGAAAACAAGCAGGCTTATGACGTTTATGCCACCAAAAAAAATGGGCTTGATACAGCAATTGCAATCCTACAATCCGATATAAAAAATCTAGAGCAAGAAAAGAAAAACAAATCTGACGAAATAAAAGAGTTTGAGAGGAAAATTACGAGCATTAAACCCACGATTGATGAAATCAACAAGCTCTTGCTGTCTTTTGGGTTTTCCAGTTTTTCTCTTTCAGAGTCTGAAAAAAACGGCTTTTACAAAATAGTGCGCCCAAACGGGGAAGATGTAGAAGAAACGCTAAGCGAAGGTGAAAAAACCTTTGTCACATTTTTATATTTTTACCACTTACTGAAAGGCAGCAACACAGAAAGCGGCATAACAGAAGACCGTATTGTTGTTTTTGATGATCCTGTTTCGAGTCTAGACAGCGATATTTTGTTTATTGTTAGCAATCTTATTAAGGGTCTTTTTGAGGAAGTACGTTCTCAAACAGGCCATATCAAACAAATATTTGTTCTTACTCATAATATCTATTTTCACAAAGAGATAAGCTTTTATAAAAAGCGTAGCAATGATACTGCCTTAAAAGATGAAACTTTCTGGATCATCAAGAAACATAATAAATTCTCGACTGTAGAGCGTCATGAAAATAACCCCATTAAGACTTCCTATGAATTACTCTGGAATGAAATTCGAGATCAAAACAGGTCAAGTTTAACAATTCAGAATGTCTTGCGACGAATTATTGAGAACTATTTTAAAATTCTCGGCGGCATTGATAACAATGAGATCATCAATAAGTTTGACGGGCAGGAAAAAATAATCTGTTGCTCTTTGATGTCATGGATAAATGACGGATCGCATTTTACAAATGATGATCTGTATATAACGTGCGACGATCAAACTATTGATAAATATCTGGAGGTTTTTCGGAGCATTTTTGAGAAATCCAATCACCTTGGGCATTACAATATGATGATGGGAATTGTAGATGACAACCACCAAACCGAAAAAATTGCAGGCAATATACAATTACAGGAGGCATCATCATGATTGAACCAACAATTACCTGTCCAAATTGCTCAACCGAAATAAAACTAACAGAGTCGCTGGCCGCCCCCATTGTTCAAGCTACGCGCAAGGAATATGAAGCAAAAATTGCAGAAAAAGAGTCTGCTTTCTCAAAGAGGGAAGCAGAGCTGCGCGTTCAACAAAAAAATGTAGAAGAAGCACAAAAAGCAATTGACGAAAAAGTGTCTGAAAAGTTGAAAGCGGAACGTGCATCCATTGCAGCGGAGGAAGCAAAAAAGGCTAAAGCTGCCATTGCTTCGGATTTAGATACGAAAGTAAAAGAGGTGGCTGAACTTCAAGAGATACTACAACAACGAAATGAAAAACTTGCAGAAGCGCAAAAATCACAAGCAAATCTTTTAAAAAAGCAACGGGAATTGGATGATGCAAAACGGGAACTGGACTTAACAATTGAGAAACGTGTACAAACAGCCCTTGCTGATGTTAGAGAAAAAGCAAAAAGAGAGGCCGAAGACAATCTAAAATTAAAAGTCTCTGAGAAAGAAGAACAAATCGCTTCAATGCAGCGTCAAATTGAAGAGTTAAAACGCAAATCAGAGCAAGGATCACAACAACTTCAAGGGGAGGTTTTGGAGTTGGAATTGGAAAAGCTTCTTCGTTCCAAATTCCCCTTTGATATTATTGAACCTGTTGCAAAGGGAGAATTTGGCGGAGACGTTGTACAGCGCGTTGTATCACCTATGGGACTTACATGCGGATCGATTTTATGGGAATCAAAACGCACGAAAAATTGGAGCGACGGTTGGCTTGCCAAATTACGTAGCGATCAGCGTGCAGCGAAAGCGGAAATTTCCATCCTGATTACCCAGACCCTACCAAAGGATATTTCAAGTTTTAACCAAATTGATGGGGTATGGATTTCTTCTCCTGAATATGTTGTCCCGCTTGCAATTGCATTGCGCCAAACCTTAATTGAAGTAGCAAATTCTAAAAAATCCCAAGAAGGTCAACAGACCAAAATGGAATTGGTATACGATTACCTTACTGGCCCACGCTTTCGCCATCGTGTAGAGGCAATTGTTGAAAAATTTTCTGACATGCAAGCTGACCTAGACCGGGAAAAAAAAGCAATGACCCGGCTGTGGTCTAAACGTGAATTTCAAATTCAAGGTGTCATTGAAACTACCGTGGGCATGTACGGCGATTTACAAGGAATAGCAGGACGCGCACTTCAAGAAATTGAGGGATTAGAAGTCCCTTTGATAGAGGGCCATAACAAAAATGAATAAGCTAACCGAAAACTGTCAGATTAGATCGGAGCTAACACTCCTCCACTCCTCTCAAATCACTTGAATATTCGCTTTTGGTTGAAGGCATATCAAAGGTATGGTGCTCTTGAAGCCAATTCATTTTGAATATTCTCGATTGATGCCAAAGCATTTCTGCGTTCATAGCTGCCGGGCTGATTTCTGGCAAGTTCGTTAAAAACTTCTCTCAATAAGGCATAAAGCTCAGTTTCGCTTTTTGCTGCCAGTTCAAATCTTGTAATCAGTTTCATTTTTACCTCCTGATGTTGGAGGTCGCGTCCATCGCGGCCTTTGATGAGGCCGGTGGCGTGCAGATGATGAAAAACTGCACCTATGGTCGGAATATATGGAGAAGCGCGATAACCAGCGCTTGCAGCTCTCATTTATCGTCTGTGCAATTTTTCGGATTTATAAAAGGTTGAGATCAGTGCGCCTTTCTTAATAGAAGGCGGTTAAAGCTGATTGCTTGAGTGCGTGGCAGTAAAAGCCTGCCAGTGTTGCAATTATTCAAGAAAAAATTTCACGCACCAGAAGGTGCGCCTGTTTCAAAACAAATGGAGGGGTTCTCGTTCCCCTCAAAGTCAAGAAAAATGACGGTTTCCGCCTGATCCACTAACGTGGGGCAGACCCTCCGCAATTTTTCTGGACTTTTTCACGCCCGCCTTAGTCGCCCTAGTCGGCAGAGGTTCGCGCGCGATGCAAAACGCTTCGCTTAGAACCTCAACACCGAATTAAGGAGAAAAGACTATGAATGCAGATATCAAAATTTATGTTGCAGATTTGGCGGCTTACAATAACGGCAAGCTTCATGGCGTTTGGATCAATGCTACTGATGATCTGGACGATATCCAGGAACAGGTTAATCAAATGCTGGCTGAAAGCCCGGCAGGTTTCGCGGAAGAATACGCCATTCATGACTATGAAGGGTTTGACGGCTACGCTTTAAGCGAATATGAAGGGCTTAAAACAGCGCATGAAATAGCCTGCTTCATTGAGGAATACCCGGATTTTGGCGGGGAGTTGCTAAACAATTTCGGCGGCGACCTAGGGGAAGCCAGAACGGCGGCAGAAGAAAATTATTGCGGCTGTTATAAATCACTGGCTGATTTTGCTGAAGAATTGAGCGAGGAGACCTCACAGATTCCTGAAAACCTGGCTTACTATATCGACTATGAGCGTATGGGTCGGGATGTAGAATTAAGCGGTGATATTTACACCATAGAAACGGCTTTCGAAGAAGTTCATATTTTCTGGAATCACTAAAAACTAGGGCGCTGTCGGCTTAAAGCT
>JAHBZZ010000021.1 GCA_019635215.1 Nitrosomonas sp.
TTCTAAGAAACAACAATCGGATGATGGTAGGCCTGATGTTCGGCTCAAGGCCAGCACTCATGAGATGGGAAAGGATACATATGGGCAATGGGGCCAGACCGCGCCGGTATTGGCAGAAGCGATATTCGGGCGCTGGAATAGCTCGAAAGAGCCAATGAATACTTGGATTTCAATTACTAGTGCCTTTCGGCGTACGGGGCAGACGTTATCGTTGGGTGGTACCAGTTACTCGATCTTTGAAGAGGCTGACAGTTACAGCCATGTACTGTCTCACGAAGGACCGGTCAAACGCTGGGAATATTCGCTGACAGGCGATGCTCTGACGCCGATTGCCAGCGGCGGCAATATTAACCTAGTTCGGGTGCCTGTGGATGGCAAGGCAGTTTTGAAAGTGAAGTATGAGGCAGTTACTGAGGATGGTTTCTGGCACCGCTGGCCGTGGTGGGCTTGGCTTCTGATTTTACTGATTATCGTTTTGATTGCTATCTTTATTTAATATTTAGGCGGTGCAGGGCTCACTCAGATGATTCCCATCGACATTGGATCCAATTATCTCCATTTAAACAATGTGCGCCTTTATGGTCTTTTTGACAGGATCCACATCCGCCAGCGCTTTGAATCGGCGCTGGCGGGAATGGATCCAGCAGCGTTGGGTTTGCCGCCGCATACGTTATTGATTGTTCAGCGGGTTGTTCCCGCTGCGCGGTTGCATCTTGGGCCATTCGGGCGCAGCGCTGCATTTGTGCAATCGGTGCAAGTGGAGCTGGCACAAAAGGCACGGCAGGCGCGGCGGCCGTGGCTGCAGGCGGATACCGCAGGAGCGGAAGCGGTGCTGTTCGCGGATGAATCGGAGCTGATGGCTTGCCTGCTGCGGGACTGGTTGCGCGGCCGGCTTGCCGGGCGCTGGTGGTGGCGGACGGTATTGGGGGATTTTTCCGTACCGGCATGGTGGCGTCGCGAAGTGTTGCCGCGTGGCGAAGTATTGCCTGCCGTATTGTCGTTGCTGGCATCGCAGGGCGAGGCGGTGGCCTGGGTTGCCCGCTTGGATAAAGCCGAAACGATGCAGGCGATCGCTGCGGTAGCGCAGGCACATGCGTTGCCTGCGCTGCTGGATGAGGCGGATTCCAAACGACCTTTATCGCCGTCCGTATCGTTTGCATCATCCGTACCGCCGGGACATGCATCACCGGCCGATGCTCGCCAGCGTTCATCTGCCTCCTTATTGGTTTCGGCTTCCCATCAGACTTCGGTTTCAACATACCGCAAGCTGCTTGAAACTATCCCTGAGTTACAGTCGAGCATGCTGACTTTTCCGCAACGGCGGTTGCTGGCGGTTGCACTGGGTTTGCAGCGTGCGCCTGCATGGGTGCGCAGTGCGGCGTTTGAAATGGCCATGCAATGCCTGGAACAGGCGCCGGCGCGCATGTCTGAGGTAGCTGCATCGGGAAAAGCGGATCCGTTTGTCCCGCTGCCGGATAAACCCGGGCTCGATCCCGTCAAAACGACCCCGGTCAGCCACAGCGCTGAACCGCTTTCCCGGATACAGGATGAAGGAGTGTTTCAACAGCCTGTTTCAACAAATTCTGCACAATTCGCACAAACCGGTGGTGCGGCCGACATTCGGACTGAACAGATGACGGTGAGTGGCCCGACAGTGTTATCGGATTTCATAACGCCCGCTTCCCCGCGTGATGGCGATATCGCTGGTGAATCAGCGGAATTATTGCTATCGGTTACTGAAACCCGCTACGGCGGCATTTTTTATTTGCTCAACGTGGCGCTGGCGCTCGGGTTGTATGGCGATTTTACTCAGCCGCGTAATCCAGGCATTGCGTTGTCACCCTGGGATTGGCTGGCGCTGATTGGTCGAGCCTGGTTTGGCCGGTCTTTTGAACGGGATGCCGTGTGGCGTTTGCTGGCCGGCCTGGCCGGTCGGCCGCTGGAGCAACCGCCCGGCAGAGATTTTGCTGTGCCGGATGTCTGGACGGTACCGGCTGAATGGCTCAAACCCTGGGGGGAGGTCGATCAGGTTCGGGTTTACGCAACACGAACGCGGTTACAGATATGGCACGCAGCGGGGTTTGTCATAGCCGACACGGTACGCGATCCGGCAATGACGCCGCTGATGCAGGCCTTTGACCACTGTGCGCAGCATGAAGCGTTGAGCGGGGTACGGCGGGTGCGTGTCTACAGACAGCCGCGTAAGCTTACCCGGAAGGTCAGGATGCGCAGCGCCGCTGGCCGTTGGATGGGCTGGTTTTTGCTTTATCTGAACGCCCGGCTGGCCCGGGCGCTGGGTGAAGAGAGTGGTGAGGGTAATGATATGACGGATACACTGGCCGGATTAGTATGCTGCCATGCGGCCAGCATGCATTGCACGGCAGCGGCGCTCGATGTGTATCTGTCTCTGGCGGAGTTGCCGATTGCGCTGCGTATTGCCGGGCTGGACCGCGATCCGGGCTGGATTCCGGTTACGGGCCGGACGATTGCTTTTCACTTCGAATGAATACGCAGACTACTCCTTTCACCGTTAGCGCGAACGAACGTTCGTTCAGCAACGTTGCGCAGACCGCGGCTGAGCATTTCCGGTTGTCGATATTCGGTGTCATCGCGCATCTGATCGAAGTCTGTATGGATGGCGATCGCGCCGCTGCGCTGACTGCGTATCCTTTCCTGGCCGATTATGCCGATGAGCTGGCAGCGCGGCTTCAGCCTGCCGATTCATCGTCGGCGCAGTGGCGCACGGCGCTCTCGGCCTGGGAAAGTAAGGCGACTGTGAATCTGCCGTTGCTGGCCTTGCGGCGCGCCGGGCTCAGCCGGTTGGAGCTGGAGCTGGTGTTGATCACCGGCCTGCTGGAGGAGGATCCGCGTTTTGCAGTGTTGTTTGAGCAGGTGACCGGCGGCAGCCGCCGCCCGACGGCAGGACTGTTGATTGCCTGGTGGCGCAGCGATGCGGCGGGGCAGGATTATACGGAAGCGGTGCGCCGTTCCATGCGCAGCCTGGTTCATGCGGGTTTGTTGCAGGTTCTGAATCCCGGCATGCCGGGTTCTGAGTGGGTGCTTGCCGTGCCGCCGCCGATCTGGGACGGGCTGCGCGGCGAGCCGCCGGAATTGCCCTGGCTGCGATACGTTCCGCAGGCGGATTTGCTGCCCCTGTCGCGTTATATTGCCCCGCCATCCGTGGCACATCTTTGCGACAAGTTGCCGCCGCTGCTCGCGGCGCAGCCCGGGCAACTGCTTATCGTGCGCGGCCCACGCCGGAATGGACGGAAAACGCTGGCCGGCAGTGTGGCGCATGCTCTGGATAAGGCCATGCTGAATGAGGAATCACACTGGCGGCTGCTGGGCGTGCTCGCCGTCATGCTGGATGCCTTCCCCGTGATCGAACTGGCGTTGTCACCCGGTGAGAACCGGACTTTGCCGCCGCTGCCGCTGCTCAGCGGCCCGCTGGCCGTGGTGATGGGCATGCATGGGGGCATTCATGGCGATGATACGCGTACTTCGTTGACCGTAACCATTCCGATGCCGGATGCCGCTCTCCGGCGTTTGCACTGGCAGGACACGGTTTCCGCACAACATCCCGCTATTCTTGATGATCTGGCGCAATCGGTTTGCCTTACCAGCGGCAATATCCGCCGTGCGGCACGGGCGGCGCTGGGTTACGCGCAGTTGGACGGCCGCAGCGTGATTGAACATCGCGATGTGCAACTGGCGTGCCGGGGGCTGCACAGTGCGCGCCTGGAAACACTGGCAACGCGCCTGGAAACCCGTGGCAGCCTCGACGATCTGGCGGTCGACGAGACGACGCATGCGGAGCTGAAAACATTGATGCTGCGCTGCCGTTATCGTGAACCGCTGGCGGCTGCCTCGCACCATGGCGGAGGGTGTTCGACAGGGGTTCGTGCATTGTTCAGCGGCCCGAGCGGTACCGGTAAGACGCTGGCGGCGCGTTTGCTGGCGTCTGCCCTGGGCAAGGATCTGTATCGGGTCGATTTATCCGCTACCGTCAATAAATACCTCGGGGAGACGGAAAAAAGCCTTGACCAGGTTTTCAGCGCGGCGGAAGAGCTGGATGTGATTCTGCTGCTGGACGAAGGCGATGCGTTGATGGCTTCGCGCACCGATGTTAGTTCTTCGAATGATCGCTATGCCAACCTCGAAACCAATTTTCTGCTGCAGCGCATCGAAGCGTTCAACGGCATTCTGCTGGTTACGACCAACGTTGCCGATCGTATCGACAAAGCCTTTGCGCGGCGTATCGAAGTGATTGTCCGGTTCCGTGCGCCGGATCAATGGCAGCGGTACCAGATTCTCCGGATGCACCTGGGCAGCCATGCGGTGGATGACGGCTGGTTGCAGGAGGTGGCCTGCCGTTGTGAGCTTACCGGCGGCCAGTTGCGCAATGTGGTGATGCATGCGCGCCTGCTGGCTATGGATGTGCAGGAACCGATCCGCAATGCGCATCTGCATGCGGCATTGCAGCGCGAATACCGGAAAACCGGGGCGCATTGTCCGCTAAAGCCGCTGATACCGCCCGATATCGCCGATACCGCAAAGGTTGCGTCATGACAGCGCCGGTGATTCATTTTTCCGTCCGGGCATTCTGTTCATCCTATATTCGGGGGCGGCTGCTATGACCAGCGTGGCTGTCAAAACCCGGTCTGCGGATACCGCTAAGGCATCCGCCTCGATCCGCCTGGTTTCACCGACGGTTTCGAGCAGCAGCAGCCATACGCAAATCCATCGTCACATGCAAACCGCAGCGGGTGCTAAGCCTGCTACTGCCCGGTTGAGTACTTTACTGTCGCCCAGGATTCAGACGGCAACCCGCATCTCCTCCCCCAATGATTCTGCAGAACGTGAAGCTGAAGTAACCGCCAGAAACATCATACAAATGCCTGCTCCACCTGCACCGGGCATCGCAAATCAGGGTCATGGCATCGGGCGCCGCGCTGAGGCGGTATCAGCAGGCTCGTCTTTACTGGCGCGTTCTCCTGCTGCGCATACGGCGGTATCTTCTTTATCTGCCCATCGGGTTATTCAGCGCTCGGCCGTGGCGTCGTCGACTGTGGCGCCGGATATCGAGCAGGCGATACGGGCGGAAATGGCATCCGGCATGCCGCTTCCCCAGGGGGTGCGCAGTTTCATGGAGCCCCGTTTCCGGGCTGATTTCGGTGCGGTCAGAATCCATACTGACGATAAGGCGGCAAGACTTTCCGCGCGCCTGAGTGCACGGGCGTTCACCTACGGCAAGCATATTTTCTTCGGGAAAGGCCAATTCCGCCCCAGTGAACGGGACGGCGCTGAACTGATCGCCCATGAGCTGACCCATACCATTCAGCAGAGAGAGGTGATTCAGCGCCAGGAAGCGGTCACCGTCACAGAGCATTCGCCGGTTCAGGTACAGCGACTGGGTATTGGCGATGCGCTGAATTATTTCGCAGACCATGCCAACCATATTCCTGGTTTCCGGATGCTTACCCTCATCCTGGGCGTGAACCCGATCAATATGACGCGCGTGGAGCGTAACGTCGCCAACACCCTGCGTGCCGTCGTCGAATTGATGCCTGGTGGCGCGCTGATCACTCAGGCATTGGACAACCATGGTGTGATCAACCGGATTGGTACCTGGGTGCAACAGCGGATCGACAGCCTCGGTATAACGGGCCGTACGATTCGTGCTGCGATTGATCAGTTCCTTGCTTCACTGAGTTGGAGCGCCGTGTTTAATCTCTCTGGTGTCTGGAACGATGCGAAGCAGATTCTCAATGAGCCGATCAATCGTATCAGGGCCTTTGCCGAGCGGTTAGCCAGCGACGTCATCAATATGATCAAGGAGGCGATTCTGACACCGCTGGCACGCCTGGCATCGGAAGTTCGCGGTTGGGATCTGCTCTGCGCAGTGCTGAACCGTAATCCGATTACCAATGCGGTAGTGCCGCGCAATGCTGAGACGTTGATCGGCGGCTTCATGAAACTGATCAATCAGGGAGAGGTGTGGAAAAATATCCAGCGCGGCAATGCGGTAGCGCGTGCCTGGGCCTGGTTCCAGGGTACATTGGGTGGTGTGCGTGTTTTTGTGCAACAGGTACCTGTGCTTTTTATGCAGGCACTGCGTTCCCTGCAGGTAGCCGATATCGTGTCGTTGCCAGGTGCCTTTGTCCGTGTTGCCGGTACTTTCGCCAATTTTGCCGGGCAATTCATTTCCTGGGCCGGGCAACAGGTTTTGGGTCTACTGACCATCATTTTCGAGGTGGTCGCACCGCAGGTGATGGTCTATATCCGGCGGGCAAGGGGTGCGTTGCAGACGATTATCCGTGACCCGATGGGTTTTGTCCGAAATCTGGTGAATGCGGGCAAGCGGGGTCTTAAGCAGTTTGCGGGAAATTTCCTGACCCATCTGCGTGCTTCGCTGATTGGCTGGCTTACGGGTGCGATGAGCGGGGCCAATATCTATATTCCGCAGGCGTTTACGCTGCAGGAAATCGTTAAATTCATTCTGAGCGTGCTGGGCTTGACCTGGCAGAACATCCGTACCAAGCTCGTGCGCGTTATGGGTGAGCCTGTAGTAGCGGGGCTTGAGCGGAGCTTCGATATCGTCATAACGCTGGTGCGCGAAGGCCCGGCCGCAGCCTGGGACAAGATCGTCGAGAGCATGACCAACCTGCGTGAGATGGTGATGGAGCAGATCATGACATTTGTGCAAAGCAGGATCGTTCAGGCAGCCATTACGCGCCTGGTCTCCAGCCTGAACCCGGCTGGCGCCTTTATCCAGGCGATCATCGCCACCTATAACACTGTCATGTTCTTCGTGGAGCGCTTCCGGCAGATTACTCAGGTGGTCACTGCGTTCATCGACTCAATTGCCACGATTGCCAGAGGCGATGTTTCCCCCGCGGCCAATCGGGTCGAGCAGACTATGGGCGGGTTGCTGACGCTTATCATCAGCTTCCTCGCGCGCCTCGTCGGCCTCGGAAATGTGAGTGACGCAGTGACCAACGTCATCAACCGCGTGCGCCAACCGATCGACCGGGCGCTGGATCGGGTGGTGGCGTGGATACAGCAGCGGGCGCGTGGTTTAGCGAGCCGAGCGTTGGGGGGGCGGCCAGGTGCTCCCCCTATAGAGAGATTACAGGCAGGCATTAGGGAAGCTACAGCAGTTGTTAATCGCTTTGGAGGTCGACGCGTCACAGCTATTGTTTTACGCCCGCTACTAGTTCCAATTCGCGCACGCCACAATTTGCAGCGACTTGATGTAATGCCCCGGGGGAACAACTGGTATGTTGAGGGTATGGTCAACCCAACTGCAGGACAGAGTACAACTGCTCAAGTAGATACGAGTACAGCTTCAGGCAATCAGCAAGATGGGAGTTCTCGTGATCACGCCATTGAGATCGCTTGGGTCAAACCACCGGTCGCACAATATCCAGTGATCAGTATCATTAATCCGCAACTGGTACGCAATGCTCAGGCAAGTGATCAGACTCTTAATACAGATTCAGCGGCTCGCATTACTGTGCGTCCTACTGAGTCAACGTTGTTGATAGACGATGTGGTTATTGGCGTAAGAAACACGACTTCGGTTAATCTCAGCGTAGGATACATCTTCCGGGCACGAGCTCCAGTAACTGGTAACTCCAAAAAGAATCGAATGAATAGAATACTTAACAGATACTTTGGCTATAACCGTACTACAGGACCTGGTGCGCCGCATGATAACGACCATGTTTGGGAAAAACAGCTCGGTGGTACTGATGCATACGAAAACCTTTGGCCATTGAACGCGAGTACGAATCAGAGATCTGGGGGTACTATTCGTGCAGAAATTAGCCGTGCGCGCAATCGGCTAGGTATCTCAAGCTTGGCTGGCAAATGGATTAAGCTACGTGCACCATGATTTTATATATCATTTAGATATCATGCACTTGTATTGGTGGATCAAATCCTTGTTATGAAAAACAGGTACTTTATTGAGAGCTTCTTATATGAATTTTGTTAGTAATGTGCTTTCATTGATTTTTGGGATTACCCTACTGGGCCTGCTCGGTGCAGGGATCTATTATGCTTTTCATTACATTGCAGAAACTCTTTTCGCCAACCTTGACCCACAGCTTGCCGCAATCACCGCTATCGCTGCTGCCACTTTTCTGATTGCGAGTTTTATCATTGCAAGCGCTGTGCGCGGTGTACAAAAGAATACTTATTTATTCAATGCTGAGAAGAAAGCGGTGTATGAGCATTTTGTTCAAATCTGGGGAAACCTGTTCTGGCAAAATCTTCACCAGCAAGGTGGAATAGATGAGAATGAAGTGCAGGCATTTGAAAAGCAACTCATGCTCTGGGCCAGCCCTAAAGTCATCCAGGCTTACCTCGCGCTGCGGCAGCTTGAGGTGGAGGCTGATTTTCCCGATTCGAAGGTGAAAGCACAATTCATCAGCGTATTGATGGAGATGAGAAGAGACCTTGGTTTGTCCAATCTGGGGCTTGACGCGCAAGCGTTACTGAAACTGTCGGGCAGCAGTCCGGATAAGCCGGAGAACGTCTGGTCTGTTGATTAGTCAGGTATGTCATTGAATATTTCCTACGGCAGGATTATCCGGAGAAGGAATTGATTATTCTGGACGATGGAGAGGACTGTATCGCTGATCTGATTCCGGACGATCTCCGTATCCGTTATTTCCGGGAAACAAACGTCAAAACATCGACGCTAAACGCAGCGAGCTACATACTTTTGCTGTCATGCCTCAGCGCTGGATGGTGGAATGATCATTCGCCTGGATTAACAACCTGCTAAAGGCTGATCCGGTACAAAGCGCAGACGTATGATGATGCATGCCGTGTCGACACGTATAACTCGGTCCATTTCCCGGTTTTATCGTTTATAAAAAAGCGTTTATTTTCTCTATTACGCTATAATTTGTTCTTTTTTGCAGTGTGAGGAAGTGTAAATGCGCATCGAAGCCATACCTGTCGGCAATAACGCCCCGGAAGACGTCAATGTACTGGTTGAAGTACCGATTGGCGGCCACCCCATCAAATACGAACTCGACAAAAATTCCGGCACGTTGGTGGTGGATCGCTTTTTGCATACCCCCATGGCCTATCCTGGTAATTACGGGTTCGTACCCAACACGTTGTCTGACGATGGCGATCCCATTGACGTACTGGTGTGTAACACCCGCCCGCTGGTGCCCGGTTGCGTGATCAACGTGCGGCCGATCGGCGTACTGGTGATGGAAGACAATGCCGGGCGGGACGAGAAGATCGTTGCCGTGCCTTCCCCGCATCTGACCAAACGCTATGAGAATATCTTCAATTACGACGATCTGCCGAGCATCACACTGAGCCAGATCGCACACTTTTTTGAACACTACAAGGATCTGGAGCCTGGAAAATGGGTGAAGATCGGTGACTGGCGCGATGCCAGCGAAGCCAGGCGGTTGATTGTCGAAGCCATGGCGCGTTACCAAAGCACTTTGTCTACATGAGTTGACATGTAGGGGGGAATTGATGAGCCCCAACATCAGTATGTTGTACATTAGCCTTGCTTGTCATTGGCTGGTATAATAACGCCCCCGATGTGGTGTCAATAAAAGCTTATTTTTGAGGAATTTACTTTATGTCCCGTTCTATCCGTAATATCGCAATCATTGCGCATGTTGATCATGGTAAAACCACACTGGTTGACAAGCTTTTGCATCAGGCGGGGACTTTTGCAGCGCATCAGCAGGTATCCGAGCGCGTGATGGATTCGAATGATATTGAGCGCGAGCGCGGCATTACGATTCTGGCTAAAAACTGTGCGATTGATTACGAAGGCGTGCATATCAATATTGTCGACACACCGGGACATGCGGATTTTGGCGGGGAGGTGGAGCGTGTGCTGTCGATGGTCGATGGCGTTCTGTTGCTGGTCGATGCGGTCGAAGGGCCGATGCCGCAGACGCGGTTTGTAACCCGGAAGGCGCTGGCGCTGGGATTGAATCCTATCGTGGTGGTGAATAAGATTGACCGTCCGGGCGCCCGTCCGGATTGGGTTGTCGACCAGACCTTCGATTTGTTTGACAAGCTTGGCGCGAACGACGCGCAGCTCGATTTTCCGGTCATCTATGCATCGGGTCTGAACGGTTATGCCACGCTGGATTATAATGCGCCAAGCCAGGATATGCGTCCCTTGTTTGAAACCATCATCGAACATGTGCCATCTCCTGAAGGAAACCCGGATGAACCGCTGCAGTTGCAGATCAGCTCACTGGATTATTCGAGTTTCGTCGGACGTATCGGTATCGGGCGCATACGGCGCGGGCGTTTGAAACCCGGTCAGGAAGTCATGGTGATGACGGGTGATAAAGTGGTCCGCAAAAAAGTCAATCAGGTACTCTGTTTCAGCGGACTGGAACGTGCGCTTGTCGATGAGGCGATGGCCGGAGATATTGTCTCGATCAACGGCATTGATGAACTCAGTATCGGTACGACGATTGCCGATGCGGATCGTCCTGAAGCGTTGCCGATCAGCCTGGTGGATGAGCCGACGATATCCATGACATTTCAGGTCAATACTTCGCCTTTTGCCGGACAGGAAGGCAAATTTGTCACCAGCCGTCAATTGCGTGAGCGTCTGGAAAAAGAATTGCGTACCAATGTCGCTATGCGTATGGAAGAAACCGGCGATACCGACGCGTTCCTGATTTCCGGTCGTGGCGAATTGCATCTGACGATTTTACTGGAGAATATGCGCAGGGAAGGCTATGAACTGGCGGTATCGCGCCCAAGAGTCGTGGTGCGTGAAATTGACGGTGTGAAATGCGAGCCGTTTGAAATGCTGACGGTTGATGTGGAAGAAGCCAACCAGGGAGCGGTTATGGAAGCACTGGGCGAGCGGCGCGGTGAATTGCAGGATATGGCATCGGATGGCAAAGGGCGGGTGAGGTTGGATTACCGTATTCCTGCCCGCGGTCTGATCGGTTTTCAGTCGGAATTCATGACGATGACGCGGGGTACCGGACTGATCAGTCATGTGTTCGACGAGTTCGCGCCGGTCCGTTCGGACATTCCACCGCGCCGGAACGGCGTGCTGATTTCGGGTGAAGCCGGTGAAGCCGTGGCCTATGCCCTGTGGAAATTGCAGGAACGTGGACGCATGTTCGTCAGTCCGGGCGACCGGCTGTATGAAGGCATGGTGATCGGCATTCATAGCCGTGACAATGATCTGGTCGTCAATCCGATCAAAGGCAAGCAGCTGACCAATTTCCGTGCTTCCGGCACCGATGAAGCCGTTGTTCTGACACCGCCGATACAGCTGACGCTGGAATCGGCGATTGAATTTATCGCCGATGACGAACTGGTCGAAATTACACCGAAAACCATTCGTATCCGCAAGAAGCTGCTGCTTGAGCATGAACGCAAACGCGCATCGCGCGTAGCGGCTTGACAGGTTGTTAAGAGATACTCAAAGCTGTTTGGAGACCTTTATTTCAAGTCAGTCTTCTCAGCATGAAATATGGTCATGGCGATGTAAATGTAGGTTTCATCGATGCTTGTGAGACATTTGCAGCTTTTTCTGAGTCGGCGTAAATATTCAACCCGCTGGAGGCTGCTCGGCCACTGATGATATAAACAGTAAATAATGATTCATGATAGATAGGATTTGAAACGCATATCGGCGGTCAGATGTTGTTGTTTGCGTAATGCTTTGGTCTGAGCTCATTTGTGATGGGGTTGAGGTTCGGAGAGTACGCAAGCAGATATTCAAGGTGTGTACCCTGCATTTTGTGGCATCGCGGATATCCTGTCGCTTATGGAACGTGGCTTCTTCGATTTGCTTCAGGCGCGATTCCGTCTGTGAATTCCACGCACCGCTAAAACTGAAAGCTGTGATTCACCGTGATCCATGGATAAACACATTAAAACAATACGTCCTGACCGCACGGATATTGACACAAACATTGTCATAAAACCGAAACCCAAGCGCAAACGGAATTCTGCAGTGCGTTCGGCAGAAGCCTTGCAATCCGGGCAGCGCGGGTCAAGAAAAAAGCTTAAGCAGAATCCGCAAAGCAGTTACAAAAAGAAGTTCATGCTGGCCGGTGTAGAGACACTTTGTCTGAGTGTTATCGCTGTTCTGGCGATCATGGCGCTGTTAGGTCATTCCGCAAACCGGTTTTCAGGCACGAGTTTTTTTGATCATTTGCTTCCGTTTGCAGTGGTTGTCTTGATACTGATGCTTATTTCAACCCTTTTCCTCATTGGTTGGTGGAAGCTCAGAAATCGTTTACAACTGTATTCCGAATATTCGATGCCTTTGTTGTCCGTATTGTTGGCCTTGGTGTTCACTGGGTTCGTCATTGATGACCGGTTTACACTGGCTTACGGAAGTTTCCGTACTCTGGTCGGCGGAAAAGAAGAGGCCGGCCGCATGACCATTGCGCATCAGGTCTATGCCGCTTATCGGAGACAAAACGGTGCTCAACTGCAAGTCATGGTGGATCGTGCGCAGGAATACCGCCCAGCCATTGAAGATGCGGCTCGTGCCTTTAATATTGATGTCCACTTGCTGCAGGGTATCGCGGCGACTGAGTCATCCTTTATTCCGAGAACCAGCAGTGACGGTGGACATGGACTGTTTCAGATTACCCGTGTTCCAACAGTTGCAGTCAATCAGGCGCACCAGCGGTTAGGCGCAGAAAAAATTTCACTGGATAATCCCCGCCACAATGCATTTGTCGCAGCAGCTACGTTTAAGCATTATCTTGCTGAAATGAAGAATGATTTGTTTCTTGGGCTGCTGGCCTATAACATCGGACCGGCCAATGGCGGCTTACGGTTTATCATGCAGCAGTATGGCGCAACCGATTTCATCACGATTCAACCTTATCTGCAGACATTGCCGCGCGATTATCCGATACGGGTATTGTCTTATTCTCTGGCCTTTCGCATCTGGGAGAAAGAGGGTAAATTGCTTGCCTATGAGGAAGGCGGCAACGCCGTACATATACAGCGTATCGGTATTCCCGGATTGCAGGCAAAACTGTGAAATTTGTTTTAAAGCTGAACGTTAATTTATCTTTTTATGCATAATGAATAAAAATTATCAAAATCTGATTCATAGACTTGAAGAAATTTCCCGGTTAAAAGGTGTGATGAGCATCATTCAATGGGATCAGGAAGTGACAATGCCAACAGGCGCTGCAGAGGCGCGTGCCAATCAGATTTCAGCCCTTGCTGGTGTAATTCATGAGCGCATGACGGATAAGATATTGGGTGAGTACCTGGGTGAATTAAGTGTGCAGAAACATGATTTTTGTGCAGCTGAGCAATGCAATATCGAAGAAGCATGTAGAGAATTTGATTTGATGACCAAAGTTCCGAAGCAACTGGTCCAGGCAATTGCAGCATTAAGTTCACGTGGACATGCAATTTGGGTCCAGGCGCGCAAGGAAAACAGGTTTATTGATTTTGCACCCGTCATCCAGGAATTTCTCAAATTAAAACGGGAGTGGGCGGCATGCGCTTATCCTGACAGTTCAGTTTATGATGCCAATATTGCTCTGTTTGAGCGTGGAACAACGGCAGCAGAAATTTCCGTTATTTTTGATCAGTTGAAGGAAGCACTGATACCGTTTATTCAGGAATTAGAGCATCACACCTATCAACCCGATGTTTCCTTTTTACAGGGCTATTTCCCGGTTGAGAAACAGGCGGCGTTGGCGCGTAGAATCAGCGAGGATATCGGTTTTCAGTTCGATAAAGGGCGTATGGATGTTTCGGTTCATCCGTTTTGCGGCGGTAGTCATTCGACTGATGTGCGAATAACAACACGGTATAACGAGAACGATTTTATCGAGTCCTTATATGCTGTTATCCACGAAACGGGGCATGCGCTTTATGAGCAGGGGCGCATGCCGGATGCCAGTGATTTGCCGGTTTCTGAGTCGTTGACCATGGGCATTCACGAATCGCAGTCGTTATTCTGGGAGCGAATGATTGCGCGTAGCAGGGGATTCTGCACGCATTACTTTGAAACGATATGTACAGCATTTCCCGGTAATCTGCAAAGAGCGACCGTTGATACCTTTTATCAGGCAATCAATGCATGCAGGCCCGGTTTTATACGCGTGGAAGCCGACGAATTGACATACCCGCTGCATGTTATCCTGCGTTTTGAGATCGAGAAGGATTTGTTTGAAGGCAACTTGTCTGTCGGTGATTTGCCGGAAGTCTGGAACGAGAAAATGAAAAAATATCTGGGCATAATACCGCCAACGGATACCGTTGGTGTTTTGCAGGATTCTCACTGGAGCAGCGGTGCTTTCGGATATTTTCCTTCTTATACCCTGGGTGCTATTTATGCCTGTCAGTTTTACAATGCCTTGCGGAAGGAATTGCCGGATACCGATAAAAATATAGAAGCAGGATATTTTGTACCGATCAAAAACTGGTTAAACCAGAACATTCATCGCCAGGGAAGACTGTATACGCCGCAGGAACTTGTGTTGCGTATAACCGGTGAGTCTTTAAATCCGCAGCATTTGATCCATTATCTCAAGTCCAAGTACAGCGCAATTTATAAGCTGAATACATAGTGCAGCAAAAAACGGAGAAGCAATAAGTTTTTTTACCGCTTTTGCGCATAAATATCTTTTTTAGCGGTTGGCATTAAACATATGGCCGTCCCGACAGGCCGTTAAAATCCTTGCGATGAAATATGTGCGTTTACTGTAAATATTTCATCTCATCATTGGAAGCAACTCGAGACTTTCAATCCCACTTGAACCGATAACAGACCGGAAATCATTGATATCGACGGGTATGGTTTTTCCGTTCCGGAAAATGAACCGTTTGCACATTAAATGAGTACATTCAATGGCCTAAATTGATATTTATCAATGTGAAAATCTTAATAAAAACATGTTAATTCTTCACGAATTTTTCACATGCGCTGTGTTAAATTTTTGTTGCGCAAAAATTAACAAACAAATGCATTTAGTCGTGTCAATTAGAATTTTATATCTGGGAGAGTTTTTTATATGAGTTCAGAAGCTGTAAAAGAAAACAAGTCGTCGCCTAGTGGTGAGAATTTAGCGCCAGATGGGTCAGTCGTCTTGACGGCCGATAAGCATTTTGGCGCGGCGGCATTCCAAGCCAAGTATGCCATGCGTGACGCATTTGCGGGCACCATTACCGGTTGCATGGCGATACCGCTGTCCATCGGTATCGCCATGATGTCCGATTATCCGATCAAAGTCGGTCTGGCTACAGTGGTTTTTGCCAGCTTGGTTGGTTGGCTGTTTGCCTGGTTCAGGCCAGGCAACTACATCGGTAGCGCGGGTATCGCGGCGGGATTGGCACCGGCACTGGCGTTGGGTGTGGCTACATTTGGTATTGAGAACATGGCGTTCTGTATATTTCTGACGGCGAGCATGCAGGCGGTTTGCTGGTATTTCAATTGGCAGAAATACCTGCTGGTTGCGGTTCCGGTATACTTGGTGGAAGGTCTTTTGGCCGGTATCGGTTTGAAAATTTTCCTAAAATTCTTCGAGTTTACCTATGAGATTCCGGAAGAATCCATTACCGAGGAGTTCTGGAATGAAGTACGTATACAGATGCTAATTATTTCAGCTGTCGGTTTTGCAATGTTTGTTTATCTGTTCTCCAAGTTTAAGGATATTCAACCGGCGATTCCTTATTTTGCTCTGATTCTGGGTGGCGTTGCTGTGGCGCAATTTGTCGCTGTGCCAATGATTTATGTGGAAGATGTTGATTTGGTATTGAGACTGCCTATTCCAACGGACGTCACATTTACCATGGTTATTTTAATGGTGCTGTTCTGCGCGATGCTGGCCACCATTGACGTGATTGAGCAGGTAATGAGTAACGCCGCGATTGAGAAAATTGATCCTCTGAAACGTAAATGTAACAGCAACAATAGTTTGCTGGCAATCTGGGTTGCTAACATGGGATCGAGTTTCTTCGGCGGTATGACCAATCTGGACGGCTTGGCGAAAAGTACCACCAACAGATTAGCGGGTGCATATACCAAGTTTTCTCTTGTATTTATTGGTTCGGTAGTGTGTTTCTTTATGCTGAATACTGAGTATCTGGAGTATTTGCCTAAATTTGCTTTGGCGGCGATTATGATGTTCTCCGGTTATAAGATGATTGCCGGTCTGGTGCACGTAACGCATTATGGCCCTTACGCCATGATGCTTGCATTATTGACAGGGTTGCTGGTGTTTCAACTGGGTATCTTCGAGGGGATGATGATTGCGCTAGTTGTGCATGCTGTGATTCATTATATGGTTTACACCAAACATGACAATATGCCTGGAAGGGATGTTATCAAACGCTACTTTGAGAATCTTAAGCGTGATAGCAGCAACTTGCAATAACGGGTGATTTGTAATTAATATGGAGTCGAAAAATGGCGGGTTGAATCCAATCGATAGGGCCCGCTTTTTTTTACCACGTTAATGATAACCTGGTAAACAAATCATATAAGGATTTTAAAATGTACAAAAAGATCATGGTGGCCATAGATGGTGGTGAAACAACGCAAAGAGCACTGGAGGAGGCGCAGAATATCGTTAATTCCTACAATGCGGAATTGTGTATCGTCCATTGTATAACAGGTGAGGAAGAAGCTGACAGAGCAGCCGGAAATGCAGTTCTGGAAAAGGCAAAGGAATCTATCGATGCATTGAGTATCGATACCTATTTGCTGGAAGCCAATATTGCCTATGGTACAAATGGTATATCGGAAGCGATCGGAAATGCAGTCAATGAATGGGGTGCTGATTTACTGGTGGTAGGTACCGCGAATCGCAGAGGTTTGCAGCGCTTTGTTATCGGATCTGTAGCCGAACAACTGGTGAGTCTTGTCGGTGCATCGGTTCTTTTGGTGCGTCCGCAAGATTGATGAGTCTGAATATTTGCCTGTTTTCATAGGGTAATAATTCATCCCAGATTTCCCATTAGGCGATTTTCTAATGGAAATGATTAGAGAAAAGCTATTGAAATATATTCAGATTTTTCTAATTCAGAAGTGATTGCATTTGAAATTTTTTTCTGGGAATTTGGATTAGGAATCGCTTGCTCTATTAGCTTGTCATCATCTCCGAATTTCTAATGGAAAATCTGGGTTAATCATAATCATCATACACAATTATTTACTTTGCAAAATTTTAATCTCTTTTTAACATTAATTTGACATTGCTTTGATTACAATATTTTAGACTGAATGAAATTCTACTGATCCTAAACAGCGCGTGGCATAAATAATATCCGGCTCATTGTTCAGAAAGACATATATAGTCCGAACACATTCCAGGTAATTGGTTGATATACAGCGTATTTAAAAGTTCGCTATCAATCATCGTTTTCGCCGATATTAGGATTTGTATAAAAAAACTGGGTTTTGAAAAGTAATAAATATAAAAAAACTTAGGCATTCTTAATCGGCATATTTCTTTATGCTGAGCGTTTGCTTTTGAGAGCATAAAGGTAATTAATATAATGGGGATACTCAGTACACTATTATTGACGCCATTTTTAGGCATTCTTGTCCTGACGCTCATACCGGGAGGGAATATAAGTCAAATCCGTTTCACAGCGAATATTTTTGCCACCGTGGCTTTTTTATTCAGCTGCTGGCTGATTGTAGATTACAACCAGCTTTATGGTGAAGTTCAATATTATGAGCAGTTCATTTATAACCCAAGCTTTAATTCGGCATTCGCTCTAGGCGTTGACGGCGTATCACTGCCAATGGTAGTTCTGGCATCGGTGCTCACATTAATCGCGCTTCTGGCGTCCTTCAGCATTGTGCATAACGTCAAAAGTTATTATATCAGTGTTTTGTTGCTTGAACTAGGCATGTTGGGCGTTTTCCTTTCTCAGGATTGGTCGCTATTTTACATCTTCTGGGAATTAACCCTGATACCACTGTTTATTCTGATCGCGCGCTGGGGGGGTGTTCGCCGTGGTGCCGCCAGCATCAACTTTGTTTTGTATACCATGGGTGGATCGATATTCATGCTGATCAGTCTGATGGCGATCAGTCAGCATATGCCTGAACACGGCGGTACGTTGATGGCCGACATGACCGAAGCCGCGCGGAGCATGTCCAGAAGCGAACAGCTCTGGGTTTTGATGGGCTTTTTGATTGGTTTTGGTGTCAAAATGCCTGTTTTTCCATTGCATGGTTGGTTGCCGCTGGCGCACGTGGAAGCACCCAGTCCGGTCAGTATTCTACTTTCAGGCATTCTGCTCAAAATGGGCGCATACGGTTTGATACGTGTTGTTGTCATGCTGCCTGAAGCGACGCTGGTCTTTCAGCCTTATTTAATGTTTATCGCATTGTTTGGGATGATTTATGGCGGTGTACTTGCATGGCGGCAATCGGATCTCAAGGCCATGGTGGCTTATTCTTCGGTGAGTCATATGGGGATTGTGCTGTTGGGTATTGCCACTTTGAATTTTACCGGACTAACCGGAGCCGTTTTGCAAATGACAGCGCATGGTCTGGTTGCTGGTGCATTGTTCTTGCTGGTTGGTTTGCTGTATGAGCGTACACATACCCGGAATATATTGGATTATAGCTCGCTTGTGCAGGTAATGCCACGTTTTGCCTTTTTTATGACGATCACATTGTTTGCAGCAATGGGAATGCCTGGAACAGTTGGATTTGTGGCTGAAATACATGCGGTCATCGGCGGTTATCAGCAATGGGGAAATTTGATGCTGTTTCTGGGGTTGAGCATTCTTATCAGTGCGGCTTATGCGATGCGGACAGTTGGTATGTTATTCACGGGGCCGGTCAAGCCACAGATGCGCGAAATTGAGGATTTAAAATTATATGAATTGACTGCGGCCATTATTCTGGTTGCCGCAATCGTGTTGTTGGGTTTGTGGCCTACGCCTTTAATTGATTTGTCCGTGGCAACCATAACCCAGATGAATGACTTTATCAGTCAAAGTATTCACTAGGATTAACTATGCACGCACATCACACTGATTTAGCAGATAAAAAGTCTGAAATTTTACATTACCTGGATCATCTGGGGCATATTCTGCCTGGACAGGCGACCATACGTGAATTTGTCCATCATAATACGATTCATGGTTTTCAGCACTTGCCTTTTGAAGTTGCGGTCAAGGAAGTAGAAGCGCTAACGGGAATACACGGTTATTTGTCAGATGACAGAAACCGGGCTTTATATCAGAAAGGCGCCATTACCGATGAAGATCTGGCTGCTGCAATAGCGCATCACAAGGAGTTAAAAGCCGAAGAACACGTTATGAAGACCGATCAGTTATCGATTTCTCGTAACGACATTTATCAAGTGGCTTTGCGCTATGATTTACAGAGCATTTCAGCCAGCAATTTAAACTGGCAGATCGAAGAGTTTGATGTACTGAATAAAATTCAACCAGACGTGCCAGGTTCCGTACGTGAAGTCTTACTTGAAACAGCACAGAATGAGAAGCATTATGCCGCCTTGCTGTGGGATCACATTCTGGATCGGATGGAAATTGACAAAATACCATTACATCCGGAAAACATGGTCGATTTATCCGAAGAACAGGCCAGGGTATGGCTGGATAGAATACGCGCGGAACTTTCGGATAATACCAATTTGATGGTTCATCAAAAAATGCGGATAGAAGCGCAAGAAAAACTCAATGAGATGTTGGATCAGATTGGTGTGCGGCTGACGATGCGGGATTTTGTCAAAGCACTGACCGGGGTCGATATTCTTTTTTCTGTTCGTGCGCAGCTGATTCGGATTTGTGCATCAGCATTGGATGAAGGTATCTCAGCATGGCGGCTGCCAGATTGCAGTGATACCGGATTATATAAGGCATGGAAAAATGTGGTTAATTATGATGCAAATCCTTTCTTGCATGATTTGCCGGATTGGCAGCGTGTTATTTCAGAGGCACCCGATGATCCGGTAGACTGCATTATTAGCCAATTAAAATATATGGAAATCCCCGAGGTGCGCTGGGAGGGCTATCTGCGCCTAGTGGCGCTGGAACTGCCGGGGTGGTCGGGGATGATTAACTGGAGACAGAATCATTCGAACTATATTGCTGAAAGCGGGCCAACACAGGTGCATCTGGCAGATTATCTGGCGATACGATTAATACTGGATCGGCTCTGGTTGTCGCAGGCATGCGAGGAAAATTGGAATATCGATGCAAAACTCGGTACGTTCAAGTATTACTTTCATAAGTATTTGTCGGAATTCATGGTGCGCAAGTTGTTTTACCAGGGTGATCTGCCTGAGTATCTGACAAATCTGGTTAAATATCTTTTTCTCCATTCCGGCTCAGAACGTTATGAGCAATCCGAATGGCAGGAGTTGGCTGATCTGATCTGGACATGGCAATTCAGCTCTATGGCAGATAACAGTATTGTGTACACTCCATTCAATTCGGGCTGGCGTTTATTTCGCCTGTGTCAGCATCTGGGTATCAAGACTTCGCAAATTAAAAATATTCAGAAAAATGATTTCTTGAATATGCTGAAGGTTATAAATGAGTTCACTGCGGATAAAAGAGGCAGTGTATGGTTGTACGCTTATGAATACCATTACAGGGAAAATTTTTATCATGCGATTCATGCCAACCTGAATCGTGGGCGATGGGCCAAGCGGGACCAAAGACCCCAGGCGCAAATTATGACCTGCATGGATGATCGGGAAGAAAGCCTGCGCCGTCATCTGGAAGAAATCAATCCGGCTATTGAAACGATAGGGGCTGCTGGTTTTTTTGGTATTCCTATGAATTATCGGGGAATTGATGACATTAATCGTAAGAAACAGTGTCCCCTGCCCGTAACACCAACCAATGAAGTTATTGAGGAACCCAGGGAAGGGACGGAACAGTTAGTCGCTGCGCATAACAAAGGCTATACACTCTTCAGAAAATTGGCCTATCTGTTTAATCAATCGCTGCGCCGCAGCCTGCTATTTTCGCATGCGGTAATCGATGCCTTAGCGCCCATTGCTTTTTTTGGTTTGCTCGGCAAGGTTTTTTCACCAAGATATGTTCTGGCAGTTAATAGCAGGCTGCGGCAGGTTATTGAAAAACCAGTGCCGACACGTTTGAATTTTATTGCGCCGCAGTCGGATGTGGCGGCTACACCTGAAAATCCTCGTATTGGTTTTACAGACAATGAACAAGCTGACAGGCTGGCTTTGTTTTTACGGACAACCGGTTTGACGTACGGTTTTGCGCCAATTGTCTGTTTATTCGGGCATGGTTCAACCAATCAGAATAATCCGCACGGATTTGCCTATAACTGTGGTGCATGCAGCGGCAAGCGGGGCGGACCGAATGCGCGTCTGTTTGCGGCCATGATCAATCGCCCGGTCATAAGAAAGTTGTTGGCTCAGCGGGGCATTCATGTGCCTGAAGACACCTGGTTTGTGGGTGCTGAACATGATACATGCAGTGATGAATATTTCTGGTTTGATCTTGAAGATATTCCGGAAAATGCGTTGCCCGCTTTTGAATCTGTCCGAAAATATCTGGAAATGGCCAGACAGGCATCAGCGCAGGAACGATGTCGGCGTTTTGTGTCGGCTGATCATCCTAGGGTACCGAGTAACGGATATGCACATGTCCAGGAGCGTGCGAATGATTTTTCACAGGCTTTTCCCGAATTCAATCACGCAACCATAGCTGGCGCAATTATTGGTCGCCGCTCTGTTTCGCAGGGGGTATTTCTGGATAGGCGGGTTTTTCTCATTTCATACGATGCTACCCAGGATTTGGACGGGAAGCTTTTGGAAGGTTTGCTGTTGGCAGTAGGTCCTGTTGGAGCCGGTATCAATTTGGAGTATTACTTCTCAACAGTGAATAATGATTATTTCGGGTCGGGTACAAAGGTTACCCATAACATTACCGGTATGTTCGGTGTTATGGAAGGTACCAGCAGTGACTTAAGAACGGGACTGACCAAACAGATGGTTGAAATTCATGAGCCTGTCCGTCTGCAGGTTCTGGTCGAAGCCAAAACTGAGATTCTTGGACAAATTTACGAACGGCAGGCAGCTATCCAGGAATTGGTAGGCGGAGGGTGGATTTTACTCGGCGCTATTGATCCCGATACAGGCGAAATCTCCTATTTTGAGCGGAATGTGGGATTCGTGCCGTGGAAGTCAAAAGAGAGGAGTGTACCCGTGTTTGATTCGTCGAATGCTTACTACCAGGATATGAGTGAACCGCTGCCACCGGTATTAGTTAGACAACCAGAAATGACGGGAGCCTGATTATGGATGTGCTTGTTATCTTTATTCCTTTACTCCCGTTTATCGCTGCAGTCATTATTGGTTTTGGCTATTTTTCCAGTCAAGTTATAGGATTACAGGGAGAACTGTCGAGTTCGGATGTTGCCCGGAATGCAGTTTATTTGTCATCGGTATCCGCCATTCTTTTGCTGATTGCTGATCTGGCCGGTGAAAATTCAGGATCTAAAATGGTGGGCCAGTGGCTGGATAGTGGTCATTTTGTGGTGAATCTGAATTTTATTACCACAGGCTTTAATGTTGTTGTTGCTGCTTTATTTTCAGTCATTCTGGTCATTATCACGTATTTTTCAAAAAACTATATTCACCAGGAATCCGGATTCCGCCGGTTTTTCTTTGTGCTCAGCCTGTTTTCATCCTCAATGTTTCTGCTGATTCTGTCAGGAAATGCCATCGGGACGTTTATTGGCTGGGAATTGGCAGGGTTATGTTCTTATCTATTGATATCTTACTCATATGAACGCCCTGTCGCGGTAATTAATGCAACACGGGTATTTGTGACCAACCGGATTGGTGACACGGGTTTTATTCTTGGAATTGCCTTGTCTTTCTACTTTGCCGGAACGGTAGACTGGTTGAGTCTGAATGGGATGGCAGAAACTTTGGCGACGCCGACAGTTACTGTAATTAGTTTATGTTTTGTGGTTGCCGCAATCACCAAATCGGCACAATTGCCATTTTCTCCCTGGTTAGCGCGTGCAATGGAAGGACCGACCCCCTCAAGCGCAGTATTTTATGGATCGGTGATGATTCATTCAGGTATTTTTCTGGTCATTTTATTACAGCCGATCATTGAGAATGCACCGTTTACAATGGGTTTTCTGGTAATCATCGGTCTGTCTACGGCCATATACAGTTATTTGGTCGGGTTAACTCAGACAGATGTTAAGAGTTCAGTGTGCTTTGCAATTACCGGGCAACTGGGCTTGATGTTTCTGGAATGCGGATTGGGTTTATGGGAGCTGGCGATGTGGCATATGTGTGCTCATGCAATCGTCAGGTGTTTCCAGGTTTTGACAGCTCCCTCGCTGATTAAATATGTCAATGGCAATCCCATGAAACCCGTATCCCCATTTTTTATGAATAAACGGTGGTTGTATATTGCGTCTATACAACGATTCTGGCTGGATCCGATCGCTGACAGAACATTGGTCAGGCCGGTTTATGGTTTAGGGCATGATTTGGATCGGTTTGATAAAAATATCATTGACCGTGCGATGGGCGATCCGGTTTCATCATTCACGGCCATTTCTTCTTTGACTCAAATAGAGAAGGAGGTGCACCGGAAAAGAGTGGATGAAATCCAGATGGAATTTGTCCGAGGAAAAGGCATAGTCGGCAAGTTGCTGGAATGGGTGGCCAATATCATGAGCTGGTTCGAAGAACGTCTGGTGCTTCGTGGAATTGGTATGGATCTGGTTACTATCGGTAGAAATCTGGGGCATGCTGCCAACATGTTTGAATTGCTCCTGCTCAAACCGCGTTATCTCGTGCTGTTTGTATTCATTGTGTTAATGCTTGCCGCTTCGATCTGAGGAATTCATGAATAATGCAAATATAATTTTATGGTCTGAAATGGCGGGGTTTCCCGTATTATCAGTACTGATGCTCATTCCACTGGTCAGCATGATTCTGGTGATCCAGATTTCCTCTCCGAGTACCGCATTACGACTGGGGATTGGCGGAGCGATCCTGACACTTGTCGCTGGTATCTATATGCTGTTCAAGTTTGATATTGATCGCCAGATCGGCATTCAGTTTTATGAGCAATATCAAGTTTTCGGACTGACGTATAGTGTTGGCGTCGATGGCACCAATATCCTGTTTGTGCTGCTTACTACAGTTCTGGCTGTATTGGCGTTGATCTATACCCTGACAACACGGCGCGTTTCTGATCGATTACATATTGCGTGTTTGTTGGGCTATGAAGCCATACTGATCGGCGCGTTTACCGCTATGAACGCGATACAGTTCTGGTTCTGGTGTTTCCTTGAGTTGATACCGGTGGTATTGATGACGCTCAGGGCCGGATCGGGACAAAATCGCCGCTGGGTTGTCGCTTTGCTTCTGCAGCATTGGGGAAGCGGATTGTTTATGGTATTGGCGGGGTTCTTGATGCTCGGATTTGGCGTCATGATAACCACCGATGTACTTTCCTTTGACTGGCTGGTTCTGAAAGAAAATGATGTCAAACTTGAATATGCAACGCTGATCTTTTTTCTGCTGTTTTTTGGTTTTGCAATACGCATGCCGTTGTTCCCGTTTCATGGCTGGCTGCCGGTATTGGCGGAGCAGGGAACTGTTGCCAGTGTGAGTATTTTTCTGGTCAGCTTGAAACTGGGCGTTTATGGCGCCATGCGATTTTTAATTCCGTTACTTCCCGAAGTTGCGGAAGAATGGACATGGTTTGTTGTGACATTGGGTCTGGCAGGCATCTTTTACGGGGCGCTGTTGGCGCTGATGCAGATCAATATGCGCAGGTTGCTGGCGTTTGCCATCATCAGTCAGACGGGGCTGCTGGTGATCGGAATTTTTGATTTCAATAAATATGGCATGGAAGGCAGTATTCTGCTTTCAGTGACCTACGGACTGGCTGCGGCAGGCATGTTTTTGAGTCTTGGGATGATTTATAAACGTACGCATACTGCCTATATTCCGCGTTTGGGGGGTATTTATGATATGAATGCCGCTATTGCGGCTTTATTTGTCATCTGTGCCTTAAGTACTATGGTGATGCCGGGAACACCCGGTTTCGACGGTATTCATTTATTGCTCGAGGGTACTATCAAAGGGCAGGGCTGGCTGGTTGCAATCGCTATTCTGATCGGAAACGTTCTGGCGGTCGGCTTGTTGTTGCGGGCTTTTCAGCAGATATTCATTGCGCCACCCAAACGCTATCATGGGCCTTTTAAATCTGTTATGCACAGTTCCGCCACACAGCCATCACCAAGAAACGAATGGATGATCGCGATCGTCATCTGCGCCATATTGATCACCGCTGGCATACATACCTCGCCATGGCTGAACATTATCGATCAAAACATTCAATCCGTCAGTGGGACGTATTCCGGCTTGGAAATCTCCCATTCGGAAGCATTGGCTGCAAACCACATTATCACGAAGGATTATTAGCATGATCGAAGCAGATTTTCCATTTCTGAGTTTTCTCATCATTATTCCATTGGCAGGTGCGATTCTGGCTGGATCAATACGGAATATCGATGTCGCAAAACATATCGCGTTTTATGTCGCGATACTGACTTTGTTGTTATCACTTTTTGCGCTTATTTTGTTTGATCCCAGCTACGGCGAATTTCAGCTCGTTGAACGCTATGCATGGATTCCTTTGCTGAATATCGAATATTTGGTCGGCGTTGACGGGATTTCGATCTTGTTTTTACCGATGACCGCATTACTGACATTAAGCACGATGCTTGCTGCCTGGAATTCAGTCTCTTTACTGACGCGCTTTCATTTTGCGTTGCTGTTGGCACTGGAAGGCGTGAGTTTCGGGATCTTTTGTGCACTGGATACAGTACTTTTTTTCCTGTTCTGGGAACTGACATTGCCACCGTTCTTTTTCTTGATCGGTTTGTGGGGTATCGGTTCTCATCGCCGCAGTGCTGCGATGAAGTATCTTTTGTATATGATTGCAGGAGGAGTGCCTATTTTGCTGGCGTTTATCCTGTTGGCATCCAATCACGCGTATCGTGTCGATGAAATCATTCCACTGGGGCTTTCTTTCAGCCTGCCGGTATTGCTGAATACACCGTTGCCCGATAATTTGCAGACCATCGTTTTTGTCCTTCTGTTATTAGGATTTGCTGTAAAAGCGCCTTTGGTGCCGCTGCACACATGGATGCCTACGGTGGCGATGGAGGGCCCGACGCATGTTGTTGCTTTGCTCGTAGGCTTAAAATTGGGTGTTTACGGTATTCTGCGATTTGCGATGCCTCTGGCGCCGGTAGCAGCGGCGGATTTTAGCTGGTTATTGAGCGTTATAGGCGCCATTACACTTATTTACGCTGCCTTGATTGCGCTGCAGCAGACAAATTTGCGCCGGTTGCTGGCTTATTCAAGTGTGAGTCATGTGGGATTGGTGATTGTCGGCATTGCGTCATTAACCGTACAAGGACTGCAAGGCGCAATTTTCCAGATGATTAATTTTACGTTTATGGCCAGTGCGCTGATGTTGATTGCCGGATTTATACATCATAGAATTGGCAGTACCGAGACAATCCATTTGGGTGGGCTTGCAAATGTAATGCCCAAATTGACCTTTTTTTATTTTTTGTTTCTTTTGTCGAGTATCGGATTACCGGGGACCAGCGGCTTTCCAGCTGAGTTGTTAATGATAATCGGTGCACTTAATACGCATTCGATTCTCGGATTTGCTGCCTTGTCCGGCGCGATTCTGAGCGCTGCTTATATGTTATCGTACACACGTAAAGCTTTTCTGGGGCCTGTAATACACAATGACGTAAGGCAGGTTTTTGATTTAAAACCAAGAGAAATAGCGTTATTATTTATCCCCGGACTGTTGGTTTTGATATTCGGCCTGTTTCCGGATTATGTGTTAAATATTAATCAATCTGCTTCGGAAACATGGTTGTCAAGATTAATAATTCAAACACCTTGAAAAATTTTCACTACATGGGATAAAAATGATGACTACACAAAATACAGGTATTGATTACCTACTTGATTTGAATGCCAGGCATTCGCGGGCTTTTATGGATCTTTCATCCGAGCGTCGCAGATACAGAGGGGAACATCCGACTGAAATAGCGGCACTCAAATGCATGGACGGTAGATTGCACTTACCGGTAATGACACAAACCGCACTGGGTATTATTCAGCCATTCCGCAATCTGGGCGGTAAATTCGATCTGGGTTGGCCTTTTTTTCAAAATATAATTGAACAATGGGTGCAGTATTCGATCGGGCGCGGCAGGCATTGTCTTGTTTTTGTAACCTATCATTACGCGCGTGGCGATGCACACCGCGGTTGCCGCGGGTTCAACTATGATACCAACGCGGCAAGAGATGCCGCGGTTAAACTCAAAGATCAGTTTATCCGCGTTTATGGCAGAGGTGCTGTAATGCCTATTGTCTGTGGCATTGAAACCGATCTGGATGCGCTGATTTTACATGGTGAAGATGTTGGGACAGTTGTCGATCTGGCGAAAATCAAACAGTCTTCACAGTTGGAATTGGAAGAACTGCTCTACTCCTTGTATCCGACAATGCCCGAACGGATTGTGCGGGATATGATTCCGCTTGTGCGTGGTAATATCAGGCATATCGCAGAAATTCGTGCATCTAATAGGCCTACTGAGGATGCTGAGCATAAAGAGTGGGTTCTGGGTGTGGGTCGCGGGTTTGACTGGTTGCATGCGATTAATACGGCGTTTATTGTAGGGCCGTTTGATCCGAATTTGTCGGTTGCTATCGAGACTGCGGCGAAGCTTCTTAAAGGGAATATTGATGAGGGGCGCGTCGATCCGAATGGTATCGTTTTACTGACATCAGCCGCATTCCGTGACGAGGCCGGTCCAGAATATCATCTGGCCAGGGAAAAAGCGCTATTTCTCAGCGAGTTTGCACAAAATATTATCAGAGATAAAGTGCCGGATTTGGTTCCTCATCTACAGATACTGACCGGTTTCACTGATCTGGATACGCGGAAGTTCGAAGTCATTGAACGTTTGGAAGCCGCACCGGCTAAAAAGAAAAAAATTGCATAATTTTTATACTGTCAGCTTTAAACCGCTCGCGGTTTGAAGCTAACGTTCCAATACGGCTAAATAACAAAAAAGCGCCTGTGTAGTTTTTGCGTGCACGTGCATAGCTGACTCAAAACAAAACTGGCTTGAGCCGGAATCCGAAGCTACTGATTTGTACCAGGAGCGGCTCAAGTTCAGTTACCGCATTATAAGAAATGGTAATGTCCCGGGTAATATTTCTGTGAAGAATATGGCTGATTAATTCGTCCAAATGCGTGCAGGATAGAAGCACAATCGCTACGAAATAAAAAATACAGAATCAGAACTTTAATAAAAATTTCATCAAATCTTCATAAATACGTCAAAGTAATTTCATAAATCCGCTTTAATCTGACCATTATCTTCAATTCAATAAAAAGCGATACGATGGTCAATAAAACTGCACCCATGAAAGTCAGAAGCGTATGGATATCCGATATACATCTCGGTTTCCGAGGTTGCCAGGCGCAAGCGCTGCTGCATTTCCTGCATTCGGTCGAAACAGAGTATCTGTTTCTGGTTGGCGACATTGTTGATTTCTGGGGAATTAAGAAGAACCCTTACTGGCCACAGGAACACACCAACGTCATTCGCTCGATTCTGGGCAAAGCCAAGCATGGTACCAAGGTGATCTATATTCCCGGTAACCATGACGAAGCCCTGCGCGACTGCGCGGGTCATGTATTCGGCAATCTTGAAATTCATCTGGATTATGTCCATACAACCTTTGATGGCAAGAAACTGCTGATCATGCATGGTGATGAATTCGACGTCATTGTCAAGCACAGCCGGTGGATCGCAATGCTCGGCAACGCAGCTTACGATACATTACTGTGGCTGAACCGGCATCTCAACGGTCTGCGGAAAATCTTCGGTTATTCCTACTGGTCTCTGGCTGCATATCTGAAATTGAAGGTTAAAAATGCGGTCAGTTATATCAGCAGCTTCGAAGACGCGCTGGCTCGGCTCGCTAAGGAACGCGGCGTTGACGGCGTTGTCTGCGGGCATATCCACCATGCGGAAATCAAGGAAATCAACACAATATTGTATTGCAACGATGGTGATTGGGTCGAAAGCTGCACCACTTTGCTGGAACATCCCGACGGATCGCTTGAACTGGTTTATTGGGCGGAAAAATTCGAACAATTCAAAAATATCGAAGGCATGATCACTGCGAAAAAAGCAGCCTGACGAATCTGCCGGGTATCAGGAGTTATCTTTGCAACCCAAGTTTGTTTTAAGTCTCGATGGCGGCGGCAGTCATCTGCTGATTCAACTTAGCGTGCTCGCCAGTCTTGAAAATGAAACCGGTATTTCAGTTTACGATCTGTTTGATATGGTTGCAGGTTCCTCATCGGGCGGTATGACTGCCTGCCTGATTCTGGGACGTACCACAAGCGCATCCGAAATCGTTCAGATGATCCAACAGGATAAATTACTCGAAAACATGATGACCGGGCACTGGATGAACCGGTTATTGAACCGGCTGCACATGCGCCCCAAATATTCGGGCGTTTCCAAAAGCCGGGTACTGCAACGTGAGCTCGGTTATCTGAGACTCGCGTCACTGGATAAACAGATTTTTGTTCCTTGCTTCAACCTGGATCGCGATCAGTTGGAAATTGTGACGAATAGTTGTCCAGTGAATTTTCTTTTAAGTGAGATCGCCGATGCCTGTACCGCCGCACCAGCCTATTTTCCACCGGTGCAAATGGAAGATGGGGGCTGGCGGATCGATGGCGGTGTCGGTATGAATAACCCGGCGCTGGGCGCATATCTGCATGCTTTGAAGATCTGGCCGGATCATGATGTCAAGGTGCTTTCCATTGGTTCGGGCTGGCGCAGTTTTGCCTTCAATGGTTCAAGTGCGCGCGCGTACGGTGGTATGCAATGGTCTGTCAAGGGTATCGCATCAGTAATACTCCGGGAGAAAATGATGGCCAATGCACGCATGACTGAAGCAATGCTGGGCAGGCATGTGCTGTATATCAACGATCATCTGAAAAACTACGGTATGCCCGATCATATGGATTCAGCCAACCATCCGGAATATCAACACAAATCACTGGAAATCGGCAGGCTGTGGTATGAACGGAACCGCGATCGCATCAAAAAATGGTTGTCCGGCCAACCGGAAGAATCCATGAATATTGCATAAATTAAACAGCTTTTCACGGCGACATCAATAGAGACCTTTGCACGATGTCATGAGCGGTACGAGAATAAGGCAAAAATTTGCGAAAAAGCGGAGTTTGCATGGGGTAAATGAGCATTTTTCGCAAATTTTTAACGCAATTATCGTGCCGCGTAGTAGCCGTGCAAAGGTCTCCAATAGAACCATCGTCTCGGTAATTGCTGCATGATCATACGTTCCCTCTTGTTAAGCCTGGGAGTGATTATTTTTGTACTTGGCATCATGCTTTTTCTGGTCCCGGGGCCTTTCGGCATACCCACCATGGCCATCGGGCTGTCCATCATGCTGAAAGCTTCCGATACAGTCAAACGTATAACGCTTCGTCTGATTCACAAGAACCGCCACAGCAGCCGGATATGGTACAGCATGCGCAATCTGTATAAGCGCTTCCGCAAGCCATAAAACTGTCATCAAACTTTCAGGAAACCGTCATGTTCCTGTAACAGCGCTTCCCTAAAATCCTCGTGATTTTATGACAGCATACTGATGATGAAAGCACTGAAAACCCTGCATGAATATGATTTATCGCTCTTCAACCGGTTGCATCCTGTGCGGCTGAATGGAGATTTCATACGCTTCAACCGTTACATTTCCAGCAGCGGTGACGGGCATTTATATCTGTTATTGCTTGCCTGGACCGGATGGCAAGAAGGCTATCAGAATCCTTTCTTTATAGCGATCCTGACTGGTTTTGCCATCGAACGCCCGGCGTACTACATCCTGAAAAACAGTTTTAAACGCAACCGTCCGGAATCCGTTCTGGCAGGTTTCTGCAGTATTATCAGGCCGGGAGACCGTTTCAGCTTCCCTTCAGGGCATACTTCCGCGGCATTTATGATTGCTATGCTTTGTGGTTACTTTTACCCGGCGCTCTTTTTCTGGCTGCTTGGCTGGGCGCTGCTGGTCGGTGTTTCACGCGTTGTGTTAGGCGTACATTTCCCGACAGACACACTCGTGGGTATGGGCTTGGGCGTTGGCGCAGCGTTAATCAGCATGGAAATCGTCCTGTCATGAAAATATTTTACGGCATACAGGGAACGGGGAACGGTCATATTACACGCGGGCGGATTATGGCTCGGGAATTACACGCCGCCGAGATTGCGGTTACTTACCAGTTTACCGGCAGGGCTCAGGATCAGTTCTTTGATATGGAAATTTTTAAAGATCATCAGTGGCGTGAGGGTCTGACATTCAGCATCAAAAACGGAAAAATAAATCATTTAAAGACAGTGCTCAAATCAAGTCCGGTCCGATTGTTAAAGGACATCCGGCAATTGGATCTGAGTGGTTATGACTTGGTTATTTGCGATTTTGAACCCGTTACGGCCTGGGCGGCGCGTCAGCAGAAGAAGAAAACTGTTGGCGTCAGTCATCAGTATGCTTTTCGATATAAAATACCCCGCGCGGGCGGCGACCCGATTTCCGAAGCTGTGATGAGAAACTTTGCACCTGTCGATACGAGTATTGGTTTACACTGGCATCATTTCGGGCAACCTATTTTGCCACCTATAATCGCGACGCCGGATATTCCACAGCATACGCAGAAAAATAAAGTTGTCGTTTATCTGCCCTTTGAAAACCAGCAGCATTTGATCGAATTGCTGGCACCATTCAAGGATTATGAATTCAATATTTATTCATTCGTTCCGGACCAGACGCATACGCATGAGCATATTCATTGCAAACCACTTTCCCTATACGGATTCCAGCGGGATTTGCATGATTGTGCCGGAATTATCTGCAATGCTGGTTTCGAACTATCCAGCGAGGCTTTGTATCTGGGTAAGAAACTGTTGGTTAAACCCGTGCATGCACAAATGGAACAGGCGTCGAATGCAGCTGCACTGGTCGAGCTTGGTTATGGTCAGGCGATGAAAAAAATGGATCAGACCGTTATTGAACAATGGTTGCATGAAACCAAAGCCGTTCGCATTACCTATCCGAATACCGCCAGATATCTGGTTGAATGGATCAAGAACGGAATGCAGCCGATTGATCAGCACTGGTGCAATCAGGTTTGGTCCAATGTGCAGATTATTCCTGTCGAATTCACCTGATTGAGTACAATTGTGCCGAGGGAAATAATCCAATTATTATATGCCGACTTTGACTAGCAATAATCATCATCCGACCAGCGAAGTGCTGATCAAAATACCATCCCCCCAGAATATTCTCATTTTCTACAACCCCATATCCAGCGCCGGGAATACGGAAAAAACCGCGAAACAGCTGGAAATCGCACTTGTTGCGCATGGAAAGAATGTCCAGGTGTATCCTTCCGAAAAGAAAATAAAAGGATACAAATCGATGCAGGCGGTGATCATTGCCTGTGATCTTGTCGTCATTGTCGGCGGCGATGGCACGGTCAGGAAGCTGCTGACGATTATCGATAAAACCGGCACGCCGGTATATGTCATTCCCGGAGGTAACGAATCCCTCTTTGCGCGTATGTACAACATGAGCGCCAGCAGCGACGCGTTGCTACAGGCGATTATGCATGGCAATTGCTTGCAGCAATACTACGGTTTAATCAGCGGTACGGATATCCGAGGCAAGAAACCTTTCTTCAACATGGCCTCAATGGGGCTTGATTCGCTGACGGTAAAAAATATCGGCAAACGCAAAGGACCGCTGAACGACGCCATTTATGTCTGGCACGGCTTAAAAGCGTTATGCTCACTCCATCATCCGATAGCATCCATCAGCATTGACGGTCACACCGTCGTGGACCATGAGTCGGGATACATCATCGTGGCGAACAGCGCCGCGTATGCAAAAAACCTGCAACTGGTGCCAAGCGCCAATCCCTCAAAGCATGAGCTTGTTGTCGGCTTTCTATCCGGTGCAAAACATCAGCATGAGTTAATCAAAGCCATGAAAATTTTGCAGCGTAAACCAGCTAACCTGCCCATGCAGTATTTTTCTGGAAAAACAATCGCGTGTACTTTGCATGAAAAAGCCTATCCCCTGCAGGTCGATGGTGATTATTTCCGCAATCGCGATATTGCGGCTGACAGCACTATAGTGTTCAGCATCAGTCCGGCAGCTATCCGGATTCTGATGCCGCCGGAATCCGGCAAAAATCTTGAAGCATAATGGCGCGTCGATGATAAGCTGATATCCATCCTGGCTATGCAACAGCACGCGCCTACAGCCTGCGTTTCACTGCCAGAGCAGCCGGGCTGTTTTTCATTTTGTCATAAAAATGCAATGCAACAATGCTAATTTCACGCTGTTCAAAAAATGCATTGCGCTTCACATCAAAAGACAAAAAAGATTTTTTTCTTGAATCCTGCCAGAACCGCAATGCATGTCCGATAACGATAAGGTTTGTTATTGCTGAATTCCTGTTTAATCCAGAAAGATTCAAGTTGAAATGCCGACACAAGCCAATAAAGAAAATATTGATACCGCATTAGCAAAAAAATCAATATCGGAGAATCTGCAGAGCGAATTACTTTCCCTGTTGATCGAAATCATTGATCTGAAAAAGCTGACTGCTTATTTTCAGCCTATTATCTGTATTTCAACGGGAAAAATCATCGGCTACGAAGGGTTGATACGCGGTCCGTCGAATGGTCCTTTGCACTCACCCGTTTATATATTTCATACTGCCCGGCAATTCGGCATGCTAATGGAACTGGAACGGTTATGCCGCCAGACCGTGTTGGAATCTTTTGTACAATTAAATCTTGAAGGCAAACTGTTTCTGAACATCAATCCCGAATGCTTTCTGGATTCAAGTTTTAAAACCGAAGACACCCTGCCTTATATTCAATCACTCGGTCTGGATCCTCGCCGAATTGTCATTGAATTGACTGAAAGTCAGCCGATACCCGATTATCGCTGGATGCTTGAGGCCGTGCGCTATTATCGTGAATTGGGACTGGAAGTCGCGATCGACGATCTGGGTGAGGGGTTCTCCAGCCTGCGGTTATGGCTGGAATTGATGCCTGAATACGTTAAAATCGATAAGCATTTCATACAGAACATCAATCAGGATCCCGTCAAACTGCAATTCGTCAAATCCATCCAGGAAATCGCGGAAAATTCAGATTCTCTAATCATTGCAGAAGGCATTGAAACACAACCGGAATTCATGACCATCAAGGACCTGGGCATTGCCTGCGGTCAGGGTTATTTTATAGCGCGGCCCGAACCGGTACCGGCGGCATCGTTATCGATCGACGTCATTAGCAGTCTCAGCCAAAAGAGCATTCAGGTTTATCCGAGCACAGGCATAATCTGTCCAAAAACCCCGCCAGTTTTAAAATTACTGAACATATTACCGCCTGTTCTATCCGATGCGAATAATGCTGAAGTTTGTCTACGCTTTGAAACCGATCCGGCCATTGAAATTTTACCGGTGGTGAATCAACAAGGCATACCGCTGGGGCTGATTAACCGCAATCAATTTAATGAATGCTTTGCACGGCCATTCGGGCGCGAACTTTTTCGCAAGAAACCATGTACGCTATTGATGGAGGCATCACCACTGGTTGTTGATAAAAATATTGATTTATGTGAATTGAGTACCGCAATGGTTGCAGCAGGTCCCAAACATTTATCAAACGGTTTTATCGTTACCGATCAGGGGGTCTACCTGGGTGTCGGTACCGGGCATGGGCTCATGCGCGAAATAACCCAGATGCAGATCACCGCGGCACGTTACGCCAACCCGCTCACTTTTTTACCCGGAAATGTGCCGATCGACCAGCATATCGACCGTCTGCTTAAAAATCATATCCAATTTTGCGCTTGCTATTGTGACTTGGATGCGTTTAAACCTTTTAATGATGTTTACGGTTATCGCAAAGGAGATGAGATTATTCAGATTACCGCGCATGTATTGCAACAGGTTTGTGATCTGCAGCATGACTTTGTCGGGCACATCGGCGGCGATGATTTTATTATCCTATTTCAGAGCCATGATTGGGAGAATCGCTGTAATATGGCGCTGCGGATTTTTGAACGCGAAGTGAGAAAATTTTTCAAACCTGAACATCTGGCACGGCAGAGTTACACCACCGTCAATCGCACCGGACAGAATACAGTCCACCCACTGGTTACACTGTCGATTGGTGCAGTTCAGATTGAACCCGGAAAATTCAGCTCACACCATGAAATTTCGGCGGCTGCGGCTTCTGCCAAAAAACAGGCCAAGTGTACCGCAGGTAATACGTTATTCATCGAGCGGCGTGGCAGATAGATCAAGTCTGGCGAGACTCAAGATGATTGGCGCACGCATACTGAACGAGTTTGTGCGGTGCAAACAGGAATCTGTAAAAGCTTGTGCGAATCCGATTACTCAGCTTTTTCCTGCAGCCGTTTGCCTTCACTTTCCAACATTTTTCTTTCTTTCTCCAGCTCGGCAATGGCTTTTCTGACGATATCCTTATCTGCGGCATCCGGATCGGTGTCCAGCAATTGCTGCAGATCATTTTTCTTCTGGTCCCAGTCGTTCTTCCTTTGTTTCCAGCTTTCGATTTCTATAAGTAATTCGCCGCCTTGCTCCTTGAGCTTGCCCAAGAGATGACTGATGTTCTCAAGCGCTTCGTCATATTTGCCTTCCTGATATTTCTGGTACTCTGATTTTAAAAACCCTGCACCTGCACCAACGGCTTCAGCCCCTTTGCTGAATATTTCCTGCGCCTGCTCTTTTTCTTCCGCAGTGCCAAAAAAATAGTTGTAGCTCAATAACGTAATGACCAGAAAGAATGCAGTTGAGATGATAAATCGCAGCATAATAAGTACGTTGTAGATAATATTTCTGCAATTGTATCAGTAACTGCATTATTGCAGGCGATACAAAAATAGACTGGATAGCTGACAAACATGATCTGGAACGGCATCACCCGAATGATTTTTTCCAATTTACCGCAGGAGATATAAAGTCTGTTGACATTTCACATAGGGAGCTAGAGCTCCATAAATATATATACGCGTATTCACCATACGCTCAAAATTTCTCTTGAATCTTGTATACATTCGCTGTCATAGCCCTTTTATCCGCAGCAATCGCTTTCGCGTCAGGCAGTCTGGCAATCAGATTAGATGCTGCAGAGCAGTCATTGACTTCCCCACCGGTGATTTTAAACTCAACCAGCAGATGAATCTTCGTAGTGTTGCCTGCACGGCTTTTGACTTTGGCCTGCGATTCCTGACCTGTTGCTCCAGCTTCGACCGGAACTCATCGCTGTACTTGTTGCTTATTACGCATATACGTTATTATCCATCTTTTTTTAAAGATGAAATAAGATGAAATGGCTTGATTTGCCGGCGGCGAGAACGGCGTGCGGTACTATTCGGCTTCCCGGTTCTAAAAGTATATCCAACCGTATTTTGTTGCTTGCTGCTTTGGCAAAGGGGACAACGCATGTTTGTGATTTACTTGCCTCAGACGACACCGCGCATATGCTTAAAGCATTAGAGATTCTGGGGGTCGATATTAAACGGACAGGAGAAAATAGCTATCAAGTTGTCGGCACTGAAGGCCAGTTTAAAGTGACCAATACCGATTTGTTTCTGGGTAATGCCGGTACAGCTTTTCGTCCATTGGTCGCCGTGCTTTCGCTCATGCAGGGGCATTATCGAATGTCTGGTGTGGCGCGGATGCATGAAAGGCCTATCGGCGATCTCGTTGATGCCTTGCGCGAGTTGGGCGCAGATATCGACTATATGGGTAATCCAGGTTATCCGCCGCTGGAAATTAAACCTGCGGTAATTCATCGTGAATCTATTCATCTGGTTGTTAAAGGGGATGTTTCCAGTCAATTCCTGACCGGATTGTTAATGGCGCTGCCGATTACCGGGAAAGAGTCCGTGATTCAAGTTTCCGGAACACTGATTTCTCAACCCTATGTGGCATTGACGCTGGAGCAGATGAAACGTTTCGGTGTGATTGTCAAGCAAGAAGCATGGCAAAAGTTTACTTTGCCGGCACATCAGTGTTATCGCAGTCCGGGTGAAGTAATGGTGGAAGGCGATGCGTCTTCTGCTTCGTATTTTCTGGCTGCAGGAGCTATCGGTGGCGGCCCGGTTCGTGTATCGGGTGTCGGGCGCGAGAGTGTGCAAGGTGATGTGCGTTTCGCAGATGCTTTAATACAGATGGGGGGCAGAATCGAAATGGGGGCCGACTGGATTGAATCGAGCCGTGTGCAAACAGAAAATAAACTATTGCGGGCGATTGATTTGGATTGCAATCATATTCCGGATGCAGCCATGACTCTGGCTGTGATGGCGTTGTTTGCCGAAGGTGTTACTACACTTAGGAATATTGCCAGCTGGCGGCTAAAGGAAACAGACCGACTTGCGGCAATGTCCAATGAACTCATGAAGTTGGGTGCGCATGTGGAAGAAGGAGGTGATTATTTACGAATCACGCCACCGGAAAATGGTTTAAAGACCAATGTTGCAATAGATACATATAATGATCATCGTATGGCCATGTGTTTTTCTCTGGTTGTTTTTGGAGCGCCTGTGCGTATTAATGATCCGGGTTGTGTGTCAAAGACTTTTCCCGATTTTTTTGAGCAGTTTCAACGTATTGCGCATTGCTGAAAAAACGGAATGGAATACAAGGAAAAAATAAGCCATGATGTATGACAAGATGATTCCGGTGATTACAATTGATGGTCCTTCCGCGTCCGGAAAAGGTACTATTGCACAGTTGGTCGCCAAAGAGCTCGGTTTTCACTATTTGGATAGCGGTGCATTGTATCGATTAGTGGCGCTAAAGTCTTCGCAGGAAGGTGTGAATATTTCTGATGAAGATGTGCTCGCTGAGATCGCGTCTAATCTTGATGTTTCTTTCGAAAATAACGATGTTTTCCTGGAGAATAAACAGGTAACGGATGCTATACGTACTGAGCAATGCGGTGTGTTGGCATCAAAACTGGCTTCTTATCAGGGTGTTAGGGATTCCTTGGTGGCGCGCCAACGTGCCTTCCGTAAATTACCGGGATTAGTTACTGATGGGCGTGATATGGGTTCTGTCATATTTCCTGACGCGGTGTTGAAGATCTATTTAACGGCGAGTGCTGAGGTTCGTGCACAAAGGCGTTATAAGCAGTTGATAGAGAAAGGAATAAATGCTAACATTAATGCTTTGCAGGAAGAGATACGTGAGCGAGATGAGCGCGATAGTCATCGCGAGATAGCGCCCTTACAGAAGCGTTTGGATGCGAGGTTGTTGGATACAACCTCGCTTTCTATTTTTCAAGCTCAAAATAGTGTACTGGAATGGTATAGAGCTTGTTGTGCAAATTAATACACGGGTTTGAAACAGCGTTTTTCAGGTTTGTTGTGCATGTTTCAAACATTTTTCTAACTAACCCCCTTCTTTTCTTGAAAAGAGAAATATATTAGGTATTTTTAATAATGACTACTGCTTCTACTGTAACAAAGTCCACAGAAAGTTTTGCTAATCTGTTTGAAGAGAGCCTTGCACGGCAGGAAATGCGTGTTGGTGAGGTGATCACGGCCGAGGTTGTTCGTGTTGATTACAATATTGTTGTTGTCAATGCGGGATTGAAATCGGAAAGCTATATTCCTGTTGAAGAATTCAAGAACGACAGAGGTGAAATTGAGGTAAAACCGGGCGACTTTGTCAGTGTGGCCATTGAAACACTTGAAGATGGCTATGGTGAAACACGTTTATCACGCGATAAGGCCAAGCGTTTAACGGCATGGCATGATCTTGAGGAGGCCATGGAGAGCGGTGCAATAGTGACGGGTATGGTCAATGGTAAAGTTAAAGGCGGTCTGACTGCCATGATTAACGGCATACGCGCATTTTTGCCCGGATCATTGGTTGATATTCGTCCGGTGAAAGACACTACGCCTTATGAAAATAAGGAAATGGAATTCAAGGTGATTAAGCTTGATCGCAAGCGTAATAATGTTGTGGTTTCGCGTCGTGCTGTTCTTGAAGAAACTCAAGGTGCTGATCGTCAGTCGCTACTGGCAAGTCTTGAGGAAGGCGCAGTGGTCCAAGGTATTGTTAAAAATATTACCGACTATGGCGCATTTGTTGATTTGGGTGGAATTGACGGATTGTTGCATATCACCGATTTGGCTTGGAGGCGTGTCAAACATCCTTCGGAAGTGGTGAATATCGGCGATGAAGTGACGGCCAAAGTGCTTAAGTTTGATCAGGATAAGAATCGTGTTTCCCTTGGTTTGAAACAACTGACTGAAGATCCGTGGGTTGGTTTGTCACGTCGTTATCCTCCGCGTACTCGTTTGTTCGGTAAAGTGACCAATCTTACCGATTATGGTGCATTCATTGAAATTGAACAGGGAATCGAGGGACTTGTTCACGTTTCTGAAATGGATTGGACGAACAAAAATGTTTATCCGTCAAAAGTGGTTCAGTTGGGTGACGAAGTTGAAGTCATGATTCTTGAAATTGATGAAGAACGTCGTCGTATTTCGCTGGGTATGAAACAGTGTCAGGTGAATCCTTGGGAAGAGTTCTCCATGAATCATGAAAAGGGCGACAAAGTTAAGGGGCAGATTAAGTCTATTACCGATTTTGGTGTGTTTATAGGATTGCCTGGAAATATCGATGGATTAGTGCATTTGTCTGATTTGTCATGGAATCAGCCGAGTGAGGAGGCAGTGTGCAATTATAAGAAAGGTGATGAAGTTGAGGCAGTCATTTTGTCTATCGATGTCGAGCGGGAGAGAATCTCGCTGGGGATTAAACAACTGGAGAATGATCCTTTTAATCACTTTGTTGCTGAGCATGATAAGAATAGTATTGTTGAAGGGACAGTTAAATCTATTGATGCCAAGGGTGCTGTAATAGCATTAACAGGTGATATAGAAGGTTACTTGCGTGCATCTGAGATTTCGAGAGACCGTGTTGAAGATATTCGTACACACTTGAAGGAAGGTGAAAAAGTAGAAGCGATGATTATCAATGTTGATCGTAAGAATCGTGCTATTAATCTTTCGATCAAAGCTAAGGATAAATCGGATGAAACAACCGTGATGCAGAAAATAAAGGCGCCTGCAAATGCTGGTACAACCAGTCTGGGTGCATTACTAAAAGCAAAAATGGATAGTAAAAATACAGAGCAATAAGGAATTTTATTCATGACGAAATCTGAATTGATTTCCCGGCTTGCGGCACGTTTTCCGCAGCTTGTGGCAAAAGATGCCGAGCTTTCTGTTAAGATGATTATTGATGCAATGGCTAAAAGTCTTGCAAATGGACAGCGGATAGAAATTCGTGGTTTTGGCAGTTTTGATCTTAATTACAGGCCTCCAAGAACTGGTCGGAATCCTAAATCGGGCGAAAAAGTAAAGGTTCCGGCAAAATATGTGCCGCATTTTAAAGCGGGTAAAGAAATGAGGGAGCGTGTTGATTATAAAAAATAATAAGACGCATTTATTAATGTAGAGAAGAAATAAGTGGGTATTAACTGGATTACTGGGAATTCATCTACATGAAAGTTGGAATATCTGATCGCAATATAGTCGACCGTTTAAGGGTTATAGATATTTAGTCAGGATAAGAAGGTTGGCTATAGTAGTGTAGAAGAATGCATGTTGCCGTAGTATGGCATTTACAGTTGCGGTAAGGGGTTTTTATAAATCTTTTGAGTTTATTTATCATGCAAGTAATAACATGGTCATTGCGTTTAGTCATTTTTTTCCTGTTTGCAGGTTTTGCTGCGATGAATTCTGAGAATATCGTTGTGCATTATTATGAAGATTGTTTTGTAGAGATACCGTTAAGTGTTGCCCTTCTGGCTTTTTTTGCACTAGGCGTGTTTTTGACCATTTTTACATCGCTGCGGTGTTTGGTCGGAAAGAAGTAGCGTTCATTCAAATTTCTGATCTTTCGCTAATACACTGAAGTGTAATGTCGTTGGTGATGATCAATAGATTGATTCCTCGCAAATAGTTATTGATGAACAAACCTGGTAGTCGCTTTGCTTAATTAAGATAACATTGACTTAAGTAAATCAAGTCAAAATATGAATTCTGTAGATTCATTTCTTTTTTGAATGATGAAATGGAATTTATTAATGTTGTCTGGTATTTCAATATGGACGACAGTGTTCGATTTACTCGGTATTGACATATACCCAGATGGAGAATTTGATTCACCGGTTAAGTGAAGTAAGTGATTTTTCTTCAATTATCAAAAAGATTTATAAATTTAGTTCATAAGTAAAAAAGAATATAAGGGAGTGCATATGTAATGGATACATTCAAGGATTTTGAAGAACCTATTTTTAAGAATCTGACTAGCGCTGTACGCGCATTAGCAATGGACGCCGTTCAGAAAGCAAATTCTGGACATCCGGGAATGCCGATGGGAATGGCGGAAATTGCCGAGGTACTGTGGATACATCATCTGCGGCATAATCCGAAAAATCCCAAATGGTTTGATCGGGATCGCTTCGTGTTGTCAAACGGACATGGTTCAATGTTGATATATGCATTGTTGCATTTGACCGGTTACGATCTTTCAATGGAAGATATCAAGCAATTTAGGCAACTGCATTCCAAAACTCCCGGGCATCCGGAATATGGATATACGCCGGGAGTGGAAACCACAACGGGTCCACTGGGGCAGGGTATTACCAATGCAGTGGGCATGGCGATAGCTGAAAAAGTTTTGGCGGCACAATTCAATCGGCCTGGTTTTGATATTGTGAATCATTATACATATGTGTTTCTCGGAGACGGTTGTCTGATGGAAGGTGTTTCTCACGAGGCATGTTCGCTTGCAGGAACGCTGGGTCTGGGTAAACTCATTTGTTTTTACGATGATAATGGTATTTCAATAGATGGTCATGTCGAAGGCTGGTTTACGGATGATACCCCTAAGCGTTTTGAGTCATATGGATGGCACGTAGTACCAAACGTGAACGGGCATGATCCAGTTGCTATAGAAGGCGCAATCGAGGAAGCAAAACGTGTTTATGATAAACCGACCATGATATGCTGCAAAACAGTTATTGGCATGGGCTCTCCAAATTTGGCGAATACGCATGCAGTGCATGGTGCGGCATTAGGTGACGCCGAAATAGCAGCGGCAAGACCTCATATCGGTTGGCACCATTCGCCGTTTGAAATTCCGGAAGATATATACAGTGCATGGGATGCTACAGAGAAAGGTAAACGGCTTGAGGACGAATGGAATTTTAAATTTGCAGAGTATGAAAAGAAGTACCCGGGCGAAGCTGCCGAATTTAAACGCCGTATGGCGGGTGATCTGCCTGCAAACTGGGCAAGTCATGTTGATGCAGTGATTAGTGAAGTCAACGGCAAGGCAGAAACAATTGCAAGCCGTAAAGCTTCACAAAATGCAATAGAGAGCTTGGCGCCGGTATTACCGGAATTGATTGGCGGATCAGCTGATTTGGCAGGCTCAAATCTGACATTATGGTCGGGATCAAAAGGCGTGAGCCGCGAGACGGGGGGTAACTATGTTTATTACGGTGTACGTGAATTCGGCATGAGTGCCATGATGAATGGCATGTCCTTACATGGTGGGTTGGTTCCTTATGGCGCAACTTTTCTGATGTTCTCGGAGTACGCACGCAATGCGCTGCGTATGGCTGCACTGATGAAAATTCGCAATTTGTTCGTATTTACGCACGATTCCATCGGTTTAGGGGAAGATGGCCCTACGCATCAGCCTGTTGAACAAACGGCAACCTTGCGATTGATTCCCAATATGGATGTATGGCGTCCATGCGATACTGTTGAATCTACGGTTGCCTGGGCACGTTCAATAGGACGGAAAGAAGGTCCTTCCACATTGATTTTCAGCCGCCAGAATCTGCCTTTCCAGAAACGCGATGCAGCGACAATTAGGCTTATTGATAAGGGGGGCTATATCCTGTCTGAAGCGGATAGTGGACGTCCGCAAGTTATTTTGATAGCGACTGGTTCTGAAGTTGGTTTGGCCATGCAGGCGCAAGCGGCATTGGCGAAAGAAGGCATTAAGTCTAGAGTTGTTTCTATGCCGTGTACCAGTATATTTGATCGTCAGGATAAGGCTTATCAGGAAAGCGTCTTGCCGCGAGGTGTGTCGCGTGTGGCAATTGAAGCCGGTGTTACTGATTACTGGCGTAAGTATGTTGGATTGGAAGGTGCTGTCATCGGCATTGATTCTTTTGGCGAATCAGCGCCTGCGAATGTTTTATTTGAGCACTTTGGCTTCACTGTTGCGAATGTGGTTAAAACAGTGAAAGAAGTGCTTTAAAAAATTCACAAAGTAAATTATTTGTGCGCAACAGAATTTTTTTCAAGGAGTATTAAGTATGACAATTAAGGTAGGTATCAATGGGTTTGGCCGTATTGGACGTATGGTTTTTCGTTCGGCGGTGCAAAATTTTCCAGATATAGAAGTCGTTGCGATCAATGACTTGCTGGAGCCGGATTATCTTGCTTATATGTTGAAACATGATTCAGTACATGGACGTTTCCAGGGCGATGTAGCCATAGATGGTAATACGCTTGTTGTCAATGGTAAAAGAATTCGCTTGACAGCGATAAAAGATCCTACTGAGCTGAAGTGGAATGAAGTGGGCGCGGATGTTGTTGTGGAATCGACGGGTTTGTTTTTGACCCAAGATACCTGTGAGAAACATTTGGCAGCAGGCGCTAAAAAAGTGATTATGTCAGCACCTTCTAAAGACGATACACGGATGTTTGTTTATGGCGTAAATGACAAGACCTATAACGGTGAAGCGATTGTCTCAAATGCTTCATGTACCACAAACTGTCTGGCGCCTATTGCAAAAGTGTTGAACGATAAATTTGGCATTAAACGTGGTTTGATGACTACCGTACATGCAGCAACTGCGACTCAGAAAACAGTTGATGGACCGTCAAATAAAGACTGGCGTGGCGGACGTGGCATACTGGAAAATATTATTCCTTCATCAACCGGTGCGGCAAAAGCAGTTGGTGTGGTTATTCCTGAATTGAACAAGAAATTAACCGGTATGGCATTTCGTGTGCCGACATCTGATGTATCCGTTGTTGATCTGACTGTCGAATTGAATCAGGATGCTTCATACGATGACATTTGTAAGGCGATGAAAGGTGCATCAGAAGGTGAAATGAAAGGTGTTCTCGGTTATACCGATCAGAAAGTAGTTTCTACTGATTTCCGAGGTGAAAGCTGTACCTCGATTTTTGATGCGGAAGCCGGTATGGCACTTGATGGTAGCTTTGTAAAAGTAGTTGCTTGGTATGATAACGAATGGGGTTATTCAACCAAGTTGCTAGAGATGGTGCGTGTTATTGCGAATAAGTAATTGATTACTCGTGCTTACTTATAAGCAGTATAAACAGTTCTGATGGCATCGCGCAAATGCTGTGGAACGCTGTCAATTATCAAAATTGTTTATTGAAATCTACTTTTGATTAATTTTAGGTAAAGGGTAGCAAAAGCTATCCTTTATTTATTTTAAGACAAACTGGAGTTTACTGTGTCTGTTATTAAGCTTGTAGACCTTGATCTCAAGGGTAAACGTATTTTTATTCGTGCTGATTTGAATGTGCCCGTAAAAGACGGGAAAGTCACTTCGGATGCACGCATTACGGCCTCAATGGCCACGATTAATCATTGTCTGGGGGCCGGTGCGAAAGTGATGGTGACATCACACCTGGGACGTCCGGAAGAGGGTGAGTGGTCCGAGGAAAATTCACTGAAGCCTGTTGCGGATAACATCGCAGCTCGCTTGAATAAGCCCGTACGTTTAATTAAAGATTGGATAAACGGTGGGTTTGATGTTGCCGAAGGCGAATTGGTCGTATTGGAAAATTGTCGTATCAATAAAGGTGAAAAGAAGAATCTGGAAGAAACCGCCCGTAAATATGCCGATCTATGCGATATCTTTGTCATGGATGCATTTGGTACCGCACATCGTGCGCAAGCGTCGACGTATGGTATTGCGCAATATGCGCCTGTGGCGTGTGCAGGTATTCTGTTGACTGAAGAGTTGGATGCATTGACCAAAGCGTTGAGCAATCCGGCAAGACCTATGGTTGCGATTGTTGGCGGTTCAAAAGTTTCAACTAAGCTGACTGTACTTGAATCACTGTCCGATAAAGTGGATCAGCTTGTAGTGGGCGGTGGAATTGCAAATACTTTTTTAAAAGCGACTGGAAAAAACATCGGTAAATCATTGTGCGAAGATGATTTGATACCAACAGCAAAATCCCTGATGGAAAAAATGATTAAGCGTAACGCTTCGATTCCTGTTGCTGTAGACGTTGTAGTCGGTAAGAAATTTGATGCTAATGAACCGGCAGTATTGAAGGACGTTAATGCGGTAGCTGATGATGACATGATTTTCGATATCGGACCCAAAAGTGCACAGGAACTTGCGGATATCATCATGAAAGCGGGTACGGTTGTTTGGAACGGCCCTGTGGGCGTTTTCGAATTTGATCAGTTTGGGGCGGGCACTGAAAAAATTGCACGTGCCATTGCAGAAACAAAAGCATTTACATTAGCGGGTGGTGGCGATACGATTGCAGCTATTCAGAAATATGACATATACGATAAAGTGTCGTATATTTCGACAGCAGGTGGCGCCTTTCTTGAATTTCTGGAAGGCAAGGTATTACCGGCAGTGGAAATTCTGGAAACACGCGCAAAATAATCTTTCCCTTTCCAGAAAAATATAAACAAGTCAGATAGAAAAATGATCCGTAGAACCAAGATTGTGGCCACACTCGGTCCGGCAAGCTGCTCAAACCCCAAAATCCTCGAAGGTATGATCAGTTCTGGAGTCGACGTAGTACGGATCAATTTTTCGCATGGAACACGCGAGCAGCATTTGCAGTATGCTGAAATGACGCGATCGATAGCGCAATCGCTGGGACAAACTGTAGGTGTGCTGGCCGATTTGCAAGGACCAAAAATACGCATCGGTAAATTCGAACAGGGTCGAGTCAGACTGAATGTGGGTGATCAGTTTATACTGGATTCCGACTGCATATTGGGTAATCAGGAAAGAGTGGGGCTGGATTATAAAGAACTACCCACTGATGTCGAAACCGACGCAACACTTATGCTGGATGATGGACGTATAGTGCTGAAGGTTTCAACGGTGAGCAATAATCAAATTTTCTGTGTTGTTGAACAGGGTGGTGTATTGTCCAATAATAAAGGAATCAATCGTAAGGGTGGCGGATTGAGTGCGCCGGCATTGACCGGAAAAGATATAGAAGATATCAAGGTTGCAGCGGAAATGAACGCTGATTACTTGGCTGTTTCATTTGTTAAGTCAGGTGATGATGTCAGAAAGGCGCGTGAAATGCTATATGCAGCAGGCGGAAAGAGTCTGATCATGGCCAAAATAGAGCGATCAGAAGCCATTCTTGCTTTGGATGACATTATTGAAGCATCCGATGCCATCATGGTGGCGCGCGGTGATCTTGCCATTGAGGTCGGTGATGCGGCAGTACCTGCGTTACAGAAGAAAATGATACGTGCTGCGCGTATGAATAATAAACTTGTCGTGACCGCAACACAAATGATGGAATCCATGATTACCAACCCGATTCCAACGCGAGCGGAAGTGTCCGATGTGGCCAACGCAGTGCTTGACGGTACGGATGCAGTGATGCTGTCGGCTGAGTCTGCTGCGGGAGAGTATCCCGTAGAGTCAGTCGCAGCGATGGCAAGAGTCTGTCTTGAGGCGGAAAAAGAATATCTGGTCAATGTTGATAGGCGGCAGCCTATCAGTCATCCCGCTTCGATCGAAGAGGCAATTGCACGTGCAACAATGTTTACTGCGACGGGTCTAAAGATCCGTGCAATTGCTGCCCTGACACAAAGTGGTGAAACCGCATTGCTAATGTCGCGCAGAAGTTCGAAAGTGCCTATTGTGGCATTAAGTCCTCATGAAAGTACACGTCGAAAAGTAACATTGTTCAGAGGCGTGTATCCTGTTGAATTCGGGAAAGATTTGAATGACACGGAAGTTATTCTTCGGCTTGCCGAAGATGAGTTGCTCAACAGAGGGATTGTGCGTAATGGCGATATTATGGTAATGACCATTGGTGAACCTATTGGTAAAACAGGTGGTACGAATACTATGAAAATAATCCGTGTGGGCGCGTGCAGAACCGTTGAAGAGGCCGCTGAAGCTGAAAAAAATTAAATATGCTTGGAGTGCTCGAATCAATGAAAACAGAATTGATGTGCAGATAGTAAAATGAATTAGATCAATCTTTAAAGGAGAAATATATGGCATTGGTATCACTAAGACAACTTTTGGATCATGCGGCAGAAAATGATTATGGATTGCCAGCATTCAATGTAAATAATCTGGAACAGATTCATGCCATTATGCAGGCAGCTGACGAGTGCAATAGTCCGGTGATTATGCAAGGTTCCGCAGGCGCCAGAAAATATGCAGGTGAACCTTTTTTACGTCATTTGATTGCAGCTGCAGTTGAAGCCTATCCACACATTCCGATAGTTATGCATCAGGATCATGGTGCATCGCCGTCTGTCTGTGTGAATGCTATTCGCAGTGGCTTTTCAAGTGTCATGATGGATGGTTCATTGGAAGCCGACGCAAAAACGCCCGCATCATATGAGTATAATGTGCAGGTCACATCCGAAGTTGTCAATATTGCACATTCTGTAGGTGTGTCTGTTGAAGGCGAATTGGGATGTTTGGGTTCCCTCGAGTCAGGTATGGGTGAAGCGGAAGATGGTCATGGTGCGGAAGGCAAACTTTCGCATGATCAACTCTTGACCGATCCTGAAGAGGCTGCCGATTTTGTCAAGAAAACAGGTGTGGATGCGCTGGCGATAGCCATTGGTACATCGCACGGTGCTTATAAATTTACGCGCAAACCGACGGGCGATATTTTGGCAATTCAGCGTATCAAGGAAATTCATCAACGCATACCGAACACACATCTGGTCATGCATGGCTCCAGCTCGGTGCCACAGGAGTGGCTGGACATCATCCGTGAACATGGCGGTGAAATGAAAGAGACTTATGGTGTTCCGGTTGAAGAAATTCAGGAAGGTATTAAGAATGGCGTACGCAAAGTAAATATTGATACTGATATCCGTTTAGCGATGACAGGTGCAATTCGCCGTCATATGGCGCAGGATAGAAGCAATTTTGATCCCCGCAAATTTCTGCAAGTGGCAACAGCTGCAGCGAAAGAAATTTGTAAAGCACGTTTTGAGGCATTCGGTTGTGCCGGGCAGGCAGGTAAAATCAAACCAATCAAGCTGGATGACATGGCCGCTCGTTATGCGAAGGGCGAACTGAATCCGATTATTAAATAAGTAATTGATCAAGGGGAATTGTAAGATCCGCGCATTGAACAATCGTATTCAGGATGATTGTACAATTCCTCTGTTTCAGATTGATGCTGGGCTTTGGGAATAATTATTCAGAAAGCAGGGTAAATCCGCGCATTGCTTTACTTTTATTCTCCGGTGTGAGTTCAAAGGAACAATGTGCTTGTAACATTTTGTAGAACTCTATCAGTTGCTCGTTTTTCCCCGTTTTGAGTTCCAGTTCCACTTCACAGATTAATTCAGTCTTGCTATTAGCTGTGATTTTTCCTGTATCAATGCAAAACTCAAGCTTGAAACCTTCAAATGGTTCGAGTAGGTATGTTGTTCGATGAAAATCAGTAGTGAAGATAGGTTGCAGTGAATTTCTGAGCTTGCTATCAGAGAAGAAAATCATTAAATCCGGATCCGAGATTTTGTCGAACTCGGGAATATTTGTGATAATCGGGTATTCCCATTCGTAATGCTGATGAAGACCATCTTGAACGATGCCGTTATTTTTAATGGTTTGCAACCATTGAGTGCCTATCCTGCGTGTCCGTAAAGCAATACGATTTTTGCGAAGTATGAAATCAGGGGTATCGAAGTAGATGCTAAAGATGTCTTGTTCTGCCGGTTTAGTGATGCTGTAGTTTCTGAGCAACGGCAGCTCCTTAATAGTCGTGACATATTGAGGAGGAAGCCGTAATTTGAGTTCAATTTCAGTAGACACAATCTTAAATTTAAGCGTAATCTGCGTTAATCTTTCTGGGGGATATAGCCTGCTGGATTCTCGGCGCCTTTGCCGAAAAAATGCGCTTCTAATTGTTCCGTAAGGTATTGGCGCGCTTTTGTGTCGGATAGATTGAGGCGGTTCTCGTTTATGAGCATGGTTTGGAGTTTGAGCCATTCATTCCAAGCTTCTTTTGATACGTTTTCAAAAATGCGTTTTCCCAATTCACCAGGATATGGCTGGAAATCCAGGCCTTCCGCTTCGCGTGCAAGTTTGATGCAATATATTGTTTCTGCCATATTTCCTCCAAAAAGAATCCGACCAGAAGTACCGATTATGGTGTTTTCGTCAGGTTGCGTAAATACTAAATCCAGGATGATGTAATTGATATCAGGATGTCAGTGTCTTGATGAACACTTTTGATCGGCGCTTATAATTATATAAATCTTGTTTAAGTTTGGGTAAATCGGAAAGTGATGCTTCTGAGAAGCCATGCTCGATAAACCAGTGCGTGGCATGAGTGGTTAGTACAAAAAGTTTTTGACTGCCTTGAGCGATGGCGCGTTCTTCAATCGTTTTAAGGAGCCGATCACCATGACCCTGGTTACGATAGGATGGATGTACAGCCAGACAGGCCAATTCACACATTCTGTCTTGTGAAAATGGATAAAGTGCTGCGCAACCGATAGTTATACCATCATGCTCAAATACGATGAAACGGTCAATTTCAATTTCCAGTAATTCCCGGTTTCTTCTGACAAGTATGCCTTCTGCTTCGAGTGGTTCAATTAGCTGAAGAATGGTTCCAACATCTTCAATACTGGCATTTCTGAGTGTTTCCAGGGGTTCGCGCGATACCATGCATCCAATACCATAATGTGTAAAAAGCTCTTGCAGAATAGCACCATCCATGTGTCGACTGATGAAATGTGTGCGTGTGACTTTTCCTTCACACGCTTTTATAGCGCATGCAAGTTTCTGCTGAATTTCATCGCTCAAACAGGTGGATTTGTGTTTTATTTTCTGGAGCAGTATTTTGGTTTGTGCAACTGTCAGTTCGCGTGGCAGGCGATTTTCATTTTCAGTCGTTGAGTTGATTGCATTAAACGTATCGAGGAGAAAAATGAGTTTCTCGGCATTCAGTGCAATGGCGATTTCTGTGGCTACATTGTCCATTGTGAGGTTAAAGATTTCACCAGTAGGTGAGTAACCCAAGGGGGGAATTAGAACCACATTACCTTGATCCAGGCAGGTTTGGATAGCGCGGGTGTTAATTTTGCGTACTTTACCCGTCAACATGAAATCAACACCGTTAATAATACCAAAAGGGCAAGCGGTGATAAAATTACCGCTGGCAACATGGATATCTGCATTAGCCATGGGAGAATTGGGTAATCCCATGGATAATAATGCTTCGATTTCAAAGTGAACGCGGCCGATTGCTTCTTTAACACAGTTTAAGGAGGGCGCATCGGTAATACCGGATTCCAAAGCTGAGCTTTTTTCCGGGTGATTTTCGTTGAGCCGATGCTGTATTTGCGGTTGTGCGTCATACACCAGGATTAGACGTACTCCCAGGCTGGCGAGTAAATTGATATCGTGAATAAAACTGACAAATTTCTCATTGGCGATCATTTCTCCACCAAAGCCGAATACAAATGTTTTTCCTCGGAAAAGATTTATATAGGCGGCAACAGAGCGGAACCAAGTAACAAATTCAGTGTTTGAGTTCATGGGTAAACAGAATGCAATAGATGATCAGAGCAAGTTATATATCAATGGTATTAATCGGTTGTCGCGATTCAGCTGTCATCCAGTGTTAAATTTAGGCCGATTTCAGAAGTCCCCCCAGCAAGTTTGTAACGCTGCAATTGTGGCCAATGCTGCTGTCTCTGTGCGCATTATCCGTTGACCTACGCGCAGAGCAGTAAATCCGGCTTGCTGCAGAATGATTTCTTCATCTTCCGTCCACCCACCTTCCGGTCCAACAGCGAGTGTCAGTTGAATATCTGATAGCGGTGGTTTAGTGAAGTTTTTCAGACAGTGACTGCCAGTGATCGATAACATAAAATCAAGGTGCTGCGGTGTACTAGCTTTCCTGACACTTAACCAATCTGTTAATGAATTCAGCGGTGCTATCATCGGTATACGATTTCTGCGACACTGTTCGCATGCAGCAATAATGATTTTTCGCCAGTGTTCCAGCCGCTTTATCGCGCGCTCTTCAGATAGACGGACGATACTTCGGGCTGTAATAACCGGTTGAATGCTGGTCACCCCTAGTTCAACCGATTTTTGTATAATCCAGTCCATTTTGTCATTGACGCATAGCGTTTGGATAAGTGCAATAGTGAGTGGCGATTCGCGCTCAATATCATCAAATTGATCAATGACTACAGTTGTGGATGTTTTCCGGATATTGTCGATATGTGCATGAAATTCACCGCCTTTGCCATTGAATAAGATAACTGAATCACCGACTTTAAGCCTTAATACTTTACTCGCATGATGTCCGGCAGCAAGATTGAGTTCAATAGTCTGTCCGATAAAAATATCTTCGGCATGATAAAAGCGAGGGGACATACTTAGTACTTAGACGGGAAGGGTAATAAAAAATTGGTAAGACGACTCATGCTAATATAACATGTTTAACCTCCAAAACTATCTCGATGGAAATTATTACCAAAGGCTCTATAAAGGAATATGTATAAACCAGAATAAAGAATGTAGATTTGATTATTATTCAGTAGGAGAAAAAAGATATGGCAAGTTTGGAAACGCCTGTTTGTGATTTTGGTTGGAAAGCGGTCGATTTTGATTTATTGGGTGTTGATGGCAAACGCTATGATCTGGCTTCAGCTCAAGGGGAAAACGGATTGCTGGTAATGTTTATTTGCAATCATTGTCCTTACGTCAAGGCAATACAGGATCGTTTGATACGTGATGTCAATGAATTAAAACAGCATGGCGTTAATGCTATTGCAATTATGTCAAATGATCCGAGCGATTATCCTGAAGACTCTTTCGATAATATGGCTCGTATTGCCAAGGAATTGGCTTACCCCTTTCCATATGTATGGGATGAAACCCAGCAAGTTGCAAAGGCCTATGGTGCAGTATGTACGCCTGACTTTTTCGGGTTTAATAATAAATTGGAGCTTCAGTACCGTGGACGATTTGATGCTTCTCGCAAGGAAGCTGCGGCACCTGATGTGCGTCGTGATTTATTTGAAGGTATGCTTGAAGTCGTGGTGACAGGTGAAGGGCCCAAGGATCAGATACCCAGTATTGGATGTTCAATCAAGTGGCGTTTAGAATAAACGTGTTGAATAAAGTCATATCGATAGTCAGGGAAGTTGCGCAGCATGAAATTATGCCGCGCTTTTTGCAGGTTGCTCGGCAGATAAAAGCAGATGGAAGTACATTTACCGAGGCAGATCTGGCGGCTCAGGATGTTTTGATGGAAGCGCTTCGAAAAATTCGTTCGGGACCGATTCTGGGTGAGGAAATGCCCCGACAGAAGCAAGAAGCACTATGGTACCAAGGAGTTGATGGACTGTGGAGCGTCGATCCAATAGATGGTACATCCAATTTTCTCAATGGCCTGCCATATTTTGCCATTTCAGTGGCCTGGATGGAGCAGGGCAAAAGTGTATTGGGGGTCATTTATAATCCGGTTTCAGATGAAATGTTTTATGCGGAGAAAGGGCATGGTGCTTTCTTAAATGGTAAATCGTTGCCGATAAAACATAATGCTTCTCTCTTATCGAATGCAGTCGCTAACGTGGATTTAAAAAGACTACATAGAAAATTGGCAACAGAAGTCGCTGCTGATCCACCATATGCTTCTCAGCGAAATTATGGTGCGTGTACTTTAGAATGGTGTTATACGGCAGCTGGTTTTTTTGATTTGTATCTTCACGGTGGGCAGAAACCATGGGATTATGCCGCAGGGAGTCTGATCCTGGAGGAGGCTGGTGGCTATATGTCGGGGTTTGAGCATGATGATTATTGGGCAGGCTCACCCTGGAGCCGCTCAGTAGTTGCAGCGTTAGATAGGGATTTGTTTGTGCAATGGCGCGACTGGGTGCGCGCTCATCGATAAGACTTGCTCCAGTATATACAGACCCACTTCTGGGAATTAGGGTTAGATGGTACTCGTAGACTCGGATTATGCTTCGAAGATGTCTATGTAGTTTTACAAATAAGAGTAAATTAAATTGCACAGATTTTTGTGATAGGAAGCAAGAGTTGTTGGAATGTTAAGTAAAATAACTAGTATATAAAGTGAGTAAAGCTACTATATCAGATTCGGATGATATTAAGGTGTTGATTGTTGACGATAGCAATACAATTCGGCGCAGCGCGGAAATTTTTTTACATGATTCGAATTGTCAGGTAATAACTGCGACAGACGGTTTTGATGCAATGTCAAAAATTGTTTATAATCAACCAGATATTGTTTTTATTGATATTGTTATGCCGAGGCTGGATGGTTATCAGACATGCCAACTGATTAAAAAGAATCCGCGTTTTTATATGACACCGATTATCATGCTGTCAAGTAAAAACGGCTTGTTTGATAAAGCAAAAGGACACATGGCAGGAGCAGATGAGTATTTAACAAAGCCTTTTACACAGGAAGTTTTACTTGCAATCATTCAGAAACATGCGTTGCGAATAAACAACAAATAAATGATATTGCAAAAAGATCCAGCTAATTTTATTGAGGAAAATTCTATTGAAAAATACCTTAATTTTTTAAGGTGCATTCTTATATGCATAATTATGCTATATTATTGAAAATAAACTGTGATTGAAGTTCTGGAATTGAAAAAGACCATATTGCGGGTAGAGTTTT
>JAHBZZ010000022.1 GCA_019635215.1 Nitrosomonas sp.
GTTTGTTAAAAACGATAAGCGTACTTGTTTTATTGTTTCGCGGGAAAATTGATGTGCGTCGAAAGTGTTGCAACTATTTCCTTTAATTCAGACAGTTCCGATTCAAGGTGCATGACATGCGATTTCAATTGGGCAAAATCACTTTCTGTTACGGCATTTCCGGCCGGGTGATACGGTTCTGACGGTATTGCGGCATAATCATTATTTATTTCAGGCATACCTGACAACAAATGTATCCAGCGATTCTCCCGTGAACCGGGTTGACGTGGCAGTTTTGCAACCAGGCTGCCCTCGTGGCGCTCGGCCAGTTCATCCAGAAAGCCTTCCACTGAAGAAATGTCGGCGAATTTATGCAACCGCTCGCTGTTAATACGCAGTTCTCCAGCGGTTTGCGGTCCGCGCAGCATTAATGTAGCGATCAATACGACAGACTGCATTGGAATTTTCAGTACACGCTCGATATTATGCGTAAACCTTGCTGTGCGCCCACCGCTGGTTTCAATGACAAGTGTTTTGTACTTCAAGCTGTCGATCACCGCCTGTATTTCTGTCAGAGAGGCATTCATCACCGGGTCGCGGCTGGATTTCTGATTACAGCCGGAAACCAGTGCGTTGAGCGTCAATGGGTAAATATCAGGCACTGTGCGTTGTTTTTCAGCCAATACGCCTAGTACGCGTGTTTCAAGCGGGGAAAGCACAAGTGGGGAAGCGTCGTTCATGATCAATTCTGTCTAAAATAAAAATATAAGTGTAGCACCTTCATAGGATACGGCAGGCAACCCGCATTTTATTGCGCATGGTTCTTGCCGTACCCGGTAATGTCAATCCCGGAATCCTGCTTCGATAGCGCTGTCATGATTGTAGACTCCTTTCCGCACAGTTTGTGTACAACTCAAGGTGTGCGATTATTACGGATTAAAATACCCGGAACTCAGAACTTTATATGTATGAAATCGCAATGGGATACCCTGCATATACCTATCTCTCGGGCTTTTATCCCTCCGTGGAGTCTCGCTATCTGAAAAAATACCTGATGAAAAAACGCGAGACCGGAAACTCTCGAACCAGACGCTATTGCTGACTGATGTAAAACGCAATGATCGAAATCAGTTAATGTGCAGTAGCCGGAACCCTGGTTTCCATTTTTTTGGAACACATCAGACTTCGTTATTAGGCTGATTTTCAGACAAATGCAAACACGACGATGCATCCGCCAAGGCGCTCAGTTTCCGGCAGTGTCGAGTTGATTCAATTATCAATGCTATCAGGTTTTGCGGTCAGAACCATTCTTGAAAGAAAGGCCTCGATTCTGCTTGCATAACATCATTGTTTTCATCTTCGGCCGGGCCTAAGGATCTTTCTTCTACTGTAGTAGATGTTTGTCTATCGCGCTCTATAATCGCCATCCCAGCCTGGTTCAAACCGACTGCAACCGAAAAGATAGTTACAGAATTAATAATATAGAAAATAAATTTATAATAAATCGCAACAGATTTGTCTGCCAGGGCCGTTAAGCCGAATACAAAGCTGATGATTAGTGCGGTAACGGCACCGGGAAATCCAAATGCCGTGACCAACGCACCAGTGACCATGGTCGTCGCGCTGCCAGCAAGACCGGGCGTGATCATTGATCTGGAACTGATAAAATTATCCATGTCGCCACCTATTTAGGCTAGGTTGTGTATAAGTTTTTTCGATAAAAGAGAGCGTTAATCGCTCGGCTCGCCTGTCCGGATATCAATATCCGGTAATTCTTCACCTTCTTGCGGTAATAAGCGCGGAATAGTTGTTCCTTCCAGATATAAATCTATTTCATGTTCCCTGCGCGTCACGAGTCCTTGCCACACTTTACCGCCAGCGCGTATCCAGCGTCTGAGTTGCTCAGGAACTTCCGAATGTTGCTGTGCATTGACCTTTTTGAGCAAAGTGGAGGTATTAAAATTGCCGCTGCCGACATTAAAAACAAAATCTACCAATGCGGCATACTGGCCAGGGGTCAACTCAACAGATACCGCTTTCATCACTGAGTACTTGGCCCAATTCATGTCTTCAATCAAAAGCGCTTCGCCCTGCTGTTCGGTGATACCTGACCTGAATTCTGGTTTTTCGGTGCCGTTACACGATGCTTTTTTGATGAGATGTCCATAACCAATGGTGCAAAAGCCAGCTGCGTCATTATAAAGTCTGCTACGGAAACCTTCGGATATCTTGGTTAATTTGATTCCAGGTGGATAGACTTCTCTTAATTCGACGCCATCAGGGATCAACCCGCGTGTTTCTTCTAAAAAAATCCCGGGTGTCAGGGCATCTGATATTTGCTCGAACAGTTGCTGATCCTGTTGCTGCTCCGGCTGTTGATCCTGTTGTTGATCACATCCGGATAACAGTAAGACAAACGTAATGCTGAGAATAACCAAAGTAATCGTTTTATACATTTTGTTCTCCTTTTATTGAACAGGTTCTAAAGATACTTTTGCGCTATGTTTCTTGCTTTCGTGTCGTTACTTAACCTGACACTGACACATGTTCGCAGCATTACCAAATCCGCATTATTCTGTGTTCGAAAATAAAACGATATACCGTGATCAGAATCTTCTTAATAATGTTGAGGCTATCACTGATGATGCAAAATTGCCAGACTTTGAAGAAAGTCGATGTGTTTGTAATCACACTGTTTATCCGTTTATAAACCATTGCCAATTAAAATAAAAGGCGCCCAATAATACGGATGAGCGGTGCGCTGATTCTGGAGCGGAGCCGTATCCCGTTCACGTTGAACGCCGCGATCGGTGTCTGGTAGTGTTGATAGTGCAGATTCCGTCAGCATGGATAGTTGCGCTTTCTGGAGCGCCTCTGCTTTTGTGGTGCCGGGTTGCTTGAGCGCCTTATAGAATTTACTCATGAGCAATTGTGTTCCACGGTCATCGACCGGCCATAAAGAAGCGATCGTGGCTCTTGCGCCAGCACTTTCCATTAAAAACCCCAATCCCAGAATTTCTTCCCCTTGGCCAAAAACAGCGCCTAATGCGGTTTCACAGGCACTCAATACAATCAAATCGACATTTGTCAGGTTCCATTCATACTTAACCTGGTCCACGGTTACTCTCTCACCATTGCCAAACAGAATAAATGATTCATATGCTTTGCCTGGCACGAGTGCTGCGTGCGTCGCAAAATGGACAATGTTGAAGTGATTGATTTCTGTCATCACAACATCCGGGCTGAAATTTTTGTCGAGCAGTTGAGTCGTATCAGGGTAAATTTCAGTGAGATTATTGACTTCCTCACCGGCGTATTGTAGTCCACTAAAATTAAAAGCCTGATCTCCGATGGTAAAAGTGTAATTACCAGTGGTAAAAGCGGCTGCCAGTAATTTGGCTTCTTTAGCCGGGTGCGTATTCAGATCCGTTAAAGAAAAAGCGGTAATGTTATTAATTTTATAGCGTTGCATCAGCCATTGTTGCCCGTCATGCAAGGCCGCTAATGGAATGTATCGCAATACCCCGTCCGGTGCATACAGAATGGTATCCGCATTAACGTCATTTAATAACTGTTCTACTGGTTTAATGAGCCATTGGTATAACTGTTGAGCAAAGTCCTGTACTGTGTCCTGTCTTGCGATTAATGTGGTTCTAAAATTCAGCACCGTCCGGTTGAGCTCCTGGTGGTTAACGAAGACCGGTACGTGCACAGGCGGACTGAAGCTTGTGACCAGAACGATTTCAAGCCGATCTTCCATAATCAGAGGATAAAGTAATACAACATGATCCCCCAAGCGTTTTAAATTGTCACGCAGTGGCCTGAGCTGTTCCAATGCAGGCATTTGCGTGCGGACATTCCGGCTGAGTTGGTCGATCGTGTCTCTAACTTCATCGCTTTCAATAAAGCTGATAAACGCTCTCTGTAGCTGCTGTTCCTGTTTGATGAGCTGTTGCAGGTTTTCGGTTTGCGCGGCTGTCCGGTCGTTTCTATCCATGTTGCTTAATGTAGCCAGTTCCTTTCCAACACGGATAGATTGCTGCAGTAACAGTGCATACTGTTTCTGGATTTGTTGTTCGGGGGATAGTAGGGTGATGCCGGTGGCTGTATGGGTATTGCCGCGAACAGGCCCTAAGAAGTTTACAGCTTCCTGGATTTTTAATAAATCCAGAATCTGCTGGGCTTCGATGACTCTGTCTTGCTGGAGCAGTAAATCAGCCAGTTTGCGGTAAAAACCCTGTACTTTGTTTAAATACGCTTTTTGCTCTTGTTGCGGCAGTGTCTGGAGTTCTTCGCGTATTGCTTCACTGGTATTGACAGCCAGTTTATAAAAAAAGATGGCCAGCGTATTCTGTCCGGATTGTGCGAACAAATCGCCCATGTTAGCCAAGGTGATTCGCTCACTTTCACGGTCACCGGTTTTATGCCAGATCAGCAGTGCCTTCTGGAAGACTTCCAATGCTGCAGTGTGTTGGTTCATGCGTGCATAAACACTGCCGATGCTGTCATAGGTTGCAGCGACTTGTCTGCGGGTATTTAATTCTTCCAGAACCGGCAGGGCTTGAAACAATGCATTCAGGGCCTCTTCCTGCTGCCCCATTTCGTTGAGTAACATGCCCAGATTGTTACGGGTTTCGGCTGCACCGAAACGGTCCTGAATTTTTTCGCGTAACACAATCGCCTGTTTGAAGGTATCGAGAGCGACGGCATAATTCTGCTGCTCTGATTCGATATAGCCGATATTGTGATAGGCAGACGCAATGCCCGCCGTGTTTTTGGCCTGTTGATAAATGACCATAGCCTGATGCTGATAAGTCAGCGCTTTGTCATATTGTCCCATCTCGGCATAAACCGAACCCAGATTAGCCAGAATATTTCCCGAGTCATTTGAAGTCACATGGGTTGCTTTAACAAATAGCTGTTGCGCCTGCTGATAGTACTCAATGGCTTTAAGATAGCGCCCCTGAGTAAGATAGGTGGCAGCCAGATTAGCCAGTGTGCGGGCTTCGCCCAGTATGTCTTTGTTACTAATTCTTAATTCAAGCGCCGTATTTAAATGTGCGCGGGATTTTTCTATGTTTCCGGCTTTCTGGTGTGTCAGCCCCAGCATATTGTGCAAGATGGCCCGGTCGTGCACACTGTCTGTTTTGCGCAGTGCTAACGCTTGCTCGAAACTTTCTATGGCGGCATGGTTATTTTGCAGTTTCAGGTAAGTGCGGCCCATTTTATAAAAAAGATCTGCACGCAGGATATGATTATCATCAGATGGTAAAAGGAGCAGGGCATTCTGGTAATGCTTAAGTGCTGCCGGATAGTTTTGTTTCTGGTAAGCCTCAAAACCAGTATGGCGTTCAATCTGAGCGCGGCCAGAATGGCCGGAGTCAATAACATCATTCAATAATGAACAGGCTGAGACATGCACAATCAGCAAAAAAATAATGTAGCCCCTGGTCGCTACCGCCGCCACAATTGGATGGGACGTACTTTTTCTGTCGCTATCAATTGTACTCACATCAATATGGATTGTATGAAACCGGTCTGTTTCTGCGCAATAACAGTGTAACCAGCAGAAGCATCAAACTTAAAATGAAAAGTACAGGATGTTTGATAACAATCACGACCGGCCAGAGCAGCGCTCTGGTGGCAGACCTGGCCATCTCATGATGGGAAATAAAATCGGCAACCGGCGGCGAATGGGTTTCATATAAAGTAATGATGCGCCTGCCCAAGGGTGTTTTTGCTAAATGGTTATTTCTGAATTGTCTAAGAATTTCTATTTCTCCGGCGAGCGGGCTGCCGTATGCGGCAGTGGCGATAAAGCAAGGAGAATCCTGTCGTCGGTCGCCCATATTGGGTTGTCCCGGTCCATACCCAGAATCGCTTAAATGAGCTTCGTCATCCGCGAAGTCTTGCTGACTGGTAGTCATTTGACGCATGATCTGCTGCTGGTTTTCCATATCCTGGATTTGATTATTGATTTGATTTAATTGCTCATGCAACCGACCTATTTCCAGTTGCAATTCCTGCTTGGCCTGCGGATGCGTGGTGCTGTCTAATATGCGCTGCTTGTCATTGATCTGGCGCTCAAGTTGCAGCGCGTTATCGCGCGCATGGCGGGTTTGTATTTTCAGGACATTTAATTTTTCTTGTATCTGTATACGCTGCTGCTGATCTAATGGTTTTTCAATCTGGAGTCGTTTGAGATCCTGGGTAGACGCTGGTTGCGTATTTACGGGCATTCTTTCCTGAATGCGCAATGATTCCCGATTGCCTGGGGATTCCTGAGTTTTCAGTTGACGTGGCTGAAGTGGCTGAATCGTTTGGGGTCTGGTTGTATCAGTGCGAATGTCTGCCGGGAAGCGTTGAGCCATTTGGTCTTTTTCATCAGCGTATGCAACTGCAGCGATCATCAACAAAAATACGCAGCCTATTGTTACAAAAGGTGCCGGGGTGATAAAGGTTGTATACATGGCGATATTCCCCTATGTTCATTTTTATGAGACATCAATAACCGTTATGCGATGACTGATGTCAGTGACCGGAATCTATCACGCGCATTGTAATACTGCTTTTGGTCCAGGCGGTATCGGTATCGTCAGTCTCAACCGGCTGTGAAACACCGCGTGTTCCTTTCAAATATTGATCCAAAATTTTATACAGACCGCTTTTGGTATCACCGGCACGCTGCACTGCGGACTGCGTCAGCCGTGACCATGGTACCGGATTAGTCTCCTGTGTTCCGAAAACAATAATCTGATCTTCAATATTTAAAGGTTCTGATGCGACAAATGTTTCACCTTGTGCCGCAAAGACTATTTCCTCACCCGGGCCCAGCGGTACTGCAGTTCCATCGGCCGGGAAACCAAAAATACTGCCATCTGTGGATAAAATCAGGCCACCCACTAGCAGGCGAACGGGCGATTTTTCACTGAGTTTTACTTTGACATTCCATTTGTAGCACAATGGAATTTCCTGAGCGGTGATTGCATTGGGCGGTGCCTGCCGCCAATCAGTATTCTGCGCACACGGGTCCTGTTTGCTGGCCGGTACCAGTTGAATCTGAAGGGTATCTTGATCTGCAAATAGACTACCGCCTTCACCATGCAGTGTACTTAACACACGTTGCAAGGCATGCAGCCGTAAATTTTCAATCACACGGTCAATTTGGGTAAAACGGTTTCGTACCTGGTTTTCCGGGCCTTGTAAGATATATTGATTGTTTTCATAACTGATCTCGAAAATACCGTTATTCTCAACCAGCTTTACCATGTTTTTTGCATCCTGGTTTTGATCCAGTCCCGCGTTGATCAGATCGGCTTTTTCTGCCGTTATTCCACCTTGTTCCGTATGTGGACGCAATGTGATCTTGAGCACGCGCTGGTCATCGCTCGATTTTGATAAAATTGCCAGATCGCCCGGACGGATGGGTTCTGCAGCAGCCGTTCTGGAAATAATCCGGGCCGTGGCATTCAAATGCGTACTTTCTTCCATGATAATCATGGCCTTGGCTTTAGCAGGATCCTGAAGGTCAGTGCCTTTTGTAAAGCCATCGTAAACCCTGAATTCAGCGCCTGTACCAATGCCGGGCAGGGGGAACCCACCCAGTTTAAGCTGTGGAACAACTTCAATAATTTCCCAGGCCAGTGGCAATTTTCTGTTTGCCCCGGCAAAAACCGTACGCTGCAGGTCTCCCTGAAAATAGGGAATCTGGTAGCTTTCCGCTTTTACCAGCGGTCTGATTTGCCGGGCAGCCTGCGCATAGGTCAGTTGTGTTGCGTTGACCTGTCCGAATGTCGTAAGAATTGCATCGGTAAAAATACCGCGTGCATTTTTTTCCAGCGCAACCGTTCCATCGCCTGCGGCCGTAAAAACAACAATGCCGGGTAGCGATTTTGAAATCCAGCCGGTTTTCTGGTCATTTGCTGCGGGTTTTGCGGTTGTACTGCGTTCGATGACGGTTTCAGCTTCCGGTGGTGGGATATATCGGGATAAAAATTCAGTATCGCCACGCAGCGCGGTACCTGAATTGCAGGAATCCAGAAATACGGTGATGCGGCTGGTTTTCTGATGCAGGCGAGTCAATAATTCGTCGAATTCATCGTCGGTGAAATCCTTGATTCCGCTGTCTCTTGCATCGTGAAAAACGAATGTTTCATCCATGCCATCAGGTTCGTCGCCGTTATGATCCCGTGTTTGCGAGCCGTGTCCCGCATAGTAAAAAACAACTTCATCGTTCGGTTGTGCTCGCTCAATCAGGAAGCTCGAAAAATACTGTTTAAAATTTGCCGTTGTGGCTGCTTCGTCGACTAAAACACACACGTTCTCTTTGGGAAAACCGTAACCATTTGGGCCGGTCAGTAATTGATAGATTCGTTTTGCATCTTGCGGCGGACCGGGCAGATCCGGTATTTTTGTGCTTTTATACTGACCGACACCCACAATCAGCGCGAGGCGGCGAATACCGTCTTCAGATGGAATGATGTTTTTCCCGGCACATGTTTTGAAGAAAATCGTTGTATCGATTGTCGCATGTGCGTGTGGCAAATGTATGTTCAGCAACACACAGAACATGATAAAAGTGATACACAGCGGATTTCGTTTTATTACAACACTGAGGCAATGTGTTATAAAACTGTTTGCCATATGCATAGTTACTTCCTCCTGCTGTCTTTAATCGAAAAATCAATCCAGACGATAATCCATGAGCAGCTTTTTAGGCCGGTTGTAATATTCAGTGATATGGTTGCACATCACCAACCGCGACCGTTAATAGTTGGGGTAATCGGTACCTCGGGTGGTAGGAGAGGGCGGCGTACCGCCACCGGATTTGCCACGCAATAGCATATTAACGATAGCGGCGGCAACACCGGCGCCTACAAGTACTGTACCCCAGCTGACTTCACTTTTATGAAACGTGTAGTTGTCTCTCCATCGGATGCGCCGCTCAATCTCTTCAAAGGAAACGGGCCGTGGTCCGATAATGGAATCGGTTGTCAGGATAATTTCTTCGCCGCTATTAACAATAGCGCTTTGAGCCGGATCTGTAAGCAATGATAGTTTGATCAATCCGCGTAATACTGTAATTTCAGTCCGCTGATCAGATACATTGATATGGTATATCGTATCCTGTGTCCGGGCGCTGGCGTGTGTCGTGATTATCCCGTATTCGCAATGTGCGGTATCTCCATAGCCATTGCCCACGGAGAAGCCTTGGATTTGTATCGAACAGACACCGCTACCATCCTTGAATTCAATGCGGGCGCTGCTTTTTGGGCCTGTGCCGACAAAAGTATTATTTTTAATGTCCAGTGTATCTTCTATCGGGGTGCCGTTGGCTAAAACCTGGTTCCCTGAGGCATACAGTATGCCGATTTTTTCATCGGCTTCCATAGCCATATGATAGAAACGCGGATCCGTATTTTCATCCTGTTCCCAGAATCCCCCCGCACTTGAAGCATTCCGGTTTTCAACCGGAACGGTCGAGCAGGCGCTTGATAAAACTGTCAGCATCAGGATTAAGAAAGTGTTGCGGATAACAGTGGAGGGAACGGCTGAATTCAAATTCGACGCGTCTTTTTTACCGGCAAACGACACAATAAGTATACAGATTAGCATGCGCATTTATCCGCCCTCCTCTCATGGTTTTTTCGCCTTCGGATAGTATCCACATAAGTGAAATCATCTGTCAATACGGATTCAAAAAAATCACGTTGGTCTGACTATTGGGCGTTAGCCGCAATGCTTACTATGGTTATGAGCAATGCCGTAGCAATCATCCTGATGTTTGGAAATATCCGAAAAGAAAAAAACCATTCCACGAATAAAATGAGATTTTCTGCTCAGCTTTCCTGTCATGAGCACTTATGCAAATACGCAGGCCACGTTACGCACAGATGTACGAAAGTTAAATAGTGAGTGTCTGAGCATCAGAAGGGGATGATCAACCTCAACCAGGCCATGTAGCCCTGGAAACGATTCTTGGCGTACATTTCATGCTGCCACTGCGCAATGAATGTCGTCCCAGCCGGACTGTTGTAGATTACGCTGGGGCCGATCGCAAACACTTCGCCTTTGCGCCCCGAAGACCAGGGGCCGAGCGCCGATGAGATTGTCTGCCCGTCAAGTTTGTCGTTGGTCGTCTGTTTTAGGTAATAGCCCGAAAGCCCGGTGCCCCACGAACCAAAGCGTTTGCCGACAAGAAAGTCAATATGGAGTTCGTCACCGGACGCGTAATCCATTTTCGGTTCGCCGATGACAGCACGAAACGCCTTATTCGTGCTTTTGATGTTATACATGAACTTACTGGAGATTTCCCACCCTTTTTCAGAGAGCCAGGTTACTGCAAAGAGTGGCTCGATGCTCCAGTAATGGGTGCCGATGCTCCTCTGCGGATTACCGGATTGATACTTGCCGGTGGGCATGCGAATATCCAATGCCGCTACCCAGTGCCAATTACCCGAATGCCAGGATAAGCCAGCCGGACTGATGGTTATGTCACCTAGCCCAACGACTGAGGTATAGTCTCCGCGCTGCATGCTTTGATGTACTATCGGCATGACAATGTGCACACCGTAATTACCCCCCAGGATACGCATTTCAGTGATGTGAATAAGGCGAAATGCATTGAACCAGGTGCTAACTGATGCATCTGACACCTTGTTGCCGTCGCCATCGTGTAGGGAGCCGCTGTAGTGACCGAAATAGTTGAGGAAATGGCTACCCGCAGGCGGTGCTGCACCTGCCAGCCAGTTTTCGGCACCGTTCGGGTACTGATCGCCACCTTCCTTCGCGATTGCATCCCCCGCAACCAGACCCAGCAGAACCAATGCAAGGCCGCACAACTTGATGTTCATGCTTCCTTTTTAATGCTTCCCTTGTATTTCTTCATGGTGATTCCCACAAAATTCACAGGGTGGAATTGTCCATTGCTTCTTGTATAGAATAAAGATTGTTTTTTGGATAACATTGCTCCATCAATGGAGCATTAAACAATGGAATTTTTGAATGATATGGCCTTGTTCGTGGAAGTTGTCAAGGCCAAAAGTTTTCGTGGTGCTGCCGATACTATCGGAATGCCGAACTCAACCCTGTCGCGGCGGATCAGTGTGTTGGAAAAGACGATTGGGCTGCGTCTTTTGCATCGCACGACACGCAAGATCGAGTTAACCGAGGCAGGTCAGATTTATTACGAGCGCTGTAAGCGCATCGTCGATGAAGCCAGGCTCGCACACGAACAGCTCGGCGAAATGCTCGCACAGCCCAGTGGCGTGCTGCGCGCTTCACTGCCCGTAGATTTTGCCGTGACCTACATGGCGCCCCTGATCGCCGAATTTGCAAGACTCTATCCGGGCATCGTCTTCGATTTCGATCTCACGTCACGGTGGGTCGATCTGGTGAGTGAACCTTTCGATGTGGCAATCCGCATGGGAGAGCCGGAGAATTCACAACTGATCGCACGTCCATTGGCTGTACTCCCTGCATACCTTTATGCTTCGCCCCAGTATCTTGAATGCTCGGGAGAACCTGCCGAGCCCGCCGATCTGGCGCATCATGAGTGTCTGGGTATCATGAAGGCCAGTACGTGGACACTGCACGATGGGGTAAACACCACCACAGTTTCTATTGGCAGCCGGTTCACGCTCAACAGTGTCGGCATGATTTGCCGTCTGGCAACACTCGATATGGGCATCATCATGATGCTGGAAAAAATTGTCGCTGATGATCTTGCCAGTGGGCGATTGCATCGCGTACTGCCCCAATGGCATGGAACTCCAGTATCTGTCTACGCCGTTACGGAGACCCGGTTACTGCCTGCAAAAACACAGCACTTCATTAAGTTCTTACGGGAGCGTCTGGGCAAGGCCTAACAGGATGCGAAAGTTTCCTCTTGTGCCGCGTTCAGCTACCAGCCAAAAGCTACCATAACGTATCAGATTGTAAGAAATTAGGGTGAAGAAGCGCCTTCACCTTCGTCAATAAAAAGCTCAAAATAATTCACGTAGCCCCAAACTGACCGGTGAGCACTATTGTGAAATGGCACAGTGGCGGGCAATGGCAGCACCGCGAAAACTCTTGGTCTTGGCAACTTTCACGAACAAGGCCATGTCACTCGGGAATTGCATATCAATTGTTCCATTGATGGAGCAATGTTATCCAGAAAACAATCTTTATTCTACATAAGAAGCAGTGGACAATTCCACTCTGGAAATTTTGTGGAAATCACCATGAAGAAAAACAAAGGAAGCATGAACATCAAGTTGTTCGACCTTGCGCCCATCTTGTCGGAGCTGACTGTATGTCACAACCGGCACACAATTGAACTGAACAATGCACATGTATTGCAGATTAGGTACCTTTCTCGCAGGAGATTCAATACCTACGTGGCATCTCATTCATCTTATCCGTCCTTCTGCTCACTCATGCTGACTGCCTCCTGAATAATCAGATAATTGATTTTCGGGTAGACACCATATGCATATATTTCTATGAAGGTATATCACTGCATGAAAATTTAATTATACCCACGGTAAGGTTATTAAAAAGTTTATAGGGAGTTATTTTATGAAGCGTATTATTAATGCAGTTACTATTGCTCTGTCAGTTATGTTGATAGCCGCGTGTGGTCGTCCTACGGTGGTGATTAATGAAAGAGAAAGGGAAAATTATGAAAAAAAAATTGCTGGTGAAAAAATAGAGTGTCCATACGGACTGGATGCTAATGGATCATGCCTGAAAGAGGGGGATGATGGGATCTGGAATTATTAGAAATTTTGTGTCATCCCTTTTCATTAATTTTATAGGAGTGACAAAGGGAACAAGACTACACTGCAATTTAATTTTGGAGAAGCCCTGGAAGCATTGAAAGCAGGGCATGATTTGAATGGAATATCTATTAACGCCATTGATCAAACAACTCACCAAAGCTGCACTAGCGGTAGAACTTGAACAGCATATAAAATCCGGGAATGAACAGAACCGGAAGAACGGCTCGACACCAAAGACTGTAAAATCAACATCTGGCAGTTTTCAACTGGATACGCCACGAGACCGCAACGGTACGATTGGAAATATTCCGCCGGCTGAATTTGAAATGGCATACTATCGCCGACTGGAGAGGTCAGTTGATGCAGCTTGACTCAAACTAAAAAATCTCCGGGAAAACCGGGACGATTCATTATTCGAGGGAGATAGCATGCTGGTGACATTTAAAACCGATGTTGGCAATATCACCATGTTTGGGGATGTTGCTCTGCAAATGATAAAAATGATGGGGCATAGTGAAACCGTGCCTGGTGCTATTTTGGCGGAAGATTTGCCTTTGGCGCTTAATCGATTAAAAACCGCGCTGGCAACAGAAAAAGCTTCGCCATCAACCAATGAGGATAGCGATGAGAAAGAACCTGTGATCAGTGTCATGCATAGAGGGCTGCCCCTGATCAATCTGCTCGCTGCCGCAACGGAAGCCGGTTGTGATTTGATGTGGGAATAAATTTTGCAATGAATTAACTGTTCACCGGTATCGTGCCTTTATTGTTTGCATTACGGTTGATTAACTGTTATGGCGATGTATCCGAAGGCATAAATCCCAATAGGGTGTTCCCGAAAACCGTTTGACCAGATAATCCACAAAAGCGCGGACACGTTGCGACAGGTGCCGTGTGTGAGGATATATCGCGTAAACATGGATTGACCTGGAGCGATGCGCCTGTAATACAGGAATCAACGCGCCATTTTCAATTTCTTTGTAGACAATGAATGCGGGTAAAAAGACTATTCCCTGGTGATTTACAGCCGCATCGCGCAGAAATTCACCGGCACTGGCTTTGATGTGCGGATTGATTTTTATTTTTTTCTCCTGATTATTGTTGTCGATGAATGTCCAATGATAATAATCTTGCAACAGATTGTAGACCAGACATTGATGACCGAGCAGGTCATCCGGAGATTGTGGCGCGCCATGTTTCTCAAGATACCCCGGGCTTGCGCAAAACACATGTTGCACAGGCGCAATGCGGCGGGCGATCAGGCTCGAATCGGGAAGGTCGGCAATACGAATGGCGAGATCAAAACCTTCCTGCATTAGATCCACTTGCCGATCATTAAAATCCAGATCAAATTCAATCTGCGGATGTTGTTGCAGAAAATCGTTAATTGCCGGTCCTAAATGCATCAATCCGAAACTTGAAGGCACTGCTACTTTCAAGCTTCCCTTTAATGTGCCATGCGCCTGCGATGCCGCAAGCTCGGCTTCAAGTATATCTTCCAATATGCGCACCGACTGATGATAAAAGATGCGCCCGGTATCGGTCAGATTCATGCGCCGGGTCGTCCGGTGAAAGAGTGCCGCATTGAGATGTCCTTCCAGTTCCTTAAGCCGGCGGCTGACGACCGATTTCGCGACACCGAGGCGATCCGCTGCACCGCTGATGCTACCCGCTTCCACGACCCGAACGAAGGTATCCATATTTTCAAGACGGTTCATTGATTCTCCTTTTGTTGCTAAACTCAGAACAATTATTTCATCCTATCACTGTTTATCTATTCGGTGCTAACAATCATAATGATTTCAACAACACGGATGCCGCGTTGGAAAGCTGGAAACAGCAATGATACAAAATCAGTCCATAAATTAAGGAGATTCAAATGGAAAAAATCAGTCAATTAACTGCACGTGTTTTTCTCGGTCATATATTTCTGTTTGCCGGATTGAGCAAAATCGGCGCTTATGAAGGCACACAAGGCTATATGGAAGCCATGGGGGTTCCTGGTGCTTTACTGCCGCTCGTCATCCTGCTGGAAGCAGTCGGCGGTCTGGCGGTTATCGCCGGCTGGAAAGCCCGTTATGCATCGGTCATTCTGGCTGTATTTACAGTTGCCGCAGCGGTGATCTTTCACAATAACTTTGACGATCAAATGCAGACGATTCTGTTCATGAAAAATATCGCGATCACCGGTGGTTTAATGTTGCTGGCGGTACATGGCGCAGGGGCTTACAGCATTGACAACCGGTAAGCCGCAAGAGCGTCACGATCGGTCATGCTTAAAGCAAAAGCACAGCATTATTTAACGCTGTGCGATTAACGAAGGGAAAGAACGCACCCACATCAGGAGAAGAAATCATGAACGCACAAGCCACTACACGATTCATTCCGGCGATGACGCTGCCCGAAGGCGCCGGCGTTACAGTGCATCGCACCATTGGAACACCGGCACTGCAGAACTACGATCCGTTTTTGTTGCTGGATTACATCGACAGCAACAATCCGGAAGACTATAGCGCGGGTTTTCCTGCGCACCCCCATCGCGGTTTCAGCACGCTCACTTATATTATCGATGGTGAAATGGAGCATACCGACAGTATGGGTAACACCGGCGTCCTGGGCCCCGGAAGTGCGCAATGGATGAAAGCCGCCAGCGGTATCATACATTCGGAAATGCCCAAACAACATGATGGTTTGTTGCGCGGTTTTCAACTCTGGATCAACCTGCCCGCATCAAACAAAATGGACGCACCAGAGTACCAGGAATACACATCGGCAGCATTCCCGGTTCTGGAAGAAGCCGATTATCGCATCAAGGTCATCAGCGGCCAGCTGAGTCATGCGCAGTCGCCGATTGTGGACAATATCACCGATGTGTCTTTTCTCGATGTGCAGATAAAACCCGGCAGGCAATTCCAGTATGCATTACCTGAAGCGCATGCCGGTTTTTTGTATATATTCGAAGGTGACGGACAAATTAACGGGAAAACTGCGGCGAGGCATACACTGGTAACATTGGATAATGCGGGCGCTTTTTCGGTCTTTACCGCAGGCAAGCAAGGCGCGCGACTGGTATTGATCAGCGGCAGGCCGATTCACGAACCCATTGCCCGGCATGGGCCGTTTGTCATGAATACCCGGGCGGAAATCGATCAAGCTATGCAAGATTTCCAGTCAAACAGTTTTGTCCGCGACCGGGCATGGATGCACCGGAAAAAACCGGGCACGTAAGCGGCGGATGATAAAATTCAAAAACACCCTGACGAAGCTGGTTATCCTACTCCGGCTTCGCTCAGGTAGCATCACGCCAACACGCGCTTTCAGTTAGAATACCGTCAGCCTAAGAACCTGTTCAATATCTCGATCAAGGGATACAGTGCAAGGCAAAATTGAACGATGCAAGCAAAGCGCAGCAAACAGCCGTAAGGCTGACCCATAGGGCGAGGCGCTTGCGCCGAGTAAAAAGCGGAGCATACAATAAAGTATGTGAGCATTTTGAGTTCGATTTTAACGCCGCAATGTGCCCTTCAGTGAGATATTGAACAGGTTCTAAAGATCATTCACTCTGGATCAAAACCTGCCATGAATCTTGAAAAAGTTGTTTTCGGCTTCTTTATTGTGCTTGCGCTGTCACTGAATTATGGTTTTTTTGTCGGTGACATTGATAATCCTGCGCATCATCATCCTTATGAATTGTATGCTGCCATCATCGTCAGCTTCATCGCCACCGTATTGAAATTTGGTGACCGTACCCAGATTGGCGCCGTTCATCTGGCTACCAGCCTGGTCGCTGATCTGCATCTGATCGCTGCGGCAATTCTATATGCGGCGATCAGCGGCACACCTGAGGAAATCGTCATGATTAATCATGTCGTTTCATTATCGGGTGGCGCGTTACTGGCAAATATCGTATCGGTTGTTCTTCTGATTGCTGAAACGATTAACTTGCGCCGGTAAACAGCCCGGTAATATTGTCCGGGCGTTGATAAAAACCGAAATTCGTCAATGAATAACATCGTATTTCTGATTCTGCGGCGCATGCGCACGCCGCTAATCGCAGTAATCATCAGCTTCGGCATCGCCGCCGGTGGCCTGACATTGATGCCGGGTATAGCTATCGACGGCAAGGTTTCGTACTTGTCGCTGTTTCAAGCCTTTTACATTATCAGCTACACCGCCACAACGATCGGCTTCGGCGAAGTACCGCACGAATTTAGTACCGCACAACGCTTATGGATGACATTCTCCATTTATCTGACCGTCATTGTCTGGTTCTATGCTATTGGTACAATTATCACACTGGTTCAGGATGCAAATCTGAAAATTGCCGTCAGAGCTTCGCGATTCGCAAAATCAGTCAAACGGATCAGTGATCCCTTCTATATTATCTGCGGCTATGGAGAAACAGGCAGCCTGCTGGTTAACGCGCTGGATCGCAAGAATATGCGTGCTGTCGTCATCGAGATTCAGCAACCCAGGATCAGTGAGCTTGAGCTGGAGGATTTTCAGTATGATATTCCGGCTTTATGCGCGGATGCACGCCTGCCCGACACATTGATCAGCGCAGGAATCAAGCATCCTCTGTGCGCCGGAGTAGCAGCGCTTACGAACAATGACCACGCAAATCTTGCGATAGCCATTTCGGTTAAGCTCATCAACCCGTCACTAATGGTGCTGGGCCGTGTCGAGAATGTGGATACGGCAGCAAATATGGCCTCTTTCGGCACTGATCATATTATCAATCCCTATAAACTGTTTGGCGCCCAGCTGGCGATGAAAGTGCATGCACTGGGCATCTATCTGCTGCATCAATGGCTGACCGGTGTTCCTGGACACATACTGCAGTCACCGGTTTGTCCGCCTATCGGTAAATGGGTGATCTGCGGTTACGGACGCTTTGGCAAATCTGTCGTCAAAAACCTTCAACGCGCGCATATTACTACGGTCATTGTTGAAGCTAACCCCAAACTGACTGAATGTGAACACTGTATTTTAGGCAGCGGTACCGAGGCCGGTATACTGGAAGAAGCAAGGGTCAGGGATGCTGTTGGCATTGTTGCCGGAACCGATAACGATATTACCAATCTATCCATCGTGATCACCGCGCGTGAAATGAATCCGGATTTGTTCGTCGTTATCCGCAAAAACAAGCGCCACAACGATCTTCTGTTTGAGCATTTCAAAGCGGATATTTCCATGCAGCCGAGCAATATCATCGCGCACGAATGCCTGGCGCATATGATATCGCCACTACTTGCGCAGTTTCTCAATCTGGCGCGTCATCAGACCAATGCCTGGGCAAATCAGCTGATCGCTCACTTGGTCAGCATCGTGGGAGAACAGGTGCCTGAAACCTGGTCCGTCACCATTCATGCACACTCTGCTCCAGCGGTAGCCAGACTTATTGCCCAGGGCTGGTCCATATCTCTTGATCACCTGGCGCGGGATCCCGGCAACCGGGATATCAAACTTGATCTCGTACCTTTAATGCTGCTGCGCGACAATACTCCTCACCTGCTTCCCGATCCTACCATACACATCAAACATCAGGATCATATCCTTTTCTGCGGCCGCTCCAGTGCCAGAAGCGCGCTATCCGAGATTTTGAACACCTCTAAGATATTGATCTACATCATTAATGGCGAGGTTGTGCCTGATAGTTACGTCTGGCGCTGGCTTTGCCAGAAGTTCAAGAAAAAACAGCGACCGAGTTAAATGGGTCAACGATGCCATGGTAATGCATGACTGGCACACAAAGCCGTATCAACGCGATAGTGCCCTGACCGGAAAGCTGCTGGTCACTGTTGATTGGTTTGAAACCAATATCAACACCGATTTAAGCCTGATTAGGATCAATAGCTTGGCCGATGTTTGAACGCTTATCCAGAACTCAGGTTAGAATAGGACAAATAATTCCTGATAATTGTTGATGACATGATGAAGAGAGTAATATTTACAGTTTTTTTATTCGGCTTCTGCGGCGTTGTTTCAGCAGAATGGGTATTGGTGAATTCAGATTCTGATAAAAATGCTGAACATTATTTTGATCCCGATACGGTGCGTCAAAGTGGCCAGAACTATAAAAAAGTATGGTTATTGTCGAGTTATGGAGAGAAGCAGAGGGGGGGATATCAGTCTTTAAAAACATTTTACGAATTCGATTGCGATACTGACCGGGCCCGTTCATATACGATGCTGCTTTATTCCGGTACCATGGCTTCGGGCAATACCGTTGGTGCGCATCACGATGAATTGAAAGAATGGTTTAACTATCCTGAAACCTCATTCTTTAAGCGCATTTCAACATCAATCTGTGAAAAATAAATGCTATGAATACATGCGCGATTATGCCGCTATCCTGCTACTTTTAAAGTATGATGAATTGTATTAAAACGTCAGGTTGCACAACAATTCTAAATTTATTACGGAGGGTGGAATGAGAAATAAATACTTGCAAAATATATTTGTTTTATTTGCTGTGTTGCCTTTTTTAACCGGATGCTGGATGGCTGCAGCGGCAGGCGCCGGCGCATATGGCGGTTATAAAATGAAAGAAGAGGGCTATACCGTACAAAATCCGATTACCAAGAAGAAAAACGCGGAGCAAGAGTCGGAAGAGTCGGATTAATCGCTTTTGAGTATTGAGCGGTTTATTCAGTTTTTTCATTTTGCGCGACAGTTTGCCGGGCATCTTTTTTTTCTGTGTTGTTGAAACTTTCAATGATGAGCAGGACGGCGCCGATGAAAATCGCTGAATCGGCAATATTGAAAGCCGGCCAGTGATAATCGCCAAGATAGAAATCCAGGAAATCGACAACATACCCCAATGTAATCCGGTCCCACAAATTACCCAGTGCACCGCCGAGGATTAAGCTAAGGGAAAAACAGAATAATTTTTCTGCCCGGTATTTATGAAGCAGGTAGATGATGACGCATGAGGCGATAGCTGCAATAGCGCTCAGGAGCCAACGTTGCCAGCCTGATGCTTCGCTTAAAAAGCTGAACGCTGCGCCTGTATTGTAAGTCAGTACGAGGTTAAAAAATCCGGTTATCGGAATATACTCCCCGTAGCTCAATAGGGATTCGATCCAGTATTTGGTCGCTAAATCCAGGATCAGCACGATCAAAGCAATACCCAGTGAATAGTGTAATTTCATGAATAGATGTTCCGGTGTGTTCTTTTGTGTTGATGATGATATCGGTTTTGTTTTGTATTGTCTGCCCTGGAATCAGGCGAATTTTCGTTGTTCGCCGTTGCCATAAAGATTGGCAACACAGCGCTCACAGAGTGTCGGGTGTTCTTTGCTGTGACCGACATCAGTCCGGTAATGCCAGCAACGCTCGCATTTTTGATGCTTGCTGGGTATGATATGTACTTCAATGACTTGCAAGTCATCGATTTGTAGCAAACTAGCTTCGGAAGTAATCAGTACAAACTTCAAGTCATCACCCAGCGAATTCAGTAATGTAAAATCGTCTTTGCCGGCGCGGATTTCAACGATTGCGGCCAGAGATGAGCCGATATCTCCTTTCATCCGCGATTCTTCCAGTTTCTTGAGGACCTGCGCACGCAGTGCACGGATTTTAGTCCAGCGATCGAGCAGCTGTTGCGCGTCGGACTGTTCAGGAAAGCGATGCCAGGTATGCAGCAATACACTGTCATCCGATCGGTGGGTAAGGTGTTCCCAGGCTTCATCTGCTGTAAAACTGAGTATCGGTGCAAACAGACGCACTAGGCTATGTGTCACGTGATGGAGCGCGCTTTGTGCAGCGCGGCGTGGTTGACCCTGTGCTGCGGCGGTGTATAGGCGGTCTTTAAGAATATCCAGGTAAAAACCGCCCAGGTCTTCCGAGCAGAAGTTATGCAGTTTGTGAACGGCCTGATGAAATTCGTACTGCGCAAAGATTTGCGTTAAATCCTGTTGAAAGGTTTCCACGTAGGCCAGCATATAGCGGTCGATTTCCAGCCAGTTTCCGACGGGTAGCATATCTTTCTCCGCATCAAAATCGGCCAGGTTGGCCAGCAGAAAGCGCAATGTATTGCGAATGCGCCGATAACTTTCAACCACACGTTTGAGTATTTCGTCGGAAATCGAGAGTTCGCCGGAATAATCGGTCGAAGCGACCCACAGTCGGAGAATGTCGGCGCCGTAAGTGTCCATGACTTTTTGAGGCGCGATGACATTGCCTTTTGATTTGCTCATTTTATGGCCATTGCCATCCACGACGAAGCCATGCGTCAGCAATGCATGATACGGGGCATGACCATTAATGGCGCAGCCGGTCAGCAGTGAGGACTGAAACCATCCGCGATGTTGATCGGAGCCTTCCAGATAGAGATCAGCCGGATGATTCAATGCGGTGTTCGGTTTAACGACCGTATTGTGGGTTGTACCGGAATCGAACCAGACATCCAGGGTGTCGGTAAGCTTCTGATAATCTTTGGCGTCATCTCCCAACAAATCCACTGCATTGAGAGAGAACCAGGCTTCTATACCTTGCTGCTCAACACGTTGTGCTATTAGTTCAAAAAGTTCCTGGGTGCGCGGGTGCGGTTTTTGTGTTTCCTTGTGTATGAACATCGCCATAGGTACACCCCAGTTGCGCTGGCGTGATACACACCAGTCAGGCCGGTTTTTGATCATGGCTTCCAGACGTGCGCGCCCCCATGCCGGATAGAACCGGGTGGTGTCGACTGCCTGCATGGCAAGTTCACGCAAGGTTTTCGGGGATTGGGATGTGTCCGTATTGTGTTTCAGATTCATGCCGATAAACCACTGCGGCGTTGAGCGGAAAATAATCGGAGTCTTATGGCGCCAGCAGTGTGGATAGCTGTGCTCGATCTTTCTGAAACAGAGCAAGTGATCATTATTTTTCAGCGTTTCGATAACGACATCATTGGCTTTCCAGACAGACAGGTTGCCGACCAGTGGTTTGTCGGCAATAAACTTGCCGTTGCCATCGACGGGGCTTTCGCTGGGCAGATTATACTGCTGACCGACGAAATAGTCGTCTAGGCCATGTGCAGGTGCCGTGTGTACCAGACCTGTGCCCGCTTCCAACGTGACATGCCTGCCGCAGATGATTTTAACGATACGATCCTCAAAAGGATGTTTTAATGACAGATGTTCAAGAGCAGCACCTTTGCAGTGCCCCAAAGTTTCGCCCTGTAATCCATAACGGTCAAGGCAGGCCTGTGCCAGCTCTGCTGCGAGAATAAGCAAACCTTGCCCGGTTTGAATCAGGGCATACTGAAAGTCAGGATGTACGCAAACAGCTTGGTTGGCGGGTAATGTCCATGGCGTTGTTGTCCAGATAACGGCCATGATACGGGTGTCAGCAGGAATTTCAGCGGCATTTGTACCAAACATTGCGAACTGGTTTGTATCTGCAATTTCAAAGCCGACATCAATCGCGGGAGAGATTTTGTCTTCGTATTCCACTTCCGCCTCTGCAAGCGCCGAGCCGCAGTCAGTGCACCAGTTGACCGGTTTCTGACCCTGATAAAGATAGCCGTTGCGATAGATTGTGCTCAAAGCGCGGATAATACCCGCTTCGGTATGGAAATTCATTGTCAGATAGGCATGTTCCCAGTCGCCAAGCACGCCGAGGCGGATAAAGTCGGCTTTTTGCCGTTCGACTTGTTCACTTGCAAATTTGCGGCATAACTCGCGCACTTTGTCTGCCGGTAACTGTTTGCCGTGTTTTTTTTCAATCTGGTGCTCAATGGGCAAGCCATGACAATCCCAACCGGGTATGTAGGATGCATCAAATCCTGCCAATGTTTTACTTTTGATGATAATGTCTTTAAGGATTTTATTGACAGCATGACCGATATGAATATCGCCGTTCGCATACGGCGGGCCGTCATGTAAGGTGAATTTTGGACGATCTTTGCTGACAGTGCGGATTTTCTGATAAAGCTGCTTTTGCTTCCAGGACTCCAGCATAGCGGGTTCGCGCTGAGCGAGATTACCGCGCATGGGAAAAGGTGTGTCGAGCAAATTAAGTGTTTTTTTGTAATCTGTCATGAAAAATGTTTGAAACTGGTTTCTGTTTGATTGATCTGTAACTGACTATGAGCTAGCAAGTTCTACAATGATATACGAATTTGTATCGGGTGCTAAATAGCGTTTGGCTGTATTAGTGCCATTTCCAGGCTCGGATATTAATGCGATTCCAGGTATTTTTTCGCCTCAATGACATCTTTCCTGATTTGTTGTATAAGTGTATGGATATCAGGATATTTTTCCTCATCACGCAGTTTGTGAATAAACTCGACCTGGAGGCGATAGCCATAAATGGTTTGGTCAAAATCAAATAAGTGAACTTCCAAGGTGGGATGGTCATTGTCGTGTATCGTGGGTCTTGTTCCCAGGCTGGCGACACCATCGATTTTCTGAGCTGGCGATGTTTTAATCGCACCACATACTCTGACTGCAAAAATACCCGACAGTGGCGGGCGATTGGGCCATGTTCGGATGTTGGCCGTCGGAAAGCCTAATTTCGTACCGAGTTTGTCGCCATGCGTAACGCGGCCGCTGATGCTGTAGGGTCTACCTAAAAAACGTTGTGCAGTTAGTAAATCGCCTGCTTTTAATGCTTCCCGGATACGTGTGCTGGATACGCGTTCGCTGTCAATCCGTATGCTCGGCATTTTTTCAACTTCAAAATCCATTTTTCCGGACAGCTCCTGCAATAAGGCAAAGTCGCCAGTTCGCCGTGCACCAAACCGGAAATCATCGCCAATGAGTAACCATTGCACAGTGTGATCTTTTTGGAGTATTTGGGAAATAAAAGTTTCCGGGTTAATTTTTGCGAAATCGTAGTTGAAGCGGTATATTCTGACATAATCGATGCCGGACACTGTTAATCGTTCGAGCTTCTCGCGCAAATTGGTCAGTCGTGCTGGTGCCTGATCTGGCGTAAAAAATTCACGTGGATGCGGTTCAAATGTCATTACGCAAGCGGCAATTCCGAGATTGTCTGAAACAGATTTTAGTCGGGAAAGCATTGCTTGGTGGCCTAAATGTACGCCGTCAAAGTTGCCTATCGTCAGCGCAATTGGTGTCTTATGATGTGGTGAAGACTTGCTTCGCCAGATTTGCATGTAAAGTTACCTGAAATTGCTAATTCTAGCCTGTTTTGGCCCAGCGGGTCTATATCGCCGCTAGGCTGCGTTATTGTTTTTGATTTTGGGTTTTTCCGGTGTCTAGGGTGTTGTTTTGATCGCGGTTATTGCAGCAATTTTTTAAACCGCACGAATGCTCACGGAGAATCATACAGCTCGAGACTGGGAATCGCGTTACGCTGGTTCGTGGTGTGAGAGAAAAACCAATGTCGAATGTCATAAATCATGTTGATTCCGTGATGTGAGTTGACAGACTGTACAGGTCGGATCCTGATATAAACGGGTTGTGCGCCAGTTCATGGTAAGGCCATTCAATAACTGTAATCGGCCATTGAGTGTCTCGCCGATACTGAGGAGTATTTTAAGTGTTTCGGCGGCTTGCATGCTGCCGATAATGCCGACCAGAGGTGCAAAGACGCCCATCACTGAACAAGGCATGTCATTGGTTTCCCCATTTTCCGGATAGAGGCAATGATAACAAGGGCTGCTGGAATGCCGTAGATCAAAAACCGATACTTGTGCTTCAAAGCGGATAGCGGCACCCGAAATCAATGGTTTTCGGTATATAACACAGGCTTTGTTGACTTGATGCCGTGTGATGAAATTGTCGCTGCCGTCGACAACTGCGTCGGCCTCGCGGACAAGTTGCTGTAATTCGGTTTCGTGAACAAATTCGGGAATTGTAACGATATTGACTTCAGGATTGGTTGCGGTCAGTGTGTGCTTTGCTGATAGCGCTTTGGAAAGACCAACGGCGGTTGTTGGATGCAGAATCTGCCGCTGAAGGTTTGTCAGATCAACTGTATCGCCATCACATATGGTCAGTTTCCCGATGCCACTTGCTGTCAGGTAGAACGCTGCCGAGGAACCCAATCCACCTGCACCGATAATCAGAACATGTGATTGAAGCAGTGTTTTTTGACCTGAAATGTCAATCTCAGGTAGCAGAATATGTCTGCTATACCGGAGCAGCTGTTGGTTGTTTAAGTCGCAGCTGCTCCGCGTGCTGCTAGTGTTATCTGTCAACTGAAGTGATTAACTTTCGGATTGACCGCCTTTCTTTTCCGGTGACGAAATAATACCTTTAAAGTGATTGATTGCCTGAATCAATAATTGATCGTCTTCAGAGCCAAATTCAATCGGAGCGGCGTTCTTTTTGCTTTTTTCTTTCTCCATATCATTGTTACTTATTGATTCCTGATCTTTCTTCTCGTTTTTGCTTTGTTTCTTGTCTTTCTGGCCATTGGAGATATGGCGATTCAGATCGGATTCACGCAACCGCTGCTCATCATTTGCCGATTCGTCAAGGATGTCGGGTGTGATACCGGTGGCCTGTATGGAATGACCATTCGGCGTATAGTATAAGGCTGTGGTCAACTTGATCGCAGTTTCGTTACCTAGCGGCAAGACAGTCTGTACGGAACCTTTACCAAAGGTTTGTGTTCCCATGACGATAGATCGTTTATGATCTTGCAAGGCGCCGGCGACAATCTCGGAAGCCGATGCCGAACCGCCGTTTACTAATGTAATCATAGGTACTGTTTTAACTTCTGACGGTAAATCTTGTAAATAGTCTCTACCGTGTCCGCGCAGATAATATTCAGGGTTAGCGTGCAGTCTCATTTTGGCATCGGCGGCACGTCCTTCGGTATACACAACCAGCGCGTTTTCAGGCAAGAAAGCTGCCGACACGGCAACTGCGCCGTTGAGCAGGCCACCGGGATCATTACGTAAATCCAGTACGAGACCTTTCATCGGCGCTGTGCTTTCTGTAAAAAGCGTTTTGATGGCTTTAGCAAGGTTTTCTCCAGTGTGTTCCTGGAATTGTGTAATACGGATGTAAGCATATCCAGGTTCGATCAATTTGGATTTAACACTTTGGATTTTGATAATGTCGCGCATCAATGTGAAGATCAGCGGCTCGGTTTCGCCTTCTCTGACGATCGTAATCGTGATTGATGTTTTCGGTTTGCCGCGCATCAGTTTGATGGCTTCATTCAAAGACATGCCTTTAACTGCTGTATCGTCCAGTTTTATGATCAAATCGCCTGTTTGAATACCGGCACGGAATGCGGGCGTATCTTCGATCGGGGAAATGACTTTGACAAGCCCGTCTTCCATAGTTACTTGTATACCTAAACCACCGAACTCACCATGGGTACCGATTTGAAGTTCTTTATATTCATCTTTGTCGAGATAAGAGGAATGTGGATCCAAACCAACTAGCATGCCGTTGATGGCTTCTGTGATGAGTCTTTTGTCCTCTACCGATTCGACATAATCACTTTTGATGCGTCCAAATACTTGAGCAAATGTGCGAAGTTCTTCAATGGGAAGTGGGTGAATGACCTCCGCTGTATCTCTTTTTGCGATAGCAGAAAAATTTAAGCTGAGCATCACGCCTGCGATTGTGCCTACTAAAACTAAACTTGCTTTTTTGATTATGTTGCTCATGATGCTATCTCCGCACTGACTAACTTTATAAATTTGAATATTTTATGATTATGTCTAAATAAGACAAATAAATTTATAACATGAATGTAATTGATCATACATTAAAAACATGCCGGAAGTCCCGCTATTTGATAACGTATGCGACTAACCTGGTAGGCAACTCGTAAGACATTTTGAAATCATTTAAGTTTTTTATTCTATTTTTATCCAGGTCAATGGATCAAATGCTTTACCTTTGTGTCGCAATTCGAAGTATAGGCCTGCATCCGGATTGCCGCCGCTATTGCCAACCGTTGCAATTGTATCTCCGCTGCGCACAGTGTCACCCACGCGTTTTAACAATGCTTCGTTATTGCCATACAAGCTCATATAACCTTGAGTATGTTCAATAATCATTAAATTACCGAATCCGCGTAACCAATCTGCGAAGACAATGCGTCCATGAGCGATGGCTTTGACATCACTGCCGATTGATGCATTGATGAATAATCCCCGCCATGTGAGCTTTCCTGATCGCTGGCCGCCAAAACGGTTTAGGAGTTTTCCGCGCACAGGAAGATTGAGCTTCCCTTTAAGTGACTTGAAATTGATATTATTTCCGGTTGCAGCGGGAAGTTGGCTATTGTAAACCGTGTTAGAATTTCTTTGTGCAAGCAGTTTATTGATTTCCGATACAAGACGGGATATGCGCTTTTCGTCTTGTGTCAGCTTGTTAATTTCATTATGTTGTCGGGTAATCTCTTGTGAGGCACGATCAAAAATCATTTTGTGTTTTGATTTTTCCTGTGCCAGTTTTCCGTTTTGGGTTGCATATTCCGCTGTGATGATATCAATAGCCTCTCTTTTCTTGCGTATGACTTGGGCTAATGCCCTCAACTGATTTAGATTGTTTTGTAGCGTAGTTATACTGGCAGAACGCGCCTGTGATAATTGTCGATAATAATACATATGACGCATCGTTTGGCTGGGATCTTGTTGATTTAACAGAGCGTGCAAGTAGTTCTGTTCTTTGCCGGTATATTGCTGATAGAGTAATGCGTTTAATTGATTTTGCTGTAATTCAAGATCGCTTCTCGATTGATTATATTTCGCGGTGAGCTGGTCCAATTCTCGGTCGATTTTTTGTTGATCCAATTTCAACTCCGCAAGTTTTCGATTGATAGTGCTGATTGATTGCTCTGTTTTTTGTAGGGTATCAGCAGCGGTTCGCTTAATTTTTTCTTGCGCAGCCAATTGTGTTTGTATGGTTTGTATTTGGTGACGCAATGCATCCAGCTTTTTTTGATTTTCAGAAGCAGAAGCGCTGCTTGGTATGCAGAACGAAAGCAACATGCAAGCCAGAAGCAAATTGGGGCGTGACGAGTTTGATGTATTATGAATTGATTTCAATCAGCATACGATTGGGTTTGATTAAACAACTATACGTAGTATATATACGAAGATACGTAAGAAACATTTCCCGTTGGAATTATGAAATAGCATTTTCCCTCTTATTTGAGCCTATCCACCCGATTTTCCCTGGTTTGCGACTTTTCTCATCGCTTCCTGGATTTCGGTCTGGTCGCCAAGATAATAGCTGTGAACAGGGTTAAGCTGATCATCAAGTTCGTAAACCAGCGGTATCCCGGTTGGGATATTGCAATTCAAAATATCAGTATCTGAAATCTTGTCAAGATATTTCACTAATGCGCGTAGAGAATTGCCATGAGCGGCGATAATGATATTTTTTCCTGCAAGAACCTGGGGTGCTATGATTTCTTTCCAGTACGGAAGGAATCGATTCACTGTATCTTTAAGGCATTCAGTGAGCGGCAGTTCTGAATTGTCAAGGTCTTTGTAGCGTATATCCGCACCTGGATAGCGTTCATCATTGACAGACAATGCAGGCGGTCTGGTATCATAGCTTCGCCGCCAGATCAGAACCTGATCATCGCCATATTGAGCGGCTGTTTCAGTTTTGTTCAAACCTTGTAGCGCGCCATAGTGCCGTTCGTTAAGGCGCCATGTGTTGTAAATCGGTAGCCACATGAGATCCATTTCATCAAGCGCAATCCATAAAGTTCTGATGGCGCGTTTTAAAACGGAAGTGTATGCGATATCAAATATAAAACCATTCTCCTGCAATAATCTGCCGGCATTCCGGGCTTCTTCAATCCCCTTTGGCGTCAAGTCAACATCTGTCCATCCGGTAAATCGGTTTTCTTTATTCCAGATACTTTCCCCATGTCGAAGAAGGACAATTTTTTTCATGTTTGTTTATTTTGTGTTCCTTTTTTTGATAAGCGCATTATTATATAGTATATCCTACTATTTTTGCAGCATCTGTTTGTTTTTTAAGCTGCTGTAATTGGAGAAGGTGAGTGATTGTGTGTTTTAAGCAACATATATCGTTTTTTGTGTATTCCGTTTTTTTTTGTTGCGGTTACTGCATTTTGAGGAAAAGATCAAGTAAATATTCTGAATAATAGTAAAAAAAGTAATTGCTTGTTGCGATTCGAATCATAGTGCCAGTATCATGCTTATAGCATGAGTACTTGCCTTTCATAGGGAGGGAGGCGCTATCTGCGTGTTTCTGATAGAATTCAAAAAATAATATAAATGTAAATAGGTCAATAGAGTTTGTATGGAAGAGACATCAATATTTCAGCAATATTTTTTATTAAGAATCGAGAACATTTTTTTTGTGTTGGCTGCAATAATCAGTGCAGCGATGCTGATTTGGCCGGCAATCACCCGTAGTGGCACTAAGGAAATCGATACAAGCAAAGCGATTGAATTAATTAATTATCAGGATGCATTGATACTGGACGTCAGAGATGATAGTGAGTATGAGGCAGGGCATTTGCCTAATTCAAAACATATGCCTGCCGAAAAAGTGGAAGAGCGTTGGGTGGAAATAACAAAGTACCAAGAAAGGCCCATTGTGGTCATTTATAAGAGTGGCATACGTTCGAGTCATGCAAGTAATATTCTGCAAAAAAATGGTTTTAAACAGGTGCATAACCTAATGGGCGGTATTGATGCATGGAAGCGTGCTAGTTTACCTATCGTCAAGAGATAAAGTAAATGGCCAGAATAATGATGTATACAACGGGATTTTGTCCTTATTGTAGGATGGCTGAAAGTTTGTTACGTTCAAAAGGAATTGAAGAGATAGAAATAGTTCGTGTTGATCTTGATCCGAAGCAACGATTGGAGATGATGGGAAAGACAGGCCGACGTACAGTGCCGCAAATTTATATCGGCGACAAGCATGTTGGCGGTTATGATGATCTGGCGCGGCTTGATCATCAGGGTGAATTGATGCCTTTGCTGGTGTCATAAAAGTGTGTATTTGGAATTTGAGATACTTAACGTAAAAGGTATAAAGAGTAAAAATGAGTGAGCAACAACCAGCATTCAATATAGAAAAAATTTATGTCAGAGATTTGTCTCTGGAAATACCGCATGCACCCGGAATTTTTCTGGAAAGAGAAGCGCCCCAGGTAAACCTCCAGCTCAATACACGAAGTGATGCGGTCGATACGGGACTTTATGAAGTGCAGGTTGTGGTTACGGTGACGGCCAAGATTAAAGAAAAAGTGATGTTTCTTGTGGAGGCGCATCAGGCGGGTATTTTTCGTATACAGAATGTCCCTGAAAACGACCTGGGTCCGGTTTTGGGCATTGGTTGTCCTAATATTCTATTTCCCTACCTTAGGGAGACAATTTCCGATACAGTAACTCGTGCTGGTTTTCCACCGGTGATTCTAAATCCGGTCAATTTTGAAATGATTTATAACCAAAGTCAGCAACGGGCACAATCTGGAACGGCAGAAACCAAGCAATAAAGACGAGATCGAAGATTTTTTATAACTGCTGGTAATCAACATGCTGAATAGAACTGATCGAAGAAATAGTAAAAGTGGAAATAGTTTAAGGCGATCAGGTTTTTGGGGGATTGGTATTTTATTCTTGAGCACTTCGCATCACGTGGGTGCTGGTATTGATTTTTTCTCAATTGCGGAAAATGCGATCATTATGTATGACGCGCCATCGTCAAAATCGGAAAAACTTTTTGTTGCCAGTGCTAATTTGCCTGTCGAAGTTGTAGTTAATGTTGAAGGCTGGTCAAAAGTGCGTGATAGCAGCGGTAGCTTAGCATGGGTTGAACAAAAGGCGTTAAGTAAGCGGCGTTTTGTCATTGTGATTGCTCCGGCGGCAGATATTTATCAATTGGCTAACGAGAGTTCGGGAATAATGTTTCGGGCTCAGGAAAGTGTTGTGATGGAATGGATTGATTCTGATACGCCCGGATGGGTACAAGTGCGGCATCGTGATGGCCAAACGGGATATGTAAGATCGAATCAGGTTTGGGGTACATGAAAGTCGCCATACTGGGTGCCGGCGCTTGGGGTACGGCATTGGCAATTAGTTTATCCACGCGGCATCGAGTTGTTTTGTGGACGAAGTTCCCGGAACACTTATCCGAACTGATCACTCATCGTGTCAACGTGAGTTTCTTCCCGGATTTTCAGCTCCCAGAAGCGTTGTTGCTTACATCATCGTTGCCTGAAGCGCTGGAGGCGGTAGATCTGGCCATTCTTGTCGTACCCATGGCGGGTTTTCGTGAAACATTGCAGAGTATAGCGAAAACAGGTATTAAGGTACCCATTATTTGGGGATGCAAAGGGTTTGAATCGGAAGCAGCGAAACTGCCGCATCAGGTTGTAGTGGAGGAGTCGATTGGTGGTTGCCCCTGTGGTGTAATATCGGGGCCAAGTTTTGCGCAGGAAGTGGCACAGGGATTGCCTACAGCATTAACGCTGGCTTCAGCAGATACTGCTTTCGCGCGAGAAATGGCCAGTCAGTTACATAGCACTAAATTACGCATTTATACCAGCCAAGATGTCATTGGTGTTGAAACCGGCGGCGCGGTTAAAAATGTCATAACGATTGCTGCGGGAATATCCGACGGTCTTGGGTTTGGCCATAATGCACGTGCTGCACTGATAACACGTGGTTTAATGGAGATTACCCGCCTGGGGCTAGGTTTGGGCGGAAAAATGGAAACATTCATGGGATTAGCCGGCGTTGGTGATCTAATATTGACCTGCACCGGAGATCTATCTAGGAATCGGCGTGTAGGGCTGATGTTAGCAGCAGGTAGGGTATTGCCTGAAATTTTGAATGAGTTGGGTCATGTTGCCGAGGGTGTTCATACAGCACAGGCTGTCTTGCATTTAAGCAGAAAATTGAATGTAAGTATGCCTATAACGGAATCCATCTGTAATGTTCTGCATGATGGTTTACCTGCCAGAGATGCGGTGGAGAAGCTGTTAAGCCGCGAGCCAAAAGCTGAAATCTATTGATTCCTGAGGATTTAGGAAGGTTTTAGAGAGTTGGTGTCAGCAGTTTGTAGGGCATCATATTGTTTGATATGGAGTATGTTGTTTAGTTGAATTTTGTGCCAAATACCGCATGCATAATAAAAAGTTTATTTTGCCAGAGGAATGGTGTAACCTCTTGACCTGGTACGGATGGCTTGATATAAGTGCGTTTGTGCAGTATTGCTTGTGATTTGATTACCGACAAATTTAAAGGGGAATTTTATGAACAAATCCGAACTTATAGATGCAATTGCAAAGTCTGCTAATATTTCAAAAGCTACAGCAGGCAGTGCATTGGATGGGACAATTTCTGCCATAACAGACGCGCTTAAAAAGAACGATACTGTAACGCTGGTCGGGTTTGGAACATTCAAAGTTGGTAAAAGAGCGGCACGCACAGGCCGTAATCCGCGTACAGGCGAGGAAATTAAAATTAAAGCGGCAAAAGTCCCCAAATTTAGTGCTGGCAAGGCACTTAAAAATGCAGTAAACTAGCGGACTTTAGAAAACAGGGTGCTTAGCTCAGCTGGTAGAGCGTCGCCCTTACAAGGCGAATGTCGGCGGTTCGATCCCGTCAGCACCCACCAATAAAGCAGTAAGCTAGTTGAATTGTTCGATAGCTAGGAGTGGTAGTTCAGTTGGTTAGAATACCGGCCTGTCACGCCGGGGGTCGCGGGTTCGAGTCCCGTCCACTCCGCCAAATAATTGTTTCATGTCCTTCGATTAGAATCGGCTTGTCAATCAGTCTTCGAAAAAATTACCGCCAGATGGTGAGTGATGTCGTTAGAAATAGTTATTCCTATCTATTGCTTTGCATTATCTTCATGCTATACCCTTTCAGTTTTATCCTGTCTTTTTTCTTGTGAGTTAATTTCGGATTTTTAGACCGTGTTTGATTTTGTCAATCGTAAAAAACGTATCGTTCAATTTGTTTTGTTATTGGCTGTTTTGCCATTTATGTTCTGGGGCGTGGAGTCTTACCGCAGTGATGGCAAGGAAGGTTATGTTGCCATCGTTGACGGAGAAGAAATTAAACGCCGGGAGTTTGAGCAGGCGCTGCGTGATCACCAGTCGAGAATACGTGCCATGTTTGGTGGTAATTTTGATAGTGCCATGCTGGATAGCTATGAAATTAAGGACTCGGTACTTGAGCAATTGATCCAACAGCGTTTGCTGTTTCGAGAAGCAGTCAGTAATGGATTTACTGTACTTGATTCTAAATTAATCAATGAAATTAGTAATATACCTGATTTTCAGATTGATGGTCAATTTTCTAAAAAACAGTATGAGACACTTTTACGAAACCAGGGGTTGAGTCCGGTAACGTTTGAGTCGCGTGTGCGTCAGCAATTATTGTTGCAACAATTACTGGATGGTTTCAGTGAAAACAGTTTTGTTTCGAATCAGGTCGTGAGCAAGATCATATATTTGAGCGAAGTGCAACGCGAAATCAGTCAGAAACAGATTAAGCCGGAAGATTTTTTGACAGAGATTGAACCGACAGAAGAGGAAATCGCTGCTTACTATAATGATCATCAGGAAGATTTTTATCTACCGGAACGAGCCCGGGTCGAATATCTTGTTCTGTCATTTGATGCGCTCGCTGAGAATGAGATTGTCAGCGAAGAAGCTGTACTGAATTATTACGAAACACACCAGCAGGAATTTGGTCAGCCTGAGGAACGCAAGGCAAGCCATATTCTGGTTTCTGTGTTAGCGACAGCCGCAGAAGAGGAAAAACAGCAGGCGCGTGAAAAGGCGGAAGATATACTGGAGCAGGTGCAGCAGGATCCGGAACGTTTTGCCGCACTGGCAGAAGAGTTTTCAGATGATCCTGGTTCGGCCGGTCGAGGTGGTGATTTGGGTTTCTTTGGGCGTGGCGTTATGGTTAAAGCTTTCGAAGAAGCCATTTTTGATATGCAGCCGGATGAAATTCGTGGGCTTGTCGAAACCGATTTCGGCTATCACATCATAAAACTAACTGAAATTAAAGAGGCCGCTACAGTTGATCTGAAAGAAGTCCGGGAGCAGATCGAGCAAAAATTGAAAATGGAAATGATCGGTAGTGTTTTTGGTGAAGCCGTTGAAGATTTTAGTAATACCGTTTATGAACAAAATGATAGTTTACAACCGGCGGCAGAGAAATTTGAATTGACTGTACAGCAAAGCGAATGGATAACGAGAAATTCGGCTGAGCCTATTATTCTCCAGAATCCAGACCTACAGGCAGCGATTTTTTCTGACGATGCTATTTTGATGAAACATAATACAAACAGCATCGAAGTAGCGCCGAATACATTTGTCTCTGCGCGCATTCTTGAACATCGACCAGAAACATCGCAATCATTATCGATTGTCCGGGACGAAATTGTCGGACGACTCAAGCAACAGCTTGCGGTAGAAAAAGCGCTCAAACATGGTGAAGCAATGCTTGCCGAGCTGGAATCTGGTGTGGCTGACTCGATTGAATGGAGTGAATCCAAACAAGTATCCTATATGCAGCCGCAGGATCTAAATCAGGATACGGTACGCGAAATTTTTAAAGCCGATACCAGCGTACTGCCGGCTTATGTCGGGATTGAGAGCCCTCAGGGCGGGTATAGCTTGATTCGCATCAGCAAGATTATAGAACCTGGGGTTGTGACTGAAGACAGCCGCATAAATTTCAACCGGCAGTTGCAGCAAATGATGGCGCAGGAAGAAATGTCAGCGTATTTGAGCGGGCTGAGACAGCGTTATGATGTGATTATTAAACAGGACAGTTATTGATTTCTGGCGTCAGGTATCTTGCGATTTGAATGATACCCGACGACGGCTTGCCTAGCGTTGTGGCAATTAAAACAACGGCTAATCGGGAAGGCTAAATGCCACAGTATTAAAACCGGCGTCGACATAGGTAATTTCACCTGTGATTCCGCTGGCGAGATCGCTACATAAGAAAGCGGCAACATTGCCGACTTCTTCGATAGTGACATTACGCCTGAGCGGCGAGACGCGTTCAGTGTATCCCAGCAGTTTCCCGAAATTCCCGATACCCGCTGCGGCAAGCGTCTTGATCGGGCCGGCAGATACGGCATTAACGCGTATCCCTTTCGGACCAAGGCTTGAAGCCATGAAACGTACGTTGGCCTCAAGGCTTGCTTTTGCCAGACCCATGACATTGTAATTCGGCATAACGCGTACAGCACCCAGATAACTCAGTGTTAATAGTGCGGCATTTCTGTTTTCCATGAGCGGTAATCCCGCTTTGGCGAGTGCAGCGAAACTGTATGCACTGACATCGTGTGCGACTCGAAAGGCATCTCGGCTGACGCTTTCCAAATAGTCTCCCGTCAGTGCTTCGCGTGGTGCAAAAGCGATAGAGTGAATAATGCAATCCAGTCCGCCCCAATGTTTTTGTAAATCTTCGAAGCATTGCGTAATTTCGTTGTCGTTGGCGACATTACAGGGGAACAATAAATCACTCTCAAATTCGGTTGCCAGCTTCTCGATTCTTCCGCGTAGTTCTTCATCCTGATAAGTAAATGCAAGTGAAGCGCCTTCGCGTTTCATAGCCTTGGCAATGCCGTAGGCTATGGAACGGTTACTGAGCAATCCGGTAATAAGGACACGTTTGTTGTCGAGAAATCCCATAAAATTTCCTTGTAAAATTTTCTGTAATCATGAATTATAGCCGAAGCGGATGTACAGTTAAATGCGGGCTTTGCTCAACGGATTGTTTCCGGATAGTCTGTTTGATTTTCTTCAATGACCTGATGTGACGGCGGTTAATTACGTGTAGCGCTGTAACCGGGTGGTGAGACATTGTGCAAACAGCTGAATGTATCGCTAAAGTGACGGATTCATATGACTTGTTAAATGTTATGAAAATGATAAGAAAAACCGGTACTCTTTTTTTGATCTGTAGTACAGTCATTTTTCTGATTGGATGCAGTGGTCCAACGAGTTGGAATGACCCGTATCCCGCCTCAGAGGCCGGTCAAAATATTCTGTACAGTGTTTTTACAGAGCGCCCAAAACATTTGGATCCGGTGCAATCCTACAGCAGTAACGAAATTCAATTTACTGCACAGATCTATCAGCCACCCTTACAATATCACTATTTGAAACGGCCTTTTACATTAATTCCAGCCACTGCGGTTAATCTGCCAACAGTGTCTTATTATGATCATAACGATCGACTGTTGTCTGATAATGCTGAAACAGAGGCGATTGCGTATACGCAATATGAAATTTTAATCAAGCCGAATATCTTTTATCAACCGCACCCGGCATTTGCAAAAAATGAGGGAGGGGAATGGCTATATCATCAGTTAAGTGATCAAGATGTTGCTGCTGTTTATACATTGTCCGATTTTGCGGAAACGGGTACGCGTGAACTGACTGCGCATGACTATGTGTATCAAATTAAGCGTCTTGCGCATCCTAAGCTGCATTCGCCGATTTATGGACTGATGGCCGATTATATTGTTGGTTTGCGTGATTACGCAGTTGAATTAAGGAACGCAGAACATGCGATGCCAGAACAGGAAACATTCCTAGATTTGCGTAAATATGCATTGCACGGGGTTAAAGTAATTAATGACTATACGTATCAAATCAGGATCAATGGTAAATATCCGCAATTTATTTATTGGCTGGCAATGCCCTTTTTTTCACCCATACCCTGGGAAGCTGATTTGTTTTATTCTCAGAAAGGGTTGATTGAGAAGAATATTACGCTGGATTGGTATCCTGTCGGAACAGGTCCTTACATGTTGACAGAAAACAATCCGAATTTGCGTATGGTGCTGAAAAGAAATCCTCATTTTTACGGAGAATCTTATCCTGAAGAGGGTATGCCGGGTGATTTGGAGAATGGACTATTGAACGATGCTGGCAAACCCATGCCGTTTATAGACGAGATAGTTTATACGCGTGAAAGAGAAAACATTCCACGTTGGAATAAATTTTTGCAAGGTTATTATGATGCATCAGGCATTGGTTCGGATAGTTTTGATCAAGCGGTGCAGTTAGTGGGACAAGGTGAAGCAACTGTAACGGATGAAATGGCGGCACAAGGTATAAGACTTGAAACCACCGTGGCGGTGTCAACATTCTATATGGGTTTCAATATGCTTGATCCGGTTGTAGGCGGAACAAGTGAATCAGCGCGGAAACTCAGGCAGGCGATTTCAATCGCTGTGGATTACGAAGAATATATCTCGATTTTTGCTAATGGGAGAGGATTGTCGGCGCATGGCCCGATTGCGCCTGGAGTACCTGGGTATCGATCAGGTAAAGAGGGTATGAATCCGGTGGTTTATGAATGGGTGGATGGGGAACCAAAGCGCAAGCCCTTGCAGATTGCTAGAAGATTACTGGCAGAAGCCGGATATCCGAATGGTATTGATCTTAAAACAGGATCACCGTTGATACTGTATTTTGATGTCGTGGCCCGTAGTACGGAAGACAGATCAATACTGGACTGGATGCGCAAACAGTTTCAGAAGTTAAATATACAACTGGTAGTCAGGAGTACGGACTATAATCGCTTTCAGGATAAGATCCGCAAAGGTAATGCTCAGATATTCGAATGGGGCTGGCATGCCGATTATCCGGATCCGGAAAATTTTCTTTTCTTGTTGTATGGGCCGCAACGAAAAGCAGGCAATAGCAGCGGAAGTTCTGCCAATAATGCTGCCAATTACGAAAACGCGGAATACGATCGATTGTTTGAACAAATGAAGGACATGGAAGTTGGCATTCTAAGGCAGGAAATTATTGATCGCATGGTCGATATACTGCGTCATGATTCCCCCTGGTTATGGGGTTATCATCCGAAAGATTACGGACTTTATCATGCGTGGTTTAAGAATATTAAGCCTAACAGAATTTCAAATAATAATATGAAATATTATCGTATCGATGCTGCACTGAGGGAACAAAAACGGCATGAATGGAATGCGCCTGTTTTATGGCCTGTCATGCTGTTGTTCTTCGTGATTGTGGGCAGCTTGTGGCCTGCCGTGCTTGCATTCCGCAGGTATGAGAAGAGCGCCGCGATTAAAAGTGTTGAGCCACTGTCAACCTAAGATTGAAATAGAACACATTCATGCCGAGTTATATTATTCGACGCATTTTGTATGCTGTTCCAATTCTGATCGGTGTAAATCTTATCACGTTCATGCTGTTTTTTGTTGTGAATACGCCTGATGATATGGCGCGTATGCAATTGGGCGTCAAGTATGTAACACCGGAAGCCATTGAAAAATGGAAAGTCGAGCGTGGTTATGATAAGCCATTGTTGTTTGATGGAGAGCGGGATGGCTTGAGAAAAATTACAGAAACTATTTTTTTCGAAAAATCGATAGCCATGTTTGTTTTTGATTTTGGGCAATCCGATGACGGGCGTGATATTGGCTTTGAGATTAAATCACGCATGCTCCCAAGTTTGGCGATTGCTTTGCCGGTGTTTGTATTGGGATTGATCGTCTATATTACATGCGCTTTGATCATGGTATTTTTTAGAGCCACCTATATCGATTTTTGGGGATTGGTTCTGTGTGTAGCTTTAATGTCGATATCAAGTTTGTTTTATATTATTACCGGTCAGTTTTTAATGAGTAAATTATGGCATTTGGTTCCAATTTCAGGGTTTGGAGCCGGAGTGGATGCAGTTAAATTTTTAATCCTGCCTGTAATTATCGGTGTTGTCAGTAGTGCGGGTGCCAATACACGTTGGTACAGAACTATATTTTTAGAGGAAATGGGTAAAGAGTATGTGCGTACGGCCAGGGCAAAAGGACTCAGTGAACATCTGGTGCTCTTTCGGCATGTGCTCAAAAATGCAATGATACCCATACTCACAGGAGCAGTTGTTATTGTGCCGCTATTGTTTCTTGGCAGTCTGATCGTGGAATCTTTTTTTGGAATTCCCGGGCTTGGCAGTTACACGATTGATGCTATAAATTCTCAGGATTTTGCTGTCGTCAGAGCAATGGTATTCTTGGGATCCGTTCTGTATATTATCGGTTTGATATTAACTGATATTTCATATACTTTGGTTGATCCAAGAATACGATTAAGCTGAAGATAGGATAGGTGTTGCCATGTATATCTTCAGTAATTTATCAGGTAAATACTGGTTTTTTACTAATAAGTAATTGACTTATTGTCGCGACATATTCATAATCACCGGTTTCGTTTGGAGGGGTTCCCGAGCGGTCAAAGGGATCAGACTGTAAATCTGACGGCTCTGCCTTCGAAGGTTCGAATCCTTCCCCCTCCACCAATTATTGGGAATTAGTAACAGAGAGTTATTTGAACGGATTGGAGAGTGCTTGGCATAAGAATTATGTAGCTAAGCAAGCTTTCTGAGTGTGCGGGTGTAGCTCAATGGTAGAGCAGAAGCCTTCCAAGCTTACGACGAGGGTTCGATTCCCTTCACCCGCTCCAAATCGGGGTTATAGATAAAATAGAGAAGAGTAAGGCTGTGAATGCCCATGTAGCTCAGTGGTAGAGCACTCCCTTGGTAAGGGAGAGGTCGCCAGTTCAATTCTGGCCATGGGCTCCAGAATTGAAAAAGTGAACTAAATAATTATCAAGATATAGCAGAGTGTGTTTACAGGGAGCAGGTCATGGCAAAGAGCAAATTTGAGCGTTCAAAACCGCACGTAAATGTGGGGACGATTGGGCATGTGGATCATGGGAAGACCACATTGACGGCGGCGATCACGACGATATTGACACAAAAGTATGGTGGTGAAGCGAAAAGCTATGCACAGATTGACTCGGCGCCTGAGGAGCGTGCGCGGGGTATTACCATCAACACTGCGCATGTTGAGTATGAAACCGAAAAACGCCACTATGCGCATGTGGATTGTCCTGGTCATGCTGACTACGTTAAGAATATGATTACCGGTGCTGCGCAGATGGATGGAGCGATACTGGTAGTATCGGCTGCAGATGGTCCAATGCCGCAAACGCGTGAGCATATACTATTGGCCAGGCAGGTGGGTGTGCCCTATATCATTGTATATATGAACAAGGCGGACATGGTAGATGATGCGGAACTGCTGGAACTGGTCGAGATGGAAATACGCGAATTATTGTCCAAATATGATTTTCCAGGAGACGATACACCGATTATTGTAGGTTCGGCTTTAAAAGCGCTGGAGGGGGACCAGAGTGAGATAGGCGAACCTTCGATTTTGAAGCTGGCGGAAGCATTGGACAGTTATATACCGGAGCCGGAAAGGGCAATTGATGGCGCATTTATTATGCCGGTAGAAGATGTGTTTTCGATATCGGGCCGTGGTACGGTAGTTACCGGGCGTGTAGAGAGAGGCATCATCAAGGTGGGTGATGAAATAGAGATTGTTGGACTCAAGCCGACGCTGAAGACGGTTTGTACGGGTGTGGAGATGTTCCGGAAGCTTCTGGATCAGGGGCAAGCGGGAGATAATGTGGGTGTATTGCTGCGTGGTACCAAGCGTGAGGAAGTTGAGCGTGGTCAGGTGCTGGCGAAGCCGGGGAGTATAGCGCCGCATACCAAATTTACGGCCGAGATTTATGTATTGAGTAAAGAAGAAGGTGGGCGTCATACGCCATTTTTTCCGGGCTATCGTCCGCAGTTTTATTTCAGGACAACCGATGTAACTGGAGCGATAGAGTTGCCGGCGGGGACTGAGATGGTAATGCCGGGTGATAATATTTCAGTGACAGTGAATCTGATAGCACCAATTGCAATGGAAGATGGTTTGCGGTTTGCTATACGCGAAGGCGGTAGAACTGTTGGTGCAGGCGTCGTAGCTAAAGTAATTGAGTAAAACAAACAATTTGCGAATTTCGAGGTTGAGAGAAACTGAGGATTTGGATTAGAATTCCGATGACAATCGCAAGTCATATGTTTTTTCTCGTGTTAATAAAGGCCAGTAGCTCAATTGGCAGAGCGTCGGTCTCCAAAACCGAAGGTTGGGGGTTCGATGCCCTCCTGGCCTGCCACTTTTAACAAAGATGCAATATATGTGTGTATCTTTGTTAAATCAAAAAAGCGTTAAGGATTCCAGAGCGTGAATAAACTAAAGCTTGGACTTGTATATATATCCATTTTGACAGGTATTGTCGGTTTTACGTATTTGAGTGAAAGCGCGATGGTTGTGCGCGTTTTATCCGTCCTGATCGGTTTCTCTCTGGCAGCATTTATAGCGCGGTATACAACGCAGGGACAGGATTTTTATGCGTTTTGCAGGGAGTCGTCTCAAGAAACAAGAAAGGTGGTATGGCCAACACGTAAAGAAACGCTGCAAACTTCAGGGCTTGTATTTGCGTTTGTTGTTGCTATGGCTTTGTTTTTGTGGCTCATTGATGCCGCATTGATGTCTATCGTTAAGCTGACGATGGGGCAGGACAGTTGATCTCAGTATTTTGAGAAAAATATGACTAAAAAATGGTATGTGGTTCATGCATATTCTGGTTTTGAAAAAAGTGTGCAGCGCGCATTGAAAGACCGCATAAACAGAGCAGGTATGCAAGATAAGTTTGGTCAGATTCTTGTGCCGGTAGAAGAAGTTGTTGAAATGAAGGGTGGTCAAAAAAATATCAGCGAGCGCAAGTTTTTTCCAGGCTATGTATTGGTTGAGATGGAAATGTCGGATGAAACATGGCATTTGGTCAAGAATACTGACAAAGTAACTGGTTTTGTTGGTGGCACAGCAATGAAACCAACGCCAATTAGTCAAAAGGAAGTCGAAGCAATACTGCATCAAATTCAGGAAGGTATTGAAAAGCCGAAACCAAAAATTCTTTTTGAAATTGGTGAAGCAATTCGAGTAAAGGATGGTCCTTTTACAGATTTCCACGGCAGTGTGGAGGATGTTAATTACGAGAAAAATAAGCTCAGGGTTTCGGTTTCAATTTTTGGAAGGCCGACGCCTGTTGAGTTGGATTTTAATCAAGTAGAGAAATCATAAATAATCCGGGGAGAGTGATACGACTCGTGAGTACCCGAGAGGAGAAATTAAGTGGCAAAAAAAATTATCGGCTATATTAAATTGCAGGTGCCAGCGGGGAAAGCGAACCCTAGTCCGCCAATCGGACCAGCGTTAGGTCAGCGCCAGTTAAATATCATGGAGTTTTGCAAGGCTTTTAATGCTGCAACGCAAAAAATTGAACCGGGATTACCTGTTCCGGTAGTTATAACGGCGTATGCGGATAAGAGTTTTACATTTGTAATGAAAACGACCCCTGCTTCCGTGCTCATTAAGAAAGCGGCTGGTGTGGGCAAGGGGAGCGCGAAACCTCACGTCGATAAGGTTGGAAAGCTTAATAGAAGCCAGATGGAAGAGATAGCAAAAACAAAGATGCCCGATTTGACGGCGGCTGATTTGGATGCTGCGGTACGTACCATAGCGGGTAGTGCAAGAAGCATGGGCATAGAAGTTGAGGGTGTATAGAAATGGCGCGTTCATCTAATCGTTATAAAGCAATTGCAAGTAAAGTGGATCGTAATCAAATTTACTTAGTGGATGAGGCATTAGGTATTGTTAAATCGACGGCTAATGCCAAATTTAATGAGTCGATTGATGTTGCGATCAATCTGGGGATTGATGCAAAGAAATCGGATCAGGCCGTACGTGGGTCGGTAGTCTTGCCGTCAGGAACCGGTAAAACAGTTAGGGTGGCTGTGTTTGCACAAGGGGATAAAGCAAAGGAAGCTGAAGAAGCGGGGGCGGATATCGTTGGGTTTGAAGATTTGGCAGCTGAAGTTAAAGCAGGCAATATCAATTTTGATGTGACGATTGCTAGCCCCGATGCTATGCGAGTTGTAGGACAACTTGGACAAATTCTGGGGCCTCGCAGCTTGATGCCCAATCCGAAGGTAGGTACGGTAACAACAGATATAGCGACTGCAGTCAAAAATGCGAAGGCGGGGCAGGTACAATTTCGTGCCGACAAAACAGGGATTGTTCATTGCACGATAGGACGAGCTTCATTTGAGGTTGATGCATTGAAGAAAAATCTAATGGCTTTGATCGAGGCGCTTAATAAAGCCAAACCGGCGACGTCAAAGGGTGTTTATCTCAGGCGCGTTTCCGTATCCAGTACGATGGGAATCGGCGTGCGTGTAGACCAAGCAAGCATATTGCAGCAATAAAGAACTTTGTTGGGTCATTGTGTTTTATGTTTAATAAATACAATGGATTATCAAAGACCGCTGGGGTAACTACTAGCTACCATGTAGTTCTTAAATTTGAGGCATTTAAAATCATTGCAGATGATAGTAGATGTTTTATATGATTTTCAAGCCCAGCGCAGATGGTGTTCCCAAACAGGAATTGTTTTCCTGGTTTAGGTCGCCAGTTGTGCAGTAACAGTGAAAGAAGTCTGGTGTGGCAAAAGAGCAATGTCAGATTCTTTATGAATACTGCGATTACAGATGGAGAATGAACCTTGAGTCTTAATCTTGAAGAAAAAAAAGCGATTGTAGCCGAAGTAAGTGCACAGGTTGCAGGTGCGCAGACCATTATCATGGCAGAGTATCGAGGTATGGAAGTGAGTCAGATGACTCAATTGCGTGCTAGAGCACGCGAAGCGGGTATTTATTTCCGAGTCGTTAAGAACTCGTTGGTTAGACGTGCAGTAGCGGGCACACCGTATGCTGCACTTGCTGATCATATGGTGGGACCACTTGCGTATGGTATCAGTTCGGACCCAATTGCGGCAGCAAAAGTACTCCATGAATTTTCACGAGACAATGAAAAATTTGTGATAAAAATTGGTGCAATGGGTGAAAAAATCATGCACCTTGACGATGTCAAGGCATTGGCCACATTGCCAAGTCGTGAAGAATTGATATCCAAATTACTCGGAACAATGCAAGCTCCGATTGCTAAGTTTGTGCGCACTCTAAACGAAGTGCCGAGCAAATTTGTACGTGGCCTTGCAGCAGTACGTGACAGCAAAAACTAATGATTGCTTCTATATACTCGAAGTGTAACAGAACATAACCAGGAGAAAACTATGGCAATTTCCAAAGCAGAAATATTAGATGCTATTGCAAGTATGACAGTGTTGGAACTGTCTGAATTAATCAAAGAAATGGAAGAAAAATTTGGTGTATCAGCGGCAGCGGCAGCTGTGGCGGTTGCAGCACCAAGTAGCGGTGGTGGCGCTGCCGCTGAGGCGGAGCAAACCGAATTTACTGTTGTATTGGCATCAGCTGGCTCAAGTAAAGTGAATGTTATCAAAGTTGTCAGAGCAGTAACCGGACTCGGACTGAAAGAAGCGAAAGATTTGGTTGATAGCGCACCAAAACCGATTAAGGAAGGTGTATCTAAAGAAGACGCAGAATCAATTCAGAAGCAATTGACCGAAGCAGGCGCTACTTGCGAAGTTAAGTAAATTTTCATTTGAATATCAGGGGCTGGCAGATGAGATTGGCTGTCAGCCTTTGGTATTTAAATATCTGGTTTATCTTATGACATGTCTAGAATGATCAGACCAGAGCATCATAATTCCATAATTCTTCAATCTTCATTCTTTTCTCCCGGAGAAAATTAATGGGCTATTCGTTTACCGAGAAAAAACGCATTCGTAAAAGTTTTGCAAAACGCGACAGTGTTTTACCTATTCCATTTCTTCTCGCGACTCAGCTCGAATCTTATGCTTCGTTTCTACAGGCAAATACTCTACTGAACAAGCGTATGGAGCTTGGATTGCAAGCTGCCTTTAATTCGATTTTTCCGATTGAGAGTCATACCAAAAATGCACGATTGGATTTTATCAGTTATGAATTGGGTGAACCTGTATTCGATGTAAAAGAATGTCAGCAGCGTGGATTAACTTATGCATCGTCTTTACGGGCAAAAGTTAGATTGACGATTTTGGATAAGGAAATATCCAAGCCGACAGTCAAAGAAATTAAAGAACAAGAAGTATATATGGGAGAAATTCCATTGATGACAAATACGGGATCGTTTGTGATCAATGGTACAGAGCGTGTTATTGTTTCGCAATTGCACCGTTCACCCGGAGTGTTTTTTGAACATGACCGGGGTAAAACGCATTCATCAGGTAAGCTATTGTTCTCAGCAAGAATTATTCCCTATCGTGGTTCGTGGTTGGATTTTGAATTTGACCCTAAAGATTGTTTGTTTTTTAGAATCGACCGCCGTCGCAAAATGCCGGTGACAACGTTGTTGAAAGCGATTGGGTATACGGTTGAACAAATTCTGGAAGAATTTTTCATATTTGACAGCTTTTCAATCAAGGGAAACTCAATTTTATTTGATTTGGTTCCTGAAAGATTACGTGGAGAGGTTGCAAACTTTGATATCAAGTCAAATGACGGCAAAATTATAGTCCAAAAGGACAAAAGAATAACGGCGAAACATATTCGAGAGTTACAGGAAGCGAAAATAAATCAACTGGAAGTGCCAGAGGAATTTTTGATTGGACGTATTCTGGCTCAAAATGTCATTGATAAAGAGACTGGTGAAATATTAGCACCGGTGAATGAAGAAATTATAGAAGAAACGCTGAGCAAACTTAAGACATCAGGTATAAATAGAATTAATACTTTATATGTCAATGATCTTAATTACGGTCCATATATTTCACAAACGTTAAAAATCGATGAAACAATTGATGAAACAACGGCACAAGTAGCAATCTATCGTATGATGCGTCCTGGAGAACCGCCTACTGAAGAAGCCGTAAAAGCATTGTTCGGTGGTTTATTTTATTCTGCTGATCGCTATGATTTATCTGTTGTCGGGAGAATGAAATTCAATCGGCGTGTGGGTCGTGAAGAGTTGACAGGGGCACAGACGCTATCCAACGAGGATATCATTGCTGTAATTAAGATTCTGGTCGAGTTACGCAATGGTCGTGGCGAGATTGATGATATTGATCATCTTGGAAATCGCCGTGTCCGTTCGGTTGGTGAACTGGCGGAGAATCAATTTAGATCGGGATTGGTGCGTGTAGAGCGCGCCGTTAAAGAACGTCTGAGTCAGGCGGAATCTGAAAATCTGATGCCGCACGATCTGATCAATGCCAAGCCTGTATCAGCAGCAGCACGAGAGTTTTTTGGCTCTAGTCAATTGTCTCAATTTATGGATCAAACAAATCCATTATCTGAAATAACGCATAAACGTCGCATTTCTGCTTTAGGTCCGGGTGGTTTGACGCGCGAGCGAGCCGGTTTTGAAGTGCGCGATGTGCATCCAACGCACTATGGGCGTGTATGTCCGATTGAAACACCTGAAGGTCCGAATATTGGTTTGATAAACTCGCTTGCGTTGTATGCACGGACCAATGAGTATGGTTTTATAGAAACACCGTATAGAAAAGTTCGCGAAGGTCGCGTAACAGATGAGATTGAGTATCTATCGGCCATAGAGGAAGGTAATTACACTATTGCACAAGCCAATGCCGAGCTCGATGAAAATGGAAAGTTCAAAAGCGAGATTGTGTCTTGTCGTCATAAAAATGAATTTACCCTTTCAACACCAGAGCGCATTGAATACGTGGATGTTGCCCCGGCGCAAATCGTTTCAGTTGCCGCTTCACTGATTCCTTTCTTGGAACACGATGACGCAAACCGTGCATTAATGGGGTCTAATATGCAACGCCAGGCTGTACCCTGTCTGCGTGCCGAAAAATCGTTGGTCGGTACAGGAATTGAACGAGTTGTTGCCGTGCATTCTGGAACTACTGTACGTGCTGAGCGTGGCGGTATCGTGGATTATGTTGATGCTGGCCGTATTGTTGTACGCGTTCATGACGAAGAAACAAGTGTAGGTGAAGTGGGCGTAGATATTTATAACCTGATCAAATATACTCGTTCGAATCAGAATACCAATATTAATCAAAGACCTTTAGTCAATGTTGGTGATCAAATTGAAAAAGGAGATGTGATTGCAGACGGTGCATCCACAGATAAGGGGGAGCTTGCGTTAGGGCAGAATATGCTTGTGGCCTTTATGCCATGGAATGGGTATAACTTTGAGGATTCAATATTAATTTCGGAGCGTATCGTTTCAGAAGACCGTTTCACTTCAATTCATATTGAAGAATTATCGGTCGTTAGCCGGGATACAAAACTGGGAACAGAAGAGATTACGGCGGATATACCTAACTTGTCGGAGCATCAACTCAGCCGTCTTGATGAATCCGGCATAGTATATATCGGAGCTGAGGTCGAAGCGGGAGATGTGCTGGTTGGGAAAGTGACCCCTAAAGGTGAAACGCAGCTTACACCGGAAGAAAAATTACTTCGCGCAATTTTTGGTGAAAAGGCTTCGGATGTCAAGGATACATCGCTGCGTGTACCATCCGGAATATCCGGTACTGTCATTGATGTTCAAGTATTTACACGTGAAGGAATCGAACGTGATAAACGTGCGCAGCAAATCATAGATGATGAGTTGGATCGGTACAAAAAAGATTTAGCCGATCAGATGCGTATTGTTGAAGAAGATGCATTCTCCCGACTTGAACGTTTATTAGCCGGCAGGATCGCGACAGGTGGGCCGAAAAAAATAGTCAAGGGGACGCAGATCACCATGGAATATTTGAAGGAGATTGATCCGCATTTCTGGTTTGATATTCGTTTGGCTGATGAAGAAGCCAGTGTGCAGCTTGAGCAGATGCGCGAGAGCATGGCGCAAAAAAGAAAAGCTTTCGATGAAGCTTTTGAGGAGAAAAAGAAAAAACTCACTCAAGGCGATGAATTGCCACCTGGTGTGCAAAAAATGGTCAAGATCTACATCGCGGTTAAAAGACGTCTGCAACCCGGTGATAAAATGGCCGGGCGCCATGGAAACAAGGGGGTTATTTCCAAAATTGTACCTTTGGAAGATATGCCATATATGGCTGATGGAACACCGGTTGATGTTGTTTTGAATCCTCTGGGTGTCCCTTCAAGGATGAATGTCGGCCAAATTCTTGAAGTACATTTAGGGTGGGCGGCGAAAGGACTCGGTAGGAAAATTGAAAAAATGCTGCAAGAACAGAAAAATGCAGCTGAAATAAGAGTGTTTCTGGACAGGATTTATAACCAGAGTGGAAAAAAAGAGGATATCGTTTCGTTGACTGACGACGAGATAATGAATTTAGCGGGCAATCTTACAGATGGTGTGCCATTTGCAACACCTGTTTTCGATGGTGCAACCGAGCATGAAATAAAGGATATGCTGCAATTAGCAGATTTGCCGACATCCGGCCAAGTGACATTATATGACGGACGCACGGGGGAAGCATTTGATCGTCCTGTGACAGTGGGTTATATGCATGTACTGAAGCTTCATCATTTGGTTGACGACAAAATGCATGCACGTTCGACTGGTCCTTATAGTCTGGTAACACAGCAGCCATTGGGCGGTAAGGCACAGTTTGGCGGACAGCGTTTTGGTGAGATGGAGGTCTGGGCACTTGAAGCTTACGGCGCCGCTTATACATTGCAAGAAATGTTGACGGTCAAATCGGATGATGTTACTGGTCGGACAAAAGTTTACGAGAGCATCGTGAAAGGTGACCATAAGATAGATGCAGGTATGCCGGAATCATTTAATGTATTGGTAAAAGAAATACGTTCGCTGGGTATGGATATTGATTTGGAGCAAAATTAATAGTGCCCGGATAAGCGCATCAATCGCTGTTATTAAAAATGCTGAGTTTTGTAACAGCGGTAAGCAGTTTTAAAAGACCTATTCTGATAATTTAAATTGCCCCTGATGAACAGGAGTAAGACATGAAAGCATTACTAGATTTATTTAAACAGGTTACCCACAAAGAAGAATTTGATGCGATCAAGATCGGACTTGCTTCGCCGGAAAAAATCCGTTCATGGTCATATGGTGAAGTAAAAAAACCCGAAACGATCAATTACCGGACATTCAAGCCTGAGAGAGACGGTTTGTTTTGCGCCAAGATCTTTGGTCCGGTAAAAGATTATGAATGTTTATGTGGAAAATATAAGCGCTTAAAGCATCGTGGCGTGATTTGCGAAAAGTGCGGTGTTGAAGTGACGCTTTCTAAGGTGCGCAGAGAACGAATGGGTCATATCGAACTTGCGTCACCTGTGGCACATATCTGGTTCTTGAAATCATTGCCATCAAGACTAGGCATGGTTCTTGACATGACATTGCGCGATATTGAGCGGATTTTGTATTTTGAAGCGTATGCCATTACCGATCCAGGAATGACGACACTTACCCGGGGTCAATTGTTGACTGAAGATGATTATCTGTTGAAGACTGAAGAGTATGGTGATGATTTTAGCGCCAGTATGGGTGCAGAAGCCGTGCGGGATTTGCTGGCCAATCTCGATATCGCAGAAGAAATTGAAAATCTTCGTCGTGAAATGGAAAGTACCGGTTCTGAGACAAAAATCAAGAAAATTTCCAAACGCTTGAAAGTATTGGAAGCATTCAGTAAATCAGGGATAAAACCGGAATGGATGATCTTATCTGTATTACCGGTATTGCCACCGGATTTGCGTCCCCTGGTTCCATTGGATGGCGGACGTTTTGCAACTTCCGATCTGAATGATCTTTACCGGCGTGTCATTAATCGCAACAATCGATTAAAACGTTTGTTGGAATTGAAGGCACCCGATATTATTGTCCGGAATGAAAAGCGTATGCTTCAGGAAGCCGTTGATTCATTACTGGATAATGGTCGACGTGGCAAAGCCATGACGGGGGCGAACAAGCGACCGCTAAAATCGTTGGCCGATATGATAAAAGGCAAGGGGGGGCGTTTTCGTCAGAATCTGCTGGGCAAACGGGTGGATTATTCAGGAAGATCGGTTATTGTCGTTGGTCCGCAACTCAAGCTGCATCAGTGCGGATTACCTAAAAAAATGGCGCTTGAACTATTTAAACCCTTCATTTTTAATAAATTGGAGGTTATGGGTATTGCCAGTACGATCAAAGCGGCCAAGCGTGAAGTGGAAAGCGAAAGCCCAATAGTCTGGGATATTCTTGAAGAAGTTATTCGCGAGCATCCAGTGATGCTTAATCGGGCGCCAACGCTGCATCGATTGGGTATTCAGGCATTCGAGCCGGTGCTGATTGAAGGTAAAGCCATTCAACTGCATCCTTTGGTTTGTGCCGCATTTAATGCCGACTTTGATGGTGATCAAATGGCAGTGCACGTCCCGTTATCATTGGAAGCACAAATGGAGTGCCGCACATTGATGATGTCTACCAATAACGTTTTGTCACCGGCGAATGGCGAACCCATTATTGTGCCATCTCAGGATATCGTTCTCGGACTGTATTACACAACGCGTGAAAAAATGGGCGCAAAAGGTGAAGGTATGATCTTTGCCGATGTAAGTGAAGTTTCCCGCGCCTATGAAAGTCGGCAAGTCGAGTTGAATGCCAAAATAAGTGTGCGCATTAAGGAAATCGGCAATGATGTGGAAGGAGAGCAATGCGAAAAAATCACGCGTTATGAAACAACGGTAGGTCGTACATTGCTATTCGAGAATTTTCCACCTGGGTTGCCTTTTTCCTTCCTTAACAAGGCGTTGAAGAAGAAGGAAATATCTAAATTGATCAATGCCAGTTTCCGTCTTTGCGGTTTGCGGGAAACTGTGATTTTTGCAGATAAGTTGATGTATGCGGGATTCAGCTATGCAACCAAAGCAGGTATTTCGATTTGTGCCGATGATATGCTTATTCCTAAGCAAAAAAGTGCGTTGATAGCGGCGGCAGAAAAAGAAGTTAAGGAAATCGAAGGGCAGTACACATCGGGCTTAGTGACACAAGGCGAGCGCTATAACAAGGTTGTTGATATCTGGGGGCGTGCGGGTGATCAGGTAGCTAAGGCCATGATGGAGCAGCTCGGTGTCGAACCGGTGCGCGACCAACAAACCGGTGAAGTAAAAGTTGATGATTCGGGTAATGAAATACTTCAGGAATCGCTTAATTCGATTTATATGATGGCCGATTCAGGTGCGCGCGGCTCAGCGGCGCAGATCAGGCAATTATCCGGTATGCGTGGTTTAATGGCAAAACCTGATGGTTCAATCATTGAGACACCGATTACAGCAAATTTTCGCGAAGGCCTTAACGTTTTGCAATACTTTATTTCTACCCATGGTGCACGTAAAGGTCTGGCGGATACCGCACTTAAAACAGCTAACTCCGGTTACCTGACACGCCGATTGGTGGATGTGACGCAAGATCTGGTAGTTACGGAAGTTGACTGTAATACGAGTGAAGGCGTCAATATGAAAGCGCTGGTTGAAGGTGGTGAAATCATAGAAGCGTTAAGAGAGCGTATCCTTGGACGGGTCGTTGTTAATGATGTCGTAAACCCGGACAATCAGGAAATACTATATCCCGCTGGGACCTTGCTCGATGAAATAGCCGTTGAAATGATTGAATCATGTGGCATAGACGAAGTGAAAGTACGTACGCCATTAACCTGCGAAACACGATATGGCCTGTGTGCCAAATGTTATGGAAGGGATTTGGGACGAGGATCACTCGTGAATGTCGGTGAGGCTGTTGGTGTTATCGCAGCGCAATCAATAGGGGAACCTGGTACTCAATTAACCATGCGTACTTTCCACATTGGAGGCGCCGCATCGAGAACTGCGGTTGCAAGCCAGGTTGAAGGTAAATCAAGTGGTGTCGTGCAGTATTCATCGACAATGCGTTACGTGACCAATGCTCAGAACGAGTTGATTGCCATTTCACGAAGTGGTGAAGTTATTATTACGGATGACAGCGGACGCGAACGGGAACGTCATAAAGCGCCTTATGGCGCAACGTTATTGGTACGTGATGGTGAGCATGTAAAAGCCGGGCAAATATTAACGACATGGGATCCACATACGCGACCTATCATTACCGAGTATACCGGTAAAGTACGTTTTGAAAACGTCGAAGAAGGTGTTACGGTTGCCAAGCAAATCGATGAGGTAACCGGGTTGTCGACGCTTGTCGTTATCGATCCGAAACGGCGAGGTGTTATAAAGGGATTACGACCGTTAGTGAAATTTCTGGATGATGATGGCCAGGAAATAAAAATTGCGGGTAGCAATCAACCGGTGAGTATTACCTTCCAGATCGGCAGTATTATTACGGTACGTGATGGTCAACAGGTGAGCGTCGGTGAAGTGCTTGCACGTATCCCTCAGGAAACTTCGAAAACAAGAGATATTACAGGGGGGTTGCCGCGTGTGGCTGAATTGTTTGAGGCACGTTCTCCTAAAGATGCCGGGATGTTGGCGGAGGTTACCGGAATCGTTTCATTTGGTAAAGATACAAAAGGCAAGCAACGCCTAGTCATAACAGATCTCGAGGGAATATCGCACGAATATCTAATTCCTAAAGATAAGCATGTCATGGCACATGATGGGCAAGTTGTTAATAAAGGCGAAATTATTGTCGACGGACCAGCTGATCCTCGTGATATTTTACGCTTACAAGGTGTTGAGGCATTGGCACGATACATCACAGATGAAGTGCAGGATGTTTATCGTCTGCAAGGGGTTAAAATCAACGATAAACATATCGAAGTTATCGTGAGACAGATGCTGCGTAGAATACAAATCGTTGATGCAGGTGATTCTTCCTTCATACCCGGGGAACAGGTCGAACGTGCAGACTTGCTCAATGAAAATGAGCGATTGATCGCTGAGAATAAATCGCCTGCGACGTATGAATATATGTTACTGGGTATCACAAAGGCATCTTTATCGACTGATTCATTTATTTCAGCCGCGTCATTCCAGGAAACAACCCGTGTATTGACTGAAGCTGCCATCATGGGTAAGAAAGACGAATTGCGGGGACTCAAAGAAAACGTTATCGTCGGAAGATTAGTACCTGCCGGTACTGGCTTATCGTTTCACAATACACGTAAGAAACAAGATAACCTATCTGAATTAACACAGATTCTTGCGGAAAAAAGCGAAATTGACGAACAGATTATATGACGGAATTGCTGATCAGCAACGTGTC
>JAHBZZ010000023.1 GCA_019635215.1 Nitrosomonas sp.
GGGGCGCAGAGCAGCGGCCAGCCGCCGTTTGAAGCCTGCAAGCCCGGCGACTTCACCGTGCTTGGCTATCCCGACGAGTTTGGTCCGCGCGCGACGCCGAGCTTCGACGTGCTCATCGATAAGCGCTTCGACGGGCAGTTCCTCACCCAGCAGAAGATCTGGCTGCCCGTCATCGTCGACGCCATCTCCAAGTGGAACGGCGTGAGCGGCTCGAAGTGGCGCTTCAACAATCTGGGGATGACCGACAAGGAGGCCGATCCCAACGACAACCGCGTGACGATCGCGGCCTGCGGCGGTCTGTTCGCCTGTCCCGAGCAAGGCCCCCCTTCCCCGCCCCGCGGTCCCGGCGGCGACATCCTCGAGTTCTTCCCCGTCTTCCAGACCACGGTGGCCGTCACGCTGATCTACGAGGACTTCAGCCCGGGACGCGCGATCCGCAACTCGGACATCTTCTTCAACCCGGCCATCCCGTTCGCCGTGGACCCGTCGCCGGGACAGATCGACTTCGAGACTGTCTTGCTGCATGAGCTGGGACATTCGCTGGGCCTGGATCACAACGACAACTGCGTCGCCGGCAAGACCGTGATGGAATCGCTGGTCGGCCTCAACGAGCGCAAGCGGGCGCTGTCTTCGTCCGAGCTCGAGGGCGTGCGATTCCTCTATCCGGCCGACACGGCCGCGTCGGTGCGCGTCAAGGAGAGTGAGCGCCGCGTCGAGCTCAAGGCCGTCGCCGGCCAGTACCCGCCGTTCCCCGTCGACGTGTCGCTGTACGGGCTGCGCTTCCGCCGCTGGAACGCGACGGCGAGCCAGCCATGGGTGACGCTGGAGCCGCCGACGGGCCGCTTCCACGCCGCCGAGAGCATCCAGATCGGCGTCAATCACGCCGGCCTGCCGGTCGGCGCTCACCAAGCGACCGTCTCGATCTCCGACGATAAGCATGCCGGCCCCCCGGCGACCGTCACGGTGGCGTTGACGGTGAGCGAAGCGGGCGTCCGCGGCGACGCCCCGCTGCTGACCTCGGCGGGCATCGTGAGCGCCGCCAATCCGACCTCGCGGCGAGTGGCGCCGGGCTCTCTGGTGACGCTCTACGGCCAGAGCTTCGCGACCGAAACGCTGGCCGCCGAAGGGTTCCCGCTGCCGACCCGGCTGGGGAGCACGGAGGTCATCATCAATGGCAGCAAGGCGCCGCTGCTCTACGTCTCGCCGACCCAGATCAATGCGCTGGCCCCGGCCGAGACCTACGCCGGCCGCAGCGGCGTGATCGTACGCAACAGCTTCGGCCAGAACCATGGCACGGCCTTCGACATGACGACCGCGGCGCCGGAGCTCTTCCTGCTCGACGCCCGCCGGGCGATCGCCCTCAATCAGAACGGCCGCCTCAACGGTCCCAACGATCCGGCCGCCGGGGGCGAGGTCGTGACGCTCTACTTCACCGGCCAGGGCGCCACCACGCCGCACGTGCCCAGCGGCCACGCGGCGCCGTCGGAGCCGCTGGCCCGGGTGGCCGGCGCGCACCGCGTGCTGGTGGCGGGCCGCGAGGCCAAGGTGCACTACCTGGGTTTGGCGCCGGGCTTCGCCGGCTTGGCGCAGGCCAACGTCGAGATGCCCGACGGAATCTTCGGCGAGCTGCCGGTGCGCATCGAGATCGACGGCCAGCTCGGCGAGCCCGGCTTCGTGACCGTCCGTTAGGGAAAGACGCAAGGAGAAGACGATGACGATGCAACCGTGGATTTGCCGGGTGATCCTTGTGGCGGCGCTGACGATTCCGGCGCAGGCCTCGTCGGTGCTGGCGGTCGACTTCCAACAGCTCAGCCGGCTGGCTCGGCATGTGATCAGCGGCGAGGTGACCGCCGTGCAAGCCGACGAGGACGCCTCCGGGCATGTCTACTCGACGGTGACGATCAGCGTGCGGCGGTCCTCGCCGGTGCAGCTTCAAGGCCGCGAATACAAGTTCCGCATGCTGGGCGGTGAGACGTCGACCAAACGCCTGGCGATCCAGGGCATGCCGCGCTTCGCGGTCGGGGACCGGGTGGCGCTGTTCCTCAACGCGCGGCCGGAACATCTGAGTCAAGCGTCTCATTTTCTTTCATATCACGGCATGCTGGTTTTGTTTTTCGATTTAGTCTGGAAATTCCAATGTTGTCAGTACAGGCTGATGGCTGCAGCCGGTTAACACCTTTCGCAGGAGATTGAGTGTAAGAATGACATCAATGGTATGCAGGCCGGACAATCAGAATCATCATGGAAAAATTGCTTCAAGCGTTTCAATTCAATGAAATTTTGTCACTGAAACACGATGCTATGTACATTATTCCCAATCATAAAATATCGCAGATAGTACTTGACGAAAAAGCCCGGGATGCGTTTTACTTGGATTTCCTAAAATAATAATTACCGAGTATCTGATATGAGGAGCTAGAGCTATGAAAAAACTCGTTATTATCGCGTTATGTATTTTTATTCCAGGTTATATCTATTTGATGATTCAATACTTTTAAGAACCTGTTCAATATCTCACTGAGAGAGGGCTTGCCACGTTTGAATCGAATCCAAAATGTTCGCATACTTCACATTGCGGCGTTTTGTCGTTCAATAAAACACCGGCAACTGAAAAATGGTTGCCGGTTGATGTAAAAGCGTTTTGGCTTAGAGTCATTCGCCGCAATACGCTGTTACCTGAATTTCGATTTTCATGCGGGGATCTGACAAGCCTGCGGTGAGCATCATCGCCGATGGTCTGACATCGCCAAAATATTTGCGCGTGACCGGAAAGCATTTGGGAAAGTCGTCGGCATTCGGTAGCACGTAGGTTACGCGCACGACATCCTTTAAGCTGCTGTTGGCTTCCTTCAATGCGGCTTCGATATTTTTGAAGCACTGTTCGGTCTGCGTTACCAGATCGTCGGATATGGTCATGTTGCTGTAGTCGAATCCGGTGGTGCCGGAAACCAGTACCCAGTCGCCCGCGCGGACTGCGCGGGAATAGCCAATTTCCTGTTCAAATGTAGAGCCGGAACTGATCAGTTGGCGTGTCATGCTGTTTTCTCCTTATAAAAGTTTAAAAAAATAATACTATAGTCTGACCAACTTGTGTTCGATGGGATTGAAGTCTGGAGAATATGCAGGCAGGTACAAGGATATGTCTCGCGTTTTGTATGGCAGTATGTCCTGTCGTTTATGGAACGTGGTATTGTCCACGACAATAACGCAGTGTGACGGCAATTTTAGGTAACAGATCTGTATTACTCATCTATGAAATACATCGGCGTTGATGTTGGCTTCTAACAAATTAACAATGACCGGCAGTTTTCCGATCAAGGCGCCTATCGCGTTGATACGGCCTTTCGCGTGCCAGTCATACGACCATCGCATCGTTGACTAATAGGGGCGTAACCGTGCGTGCGCGGTGTATCGTGCGTAAATCCACTCTCATCGATATAAACAATAACCCGGTTTGTCGCTTCATAGACAGGCAGCGATCTTAAATAGAGCTTAATTTTCTCTCACGTCGTTCAGCTCAGAGAGAACATTCCGCAATATATCGATTGATATCAAGAAGTCAGTAATAAATACTATTTTATTCGGCCATAGAAAATCTTCTTAAATGCTAGAATATAATGCGTTAGAGTAGTTATTTAGAGTGTAAATGTTTTCATTATTTAATTTAAGCTACATACAGTTATCACCGATATTGAGTCTGGCATAAGTAACTATATAAATGAGGCAAATCATGATTAAAAATATTCCTGTTTTTTATAAAGATAACGTTCCGTATCGCATAGATACTGATTCTTTAGCCATAGCCACGATATCTGATTTGATAACAGTCACAGCATCCAAGTATGAAGACAAAATTGCTGTTAAATATGAAGACCAGCAACTTACCTACAAGGAATTGGAAATCCGATCAAACAAGCTTGCTTATCGGCTTCGTAAAATGGGTATGGGGCCCGGGAAATTAATAGGTATCTATATAGAGCGATCATTAGACATGATGGTAGCTTTGCTTGGTACATTGAAAGCAGGCGCTGCTTACATTCCACTTGATCCAGCTTATCCTGCTGACAGGATAAGTTACATGCTCGAAGATTCTGGCTCAAGATTGGTTTTGACAAAAAGCGCTTTGGTAGATTCACTGCATAATTATTCTGGAGAAACACTGTGTTTAGATTCTGATTGGCAAGCTATAAATCAAGAACTAGAAACTTCTGTACCTCAGATAGCCGAAGCAAAAGATTTAGCTTATGTTATTTATACTTCTGGTTCTACTGGACGGCCCAAGGGAGTTGAAATTCCTCATCGAGCAGTTTTAAATTTTCTTTACAGCATGCGTCAGACACCAGGGATAAATGAGAATGACCGGTTACTGGCTGTCACAACGCTGTCATTCGATATTGCAGGTTTGGAACTTTATCTTCCACTGACGGTGGGAGCCCAAGTTGTCATTGCCAGCCGCACTTCTGCGGTCGATGGTAATTTGCTTGGTCGCATGATTGAAGATCTAGGTATAACTGTCATGCAGGCAACTCCGGCCACATGGCGATTGTTATTAGATTCAAAATGGACGGGAAGCTCAAAGCTGAGGGTTTTTTGCGGCGGTGAAAGTCTATCATCTGAACTGGCCGAACAACTGCTTCCCAGATGTACTGAACTTTGGAATCTCTACGGGCCAACAGAAACAACCATCTGGTCTACTGTATGCCGGATTGAAGATGCCAGAAGTCCGATTTCTATTGGATATCCAATTGCGAATACTGAAATCCAGATTCTGGACGATAAATTACAGCCTGTTGAGACTGGAGTCCCCGGAGAACTGTATATTGGAGGAATGGGACTCGCCTGTGGATATCATAAACGTGAGGATCTAACCAAAGAACGTTTTATACCACACCCGTTAAAGCCTAATGAGCGTCTTTATCGTACAGGGGATCTTGCTAGACATTTACCTGATGGATCATTGGAACATATGGGTAGGATCGATTATCAGGTTAAAGTTAGAGGATTTCGCATTGAATTAGGTGAAATCGAATCGGCTCTGAATCAATTACCAATGGTTAAACAAGCTGTTGTATTGGCGCGCGAAGATGTGCCCGGCGAAAAGCGCTTGGTAGCCTATGTGATCTATCAATCTTCACAACAATCCACCAGTAAAGTATTACGAGAGGCATTGGCTGCAACGCTTCCTGATTATATGGTGCCAGGGTTTTATGTGACGATGGATACTTTTCCGTTAACGCCTAATGGCAAGATCGATAGGAATGCATTTCCTGTTCCAGAATCAGGTCGTCCAGAACTGGCCACAGAATATCTGGCTCCCCGGAATGATAAAGAATCAACGCTTGTTGATATTTGGTCAAAAGTATTGCGTATCGACAATATTGGAGTCAATGATAATTTCTTCGATCTAGGTGGTGATTCACTGAAGGTTGCTCAGGTTGCGACTCGAATTCGCGATGATTTCGGTGTTGATGTGGCGTTACGCTTGATTTTTGAGAACTCGACAATAGCTGATCTTGCTCAGGCCATTACCGGTTCAGGTGCAAAAAAATTAAATGATCTGCCGTTTAGGAAAGTACCTCGTGATGGTTACATACCGCTGACATTTGCACAAGAAAGAGTGTGGTTTTTGCATCAATTAAATCCCAACAATCTTGCATATAACTTTATTTCTACAATAGCATTTAATGGTCATTTGGATGTTAAAGCGCTAGAAAAATCTCTCGGTGAAATACTGCGGCGTCATGAGAGCTATCGAACAACTTTTCCAACTGTTGCAGGCCGGCCGGGCCAAATAATACATCCGGCACCGGATTACAAGCTGAATATTATAGACTTGTCTGATAAACATCCCGATGAGCAGGAAAGAGTAACGGATACATGGAGTCAGGAGGAATATCAGCATCGTTTCGATTTAACACAACTTCCATTGGTCAGATGGACGCTTTTCCGTTACAGCGGTATGAAAAATGTACTCGTGCATATGGAGCATCATCTTGTACACGATGGCTGGGCATTCAATCTGTTTATTCGAGAGCTTGTTGCTTTATACAATGCATACGCTGCTGGAAAGTCTTCACCTCTCGATGAACCACCAATCCAGTTAGCAGAATTTGCAACCTGGCAACATGACTGGATGCAAGGTGCTATATCGGATTATCAGTTAGCATATTGGAAGAAAAAATTCAGAACAATCCCGCCGATTCTGGAATTGCCTACAAAAGATGCACGTCCGCCTATTCAGACTTTCCGAGGTACTTCCCTAAGACCGGAAATTCCTCTGGATATTTGTAATCGATTACGTGCGTTGAGCAAAAAAGAAGGCAGTACGTTCTTTATGACTATGCTTGCCGGATTCGTTGCACTGCTGCACCGATATACGGGAGAATCGGATATTGCAATAGGTACTTTTTTTGCCAATCGGCGGAAAGTCGAGTCAGAAAGTGTTATTGGAATGATACTTAACAACGTTGTGATACGTACTACGTTGGACAAAGATCCCACCATACGCGATTTAATTCGTCAGGTTCGCAATATTGTTCTAGAAGACGCATCACATCAAGATGTTCCTTTCGATCGTGTTGTTGAAGCTGTTCAGCCTCAGCGTGATTTGAGTATGAATCCGTTATTCCAGGTAATGTTCAGTTTTCATGATGAACCCATGCCAGAATCCGGTATGACTAATTTAGATGTCAGTCTGACTCCTGTAATTAGCAATGGATCATCGAAATTCGATCTTGGTGTCATTGGCATTCCTCATTCCGCACAAAAACTTGGGTTGCCGCAGGGTTCTGAAAATGACGGACTCACGATGATTTGGGAACACAATACAGATCTGTTCGATACGTCAACAATTGCTCGCATGGTCGAACACTATAAAATGCTATTGCGAGCGATGGTTAGCGATCCAGATCAGCATTTATCACAAATTGTTTTAAGTGATGAGAACGAACGCAAGAGAATGCTGATATCGTGGAATAACACAGCTGCTGATCTTGAGTCAGGTCTGACATTGCATGGGCTCGTAGAGAAAACCTATAAATTGACGCCAGAAGCTGTAGCGATTGTTTTTGAATCTGAGGAAGTAACTTATCGTCAGTTAATTCAGCAATCTAATCAATTGGCGAATTATCTGATGCATAAAGGTATACAGCCCAACGCGCTGGTTGGATTATGTGTAGATCGTTCGCCAAGAATGCTGGTCGCGATGCTGGCCATTATGAAAGCAGGTGCGGCTTATATTCCAATTGATCCGAAGTTTCCGCATGAAAGACAATCATTCATACTGAAAGATGCCGGTGTCAGTTTTCTGATTACAGAAGGAAATCTTTGCGCCAATTTGTTTACGGAAAAAATAACATTAATTAATTTCGATATTGATGCTGGGGCAATCAATAGTGAAAATGTCGAGATGCATAAAGCAGTCAAGGTGGACACAGAAAGCTTGGCTTATGTCATCTATACATCAGGCTCGACTGGAATGCCTAAGGGTGTACAGATTCCGCATCGAGCGATCGTTAATTTACTCTGCTCCATGCGCAAGAAACCCGGGCTAAGTGCGGATGATCAATTATTGGCTGTGACTACTTTGTCATTTGATATTGCAGGACTTGAACTTTACTTGCCACTCACAGTAGGTGCCCGTGTAATTATTTGTCCTCGTTCAGTAGCCAGTAATGGAGAAGAGCTTACTGGTTTGTTGGAAAAAACCGAGGCTACTATGATGCAGGCAACGCCAACGACTTGGCAATTATTAATCGATACCGGGTGGAAAGGTTCTAAAGATATTATCGCACTATGCGGTGGAGAGGCGTTTCCGTCGTCACTTGCTGAGCAATTATTACCCTTAGTAAAAGAATTGTGGAATATGTACGGCCCAACAGAAACTACTGTATGGTCTACGATATATAAAGTCGAATCAGTTGATGGAGCAATACCGATTGGTCGCCCCATTGACAATACAAAAATTTTTTTACTGGATCAGTATAACAATATCGTTCCACCCGGGATTATTGGCGAATTATGTATTGGTGGTTTGGGCCTTTCTTGTGGCTACTTAAATCGACCCGAGCTGACGAGCGAAAAATTTATCAGTAATCCGATCAAAGAAGAAGCCGGAAACAAGATATTTAAAACGGGGGATTTGGCGCGTTTTAAAGCAGATGGTACATTAGAGTGCCTAGGTAGAATTGATCATCAAATCAAATTACGCGGATTTAGGATTGAATTAGGTGAAATTGAATCATTAATCGAGAAATTGAATGGAATCAAGCAGTCAGTAGTTATTGCACGTGAAGATATACCTGGCGATAAACGCCTTGTGGCTTACGTGGTTGTATCAGACGAGAGCGCGAGAAATTCAAATCAGATAATAGCGCAGCTGAAGAATCACTTGCCAGATTATATGTTACCAAGTATTTGCGTTTTTCTGGATACGATACCATTGACGCCAAATGGAAAGATCGATAGAAAAGCACTTCCCGTTCCGAGTGGCCAAGAGCGGATAGGAAAAAGTAATTCTTATGTTGCGCCTCGGAATGATCTCGAAATAACGCTTGTCGGTATATGGGAAAAAATTCTGGGTGTGTCTCCCATCGGCGTACGTGATGATTTCTTTGACGTAGGTGGCCATTCATTACTGGCTGTTCGCCTGACTTCTAAAATAGAAGAAGAAATTGGCAAACGTATTTCACTTGCTGCGCTTTTACAAGGGCGTACGATTGAGTATGTCGCTAGTACATTGATTGGTGACGACAAGAATATTGCATTATCAAGTTTTATCCCTCACAGAACCACCGGTGGGAAAATACCATTTTTTGCAGCTGGTAGTCATCCTAAGTATGCAGAAATACCGCAACGTCTTGGAGAAGATCAGCCTTTTTATCAACTGGATTTGTATGCTTTACTCACAGAGCGCATGGAAAAAGGACTAAAGCCTTTTACCTGTATTGAAGAATTTGCTGAATATTATATTCAGCAAATTTTGGATGTTTGTCCACATGGTCCATATAATCTAGGTGGTGGTTGCGAAGGAGCTTATCTCGCATATGAAATGGCGGTGCGTCTACAAGAGATGGGCCATGAGATTGGAGCGCTTGTTATGTGGATACCGCCTGCTCTGCGTGAATCAAAAGGCATCAGTCTGCGGCGCTTTGCTATTTTTTTGTCACTGGAACGTTTACGCTATTTGATCACGAACGGCTCCCTATCTAAATCAAATTGGCATGCATTGCGAGTGTTGGCAAAACACGAACTGCTGGAATATCGTATCAATCAAGCATTATGCTCTTATGCGCCATCTAAACACTTCCACGGTAAAATTACACTTATTCGAACATCGGAAAGCCCGTTCGTGTCCCGCGTAGACATTAATCGGCCTTGGATTGATCGAGCAACTGAAGGAGGTTCAGTTCATATAGTGAAGGGCAATCATGGCAATTGGCTATACAATAATCTTGACGATTTTGTTGACATTATCGATAAAGGCTTGGGTAACAACCATACAAAACGGTATTAAAACACCGAAGTAGCAGTGTGATAGCCACTCAGAACAGGAACACTCAACATGAAGATTGAAATGGTGCCCAGAAGCTGTACAGCTTGTTAAGTTCTGAGAGATTGTTTGGAAATTCTGGATACGAGGGATTAATATAGCACAGCTCACAGCTGCATAATTATGCAGCTGTGAGCTGTGCTATATCTCAAAGAGAGATTCTGACAAAAGTCTCATTCTATTTTTCGCTTCTGTTCTTTTTCGAGGGAATTATCCATTAGAAAAGAGAAGTGGATCCGGTTAGTTAGACACCAGAAGGTCGAAGTTAAGGAGTTATTTTCTGGGGGGATTACCCACCTCTTTCAAAAGATTGTGAATAGCCCATTATTGGTTATACTTCTCATGAGTAAAAATTTGATTGAAGTTAGTGCTTCAATATCATGAATTAAATTGCATTATGTTTCTACTATCATCTAACCAACCAAGAACTTGCTTCGAGTATTGCTAAAATATTATATTCTCTGATTTGGTTTTGAAGTTTCCAGACGGTTTCTAAGTTTCTGAATGTCAGTTAATGCTTGAGTTACATCATCTCCATAAATCTTATGCCGCAGGGCATCAGGTATTGTCCGATATATCTTATTGCCTTAAATCGGGTGAGTATGTTGCCATCATGGGCGATTCCGGTGTGGGTAAATCAACGTTGCTTAATCTTATTGCAGGTTTAGACGTGCCTGATTCGGGTGAAGTGTTAATTGATGGCACTGTGATTTCAGCGCTAAATGACGAAGAAGCAACGTTGCTGCGGAGAAAAGAATTGGGTTTTATTTTTCAGGAATTTCACGTCCTATCGCATTTGACGTTAAATCAGAATGTTGCATTGCCTTTGTTATTGAATGATTTGCCCGTTGACCGCGCGGAGGTTCTTCTGGCTGAAGTAGGTTTGCAGGGACGCGAAAATGATTTTCCCCGTCAACTGTCGGGAGGGGAATTGCAGCGTGTAGCCATAGCGCGTGCTCTGGTTCATCGACCGAAGCTTGTGCTGGCTGATGAGCCTACGGGCAACCTGGATCCGGATACTGCGAACGAGATTTTGCAGTTGATACGCCGGGAAATTAAGAAAAATGGTGCGTCCGGTATTTTAGTGACGCATTCCCGAGTGGCAGCGTCCACCGCAGATTACGTGCTGACATTGACAAAACACGGTCTGCAACCGGCGGAGATCATTACAGATCCATGAAGATGGTGCGGCTATTTTGCTGGTTACTGCAAGGTGAATGGCGCGCCCGATTTGTACAGATCATTGTTGCGGTGATTGCGATTGCGATGGGTGTGGCATTGGGGTTCTCGATTCACTTAATCAATACGGCAGCGCTGAATGAATTTTCAGCTGCAAATAAAAGCCTCTCGGGTCAATCGGATGTGCAGGTTTATGGCAAGCAAGGTTTTTTTGATGAGACCGTTTATCCGAAGTTGGCACAATATGAAGGCGTTAAACTGGTAAATCCGGTATTGGAATTTACAGCAACGGTGTCAGCCGAGTTTGAAAATCGGGATGATCATAAACTGAAAATACTCGGTATTGATGTATTACGTGCGGCAGATATTTCTCCCGATTTGTTGGGCGTTCCGGGTGAGGGCCGGTCGATGGATAGCTTTGCTGATGATGCAATCTTTTTGTCACCTGCCGCGATGGAATGGTTGGGTCTCGAGCAGGGTGACATGCTGTATTTTAATGTGGGCCTGGAGACCATCGCACTGCGTGTGGCTGGCGGCCTTACCCGGGCGCATGCTGGCCAGCGTATTGCTGTCATGGATATAGGCGCAGCACAATGGCGATTTCAGTATCTTGGGTTGCTCTCGAGGATTGAGCTTAAGTTGGAGTCCAATATTCATCATGAAGCTTTTAAAGTAAAACTGGGGAATGAACTCGGCGAGCAATTTTATGTTTCTGAAATTGCAGATCAGGAAGTGCGTATCGCCAATATGTCACGTGCTTATCGGGTCAATTTGAATATGCTGGCGTTGGTAGCGCTTTTCACTGGCTCGTTTCTTGTATTTTCAACCCAGGCGTTGTCGGTTATCCGCCGCCGTCGCCAGTTTACATTATTACGTGTGCTGGGATATACCCGGCGGCAGCTGTTGCTGCAGATTCTTACCGAAGGTTTCGTGCTTGGCACCATAGGCGCTTTGTTTGGATTGGCGATTGGATATGGTTGTGCTGTTCTTGCAATCAATCTGCTGAGCGGGGATTGGGGCAGTTATATTTTTCCTGGTATACAACCAAGTATCTTTTTCAGTCTGCAGAATGCTGCCCTGTTTTTTATGATCGGGCTAGGTGTTACTGTGCTGGGCGCGACTCTGCCCGCTCGAGAGGTTGTCAGTGCAAATCAAGCCAGTGCGCTTAAATCGGGTGGTGAGGACAGCACAATGAATCGTGTGCAGCGATCGCGCTCTGCATGGGTTTGTTTGTTTTCCGGTGTTCTGTTGACACAATTACCCCCGGTTTATGAATTACCTGTTTTGGGTTATATGGCCATTGCTTTGCTGCTGATTGGCGGTATTGCACTGATGCCTGGCTTGGCAAAATTGGTTTTTTCCTTTTTACAGAAGTATGTGAGCCGCTATTCCAAAAATGTCATTATTCTGATGACCGTTGCGCGCCAGGCTAATGCGCCGAATCAGGCTTCAATTGCACTGAGCGGGGTGCTGGCAAGTTTCAGTCTGATCGTGGCAATGGCCATTATGGTGCTGAGTTTTAGGGTATCAGTGGATCAGTGGCTGGATCATGTTTTACCTGCAGATTTATATGTACGCGTTGCTGATAGTGGTGTGCAAGGGGGATTCCAAAAGGAAGAACAAAATGCAATCAATAGTTTGCCCGGTTTTTCCCGCACTGATTTTTTTCGTGTTCAGCAATTGACGCTGAATCCGGATCGTCCGGAAATTACATTGATTGCGCGGCCGATTGACGCGGTTGAGCCGGGTAACACATTGCCTTTAACCGACGATGCGAGAGGATTGGATCAACTGCCCAAAGGCGCCATACCGTTATGGGTATCGGAGGCGATGGTTGATTTATACGGCTACGCTGTGGGCGAGAAGGTAATGATCCCGATGGGAAATATGTGGTATGAATTCCAGGTTGCGGGTGTGTGGCGGGATTATGGCCGGCAATTTGGTGCGGTACAAATGCAATTGTCTGATTATCAGACGCTGACCAGCGATTTCAGTATTAACTCAGTAGCCTTATGGTTGGATACTGAAACGACAATGACCGAAGCTTTGGTGGCGCTGCAACAGCTGCCGTTCAGCAATGTATTGGAGATTACGCAATCGCAACATATGCGGGAGTCGAGTCTGGCCATTTTTGATCGCAGTTTTGCCATTACTTATGTATTGGAAGTTGTTGCTGTAATCATTGGCTTGTTAGGTGTCGCAGCGAGTTTCTCGGCGCAGATGCTGGCTCGGGTAAAAGAGTTTAGTATGTTACGGCATATTGGCGTAACGCAATCCCAGATTAAGCGCATGCTCGCTGCGGAAGGTTGTTTTCTGACGGCTTTTGGTGTGGTATTGGGGTTTGTGCTTGGTTTGGGCATCAGTTTAATTTTGATTTTTATTGTAAATCCGCAGTCTTTTCATTGGACGATGCAGCTTTACATGCCGTGGAACTGGCTTTTGTTGATATCGGGCGTGATGCTTGTCAGCGCTTCACTGACCGCCTGGCTTTCCGGTCGGAACGTGGTAAGCGATGGCGTAATCCGTGCGGTACGGGAGGATTGGTGATCCCCCTTTTTTTTAATCAAAATGGAGTTTCCTGGCTTTTCCTGCTGATTATTTTGTGGCCGTCAATATCCGTGTCACAGGAGGCTGTCCAAGGCAATCGGTTCGCAAAAGTTTCGACCGGTTATACACTGGTATTTCCACGGGATTATGGTGCGCATCCCGATTTTCGTATCGAATGGTGGTATGTGACCGGTTGGCTGGAAACCGATGATAAAAAGACTCTGGGTTTTCAGGTTACTTTTTTTCGTTCTTCTACCGGCCATCATCCCGAGAATCCGAGTCAATTTGCACCAAAGCAGTTAATTATTGCACATGCTGCGCTATCAGACCCGTCCGTTGGGCGACTGATATACGGTGAAAAGTCTGCGCGTACGGGATTCGATCTGGCTTATGCTAAAGAGGGTGATACAAATGTCAAACTCGACGATTGGTATTTCGTCCGTGATGCGGATGGGCATTACCAAACTAAGATAAACGCTGAAAAGTTCGGTATGCAACTTTCATTGATACCAACGCAAAAAATGATACTGCAAGGCGAACATGGTTTTTCCCGTAAAGGGCCGAATGTTGAACAAGCGAGTTATTATTACAGCGAACCTCATCTAAAAGTAGCCGGGACCATTAAACATCAAGGTAAAACCTTAGCCGTAAACGGCCATGCCTGGCTTGATCATGAATGGTCTTCCGAACTATTGGATTCCCGGGCGGATGGCTGGGACTGGGTTAGTATGAATCTGTTTGATGGTTCATCACTTATGGCTTTCCAGATTCGCGGTAAGGATGGTGCAAAACTCTGGGCTTATGCCAAATTTCGGAACGCCGCTGGTGAGGTGCGATTTTTTGATCCGGAACAGATTGAATTTATACCGGAGCGCGTTTGGCAATCGCCGCATACCAATGCAGTTTATCCCGTTGAAATGCGTATCCGTACGGGAGAAATTGAATGGCGGTTGATCCCGTTTTTTGATGATCAGGAACTGGATTCACGTCGTACTACGGGTGCGGTGTATTGGGAAGGCGCAGTCAGGATTTTCAAAGAGCATCAGCCGGCCGGGCAAGGTTATCTCGAGTTGACCGGATATGAAAGCGCATTAGATTTGTAAAATGATTTGTTTGGTTTATAATCATCTAATTACAATCTAAACTTAAAAAAGTAATTTAACTTTATTCTTTGTAAATTCGAAAAAACATTGTTTTCAGATGACTATTTTGAAAATGGCACAGTCACCTGAATGATTAGAATGTGAGAAGTTAAGATGTTTACGCACGAATTGTGCTCGGCGCGGCCACAGTTTGATATTGATGACGTGACCATAATTTTTAGAGAGGATAATTCAATGTTTGCTCTGATACAAACAGGAAGAAAATGTTTTTTTGCACTCATTGTATTGTTGCTGCTGAGTTTTGTCCCAGTTAGCCAGACATGGGCCAATTCACGTTACGCTTCGATCGTGATAGATGCCAATACGGGTGAAGTGCTGCATGAATCGAATGCAAATGCGAGCCGCTATCCGGCTTCCTTAACCAAGATGATGACGCTCTATATGTTGTTTGAAGCCATAGAGCGAAAAAAAATGAACCTGAATACGCAAATGCCGGTATCTGCGCATGCTGCATCTATGCCACAGACGAATATTGGTTTGCGTGCAGGGGAAACACTGAGTGTACGAGATGCCATTTCTGCGCTAATCGTGCGTTCCGCGAATGATGCTGCGGCGGTTGTGGCCGAAGCACTCGGTAATACGGAATCCAACTTTGGTACTATGATGACGCAAAAAGCGCGTCAATTAGGCATGACTGCGACGACTTTTCGTAATGCATCCGGTTTGCCAAACAGCGCGCAGAAAACAACCGCGCGTGATATGGCGAGGCTGTCATCTCGGTTGATGAAAGATTTTCCTCAGTATTATCATTATTTCTCCACACCATCGTTTCGCTACAAAGGAAGAACATACAATAGCCATAATCGAATGGTACGAAACACCCAGGGCGTGGATGGACTGAAGACCGGTTTCATAAGGGCTTCTGGGTTTAATGTTGCAACCTCGGCAAAGCGCAATAACAGGAGGGTTATTGCGGTAGTCATGGGGGGTAACACAGCTGCGGCGCGTGATCAGCATGTAGCTCAGTTATTGGATCGCAGTTTTAATCAAATTGCTTCAAGGGTTGCATCAAGACCAGTAAATAGAAATCAGAATGCTGGAAAGATGATTGCCAAAGCGCCGATTCCGGTTGCGAAACCATCAATTGTCTTAGCACGTGCAAATCCAGATCCTGCTGCAATTCTTCGTGGTGAAATACCACCGTCATCGAATCATTCAGGGGGTTATGTCACACCAGCATCGTTTGTTGTTCCTGCTGTCTCGGCGCCTAGGATCACTCAAGTCACTCAAAGTGTGCCGCAGGCGGCGCATCATGACAGCTGGGCGGTTCAGATTGGCTCATATCATGAGCCAGACCGCGCGCATGCACAGGCACGTGCTGCAACCCGCTGGGTAGCGGGCGAAGTGGCGGTAGTGGAAGTTGAAATCAGCAATCGCACCGTATATCGCGCCAGATTGATCGGTTTCCAGAAAAAACAGGCGCATACCGTTTGTCAGAATTTGTCACGTCAGGGAATGGATTGCCTGGTTGTGCGTTCGCATGGCTAACGGGATTACTGCACTTTCTTTTGGCGTGATTCAGTGCAAATGTTTTTATGTATAAATGAGTATCTTGTTATGAAGATTTCATTTGATTTTTGAATACCCCACTTTCGAAAAGAAGCTCTGTAAGCCTTATTTTGTCGGGTTTTCCTGGAAAATAAGCACAGATTGTGCATATTGTCTTGAAACCGGTTGTTCTGTTTGCAAAGACCAAGGTGCTACATTATAAAAGTATTCTCTATGAAAACTATCGTCAAAAAGCTGCTTGTACCAACGCCATCACAAAACGGGACACAAAAAAAACCTCACCATATTGCTTATACCGATTGGGGTAAGCCGGATAATCCTCATGTTATTATTTGTGTACACGGATTAACACGAAATTGTCGGGATTTTGATTTTTTGGCAACAGCACTTTCTTCAGATTATCGCATCATCTGTCCGGATGTTGTCGGGCGAGGCCAAAGCGATTGGCTTGAGGATGGGAGAGACTATGATTATTATCCATTGTATCTTTCAGATGCCTCAACACTCATTGCATTTATTCAGAGTCAGTACCAGGTTCCCATTACAATCAATTGGGTGGGTATATCAATGGGTGGCTTGATCGGGATGATGATCGCGATACAATCTGAAATCAGAATCAACAAACTGGTGATGAGTGATATTGGTCCGTTAATTCCTGCCGCTGCTTTAAAAAGAATAGCCGAATATGTTGGAAAAGATATACGCTTCGACAATCTTGATGAATTTGAGGTATATATCCGGAAAATTTCAGCACCATTCGGGCCATTGTCGGACGACCAATGGCACCATCTGACAATACATAGTGTTCGATTGCTCAATGATGGCACCTATGGTTTCTGCTATGACCCCAAAATATCTGAAAGCTTTAGAACGCATGTGCTATGTGAGGATATCGATTTATGGCAGTACTGGGATATGCTGCAGACATCGACATTGGTAATACGGGGATCCGAATCTGATGTATTGTTTGCTCAAACCGCAGCAGCAATGCAGGAAAGAGGCCCAAAGGCTAAGTTAATCGAATTGCCTGGAATCGGACATGCACCGACTTTATTGGATGAAAAGCAGATCTCGATTGTGAAGGATTTTTTATTAGATGATTAAGTATCTGGTTGGCTTAATTAAGAATCTGTTTATGATCTCACCGAAGGATGCATTGCTGCGTTAAAATCGAACTCAAAATACCTACATACACCAAGTATGCTGCGCTTTTTCGTTCAATTTTGTCTTACACTGTCCCCCTTGATCGAAACCTTGAACAAGTTCTAAGAAAAGCATTACTTCATAAATTTGTACATATAGCGTTAAGTTCTTCTTAATAATCATTTCAATTTTCCGATGTAAATTAAGTCTGCCTGCTCAGTAGATTAAATGCTTTGTAGAGAGACAAAATTTTCATTAACTAATCATTGAAATGGATGAATGAAAACTGTTTGTCCGGATTATTTTAAAGGAGAAAAGATGAAAAAACGTTTAATTTTAATTGTTCTGATATTTTTGTTTTCTGGCCAAGCATATGCTGCTGTCGACATCAATACTGCAACACAAGCTGAGCTTGAGACACTTCAAGGTATCGGTCCTGCTAAGGCGAAAGCAATTATCGAATATCGCGAAAAGAATGGTTCATTCACGTCGATAGAAGGTCTGGCGGCCGTTAGTGGTATCGGTCCAGGAACAATGAAACAGCTTGGTGACAGCATTACTGTCGGGAATTCGCAGACTGTGGAAACGGCAGTGGCTGTAACAAGTCCATAAAATAAGTAAAATACGAGTTCGTGAAAGAAAAGCTTTCAGGATCAATTCCTGAAAGCTTTTTTGTGTTTCGTGAATTATTGATTAATTGTTTTTCTATAATATTGCAGGCAATCTCTGGAATATTGTCACTGTTTATTATTAATCCATGGAACATTATTCAATGGAAAAAATTCGTTTATCTAAACTGATGTCAGAACAAGGCATATGCTCGCGGCGTGAAGCGGATCAATATATTGAGCGTGGTTGGGTATTTGTTGATGGAAAACAGATATCCGAGCTGGGCAGTAAAATTTTCTCTACGCAGAAAATTACACTGCATAAACTTGCGCTAACGCAACAAACTCAACTTGTCACGATTTTGCTTAATAAACCAGTTGGGTACGTTTCCGGACAAGCAGAGTCCGGATATTCGCCGGCAATTCATTTAATCAAGCCAGAGCGGCAGTTTTGTGCAAAACCATCATGCCGGCAATTCAGAAACAATCATTTGAGAAATCTGGCGCCAGCCGGACGACTGGATATTGATTCGCAGGGGTTGTTGGTTCTTACTCAGGATGGGCGTATCGCCAAACAATTAATCGGCAGCGAGTCGGCAATAGAAAAAGAATATTTGGTCAGAGTAAAAGGTGATCTTCCGCCTGAAAAACTGACATTGCTCAATTATGGATTAAATCTGGATGGTAAGGCGCTGAAGCCGGCGCAGGTGAGTTGGCAAAATAAAGATCAACTGCGCTTTGTCTTACGCGAAGGCAAAAAACGTCAAATACGCCGCATGTGTGAAATGGTTAATTTGCATGTAACCGGCCTAAAACGCGTGCGGATTGGAAAAATCAGATTGGGTAACCTGCCGGAAGGAATGTGGCGATATCTTGAGGACAGAGAGCGTTTCTGAATTTTTTCAAACTTTCAATCAAGAATAGCTTGAAACAGAAAAGCTCGTGAATTGCATCAATTTATGATTAAATGCGTTAAAAAGTAAATGTTTCTTAACTTAACTCAATCAGGAGAGTTTGATGGCTAGGGCAAGCGCGCGGCATATTTTGGTGGGGACCGAGGAAGAGTGTAATCATTTGAAGGATAAAATCACTCACGGCGCTGACTTCGGTGAAATTGCGCAACAGCATTCATTATGTCCCTCAGGTAAACAAGGTGGTGAACTTGGTGAGTTCGGGCCAGGGCAAATGGTGAAAGAATTTGATGTGGTGGTTTTCAGTGCACCTGTAGGTGAAGTGCAAGGTCCAGTAAAAACGCAATTCGGATACCACTTAGTAGAGGTCACTGAGCGTAAAGACTGAAGTTCGCTGTCAATAAAGGTTAAACGAAGGGGAGCCACTGTGAGCTCCCCTTCGTTTATCAAAGTTGTTTGTATTCAGAATTAATTAATGAAGTATCAAGTACCTGAGGGAAAGAATCGTTGGCAGATTGTTAGAGAGCTATGGGGCTTTGTTTTGCCTTATCAGCGTCAGATCATTTACAGTTTGTTGGCGTTGTTATTTACGGCGGCAATAACCCTGTCAATCGGGCAAGGTATTCGTCTGTTAATTGATCACGGATTTGCGACACAATCCCGACTGCTATTGGGTCAGTATGTGGTTATTTTTTTATGTCTGGTACTGGCGCTCGCAGTAGGCACATTTACCCGTTATTACTGGGTAACTTGGTTAGGTGAGCGCGTTATAGCGGATATTCGTTGCAGTGTATTTAATCATTTGATTCATCTTCATCCGGGTTTTTTTGAAAAAAACCGCGGTTCAGAAATTCAGTCCCGGCTTACGGTGGATATGACGTTACTACAGTCTGTCATAGGTTCGTCAATCTCCTTCGCGCTGCGCAATTTGATTATGATGATTGGCGGCATTATTTGGTTGTTCGTAACGAATGCGAAGCTGACAATTATTGTTTTGGTTTGTGTGCCATTGGTGGTTGTGCCTATCTTGGTTTTCGGGCGACGCGTACGCGGATTGTCCAGAGAAAGCCAAGACAGGATAGCTATGGTAGGTGCGTATGTCGGTGAGATGTTGAGTCAGATTAAAACGGTTCAGGCTTATAATCATCAGCCCATAGATCAGCGGAAATTTCATGATTATGTGGAAGATGCTTTTATAGTTGCAAAGCGCCGTATTACTCAACGGGCATTTTTGGTAACTGTGGTTATCATTCTGGTATTGGGTGCCGTAGGCATGATGCTTTGGATTGGTGGCATCGATGTGATTGAAGGCCGCATTAGTGGAGGTGAGTTAGCTGCTTTCATATTTTATAGTGTTATTGTGGGTTCCGCTGTGGCTTCAATTTCAGAAGTGGTCGGTGAATTGCAGCGTGCAGCCGGTGCGGCTGAACGCACCATGGAACTTCTGCGGGCGCCAAGCAAAATACAGACCCCTTTGATTGCGCAAGCGCTGCCCAAGGTGTCGGGTGCTATTACAATCGATAATATATCTTTTGTATATCCTTCGCGTGCGGATGTTTTTGCAATTGATCGGTTCTCTTTACAAATTAATTCGGGTGAGACCTTAGCGCTGGTCGGACCTTCGGGCGCGGGTAAATCGACTTTGTTTGATTTGCTGTTACGTTTTTATGATTGCCAATCAGGAAATATCAAACTGGATGGGATCGATATTCGTCAGGTAGATCTTTTTGCATTACGCAGATGTTATGCACTGGTATCGCAAACACCTGTGCTGTTTTATGGTTCAATTTATGAGAATCTGCGATATGCCAATCCCGATGCGACACAATCAGAGGTTGAGGTAGCTGCAACGCTAGCCTTTGCACATGATTTTATATGTGAATTACCGCAAGGCTATCAGACGCAACTGGGCGAAGGAGGACAGGGCCTATCAGGAGGACAGAAGCAGCGATTAGCCATTGCGCGGGCAATATTGGCAGATGCGCCGATATTATTACTGGATGAGGCAACCAGTGCGCTGGATGCGCAAAGCGAATATTGGGTACAGCAGGCACTTGGGCAGCTAATGATTAATCGAACCACGCTAGTGATAGCGCATCGATTGTCTACAGTGCAAGCGGCAGATCGAATAGCTGTTCTTAATCATGGGCGACTGGAAGCAATCGGTAAGCATGCAGAATTAATTGCGACAAATCAATTATATTCTCAATTGGCTTCTTTGCAGTTCAAATCGGCGTAAAGTTGCTGTATGAAATAGAAGATATGTTTTGTACGGCAGGTTTGATTTTAAATTGCAAGTTAGAAAATAAATACCTATGTTAAGCATTTGACATTGACTGAGTATGGATATCAGTTTAGAATCCCGCTTTTTTATGGCGTAGAGAAGGGGCTTGCTCCAGGATAAAGTCGATGTCGTCTTGGATAACGGTAAAGCCGCTACAAATAGTTCTGCGCTGGCAACTACTCGGCACGGCAATAATTACAATTGGATTGGCCATGCTCTATGATTCTGAAGTTGCTGTATCGGCATTATTAGGAGGGATGATCAGTGTTATCTCTTCGACAGTATTTGCAGTGATTGTTTCCCGTCATCGAGGATATACGGCTGGTGGAACGATCAGAACCGCATTGAGAGCTGAAGCGGTTAAAATTACACTGATTATTCTTATGCTCTGGTTAGTATTTAAATTATATGAAGGTGTAAATGCGTTGGCATTTATAGGGACGTTTATATTGACAGTCATAATGCACAGCATGGCATTGTTTGTGTCAGAAAGTAATAAAAAAGAAATAACGTAAATTTTAGAAAAATCTTACAAGTAGACAGCGATGGCAGCGGATATAGAGCTTACCCCGACTAAATATATCGATCACCATTTAACCCATATGACCGTTCAGGTCAAAGATGGAGCATTCTGGACATTGCATCTGGATACGTTGGTAACGTCAGTTATTTTGGGGCTTATCGGAATGGGGTTTGTGTGGTTGGTAGTACGCAAAGCAACTCCGGGAGTTCCGAGCAAACGCCAGGCTTTTGTTGAGTTGATGATAGAGTTCATCGATAACGAAGTGAAAAATACTTTTCATGGAAATCGGCATGTGTTTGTGGCGCCGACAGCATTGACCATATTTATCTGGGTGTTGTTAATGAATACCATGGATATTATGCCCATTGATATTACAGCCTGGGTTATAGAAAATATCTTTGGGGTGCACTACTGGAAGATAGTTCCGACAACAGATGTCAACACCACTTTTGCATTGGCATTAACGATCTGGTTCCTGATGATTTTCTTTAGTGTGAAAGTCAAAGGATTGGGGGGGTGGATGCATGAGTTGTTTTGTACGCCATTTGGAAAAAATCCATTATTGTGGATTCTGAATCTGTTGTTTAATTTCATAGAGTATGTTTCAAAACCGCTTTCTCATTCATTGCGCTTGTTTGGTAATATTTACGCGGGTGAAATTATATTCTTGTTGTTAGGCATGTGGGCTGCAACGGGGGTAGCGGGTACGATTTTCGGTGCGGTGCTTGGCGCTGGTTGGGCAATATTTCATATTTTAATTGTGACTCTGCAAGCATTTATATTCATGATGCTGGCGGTTGTGTATATTTCAATGGCGCATGAGTCGCATTAATTTGTTTTTGTTATAAAGTCATTAATTTTAACTAAAGGAAGTAAGCATGGAGAATGTAGAATATTTGGCTCTGATTCAGGCATATACGGGGATTGGTATTGGTTTGATGATTGGATTGGGTGCCGCAGGTGCATGTATCGGTGTGGGGGTGATGTGTAGTCGTTTTTTGGAAGGTGCTGCCCGTCAGCCTGAAATGATTCCCACGCTCCAAGGTAAGGTATTCCTGTTGTTAGGTTTAACTGATGCCTCATTCATTATTGCTGTTGGTTTGGCTATGCTTTTTGCATTTGGAAATCCATTGCTTGCAGTAATTCAGTAAAACAAAAATCTAAGAACCAATATGGGTTGGTTATGAATATAAATTTTACATTAGTTTCTCAGGCATTAGCATTTTCAACGTTCATTTGGTTTACTGTTAAATTTGTTTGGCCGCCGTTGTTGCGTGCCATTGAAGAGCGCCAAAAAACAATAGCGGATGGTTTGGCTGCGGGTGAGCGTGGGCGGCATGAATTGGAGTTGGCCAGTCAGCGTGCGTCGGATATTTTGAAAGAAGCAAAGCAACAGGCATCTGATGTAATCCTCCAGGCAGAGAAGCGTGCTTCAGAGATTGTGGAAGAAGCAAAGCGTACGGCTAAGGAGGAAGGTGAGCGTATTATTACAGGCGCAAAAGCTGAGATCAATCATGAAATATTCGGTGCGAAAGAAGCGTTAAGGCAACATGCGGCTAGTTTGGCGATAGCAGGAGCTGAAAAAATACTACGTAGAGAAGTCGATGCGAAAGTGCATGCGGATATGTTAGCGTCAATTGAGGAAGATCTAAAATAATGGCTGAAGCAGTTACGGTGGCAAGGCCTTATGCTGATGCAGTCTATAAGTTGGCCGTAATCAGGAATGCGTTGGTTGAATGGTCTGAAATGTTGCGTGATGCAGCAGATATAGCAGAAAATGAAAATGTTAAGGCATTAATAGGTAATCCGATAGTGACTTCACGACAATTGGGTGAATTGCTACTCGAAATCGGCAAAAATAAATTCAATGAAGATGGGCGTAAATTTTTGCTCATGCTTGCAGAAAATGGTCGTGTAGGTTTGTTGCCGCAAATTCGATATTTGTTTGAGCGGCTAAAAGCCCAGCATGATGGTGTCTTGGAGGCAAATATTGTATCTGCCTTTGAAATAAGCAATAGCCAGCTAGAAAAATTGGTCGGCACATTAGAGCAGAAATTCAAGCGCAAAGTGGAAGCTAAAGTCACGGTGAATCCGGAATTGATCGGCGGTGTCATAGTTGAAATCGGTGATGAAGTATTTGATGCTTCTGTACGTGGAAAGCTTGAAGCAATGACGAATGCCCTTAAAAGCTAGGAGTTAAATGAAATGCAGTTAAATCCATCCGAAATCAGTGAACTGATTAAAAATAGGATAGAAGGACTTGCTGATACAGCAGAGGTTCGTACACAGGGTACAATAGTATCAGTGACAGACGGTATTGTGCGTATACACGGCTTGTCTGATGTGATGCAGGGTGAGATGCTCGAGTTCCCGGACAATACATTCGGGCTTGCACTTAATCTGGAAAGAGATTCAGTGGGTGCGGTTATTATGGGGGCATACGAACACATTTCTGAAGGCGATACGGTTAAGTGCACCGGAAGGATTTTAGAAGTGCCGGTGGGGGACGGCCTATTGGGGCGTGTCGTTAATGCATTGGGTCAGCCTATAGATGGAAAAGGACCGATAACAGCGGAGAAATCTGAGCCTATCGAGAAAATTGCGCCGGGTGTCGTTTGGCGTAAATCTGTAGATCAGCCAGTGCAAACAGGTTTAAAGTCAGTCGATTCGATGGTTCCGGTAGGCAGAGGGCAGCGCGAATTGATTATTGGTGATCGTCAAACTGGCAAAACGGCGGTTGCGGTTGATGCGATCATCAATCAAAAAGGTCAGAATATGCTATGTATCTACGTGGCAATTGGCCAAAAAGCTTCATCAATTGCAAACGTTGTGCGTAAGCTTGAAGAATTTGGTGCAATGGAATACACCATTGTGGTCGCTGCAACAGCTTCGGAATCAGCCGCGATGCAATTTATCGCCCCCTACTCTGGATGTACCATGGGTGAATATTTCCGCGATAAAGGACAGGATGCATTGATTGTTTATGATGATTTGACAAAACAAGCCTGGGCTTATCGGCAAATCTCGCTCCTATTAAGAAGACCACCGGGACGTGAAGCGTATCCTGGAGATGTATTTTATTTACATTCACGTTTGCTGGAACGTGCTGCACGCGTCAATGCAGAGTATGTGGAAAGAAATACAAATGGTGCAGTAAAGGGTAAAACGGGTTCGCTGACTGCACTGCCGATCATTGAAACACAAGCAGGGGACGTAACGGCATTTGTTCCAACTAATGTGATTTCCATCACTGATGGACAAATTTTCCTGGAGACGGATTTATTTAACGCAGGTATACGTCCGGCAATTAATGCGGGTGTATCAGTTTCACGCGTTGGCGGTGCAGCGCAAACAAAAGTCATTAAGAAACTGGGTGGTGGTATCCGCTTAGCGCTGGCGCAGTATCGTGAATTGGCGGCGTTTGCGCAATTTGCCTCAGATTTGGATGAAGCGACGCGAAAACAACTTGATCGCGGAAAGATGGCGACAGAACTGATGAAGCAACCGCAATACGCGACTTTGAGTGTTTCTGAGATGGCATTGACATTATTTGCGATTAACAATGGTTATTATGATGATGTCGAAGTAAACAGAGCGTTGGCTTTTGAAGCAGCCTTAAAGAGCTATATCCGCGGACAGCATGGGTCAATTCTAGATAAAATTGAGAGTACGAAAGAATTGGATGCTGAAACTGAAAAAAATCTTATTGCTGCAATTGAAGAATTTAAAAAGAACGGAACATACTAGGCTATGGCTGGTAGCAGAGAGATTCGTAACAAAATCAAGAGCGTAAAGAATACGCAAAAAATTACGCGTGCGATGGAAATGGTGGCTGCGTCAAAAATGCGCAAAGCACAAGATCGTATGAAAAAGGCTAGGCCCTATGGAGAGAAAATCCGGAATGTGGCTGCACATATGAGCAAAGCAAATACGGAATACCGTCATCCATTCTTGATTGAGCGAGATACCGTCAAACGCGTAGGAATAATAGTAATTACATCGGATAAAGGCCTGTGCGGTGGATTAAATACGAATGTACTGCGTCGTGTTTTGGGCGAAATGAGAAAATGGCAAGCCGAAGGCGAGGAAATTGAGGTTTGCTGCATTGGAAACAAAGGTTTTGGATTTATGAGTCGTATCAAGGCGAACGTCATTTCTCAGGTCGTTGGCTTGGGTGATGCGCCTGATATGGAAAGACTTATTGGCGCAGTAAAAGTGGTTCTGGATGGATATACCGAAGATCGATTTGACAGGGTTTATATTTTTTATAACCGCTTTATTAATACCATGAAACAAGAGCCCGTGATGGAGAAGCTACTGCCATTAACAGACGATAAAATGCAAGCAAGTTCTGGATCTTCTGCTCAAGTGGGGTGGGATTATATCTATGAACCAGAAGCCAAACCTGTAATTGATGACGTTATGGTTCGCTATGTGGAAGCGCTTATTTATCAGGCGGTGACAGAGAATATGGCGTCCGAGCAATCAGCGAGAATGGTGGCCATGAAAGCCGCATCAGATAATGCCGGCAATGTTATTGATGAATTGACGCTGATTTATAATAAATCACGACAAGCAGCAATTACCAAAGAGTTGTCCGAGATCGTGGGTGGCGCTGCGGCAGTTTAAAACTATAAGTATTTGGGATAAAAACAATGAGTCAAGGAAAAATTGTTCAGTGTATTGGTGCGGTTGTAGACGTTGAATTTGATCGGGAATCCATACCAAAAGTATATGATGCGTTGATCATGGAAGGATCCGAACTGACATTGGAAGTTCAGCAGCAGCTAGGCGACGGAATCGTGCGTACAATTGCACTGGGATCTTCAGATGGGTTGCGACGTGGCATGATTGTGAAGAATACCGGTGCTGAGATAAGAGTACCGGTAGGACTCAAAACACTGGGTAGAATTATGGATGTTTTGGGCAGACCCATTGATGAACTGGGCGAAATCGGATCCGAACAAGTCATGTCTATTCATCGCAAAGCACCTGCATTTGATGAATTGTCGGCATCGACCGAACTACTGGAAACCGGAATTAAAGTTATCGATCTGATTTGCCCGTTTGCAAAAGGTGGTAAAGTCGGACTGTTTGGTGGTGCCGGCGTAGGAAAAACGGTCAATATGATGGAACTCATACGTAATATCGCGATTGAGCATAGTGGATATTCCGTTTTTGCAGGAGTTGGTGAAAGAACACGGGAAGGAAATGATTTTTATCATGAAATGAAGGATTCCAATGTATTGGATAAGGTTGCGTTGGTGTATGGTCAAATGAACGAGCCACCGGGTAACAGGCTTCGCGTAGCATTGACCGGATTAACTATGGCTGAGGCTTTCCGGGATGAAGGCAGAGATGTTCTGTTTTTCGTTGACAATATCTATCGTTATACACTTGCCGGAACAGAAGTATCTGCGCTTCTTGGCCGTATGCCTTCCGCAGTAGGTTATCAACCGACCCTGGCTGAAGAAATGGGACGCCTGCAAGAACGAATTACTTCAACGAAAACAGGTTCAATTACATCAATACAAGCTGTTTATGTACCTGCGGATGATTTGACGGATCCCTCTCCAGCTACAACTTTCGGTCACTTGGATGCGACAGTCGTATTGTCGCGTGACATTGCATCACTGGGTATCTATCCGGCGGTGGATCCGCTTGATTCAACATCCAGACAGCTTGATCCTCTTGTTGTAGGTGAAGAACATTACAATACCGCACGTCAAGTGCAGCAAACACTGCAGCGCTATAAAGAATTGAGAGATATCATTGCCATTTTAGGTATGGATGAATTATCTGCGGAAGATAAACTGGCTGTTAGCCGTGCACGTAAAATTCAAAGATTCTTATCGCAACCTTTCAACGTGGCAGAAGTATTTACAGGATCACCAGGCAAATATGTGCCATTGAAGGAAACCATTAAAGGTTTCAAAGGCATAGTAACTGGTGAATATGATGATCTGCCAGAGCAGGCTTTCTATATGGTAGGTGGTATAGAAGAGGCTGTTGAGAAAGCTAAAAGCATTCAATAAAAAATGAGTAAAAATTAATGGGCACTATTTTTCATCTCGATATCGTTAGTGCAGAGGAATCGATATACTCAGGGCCAGTTGAGTTTCTGGTTGCACCAGCGCAAATGGGGGAATTGGGTATTTATCCACGCCATACGCCTTTGTTAACCCGAATAAAATCAGGTATGGTGCGTATAAAAGCACAATTAAAAGAAGAAGAACTGGTTTATGTGTCAGGTGGAATGCTTGAAGTGCAACCGGATGTAGTGACAATACTTGCAGATACCGCAATTCGAAGTCATGATCTGGATGAAGCAAAAGCCGTAGAAGCAAAACGTGCTGCTGAAGAAGCTATGAGAGACAAGGCCTCAGAATTGGATTACGCCAAGGCACAAGCTGAACTGATGGAAGCAGTCTCTCAATTAGCAGCGATTGAAAAATTGAGAAAACGGAGACATTAGCACATAATCCGAATAAATTAAAAAGGCGACAATAGAGGTCGCCTTTTTTTTTATCGCAAATTACCCCGAGTTTAACTATCAGATCGATTACAGATTAATTTAGGAAACCGATAGAATATAAATTTAACTTTAGAAAATAACGCAAATGAGATCGAAACTGCATATAGTGATACTGGCGGCTGGCATTGGTAAACGTATGAAGTCTTCATTGCCGAAAGTGCTGCACGAATTAGCTGGAAAACCGATGCTTTCGCATGTATTAGAAGCTGCGGGGGCTCTACAGCCTTACCGAGTTTGTGTGGTGATAGGGCATGGGGGCGAGCAAGTCAGGGAACGCTTTTGCACAAGTGATCTTATTTGGATAAAACAGGAGCCGCAGCTGGGTACAGGGCATGCTTTGTTACAAGCCCTACCAGAACTTGATGATGAAGGTTCAACTTTAATTCTGTATGGCGACGTTCCTTTGGTGCAGGCGGAGACACTGAGCAGGCTTATTCAGGAAGGTCTGGAGGAAAAATGCGCCATACTGACAACAGAACTTGAAAACCCCTATGGTTATGGAAGAATTATCAGAAATAAGGATACTCATGCTATAACGTGTATTGTCGAACAAAAAGATGCTGACGAAACGCAATTGTCAGTTAATGAAATCAATACGGGAATCATGCATATTCCTAATCGGAAATTGCATATGTGGCTACCGAAACTCAAAAATGATAATGCGCAAAAGGAATATTATCTGACTGATCTGATTAAAATGGCGGTCGATGAAAATGTTCCGATCGTATCCACGCAGCCAAAGCATAACTGGGAAATCCTGGGTGTTAATAGCCGCACTCAAATGGCAGAATTAGAACGCATTTATCAGAAAGAAAATGCCAACAGATTATTGGAAGATGGTGTAACGTTATATGATTCATCGCGTATTGATGTCCGTGGTCAATTGGAATGCGGCAGTGACGTTGAGATAGACATCAATTGCTTGTTTGAAGGCCATGTAAAACTAGGAAATGATGTAAAAATAAAAGCAAATTGCATATTAAGAGATGTCACGGTTGCAGATGGCACGATTATTTATCCTTTTTCGCATATCGAAAGTTCAGAGATAGGGAAAGGTTGTAAAATTGGTCCTTATTCGAGAATACGCCCGAACACGAATCTTAATGACAATGTACACATCGGAAATTTTGTAGAAATCAAACAAAGCCACATATCCGGTGGCAGCAAGGTTAATCACTTGAGTTATATCGGTGATACCGTCATAGGGCAAAATGTCAATGTTGGAGCTGGTACGATTACATGTAACTATGATGGGGCGTATAAACATCAGACAATTATCGAAGATAATGTTTTTATCGGTTCGGATACCCAGTTGGTTGCGCCGGTAAAAATTTCTCAGGGGACAACCATCGGTGCAGGTTCAACAATCACCAAGGATACGCCGGAAAATGAATTGACTTTATCAAGAGCCAAGCAAGTAACATTGACTGGATGGAAACGGCCGTCAAAGAATAAATGAGGAAATCAGGATTTAAACCATACACGGGTAAAAGGAGCTTGAAATGTGCGGTATCGTAGGCGCAATTGCTGAGAAGAATATAGTTCCGGTTTTACTGGATGGATTGTTCTGTTTGGAATATAGAGGCTATGATTCCGCAGGCTTGGTAATTACCAACAATGGCCTGCAGAGGCTCCGTACAGCAGGCCGTGTTGCAGAACTGGAAAAAAAAGTTGTCGAACAGAAAACCAACGGATTCGCAGGCATTGCACATACGCGATGGGCCACACATGGGGAACCTTCTGAGCGCAATGCGCATCCTCATCTTTCCAGTGCTGAATCGAAAATTGCTGTAGTCCATAACGGCATTATCGAGAATCATGAAATCATGCGTAAACGGCTGCAGGTCGAAGGTTTTCGGTTTGACTCGGATACCGATACCGAGGTTATTGCACATTTAATTGCGTTTAATTTGAGGAAATCGGATGGTTTGCTGAGAGCAGTGAGTCTGGCGATATCGGAATTACAGGGTGCTTATGCTATAGCGGTCATGGAAGAGAATCACCCGGAGCGGATCATCGTTGCCCGTAACGGTGCGCCGCTGCTATTAGGGCTGGGAGAACAAGGTAATTATGCCGCCTCCGATGCTTCGGCTTTACTGAAAACGACGCGAAGCATGATATATCTGGAAGATGGCGATATTGCTGAACTCTATAAAGATCGTTACGCCATTTTCGAATGCAGGAACGGTGATCTCAGCCAGGAGATTAAACGTCCCGTGCATCACAGCGACTTGACCAGCGATGCGATTGATATGGGGCCTTATGCGCACTTCATGCAAAAAGAAATTTTCGAGCAACCCAGTGCAGTGGCCAATACACTGGAAATGGTACTTAATGCGCAAGCCATATTACCTGGTTTATTTGGCAGCGCGGCTGAAAGAATTTTTTCCCAAACTAAAGGCCTGCTGATATTGGCCTGCGGAACCAGCTATCATGCCGGACTGGTGGCCCGGTACTGGCTGGAAACCATAGCCGGTTTACCCTGTACAGTAGAAATCGCCAGTGAATATCGCTATCGTAATCCAATAGCGGATGCTCATACGCTCGTGGTAGGCATATCACAATCTGGTGAAACTGCGGATACGCTGGCGGCGATGAGTTACGCGAAAGCGCTTGGTCATCTCCATAGTCTTGCAATATGTAATGTAGCAGAGAGTGCGTTGATCAGACAGACGGACTTGCGTTTTCTCACCCGTGCAGGCCCTGAAATCGGCGTTGCTTCAACAAAGGCGTTTACCACGCAACTGGCTTCGCTACTGTTGCTGACTATTGTATTGGCGAAAATGCGAAATAAACTGTCATCTGAAAAGGAAACTGCCGTGATTGCAGCATTGCGGCATTTACCCGCTGCATTGCAGTCAACCTTGCAGATAGAGCCTGAAGTACAGGAATGGGCGCAAAGATTTTCAGAAAAACGGCATGCACTATTTCTCGGGCGTGGCGTGCATTATCCGATAGCCATGGAAGGTGCGTTGAAACTTAAGGAAATTTCATATATTCATGCCGAAGCCTACGCGTCGGGTGAATTGAAACATGGTCCACTGGCGCTGGTTGACAGGGAAATGCCCGTTGTAGCGATAGCGCCGAATGACCAGTTGCTGAGCAAATTAAAATCGAATTTACAGGAAGTACATGCGCGTGGTGGCGAGTTATATGTATTTGCGGATGCTGATACGCAGATCGAAGAAAGTAATCAACTGCATGTCATAAGGCTTGCAGAACATGCGGGGATTTTAAGTCCGATCCTGCATACGCTTCCATTACAGTTACTGGCGTATCATGTAGCGCTGGTAAAAGGCACCGATGTAGACAAACCGCGTAACCTTGCCAAAGCGGTAACCGTCGAATGATAAGAGATTCCGCAGGTTTTTAATTTGAGTAACGATCAACTGATCGGCGCGTAATGGATACTTTATCGCTGGCAGATGCAATGATAAGATAAGCCATTCTTAATGAGAGAGATACAAATCGATGGCTGGTCATAGTAAATGGGCTAATATCAAGCATAAAAAAGCAGCGCAGGACGCCAAACGCGGCAAGGTTTTCACCCGACTTATCAAGGAAATTACTGTTGCTGCCCGCCTGGGCGGTGCTGATCCAAACAGTAATCCGCGCTTGCGATTGGCGATGGATAAAGCGTTTGGACATAACATGCCAAAAGACAATATTGAACGCGCCATCAAACGTGGCAGCGGTGATCTGGAGGGCGTGAATTATGAAGAGATTCGTTATGAAGGCTACGGTGTTTCAGGTGCTGCGGTTATTGTCGATTGCATGACGGATAATCGTATGCGTACAGTATCCGATGTGCGGCATGCTTTCACCAAATATGGCGGTAATCTGGGGACGGACGGATCGGTCGCCTTTTTGTTCAAGCATTGCGGGCAGTTTCTGTTTGCACCAGGCACCAGCGAGGAAAAACTCATGGACGCTGCACTGGAAGCAGGTGCCGAGGATGTCATTACCCATGATGATGGCAGTATGGAAGTGATTACAGCGCCTTATGAATTTGTTACAGCTAAGGAAGCATTGGAGCAAGCAGGATTCATCGCCGAAATAGCTGAAGTTACCATGAAACCGACCAATGAAACGTTATTGGTTGGCGATGATGCAGTCAAAATGCAAAAGCTGCTGGACGCGCTGGAGAATCTGGATGACGTGCAAGCCGTTTATACCACCGCAGTACTGGAAGAATAATTTACAAACCTACAGGTGATCCTATTCGAATACTCGGCATAGATCCCGGTTTGCGTATCACCGGATTTGGTGTCATTGATCATCATGCCCATCAGTTGATTTATGTGGGCAGCGGGTGTGTCAGAACATCCGAAGGTTCTCTGCCGTCCCGCCTCAAATTGATCATGAACAATCTGCGTGAAATCATTTTACGCTATCGCCCCGAACAGGTCGCAATTGAGCAGGTTTTCTTCAATGTCAATCCGAAATCGACCCTGCTGCTTGGACAGGCACGGGGTGCGGCCATTTGTGCCGCCGTTCTCGACGATCTCGAGGTCGCTGAATATACTGCTCTGCAGATCAAGCAAGCCGTTGTCGGCAATGGTCATGCACATAAAAATCAGGTACAGGCCATGGTGATACGGCTCTTGAACCTGGCGAGCAAACCCGGTGCGGATGCGGCGGATGCTTTGGCCTGTGCGATATGCCATGCACATAGCGGATCGGGATTGATTGAAATCGGCAAGGTAAACATGCGCATGAAACGGGGACGGCTGGTGTGATCGGGCGGCTGACCGGTATTCTTCTGGAAAAGCAGCCACCGCAAGTGTTGTTGGATGTTTATGGCGTTGGTTATGAAATCGATGTACCCATGAGCACCTTTTTTGTCCTGCCAGCTATAAGTGAGCAAGCAACATTGTATACGCATCTGTTAATTCGTGAAGATGCGCATATCCTGTTTGGTTTTGCAACCGAACCGGAGCGACGGACGTTTCGCCAGCTTATTAAAATAACCGGTATTGGCTCAAGGACGGCACTCGCATTACTGTCGGGCATGAATATTGCCGAATTGCATCAGGCTGTCAGTTCGCACGATAGTACGCGGCTGGTCAGAATCCCGGGAATTGGCAAAAAAACTGCTGAGCGGCTTTTGCTTGAATTACGCGACAAGCTTAAGATAGAGAAATCCGATGCTATGCAGATGTCAGTCTCATCACATCAGACAAACGACATTTTCAATGCATTACTGTCTTTGGGCTATAATGAACGCGAAGCTGACTGGGCTGTACAACAGATTCCGGCAGAAACAACGGTAGCAGAGGGCATACGCCAGGCACTACAGCGACTGTCCAAAGATAAATAGCATTGACAATGATAGAAACAGACCGTTTGATGACCGCTTCCACTGCCTCTTCGCAGGAAGAATTGCTGGAACGCGCGCTGCGTCCCAAGCAGCTTGACGAATATGTCGGCCAGGAAAAAATCAGGGGGCAATTGCAGATCTTCATCGAGGCAGCCCGGCGCCGCAAAGAAGCGCTTGATCATGTGCTGCTATTTGGTCCTCCTGGTCTGGGAAAAACAACACTGGCGCATATCATAGCCAGAGAAATGGGCGTCAGTCTGCGTCATACCTCAGGACCGGTACTCGAACGCCCAGGCGACCTGGCAGCCTTGCTGACCAATCTGGAACCGCATGATGTGCTCTTTGTCGACGAGATACACCGCTTGTCGCCCATGGTTGAAGAAATACTCTATCCCGCCCTGGAAGATTATCAGCTGGATATCATGATTGGCGAAGGGCCCGCCGCGCGTTCGGTAAAACTGGATCTGCCGCCTTTTACATTGGTGGGTGCAACCACGCGCGCCGGTATGTTGACTAATCCCCTGCGGGATCGCTTTGGTATTGTGTCGCGGCTGGAATTTTATAGCGCGGATGAACTCAGCCGGATAGTTATGCGTTCAGCAGGATTGCTGAATGTGCAGATGACGCCGGATGGCGCGTTTGAAATTGCGCGGCGCTCGCGTGGCACGCCGCGTATCGCCAATCGCTTGTTGCGCCGTGTGCGTGACTTTGCCGAAGTCCGGGCGGATGGGCGGGTCAATCGCCAGATCGCCGATGCGGCACTCAGCATGCTGGATGTTGATGCAATCGGGCTGGATATCATGGACCGTAAATTATTGCTGGCCGTGATGGAAAAATTTGGTGGCGGGCCGGTCGGCGTGGATAATCTCGCAGCGGCCATCGGCGAGGAACGCGATACCATCGAAGACGTGCTGGAGCCGTACCTGATCCAGCAGGGTTTTTTGAAACGTACGCCGCGCGGACGCATGGCGACTATCATCGCTTTTCATCATTTCGGTATTCCCCTGCCCAGAAATGGCCTGCCGGGCGAACTGTGGGAAGAAAATCATTCCTGATTTCTTGATCAATCCATTCGATTCTGAATTATGCAAGTTCAAACATTACGTCTTATCACCGCGGTATTGGTGATTATTGTCTTCATGCTGTACGTTCATACCAACAGTGAGCAGCGTTTCTACAGTAAAACGGCTGAACCAGCGGTAGCGCAGATTCTGAAAGAGATATCCACCTGGCAGGAAGAGCCACTATTGCGGCATCTGGCTCCCGAAGCCAGGGAAACCATTACCGATGAACAATTAAAGCAACTATTGGATCGGTATCGCGAGTTTGGTTGGTTTTATTCCGTCAATGAACTGAATTTCTCACGTACCGCGAGTGTTTTTTCGTTATTTGGTGATAAACGCATCAACTATTCCGGCATTGCGGATTATTCGACGGGACCGGTGAGCCTTAACATGACGCTGATTGAGCGCGGGGGATATTTCCTGGTTTATAATTTCAGCCTGGCACGGGTGGCGGATTGATAGCAAAAATTTAGACATCCTTTGATGTATGTGCTGTATCTATCACTGTAACACTATCCTGTAAACGCGATCGGAGGAACACAGCATGTCAGCAGCAACGCACTTGACTAAATTGGGTATAACCGTTGAACAGGCTTATGACTTTATCATTGCCAACGTCGATCAGCCTGAAATAATATTCGACACAGCTGAAGAATTTGCGGTAACAACCGCAATGCTCAGCGAAATAACGCAATTCTCAACCGCAGTGATCAGCGATTATTTCGCATCCTTTAATCTGGATACCGGTAAACTGGATGATACGCATATTCTGATTAATTCGGATCCAGAGGCCTTAAGTGCTTTGATTGCTTTTAACGAACGGACAGGCATTCTGTCAAATGAATCGTTGAGAGGATTCGTTCAACAATCACTCAGCGATCCTTCACAATATGATTCTGTATTTGGTCCGCAATTTCCGTTTCAGGATGACGACGGCGTTTACGATGCGGAAGAATTGGGTGTAGCCACGCTGAATAATATACCGGCCACTAGCGAAAGCATCGAATCGCTGTTCTATGGTTCACTCATCAACATGTTTCTGAGATTCGATCAAATCGAATTAAACCAGATTGTTTTTTTTCCTGTCGCCGAAAGGCGTGGCTCCGATGATTTCCAGGCATATGTATTCGAAGCGCTGAGCGATATTCCGCTAACGGTGCCAAGACCGGATGATAACTGGCAGGACTGGTCGTCAGGGAAGCGGCCATTCTGATCACAGAACTTATCGAAGACAGCACCATTGTCGGGGTGCTCGATCAGAGTTTCCTGGGATTGGCAGTTGCTTAGAACGGTCTTTAATTAAAATAAAAGGAAAGGGTTGTTAATGTCGAAAAAGCAATTTATATCAGCAGATGCGCACTTGGCTAAATTGGGAATTACAAAACAGCAGGCTTATGATTTTATTTTTGCCAATCTTGATCGGCCGGAAATAATTTATGCCGCAGCACGGGAATATGGTGTGACTCATGCGATGTTGCATGAAATTACTGATGTTCCTGTCATCGTCATTGATAATTATTTTATTGATGCTGATTTTGATCCAGGAAGACTGGATCATACGAGTATTCTTTTTAATACGGACATAGGTTCATTGGAAACTTTGGTTGATTTAAATGGCAATACGGGTATTTTATCGACAGCTTCACTCCGAGAGAAAGTTCAACCATTGATTAACTTCTCAACGGTATATGATTTTCCGTTTACAGCCAGATACGGTTTTCAACTTGCTGATGGTATCTATGATGCCGACGAATTAGGTGTGTCACGGCTGGGTGATATAGCTGCAACCGATGGGAATATTGAGTCCATATTCTATGGCACATTGATCAACATGTTTTCGCGTTTTGATCAAGCAGAATTAGATCAAATTAAAGCATTTCCAGAGAATGGCAATCCTGAAGATTTCCAGGCGTTACTTTCAGATGCCTTAAACGATGTCCCTGCAACTTCTGCGTGGACTGATGAGGAATTACTGGATTTGGTCGTTGATGAGGCAGTGTATCTCCACAATCATTATATAAATGATAGTTTTGTAATTGGATTATTTGATCATAGCTATTTAGGTTATGCACCAGTAATACATTAACTGTTTTGCACTGTATTTCATTAATACAGTGCAAATTTAGTGGGATAGAAAGTGTTATATCAATGTCTGATGTGAGTACAGACTATGGCCCCGCTGCCGCCAAGGGATATGCCGGTGCATTTACTACCCTCAAACCTAAACACTGTTATTGGTGTGACTGATTTAATCTCCTGAGTTGAAATTGGAAATTTGAGGTCTTTTATTTCAGCATCGCGACTTTTGAATATGAAAATATCGCCACTTTCATGATCTATAATAGGAACGATTCCTGCTTTTATTCCGAGTTTACTGAGTGTTTCTTCGAATTCTTTTGGTAAATCATTTATTTTCTGGATTGGTTCAGACTGTTCGGCTTTAGACGCATAAGCGAGAATATTAGTGACAGGCTTGTCATCTTCTTTTTTGCATCCAATTAGCCCTAAAATTGCAATAGAAGAAAATGTTGTGATGATTAATTTATTGACATTCATACTGTCCTTCCTTTTAGAAATTTAAAGTAATACGCCCGAAAACTGTACGCTCCGGTACGAAACGGGTATCGATTTGCTCAGGTGATAAAAAGTTATTATTACGGAATAAAAAATTTTGATCCAGAAGATTTCTTCCTTCCAAACTTAAAAAACCTCTTCTATCGGGGAGGCGATAACTGACTACAGCATCAAGCAGGAAAAAATTCTCAACCCCTTCATTGTCTATTGAAAACTTACGATCTACTTTTTGATGGACAAATGTGCCTGTCAAATTTGCAGATATTCCCATAACGGTATAGAAGCCTACACCTATAGGCATAGTGAGTGTATTGATTTGATGCGGTCCATCTAGAGATCCATAACGTGATAATTTCTCGTAAATCACCTCACTGTTGATTACCCAGTTCTTGTTCCTGATTCCATAAAGGTAAGCCCGATATATCTTTTCTGTGCCTTTTTCGAAATCCCTGAAATTAAAAGGCGCTTCATATTCACGCCGTGAAATTTCACTTCCTCCAATGATATTGTGAGTGAAATAGGTATCTATACCGATACCCATTCGTCGGGATCTGGTGCCATTGAGATCATCAAATAATTGATTAAAACCGGCTATCTGAGTGGGCTCAAGTGTTTGTCTGGTAGCCAAATATGATTTGGTACTCTCAAACCATGCAAGCCGTAATCGCGTATTCTTTATAAAATCCCATTGAATCCCAAATTTTGGATCGAACGAGTCAAAATCCAGCATGTTCTCTTTATATGCGCCATAGCTGAAACCAAGTGTTAAATTGAGTTTTGGATTCAAATTGATATTGGAATAAGTGTAACCATTCGTAGTATTTCTGCTGAAATTACCTTCAAAACAATTATTAGTGCAATTTGAAGGTATATTTGTAAAAATATTTCTGTTTTGACTAAACTGTTGAGCGTTTATGCGATATATGCCCATACCGGCCAGGATATTAAACCGGTCACCGCGAAATTGGTATTGGGCTTCAGTTTGATATCCGGAGTCATGAGTAAATATTTCAGTATTGTTGGCAGATATGCCAAATGCGGTTGTATCTTGAAACTTTTTATCTAAATATATCCCTGAGAAAATAAAATCCTGACTCGGAGATAGAGAATATCTGGTTCCAATACGGGCTGTTTTTTCATCGATTTTCTGTCGTAGCCGATTTTTTGGCAGTCGTGGATTATCTGCATCCCTGTCAAAATCTAGCAGTAAATTGCCCTGATCGGTCGAACGCGTCCGTACTTCCGCCTGGACATTGAGTTTTGGTGTGACGGCATGTTGTATAAATGCATTGAGGATATCGTGGTTCTGGTCATTATTGGTACGAAAGCCATCGGTCTGATAATGAAACTGCCCCAGGCTAACCGATGTGCGTTCATAGAGTTTTGAGAAGACAATCTCGTTACCAAAAGTATTGTTGTTGCCGCCAAACCCGGAAGCTACGAATTGCGAACGGTTGCGTTCCATCAACGGCGCAAATTCATTGAAACCGGCTCCGGAAGGGCCTGTATTGGTGATGATATTCAGATCCGCGACAGCCAGACGGGGTTGAACCGGATTCACATTAATCGGCTGCATCAACTGCGCCTGCAGCAGCTCGCTGATGCGGGCAGCTTCGTGACGCGGAATTCTGGCATAAGTATCTGACAAAAAACGATGCGCCGAATGGTTGGATGGATCATGGCTCAGCGATTTGGCGGTTTCCACGATGGCGCGTTTATCGAAACCGAGATTGTCGTAAATACGCGCCAGACTCGATCCGCGTCCGGCTTGGTCCTGATCGAGCAGTAATCTGGAGCGGTAAACGGCGCGGTTATCGTTCAGTTCGATCGATTTCTGTATATCTTGGAGTGCTTTTACCGGCCGGTTCTGCGTTTGTTTCTGTATGGCATCGTAAAACCAGGGTGTCGGGTCGAGCGGATCCAGTTCCTTAGCCAGTTCGAATTGCGTTTCGGCAAGTGAATACCGTTTTTCCTCAAAATATGCTTTGCCCAGATAGCTGCGGATCAAAGAATTGCCGGGATCGAGGCTTGCGGCAATCTCGAGCTGGATGCGGCCGGCTTCCAGTTGCCCCTCGCGGATGAGCGCCAGGCCCAGACCGAGCCGTGGCATAGGATCAGTCTGATCAAGCAGTATGGCTTCATGAAAAATCGATTGGGCTTCTTTTGTATCAATTTTCAGCAGGTGCGCAAAACCTAACACCGTTTGTGTTTTAGCGATGGCCGGATTCAGATTGACGGCTTCCTGCGCCGATTCCAGCGCCTGTTCGAGTTCGCCAACCGACATGTGCAGCTCGGATAGTCTTGCCCAGATCAGTGCATTCTGCGGGTCGAGGGTAACCGCCAGTTTGACACTGGTCAGGGCTGCATCGATGTCAAAAGCGGCTTGTTGCGCGTAGGAGAGCGCAAGCCGGGCAGGTGCGGATAAATCGTCATGCTGAACAGCCTGGTGCGCCAACTCCAGCGCGCGATCCTTATCGTTCTGAACGACAGCGATGATGGATTGCAGCGCAATGGCTGTATTGTTACCGGGGTCATCGGCTAACAGACGGTCGAGGGCGATTCCGGCCTCATCTGCCTGACCAACGGATAACAGGTATTCGGCCTGCGCTATCCGGTTGTCGGTGTTATCGCTACCTTGATTTCGGTGATAGCCAATAATCGCCGGGTAATACAGCGCCCACTGCACGGCATCGAGTGGCCTGACAATGGTTTCTTTTAGTGGTGGTTGGTGCTGATACGCGATTGCCGCTTCATGGCCGGCCAACATCACACTGCCGTGTTCGTTACTGGCGGATACACGGCCTTCAAAAATGACTACCCGTGCATGGCCGGTTCCCAGTGCAACGGAAAATTCCGTACCTTCCACACCTGCATTCAAAAAAGGTGTTCTGACTTTAAACGGCAGCGGTGTGCGCGTAATGATATGGATTGCACCTTTGATCAGGTCGATTAACGCGGTGATTCTGTTTGTTTCGGTTTCGGGGATGGTGATCGTTGTGCGCTGATCTAGCCGCATGACACTGTCGTTATTGAGACGGATAGCGGCGCGGCTGTGCGTGCGTACCCGCAGCAAATCCCCGGCGCATAGCTGTGTTTCAAACGCGGCAGGTTCCCAGGATGCAGATTGATGGCGGCGCACTTCGACAGTTCCCTGTACTGAAACCACCTGCGCAGCGCGTACAACGCAGCCATCGACTGCCAGTGCATTGCGTATCAGCATGAATGGTGTGAGGACAATAGCGGCAAAAACCAGAAGATAAATCCGGTTAATACCTGTTGCATGCATGAATGGCGTCCTCAGAATATTCATCGTGTCATAAAGCTTTCGATTAACAAAGTTCTTCAAAGAATAGCTTAACACAAAAAATCTTGACTTCTTGACTTGTATATATATAACTATATGATTATAATTAATTTTTACGGGTCATGCGGGGGTGCCGTGAGCGTATATTTCCGGCAGTATCCTTGCTGACTTAAAAGTCTGGCTTGATGCGACTGTGCTGTCGGTGAGAATTGTCACATGAAGAGGTGTTATGGGCGTCTCTGAAAATTTAAAGCTTTTAAACAAAACGCGGTATGAGCAAAAAATGCTGACTCAGCATATAATTGATATATAAGGAAATATTATTTTGCGAAAAATAAAATGTTGTGACGAGATGAGGTAGGTAATCCGCGAAGCGGATACCTGCGAATCTGAACTTTTAGAGATGCCCTTATCACGGTTTATGATTTTTCTGACAGCCGGATAACCGGATTCCATTGATCGGACGGGGATTGCCGGCAGAAATCAAGGTAAAATCGTGTGGGGCCGTCATTCGGGAAAAGCGTGAGGATGTCCTGCCATTTTTCGATCGCGTCAATCCGTTGCTGTGCATAGGCAGTCAACGCAGCGGTGAACATTTCGCACAGCAGAATCTGCTCTTTGCTGGCAGCCTGCCGGTGTGCGACCAGTTCGTGCAGCTGAACCGGCAAAGACTTACCGGCGAATTGAAAAGCGCCTAACGGGCGCGTCAGAAAGCAATCGATTCCGTCCAGTACTTCATGAGTGACCAGCAGTCTCGTACCCAGGCGCTTGTTGATTGCTTCGATGCGGCTGGTCGTGTTGACGAGATCACCGACCGTTCTATAGATATAATCTGCGCGCGTGCCGGAGCCGAATTTGCTGATCAGCAATTCGCCAAAATGAATGCCGATACGCGTCGGCATTGCGGGATGGCTGCCTTCACGATTGAACCGGTAGACATTATCCATGATGGCAAGCCCTGCCGTGCAGGCTTGTTCGCGCAGTGTTTGGCTGGCGGCTGCGGTTTCCCAGACCGCCAGCATGGCATCGCCGGTTTTTTCGGAAACAATGCCGTTGTTTTCCCGGACGGAGCGGGACAGGAGGGCGAAATAGTCATCCAGCAGCGCTTTCAGCTGCCGCACGTTCATTGCTTCGGCGAGCGTGGTATAACCCTCCACATCGGTGAGCAGACAGGCGCCAAAGACAATCTGGTCCTTGCGTAGTGTGGAGTCCATATGTCGGACCATATCTCCAACGATACGGTCAGGCGTAAACTGACCGAACAGCGCCAGCAATTGATCGCGCTCCTGTCGGGCGGCGAGATATTTGAGAAAGACGGCGCCCGCGATGGTGCAGGGGATAACGATGAAAAGTGGTGTGATCAGCGGCAGCCAGATACCGGACTGCTTGAAGGCCAACCAGGCGGATAGCGTATAAGAGCCCGCCAGGGTTGAACTGACGATGATCAGGTGACGGCTGGACAGTGCAGGCATAATAATACCCAGTATCAATCCCATAATGAACAGCAATCCCAGGCTGCCGGCATACGGAAAGGGTTTGACGGGTTTGTTTTCGAGCAGGTTGGCAAAGGCTGTAGCGGCAATTTCCACGCCGCTGATTTTCACGCCTTCCGAATCGGTAAATACGGTGTGATAGGCATCCCGGATCAGTTCATTTTCCGACTGTGTGGTGGCAGACAGGCCGACAAAAACAACTTTTCCTGCGATGTTTGCGCGCAGCGTATTCAGTGATGCTTCATCGCCTTCGGCGGATTGTATGATCTGATAATACGGAATGGTGCGGATGCTGCGCGGCGGCCCGTAAAAATTCAGGTAGTGCGCACCACCGCTGGCATATACGTTCAGCAGCGACTCTATCAGTTGTTTTTTCCGGTTATCCAGGTGACCTGCGCGCAGTTCTGAAATGATGCGCTGCCTGATGTCCGGATGATCGGTAAACAACTGGCGCAGAAAAAAAATAACCGTCTCAATATTGTCTATTTGATGATGCCGTGGTAATTGATCGATATCCGGCGCTTGAATTGTACGCAGCAGCGTCATCAAATCATCATAAATCTGCAGGGTATAAGTCTGGAAAACAATGACAGGAATTGTCGGCGCATCGCCCATGCCTGGTTTGAATGTCCAATAGGCGTTAATACGCGGTTTGTCCGGCAACGGAAAAGGCGCGTGTGCAAAGACCGCATCCGCGAATTCGGGCAACAGCGGTATGCTTTCTTCCTTGATCAGTTTGAATTGAAATGCATTGGCTTGGTGATCGGTCAAATCAAGCGACTCACTGTGCAATCGTTCGACGATGACGACATTGCCCGCATTTTTAATAGCGCCGGCCAGTTGACGGTCGTGCCCGGGATGTGCGCCAGGGGTATGAAAGATCAGATCCAGTACAATGACCTTAGCGCCGGCGCTGGCCAGATAATCGATCAAGCGCGTATGAATGTCCCTGGGCCACGGCCAGAAATTCGGTGAAACCGGCAACCCCAATTGGTTTGCGGACGGTCGGTCAATAGCAATAACCATGACGTCATCGGGCGGAGGTATTGCGCCGCGAAGCTGGAACAACCAGTACAGGCCGTATTTTTCCTCAAGTTCCCAGCCTTGCGGCATCAGATAGATGAAGCAGCCCAGCAGGCCTGAAAAAATTCCGAGGAGTATCTGCCTGACACGTTTCGGCATGGAGTGGATGGAATAAGTTTTCTGTTTTTTGATGTTGCGGGTGTTTTATCCGGATTCAGTACCGGGTTCAATAAGCTGATCAGGGCAGATTTTAGTATACTTAATCCGAAAAATGGTATTCGATCGGAAATTTTCAGGATAAAAGTGCATGATAATTGTGATTTCTCCGGCTAAAACGCTGGATTTCGAAACACCCGCGGGCGCTGGCCAGTACTCCATGCCCGATTTTCTGGATGAATCGGCGGTATTGATCGATCAGCTCAGAACATTGCCACCGGACCAACTCGGTACATTGATGTCGATCAGCTCAAAACTGGCAGCTTTGAATGCCGACCGCTACCGCACATGGACAAGGCCGTTTACACCCGTCAATGCCAAGCAGGCTTTGTATGCATTCAAGGGCGATGTGTATACGGGACTGGATGCTGAAACATTATGCGCCGAGGATATCGCATTCGCGCAGGATCATTTGCGTATTCTTTCCGGTCTTTATGGCGTGCTGCGGCCGCTTGATCTCATGCAGCCTTACCGCCTGGAGATGGGGACGCAACTGAAAAATAGCCGCGGTGAGAACTTGTACGAATTCTGGGGAGACCGGATTACCGACGCGATCAACTGTGAACTGAAACGGCAGAAAACGGATACGCTGATTAATCTGGCTTCGAATGAATACTTCAAGTCCGTGCGTTCGGAGAAAATCGAGGGAAAAGTCATTACACCGGTTTTCAAAGATCAGAAAAACGGCATGTATAAAATTATCAGCTTCTTTGCCAAAAAAGCGCGCGGTTTGATGAGCCGCCATATCATTCAGCATAGACTATCCGATCCGGAAGCGATCAAGGATTTCGATACGGCGGGTTATCATTTTGAACCAACGTTCAGCGATGCGTATGAATGGGTTTTTCTGCGTGAAGAATCAAAAACATGAGCGGTGTGAAACGGGTCAATTTTATTGAGTGATGACAGGAGCGACTGATGAACAGTAAGTTGTATATTGAATGGGCAAAGCAATATGTCGCGCTTTCCAATAAGCATGATCTTAAAGGATTGGAAGTCATGTTTCTGGGCAGCGCAATCTATCATTCGGATTATTTCGGGGAATACAAAGGCAGTGTGGCCATCCGTGAAATGATGACAAGTTTTTTTGCACGTTATTCGGATGCGCACTGGGAAGTAACCGATTACCGCGGGATCGAGGAAAACGGTGTCGAATTTGATTTTCTGATGACGGGAACCGATGCGGCAGCGGGTGAGTCGGTCAGAAGACGCGGCCGGGAGTGTATTTACTTTGAGCCGGACGGTCTGATCAGCCGCATCCATGTGTACAAACCTGACGAATATCAGTAATCAGGCCGGGATGGACGATCGGGCGTTGCTTCCGGTTCAACAGGTTTCACATCGGCCGTATTGCTGTCGTCAGCGGCATCGCTCTCCGGTATTTTTACGATGGAATACAGGCTTGAATGTAATGCTGCTTTGGCCAGCAAGTGCGCGCTGACCGGCGCGGTGATAAACAGAAACAGCGTGATCAGCACTTCGTGCAGGCTGATATTTTCCGTATACGTGCTGAAATAAATGGACGATGCAATCAGCAGGCTGCCGACACCCAGTGTCGTTGCTTTGGTAGGCCCATGCAGGCGCGTGTATAAATCTTTGAGCCGAACGAGGCCGAGTGAGCCGATGAAGGTGAGCAGGGCACCGGTCAGAATCAGGAATGATAAAAAATATTCCAGCATATAAAATGGGTATCTTTAAAAATTCAAAGTTCTAAACAAAACGAGGCGCGAACAGAAAATGTTGACGTAGCATATGATTGATATGTAAGGAAACATTTTTTGCGAGTAACAAAGTGTCGTGACGAGATGAGGTAAGCAGGCAATCCGCGAAGCGGATGCTCGCAAATTTGGATTTTTACTCGATAACATCGCCGCGTAATAGATACTTGCACAATGCGACCGTACCGATAAATCCCATGAGTGCGATCAGCAGGGCTGCTTCAAAAAAAAGCGCACTACCAAGATAGATACCCAGTAAAACCAGCAAGGCGATGGTATTGATATACAGCGTATCCAGCGCCAGAATCCGGTCCGGCATATCCGGTCCGCGCAGCAGGCGGTAAAAACTCATGATCACTGCGGCGGTGACCAGTGCGAATGCGATTTGAATGGTAACCGTTAACATGATTCAAAAATCTCCTTCAATGGTCTTTCGTAACGTTGCTTGATTGTTGCGACGAGTGCATCGGGATCTGTTTCATTCAGTGCATGTATCAGCAGAGTGCTGCGATCCGTCGAGAGCCGCGCCGACAGGGTGCCGGGCGTTAAAGTCACGCTGCTGGCCAGCAGGCTGATCGCGAGATCGGAGGTCAAATCCAGCGGCAGTTTGACAAACACGGGTGTCAGTTTATCCGGGTTGCCGAGAATCAGCCGCGCAACGGTGAAATTGGATACCACAATGTCATACAAAAATATGGCGCCAAAACGCAGCAGAGTCATCGGTTTGCGAATGACCGCTTTTTCCGGCCAGAAGCGGATTGTCAGCACCGGTATGATCCAGCCCAGTAGAAAACCGAGCAGAATGTGACCCGGCTCGATACTGTTGTTCAGCAGCAGCCATATGCCTGTAAGCACGGGTGTCAGCAAAGGATGCGGTAACAGCCGGGTCATGGTTGGATGACCTCCATGTGCAGTACCGATTTGATATACGTTTCGGGGTGCAGCAATTGATTTGCGATGGCGGCGGTGTAGTCGGTAACCGTTCCGGCGAAAATTACCAGACCGATACAGAATAATAACAGGCCGACAACCGGTGTCAGTTCTCCGGTTACGGATAGTACGCTGCGTGGTTTATTGATATCAGGATTGACGTTACCGGTATGCGGTTCCTGTGTGCGGTAAAACAGCATGCTGCCGCTGCGTGCCAGTGCAATGAGTGTGAACAGGCTGGTGACCAGTATGACGCCCATGATCCAGGGCAAATCCGGATGATGTAAGGCGGCGTTCAGGATCAGGAATTTACCGATGAAGCCCGATAAAGGCGGTAAGCCGGCGATCAGTATCGCGGTGATAAAAAACAGACTGCCCAGCAAGCGTTGTTGCTGGATAACCGGACCGGGTTCAAACTGATCGTCCATGATATGACGCCGTTGAGCGATGCTGTCGGACAATAGAAAGAAGGCCGCTGCCGCAAAGGTCGAGTGCGGCAGATAATACAATGCGGCGGTAATGCCCGCGGCTGAATTGATGCCGGTTGCCGTCAGCAATGTGCCGATGGAAGCGATCACCAGATAAGCTATCTGCTGGCGTAACCGGGTGCTGGCGAGAACGCCGAGAACGCCGATAATCAGTGTCAGTATGGCCATGGGCAGCAGCCATGTTTCGGTTAAATTGGCTGCAATGCCTGCCTGAGTGCCAAAGATCAGGGTATAAACGCGCAAAATGCTGTATGCGCCGACTTTCGTCATAATCGCAAATAATGCGGCAACCGCCGCCGTGGTGTGTGCATAAGCTGCTGGCAGCCATAAATAAAGCGGCACCAGCGCGGCTTTCAGGGAAAAAACGGCAAATAGCAGTAAACCGGCGATATGGATCAGCACCACGTCATCCGCAGGCGCGGCAGCCACTTTTACCGCCAGATCGGCCATATTAAGCGTTCCGAGCAGGCCATACAGTGTTCCTACTGCAAACAGAAACAGTGTCGAGCCGACCAGATTGATGGTGACAAAATGCAGGCCGGCCTTGGTTCTCAAACGGCCGCCACCGTGCAGCAGCAGGCTGTACGACGCGAGCAGCAGGATTTCAAAAAACACAAACAGGTTAAACAGATCGCCGGTGAGAAAAGCGCCGTTCAGGCCGAATAGCTGCAGCTGAAACAAAGTATGGAAATGCGCGCCGTTGCTGTCCGAGCCACGCGAGGCATAGAACAACGCGCAGATGGCGACGAGCGCAGTGATCGTCAGCATCCATACCGCCAGCCGGTCGGCGACCAGCACAATACCGAAAGGCGGTACCCAGTTACCTAACGCATAAACCAGAATTTCGCCGTTGCTGACTGTGTTTAACAGAACAACTGCGGTAATGATTTGCAATACGACTGAAATCAGACTGGCGGCACGTTTCAACGGTAATTGACGGCCGGGCAGTAACAGCAGGGCAATACCTGCCAGCAGCGGCAACAGCACGGGAAAAATAGCGATATGGTTGATCATGGTTTGTGCTTGCCGTCCACGTGATCGTTACCCATTTCAGAAAATGCTTTCAATGCCAGTACAATGACAAAAGCCGTCATCCCAAAACTGATGACAATCGCCGTCAATACCAGCGCCTGCGGCAAGGGATCGGCATACCGGGAGATGCCATCGGCGATGATGGGGGGCGCGCCAATAGTTAACCGTCCCATGACCAGCAGGAACAGATTCACAGCATACGATAAAAAGGTCAATCCCAGTACAACAGGAAATGTGCGCCCGCGCAGTGACAGATAAATGCCACTTGCCGTCAGTACGCCTATGATTACAGCAATCAGCAGTTCCATCAGCGTATCCGCTTTCTGACGTTCACCGGATGGTTGTGGTGATGCACCAGCCCCAGGTGAACCAAAATGAGTAATGTGGCGCCGACAACGACGAGATAAACGCCCAGATCGAATGCCATCGCAGACGCCAGTTCAAATTCGCCGATAACCGGCCAACGGATGTGACTGAATGCCGATGTCAGGAAAGGATAGCCAAAAAACCAGCTTGCCAGTCCTGTAGCCGTGGCAATCAGCAGGCCGTAACCGATAATGGCATGCAGATTGAAGGGGATGCGTTCCTGAGTCCAGACAACGCCGTTGGCAAGGTATTGCATGACCAGTGCGACAGCAGTAATTAAACCGGCGATAAAGCCGCCGCCGGGTAAATTATGGCCGCGCAGCAGGATAAATAATGATACCAGCAGCGCCAACGGCAGCAGCAGGCGCGCAAAAGAAGCCATGATGACCGGATGCCTGTCCGTGTCCCATGTGCGCCCCTGGCTGTCATGACGGGATCCTGTCAGTTTCAGGTGCTCCAGCATGGCGTAGATGCCGAGGCCGGCCAATCCCAGTACGGTGATTTCACCCAGCGTATCATAACCCCTGAAATCGACCAGAATCACATTCACAACATTGGTGCCACCGCCGTCGGGCAGGCTGTGTTCCAGAAAATAGTCGGCAATGGTTTCATAAGGCCGTGTCAATACCGCCCAAACCAGAAGCGCCACGCCGCCGCCGGCTGCGGAAGCAATGACCGCATCCCGACTGCGCAGCCATTTGCCCGATTCATTTGGAGATTCCTGCGGTAGGAAATATAAAGCCAGCAGCATCAGCACGATGGTGACCACTTCGACGGAGATCTGCGTTAGAGCCAGATCGGGTGCGGAAAATTTCACGAAAATCAGCGATATGCCCAGTCCTACGGTGCCTAATAAAATGAGTGAGACAAGCCGTTGCCGGTGCATGACGGCAGTCGCCACAGCGGCAATCACGATAATCAGCGCAACCAACAGGCTGACGCCATCAACCGGTAAAATGGCGCGTTCTCCGGTCAGGTGGTAATCGGTATCCATAGCCGACAGGCCGAGTGCCAGGATAAACAGCATAAATATCAATATCATGCGCTGCAGCGATTGTTTGTCCAGAAAATGGGTAACGGTATTGGCGAGATAAAACAGTTTTGTCAGAAACAGTTCATACAGGGTCTTGAAGCTCAGCCATTCCAGCCGCTCCTGCAGCGCGAATAACGGTCTGCGGATCAGGTAGAAAAGCACACCGCCAGCCAATGCAGTGATGCTCATGTATAAAGCGGTATTAAAGCCATGCCAGATCGCTAGATCATGCTCCGGAACAGGGCCCTGCAGAACGCCGGATGCTGCGACGGACAGAATGGGTTCAACAGTGAACGCCGGAAAAATGCCCACCAGCAGGCACAGCGCGACCAGAATTTCAATCGGTACTTTCATCCAGCGCGGCGGTTCATGCGGTTGTTTGGGCAAATCGGGGGATATTTCACCAAAAAAAACGTTGTGAATAAACCGCAGGGAATAGGCCACGGCAAATATTCCGGCTAGTGTCGCTGTTGCCGGCAGCAACCACCCCCAGGGTTGGTCGGTGACCGATAAGGTTTCGGCAAAGAACATTTCCTTGGACAGAAAGCCGTTGAACAACGGTACGCCCGCCATGGATGCCGTCGCGACCATTGCGAGTAAACCGGTATACGGCATGTATTTCCACAAGCCGCTCAGTATGCGCATATCGCGTGTGCCCGTTTCATGATGAATAATGCCGGCAGCCATGAACAATGAAGCTTTGAAAATCGCGTGGTTGATAATATGGAAAGTACCGGCAAGTGCGGCCATGGGCGTGCCAATACCGAACAGCAGCGTGATCAGACCCAGGTGGCTGATGGTGGAATAAGCCAGTAAGCCTTTCAGATCATGCTTGAATATCGCAATATAGGCGGCGACAACCAGTGTTACCGCGCCGGTGATACAAACCAGCCAGAACCATGCCGATGTGCCTGATAATGCCGGAAATAACCGCGCCAGCAGAAAAACACCGGCCTTGACCATGGTAGCCGAATGCAGATAGGCGGAAACCGGCGTCGGCGCCGCCATCGCGTTGGGCAACCAGAAATGGAATGGAAACTGAGCCGACTTGGTAAATGCACCCAGTAATACCAGAATCAGCATGGGCAGATACAAGTCGTGTGCGCGGATCAGATCGCCGGATGCCAGAATATCCGTCAGATTATAGCTGCCGACGATATCGCCCAGCAGGATAAATCCGCCCAGTAACGCCAGTCCGCCGCCGCCGGTGATGGCCAAGGCCATGCGCGCACCCATGCGTGATTCATGGCGTGTCTGCCAGTAGCTGATCAGCAGGAATGATGACAGGCTGGTTAATTCCCAGAAAATCAGCAATTGAATGATATTTTCGGATGTGGCGATGCCCAGCATGGAACCCATGAACATCAGCAGGTACGCATAAAAGCGCCCCATGTTATCGCGCTCGGACAGATAATAACGCGCGTAAAGAATGATCAGCAGACCGATGCACAGGATCAGAAGCACGAATAAAAGCCCCAGCCCATCCAGACGGAAGGCAAGATCTAACCCTAAACCTGATGCCGGCAGCGGAATCCAGCTGATGCTTTGCACCACGACCTGACCTGAAAAAGCCCCGGTGATGAACGGCAATAGGAAAGCCAGTGCGATCAAGGTGATCAGACCCGCTCCCCAGGCGGCGTACAGACGCCCCATGTGTGAAATTGCCGCGACTAAAGCAGCGCCCAGGAACGGCGTTAACGCAATGAGCGATAAATGCATATCATATGAAATGCTGAAAGCAAAAACCTATAAAAAGGCTCTATTGTAGGCGATGTTTTCAGTTTAAAAAAACTTTTCGGCAAAAAGGTGGGGAAAACAATCGCTTGTTACTGACCATGCTAAACCGTCCAGCGGTATTTCGAATGGAAACTCTTGTACCGTTATCGAGTGAATTGCCTGTTGTACTCACTGTAGGTGTATGTTTTATGATAGGTTCGGTTGCGCGGTAGTTTATTGTTATTCGTGTCATGGTTCTGTAAGAACCTGTTCAAGATCTCGCTGAAGGGCGCATTGCTGCGTTAAAATCGAACTCAAAATGCGCACATACTGCAAGTATGCTCCGTTTTTTACTCGGCGTAGGCGCCTCGCCTTACGGGCCAGCCTTACGGCTGTTCGCTACGCTTTGCTTGCGTCGTTCTATTTTGCCTTGCACTGTACCCCTTGATCGAGATATTGAACGGGTTCTAA
>JAHBZZ010000024.1 GCA_019635215.1 Nitrosomonas sp.
ATCATCACAATTAATTTGAAATGACTCGTAATATGTGCAAGTTTAGGCTTGAGTGATAATTCCAAAAATAGAAGAGGAATTCTGGCTCAGTAATGCATTTCCTAGAAATATCATTCAGCTGCAAATCAAATTTTATCGAACAAATAAATTAATCTTATTATCCTAAATCATTACAGATATACAGATAACTTTTAACTGATAAGAGTTTTATCTAAGCACATAAAAAGTTTTCTGGTAATAGATATGTCCAATAACAATGAAAGTGAATTACATAGATTGTGGTGGCTTTTTTTTGTATTGGCTTCGTGCGGATTAATTTATCTACTCAGTCCTATATTGACTCCGTTTTTATTGGCTGCTGTGATTGCTTATATATGTAATCCACTGGTTACTTGGTTGTCAGAGCACAAGGTACCGCGAACACTTGGGGTAGTGATCGTATTGTTTATAATCATTGGATTGGTGATTACACTAATGCTCATTATGGTGCCATTGTTTGAAAAGGAAGCGGGGCGTTTAATTGAAAGGCTACCGAACTATTTCGAAGTTATTAAGAAGCAAATTGTTCCATGGATTGAAATGCGGTTCGGCATTAATTTCCAGCTGGATATGAGTGTTTTTAAAGATGGAATGTTCACACATTGGCAAAGTGCAAGCGGAATGGCCGCAAGGGTTTTACCTTCTTTGACAAGTGGAGGGATGGCTATTGTTGAGTTTTTTGTGAATCTTGTATTGGTTCCAGTCGTCTTATTTTATTTACTTAGAGATTGGAATCTCATTATAAAACAGATTGATGCAATGATTCCGCGTTATTGGCATGAATCAATTAGTATTTTAGCTCGAGAGACTGATCAGGTTCTAGCTGAATTTCTGCGTGGACAGTTGTCAGTGATTTTCATTATGAGTATCTGCTATATTGGGGGATTATGGATAGTCGGACTTGAGTTTGCATTGCCGATAGGACTAGTGGCGGGAATTCTTGTATTTGTCCCTTATTTAGGAATGATAGTTGGACTGACGCTCGCAACTTTTGCTGCATTTATGCAGTTTCAAGGATGGACCGACGTTATACCTGTATGGATTGTCTTTGCAATTGGTCAATTGCTTGAAGGCATGATAATAACGCCATGGCTAATCGGAGAGCGAATTGGCTTGCATCCAGTGATGGTTATTTTTGCATTACTGGCATTTGGTCAGTTATTTGGTTTTTTTGGTATTTTACTGGCATTACCGGTAAGTGCGGTATTATTGGTATGGTTACGATATATACAGCACAGTTATTTAAAGAGTAATCTTTATAAGTCGTAAGGTTATGATTAAGCAGATGATAGAATGTAAATGCTAGTCGAGAAAAATCAGTTTAAAGCTGTAACAGAAGGATTCTACTACAATCAATGATGCAGCAAATCTTAGATATTCTTCCTGTTACTGCCCCTTCGCTGCAAAATTTTATTCCAGGCCGGAATCTAGAACTTATTTCGATGATTAAGAGAGTACTTCATAAAAAAGAAAATGAAAGATTCTTTTATATCTGGGGTAATACCGGATGCGGTAAAAGTCATTTGCTACAAGCTATAGCATATCATTTTATTAATAAACAGCAATCTGCCTATTACTTTCCTGGGGAATTGCCCGCAGATTTTGATGTTAATAGCGATATAGGTTGTTTGATAATTGATGATGTTGAGCGATTTGATGAGTTTGCACAACTCAAACTATTTAATATCTATAATCAGTTGCGCGATAAAAATCTTGCTTTACTCATAGTGAGTGGCAATTCGGCGCCTTCACAATTGGATTTGCGCCGAGATCTGGTAACACGCTTGTGCTGGGGATTAGTTTATCAAATGCATGAGCTCACTGAAAATGAGAAAATCGAAGCCTTGCAAAGACATGCATTAGAACGTGGTTTTGCGTTGGAGCCACATATTTGTCAATATTTATTGCGGCGTAGCAGGCGGGATTTGCGCTCATTAATAATGAGATTGGATGAATTGGATAGATATTCCTTGATTCATCAGCGGAAAGTAACTATTCATTTATTGAGAAAAATATTCCGAGAAAATTAATTTGTCAGGTATATCATGAAATTAGCTTTATTTGATCTGGATAATACTTTACTAGTGGGTGACAGCGACTTCGAATGGGCGCAGTTTCTGATCGAAAAAAAAGCACTGGATCGCGAGTTACATGAAGCGCGTAATTTGGAGTTCTATGAACAATATAAAGCTGGTACTCTTGATATTCATGAGTTTCTTGATTTCCAACTCAAACCATTATCACGGCACCCACGAATTCAGCTGGAATCATGGCGAAGTGAATTCTTGGAAAAAAGAATAATACCTTTAATCGCACCAGGGACGCACAAGCTGATAAAAAGTCATATGCTTGATGGTGATTTATGCATAATAATTACGGCGACAAACAGTTTTGTAACCGCACCTATAGCGCAGATCCTGAACATTAATAATCTGATTGCAACAGAACCTGAGATAAAAAACGGTGAATTCACCGGTAAAGTCGTGGGAACACCGTGTTTTAGAGAAGGAAAAATAGCACGGCTGGAAACCTGGTTAGATCAACATAATCTGACGTGGTTATCTTTCTTGCAGAGTTGGTTTTATAGTGATTCTTTAAATGATCTACCCTTGCTTAGTAAAGTGACGCACCCAGTAGCTGTTGATCCCGATACGGTATTAAAAAAACATGCCGAAGAAAATAATTGGACAGTGATTAGTTTACGTTAATTTTGTAGCAATTCAGATCCGATCTGATGTATCCGATTTGATGGAGCTGTGAATTAGGCTGTGTAACTACTTGGATTAACGTGCTTGATCGCTGATCTTCGAATTTGATCATGAATCGGTTCAAAGCTGCTTTCCAATTTTAATGAGTATTATCCTGTTAGTTTCTAGAGCATATATAGCACAACCAGATAATTCTGATTATAATGTGAGGATGGCATACTCATTGGATTTCCGGCGTAAAGTCTTATCTGTGCGCAAGCGGGAAGGACTGACGATAGCCGAGGTGGCAGATCGATTTGATGTTGGTGTGGCGAGCGTTACCCGGTGGATCAAGAATGTTGATCGTAAACCGCAAGGGTATCGCAAACGCAAGATCGATCTTGATGTACTGCGGCAGGATATTGTGGATTATCCTGATGCCTATCAGTACGAGCGTGCTGCCCGTTTGGGTGTAGCGCAGAATGCTGTTTTTCTGGCACTCAGGAAACTTGGCGTAACCTATAAAAAAAACACTGACACATCCCAAAGCAGACGCAAATACACGGCGCATCTTCCAGGAAAAGATCACCGCCCATGAAGCGGCAGGTCGGGTCATTGTCTACATCGATGAAAGTGGGTTCGCACATGACGCACCACGCACGCACGGTTATGCACCCATTGGCCAGAGATGTCATGGCACGCACGACTGGCAGGCGAGAGGCCGTATCAACGCGATTGGTGCTCTGATCGGAAAATTGCTGGTCGCCGCCGGTCTGTTTGAGGCTAACATCAACGCCGATGTGTTTCATGGATGGGCAACGCAGGACCTGCTGCCTAAATTGCCGTCACATTCCGTTGTTGTGATGGACAATGCTACGTTCCATAAGAGACAGGATATACGCAATGCCATACAAAACGCTGGGCATACCCTTGAATACCTGCCTGTATACTCTCCTGATCTCAATCCCATCGAACATAAATGGGCACAAGCCAAAGCTCTGCGTAAACGACAAAACCAAACCGTCGATAAGCTCTTCAAATCCTACATGTTCTAAATCATTCTTAACTGGTTAGTCTATAAAAGACAAGTGCAGCGCATTGCTCAGGAAACAAGCTGATTTAACCCTGGTAGAAATGTGTGAGCGTTTGTCCGAACAAGTCATTCAGATCAAGGCTCCGGCCCTGTGGTATCAGTTGAACGAATCAGCTGTGGGGTGCCGGAAGAATTGTGACTGTTCATCCATCTGAAGTTCGTTTCATCAAATTCGGCAGAAGTGGGTATGGGAAATGGACTATATTGAAGGTTCGAGTCCGTTTATTTTAAAAAATTTCGATGTGCGCAATGCGATCATTATGAATGACTCCGCGAAACATGCCGCTGGTATTGAAACGCATGGCGTATTCACCGCGCGTATTCAGCACGATCAGGCCGCCTTCGCCACCGATGACAGCGATTTCCGATAAAGTATGGTCCGCCGCATCGGCAACCGGTCTGCCGAGCCATCGTACCTGTGATGCCGTATTAAATGCTGCGGCGGTACGGATAAACATTTCCCCGGTTCCGGTTGCAGATACTGCAACAGAGCGGTTATCGGCATAGGTTCCGGCACCGATGATCGGTGTGTCACCGACCCGGCCAAAACGTTTGTTGGTCAGGCCGCCGGTTGATGTTCCGGCAGCCAGATTACCTTTGCGATCCAAGGCAACGGCACCGACGGTGCCATGTTTTTCATCGTTCTCAGCCACAGTGTCGTCATCAATATCATGATCCAGCGCAATTTGTTCTGCGGCGATGGCTTTCTGCAACTGATTCCATCGATGCTGTTCGTAAAAATACAATGGATCGACAATGTGCTGTCCCTGTTCAGCCGCGAAGTTTTCGGCACCCTGGCCGATCAGCATGACATGCTGGTTTTTTGTCATTACGGCATGCGCCGCGCGGATCGGGTTGCGCAAGGTCGTGACGCCCGCCACAGCGCCTGCGCGTAGCGAAGTGCCATCCATGATCGCAGCATCCAGTTCATTGCGCCCTTCATGACTGAAAACCGCACCTTTGCCAGCATTGAACAAGGGCGAATCTTCCATCACTACGATTGCCGCTATTACGGCATCAATACTGCAGCCGCCTTCCGCAAGCACGGTATAACCCGTATGCAGCGATTGTTCCAGCACCTGTGTAAACGCTTGTGTGCGCTCCGGTTTTAGTCTGTCGCGTTGGATGTTCCCGGGCACCGCCGTGAATTACCAGCCGGATCGGTAATGTATTTGTTGTCATATACTGTAGTGCAAGTTGAGGATAACAGCCGCTACGGGTTTAACCCTGTCCGGCATCGCGCGATCTCCTGCTGGCAGCGTGCGGCATCCCAGTGCAATACGCCGGAAATGTGATCGGTTATCCGATAAAGATCGCTTTCCGTCAATTTTGCCAGAATCAGCAGCGGAATACGGCGGCGCAGCACATCATCCAGATGGGCCGTCATTTCATTGATCACGCAGTGCATCAGGTCGGCAGTGATAAACGGTAACGATGGTATGATGCGCTCGGCCAATGCCGGTTGACGCGCGATTTCCTGCAGGATTGCCGGTACGTTTCCACCATGGCGCCGGATGAGCCAGCAGGCGCTTTCGGCGTCAACGCCAGATTGTATGAGTTGTTTCTGTATGGCTTGCGACCATTCAGAAAATTCTCCCTGTGATTCATGCGGATACCAGGGAAAAAGGCGATTCTGCGTTGCGCAAGAGGCTTTGATGCCAAGCACCGTGCAGACACGATCAACAATTTGTGCGGCATCCTGACGCGCCGAGGTCAATTTACCGCCAATCGAGTAGTGCACGCCATTGGCCGCCGTTTTCAATGTCCAGTCCCGGCTGACCGATGACGGTGCTGCGCCGGATTCGGTTGCGGATGCTGTTTTTAGTACCCTTACACCGGCAAATGCGCCGATAATGTCGGCTTCCGACCAAGGTGTCTGCAGATATGCATTCACTGCATCGAGCAGATAAGCAATGTCCGATCGGTCGACTTCAATTTCATCCAGTTTGCCTTGATAAGATGTGTCAGTCGTGCCGAGCAGTGTCAGTCCATACCATGGAATCACAAAGAACACGCGTCCGTCCGATGGCGCGGTGAGCAATAGTGCTTCATCTGCCAACAGAGACGGCAAGATGAGATGAATCCCCCGGGTCAGTTGACAATCTTGTTGTACTTGATGGTCCGCCGACTGCCAACGGCCTGTAGCAAAAACAATCTGCCGCGCCTGGATTTCGTAAGGCTGATTCGTCAATCGGTCGACTAAATATGCGCCGGAAACATATCCGTCTTCTTCAATGACATTGATCAGTTCGCAATAGTTGACGCAAGCCGCACCGGTCTCGATTGCGCCATCCACCAATTCCAATACCAGGCGCGCATCGTCCGTCTGCGCATCGGCATAGGTGAATCCACCTTTCAGTTTTTCAGCCTTGAGCAGGGGGAAACGTTTTATAAAACGGTCGCGTGAAAAAAAACGATGCCATGCGGTGGCGGTTGTCTGATTGGCCGCCAGAAGATCGTAGAGTGTCAACCCCAGCTTCAGGCGCAATCTGCCGATACGGCTGTGCGCATACACCGGCACACCAAAACGCAAAGGCCATACTCGGTGTGGCGCGACCTTCATCAGCATTTCACGTTCCGCTAAAGCCTTACGAACAAGTTTGAACTCGAATTGTTCCAGATAGCGCAGACCGCCATGCACCAGCTTGCTGGATGCAGATGAAGTCGCGTTGCCCCAGTCTCCCCGGTCAATCAGTGCTACCCTGAGGCCGCGTAATGCGGCGTCGTATGCGGTCCAGGCACCGTAAATACCGCCACCGCAGACGAGCAGATCAAATGACTGATTGCCGAGTGCGGAAGGATTACGGTTCATCTGTCATTCATGCAGTGTTCAGCACGGTATCTGCATCGTGCTGCGCAGTTGGAGTGCTTTGTCCGGCACATCGCTGATGAGTATGTCCACGCCGAGTCGCAGTGCTTTCCGGATTTCTGTTTCGGTATTACAGGTATAAACTGCAACATATTTGTCCTGCGTGCGTAGCAGGTCGAGCAGTGCCTGATCCAGCAGCGCAATCGGCAGACAGAAGCCGGATAAAAAAGGATTCCCAGTCAGTGTCTGCTGTACGTTTCGTGCTGAATGACAATCATCCAGATTGTAGACTAGTTGTACACGGGAGTTCAGTTGGCTGGCATAAACAAGGCTTTGCAGATCAAACGAGGAGACCATGATGCGTTCATCCGGCGGGGCGATCAGATCCAGTGTCTGCTGCATTTTCTTTTCATGCCGTGATAACGGTTCCCAGTCATGATTCTTGATTTCGATCAGCAAGCGGCAGCGCTGACGGTAATCGCTGAGAAACGCTTCTAATGTCATCAGGCTTGCGCTGCCGGTCTGTGGAAAATGTATGGTTTTCAGCTGCGCATAATCAAAATCATCGATATGTTTATCCGGTAAATCGATCTTGCCGAGAAAACGGTCATGCCATAGCACGGCAACACCGTCTCGGCTGAGTTGCACATCGGTTTCTATACCATCAATGGTGTAATTGAGTGCCCGGTCAAAAGCCGGCCGGGTATTTTCCATCGCTTCGGTGCTTGCGCCACGGTGCGCGAAAATCAGGCTCCTGCCGAATATTGGCTTAAACTTGTCCAAAGGGCTGGTAGGAAACATGGGATATTAATTGAATGGAGTACATTATTGATCGGCAGCAGAGCGCAGCAATGCGACGATGGTTTCATCTTTGGCAATTTCCAGCGCTGTTTTTCCACTTTTGCTTTTGATGGAAAGATCTGCATGGTGTTCGAGCAATAATTTAACCGCGTCCACGTGTTCGTGCAATGATGCCCACATCAGCGGCGTAACGCCGTCATCATTTTGCATATTGATCTGCGCGCCATTTTCCAGCAGAACCTGGAGGGCCGCGGCATGTCCGTTCTGTGCCGCAAGAATCAGCGGAGTAAAGCCGTTTCTGGCTTTATGGTCGACTTTTGCGCCGTGTTCAAGTAATAAGCGAACGATTTCGGTTTGTCCCATGAGTGCGGCCAGCGTCAGTGCCGTTGCCTCATTTTTGTCTGCCTGTTCCAGATTGACGCCTTTTTTCAGCAAGGTCTCGACAATATCCACATAACCATTCTGTGCAGCAACATGCAGAGGCGTGGTGTGATTCATGGCGATGAGGTTGATTGGTGCATTTTTATCTAGCAGAACATTCACAATCGCCGTATGACCATTACGCACCGCCATATACAACGCCGTGGTACCGTCGACTGCCTGCGTATCGATTTTGGCATTTTTAGCCAGTAGCATGTCGACGATCTTTTCGTTGCCGGCCAGCGCGGCTAACATCAAAGCCGTTAGCTTTTGCTCCGTTTGTAAATTGACATTGGCATTTTTGTCCAGCAAGGCGGCTGCCATTGTGTCATGGCCGCCTTGCGCTGCAAGCATCAGTGCAGTTATTCCATCGCTCGTTTGCAGATCAGCTTTTGCGCCTTTCGTCAGTAATGTCTGGACTATAGCTTCATGGCCGTTTTTACTTGCAACAATCAGCGCTGTCGCGCCGCCGGCATTTTGTATGTCGAGCTGTGCATTTTCCTCCAGTAATATGTCGACAATATCCGTGTAGCCATATTGCGCGGCTATGATCAGTGGTGTAAATCCTTTTTCATTCTGCAAATTGGGATTCACTCCCTTGTCGAGCAATGCTTTTACAGCCTCTGCTTTTCCGTTAAAAGCCGCCTTGAGCAATTCAGTCTGATCATCAGAGTTGCTGATCGCGGTAACACCTGTCATATTTCGTTCGTAGGCGAAGCTAGTGTCGGTCTGGATAGATAAAATGACCGCTGTACATAAGATCATATGTATTTTGAGGTAATGTGTTAATTTTTCGATATAATTCATGAGGTACACCTGTTTCTGGCATCTTTTGTTAGTCATCTGGTAAGGAAATGCGTGTGCATTCAACTTCAAATTCTATAAAACGATATATTTTAACCTAGAAATTCAGTTAAAACGTTTCAGTTTATTGGGTTATATTCGTAACAGGTTGTTCTTAATGAAGTATATTGATAAATGATGAATTGTATTACTCCAGATTGGCCAGCACCGGATCATGTGAAAACTCTTTTTACTACGCGTTGTGGTGGCGTGAGTGACAACACCTGCGGTGCTTACGCATCATTGAATCTCGGTATGCATGTCAATGATAATCCGGATCATGTGTCGGCAAACCGGAAGTTATTGCGCCAATATCTACCGAGTGAACCGCAATGGTTTACGCAGGTTCATGGCAGTGATCATGTTTGGGTTGAACAGGCTGGTGGACTGTTACAGGCGGATGCGGCGTTAAGCCGCAGCCCTGGGGTTGTATGCGCAGTGATGGTCGCGGATTGTTTGCCCGTATATTTATGTGACGACGCAGGAACCGCCGTCGGTATCGTTCACGCCGGATGGCGTGGACTTTCAGCCGGAATTGTCGAGAAATCTGTTGCTGCGATGCACATCGAACCCGGCAGGATCATGGCTTGGCTGGGGCCTGCCATTGGTCCGGCGCATTTTGAAATTGGCGATGAGGTCAGAACAATTTTCATTGATCATGATCCGCATGCTGCGCGGGCCTTCAGATCTGTGGGAGATACCGTAATACAACCGCAGCAAAAGTGGTATGCGGATATTTTCCAACTGGCTCGATTTCGTTTGATAAATGCAGGTGTCAGCCGGATTTACGGTGGCGGCGTGTGTACTTACAGCGACCCGGTACGATTCTTTTCTTATCGCCGAGATGGCAAAACTGGCCGTATGGCCGCACTGATCTGGCTCGAAAAAACTTGTAAGCGTTGATTTTTCTAGGTCAGAAATGCGCAACAGCGTATAATCGCGCCTTTCCGTTTGAATTGTTTATGTCAACACTTTATTGGATCATTCTTGCCAGCTTTGTCGGTGGTGTGCTGAGTTTGCTGTTTGCGGCTATGCTGACGCTCAATACGCGTACAGCGTGGGTTTCAAAACTGGTTTCTTTCGCTATTGGCGCGCTGCTGGGCGCCGCATTCCTGAGTACGCTGCCAGAAGCTTTTGAGCTTTCCGAAGATCCGGGCCAGGTTACCCTCATGGTACTCATCGGCATTTTATTGTTTTTTATTCTGGAAAAACTGGTGCTATGGCGGCACTGTCATCTGGAAGATTGTGAAGCGCACGATCCGTCGGTTGCCGTGGCTGCCACGGCCCATCATGATCATGGCCACGATTACGGACGCAGCGGCATGATGATTATGGTTGGCGATACTTTCCATAATTTTGTCGATGGCATTCTTATCGCGGCTGCTTTCATGGTCGATGTGCAGCTTGGCATCATTACATCCATCGCGATCATCACACATGAAATACCACAGGAAGCGGGTGATTTCATCATCCTGCTCAATTCCGGTTATACCCGTGGCAAGGCTTTTCTGATGAATCTGCTGTCAAGTTTTGCAACCCTGGTCGGCGGTGTACTGGCCTATTTGATGCTTGATACGCTGGATTTCCTCATTCTGCCGTTATTGAGCCTGGCTTCGGCGAGTATGATCTACGTTGCCTTGTCTGATCTGATTCCCGGTTTACATAAACGCCCTGAGATCGGTGCGACGGTTCAGCAAGTCAGTTTAATTCTACTTGGCATCGGCATGATCTGGTTTGTGGGTTTGTTTGCATCCGGACACTGATTCCACAGGTTTATTATCTATTATCGGATAGCTTGCGCCTGAGCTGGCAAGGTTTTTTAAACGATGTATGTGTATATGCTAACGGGGTGTTCGGGCAAGCAGGATAGAGATCGACAGTAATCCAAACCCCGCAAGTGCCAATAATGACCAATCCGGTATAGCCAGCGATAAAAATTCCCAGTCAACATCAGTGCAATCGCCATTGGCTTCAAACATACCCGGCCACCAGCGGGCAAATGGCAGGGCATTGAGCAACGCTTCTTCCGGACTGATGCCGCATTCAAACGATTCAGGATAGCGTATCAGCCAGGATTGACGGAATGCGACAACGGCTCCCGTCCATGCGAAAACTGTCATAAAAAAACCATATATCCTACGTCCGATTACTTGGGGATTGTGCAGGAACGTAACCAATGCGGTTAGCCCAAGCATCCAGTAAGCCAGACGTTGTGCTACACAGAGCGGGCATGGCGGCAGGTTCTCGACATGTTGCAGGTATTGCGCATAGCCGAGCAGCGCAACACAACCTAAGAATATCCATAGAAAAATCAGTCGCATGTTTTTCTGAAATAACATAAATTAATTTATTTTACACTAGCCAGTGTTTCGAATTACACGGTTTCATTGAAATTAGGTTTGTCCGTGCAAGTGTTGATTGTGTTCTATGGTGTAAAGAAAAAAGGTGGCTATTTGCATCGAAAAATCGAAAAAATATCACCGGGGAACATTTTCCGATTTAAAATGGCGCGTGATCCGCATTGCTTTCCTGTCGGGAAAATAAGGGGATATCAAAAGCAATTGTAAGCAAAAATTAAACAAATTCGGCATGTGCGGTTCGTTTTTTTAAGCTATCGTGCAGATTCCTGGTATCTGATGGATTTTCTTTGTTTTCTATACTCTGAAATCAAGTGGTTATTTGTCTTGATCGGATTTAACGTATGGCTTGCACGCGCAGCACGGCTTGTTTCTTTGAATCGCATGCAATAGAGGAATAATATGAAAAAAACACGACACCTTGGTTTTATATACTTTTTGGCTGTTATGTGCTGCTTCCTGCTGAATCCGGGAATAATCTATGCAGATAAGGTTGAATGCGCTGAACAAGCCGCATTCGCTGCATTCCTGGAAGAAAGCAGTTTACTTTGTTTACAGAAAATAGCCATTAAGGAATCACCTGGTAGTGAGTTCTATAAAGCATCGCTGCAATGGTCAGGGCCGGATAAACCGGATGAATTCAGATTGCTGAATGTCGAAGGGGACCTTGCAGGGGGTACGGGCAGTCCGGTTTTTTCAACAGAAAATGGCACATTAATACTATCCAAAGTCGATATTCCCAAAATCTTTGGTACCGAGCGCTATGTTGCCTATCTTACGCTGGCGGATCAGAGTGATCTTTCCATATTCAAACTGACTTCCGTAACGGTTTATATCAATCCCGATTATGTACCACAAGTGACCTGGAAACCTTACGGCATGCTTGCGACAGATGAACGGTATGCGGTTGACGTATTGGGCCGTTCGATTCCTTTCGCCAGACTGGCTGACGCGGTATACGATTTTGACAACACGATTGTGGATCAGTGGGTGTTAATCGATACAAAAGACAAGAGCTCGGGTATGCAGGCCGCTGTCTATTCCAACGAGGAAACCGGCGAATTGACTCTGGCATTTCGCGGGACGGAAACTTGCGATATTCCCTGTTCACTCCGTGAAACAGCTGAATTTTTGCGTGATGCCGCTGCGGATGGCATGCTTTCACTCGGGTTGGTGCACGGGCAGTTTAAAGATGCCGTGCGGTACACGCAGGATGTTATCGACAACCTTGCGCAGGGACGGAAAATTATCGTGACAGGGCATTCACTCGGTGGCGGACTGGCACAAGCTGTCGGTGCAGCATTCGGACTGGAAACCTATGCGTTCAATTCTGCGCCCGTTCCGGATGATTTTTTCAAGAAATACCCACCTGTCCTGCCAGCGGAAATACTCAACGAGATGATGCATGTTATCGCCGATATTCACGACCCGGTTTCCAATACCGATGAAACTGGCAAGTTTTACGTCAATGCCAGTCATGCTTCGGTATTACTGCAGTTTGATTTTGATTCGAAAGAAGTGTTGCCTGTGGAACGCAAAAAACTCGATGATCTGAGATTTAACCGTCACAGCATGACACGACTGCTTGAAAATGCCGTATCTTTGTTATCGATTTACCAGGATGGCTGGTAATCGTTGGAATTACAACGATCTAGCCTCTACATATGACCACTGAACAGTTACTTATAGTCGGTTTTCTGCTGGTGACAGCGGTTGCTTTTCTGTGGGGGCGCTGGCGTCATGATCTGGTAGCTGTCTGCGTGTTGCTGGCGTGCGTCATGACAGGGCTTGTCAGTCATGCGGATGCATTCAGCGGTTTCAGTCACCCAGCAGTCATTACTGTGGCGTGCATTCTGATTTTGAGCGCCGGACTGCAGAATTCGGGCGCTGTTGATGGATTGACTCGCTGGATAATCCCGGCGACAGCGGGGCCGGTACTGTCGATCGCTGCGTTGACCGGCTTGGCGGCCATTCTTTCCGGTTTTATGAATAATGTCGGCGCGTTGGCGCTATTGATTCCGGTTGCGCTACAGATGGCGTCACGGTTGGAAATGCCACCCGGCCGGATTTTGATGCCGCTGGCATTTGCGTCCATTCTGGGCGGCATGACAACATTGATCGGCACGCCACCGAATCTGATCGTATCCGGTATGCGCGCGGAAATGACCGATGCCGGTTATTTCTCCATGTTCGACTTTACGCCGGTGGGATTGGCCGTGGCTGCGGGAGGGGTATTGTTCATCATTTCTCTCGGGTGGCGTCTTGTTCCGGTGCGCAGGCAGGCAGCTAGTGACAGTTTTGATCTCAGCGCATATCTGACGGAAGTGCGGATTCCCGTTGACAGTAAAGCAGAAGGCATGCGACTGCATGAAATCGAAACGGCATTGGATGCTGTCGACGCGCAGGTTGTCGGTCTGGTGCGCAATGACGTCCATCTTGCACCTGCTGGAATGAACCGGAAAATTGTTTCAGGTGATATCCTGATTATCGAGGCTGAGGCCGAATCACTGGCCAAAGCATTATCGAGTCTCGGTCTGGAGCTGGAAGAAGCGAAAACTGCGGAAGCTGAGACCGAAGAAGATGACACCGGAAATGATGATAGTGCTGCTGATCAACAACTAAGAAAAAAAGAAGAAAGGATATCAAAAGAATCGGCTACGGGTGATCGTGAACACGCGCCGCTGTCTGGTGAAATCAGACTGGCAGAGTATGTGGTTTTACCCGCTTCACCTTTGGTCAATCGCTCACCCAAGACGATAGAACTGCGCACACGTTACGGCATTAATCTGCTCGCGCTGTCACGCGCAGGTGGTCGTACAGCCGCGCGTCTGCGCACAATTCGCTTTAGAGCCGGTGATGTTCTGATGCTGCAGGGGTTATCCGAGGCGATGACAGAGTTTGCCGATAACATGGGCTGCGTGCCGCTGGCGGAAAGAACACTGCGTATTCCTGACAAGCGTAAGGCGTTGCTTGCCGGTTCTATTATGGCGTTGGCTATTGCCGTTATCGTGGCGGGTATGTTACCGCCAGCCATTGCGTTTTTGTGCGGTGTGCTGGCGATCGCACTCTTTCAGATCGTATCGCTGCGTTCGCTGTATCAAGTCATTGACTGGCCTGTTATTGTCCTGCTGGCGGCGTTGATCCCTGTGGCCGGCGCGATGCAAAGCACTGGTGTGGCAGATCTGATAGCGCGTGTCATTCTGGAAAATTTTGCGCAGGGTCATGCAATCATCACCTTGGGCGTGATTCTGGTGGTGACCATGACGCTTTCGGATTTAATGAACAACGCGGCAACAGCAGCCGTAATGTGTCCTATTGCACTCGGCGCAGCGAATCAGTTAGGTGCGAATCCGGATGCTTTTCTGATGGCGGTGGCAATTGGTGCGTCATGTGCATTCCTAACGCCGATCGGCCATCAGAATAATACCTTGATTCTCGGGCTTGGCGGATTCCGTTTTGGCGATTACTGGCGTCTGGGGTTGCCGCTGGAAGTCCTGGTTGTCGCGATCAGTATGCCGATGCTGTTATGGATTTGGCCGTTATAATGATGGCAAAACAGATTACGAATTCAGTCTCTGTACAGAAAAAGCCAGAAAGGTGGCTGGGAAAACCCGGGAATTTTCGATGTCTTCAGTTACAAGAATAATTATTTTCTGGGCGCTGTCGGTCGGGTGGCTGATTTTTGCCTATCATGTGGGCGGTATGATACCCGATCAGCAGTTATGGTTTGCTTTACTGGTGACATTTCTGTTCGCCATGCCATTGTATATGGCAGCAACTTATGCGGTGACCATCCGGCGCATTCATCGTGCTAACCAATTCCGTAATCTGGGCATTCTGTATTGGTTTCTGAATAAACGCATTCTGCCTTATATCGGTTGGGCGCTGTGGTCTGTTGCATTTGCGTTTCTACTGTTGTTTTATCTCGGCGTTACGCAAAAACTGGAATGGATCGTTTTTCTGCTGACTGTGCCGGTATTTACCTGCTTTTATAGTGTTCTCAGACCGCTAGCGGCGCGTGAATTCAGACCGTATATCGCATTGCATAAATCATTGGTCTGGACGCGCTGGGCGACAGCATTATCAATGGCGGCGTTTTATGTGTTATACGTCAAGCTAGCAAGCGATTATCAGCCTTATGAAACGTTATCCGAAGCGATTCAGGCGCGCAGTGTCGGTGTCGACGGTGCAAGCCGAAGTATTCTGATACTGGAGACCCTGCGGTTACTGGGCTTTGTCGAAGGACTGAAAGCCTATGCCCTCGGCGGTCTGCATTCAATCAGCGCCATGCTCTTCCTGATTTTTATTTTTCTGGGCAGTGCGGTACTTTTTTATAATATTGCGTTGTCCATTTCGAGCTTTATGGTGCCGTTGTCAGAATACCGCAGGGTATTCGCACCGTTGCAGGATGTCGATCGGCCGGCGCGTGTTCCGGCTAGAACCATCGCGCTTGCGTCTGCGTTATTGACCTTTTTTGCGCTGTTCATCTATGTGCCTTCGACGCTGTATATGGATGCCTGGCTGCGTGCTCAACCGCAGGTCGTAGAACACATCAAGGAAACACAGGTTACTGTTGCCACAAAAATAGAAATTCTCGAAAAAATCGGCGACGAATATTACAAACCGGGCACCATAGAACTCACCCGGCAAGCATATCTTGAGGTCGTTCACGGGCTGGAAACCTCGATTGAGGAACTCAGAAAAACCACCGATCAGGGGTTTATGATGATGGCGCATAACGTGGACGAGTATCTCGATTGGTATTACAGCCTACCCGGTGAATATGAACGCATTGTGGCATTGGCCACCGGTAAATTGGAAAACTGGATGATCGAGAAACTTGAGTCTTATCTCACGCGGGGTAATGCTTTTGGACCGGTACAGCAATCCATCGAAGACGCCCTGCGTAAAAACGAACAGTTGCGCGCCGAATATCTGGAAAAGGTAAACCAGATACTGACCGAAAATCAAATCGAACCCAGCACACCCCAACCCCAGGTGATTCAGTATTCACCGCTCGACGCCATCAAGGAGCCGCCCAGCAACAGTGTTATTGTCAATCTGGAGAATCGCCTGCTGATCTCCGGCGGCATCGGCGCGGCAGGCGCGATTACCGGTGCGATTGCAGGCAAGATCACCGGCAAAGTCATTGCCAAAGGCGCCATCAGCCTCGGCGCCAAAGCGCTTGTCAAAGTGGCCGCAGGTAAAGCCGCTAGCGTTGTCGGCGGTGCTACGGCGGGCGCTGCAAGCGGCGCAGCCATCGGTTCCATTTTTCCCGGTATAGGTACGGCCATCGGAGCAGCCCTCGGCGGTATCATCGGCGGCCTGACCGTAGGGCTTGGTGTTGAGCATTTATTGTTAAAACTTGAAGAACATTACTCCCGCGATGAGTTTAAACAGCAAATTCTTGAAGCCATCGAAGAAGCGCGGCTGGAATTCGAAGCATCGCTGGAGTTGAACAGCAGGTAATCGTCTGCCTTAGTGTTATCCACAGAATCTGTGAATAGCGTTAAAAGAATAGCATCGATGTACACTGAAATCCGCGTCGATGCGTGTGTAACTGCAGCAATGGTTATGATGCCGGTCATGGCGGTGATCAGCGGTATGCGCGAAGGAATTATTTCCAAAGGTGCACGCCACCATTGTGCCCGTGTTTTGCATGAACTTTCATATCCACTAGAATCATCTTGTAATGTTCGGTCAGGTGATGCCAGGTTAGTGTGCCGCCGCGTGAGTTGGGGTAGAGCATATCCGCTATGGCAAAATGTTGTGCTCGGGAAGCATTCTTGAGTTTTACTTTTTTGCCTGATGGCATGATTCCCTGTTCTTTGTCGGTTAAGTCGTTGCGCATTTGAATTTTTGATGCGTTAACGACGGGAGATGACCAGACCACATTGGAGGCGCTTATATTTTCACCTTCGTGGGTGTTGAAACGGGTGATTATGGTTTTTGGATTGGTTTCAAAGGCGATGTTGCCGCCGCTGTCGCGATAGTAAATGACATTGGAATAGGCCGTGCCGGTGTAGTTACCGACGTAGTTTGTGTTAAAGCTGAAGGTATTGCCTTTGCGGGCGCGTTGTATGATCTGACGTGTTTCGTCGGATTGCTGCGGTTGTATCCCTAACATCGCTTTGAATCGCGACCGTGTGAAAATGCCGCCGCTTCTCCATTGATGGTATCTATCGATCAAAATGTCTTCAGCCGGTAGCGGCGTATTCGCTTTTATGCAGTGATATAGGGCTAGGTTATAAAATATTTGGAATAGTACAGGATGGGGTATGCGGATCAATCCCTGTGAAGTCAGCTCGATCCAGTCAATAAATTCTTCCGGCGTGTCGGTATCGCCGCCATGATCACTTTCATCGATCTGGTCATAATCAATTTCAGCACCGCTTTCCTCAGCGGTTTTGAGTATTTTGGTATCGACCAGAGGATGGCGTGTCATCTCAAGGATCGTATTGACAATCTGGTTAGCGGAATATAAATCCCCGCTGTTATAGGTATCGCGGAGATATTCGCTGATTGCACGGAACAGCGGGTTACCGTTGGATTGATCGGGGTATGTGTTGATGGCGTCCTGGATTTGCGCTTTTTGGCCATCATATCCGCCGAGGGTATCCAGAAATCTGAAGAAACCTCTTTTAATATTCAGTATTGTGCCATGCTTTAAATGATCAACTGTTTCCTGGGGCCACTGATTGTTTTCAAGTTCAGCCCATTTGCCTTGCATCACTGCGGATTCCGGAGCAGGGGTAGGAGATAACTGTGAGGCTTGAAGATGGCCGATTGTCTCTCCATCGGTGAATGCAGCAGGTTCGGTCAATTGTTTTTTTTCAGACGGCATGGTTCCGTTTGAAATTGCCCTGGCGCCCATTACATCCGCTTCGTGTTCCAGTCCTTCATCGTCATTGACTGATACGCCGCTTTTCATCTGCATGGTCGGCTTTACCCGCCCCTGTGCCTGCTGCACGATATGCCAGGCCTCGTGCGGCAGATGTTGTTCCTGTCCTGGTGCGAGATGGATTTCCGTACCCTGTGCGTATGCATGGGCATTGAGTTGCGCCGGTCTGGACGAGTTGTAATGGACGTTGACATGATCCATCGACAAGCCGGACAGTTGTTCAATGCCCTGTTTCAGGTTATCCGGCAATCCGGTGTTATTCTGTTTCTCAGCCAGGCCGGTTTTCCGTCGTGGTGTGTCGGGGTTATCTTGCGGGTGTTCGTTTTTATCTTCGATATATTGTGCTGTTTTAGATTTTCCCTGGATCAATTCGTCTTCTTCCATCCGTTGTACCGGATCGGATTTGCCTTGAAGCGGGTCTTCATCTTCGATGCGCTGAACGGTATCCAATTTGCCTTGCACAAGCTCCTCGTCATTGTGCATCAACTGAATCGGGGCTCCGGTGGTCGTGGTTATCAGCTGTCGCTGTGCGATCATGCGCGGGCTGTTGTGGATTTGTTCGATGCGTTGGCGTTGCGCTATGGCTTGCGGGGAATTTTCCATAGCCGACATTAATTGCTGTTGGCTTTTTGTGGATTGGCGATTGTCAATGAAAGCCTGATTGACAGGAGAATTGCCGATAACCGGGTGCGGCGCCTGGGTGTTTTGATGGTGCCCGGTTTCTTTTGGGAGTGATCGTTTCATTTTATTCCCCGGTTATCCACTGTAATCACACGAATCATGACGCGGATAATGTTTTTTGTCCAGCGTGGCTCTTGTTGATTAATGCCAAGCATTTTTAAAATCCGGTTGTGTTTAAATATCTTGATCGGTTTATACGGCGAGTTGTCAAATGGTCAAGCAAAGCAGCAATTCAATTTTATAAGGGTAACCGGGTTATGAAAATTTCCATCATCGGTGCTGGCCATGTCGGTTCGACACTGGCTTATGCTGTTGTACTTAAAGGTTTATGTAATCATCTGGTTCTTGCCAGCCGTAATGTGACGCGGGCTCAGGGTGATGCACTGGATTTGCGGCATACGCTGTCATTCTGCGAACGACCCATGACAATCGAAAGCAGTGCGATTGAGGATGTCAAACATAGCGATATTCTGGTGATTACCGCTTCGGCCAGAAGAAAAGAAAAAATGACCAGCCGGATGCAGCTGGGTGAAGCCAATGTCAAAATCTTCAAACAAATGATCCCGATGTTGGTGCACAACAATCCGGATGCCGTTCTGGTAATCATTTCCAACCCAGTCGACGTGTTGACCTATCTTGCAACCCAACTGGCCGGGTTGCCATCGTCCAGAATCATGGGGATAGGCACATTGGTCGATTCAGCCCGTTTCCGGGCAATGCTTTCCACCGAGGAAAGGATACATCCGGATGATTTGCGTACGTACATACTCGGAGAACATGGGCCAAACCAGTTTCCGGTTTTCAGTAATGCATTTGCCGGCAGCGAGCGCATCGCGGATAATCCGGAACACCGAAGAATTTTTCAGGAAGTGACTCAGGCAGGCTTCGATGTTCACAATTTAAAAGGCTATACCAATTTTGCGATTGCGACAGCGGCCTATGAAGTTTTAAAAACGATTGTGTACGATGATCATCGCACCATGCCGCTCAGTACCTACTTCAGGGAATGGCAGGGCATTGAAGATAATTGCTTCAGTATTCCGGTGGTGGTCGGACGCAAAGGCATTATTCGTCATTTGCATCCCAAACTGAATCAAGTTGAACGTGAAGCCCTGGAAAAAACGGCGCAACTGGTCAAGGCTAATATTAACGGACTGCTTTATGAGAAAAAAACCTATGCACATAAGCAGGTGTGATACCGCTGATTCATTGTGCAGAACGGTATGACGATGTTCTGCACAGAATAGAAAGTTAGCGAAGGCAATTAACGGGGTTGTTTAACTCTTCTCAGATAAGGTTTAATCGTAACCCAACCTTCCGGATAAATTTTCTCGGCTTCCTCGTTGCTGACACTCGGTACGATGATGACATCATTACCTTGCTCCCAGTTGACGGGTGTGGCTACTTTGTGCTTGGCAGTCAACTGCATGGAATCGATGACGCGCAGGATTTCATTAAAATTACGTCCGGTCGTCATGGGATAGGTCAACATGAGTTTGATATTCTTATCCGGACCAATGACAAATACCGAACGTACGGTTGCATTTGTCATTGCCGTGCGGTTTTCGGCCGAACCGGTTTCGTCGGCAGGAAACATGTTGTACAGTTTTGCCACATTGAGATCGGTATCGGCAATGACAGGGTATTTAACTTTTGCGCCGCTGACTTCTTCAACGTCTTTTAGCCATCGGACGTGATCGTTGATCGGATCAATACTCAAGCCGATGATTTTGGTATTGCGCTTGTCAAACTCGGATTGAATGCCGGCCATATAACCCAGCTCAGTAGTGCAGACCGGTGTGAAATCCTTGGGATGGGAAAACAATACCGCCCAGCTGTCACCGATCCATTCATGGAAATCGATTCTGCCCTGCGTAGTTTCCGCTTGGAAGTTGGGTGCCTGATCGTTAATACGTAACGCCATGATTGCCTCCTTGTTTGTAAATTGAAATAAAACTGCGACTGAAGAACTATACCATTAACAGTCTAACCCGATATTGCAAGCAAGAGCAATTGGCGAAGATTCTGATTGGGAATCGGACCTGAGAAAACGAAAACAGCGCTTTCAAGCGCTGTTTTCGTTTGGGAGAGTAATCAATTAAGCGGTTGTATTGATATGCTGACCCAAATGTGATGGCAAATTCTGCGTGGCGGTGTTATCCGGGATTGCATGAATCAAAGCCATGGCATTTTCGGCGCTGATATCCAATGCTTTTTTCAAAATGGCAGTGCTGGCTGCCTGCTGTACGCTGGCTTCACTCATCGTAGTCGCCGCACTGGCGATATTGGATATTTCCATAAGACACTCCTTGAAAAAATAGGGTAACTGTACTATTGCGTTAGCGGCACATGACATTCATTTATTAGGCAGTCGTATTGCCTGATCAAATAAATCTACGCAAGAAAGGTGGCAGAAAATTTCTAAGCTCATCTTTCCAGTCGGTGCCAACCTTAATCGGGATGCGTACCTGATAGTGTGTATCGGTTGCATCCATGCCATCCAGATATAAACGGTATTGACCGGTTTCGTCAAGCCTCAGTGCCTGGGTGATTACACCGGATTGATAGGTCTGTCCAGGCACCAGCAGAACATCATGTTCTTCATAGATTGCAGCGTCATCGGTATGATCACCTGCCGCTTCGGTTTCAATCAGTTTGGCGAGGCGCAGTGCTAACGGAATGTCGCGTGATGATTCGGGATATAACAAGTCGATCGTAATATTCAGCATGCCCGGTTTAGGAATGCGGTCGCACTGTACCGGTATATAAGGCGTTCTGGGCTCGTCATCGGAGAACTTATATTCGTCAGGCAGATAATAACTCGAGTAGCCCACCGTCATCGTTTCAGCTTCAATAGTGCATGTGCTGCCGCGAAAACCTTTGGGATAAGTATCCGAGAAGTCACCCTGTGAGCTTGTGCCTAAAAATATGCCGATAGCGATGAAAACAGTAATTACACAGGCGCCAATAAAATAAAGATGTTTGGATGATGTGTTCAAACTTGGTTTTGAAGCATTGGGCATGTGTAATCCTTATATTCCTTGATTGATTTAATACAGCGGGGTGCAAGTACAGAATAAATGGCCGTGTTATCAAGCGGCGATAGCGCGCGATCCCTTACCGAAAGCCGATAACATAACTGATGATGATTTGATTCACAAGTAGGCTACAGGAGAAAAAATCAGCTTTTCTGTTCATTATTGATTCAGGTTGGTTTATATAGACTGCCAATAACAGAAAAAATTGATTCACTACTTATTTATTAGAATGGAGGTCTCTGATGAAAACGAAAAATATATTACCGGTTACTCTGGCGGCGATCACCATGAGCCTGTTGTTGGGCATGTCTTCAATGGCGGAGGCTGGTAGAGGACATCATCGCCATCACCACCACCATCACCATCATCACGGTCATCATCATGGCCATCACCACCATCACCAAGGTGGTTATGCTTATATTTATAATCAGCCACGGCCTTACTACCGCCCACCGGCTTATGGTTATAACTATTATGCGCCCGTACCTGCACCGGTCGTAGTTCCAGCGCCAGTTTACGGTTATCCGCCCAATATGATGCTCGATATCCGTACCAATGCTGGCCATTTCATGTTTAGCTATTGAGAATGGTTGAGGTGGGAAGATGTTATTTTTAAATGAGTTACCTGATCCGGTATAGGTTTGTTATCTGAAAAATTGTTACCTGTTGTTGTTTTTTGTCTTTTAAAACGTTTCTCCTCTCTTAATTGAAATGCCGTCTTTAATGACGGCTTTTTTTGCCGGTTCAAGCCAATTCTATCCATACCGGTTGATGATCGGAGGCTGCTGTTATCGTATCGACACGGTGCGTTTTCAGATGATTGATCAGGCCGCTGGTGATAAAAATATGATCAAAACATTCGGGCTTGTTGACGAAATTGACCGGATGAATGCCTACCGTAGGAATATGCGGTTCATCAGGATACAAAACGGTTCTTGTATCGAGAAAATCAGGTATGCCGGAATCAAATGGCGCGAGTAACTGCAAGCGTTCCTCAGCTGTAGCGGGAAAGTTCATGTCGCCGCATAAGATGGCCTCGACAGGGCGATCAAGTACCTCAAAAGGCCCGCCCTGTTCTTCAATATATTGTGTACGCCGTGACATGGTGCAGGCTTCGTAATGCAGGTGGCGAATGTTGGCGATTTGCTGCTTTCTCTGATGCTGTGAATAATATTCAAGATGTGTTGTCAGTACGCGTATCGCACCGAATCCGGATTGGATCACGACTTCAATTAAAATGCGCTGCATACTGGATATTGTTTCTTCTGCTGGCCACGGTAGTAGATGACGCCAGACCTGACCGACGGGCAGCCGTGAGAAAATGGCGTTGCCAAAATAACTGCGTCCGCCTTTTGCATTGGGTATGTCAGTGGCAATGCCGTAAATTCCAGTATATTCCGGCAATCCCTGGGACAGCAGGGCAAATTGATCTTCGCCGCGACTGCCGGCTAACCCCGGGAAATTGACGGCAACTTCCTGCAGACATATGACATCAAACGTATCAAGTACCCGGATGGTGTCGAGAATGCGGTTAAGGTCAACGATACCATCCATGCCGCGGCCCCATTGAATGTTCCAGCTCAATAATTTCATCATAATCAGAATAGTTAAATCCCGATTAGTCTATCGATATCCAGCAGTCTTGGCCACTGTGGTGTTAGGTTGTGCAGCATGAGGCGCCATCGGAAAATTATGATTACTATTCTGCTGTTAACTTGAATATAGAAATAACTATAATCAGTGCGCATTAGATGGAAATTAATACAGAAACTGAGAAAATTCGTGTCTGATTTTGAGTTTGCCAGAAAAATGGTCAAACAGAATAACGGGTATACCCTGGGTGAAAAAACGGATATCAAAAAGTATGATTATTTTATGTGAAACGGAAAATGACCATGTTGATCTTCGGGTTTGAAGATTACCGCGCACAGGCCTCAGGGCCTGGCGCATGCGTTACAGGTGGCTTATGTTGCGCCATATTTATGTTACATGCGCCAGGATACCGAGAATCAGCCGGGTGAAGCGGTCAGTCAGCGTGTCATCGGGCAATTATTGGCGGATCATTTTGATGACGTGATCACTGTCGATCCGCACCTGCATCGTGTACAGCGGCTGGATCAGGCGATTCCGATCCGCAATGCACAGGCGGTTTCTGCGGGTGAGGTTATCAGCCGGTTTATCGGCAGCCGGTACAATACTGGTATATTGTTCGGGCCGGACAGTGAATCGGAACAATGGGTGTGCGCAATTGCCTCGAAAATCGGTTTTTCGTATGCAGTGGTTGCAAAGATCAGAAGCGGCGATACCTTGGTGGAAATCGCGATTCCGCAGCGTGATTATACGAATCAGCCGGTGATACTGATCGACGATATGATCAGTGCCGGCCGCACACTTGCGCAGGCCTGTGGCAAACTGTTACAGGCCGGCGTCAGGCAGATTGATGTCGTCTTACGCATTCTCTGTTTTGCAGTGATGCGGAGCAATGTATGCGGCAATCCGGTATAACGTATATCTGGAGCACTGACAGTATTACGCATCCGACCAACGCCATTGCCTTGGACGAATTGCTGACCAGTGCAGTCAGGCAGCTTATCTGGGCCGGTTTTTTTATAGTATTTTGTATGACTATTCTTTTAATTCAATATCTTTTTGTACTATGAAATTTTCAGGTGAGATTACGCATTTATCGCAAAAGGGCTATGGCGTGGTTAGAAACGCGCAGAACGCTGTTTCGTATTTTGTGAGCGGGACCTGGCCCGGTGATGTCGGTGAATTCGAGGTCATCGATAAACCGGCGCACAATAAAAAATTTGCGTATGCCAGATTACTCCGGATGATCACGCCTTCCGCACATCGACAGCATCCCCCTTGTGTCTATATGAATCTGAAAGATCATCCATGTACCGGTTGTTCCTGGATGATCGCGGATTATGCCAGCCAACTGGATCAGAAAAGAAAACGTTTTCTTTATGCCATGAAAGAGTTGGATTCGATACGTCCGATTTTCATTCAGTACCCATACAACCGGCATCGCAGATTTTCGGTTATCGCAACCGCTGTCAGGTTAAAACAGACGGTCAGAAACTCGGGTTTATCAATGAAACATCCGGTGAAATGGTTGCGGTGAGCGACTGCATTGTGCTGAATGCAGCGTGCAGAAGGTTGTTAAAAGCCGCCATTCATTGTTTGCCGGATAAGTCGCGGCCTTTCGCCACTGATAGTCAACATTTTATTGATCTGGATGATGCAATGCAGGTCAGTGAGATACAAATCGACCGCAAGCGCGCTTTTAAACAAGGGAATACGCAACAGAATGAATGGATGCGCGCATGGCTGAAAGCAAAACTCGCACAGCTCTCCAGTTTAACCAAGGTAGCTGAATTATTTTGCGGATCCGGGAATTTTACGCAAGTCATAGCCGAATCACATTGTCAGTCTGTGTTTGCCTGTGAAGCCGATCCGGCGGCCATAGCGCAGCTGCAATTGAAGAAGCTGCCTAAAGTGGAGGCGCGCGTGGTCGATCTGTTTGCGCCGCTTATCTGGCGGTCGCTGAGAAAACATGTCTGTGATGCGGATACGCTTGTGCTTGATCCACCGCGTTCCGGATTGAAAAGACAGAACGGTTTTTTTGACAGTTTCCGTGCCTTGAGGACAATGATTTATATTTCCTGTAACCCGGAGACTTTCGCGCGCGATGCCTGGTTTTTCAGGCGGCAGGGTTGGCTGATGGAGGAAGTGCAGCTGGTTGACCAGTTTCCGCATACGCCGCATGTCGAAGTACTCGCAGTATTCAGAAAATGAAAGCGGTGAATCGCAGTGAATGAATTATGCGCTATACTGAAATGCATATTGGCATAATCAGGGTGATTTGATGAAGATTCATGAATATCAGGCCAAGGAAATTCTGAGGCAATATGGCGTTATAACACCGCGGGGGATTGCTTGTTTCAGCGCGGACGAAGCTGTCAGCGCGGCGCAGAAGCTCGGTGGCGATACCTGGGTGGTCAAAGCGCAGATTTATGCCGGTGGCCGCGGCAAGGGCGGCGGAGTCAAGGTAGCCCGGTCGCACGACGAAGTGGGCAGGCTCGCGGAAAGTATGCTGGGCATGCGTTTGGTAACGCATCAGACCGGACCCGAAGGGCGAACGGTGCGCCGCTTGTTTATTGAAGAGGGTGTTGATATCGCCAGGGAATATTATGTCGGCATGGTGGTCGACCGCAGCAGCCAGCGTGTGTGCCTGATGGCCAGTGCTGAAGGCGGTATGGATATTGAGCAGGTTGCAGCGCAGACGCCGGAAAAAATATACAAGGTTTATATCGATCCGATTGCCGGTTTGACGGATTCCGAAGCATTCGATATCGCCGCGAAAATCGGCATACCCGATGTCAGCCGGAATGATGCCGCGACATTGCTAAAAAACCTGTATCAGGCTTTTGATGACAAAGATGCATCGCTGGTAGAAATCAATCCGTTAGCACTGACTGCGGATCGCCGTGTGCTCGCGCTGGATGCCAAAATGAATTTCGATGATAACGCGTTGTTTCGTCATCCCGAGGTTGCCGATCTGCGTGATTTGGATGAAGAAGATCCGGTGGAAATCGAAGCCGCCCGGCACGATCTGTCGTATATTCCGCTTGACGGCAACATTGGCTGCCTGGTCAACGGTGCAGGGCTGGCAATGGCCACCATGGATATTATCAAGCTGTACGGCGGTAGTCCGGCGAATTTTCTTGATGTTGGCGGCGGTGCAACCGCCGAGAAAGTCACCGAAGCATTCAAATTGATGCTGAAGAACCCCAAATTGACGGCGATTCTCGTGAATATCTTCGGCGGTATCATGAAGTGCGATGTAATCGCCGAAGGTGTGGTGCAGGCGGCGCGCGAGGTACAGTTAACCGTTCCGCTGGTGGTGCGGCTTGAAGGCACCAATGTGCAGATCGGTAAGCGTATTCTGGCCGATTCCGGATTAGCCGTTATTTCCGCTGAAAATATGGCCGATGCAGCTCAGAAAGCGGTTAATGCCGCAGCAGCGCGTGGTTAATCCGCTATTCGGATTAGAAACTTTACTCACCAAGGGAGCTGACTGCAAATGTCCATTCTGATCAATCGAAATAGTCGGGTGATGACGCAGGGGATTACCGGTAAGACCGGCCAGTTTCATACCCGCATGTGCCGGGAGTACGCTAATGGCAATCAATGCTTTGTGGCGGGCGTAAATCCGCGCAAACCGGGTGAGGATTTTGAAGGCATTCCGGTGTTTGCCACGGTCAAGGAAGCCAAAGCAGCTACCGGTGCGAATGTCTCGGTCATTTATGTGCCCCCGCCGTATGCGGCGGCGGCGATTGACGAGGCCGTCGAAGCGGAACTCGATTTGGTCATCTGTATCACCGAGGGGATTCCGGTACGCGATATGATCCGCACGCGTTATAAAATGCAGGGCAAAAAAACCCGTCTGATCGGCCCGAATTGCCCGGGTATTATCACGCCCGATGAAATCAAAATCGGTATTATGCCGGGTTATATTCATAAGAAAGGCCGTATTGGCGTCGTGTCGCGTTCCGGTACATTGACTTATGAAGCTGTCGCGCAGCTGATGGAACAGGGACTGGGGCAATCCACATGTGTCGGGATCGGTGGTGATCCCGTCAATGGCTTGAAACATATTGATGTCATGCAATTATTTAATGATGACGATGATACCGATGCGGTGCTGATGGTGGGCGAGATCGGCGGTGCTGATGAAGAAGACTGCGCACGTTGGGTGAAGACGCATATGCGCAAGCCGGTCGTTGGTTTTATCGCCGGTGTGACAGCACCGCCCGGCAAACGTATGGGGCATGCCGGTGCAATTATTTCAGGTGGCAAAGGCACGGCCCAGGAGAAGCTGGCTGTAATGGAAGAGTGCGGTATCAAAGTGACGCATAATCCCGCCGAAATGGGCAAATTGCTGAAATCAGTCCTGCGCTAAGAATATGTGTTGGTATACCATGATGCGTACTAAAAACCGGGTTTTTGTAGGTTGTATTATACTGGCATTGGCTGGATGTGCCGGGATTTCGCCGGTGCAAACACCGCCGGAAAAGCCGGTTATCAAGCCGCCCAAACTGCCACCGGGTAAAGTGCAGCGACCTGCCGGACCGCTGCCGCCCAGTACGCGGCCTACATACAATTTGATGGGTTATCCGCCTGCAGTTCAGGAAGGTTATATCGATGGGTGTGAGACCGCCAAGAAATCGCAATGGGGTTTTAAGGATATGAAACGTTATCAAGCCGATGGACAATACCGCATGGGATGGGATGATGGATTTTTCATCTGTGGTAATAAACGATAAACCGTTGTTCATGCCTTATTCTTTCTGAAATGTGCCGATTCACTCTGGCTATATCCACGAGTACGCATGAAAAAACTGAAATATAGCTGCATGCTGATGATCACTGTGGCGTTGCAATGGGTGATGTCAGGCATGACACCGGCACAGCAGCTGCCCGATACATTAAAGCGGAAATTCGAACAAGCGGGTATTCCGGAAATGGCGTTGGGCATCTATATTCATCAGGTTGGCGCAGAACAGCCAATTATGTCAGTGAATGCCGATGCAACGATGAATCCGGCGTCCGTGATGAAACTGGTGACAACCTATGCCGGTCTTGAAATACTCGGTCCCGCGTATTCGTGGCAAACTGTCCTGTATGCGCATGGCAAAATCACTAACGGTGTTTTAAGCGGTGATCTGGTGATCAAAGGTTATGGTGATCCTAAGCTCGATCTGGAAAATTTCTGGCTGTTGATTCATCGGTTGCGCCACACCGGACTGTACGAGATTACCGGTAATCTGATTCTGGATCATACGTATTACGATATCCCTCAGGGCGATCCGGGCGCATTCGATGGTCAGCCGTACAGAACGTATAACATTCTTCCTGAGGCGCTGCTGGTCAATTACCGTTCTACGGAGTTGCATTTTATCCCTGACGCGGTAAACAAATCGGTCAGGGTCATAGCGGAGCCTATCCCTGAATCAGTGATGCTTGTGAATAATGTGAGCATGACGGATAACGCCTGTGGCGGTGATTGGCGCAATGGGGTCAATGTTGATATTCAGCCCGGCCAGGATGCGCGCGGCACTACGCTGGTCGCTGTCAATGGCGCTTATTCCGCACGATGCGGCCGGCAATCGATGTTACTCGGCGTGCATGACAGCGCGACGTATACACGTGAACTGTTCAGGCGTCTATGGCAACAGCAGGGAGGGGTATTCAAAGGTGATGTTGTTACAGGTATCGCTCCGGATGGGTTAATCCCGATCAAGATTTATCGTTCTCCACCTTTGGCCGACATTATTCGCGGCATCAATAAGTTCAGCAACAATATCGCCGCCCGGCAGCTGTATTTGACCTTGGGCACAGCCGGGTCAATTCATAAGAGCCAATCTCCTGCAACGCTTGATAAGTCGGCACAGGCTCTCCAACGGTGGCTGACATCGAAGCAGTTGTTTTTTCCGGAACTGATCATCGAGAACGGTTCCGGATTGTCTCGGATTGAACGCATCAGCGCACGGCATATGGGGTTATTGTTACTCGCCGCGTTCAAAAGTCCGGTAATGCCCGAATTCATCGCTTCAATGCCGATTGCCGCCGTTGACGGAACCATGAGAAACCGGCTGCACGGCACAGCAGTCAGTGGTCTGGCGCACATCAAAACGGGTTCTTTAAACCATGTTAGAACGCTCGCGGGTTATATGCTGGATAAATCCGGACAACGTGTGGTCGTGGTGATTTTTGTTAACCATGCACTGGCCGCACAGTCGCGAGCTGCGATGGATACGGTATTGCAGTGGGTATACGAACGATAATTCCGACTGTTAACAGTCGTTCCGGAACCCGCTGCGGTGATTAATCTGGCGATACAGTTGCTGGCGGAGCAACTCGATCAGCATTTAAGACGGATCTATGATCTGACCGAAGATACGGTAGCTGTTTCGAATCTTCTGGAAATGGATGGCAGTGTTGTTCCTAATATCAATAACAAGCTGGTGATGTTTCTCGCCAATATCGAAAAGGATTCGGTTTCACGGCAGGCAGGCGCGCAGGAATGGGGTGAAAGAATCACGCAGCATAACGCCGCTCTGAATTTCAATTTATACGTGATGATGACGGCTAATTTCCCGGGGAACAATTACCCGGAAGCATTGAAATTTCTTTCCAGCACTATCAGTTACTTTCAACGTCACCCGGTATTCAACCATCAAACCACACCCGAAATGGACAAGCGGATAGGAAAGCTTGTTTTGGATGTGGAAAATCTTTCCATCCAGGATTTGAGCAATTTATGGAGTTCGCTTGGCGGTAAATACATGCCGTCGATTCTGTATCGCATACGCATGGTGACGTTCGATTCTGACGAAATAATCAGCCGCCAACCCGTTGTCACTATGCCGAAACCTTTTATAGGTAATGATTGACAGCTTGCGAGGTTTACATTTACAGTGTCACATAATGGCCTGTGAGGGGTTAAGTCCGATAAAAAGGGAGTGTTAATCAGACTGATGAATGCCTACCAGTTGTTATACAGTGTTACAGTTGAGCATATGTATTTCGCGGGCAAAATCTGCAAGTCGCTCAAGTTTGTTCCGACACCGGCAACTTCCCGGTTGCTCAATCGAACCGATTTACTGTTAAGGATTATCGATAATCGCTTTTCCGTGTTTTTTGCAAGTGAACAGCTTGACATTCTCCGTCTATGCGCCGAAGACGATCTTATTTTTACGTTCAAGGTTTTTTCTCACGACGAGAATTTTTCATACTATACACAACCCGATATTCAACCCGGTCATACCATCCTGTATTTCGATAATCAAAAACTGAATCAAGACCAGGCTGGCCGTTTTCTGCTGCATGCTGAACCGCAGGTGTCGTCTGGTGATTTTGTCGATTTGGAATCCGATTTGATTCGTGATGATCTCGATCCCAAAGATCGCCATATACAGCCATATTTCATCATAAAAATAATACTGCGGAAAGATACGCCATTATTGACCCTGAGTCGGGAAAATGTGCAACTGCGCGAGTTTTATATTGCGTTTGCCAGCAACCACAGCTTCTGGAAATACTATCTGATGGATAGCCTGTCCGGACGCAGCCTTTATATCTCCGATCTTGACGATACGATTGAGTTTGAAGATGCCGGTAATATTGTTTTTCCCGGAAATCGTAGTGCCAGAATGCTGCAATCGACCCGCGCGATACCGATGTATGAGCAGCCTGCACAGCGTTTGCAGTTAAAGGAAGTCTTTGACTCCAGAGACAGGGTTTTAATCAAACGGTTACCTAATGCATCGATTATGCAGATCAGTACTGAGCCGGTTAAAGGTAAAATGGAAAATATTTCGGAAATTTATATTCATTGAAATCGTATTGCAGTTGAATTAAGTTGTTTTTGGTAAGTTGGATCGTTGTCATTATGCAAGGCTAAGGCTTCGACAGTGACGGATATGTATGAATAAAACCTAAAGGAGCGGACTATGGGGCAGTACAAAACACCGGGTGTTTACATTGTTGAAAAAAATGCATTTCCGAATTCAGTCGTCGAAGTCGCAACAGCAGTACCGGCTTTTATCGGCTACACAGAACGTGCAGATAACAAAGGCAAATCGTTATTGAATAAGGCATGGCGTATTTCTTCCATGTCCGAATTTGTCAGCTTTTACGGAGGTGCACCGGAAGCACAGTTTGAAATCAAGAAAAACGAGGATGAAACACCGATTGAAGCCGATTTTGCGGTGAACGGCACTGATTATATTCTCGATCATCAAGGTTCGCGTTATTTACTGTATTACAGCATGATGCTGTTTTTCCAGAATGGTGGTGGTGCGTGCTATGTTATTTCAGTGGGCAAATACGATGAAGATATCGAAATGTCCAAACTCGAATCAGGCATTAAGATACTGCTCAAAGAGCAGGAGCCCACCATGGTAGTGATTCCCGATGCCATGTCCCTGAAACAAGCGAGCGATAGTATAACGTTGCAGCAATCCATGCTGAAACATTGCGGATATGTGATGAAAAACCGTTTCGCAATTCTGGATATCTATCAGGGTTATAAAGATCAACAAGACCCGGATGGTAACTGTATCGAGAGTTTTCGCAACGCGCTGGGAACCAATTTTTTGGATTACGCCGCAGCCTATTATCCCTGGTTGAATACCACCATTGTGCAGACCAGCGACTTAAGCTTTGGAAACATTACTAATTTAGATATTTTAAAAACATTAATTGAAACTGAAATTGACGCAAGCCCGTTGGCCGACACTAAAAAAACGGAAATCAAAGTTCAGACAGCCGAGCTTACAGCCAAGAAAAGAGCAATTGCCGATGGTGATTTGCATAAAAATCTGAATGCGGTCAGTCCGCTGTATGGCACCATTTTGATGGCAATCAGAAGCCGGCTGAATTTATTGCCGCCAAGTGCGGGGATGGCGGGCATCTATTCCATGGTGGACAATGCGCGCGGCGTATGGAAAGCGCCTGCGAATGTCAGCCTCAACAGCGTCATTTCACCCGCTGTTGAGATCACACATGATCAGCAGGAGGATCTGAATGTCACTACGGCCGGTAAATCCATCAATGCGATCCGGTCGTTCATTGGCGAAGGTACGCTGGTATGGGGCGCGCGGACACTGGATGGAAACAGTCTGGATTGGCGTTATATCAATGTGCGCAGAACAATGATCATGCTCGAGGAATCAATCAAGCTAGCAGCTAAGGCTTATGTTTTTGAACCGAATGTATCCAATACCTGGGTGACCATTAAAAGCATGGTCAGTAATTTCCTGACCAGTATCTGGAAACGGGGTGGTCTGGCCGGTGCGACGCCCGATGACGCATTCGGCGTTTTTGTCGGTCTCGGAGAAACTATGACGCCGCAGGATATTCTGGATGGCATTCTGCGTGTGACTGTGCTGGTGGCGTTGAGCCGACCTGCAGAATTTATCGAAATCACATTCCAACAACAAATGCAGAAATCATAATTTGATTTTGCACAATCGATGTTAATGTAGCGTATATGTTTCAATTATAAAAACAAGGGGTAAATTATGGCAGATGATGGATCAAGTCAATCGGCATCCGTATGGCCCATGCCGAAATTCTATTTTCAGGTCAAGTGGGATTCTCAGGTCATGTCCTTTCAGGAAGTCAGTGGCCTCGATATTCAATCCGAAGAAATAAAATACCGTCACGGAGACAGTCCGGAGTTTTCGGTAATTAAAATGCCAGGCATGAAGAAAGTCGGTAATATCACCATGAAAAAAGGCATCTTCAAAGGCGACAACAAATTCTGGGACTGGTTCAAGCAGATCAAGATGAATACCATTAAGCGTTTGCCAGTGACGATCAGTTTGCTGGACGAAGGTGGCAATGCGACCATGGTATGGACATTAACCAATGCCTGGCCATCGAAAATTACCGGAACCGATTTGAAATCGGAAGGCAATGAAGTTGCTATTGAAACGATAGAAATCGTTCATGAGGGGTTAACGATCGCCAACGGCTAAAGAATTTAAACACCGCATGCGCCTATGGCGGTGTTCAATCGGACCACGTCTCGGACCATGCCCAATTCGCAGCCCAATAGCATTTACCCGCCATCAGCTTTTTATTTTAAGGTGATGTTGGGGGGTACGCACGAGACAGAGGATACTTCCTTTCAGGAAGTATCCGGAATCGCATCGGAAGTTGAGGTGGAAGCCGTCATTGAAGGCGGTGAGAATCAGTTTGTGCATCAATTGCCTAAAGGTATCAAGCATCCCAATCTGCAATTGAAACGCGGTATCGCGCCAAAGGGTTCGTCGCTGGTGAAATGGTGCATGGCGGTGATGGAGGGTGGTTTTGTCAAAGCGATCGAGACAAAAGAAGTGCGTGTTTTTTTGTTAAACGAGGATAAAAATCCTATTCGTGGCTGGCTTTTTGATTCAGCATATCCCGTGAAATGGGAAATTGAAAGTTTTGGATCAACCAAAAACGAAGTTGCCATAGAGAAAATCATATTGAGTTATACCTATTCGAAACGCATTGTTTGAAGCAATTCATAAATATATGCCAATAGAAATTAAGCAGTTGCTAATCAAGTCCAATATCGTACAGCGGGTTACGCAAAATACGCAGGCACGTGAAGAGGATCTCAGCGCATTGAAAGAGGAATTGGCAGCTGAATGCCGCAGCCTGATCCAGGATATGCTGCGCGAACGGGAGGAACGTTAAATGGCGAGCCAGAAAAAAGCGCTCCTGACCATTTCCCCGTGTACAGTCAGTACCAATGGCAAAATCAGTGTCGACAATTCCAGGAAAAATTTCGAGGCGATGATCAACCCTGCCGGTTATGAGCATACGTTCAGTCTGAGGTATTCCAAAAATAAAGTTCTCGGTCAACCGGGAACAGAAACCAAATACGATGTCAGTGAACCCGAAAAAATTATTCTCAAGGAACTGGTTTTTGATGGCACCGGTGTTGTCAAATCCCCTAATAATCAACCGGTATCCGTCAAGGAGCAGATCGACCGACTCAGGAGCGTCGTTTACACCTATATTGGCAGCAAACATGAAGCGCCGATTGTACAGCTGAAATGGGGCAGTTTTTTATTTTATGGCCGGGTGGAGTCGCTTAAGTTTGACTATACGCTGTTTAAACCCAGCGGCGTTCCGTTACGCGCCAAGGTGACATTGGCGTTTGTTGAATATCAAAGCAGCGAAGAGATTGTCAAGGAAGCCAGAAACGAATCACCGGATTTGTCGCATCTGGTCGAAGTGAAAGCGGGCGATACGCTCCCATTGCTTTGCTACCAGATTTACCAGGATTGTAGCTATTATCCGGAAGTCGCGCGGATCAATAACTTAACGCATTTCAGCGATCTGAAACCGGGAATGCAGCTTAAATTCCCACCGCTCAATTAAGGACAGTCATGGCTGATTCTCCACTCACAGGCAGCACAGGTGTTGTATCGGTTACGATCACCAGCAATGGCCAGGTGATTGCTGAAACCATACAGATCGTTTCTGTGGAAATCACCAGTTGTGTTAACAAGATACCGTCCGCAAAAATTGTTATCCTGGATGGTGACATGCCGAATAATGATTTCCCGGTAAGCAATCAGGATGTATTTAAACCCGGTGCCGAAATTACGATCAAGGCAGGTTATCGCAGTGCGGATACTGTTTTGTTTACCGGTATTGTCATCCGGCATAGCCTGAAAATCGATGGCGATAATTATTCCCGGTTGATGGTGTACTGCAAGGATAAAGCCGTGTCTATGACAGCCGGGCGTAAGAATGCCAATTTCGTTGATCTCAACGACAGCGCCATTATGGCGAAACTCATTGGCAGTTATGGTGGCCTGACTGCGGATGTTTCAGCGACACAAACCCAATTCAAGGAATTGGTGCAGTTTTATTGCACGGACTGGGATTTCTTGTTGATGCGCGCCGAATTCAATGGCTATCTAGTGACAATCGATGCCGGTAAAATCAGTGTCAAAGCGCCCCAGGTAACAGGATCGGCGCAACTGACAGTGACCTACGGCATCGATTTAATGACATTCGATGCCGATCTGGATGCTTTCGCACAATATCAATCCGTCACTGGCACAGCCTGGGATCCATCCGCACAGGCCATCAGTGAAGCGCAGAACAGTCCGGTAACACTCAATAGTCAAGGCAATCTCACCAGTGCCGATTTGGCACAGACGATCGGGCTGAACGCTTTCCGCTTGCAGACTGTAATTCCGCTAGAGAATACGGCATTATCGGATTGGGTGAAAGGGCAGCAGATTAAATCAGGTCTGGCCCGCATTCGGGGAAGCGCTGCATTTCAAGGCAGCGGTAAGGCAAAAATCGGTACGCTGATCGAATTGAAAGGTGTCGGCGACCGTTTTAACGGTAATGTTCTGGTTACAGAAGTCAGGCATCGGATTGTCAGTGGTAATTGGGTCACTGAAATTCAGTTCGGTCTTTCGGAGAAATGGTTTGCCGAACAAAACCAGATCGAAGCACCGCTGGCTTCGGGGCTTATCCCCGGTGTTCAAGGATTGCAGATCGGCACTGTAAAGAAACTCGATGCCGATCCGGATGGCCAGTATAAGATTCAGGTGTCGGTGCCGGTGATGCAAGCTGAGGTCGAAGGTGTGTGGGCAAGAATAGCCGGTTTCTACGCTTCCAGTGATTATGGCGCTTTTTTTATCCCGGAAATCGGTGATGAGGTGATTCTGGGGTATTTGAACAATGATCCATCTTTTCCGGTCATTCTGGGCAGCCTCTATAGCAGTAAGAGAAAACCGGCTTATGAGTTGACAGCGGACAACACCATTAAAGCCATAGTGACGCGCAGCAAGCTAAAATTTGAATTTGACGAAGAAAAGAAAGTGATCACGTTGATCACACCGAATAAAAATCAAATCGTGATCAGCGACGATCAGAAATCTATTCTGATACAGGACCAGAATAATAACAAAGTGGAGTTGAATTCCAGCGGTATCACGCTGGATAGCCCTAAAGATATCAAAATCAGTGCGAAGGGCAAGGTTACCGTAGATGCTGTCGGCAATATCGAGATGACCGCGCAGGCGGATATTAAAAATACCGCGCTCAATATTAATCATCAGGCTAACATCGGTCTGGTTGCCAAAGGCAGTGCGACAGCTGAATTGTCTTCCGGCGGACAGACAACGGTAAAAGGCGCATTAGTGATGATCAATTGATTACGGAGGGATTTCGTTTATGCCGCCAGCTGCCCGAATAACCGATATGCATACCTGTCCGATGCAGACACCGGGAATTCCGCCGATACCCCATGTGGGTGGCCCGATCAGCGGGCCTTGTGTGCCGAATGTGTTGATTGGCAACCTGCCTGCTGCTGTCGTCGGTGATATGTGCATTTGCGTCGGTCCACCGGATACTGTGGTCAAAGGTTCGGCAACAGTCATGATCGGCGGTAAACCGGCAGCCCGTATGGGCGACACTACGGCACATGGCGGCAGTATTGTTATGGGCATGCCCACCGTGATGATTGGCGGATAGTTGACAAGTAAGTACGGTTAGGATATCTACGTATGGCTGACAATAAATCCTTTCTCGGTACCGGCTGGGCTTTCCCGCCCCAGTTTACGCAGCAGGGCTCGGTAAAGCGGGTAACCGCCGAGGACGACATACGGGAAAGCTTATTTATCCTATTGTCGACAAACCCCGGGGAAAGGATCATGCAGCCGACCTTTGGTTGCGGCTTGAAATCGCATGTGTTCGAAGCAATAGATGAAAGCGCGGTTACCGTGATTATTGATCTGATCAGACGCGCCATTCTGTTTTTCGAACCGCGCATATCGGTTGAGCATATTGCCGTGGATTCGGAAAACCAGGAGAATCAGCTTAACGGCCTGGTCCGGATCAATATTACGTATATCGTCAGAGCAACCAACAATCGCCATAATATCGTTTATCCCTTCTATTTTTCCGAAGGCACCAATGTGCGAATCTGATGGCTTATTGAAAGAATCTTTCCAACACCGGATGTAAGCCATTGAACCGTAAATTTATGCAGCCGTTTCACCCGGGTGGTTCCGGCCTATTGTTTAAGTCGATCCATGAAAAGTGATTCTGATTTGAGTTCAAAAATCCGCCTGCACATTCGCGACGGCACAAGTCAGCGGGATCGCCATCCGCCTGCGCTTGAGCAGCATTATTTTGAGCTGATCGATCTGCGCTTTCATGCTTTAATGGGTATGGCCGTCGATTATGCTGAAAAAATGCAATTTTATGGTTTGAATAATCGTGCGGACGGCAATTGGAAGTCTTATTTTACTGCGGATGAAACGGTCGTTATCGCAACGATTCTGGCTACCGATACGGGTAAGCTGGTCAAGCTGTTCAAGCAGCGGCAGTATGCTGCAAAACATCGTCAGGAAGCCGTCCGTGCGTTGCAGGCTGTATTACCGGCTGAGAGCAGAAACCAGCTGATCGCCGTTTATTGCGTGGTTGCAATGCTGGACAACTGGTTAGTGTCATTTCGATCCTCGCATACGCGCGCAGGGCAAGAATTACATTTTTTGATTGCCGGTATCCTGGCCGGTCTCAGGAACGACCTGTACTTATTGGTCAGTTGTTTGGAACAATTTTTGCCGGAAAAGCCGCGTGATATTTTTTTCTCGAGTGATTTCATACAATTGCTGGAACTCCCCAGGCTCGAGAAAAAACATGCAGAATCAGATGATTGGATACAGCATATAGATCCGGTAATCATCCGTTCGGGTTTTCAGGCGTTGATCAAAGCTGTCGAAATGATACAGGCGAGGGCAGCGGATTTATTACCGGTCGCTTTGCGTGACCGGCAGCATGATCCTGCTGCCGGTCTGCTCATTGCTTTCGTGCAATTGTTTCAAAGGCTGCATCAGAAAATCAACCGGTTTACTTCAAACTATATTGATTTTTACTACCAACAGATTCTGGGTGCGCAGCAACTGCCGTTCGTGCCCGACCATACCTATCTGGTTGCACGCCTGATTGATAGAAAGCAGCGTGTGCTGATTCCCAAGGGAACTGCTTTTGCAGCGCGCCAGGAAGGCAGTCAGTACGAACTGATTTATATCAGCGAAGAAGATACGCTTGTTCATGGCGCAACGGTTGATGCGGTTCATACGTTGTTTTTCAATCGTGATCCGCTGAATTCTCCCGAAAATGTCTTGCGCGAAGAAACAGCCTTACCTCATGATTCTGAAGGGTATAGGCAGCTGGTAACCGAATGCCGGCTGGACAATATCCCGATGCCGGTCGAAGATACCATTAAGCATGACGATAATTTGTGGGCTTATCCGGTTTTTGGCGCACTCAAAGATACTGAGACGGATTCTGTTTCCGCCGATCATGCACGTATCGGCTTTGCGCTGGCCAGTAAAAATCTGCTGCTTAAAGAAGGCAACAGGCGTGTAGATATCACGCTGAAATTTACCGATTCCGGCATGTTACTGGAACGCAAAACATTGAATTGCTGGATTCGGGAAATTGCCGCAGCATTAAAATCACCGCATGATAACGCCAGTAATGCGGATTTCTCCAAGGAAGCAGAACAGGATATTTTTTATAAGGTTTTCAGTAACCTTTTCATCATAAGCGTTTCAGCTGAAAATGGCTGGATGCGTGTGAACGAATATGTTCCGGCATACTCGGGGGTAGACGACAGACTGGATGAGAATTGTCTGAGAATTACCTTTACACTGCCGCCGGATGCGCCGGCAGTGATTTCATATTCCGGTCCGGTTCACGGGGAGCGGTTTGCAACGCAATTGCCCGTGGTTCAATTCATACTGAATCCCCGTGGCTATCTATATCCCTACGGCATATTGGAGAAACTGTTGCTGGAATGGATCAGGATCGATGTTTCTGTCTCTGGACACCGTACGTTGATGCTTTACAATCAATTGGGACAGTTGTCCGCCGAGACAGCATTCAATCCTTTCGGTCCATTACCTGAGGTGGGTGCGTATTTTTTGGTCGGATGCCAGGAGGCAACTGTAAAACAACTGACACATCTGAGTATCGAAATCCGGTGGAGTGGACTGCCTTCCGGTATCGGCGGGTTCAAATCATACTATCAGGGTTACGAGGGGCCGCACGATCATACTGATTTCAAGATCAGCAAATCCGTTATGGCCGGAAACAAATGGTTTCCGGAGTATACGGAACCAGACACTGCGGATACTTTGTTTCAGATCAAAAACACCAGCCAGACCGTTGATGCAGTGAGTGAAATCCGTCAGTTGTCGTGTAACGTACTATTACCGTATTGGAATGTATCGGATTACGAACAATCGATAACGGAAACCGGTTATACATCCGCCACCAGAAACGGTTTTTTTAAATTCACCCTAACAGAACCCGTAGAAGCTTTCGGCCATAAAAAATATCCGCAGATTCTGGCGCGAGTGCTGACACACAATGCCAGACAACGAATAATCAAGAAAGTTAAGCAAGAGCCCAATGCGCCTTATACGCCGCTCATCGACACGATTCATGCGAACTACCGGGCCTCTGTGAAAATAACAGGCCATCAATTGGAAAAAGGCGCGCAAAAGGCTTATCAGGATCGTTTGATTCATCTCCATCCGATGGGATGGGAAGATGCGGCCACACATTCCGGAACATCCATTTCGTTGTTGCCGTGTTATCACTTTTCCGGAAATTTATTGATCGGACTCAGCGGGTTCGAATCAGGTGGGGAGCTGAGGCTTTATTTTGACCTGCGCGAAAATGCGTTGCCCACGGAAAAAGTGACCGGTGAGCCATTACACTGGTTTTACTTATCATCCAATCAATGGATTCCGCTGACAGCCCGGCATATTATTTCGGATGCCACCCATGGTTTCATAACATCCGGGATTGTAACGCTCGATGTTCCGCCGGACATTAACCTGAATAATACAGTTATGCCGGATAATCTTTACTGGTTGCGCGTTTCCGCCGATTATGATCTTGAGAAATTCTGCAGCCTTTACGCCATCTATGCGCAGGGAATTAAAGTGATCCGGTCGGTTAATGACGGTGCAGCCGGTGAGAGTCATCGTTTGTTATTCTATCCGTTGCCGGCCGGAAGCATTAAACAGGCCAAAATCTCGATTCCCGGGCTGGATCATGTTTGCCAAATTCAGGCCTCAGCAGGTGGAAAATCCGCTGAGGATAAAGTGACTATGCGCACCCGTATGAGTGAACGTTTGCGTCACAAGAGCCGTGCTTTGCTGCCCATAGATTATGAACAGATGATTCTGGCCCATTTTCCGCAGATCTATAAGGTCAAATGCTTTGCGAATATGGCTCCCAGATATGATTCATGTGTGCAGCAATTTGCATCGTGGATATGTCCCGGGCATGTAACTGTCGCGTTATTGCCTTATCCGGATAAACAGATACGCTACGATAGGCAATTGTGGGTTAGCGGTCATCTGATCGGTGAGGTCAGGGATTTTATCAAACAATATATACCGCCATTTGTTTCACTTCATTTTGTCAACCCGGTGTATGAAACCATACAGGTACGATGTATCGTTAAGTTGAAGCATCACCGTAAAACAGGCATGCTCATTGGCAAATTGAATGAAGCCATTTCCGCATATCTTTCTCCATGGCATGATGCTGAGGGATATACCACACATTTCGGCTGGAGAATCAACAGACACGACGTACAATCCTATATTCAGCAACTTGATTTTATCGACCGGGTGACAAGTTTCTCAATAATACGCATTACCCCGAGGGGAAATGCGCTGTTTGATTTGACCGACAGTGCCGCAGAAACTCGGTCGAGTGCCGGTGTCTGTGAAGTTACCCCTAAATATCCCTGGAGCGTTGCAATTCCCATACGGCAGCATTTCATCGCGGTGGATGACAACCTTGATGTGATAGAGCCGGAAATAACCGGCTTGGGTGATCTGGAAATTGGTTCTACATTCATTATTGCCGATCCGCACTAGAGTATATTTAAATCGAAGTTGCTCTAGCGCTCAGTCGTCATAATTTGCTTCCAGTCATTTTGTCATGCATTGCTGGTCTGAGCTTGTTGTACTTCGTGACGGATTTTGATATCTGCTTTTAACGGGCCAAATTATTTGTACTTTACAAGATAATCGCCGCAGCCACCTGGCGGCCTTCTTCTACCAGAATATTATAGGTGCGGCAGGCGGCTTGTGTATCCATAACTTCAAAACCGATTCTCGTCTGTGTGATTCTGGCTATCAGACTGTAATCGGGAAAACGGATCTGCGTGCCGGTGCCGAGCAGGATGATTTCCGGTTTTCGCGACAGGACATTGTCGAAGTGCTCGAGATTAAGCTCTGACACGGATGCAACAGGCCAATGTTCGATAAGCTGATCAGGAAAAACAATCAAGTTTTTTTCATGACGAATTTTATTGATCATGACATAGCCTTCACCATAGCCGGAAAAAACATTGTTCTGCCCAAAATTTGCGAGATGTAATTTCAACGCTTGTTTCTCCTCTAACTGAATTGTATTTGTCAGAAAAATTTACAGACCTTCCTGCTGACTGTTTTGTTCAATAGCTATTAGTGGTTTTAATTGCAAAATTGTATACCAAATCAGTGCTATATCGATACTTGATTCTTAATCATTACACATTACGGAAAAATAGAATCAATTTTGGGCAAGGAGTACTTCAAATAGTTAGGAAGGCCGTTCGATGGATAAACCTGAGTACCCGGAAGAGGCGTTCCCAGGAATCCTGGCGTGTTGATTAGGTGCTGTCTGATTTTTTTACAGTTTTGCACTTGTGTTGCCTTAGCATAATGGGTTGTTGATTTAATTCATTGATATTATTTTATATATGGGTTCTTTGAAGGAATGGCATGAATATTGCATGTCTTAGGAATAGCAAAACGCAATACTTTTTTATATAAAGGCTCGTGCCTGATATCCGCTGATCCGTTTCTTGCCTCGTGCTGGGGTTGCAGGTATAGCGATTGCGTGATGTGCCTTTTATCATACGTGCCATTTTGCAGGGGCGTTACAATTTTTGCTGTAGCAGTAATAGTCATGCATTAATTTAAGTACGTAATTCATATTTTTAAGACTGATAAAAATAATACATAACATCATTGAATGATGATAAGCACAATCCATATCTCAAAATGCCTGTGTTCGGAATTACACGCGCATGCTTCATGAAACTATAAATCATTTCATGCCTTTACAACATCCCACAAAAAAAATGATCAACTTGGGTTTTGGTCTGATCGTCTGTATTTTTGCGCTAATGGTTATTATCAGCTTTACAGAGATAATTGCGCTGCAAAAAAAAGCCAGAACCATTACGCAGACAGATATTCCGACATTATATGTCAGCACATCAATGGAAAATCTCGTGCATCAGACGCTAGGTTCGTTGCGAAGCTGGATGCTGCTTAAGGAGGAACATTTCAAGGATGAATTTCAGGATAACTGGGTAAAAATTCGTATTGCTGAAGCGCAAATGGTGCAGTTGTCACGCAATTGGAATCAATCTACTGATAAATTTCATCTCGACACATTACACAGTATTCTGGACAATTTTGAGAAAGCTCAGCTTGAAATTCTTGAATTGGTGCATCAGGATGGCAATTTGCCGGCTAATCAGCTATTGGCGGAAAAAATTACGCCGATGCTGCTGTTAATGACCGACCGTGTTATTGACTTGGTTGATTTGGAAGAAAATAAAGAAGTCAGTCTGGAACGTAAGGAGTTTTTGATTGCATTATTCCGGTTTCGTCATACGCTGGGCAAAGCGCTTGCACATATTCGCTCTTTTATGCTGACGGAAAAAGAACATTTCATTCAGGATTTTAATGAAGCCTGGCAAGCGAATCAGCACTATCTGGATGTACTCCGTACGATGAGCAACCTTTTATCACCAGATGGCCGGAAAATTATTGAAGATCTGGTGCGAAATAGAGAAACACTGAATGTTCTGACACGTACAACATTCTCGATCAGGCAGGGTGAAGATTACAATCGCGCCAACTATCTGTTAAGAACGCAGGTCATTGAGATGAATCGGCAGATCAGCGGTATTCTCAATCAGATGGTTGTCAGTCATCAGCGTATGCTTCAGCATGATAACGCTGTGATGGCTGATTCCATTGATGATTTTAAGAATAAATTGCTGGCCACTTCATTGATCGCCGTTCTGGTGACGATATGGTTAGGCGTCAGGATTTATTACAAATTATCAGCTGTGCAGATTACGATTGACCAGAGAGCTGTATTAATTGACCAGCATATCATGATCGCCTATTTGGATCAGAACGGTCATGTCAAAGAAATGACTAACTCCTTATGCCGGGCTCTGGATGGTGTTAAATCGGATTTCATTGGTAAACCGAGTTTCTTTTTTCTGCCCGATGGCGAAAATGACTCTCGTTACATGCACATTAGCCGAATAATTCAGACTGGACAAACCTGGGAAGGTGAAATCGAAATCACGCATCATAATCAGGAGAAAATATGGCTTTATTCTAAAATCATACCCGAAGCCGCAAACGTGTATGGTCATGGCTATACCAATATCCTGCAGGATATTACTGACAAAAAGCGTATTGAAGCGCTTTCAATTACCGACAAATTGACTTCACTGTTCAATCGCCGTCATTTTGATAATATTTTGGAGCAACAACTGAAACACGCGCAGCGTGCGAATACGATGATCGCCTTATGTATTCTGGATATCGATTTTTTTAAAAACTATAACGATTGCTACGGTCATCAGGCCGGCGACCACGCATTGACCGAAGTGGCGCGCGCGCTGCGGCAGAACCTCAAGCGCACAAATGATTTTATCTTCAGGCTTGGCGGAGAGGAGTTCGGCATCATTTTCAGTAACATGAGTGCAAAGCAGATCAGCGATCTGCTGCATCAGATACAGGATAGTATCATCGCACTGGCGATCAAGCATGAGTGCAGTCAGGTGCATCAGTATCTGACGGTTTCGATGGGGTGCAAGGTGTGTACGCATGCCAGAGACATTCAGTCCGATACGCTTTTCCTGGCTGCGGATAACGCACTGTATCAGGCCAAGAAAAGCCGGAACAGTATTGTAATTGTCTGAGAGCCTGCTCCAGATCTCACCGAAGAGCGCATCGTTACGTTGAAATTGCACTGCATCCCTTAATCATGATCTTGCGCAGATTCTGAGTAGCTGGGCGGGTTTACCGTATTTATTTCTGTAGTAACGTCACGGGATCTGTATAGGATTTGCCCAGTTCACGCGCTACGGCCTGATGCGTGATGTGTCCCTGACACACATTCAAACCGTCACGCAGGTGCGGATCATCCATGAGTGCTTTCCGGCAACCGTTTTTAGCAATCGACAGGACAAACGGCAATGTCACGTTATTCAATGCAAAAGTCGATGTACGCGCAACAGCGCCAGGCATGTTGGATACGCAATAATGTACAACGCCGTCCAGGATATACATTGGATCAGCCAGTGTGGTGGGGCGTGATGTGGCAAAACAACCGCCTTGGTCGATCGCGACATCGACCAGCACAGAACCCCGATGCATGGCTTGAACCAGTTTGTGACTGATCAGGCGCGGCGTTGCCGCCCCTGGTATCAATACTGCGCCGATCACCAGATCGGCCGAGGACACATGTTCTTCAATAGCATCAATGGTTGAAAAAACAGTATTGATCCGCGAGCCATAATGCATATCCAATTGCTGCAAGCGGTGTATTGATTTGTCCAAAACGGTGACATGTGCTTCCATACCCATAGCGACACGTGCGGCATTGATGCCGACAACACCGCCACCGATAACGACAACTTTTGCCGATGGAACGCCGGATACACCGCCCAATAACATACCGCGCCCGCCCTGATCCATCTCCAGCGCATGCGCACCGGCCTGGATCGACATGCGGCCGGCCACTTCGCTCATCGGTGCGAGCAATGGTAGCCCGCCATACTGGTCGGTAACGGTTTCATATGCGATGGCAATGCAACCCGAATCGAGTAATCCCTGTGCCTGAACAGGGTCCGGTGCCAGATGCAGGTAGGTAAACAGAATCTGGCCAGGGCGTAATAAACGCAGTTCAGCGGCTTGCGGTTCTTTTACTTTAACAATCAGCTCTGCTCGGGAAAAGATTTCTTCCGGGGTATCGATGATTTCCGCACCTGCCGTTCGATACAAATCATCATCAAGGCCAATCGCTTGTCCCGCATTGTTCTGAACCATGACTTGATGGCCATGTAAAACCAGTTCACGGACCGAGGCTGAGGTTAGTCCGACGCGATTTTCATGTGTTTTGATTTCTTTTGGAACGCCAATCAACATGGTGATCTCTCCTTGCAGGTAATAAGATTGAACTGACTTTATAAGATATTTATAGACACCGGATTTTGATGTGGACTAGGTCGTTGTGACAAAAAACACAGCATGACGGCGTCATATTATTTAGTATTCGTGTATGTTTATTGAAAAGTAGTGGTCATTCGTTCTTTCTGTATTGTTAATCTCTCCTTTAACCAGCCTTGCGCAGTAATATGCCCCGGCTGGTTTTTTCTTGCACAGGTCTGGCAGTTTCTTGATACAACTACCCGGATTGTTTCGATTGCTGCGTGCTGGAATGACACTTTCAATACATTTATCGGAATAAATAAAATATCGCTATCATAACCTTTGTCATCCAGCAGCGCAGCTGCTCCTTCTGGTATCAAGGCCATTAAATTCCTAGCTTGCCCGATATCACTGACCTGCCCATTGATCAGTATAAAATCCCGCAAGTTATCCAGCGTATCCGAAACATGAATTTTACTGGTTAAAGTATCTTCTGACCGGCTCCAAGCGCTTTCCCTGCCGAATCGTATACCGCTTCGGTGGTGTAAGTCTGTGTACGCGTAGTGGGTATAAAATTCCTTATTGCTCAATCTGCCCATTCCGTTCAATGGATGGAGATTCTCAATGATTATTTCAAAGTATCAGCAAAACTTAACATTGTTTGATTTATATCAAACGGAATTTGATCTGTTTACCGTTAAGAAACCATTTCTTAATTTAAATGGTGACTAAAAATGCGTGTGAATCTTCCTGTTACAAATCATGAATATCCAATTAATGATGGTGATCTGATATTGTCCGTTACGGATACAAAAGGCAGAATAACCTATGTTAATCAGACATTCATTGAAGTAAGTGGGTTTGAACGTGAGGAATTGATCGGAAAAGCCCACAATATTGTTCGCCACCCTGATATGCCACCGGAAGGTTTTGAAGATTTATGGAAAACATTGCAATCAGGAAAACCTTGGACAGGCTTAGTTAAAAATCGCCGTAAAAACGGTGATTTTTATTGGGTTGTAGCGAATGCCACCCCAATACGGCAAAATGGAATAACTACCGGTTACCTGTCCGTAAGAACCAAGCCTTCACGACAGTTAATTGAAAATATTGAGCCGATTTATCGGCAATTTCTGGAAGGAAAAGCAAAAAATCTTAAGATTGAGAATGGAGATATCGTTCGTACTGATCTCTTGGGAAGGATTGGTTCTGTTTTTCAGATGACTTTTGGGAAACGCATTGCGCTTTATCTGTCAATACCCGGAATCGTGTTGTCGAGTGTGATCTTTGCATATTGGTCGGTTTTGCAGTATCCGGAATCGGCATTCTGGTCCGGTAATCTCATAGTCCTGTTTTCAGCGGCTGGTATTACTGCGTTGTGTACTGCATGGTATCTGATCAGGAATGAAACGCTTAAACCACTGCATGATTCAGTTGAAATGGCCAACTCACTTGCTTCTGGCGATTTGCGTATCAAAATCAGTAATCGATATATCGGTGATTTTGGTCAATTGATCAAAGCACTTGGGCAACTGGCTATCAATCTCAGAACTACCGTATCGGATGTGCAAAACAGCGCGTCAGTTGTATTCCGCGCGTCAAGTGAAATTGCAGACGGTAATTTGGATTTGTCACGGCGCACTGAAGAGCAAGCGGCATCGCTTGAAGAAACTGCATCAAGTATGGAAGAACTGACATCTACAGTTTCTCAGAATGCGGAAAATTCCGTACAAGCGAGTCAATTATCCTCCGAGGCTGCTGAAATAGTATCAAAGGGTGGGCAAATGATGGGAGATGTGAAAACCACAATGTCTTCAATTAACGAAAGCTCACAGAAAATAGGCAGCATTATTGGCGTCATAGACAGCATTGCGTTTCAAACTAATATACTTGCCCTGAACGCGGCGGTAGAAGCCGCGCGCGCAGGTGAGCAAGGCAAAGGTTTTGCTGTTGTTGCAAATGAGGTCAGGAATCTTGCACAAAAAAGTGCAACAGCAGCAAAGGAAATAAAATCCCTGATCGATGATTCCACTATTAAAGTTCAGGCGGGCGCCAATTTAGTCAATGAAACAGGATGCATAATGGATAAAATTGTAACTTCCATTCAAAAAGTGGCGGAGATTATGTCAGAAATATCATCAGCTTCCCGGGAGCAGAGCTCAGGAATAGAGCAAGTTAATCAGGCTGTTATGCAGTTGGATAATGTTACTCAGCAAAATGCGGCGCTGGTGGAAGAAGCTGCTGCCTCTGCCGAATCATTAGAGACTCAGGCAAAGGATTTACTGGGTGCAATATCTATTTTTAAAATAGGAAGGGAACAATCCATGACTGGAAGCGCATCCACAAAATCAAGCTGGCCCAAGCTGACTTCATCGGAAAGAAGCTATCCAAAACCAATAAGCAAGAAAGTTGTTAACAGCAGAGTAAGTGACTGGTGACCATCGATCGATATCTTTAAAAGCAAGAAAAAGTGTCCTGCTCAGAATGAATTGATTATTTAAGCTTGGTTATGTAAATTCCAATGAGCAGGTTATTTTTTGGCTGTGTCTGCGCTAAGTATTAAAAAGATTTTTTATTTAATAAAAAGAGCAGGCTCGGCATTCCTGTGTGAATCAGGCTACAAGTCGCGGTGGTGAGGATTTGAAGATTCTTTTGAGCCGGATTATCCGTTCCGCCAGATGGAGCGTTTTTATCGGTAGGGGTGCCAGGCGGGAAGAGCAGCGTTTTTGCTGTTGTACATGTCATATACGCTCACGATTCTATCGGAAACCCCTTTCGTTTACGGCTAAGAAAACCGGCTACTGGCGTTAGCCGTGTGCAGCGGCATACTGACTGTGGTTGATAAGAGGACAATTGAATCTCCTTTGTAGCTTATTTTTGCGAAAAGGTGCTGTTCTCTGTAGCGATAATAATTTGTGATGCATAACTTCGGAATTGCCCATCGTCTTGTCAATCCCTCAGCGAATCAATAATCTGACAAACGAAGTAGAATGAATTACAGATACTTACTGTAATATTCCAAAAATTTAACTATTAACATATACAACACCGATAATTGGTTTACGATAAAATCGGGCGATTTTATTTATTGTTACTGTTGGATTTTTATTTGTATTTATTGATCATGTATCAGCATACTGATCAGCAGTTCGGTTTTTTGTGTGAAATTTGATAGGAGGTGCATTTCCGGACAAATTCCTATCCGTTCGATGGTGTGCATATATTCTTAATATATCGATACGCGACCATCCATACAACGTCTAACAGTTTCTATAGATATATCCTTCTTAAGAAAACTTCAAATTAATTTTGCCTTGAAAAAATTTCCAATAAATGAATGGATGAATATCAGCTCTGTGTCGTTGCTTGCGATCATATATGCGGTACTGGCAAAGATCATTATTGACAATTTTGCAGCCCATGGAATCTTCTCGCCTATCTGGCCGCCAAGTGGGCTGGCTTTGGCCGCTCTGCTCATCGGTGGATATAGGCTCTGGCCCGGTATCGCTCTAGGAGTTTTTTTAGGCAACTATTTGGCGGATAAATCGATAGAATCAAGTCTGGTTTTTGTTATTGGCAATACATTTGAGCCTCTTGTCGCCATTTGGCTGCTTAAGCATAGACTTAAGGATACCAACCATCGAAACATTATCGAT
>JAHBZZ010000025.1 GCA_019635215.1 Nitrosomonas sp.
CGCTCTACCGACTGAGCTATCGGGGATTCAAAAAAGATGCCAATCTTAACGGTTTGAGCCGGTCTGGTCAACTATATTAACCCGAGCTCGGGATAAGCCCTCAAGCTTTGATCACTTTTTTTCTTTCTGCCGTACAAAGGTCTCATTTTTATGAAATAGGGGTTTGTAAAAGCCGCTACTTAATAGAAATTCCTCATTATTATTAGGGTATTACGAATGGGTAAAAGATTTTGTGAAGTTTTTGTAATTTTTTTGTGAAGTTTTTGTGAATTTTCTGTATAATAACTACTCAGAATACAAAAAACCTGATTAACATTTTTAACATTCTTTCACTGGAGAAATATAATGGAAAAGCTGCCCGGTACTTATTACGCAATCGTACTCATACTGCTCATGTTCCTGATATTGGAAGCATTCGCATAATCCAAAAAACAAATCAATCAATATTCACTTCTGAATGGTTATAAAGAGGCCAGTTCTTTTGTAACATGAACTGTCCTCTTTTTATCTCATGAATATGAAGTGTAGAACACGATTTTCTATTATGTTCTACACTTCTACTGCATTCCAGAATCATGCGCGGTATTTAACCGCAGAATTCGACATCAACTTCTGAAGTTTTATAGCAAAATATCCTGTTTTTGCAGTCAGGCACTGGTTTCAATGTATCATTTGTACCTGAGCGTAAACTTGCTTAACAGTTCATTTGTATGCAGCAGGATAACTTTACGTGCTTGCTGTGTAGTTTGGTATTTTCTCAGTTTTATGAAACATCCCTGCCTACCTAACGGTTTGTTGTACTGCTACTGAGTATTATTCCACTTGTACAACCAGTACGATGACATATACAAAGCCAACAACAGGCACTGCGAAGATCGCTCCGCCAGTACCGCCGCGTTGTCCGGGAGAAACTTGGCAAGGGCAGTGAAATTTTGTGGCAAAGTCAGTATAAGCCTGATTAGCGAAAAAAGAATTCTGTTTGCCAACGTGTCTTAACAAATATCGATTATGAGTTTGAGCAGCCCATTTAAAATAATGGATCAGAAACATACACTGCTTGCCGATCTCTCGATCTCTCGATCTCTCGATCTCTCGATCTCTCGATCTCTCGATCTATCTGTTTATCACGTGTCATTGAATAATAGCTTGCAAACATAAATGAGAATGATTTGTATTAATATACAAAAACCTGTACGATAACGTATAAACAAGCGGACACTCACGGACCCGTGCGAATGAAGAAGAATAGTGTGCATGCAACTCTCTGAACTCAATAGCAATCGCTCAAGAAGCAAACCAGTGTTTATCAGTGTATTCATCTTAATTAAAGATTTTCTGCAAAATATTCTAGGAAAGATCGTTTTTACTGGGAGCTAACACTATGCGCGTATTCTGGACAATCGTACATCGTTGGATTGGTTTGGTAACAGCGGTCTTTTTATTTCTGACGGGAATAACCGGTGCAGTGATCTCCTGGGATCACGAACTGGATGAGCTGTTAAATCCGCATCTGGTTGAAACACATTCTTCCGGTCCGATACAGTCACCGTTGCTGCTCGCACAGCAGGTGGAAGAACGCTATCCGGAAATTGCTGTCCAGTTTATCCCATTGATGGTGGAAACAGGCAAGTCACTGGAATTAGGCGTCGATGCACGCGTTGATCCGGTCACCAACAGGTTGTTCGAACCGGGATTTAATCAGATTTTCATCGATCCCGTTTCCGGCGATGAACTCGGCAAGCGGGAATGGGGCGCTGTCTGGCCGATTTCCAAGGAAACATTCGTTTCCTTTCTATATAAATTGCATTTTTCTCTGCATTTACCTGAGATGTGGGGTATTGACCGCTGGGGTATCTGGTTGTTGGGCATCATTGCAATCCTGTGGACATTTGATTGTTTCGTGGGCGCCTATCTCACATTGCCCGCCCGTAAGCGATCTCAACACAAAGCCGCCGACTGGCGGTCAAATGATGCATCGGATACCGAAGAAACAAGCGGCACCAAAAGTTTCTGGCAGCGCTGGAAGCCTGCATGGAAAATCCGCACCAACGCAAGCACATATAAATTGAATTTCGATTTACACCGCGCAATCAGTCTGTGGACATGGGGAATCCTGTTCATCGTTGCTTTTACGGCATTCTCAATGAATCTATATCGGGAAGTGTTTTTTCCGATTATGAACAATTTTTCCCAGTTGACCCCCACACCGTTCGAGTCCCGTGAACCCAGATCGAAGCATGAGCCAATTACGCCCGTTCTGACTTTTGCCGAAACTGTCGCGATCGCCGAGGAAGATGCAAAAGAGAAGGGATGGCAGGAACCGGCAGGCGCTATCTTTTATTCCCAGGAGTTTGGTATCTATGGTGTGCAGTTTCATTATCCGGAAGCTGATCATGGAACCGGCGGAGCTGGTCACAAGAGCTTATTTTACGACGGCATGAACGGACAATATCTCGGCGAGGTCTTGCCCTGGAAAGGAACAGCTGCCGATATTTTTTTACAGGCTCAATTTCCACTGCACTCGGGACGCATCCTCGGCTTACCAGGGCGTATTCTGATTTCTCTGATGGGACTGGTTGTTGCAATGCTCAGCGTCACGGGCGTTTATATCTGGTGGAAAAAACGGGCGGCGCGTAACAAGCTGTCAGCGCGAGGTGTACCGTCATCCGATAATCAGCCAGTAAAAATAGAGGTACATTGAGTACTATCGTAATCTATGCAATTGCTGGCATTACCCCAAGCAGTTCCGGCAGGTGTTGAAGTTTGGCTGCTGACACTGAATTTACAAGTACCTCTGCATGATTCCGATCTGTCGATACTGAATGACAGTGAGCGCAAACATGCATCGTCTCTGCATTTTCATGCGGATCGCGTACGTTCGGTCGTTACAAGAGCGACATTGAGAAGACTGCTGGCTGCGCGCACGATGATGGCACCGGAAGCTTTGCTTTTAACTGCGAATGAATACGGAAAACCCGGTTTGCAAGGTAATGCGAATATTGAATTCAATGTTTCGCATGCAGGCTGCTTTGCATTGATCGCACTGTCCAGTCATCAACGGGTTGGTGTGGATATCGAATATATTGATCGGCTTATAGATGTGCACAGTATAAGTCAACATGTGTTTTCGCCATTGGAACGTCAATCGGCTCAGATGTCGCAGCAAGCATTCATGCGCCACTGGGTTGCCAAGGAATCCGCATTAAAAGCACTGGGCTTCGGAATTTCCGAACATCTGCAAGCGGTTTCCATATTATCCAGTGACAATACCGATTATCAGATCGTCTGCGATTATCCGGCATGGCCCAGATTAAAAGGCTGGTTGATCGAGGTACCCGTTGATGATTATCTGGCGGCGCTTACCGTAGAATGCTGACCGGTATTGACGCCAATAGGCATACGCGATAAAACTGCCGACATTTTGAAATTAAATCATACAGAATACAGATTAAATAGAGCCTTAAATGTGCGTTACTCCCCTGATAATACTGCAATTGACAACCGCCGGATGCAGATCTTTACGATGGATTACAGTCTGGCAAGCAACCATGAAAACGGACAATATCCGCGGATCTAATATATATTCAAAACACCTGCCACCCAGCTTCACAGCCATTACGTTTCATCCCCAGACTCATTGTCACCTGATGCGCAGCAGAAACGCGCGATGGAATCCGTTACGTGACGACACACTGATATATCCGATTATTAGGTATCAATGAAAATATCCCGGCAGTTGTTCGTCGCATTATTGATCACGATTATCGGTGGATTGGCAGCTTTTGCGATTGTGCAGTTTCCGCCGCAGACCGATCAGCAAGAAGAAGAGACCACTAAACCGCCACCGGTGCAAATCATCGTAGTAACACCCGCACGGTTGCGTTTGGATGTGCGCTCGCAAGGGCGCGTCCAGGCCCAGACCGAAATCGATATGGTCACCGGGGTTTCCGGGAACATTATCAAAATTTCGCCGGCTTTTGTCAGCGGAGGATTTTTCAAAAAAGGGGATCTGCTGGTTTCAGTCGATCCCGCAGAATATGATCTGCGCGTGGCACAAGCCCAGGCCAGAGTTATGGAAGCGCAGTACCAGTTGACGCGGGAAGAAGCTGAAGCTGAGCAGGCACGTGATGAATGGCAGCATCTGGGGCAGGGAGCCCCGAATCCGCTGAGCCTGCGGATTCCACAGCTCAGGGAAAAGAAAGCAAAGCTGGCCGCTGAACAGGAAGAATTGAAGAATGCCCAATTGCTCAGGCAACGCACCGATATTCGTGCGCCGTTCAACGGCCGGGTGCGCAGCAAGGAAGTCGGCCTCGGTCAATTTATTAGCAGCGGCGCAATATTGGGAAGAATCTACAGTACTGATCTTGCGGAAATACGTCTTCCCATCAATACTCAGGAACTGGCATTTCTCGATCTGGCCGGTTTATCCGGCCAGGCGCGTTCCGCCAAGAAAATACCGGTAACGCTGATGGCATATTACCAGGGACAGCAACAAACCTGGCAGGGTCATATCGTGCGCAGCGAAGATGTGATCGATGAAAAAACCGGCATGACAATCGTGGTCGCACAGGTTCCAGATCCTTTCGGTACCGGAAAATCCAGACCATCCCGGCCTGAATCGTCTCCGGTCAGTTTACCGGTAGGGCTATTTGTGGAAGCACGTATCGAAGGCCGCTGGTTTGATGATCTGATTGTCCTGCCAGCCGGTGCGCTGTTTAAAAATAATCACGTTGCCGTAGTTGATCAGGACAATCGCCTGCGCTTGCGCGCGGTGGACATATTCCGAAGGGAACATGAGCAAATCACTATTAAAGCGGGTTTAAACACTGGCGAGCACGTGCTTGTTTCTGGCCTGCACCACCCGGTTGACGGCATGCTGGTAACACCGGTCGTTCCCGCTCACGCAGCACATCCAACCGGCGGTGAGAAAACGGTAGAAAGCGCCCCCGATACACAACCGAATCCATGAAGCTCATTATCTGGTTCGCCCGCAATCCTATTGCCGCTAACTTTTTAATGCTTGTCATCATTGCTGGTGGATTGCTCGGCCTATCGATATCGGATCGGTATACGGTTCCACCCGCGCCTCAGAATCAACTGCAGATTGGAATCGCTTACCCCGGCGTCAGCCCCGCCGAAGTGGAACGGGCGCTCTGTATTCCGATCGAAGAAGCCATTCATGATCTGGCCGGGATCCGGCATATCAACACCATCGCGCATCAGGCAGAATGTGAAATCTTCATAGAATTTGATCCCACACTCAATCCGACGCATTTTCAGGCTGCCGTACAGGCGAGAATGGACCGAATCCCGGCTTTGCCGAAAGGTGCCGAGAAATTAAGAATCCGGGAAGTGAAAATGGATACTTCCGCCGTGATCGTCATGGTACACGGCGAAGTTGACCGGTTAATCCTGATGCGTCAGCGCGATCAGCTGCGGGCGATGCTGAGCAAGCATCCGGATATCGGCGAACTTTTTTCCTGGCCGCTGCTGCCCTATGAAATTGCAATAGAAATCACAGAGTCGGATCTGCACCGCTATGCGTTGAGCTTCGAGGAAGTTGCCGCCGCGATTCAGGCGGCATCCAATAATATCCCCGCGGGAGAACTCAAAAAAACCGACGGCAAACTGTTGCTGAGAAGCAAGGGACAGGCGATGACAGTGGCTGACTATGCCGCCATCAGCTTGCGCGCCGATCTACAGGGTGCGCTCCTGCTGCTGGGTGATATCGCCCGGATCTATGAAACTACCAGAGAACAGGACTTACTGATCAGGATTGATGGCAAACCGGCTGTGCAAATATTTGTAAAATCAAAAAACCGGATTGTCAGTACGGTCGAAGCAGTTAATGAGGTTATTGATGCCTACCGTTCCACCTTACCGGATGGCGTGGGTATCACCACTTGGGACGATTGGTCGAAATACTATCAGCAGAATATGTCCATGCTGTTGAGTTCGGCATTTTTCGGCTTTCTGCTGATTCTGCTGGTCCTAACGCTGACACTGCGCTTCCATTTGGCTTTGTGGGTCAGCTGCGGGATTCTGATATCGGTTCTCGGCACCCTCTGGGTTATGCCCATATTGGGTATTTCTCTGAACACCTATTCGATTGCGGCATTGATCATGGTATTGGGCGTCGTAGTGGATGACGCGGTCATCGTCAGCGAGAATGTTTATACGCACGAACAGCAAGGGCGGACTGGCTTATCCGGCGCAATCAGCGGCACACTGGAGGTTGCGCCGCTGGTGATATTGATGGTTTTATCCACCATGATCGCTTTCATACCGGGTATGTTCCTGCCCGGCTTGAGCGGCTATCTGATGTACAACATTTCCGCGGTTGTCATGCTGGCGCTGGCTTTTTCCTTACTGGAAACATTGCTCATTTTACCTGCGCATTTGGCCATGTATACCACCAGACCGGCTTCAGGCCGCAAGCAATCGATTTTTTCATTGGATGCGATCCAGACAAAAGTCGATGCCGCATTGCACGGATTCATCAGAAATGTCTATATCCCAGTACTGAAAACAACACTGCGATTTCGTTACATCGCGTTATCCATATTTGTTATATTGCTGCTGATCACTTGGGCGCTGGTTTTTTCCGGCCGAGTGCAAAGTGTCATGGATGCGCCTGTGAACGATTATTATTTGGTTGCGGTACTGGAACATCCGGCCGGAACACCGCTTGAAGAAGTGGACAGCCACGTGAGACGCCTGGAACAGATCGCCAGCGACATCCGCCTTGAATTGAACAACACATTCGGCGCCGGTGTATCATCCGTACTGAAGGACAGCTTTCAGCATGTCGTGGCTGTAAGCGATGACTACATCGGCTTTGTCAATATCGAAATGGCCATTGATGAGCGTATCCGCTCCAGAGTGGATGACATCAAACAGGAATGGCAGAAACGTTTCGGTGAACTCCCGACGGGCACAACACTTTCTTTCCAGACCTTCTGGCCCAGAAATCTCGGCATATCCGCAACGCAGTCCGCCAAAGCGATTGAGCTGAAACTGATCGCACCCGATAGTGCATTGCAAAGCGCAGCGGGAGAAGCACTCAAAGCGAAACTCGCTTCCTATGCCGGCGTGCACAGTGTGACAAGCTCCATGCAGGCCGGCAAACCCGAGTTAAACCTCCGCCTTAAACCGGAAGCCGCCTTTCATGGATTGACCATGCAGGGCCTGGGTGAACAGGTCCGCAATGGTTTTTTAGGACTGGAAGTACAGCGGTTTTTCCATGACCGCGAAGAAATCCGGGTGATAACACGTTTTCCTGCCGAACAGCGCCGCTCTCTGGACGATCTGTATCGCATGCCGATCAGACTGGCCGACGGCAACACCGTCCCTTTCGCCGCAATCGCCGAAGCTGAATACACACCGGGTTTTGCTAATATAACTCGTCACAACCGGGAACGTATTCAACTCATCAGTGCGGAAGTGTATAAAGAACAAGTCAATGTTGAAATAGTTCTGACCGATCTGCGGACACATGTCATTCCTGCTCTGGAAATGCAATATCCCGGAATAAAAATCGAACCCGGCCAAACCCGGCAAAAGCAGGAGGAAGCCATGTCGAATCTGTGGGGCTATGGCGCATTCGCATTATTGGGCATTTATGCGCTCCTGGCCGTACCGCTGCGTTCCTATACCCAGCCGCTCATGATCATGCTGGCAATTCCGTTCGGCTTTATCGGCGCGGTGTCAGGCCATATACTGCTGAATATTCCGTTGTCGTTGGAATCCTATGTCGCCATGTTCGCCGTAGGCGGGATTGTGATCAACGACAGCCTGATATTAATAGCCCGGATCAATAAATCGCTACAAAAAAACGTATCGATTTACAAAGCCGTAATGCGTGCAGGAAAAGCACGGTTCCGCGCCATATTCCTGACCGCGATCACAACTTTCCTGGGTTTGTTGCCGCTGATCAACGAACAAAGCTCGGATGCCGAAAAAATCATGCCGATGGCAATCACACTCGCATTCGGTATCCTGTTTTCGACAGTCGTCACTTTACTGCTGATCCCGATCAGCTGCGTTATTCTGAAAGAAGTATCCGAACGGAAATTAATCAATCGGATGACTCAGAGCGCTTCCTGACCTAATGGAATGGATGCTCACAACCCCGAACGGCATCTAATGTGTCAAAGTAGTGGTGTAAAAACTATCCAACAAGATCATTTCGCTGTAAAGTTTTGTCTGTGCGCAAGAAGGAAGGACTGACAATTGTTATAAAAAAATACTGTATGAACAGGCCCAGCGAAAACGGATAACACCGTAATACCGATAGAAATTAACCATCGGTAAAAGCGGTGTCATTGACGCAGATCTGTTCGCGCGTGTATTCCAGCATACCGCGGCTTCTGAAATTGTTCATAATTGTGCTGACTACGGAACGGCTGGCGCCGACCAGATCAGCCAATTCCTGCTGGGTCAGGAAAATTTCCAGTGAATAACCATGCGTACAGCGTGCGCCAAACAGCTGAGCGAGTTCCAGCAGTGTGGCGACAATTCGCTCCTCGACCGGTCGGGTCAGAATCATGCGCAATTTATGCTCAACCTGGCGCTGGCGGGTATGTATCGATTCAAAAACCGGCCATGCCAAATCCATATGGCTGGAAATCAGTTGCCTAAAGTCATTGTGTCCGATGCGGTAACACACAACCTTGTCCAGCGCTTGCGCGCTTTCTTCCATCGACGGAAGAGCGGCGGCATCACTTTGCAGGCGGCCCATGATGTCGCCTTGCTTGAGCAGCGCTAGTGTCAATGTATTGCCCTGCAACGTCAGATGCGAGAGTTTGACAATACCTTCCTTGATCCAGAAAAAATCGGTACAGCGATCCCCCTGCTGGTAAAGAAAGCCTTTGCTTGTGATTTCAACTTCACGGATGGAGGCATATACTTTTTTCCAGTCCTGCAGATTCTGCTCGAAAATGGAGTGGAGTGATTCTGCCGGGTTGCTGCCGCGATTCGGTTCGCATTGAGCTACCGGGAGGAGGTCCGGCTTGTCAGAAAATCCGGTTGCCAAAGTGGTCGAAATAAAGCTGATTGATCATGTCACGGGTAAACGAATGATTCTGCCCGCCACGATGCGCGATTTTCAATGCACCCATGAGTGAACCGAGCCGTCCGGTTGTCTGCCAGTCCATGTCATGCGCGATACCGTACAGCAGGCCGGCGCGATAGGCGTCGCCGCAGCCGGTCGGATCAACGATGTCCTGTGGTTTCACGCTTGGAATGTCGATTTGCTGGCCATCGGTATAAATGGTCGAGCCCTGTGCCCCCAATGTTACGATCAGCGCTTTGGTTTTTTGGGCGATCGCTTCCAGCGTGAGGCCGGTGCGTTCCTGCAGGAGCTGGCCTTCATAATCATTGACTGCCACATAATCGGCTTTGTCGATAAAGTCCGTCAGCTCGTCACCATTGTACATGGGTAGGCCTTGACCTGGATCGAAGATAAACGGAATGCCGTTCTGATGAAATTCAAGCGCGTGCTGCAGCATGCCGTCGCGTCCGTCCGGTGCAATGATACCCAACTGAACATTTTTGGCGTCGTGCACAGAATTGAGGTGCGAGAAATTCATGGCACCGGGATGAAACGCAGTGATCTGGTTGTCATCCAGGTCGGTGGTGATAAACGCCTGCGCGGTAAAGGTATCCTTGACGTGCAGTACATTCGACTGATCGAGCCCGAGCTGTTCGAAACGTTCGCGGTAGGGCTGGATATCGTCGCCGACAGTCGCCATCATGACCGGTTCGCCGCCGAGCATTTTCAGATTATAGGCGATATTGCCCGCGCAACCACCGAATTCACGGCGCATTTCCGGCACCAAAAAAGCAACGTTCAGGACATGAATTTTTTCAGGAAGAATATGGTTTTTGAAATGATCCGGAAAGACCATGATGTTGTCGTAGGCGATCGAGCCGCAGATCAGTGTGCGCATAACTGTTATTTTGGATGGTGGGTTTGTTGAAAAATCATTGCTCAAACTGTCTTGCACGTTGTGCGTGAGTAGCTGATGGAGCTGACCGGTGCTGGTGCACCGGCCGGTTTTGCAACAGAGCGTGTTTTACGCGCCGGGTTTCCAGCAGAGATCCAGTTCACGCGCTGCCTTGACATCATCGAGTTTGCGCAGCGGCATATTGTGCGGTGCGCTTTTAACCATGTCGGGCTGCTGCTCAATTTCGTCGAGAATTTCTTTCATCGCGGTGACGAAGGCATCGAGCGTCTGTTTGGACTCGGTTTCCGCGGGTTCAATCAGCAGGCACTCGGGCACCAGAATGGGGAAATACGTTGTCGGCGCGTGATATCCCTTATCGAGCAGTCGCTTTGCCAGATTCATCGCGGTGACGCCGGTTTTATCCTTGATGTCTTTCATGGTGACAATGAATTCATGGCTTGCCCGGCGTGTCGGATACGCAATTTCAAAGCCGATTTTTCTGAGCTCCGCCATCAGGTAATTGGCGTTCAGCGTGGCGAATTCGGCGATGCGATTCATGCCTTCTCTGCCGAGCAGGCGGACATAAATGTAGGCGCGCAGAAGCACGCCGGCATTACCCATGTGTGCGGATAAATGACCGATCGATTGTGGTCTTTCCTGTTCGGTAATCCAGCGGTATTTGCCGTCTTCCAGCGTAACAAATGGTACCGGCATGAACGGCAGCAGGCGTTTTGCAACGCCTATCGGTGCGGAACCCGGTCCGCCGCCACCGTGTGGTGTTGAGAAGGTCTTGTGTAGGTTGATATGGATGACATCGAAACCCATGTCACCCGGTTTCACTTTGCCGAGTACGGCGTTCAGGTTGGCACCGTCATAGTAGAGCAAGCCACCTGCCTCGTGCACGACGCGGCTCATTTCGGCAATGTTTTCTTCAAAAACACCCAATGTAGACGGATTGGTCAGCATCAGACCGGCGGTTTTCGGACCGACGGCGGCCTTGAGTGCGTTCAGATCGACATTGCCTTCTTTGTCAGTCGGGATTTCGACCACTTTAAAACCGCACATCACTGCCGTAGCAGGATTGGTGCCGTGCGCCGCATCGGGTACGATAATTTCGGTACGCTCGAAGTCGCCGTGGGCTTCGTGGTAGGCGCGGATCATCATCACGCCTGCCAGTTCACCTTGCGCGCCAGCCATCGGCGCGAGGGTGATACCGGCCATGCCGGTGACGTCTTTGAGAATTTCCTGCAATTCGTACATGCAGGCAAGAAAGCCCTGTCCGGTATCTTCCGGCGCCAGCGGATGCCGGCTGAGATACTGCGGCAGCATGGCCAGCGCATTGCATGCACGCGGGTTATATTTCATCGTGCAGGAACCCAGCGGGTAGAATTCGGTGTCAATGGAAAAATTCTTCTGCGACAGCCGCGTGTAGTGACGCACGGTGTCCATTTCAGAAACTTCCGGCAGCAGGGGTTGTTTTTTTCGCAGCAGATGATCCGGAATATCATCGATACTGGCGGAAGTTTTCGGTGCCTGGGAATAATTGCGACGTCCAGGGCGCGCGTGTTCGAATATCAGCATGATTGGAGCGTTATCGTTTAATAGAAGGTTATTCGTGATGTATTGCCACGGAACTCGGGGCTGTCAGATTATTTCAGTGCCGCCAGTGCCGCGTCATAGTTGGGTTCGTCGGCTATTTCCGGCACCAGCTCGGCATGCACGATCGTGTCGGCTTCATCCAGTACGATAACAGCACGTGCGGTGATACCGGCAAACGGTCCTTCGGCAATCAGCACGCCGTAGTCTTTCATGAAGTTGGCGCCGCGCATGGTTGAAAGCGTGACGACTTTATCCAGATTTTCCGTGTCGCAGAAGCGGCTCATGGCAAATGGCAGGTCCGCCGCAATAATCAGCACGGCGGTATTGTTCATGTTGCTGGCCTGCTGGTTGAATTTGCGCGTGGACAGCGCACAGACCGGCGTGTCAAGACTGGGCACGATATTCAGTACTTTTTTCTTGCCGGCGAAGTCTGCCAGCGTCACATCTTTCAAATCCCGGTTGACCAGCGAGAAAGCCGGCGCTTTTTGACCGACTTTTGGAAAAGTGCCATCAATGCGAATTGGATTGCCTAAATGCGTAACCATAATTATTTCCTCGATTTGTAGAGTGTTGGAATAGATTCAGTCTGTTTAGCTCAGTGCTTGCCGGAATTGGCTGACATAATTGTCGATGTCGGCTTCGGTTTTCGTTTCCGTTGCGCAGACCAATAGGATGTTTTCCAGTTCCGGATAATGCGTTTGCAGGTCGAAACCACCCAGTATGCCGTTTTGCTTAAGCTTCGCGAGCGCGTTGGCCGCGGATGACGGCAGTCTGATGGCGGTCTCATGGAAAAACGGGCTGCTGAATATCTGCTCCACACCGGGTATTGCGGTCAGTTTTTTGATCAGGCTGGACGTATTTGCATGGGAATGCGCAGCAACCCGGCGAAGCCCCTCGGGACCCAGCAAAGACATGTAAATCGTCGCCGCCGTAACCATCAACCCCTGGTTGGTGCAGATGTTGGACGTGGCTTTTGAGCGGCGGATATGTTGTTCACGCGCCTGCAACGTCAGGACAAAACCGGGTTTGCCATCCAGATCATTCGTGCGCCCGATGATACGGCCGGGAATCTGGCGGATCAGGCTATTTTTACAGGCCATAAAGCCGAAATAAGGGCCGCCGCTGGATAACGGAATGCCCAATGGCTGACCTTCGCCGACAGCGATATCGGCACCTGTTTCTCCCCACTCGCCGGGTGGCTTCAATAATGCCAGTGCGGTAGGATTGACGACGCCGATGGCCAATGCGTTTTTGCTGTGCGCCCAGTCGGTCAATGCATCGACCTGCTCCAGTACGCCGAAGAAGTTGGGCTGCGGAATGACCAGCGCGGCGATATCGTCGGTGGCAAAAGCATTCAACGATTCCAGCCGGACTTGCCCGGATGCTTTGTCGAACGGTACTTCAACAATCTCGATTTTCTGGTTACTGACAATGGCGCGAGCCACTTTGCGGTAAACCGGGTGAACGGTTTCTGGGATCAGTATGCACCGGGAAGATTTGTGTGACCTTACCGCCATCAGCGCGGCTTCGGCTAACGCGGTTGCGCCGTCATACATGCTGGCGTTGGAAACATCCATACCCGTCAGCGAAGCCATCATGGTCTGGTATTCATACAGCAGCTGCAAGGTTCCCTGGCTGGCTTCGGCCTGATATGGCGTATAGGAGGAATAAAACTCACCGCGTGTGGTGATTTGCCAGACGGCAGCCGGGATATGATGTTCGTAAGCGCCGGCGCCGATGAAGCTCTGATAAAAACCATCCTGGCTGGCGCGCTCCATCATCAGCCGGGTAATTTCCATTTCGCTTAACCCGGGCGGAACTTCATCCAGGTTGCCGCCTTTCAGGTTGGCGGGAATTTCATCAAACAGCGCTTCAATAGAATCGGCGCCGATGCTGGCAAGCATTTCAGCAATATCTTCTTCTGTGTGTGGGATAAACGGCATGGTGAATTACACTAAGTCCATAGAATTGATAAAAAAGATGCGATTGATCATGGTGGATTGCTGGTAGGGCTGGTTTAATGATCTTCGCTGTCGAGCACTTCCTGATAACCGGCCGCGTCCAGCAATCCATCCAGCTCGGCCGGATTACTGGGTTTTAATTTGAACAGCCATGAGCCAAAGGCATCTTGATTGATTTTTTCAGGACTGTCAGCCAGCGCTGAGTTGGCTTCGATGACTTCACCGGATATGGGTGCATAAACGTCTGCCGCAGCCTTGACGGATTCGGCGACAGCGCATTCCTGTTTTTGCGAGAAGGAATCGCCCACTTTGGGTAATTCAATGAATACCATGTCGCCAAGTAATTCCTGTGCGTGATCGGTAATACCTACGGTTACCGTGCCGTCTGCTTCAGCCTTGACCCATTCGTGCGAGCGGGTGTATTTCAAATCGGATGGAATGCTCATTTATTTGCTCCCGGATTAATTTTGTGATGTTGATAGATGATTGAGGTGATTCTCGGTTAAACCAGAACTTTTCCGTTTCGTACGAAAGGGTATTTTACCACTTTGGCGCGCAATTGCTTATCTCTGACCAGTACCTGCACTTCGTCGTCGGGCGATACGCCGGCAGCAATGCGTGCCAGGGCGATTGATTGATTGATGGTCGGCGAAAACCCCCCGCTGGTGATTTCGCCCTCAAATGCCTGACCATTGACTTGGCCCACCACTTTCTGATGACTTCTGAGCACGCCACGGTCAAGCAGTATCAGTCCGGCCAGTTGTTGCGTCGGATTTGAATCCAGCAGTGCCTGCTTGCCGATGAAATCGCGATCGCTCTTCAGGTCAACGGTCCAACTGAGACCGGATTCCAGGGGTGATGTCGATTCATCCATATCCTGACCGTACAGATTCATGCCAGCTTCAAGGCGCAGTGTATCGCGTGCGCCGAGTCCTGCGGGTGCGACGCCTGCCGCATGCAGCGATTTCCAGAATGCCGGCGCTTCTTCGGCAGGAAGAATAATTTCAAAGCCGTCTTCACCGGTATAGCCGGTGCGGGCGATGAAAAAGTGATTCAAAGTCGTGGATTGAAATATTTTCAGATCTTCGGTGACCGCCTGCGAACCAGGAATGACTTGCCATACTTTTGCGCGCGCGCTCGGACCCTGTACGGCGATCATCGCCATGTCGCGGCGCGGTGTAATCTCCAGTCCGGGGGCGAGCGTATCGCGTTGTTTAAGTATCCAGGCGACATCTTTGTCGGCGGTGCCGGCATTGACGACGATACGGAACCATGATTCCGTCAGAAAATAAACGATTAAATCATCAATAATGCCGCCCTGCGGGGTCAGCATACAGGTGTACAGCGCCTTGCCGGGTATGGTTATTTTGTCGACGTTGTTGGCGACCAGTGTGCGCAGAAAACCGCGCGTGCCATCACCTTTGATGTCTACAGGCAGCATATGCGATACGTCGAACATCCCGGCGTCCTGACGAATCTTGTGGTGTTCTTCGAGTTGCGAACCATAGTGGAGCGGCATATCCCAGCCGCCAAAATCCACCATTTTGGCATTCATCTGGCGGTGTGTTTCGTTCAGAGGTGTTTTTTTCAGCACGGATTTTCTCCCGATAATAAAAAAATAGGTCATTGTAAAGCATTTAGAACAACTTCAATGACTTCACCCCTCTGTCCTTCTACCTGAGAGATTTACGGGATATCCGTGTGCCCCTTCGGTGGCCAAGCAAAAACATGAATTGCCAATATATTTATGAATATTATGGCGGATTGCTAAGCACTCTCCAGATTGCCTGTTTCAAGCGGTTTTCAGGGGATAACGACAGTTTTCTGACCTTGCCTGAGCGATTCCGGGGGGTTACGCCTTCGGCGGCGCTTGAATTATTGACTGATAACTTAAAGCGCGCTCTCCTGCTTGAACATGTTCGGCTGAGTGCGAACTATACCTTAGCAGTAGGGTTTTAGACAAGGCTTCAGTCAAAAAATCATACGTTTTCATGATGGGTGGTACGATCCGGATTTTCAATTTAATGCGTTGATTGATAGAATGAACAAATTAAATTGAGATGGGTGGTTGGACAACCGATAGACTATTGGATAAACAGCAAAAGAGGAATCTCAAAATCGAATGAAAACCGTTTTGATTACCGGTGCAAACCGTGGCATAGGACTCGAATTTGCACGGCAGTATGCCGGAGATGGCTGGCGTGTTCAGGCTTGTACGCGGAATCCGGATTCTGTCGCATTGAAGCAACTGGCTTTACAGTTTCAGGGTCACGTCCAGGTGTATGCGCTTGATGTCGCAGATCATGCGCAGATCGAAAAGCTGTCGCACGACTTGTCAGCGGAAAAAATTGACGTATTGATTAATAATGCGGGTGTCTATCCCGCCAGCCGCGGTGACAGCTTTCATCAGATTGATTACGCTGCATGGGCTTATGCCTTCGAGGTGAACACCATGGCGCCGCTCAAAATGGCGGATGCCTTTTATCATCAGATTGCTAGAAGCGATACGAAGAAGATTGTGACAATTACCAGTAAAATGGCCAGCATTTCCGACAACACTAGTGGCGGAAGCTATGTTTACCGTTCTAGTAAATCTGCGGTTAATAGCGTCATAAAAAGCCTATCGATCGATCTGGAGTCCAAAGGTGTGATCGTGGCATTGCTGCACCCGGGTTGGGTGCGAACCGAAATGGGCGGACCGAATGCATTGATTTCCGCCGAGAAGAGCGTCACCGGCATGCGCCAGGTGATCGCCGATCTGATTCATACGGACAGCGGCAAATTCTTCGCCTACGATGGGCAAATTATTTCCTGGTAGGTTAATGTCATCAAATGGAAAAGTCATGAGTGGAAAAACTTTCGATCTGGATAAAAATGAGCTGGTCAGGCAATCCTTCAATCAGATGGATGCGGTTTTGCAGGGCGCGCACTATACCTTGGCGCAGAAACTGGCATTGACCTGCCGTATTTTGTTTGACAACGGCCATGATTCAGGATTGGCTGGACAGATCACCGCGCGTGGCGAAAAACCAGGTACTTATCTGACACAGCGTCTGGGATTAGGGTTTGATGAAATCTGCGCGGGCAACCTGTTGCTTGTCAATGAGGATCTGGAAGTGCTCGAAGGCGAGGGCATGGCCAATCCCGCCAACCGTTTTCATTCGTGGCTATACCGCGCCCGTCCGGATGTGCAGTGCATTATCCATACGCACGCTGTTCATACGGCGGCATTGAGCATACTTGAAATACCACTGGTGATTTCGCACATGGATAACTGCGTGCTTTACGACGATGTCGCTTTTCTGCCGGAATGGCCTGGCGTGCCCGTCGGTAATGAAGAGGGTGAACTGATTGCGCAGGCTATCGGAGCAAAACGCGCACTGTTTCTGGCGCATCACGGCCTGCTCGTCGCCTGCGGTAGCATTGAGGAATCCTGTCTGCTGGCGATTGCATTTGAGCGGGCGGCCCGGATGCAGCTCATCGCGCTTTCCGCCGGTACAATCAAACCGATTGAACCGGAACTTGCACGCGAAGCGCATGACTGGATACTCCGTGCGCAGCGCAGTGCGGTCGGTTTTGCGTATTATGCGAGACGCTGCCTCAGGAACAATAATGACGATTGTCTCGAATAGGAAGGTGGCTGGAGTTATTTAAGAACTTATTCAAGATCTTAATCAAGGAGGTAGTGTAAGCAAAATTGAGCGAAAAAGCACAATATACGCAAAGTATGTGAAGCATTTGAGTTCAATTTTAACGCGACAATATACCCTTCAATGAAGTCTTGAACAGGTTCTAGGGCTTTCGAAAAAGCTTTTTGCAACCGTATTGTCGCAACAATCTTCCATCCGGGGAGTAATTTCAAAATAAAGATGAGTTTATCAACTTCTACGCTTAACCGCGGTTAAAGAGGGGAGGCTGCCGAGTCTCTACTCTTCCGGCCTTAATTGTGGCACACTTCACGCTTTATTGATTAAACGCTCATTCAACTTGTGTCTCCCTACGAACTTTTTATCGGGTTGCGCTATACCCGTGCGAAAAAGCGCAATCATTTCATTTCATTTATTTCACTGATTTCTTTGCTCGGTATTACATTGGGTATGACGGCATTGATTACCGTCATGTCCGTGATGAATGGTTTTCAGAAAGAAGTGCGCGCGCGGATTCTCGGTGTTGCTTCACATGTCCAGATCAGCGGTTTTGATAATCAATTGACTGACTGGGCATTTACTGCGACTGAGGCATCCAAGCATCCGGATGTTGTCGCTGCCGCACCATTTGTCAGCGCTCAGGCAATGGTTTCTTACGATCAGGTGGTCCACGGTGCAATTGTACGCGGGATATTACCGGATAAGGAAAATACGGTTGCAGATTTTGCGGCGATGATGATCAGCGGAGAATTGCAAGATCTGCGGCCTGGTGAATTCGGCATTATCATCGGCATGGAGTTGGCGCGCAGTCTCGGTGCGTATCATGGAGACAAAATTGTATTGATCTCACCGCAAGGACAGGTCACCCCAGCGGGTATTCTGCCTCGGCTCAAACAATTTACTGTTGTCGGTATTTTTGAAGCCGGTCATTTTGAATATGACTCCGGCCTGGTATTGATCCATATGAACGATGCGCAGAAACTGTACCGCATGACCGATGACGCAGTATCCGGTGTCCGTTTGAAGCTGAATGACATGTTTCTGGCGCCCCGAGTTGTCAATGATTTGGCCGGGTCATTATCCGGCGCATTTTATATTACTGACTGGACGAAGCAGCATGCCAATTATTTTCGTGCGATACAGATTGAGAAACGCATGCTGTCGCTCATTCTGGCGCTGATTATTGCAGTGGCGGCATTTAATATTGTTTCCACATTGGTTATGGCGGTTACCGATAAACAATCCGATATTGCGATTTTGCGTACGCTAGGGACAAGCCCGGGCAGTATCATGAAAATTTTTATTGTACAGGGAACCTTCATCGGTGTTGCCGGAACGATACTGGGTGTAACTGGCGGCATGCTCCTGGCGTTTAACGTCGGTGAAGTGGTGGCGTTTATCGAATGGCTCTTCAGTGTGCAATTTCTTTCAAATGAAATTTATTACATCAGTAAAATCCCCAGTGATCCGCAGGCTGAAGATATCGTCACGGTCGCTGTGGTTTCATTTGCATTAAGTTTACTGGCTACACTTTATCCCAGCTACCGAGCATCTAAGGTTAATCCGGCAGAGGCTTTGCGTTATGAGTGATATTGTCATTTCATGTCAGAACCTGTTTAAGCAATTTGATCAGGGGGAATTGGAAGTCTCGGTGTTAAAAGGCGTCAATCTGAACGTAGCACGGGGTGAATTGCTTGCCATTGTCGGTGCATCCGGTTCGGGCAAAAGCACATTGCTACATTTGCTGGGCGGTCTTGATAAGCCCAGCGGCGGGGAAATTAATATCCTGGGCCAGAATATAGCGGCGATGGATGAAAATACGCGCTGCAGACTGCGTAATGGTTCGCTGGGTTTTATTTATCAGTTTCATCATTTATTGCCCGAGTTTACCGCACAGGAAAATGTAGCGATGCCGCTGCTGATCAGGCGTGTCTCCAAACAGGAAGCTTTGGAACGCGCCGCTGAAGTTTTACAGCAGGTGGGTCTGGGGCATCGGCTGATACACACCCCGAGTGAATTATCTGGCGGCGAGCGCCAGCGTGCAGCCGTGGCGCGTGCATTAGTGACTCAGCCTGCTTGCATACTGGCTGACGAGCCCACCGGAAATCTTGACCGTCATACCGCCGAAGCCGTTTTTGATTTAATGCTGGAATTAAACGAAAAAGTAAATGCTAGCCTGATTATTGTGACTCATGATCCGCATTTGGCGAATCGCGCTAAACGCATCCAGCAACTCATTGACGGGGTTCTGCAGGATGTTGCAAAATGAAGCAGTGCTGAAAAACTGGACAACTTGTTAAGCTTAGTTATGGACACTGTATAGTACAGCCATGTATTTTCTGGCGCTTAGGAAGCTTGATGTAACCTATAGAAAAACACTGACGAATCTCAAAGCGAACATAAACCACGGCGCATCTTCCAGGAATATCGCTGCCTATGAAGCGGCAGATCGTATTATCTATATCGATGAAAGTGGGTTTACGCAGATGCACCGTGTACAACGGATATGCGCCCATTGGCATCAACGCAATTGGCACTCTGGTCGAAAAACTGTTGGTTTGTTTGAAGCCAATAACAAAATCCAATATTGTTAACTGGTTAAACTATATCTCAAATTGTCAACAAATCTTAGTTGTGTCAAGTTTAGGTGTTGCCGCAAGCTGTGTTTCAATAATGCGTAACACCAAGGCCAGGATTACGACAAGATGATAAAAAAGATCAAAGTACGCCAGACCAAGAAAAGCACCACCTACGCCATAACCAACAATCGATACCTGCGTCATGGATGCCAGATCGTGAGCCCATTTTTGTTCAGTGGAAGATTTTGTCAGCTTTATTATTTTATTGGCGGTTTTCCAAGCCAGAAAAAATAGTATCAGAAATGCCAATAGTCCTATAAAACCATGTTCACCAAGCACTTCAAAGTAGATGCTGTGAACGTCATGGTATTTACCTGTTCCTTCAGTTACCAATCCAGGAGTAAAACGCTCATAGTTGTCACTGTTAAAACACTCAAAGCCACCACCGACAAATGGACGAGCCAATGCAAGCTCATAAGCGAATGTCCAGGCTTGGATGCGTCCCATAGCAGATTGATCTTCTGAATAAGTAGATATGGTATGCATGCGCGTATGCCAAGATTCCGGCATAAACATATAAAAGAAAGGAACGAGCAACAGCATTGCCACAAACAATAAACCTTTTTTTCTGCTCTTTAGCCACAAAAAAGAGGATGCTGCCACGATGGCCAAAAGCGCACCTCGCGACTGTGTCCCCAATATTCCAATCGCAATGAGAAACATGGAACACAGTAAAGCATAACGTATCCAGACTTTATGTACGTTAAGATACAAATACCAAATTAACGGCAAAATCATTACCAGTGCCAAACCAATCTCCGTATTGCCACTAATAAATGATCCCGTAGGACCAAGCACATGTGTGCCGCCGCCCGATACTATCGTGAAAATACCACCTTTAACACCATAAAATCCGATTGATACGACAATCACCCATATCAAGCTATGAATTTTTTCCCGATCGTTCATAACCCATAATGTTAAGAAGATTATCAATTGTATCTTTATAACTTTCTCCAATTGAAACAATGAATCTTCAGGTTGTAACGAAAAATAGGTTGTAATGACCATCCAGATATTGAAAAAAATCAACCATCCTAGGATCGGTGACCAAAAAAATTCCAACTTTCTTTTGGAAAAAATTAATGAGCAGAACGTCGCAAGCGCTATAACTAGCGCAAAGGGAAAATTAAATGCGAATCCCCAACCTAGCCGATGTGGATTCATATAGCCGATCCATGACCACAGGAGAATTCCTAGATGTGTTCGCGTCAGAACGAAGGGTAATGCGCCAAAAACAATAAGAGTTACAAGCAAATCTCTCAAAAATCATGCTCCAGGTTAAGGAAATTCATGCAAGGCAATTTTCTGTACGAATAAAAGAGTATTTTCTCCTTTAAACCTACTTCATCTATTTGCAACAATGCTGAAAAAACTATCAATAGTATTTAGTCCAATTTTCCATTTGATAGGTGTTCTAAAGTTGATAAATCTACGGGTAATGTATAAATTGAAACTGTCTTGACATGATAATGGGCTATTTCCGGGAACCAGACTGAAAAGAATACCAGTAAAGGAATAACAATAAGCATACTTGCTTTCATAATTGATCCGAATTGGTCACCGCATTCAATAGCATCGCCAATTCTTTTGTCCGGGCGCTTCTTGAATTGAGCATAATCTTTTCCATCGGCACAAACTGTGCCGATTGTGTTTTGCCAGTTTGAATAAACTGAAGCAACTTCTGTGCAATATCCTCTTTTGAATCCAGCTGTGCGATCGTATTGATACCCAGACCAGACAACTTCATGGCTGTATCGCCGTTTGCATCGGTCAGCGCCAGAATCGGCCTGCGTGCGCGCAAATATTCATAGAGCTTCGCCGGAATCTGACTATTGCAATTGGCCGCTTGAATAATGAGTAATCCATCGACAGTCAGCATTTCCGATAAAGCATCCTCATAGCTTATGGGGGGTTCCAGAAAAACAATCGACTCCAACTGATACCGTTTAATCAGGCTTGTAATATAGTGATCGTTAAAGGTGGCACGCAACACCACTTTTAAATTATTGTTCCCTATTAATTTCTGCTGGAATAACAGTGATAAAGCTTCGAAAAACTGGACCGGGTCCCGCTCGGAGCTATAAATGATACCGCTATGCAGTAGAACAAACCGTTGATCTTTGGCTTCGGTGCCGAGGCCGGTTTTCTTCTCGATTGTGCGAAAAATTTCCTCATCGTAGCCATTCTCGATACAGGTAAATTTTGATGCAGGAAGCTCGGGATATCTTGATTGATAATCTTTGGTCGCATTAGGTGTTGTTAATATAACCTGACGACTGTGGTATACCGTATTTCTATCGATCCATTGATAAGCACGCCGTAACAGTGGTTCAGCAGGAAAATCCGGTTCTACCATGGGATCTCTAAAATCGGATACCCATGGAATCTTGTTCATACGATGAAGACAGTAGCCGATTAAATGTGCGGTAGCGATTGGATAAGTTGACCAAATTACATCTGGTTTATACTTTTTGATCAAATACATGCCAGTTGGTATTGCGCCCAACATCCAGGAAGACCAGCGGTCAGGTAATGCCAGTAAGCGGGGATAACGCTTCATAAACGACAAATGCTGAGCGGCATCCGCAGCAAAAGCACGGTAAACTCTTGTCTGTTCATCGTCGATATGAGCATTATCGATTTTAGGGTACGCTCTGGGATGAACTGTCAGAATAATAGGCTCCCAGTCAAATTCCGGCAAATAACGGGCAAATTTAAGAGTGCGCTGAATTCCGCTACTGCCGAGCACTGGCGGATAGTGATAAGCAATCATTAAAATGCGTTTTTTCATTGAGAAACAGTAGTCTGTCATTCTATTAATCTGCAGGTCGTTACGCACCCATGAAGATGCTCACGTATTCATATCTTGGATGTCACTGTAACAGGTATCTCCTTTCTATCACAGTTTATTGATAACGTCCGGACACGCGATTATTTTAACAGCTGAATGACACTTCTTGATTTCGATTGTCTTTTTTTAACAGATCAGAATAATTTCAATCTATTGACAATACCCGATAGAATGGGTGATTCTTGCAGAGTAATTTTTTATCCGCCTCACACATGCAGAAATTTCATGTCATTCAACGTGCCGTTACCGGCTACTTGGTCATCGTCGGCATACTCGCGCATTTTGCTGCCATTGTGGCACTCATAGCCGCTCTGAAATATTTCCAGATCACGCCCAACCAGCTTTTAGTAAAAGCAGTTGAAAAAAGTCAGATAAATGTGCCGTGGCTGATAGAAACCATTGCGCCCAAAGCGCGTTTCTCGGATCATATATTTGATGGACAGGTACGTGCTGCTTATCCGCGCATATTACTCCCTGAATTATCCAACTGGTCAGGTCACGGGCAACCGGATCTGATTGCAAAGCGAATTGCTTTATTCCAGAAACAAGGTATTCGTGATTTTGATCCGTGCGTACCTTCACAGAATATTTTAATGCTCGCAGCATGCTGGATCAGTAGTGGCAACCCGCAAACAGCATCACAGCTGATAGCAGCGCTTAAAGACTTCCCGTTGCAGATATCAAACGTCAGCGGTAATTACGGGAATGGTTGGCAAATGGCTTTTGCCTATGATCTAGTTGCGCATTTTCCGGGCATTACCACGAATGATCGTATGCTAATTGAATCCAAAATAGAGCATGCACTGCAGGATTACTTGCGTCTGCTCGATGATCCGTCTCCCTCGCTCTGGCATGGGCGTGCGTCATTGGCGGCAATGGCATGGTTGACTGCCGTCACTTTGAACACCCACGATAACCCGCGCTTGCAAGGCCTAGTATCGCGCGCACAAGGTCATTTTCTTGATTTGATCCGCGCGCTTGAAATTACCGAAGCCTGGCCGGAGGGCTATAACTATTGGATACAGAATCGCGGAATGGTGATTAGCCTGGCGGCAAGCGCTTACGTTAACGGATTGGTGAATGCTCGGCATAAAGACCGTATTTTGACGCTGCTTAGACGCATAGGACTTTGGCATATTTATGCCACACGTCCTGACAACCGCATCGAAAATCTGGGCGACGAAGGCTCCCGTGTCGATTTAAAAGATGAAACACGGCGTGTCATCGATATCATCGCGCAGATCACCCGGGATCCTGTTTTTTCAGGTTATTCGCGGTATCTGCAGCAGCTGCATGGTGTAGAAAGTTATTACGCAGGATACCGATGGGGAATACGGTTATTCAATGACCCAACCCTGATCAATCCTGCTTTTACGGCGTCTGCGACACTGGAAAAAGGCGCGGCCAATTTGACCTTTCTCGACACACAGTTGTCCCGTGCGGAATTGTTCGGCCGAGGCGGTATGAATCAGATTTACATCCGTTCAGACTGGTCACCATCGGCAACTTTCATCAGCTTCCGGGCCGGCCATACATTTGCCCATCATGGCCACTACGACGCGGGACATTTCACTGTATTCAAAGGTGCGCCATTGGCGATTAACAGCAGTGTTTATGGTAATTATATGAGCGCCAACCGTCTCAATTATTCTATCCGCACAGTCGCAAAAAACGCGCTTCTGATCTTAAGGCCGAATGAAAAAGTGCAACCGAATCGCTTTTTCCAGCACAACGTGGCCGACGGTGGACAACGTATCGTTTTACCAACGGGAAGTGCCGTGCAAAATGTCAGCGACTGGATCAAGAATCTGGACAGCGGCAATTACTTTGCTGGTGGGAAAATCAATCATTTCAATACAATTGACGGCGAATATACCTATGTCTCATCTGATTTGACCCAAGCATACAATACGCCCGAGCGCGATGAAGGCGGGCGTGGCGGTAAAGTTCGCAAAGTTGAGCGTGACTTGCTATATCTGGCCAACGAAGACCGGGTATTAATTTACGACCGTATAGAAAGCACCGACCCTTCATATACCAAGAAATGGCTTCTTCATACGGTCAACCGTCCTCAGGTAGACCAGGCGCGGGTATTAAAAGGACAAGCCACCAACGGTATTTCCGAGACTTCCGACGCGATTGTTTTTGTGCAGAATGATCCAGGATACCTACGCATTGATCGTATTTATCCCGAAGATGCGAAAATCCGCTTGGTCGGTGGTCCAGATTACCAATTTTATGTGGAATCGGATGGCGATGATTCCGTACTTGACGGTGAAAATTTTTCCAGTGGCGCATCGCTCCAACCCTGGTTTGATATCGGTATGTGGCGTATCGAAATCCAACCCGGTGCACCGCGCATCCACGATGAATTTCTTATTGTATTGTCACCAAGTCTGGACAAACCGCGTTATGACACTGCCAAGTCTCTGGTTGTTGAAGGCGCTAAGGCGAGAGGCGTCGATACCGGCCAGACTGTTGTCGTTTTTACGGAAAACCTCAGTCACGGTGAGATTAAAATCAACGTCGGGCATTCTGCAATACAAAAAAACTTGCGTAAATTATATGTGCTGGGTATGCCTATTGGAATGCACGTCCAGGTTACGAGCCACGGCGAGACGAAAACACACGCTGTAAACGCCAGCGGTGTACTGGCGGCTGTACTGCATGCTGATGCAGCACAGATCACCTTGCAGTGGTAAGCAGTAAGAACCTGTTCAATATCTCGATCAAGGGATACAGTGCAAGGCAAAATTGAACGAAAAAGCGGAGCATACGTGAAGTATGTGAGCATTTTGAGTTCGATTTTAACGTCGCAATGTGCCCTTCAGTGAGATATTGAACAGGTTCTAAGAAGTTTCGTTACTTCAGTCTACAGCACTGTCCACCGGAAAAAGCTGAATTTCGTTTTTTTTATCTGCCGCTATGATAATCTTGCGCACTTTTTAAACGATAAAAGCTATGCAACAAAACGACACTCCGACGCCTTCCAAACGTATACCCTATATCGCCTATTTCCTGTTTTTGTCCCGTTGGCTGCAACTCCCCTTGTACTTGGGATTAGTGCTGGCGCAATGCGTGTATGTGTTTCACTTTTGGGTAGAACTGACAGATTTGATTGGCGCAGTGATGGGTAATAAGGGATCGCTCGATCATATTCTTGACGTCGTGACGATTGAAGGCACAACCCGGCCGGATCGGCTGACCGAAACAACCATCATGCTGGTAGTATTGGGTTTGATCGATGTAGTGATGATTTCTAATCTGCTGATCATGGTAATCATCGGCGGCTATGAAACGTTTGTCTCGCGAATGAATCTGGAAACGCATCCTGATCAACCGGAATGGCTGTCACATGTCAACGCGTCGGTGCTCAAAGTCAAACTGGCCACCGCAATCATTGGTATTTCGTCAATTCATTTGCTGAAAACCTTTATCAATGCAAGTGCTTACGACGAGAAATCACTGATCGCACAGACCTGTATTCATTTGGCTTTCCTGGTATCGGCACTGGCAATTGCCTATTGCGACCGAATCATTTCACAAACGGGCCAGTATTCGGACAGGCATTGATCGATTGCCGTCAGGTTGCAGAATGCTCATGCATCAGTAGCATCCAGAAACTAAGCGTGCTTTGACATCGCGAAGCTGAATCATTATATTTTTAGCTGTTCCAGCTTCACCAGAAATGAGAAATTGTCATGTATGCTAGATACTGTAGTTACAGACAAGAGTTATGAGATTCTTGTAGGGAAGGAAGATTTCATATGACACGAGACCTTTGCACGGTGTCATGAGCAGTACGAGAATAAGGCAAAAATTTGCGAAAAAGCGGAGTTTGCACGGGGTAAATGAGCATTTTTCGCCAATTTTTAACGCAATTATCGTGCCGCGTAGTAGCCGTGAGAGGTCTCGACACAATTATCCGCGGGCGTGATAAGGGAGTATGGGAGAAATTGCTGGAAGTGCTGATAGACGAGAATTATAAATGGCTCATAATCGACGCCAACCACTGCAAGGTTCACCCCCACGTTGCTGGGGCTAGAGATGGAAATCGGGACATGAGCCGCACAAAAGAAGGCTTAACAGTAAGTACATCTGGCCGTAGATGTATGGTATGCCGGTTAGAATCCTTATTACACAAGGCGGCAGGTAGATTGCACGTAGGCTGGCCGCTGATCGAAGGACTTTGCGGAGATTTACTGGCAGATCGCGGTTATGGCAGTAATACAATTATTGAACAAGTAAGGAAACAGGGTATGAAAACTGTAGTTCCTTCAAAGAAAAACTGCACAACACAAAGATTTTTATGACAAAGAATTGTATAAATCGCGGCATCTTGTCGAAAATGCTTTCCTTCATCTTAAGAGATGGCGTGGTATCGTCATAAGATACGCAAAAATACTACCTCTTTCCTCGCTGATATACAAATCAAATGTATCGCTTTCTGGGCAAATGTCTTGTGACTACACTATCTAGAATAACACGCGTTTTTTTACTCCTTTTATTTCTTCTCTCTATCAGCTTGAACATATCCGCGGGTAACACTGGAGTTCCAGGCAATAATCAGGGTATTGGTGCATTGGGACATATCGAGCCACGCTCCCGCGTCATCAAAGTCTCTCATAATGCCGGCCCGGAAGGTACCAGAGTTGAACAGCTCTTTTATTCAGAAGGCGATCGGGTCAAATCAGGCGATGCATTGGCAGTACTCTCGGAGCATGACAAAAAAACTGCTGAAATGGAAGCAGCAGGTACACGTATTAACGTATTGAAGGCACAGCGGGATGCCGAGCAAATCGCACTTACTTTCAATCGGAAAGAGCACCTTCGCTATCAATCGCTCAAACAGGATTCCATGGCCAGCATCTCGCTTGCAGATGCAAAATATTTAGCGTTTGCACAATCCGAAGCAAATCTTAGGCGTTTGTCTGCAGAAATAGCACATGCCGAATCTGAACAACGTGTCTCAGTAGAAGCATTAAAAAATACACGCATTTATGCGCCGATTTCGGGCACAATTTTAAAAATCCTGGCCTGGCCTGGAGAACGCATCAAAGATGGAGGTTTACTGGAAATGGCTGACTTGACACAGCTCGATGTAGTGGCAGAAGTCTATGAATCCGATCTCATTCAGGTCAAAGTAGGACAAAAGGCTTATATCAGTGCAAAAGGGTTTAATCAAGTCTATACCGCCGAGGTCAGGGAATTGGGGTATATGGTCAGAAAAAATGATCTCAATGATACCGATCCTCTGTCGGACAAGGATAACCGGATTATCGAAGTGCGGTTGACGCTCGACTCGATAGCGGTCGCTGATTTGCAGCATCAAATCTTTCGTCAGGTACGTGTGCGGATAGAGCCATGAATATGCTGTCTTGGTACTATTTTCCGGCACGGTTGGCCTGGCGGCAGTTAATTCACGATCGGACCAAATTAATGGCTGCGATTGCCGGTGTTTTATTTGCCTGTGTCCTGGTTTTTATGCAGTTAGGTTTCAGGGATGCGCTGTACGCCAGCGCAGTTTCCGCCCCGACAAAATTAAGCGGTGATTTATTCCTGATGCACAAGCAAAGTGAAGCGATGTGGCGCACGGTCACCTTTAAGCGCAACGAACTCATGCGCACACTCGGGCATCCCGCAGTCGCCGAGGCATTTCCGCTATATATGGGATTTGCGCCATTTAAAAATATAGAAACACAGACCAAACGCACGTTGATGGTTTATGGTTCTGATCCAGACGCTGAATTATTTGATGTGGATAGCATTAAAGATAAACGGCGGGAATTACAGCTTAAGGATACGGTCATGTTTGACGAGTTCTCCCGCCCTGAATTCGGACCGGTACGCCAACTCATCGAGGCCGGTCGCACGGAAACAGAAATCAATGATTATAAGATCCGGGTTATAGGTCTTTTCCGTTTAGGCGTATCATTTACCGCTGATGGCAACATAGTCACAAGTGACCTGAATTTTATGCGTATTTTTCCGGCTAGAAATCCGGGTGATATCGACATGGGCGTCATCAAGCTGCATTCCGGTGCATCGATAGAACAGGTAAAAATTGATTTTGCGGAACGCCTTAATGAATTCGTCAATATTTTTACTTTTGCGGAATTGTTGGAATACGAAAAAAATTACTGGGCCAATACTGCACCAATCGGATTTATTTTTGGCTTTGGCACAGTGATGGGACTGGTTGTCGGATTGGTGATTGTCTATCAGATTCTTTTTACCGATATCGTCAATCATCGCTATGAGTTCGCCACATTGAAGGCCATGGGTTACAAACAGAGCTACTTTGTACGCTTAGTTTTTGCAACGGCCTTTTTTCTGGCTATATTAGGTTTTATTCCGGGTCTGATCCTTTCAGTCAGCCTGTACCACATGGCTGAATCTCAAATGTTTATGCCTATGCCCATGACCTTCAGCAAAGCCACAAATGTTTTCTTTTTTATTCTGTTGATGTGCTTTATGGCTGGATTCCTGGCGATCCGCAAATTAAAAGATGCCAATCCTGCGGATATGTTCTGATGTCCATCGTAATCGACGTACGCAATCTGAATTTCAGTTTTAATCACGATGAACTCGCACTACCCGTCTTGAAGAACGTGACCATCACGATACATAAAGGCGAGATTGTGATCATGACGGGGCCTTCCGGTTCAGGAAAAACGACTTTTTTAACCATTGTCGGCGGCTTGCGCCAAGCGTTTGATGGCAGCGTCCAGGTTCTTGATCAGCAGTTAATTAATAGTGGAGAACAGACCAAAGTAAACATTCGTCAGCAAACAGGATATATTTTTCAGCAGCATAATCTACTCAAGTCGCTGACGGCGCAACAAAACGTCTGTATGACTTTGGAAATGTTCAATATTGTAACTGAGAAAGAAAGACTTGAACGTGCCGCCGAAATGCTGAGAGCCGTTGGCCTGGGTGACAGATTGGATCACAAACCAGACCAACTCTCCGGCGGACAGCGCCAACGTGTTTCCATCGCAAGAGCACTCGTAGGACAGCCAAAAATCGTTCTCGCCGACGAGCCGACAGCATCTCTGGATAAGCAAAGCGGACTGGAAGCCGTCATCATTCTCAAACGGTTGGCGAAAGAATCCGGCACCAGCATACTGCTCGTTACTCATGATTACCGTATTCTGGATATCGCCGATCGTGTCGTGGAACTGGAAGACGGTATTATTTGGAACGCCTGATGAGTTACCGACGAATCGCCGCACTGATTGGGTGAATTGTTGAAATGTCTGACTGATCACGCATACCGGGCAGATCTGGATGGTGGTTGATTCGGTGGATATGCGCCGGGGTATTGGTCTGTCGATGATTGTAGAGCAGGTATTGGGATATTCACCCTATGCGGGCGCAGGTTCGTTTTTTGTGTTTTGCAATTTCGCTCGGAATCGCATATACGAATCCCATCCCCGCTCAATTTCCTACTGCTTAGCCTGACGTCCGAAACGGGATGCATCGAGTTTCACATCCGCGCGCGCCCAGGCTTTTTTGAAACGCGCTTCGACGAGCACCGCCTGATCGTCTTTCTTTTGCGCGCGCAGCGCCTGCATTAATCCGTAAAGCGCCCAGCCATTGTTGCGATTCCTCTTCAGGTCTTCCCAATACACGGTCTCTGCTTCGGCTGGGGATCCTGACTCCAATAGAATAGCGCCCAGCGCCAGCCGTGGCGGAAAATGAAATTCCAATGGTTCCGTGTACACCAGGGCATCTTCAAGACGAACCGCCCGTTCAAAGTGTGCAATGGCCTGATCGAACTGTCCACGCGCGGCGGCGATTTCACCCGCAAGCACTTCGGGCGCAGCGTTCAGCACGGTGCGCTGGGTATTTTTAGAGAGTAGCGGACCATCCAGTGACGAATCCTTCATAATCTCGCGCAGCGCCTCCAGCTCCTGCTCGGCTTGCCGCAATTGCGCTGTAGCTACAAATGCAAGGCCGCGCACATAATGCCAGCTGCCTTTCAGAAAGGCATTGGTCAATGGTGGGGCAGGTTCGTCAAGGATCTTTTGCCAGTGCCCGAACCTCGCGAGCGCCCAGTAGGGTTGCACCCGGAACAATGCGGTTAGCGGCAGATTCTTTAGTGTCGCATCGTCAATTCTGCCAGCCGCCTCCCGCGCCGATTCAATTGCAATCCTGCTTTGACCATCCATCGTTGCGGCAAATGACAGAAAGTGGACGTTATGCGGATAATAAACCATCGGATAAATCCCCTGCGCATGCGATTGCTTGATGTAATTCTCATCAGCGGCAATAGCAAGTTGATTGCTCTGCATTGCGTCGGCATACCGGCCCACCCGCAGATAGATGTGCGAGGGCATGTGGATCATGTGCCCCGCAGCAGGCATCAGTGTGAGCAACGTATCGGCCGCTTTTTCCGCCCGTTCAGGTGTATTTGTCGCTTCGACAAGATGGATATACATATGCAGCGCACCTGGATGCTTCGGATTGCGACGTATCACTGCTTCAGTGAGGGTGACAATTTCAGCTGTCCCTTCTTGCGAATAACCGTCCCGCATCCAATAATCCCATGGGTGGATATTCATCATCGATTCGATATAAAGCGTCGCGATATCGTCGTCGTCCGGAAAGCGCTGGTGCACTTCGCGCATCGCATCCGCATAGGCTTTGTCGTTTGCCGCACGTTGCTCAGGCTTTCCCGTATAGCGCTTTTCAAGCGCACCGATGAGTGCTTGTTCCCGCGCCGATGCTGCTGCCATGGTTATCACGGCTTTTTGCACGAGTGCCAGAGCCTGCGCTTCATCCTTCGGATCCATCGGCGCGTTGATGTTAGGGCCGAGCACCAGCGCCTGGCCCCAATAAGCCATGGCGAGCCCGGAGTCAAGCCGCGCCGCTTCCCGGAACGCGCGGTGTGCTTCGGCATGGTTGAATCCATAGGCGAGATTCAAGCCCTGGGTAATGTATTGCTGCGCTAATGTGTTCTGTGTACTGACCGGAAAGGTATGGGCGCCCAGATCCAGCAAATCCGGGGTAACCTGATCATCCGGCTTATTCATCCTGTCGGGTAGTGCGGAATGCCGGTGGCCGCTGCCCGATCCTGTGAGGGTTTCGTTTTTCTTGACCGGGGCTACTTCACCCGTTTCCGCAAATACACCGGGAACACTGGTAACGGCTAAGGCCAGACTGATTATCATGAATCGGATGGTATGAAGTTGCATGAACGTTACTCCCTTAATATGCGCATTTTTTCATGAATATAGCAATAAATTGCCATACGCTCTGGTATTAATTTTCGGCAGTAGTCGGATCAATCACGGATTGAATGCGGGAAATACGATCGGCGGGAAATTCGCCCTGTTCCGTATGCGCTCTGATCGTAGCTTCGTCGGGCGCAATATAGAGACAATAAACTCTATCGTCCGTTACGTAGCTCTCCAGCCACTGAATGCGTGGCTCCATTGTATTCAGGATACCGCAGGATTTTTGTGAAATAGCCTGAAGATCCTCGGGAGTAAGGGAACCCGCTCCAGGGATATTACGTTCGATGATATATTTTGGCATTTTTTATATCCTAATAAAGTTAAACAGATATGACCGATCGTATTTTTACAGCACAAGCAATCAGGGCTTGAAGAAATCTTCCAGCAAATCTTTGCAGCACTGCCTAACTGGGGTGGATGATTTTTCTATTTTCATTCTCAGTAAAGCGCCTTGCCAGGTATTCAACAGCAAATCCGCCATCTCTTTAGCTGATTTGTCTGATCTTACCGTGCCTTGCTGCTGTGCTTTGGCCAATCCGGATTGCAATAAATCCAGATATCGCCCAACGGCGGATTGAAGCGACTCCCGGCAAATTTCACTGGTATCACCGATTTCCCCTATCAGATTGCCCAATAGACAACCGCCTTTAAATTCATTTCTTTCCAGTTCCAAGATGAGTTCGTCAAAATAACGCCGTATCGCACCCAGCGCGTCAGTCTCGGATTGTTGCAGATGCGTTGTTAATTGCGCGATAAAAGGATTGATATAGTGCTGGATAACCTCCGCACCAAAATTTTCTTTACTGCCAAAGTAATTATAAAAAGAACCTTTGGGAATACTCGCCGCATCGAGAATTTCCTGCAGCCCCGTGCCATGATAACCTTGCTCCATCAGCATAGTTACGCCCTGATTCAGCAGATTTTCCCGGTTGAATTCTTTTTTATTGACTTTAGACATGCAAGAATAATATGACCGGTCGTCTTAAATGTCAAGATAAAATACTGCGACTGGAATTATCTCATCGGATTGAGCGGCTTCATGCAATTCCTCATGGCACCCCAATGCACAAATAGTTAGAGTAATCTTTTCAGCAATGGAATCATTGCAATTGGTATATACAGTCACAGTCCAAGAACTGCGGATGTTTTTTTATTTGAATAGCAAAAGTTTTTAGAACGCTAGAAATGAGGTTGGTCATGCATTCTGGGAATAAGTGGATAAACAGACCTTAATTCATTATTTTGAGAAGTGTGAAGCCAGAATACCATTCAGCAGATTTTATAACCACAGAACAGAATGATCTATATTTCATTGAGTTATTGCGTGCTTGTCATGATGCACGCCAAAAATTCAAGCAAATAATTTTATATCTAACAGAACGTCAGCATTCCTACAATATGATCAACCAAGGGAGCGTAACGGCTTTGAAGTCTAAAGATAATTTGTGGAGACACATAATTGATGTAGCAGTATTTGTTCCTCTATTATTTCTCGGGTTAGTGTTTAATTCCAAGTTAGCCAAAGCTGAAACGATCTCTTATCCGGCAGAAGTTACAGGATGCTGGGTTACTTTATTTGCTGGTAATGGTTCTAATAGAAAAATAAGACCCACATGTGAAGAATCACTACAAGCAGTTTCGGGATACCCTGTGTTGAGTTGTTCGCCTAATACAATAAGCGAATTCCAGAATATTTCATGTGAGTATTATGACACGACATCCGGAAATAACCGCACGATTGGAGTTGATGCTTATCCTATCTATACCTGTCCCAAAGGCGGGAAACACTATAGTTGGAATTCCTATTCAACGATTGATACGTACAGCTTTACTCCATTCACATGTGACATTAATCTAAACAATTCATATTTAATATCTGTCAAAAATCTTGGCGGTGATGATAACTGCAAAAACCCTGTTCACGATGGAAATCCTATTCATTCAGGAACGGGTAACAAGTACGAAGTAGCGGTTGATTATATTTCTCCCACACTTGAATTTACTCGTTATTACAACAGTAGCCAAAATAAATCAAACAGATCTATAGGTGTGGCATGGCGGCATACCTATAGTGCCAGACTGACATTTGATCAAAGTGGAACACCAACAGTTGTTTTTGCAGAACGTAAAAATGGAAGAATCATTTTCTTTTCTCTGGTTAATGGCCTATGGGAAGGCAACGATGATGTTTCTGCCCGGTTACTGAAATTGCCAAATGGTAATTTCCAACTCATAGCGGATGATGATTCGACCGAAACCTATGATCCCGATGGTAATTTATTGTCAATCGCGAGTCGTGATGGTCACATTCAAACACTGACTTACGATACACATAACCGGCTGGTTACGGTACTTGATGATACTGGACGCGAACTGAATTTCACCTATAATAATTCAAACCGCATTGCAACATTAACTGATCCGGCAGGCGGGTTATATGCATACAATTACGATGCTGTTGGTAATTTTATATCGATCACTTATCCGGATGCCAAGATTCGCCAGCACCATTACAACGAATCGAGTCATACCTATAGCAAAGATTTCCCTCATGCATTAACGGGCATTACAGATGAAAATGGTGTCCGTTTTGCAACTTATAAATATCTGACTAATGATCGTGCAATCAGTACAGAACATGCTGGTGGCGTTAACAAACATACACTATCTTTTAGCTGGACAAGTACTACCACTACTGACCCACTTGGCAGTCAATACACCCGTCAATTCCAAACTATATTGGGTGTTGCCAAGAATACTGGTCAATCGCAACCCGCAGGATCGGGTTGCAGCGCGGCATCTTCGGCCACGACTTACGATGTCAACGGCAATGTCGCAAGCCGCACCGATTTCAATGGAAACAAAACCTGTTATGCCTATGACCTGAATCGCAATCTCGAGATTGCGCGGGTTGAAGGCTTGTCTTCCGGCAACAGTTGTCCGGCCGATGTGGTGAACTATACGCTAGCACCCGGAACCAGCCAGCGCAAGATTCTGACCGAGTGGCATGCGAATTTCCGTCTGCCGGTGCAAGTCACTGAGGATGGCCGTGAGACAACGATTACTTACGATACTTACGGGAATATCACGCAACTGAGCATCCGCGACATTGCCACCAATGAAACGCGTACCTGGAATACTAGCTACACCTATCATCCAACCATTCCCGGTGTCATCGTGCAACGCATCGAGGACGGGCCGCGGACTGATATCAGCGATGTGACGACTATCGATTACTACGCACCCGATGCGGCGTGTACCGGTGGTCATTTCGGTTGCCGTGGGCAGGTGATGCGTATCACCAATGCACTTGGTCATGTCACCGACATTACGCGCTATAACGCGCACGGGCAAGTTGAACAGATTGTCGATGCGAACAATCTCAACACGACACTGACGTATGACGCCCGTCAGCGCTTGATCTCGCGTGTGATGGGCACGGAAACAACAGCTTACCAGTATGACGGTGTCGGCCAGTTGATCCAACTGACCCGCCCCGATGGCAGCAGCCTGTACTACACCTATGACGCTGCACACCGGTTGACGGACATCACCGACAGTCTTGGCAACGCCATCCGCTATACGCTCGATGTCGCAGGCAACCGCACTCAGGAAGAAATCTTTGATGCCGGGAACATGCTTGCACAAACGCGTCAGCAGGAGTTTGACGCATTAAGCCGTCTGTGGAAAATAGTCGGCGCACAGAACCAGGTAACCGAATTCGCATATGACGCCAACGGCAACCTGAAACAGACTACCGACCCGTTACTACATACGTCTACGAACCAGTTTGATGCGTTGGATCGGCTAATTCAGATGACCGACCCGATGAGCGGCCAAACCCTGCAACAACATGATGCGCTGGATCAGATCGCGCAAGTCACCGATCCCAAAGGCGTAGCTACCAGCTATACCACCAATGCGTTTGGCGATGTGACACAGGAAATTTCGCAAGACCGAGGAACGACAACCTATACCTACGATCTGGCGGGCAATCAACTGACAAAAACGGATGCCAGAGGCGTGATACAGACCACCACCTACGATGCATTGAATCGTCCAATCAGTCAGTCGTACAGCACGGTATCAGGCATACCGCCAACCGGTACGATCACCTGGACATACGATACCGGCAGTAACGGTATCGGGCGTTTGGTCCATATGAACGACGAATCGGGCAGTACCGGTTATCAATACGACCAGCACGGGCGATTAACCGGCAAAACTCAGACCGTCAGCCACAACGGTGAAAACTTTGTCCATACACTCAGTTATCAATACAACGCCAGCGGTCAGCTTACACGTATTACCTATCCTTCGGGAGCGCAGATCGACTACGCGTATGGCATTGACGGCAGGCCGAAGGAACTGCGCATCAATGGCAACATCCTGATGAAAAACATCGCTTACCGGCCATTTGGCGAACAGGAGAGCTGGAACTGGGGCAACAACCAGCCGCACAGCCGCAGTTTCGATCTCGATGGCAGACTCACGCAGCATCCATTGGGTTCGGACACCCAAACGCTGACTTACGATGCGGCCAACCGTATCGTCAATACTACGCACACCAACCCGGCCAACAACCGCAATTATGCCTACGATGCATTGAACCGGCTCACCCATCAATCCGACAGTACCAGCTACCGTGTCTGGGGTTATGATGCGAACGGCAACCGTATCGGCGAACAATCCGGCGCGACGGTGTATCCATACACCATCGATACGAACAGTAATCGCTTGCTCACCGTGGCCGGGCCGGTGGCTAAAACATACACCTACGACGCGGCAGGCAATTCGCTCAGTGACGGCACGAGAAGCTTCACCTGGAATGCCGCCAGGCGGTTGGTACAAACCACGATCAGCGGCAATGACATCCTGTATCAATACAACGGCAGTGGTGAACGGGTTAATAAAGGCATCAGCGGCAGCAGCCAAACGTTCTTCGTATTCGATCCGGCAGGACGGCTTGTCGGCGATTATCAGGAGAACCAGTCAACCCCGCAAACTGGGGACTGGCTGTTAGGGCAGGAAACCGTCTGGTTTGGCGATATTCCGGTGGCTGTCATCAAACAGGCATCTCCGATCAATCCTGTCGAAGTTTACAGGATCCATGCCGATCATTTGAATACACCAAGGGTTATTGCTGATTTATCCAATACACCGGTATGGAACTGGCAAAACCAGAACGCTTTTGGTAACAATTCGCCCAACGAAGATCCTGATGGCGACAGTAACCTGTTCGAATACAACCTCCGCTTTGCAGGACAGTATTTCGATACTGAAACTGGACTGCATTACAATTTCTTCAGAGATTATGAACCGGCTACGGGACGGTATCTGTCATCCGATCCGATTGGGTTGGTGGGTGGATTGAATACTTATGGGTATGCGCTGCAGAATCCGTTAACCCATATTGATCCGACAGGTGAGGCTGTTCAGCTTCCTGTAGTAGTAAAAGGTGCTGTTGCAGCTTGCCGTGTGGCAATATCAGGAATAGCTAAGTTAATCTCTAAAGTTCAAAACAAAACAACGAAAGAAGTCTTAACTCGAAAATCAAAGGGTAGTGATGGCGGTACATCCCAGCAGATAATCGAACGAGACGCACCCGGCAATGTTATATCGAGAACTCATAAGGTTACGACGGATGGTAAAACTGTTCATCAGCACCAAAACCACGTCGGTAAAGAAGGAGGTATTAGGCAGTTTCCCGACGAATGGACAGGAACAAAAACAATAAATGCCCCTTATGAGAATATTTCGCCTAAGTTTCCGGCGGATAAAGTACCGAATGGGAGGACATTCTAATGAAAAAATACCCTTTTGGAGTTTTTAATGACCAAGTTTCGTTTATTTGGTGTCTGCTGCATCTTTATTTCGTCAAGAGTTCGTTGGATGACGTAATTGATCTGGTGTCATCAGTTTACGAGCAACAATTTGAATTTACTGATCAGTTAGAGGACCTGCTTCTCAAATTATGGGAAACTTCTGATATAAAATTCTTGATTGAAATTGCCAAGCATGTTGTTTGGCAGCGCCTACTTGATATAGAAAAGCATATTTTTATTGTGGCCGTCCTATTCGAAAAGGGCGAGATCAGCATCAATGATGCTGTATTACTTTTGAAGTATGATTCAGGAAAAAATTATGCGGACCTTGATGAGAGGGTAAAGCGAGTTATTGATATAGCATGGTTGATAATTGAAGACGCAGAAGATGGAGTGATGTCTCCAGACAATGATGACATGTTAGCTGACGCTCTAAGAGCCTGTTCAAAGTCTTTTGAGTAGAAGGACCAGGAATGCCAAGTGGATGAGTTGTAGTAATTCAGACCCGATCTGACAGTCACCCGATTTGACGATGTGCCTGTTAGATCAAATGCAGTTATTTAATGTGGTAATTTTATCGTCCCATACCGCCTTTGCGTCAATTAAAGTTTGCATTGGTGTGCGCCCACAGCACATCTTTCCTTGGTGAGTACGCGTGCTGTTGTAATACGCCATCCAGTCATCCAGATCGTGCTGTAGCTCATCGATTGATTGGTAGATCTTGCGCCGGAATGCCACTTGGTAGAACTCCTGCAAGATGGTTTTGTGGAAACGCTCGCAAATACCGTTGGTCTGCGGATGATTGGCTTTCGTTTTGGTATGCTCAATGTCATTGAGTGCCAAATAGAGCTGGTAATCGTGATGCTCCGGTTTACCGCAATATTCAGTACCGCGGTCGGTCAGGATACGGATGACGCCCATGCCCTGCTCAGCGAAGAACGGCAGTACCCGATCATTGAGTAAATCAGCCGCTGTGATCGGCGTTTTATTGGCATACAACTTCGCTGCTGCCCACTTGGAATAGGTATCGACGAAGGTCTGCTGGTAAATCCGTCCCACGCCTTTGATGGTGCCGACATAAAATGTGTCTTGACTACCGAGATATCCAGGATGAGCCGTTTCAATCTCGCCATGAGCAACATCATCGTCTTGTTTCTTCTCCAATGCCTGTACCTGCGCCTCGGTTAACACTCTTCCAGTTTCAGCGACATACTTTTCCAAGGCCGACAAACGTTTTTTGAATGACTCCAGATTCTGGCGCAGCCACACTGAACGAACACCGGACGGAGAAACGAAAATACCGCGTTTGCGTAGTTCGTTGGATACTCGAACCTGACCAAAAGCCGGTTGCTCCAGGGCAAAAGCTGTAACTGCTGCTTCCGTCGCTTCTTCAACACGGTTCTTGATGTTGGGCTTGCGCCGATTCGCATCTATCAGCGCCTCAACACCTCCTGCTTCCACTGCTGCCTGATAGCGATAAAAAGTATCACGTGAAAAACCCATCACCTTGCAGGCGCGGGATACATTGCCAAGCTCGGCTGCCAGATTAAGCAGACCAATCTTGTGTTTGATGACTTTCTGTTGAAAACTACTCATGGGATTACTCCTTTGCGCTTGCGCGCTTCGTTGATAAAGTTTCACACCTCTATCAAACCGGGTAATCCCACCTCTTGGCAAGACCCTAATGTCAGATCAAGTCTGAACTACTACA
>JAHBZZ010000026.1 GCA_019635215.1 Nitrosomonas sp.
ATTAACTTGCGTAATCGGTATCAAGCAAAATTCACAAGTTCTACCTCCCCTAATTTTGAAAATAAAAAAAGCTTCCAACATTGTGGAAGCTTTTTTTAATAGTATCACTATATTTATTAATCTAACGTAACATTGGATCTGTATCAGATAAATCTGCGTCTAGTAACAAGCATTCCAAGCAAACCAAGAACTAACAGACTAATTAATCCAGGTTCTGGCATAGGAGTCGGTCGAGGAGTAGACACTTCTGCTGTAAATCCAATATTTTGGAAATCAACTTGTCGATTAGTGCCAGTTAAAAAAGCGGTAACAAATTGAACATTTAAAGGTGCTGGCAGAACGATATCTTGTGCCAATATTCCCGGCGAACTACCTAATGCAGGCTGAATACCTAAAGTTCCTACTTGTACGTTAGAACTATTGAAGAAAGTAAAATCAATGTTGTCCACATCGAAATCTTCACCTGTATAATTCCAAAAATGTAACGTACTGATGTCATATTCTTGACCGAAATTAAATAGCAATTCTAACCCACCTCCTACATTATCAGCGGTGAACCAAATATGGGTACTTTGATCATGAAATTCAGTAGCAGTTGCAGAAGGAGCGTCTATTACTTTATCAATTGTATTACCGCCACTAAATGTATTGTTGAAACTGCCAGGTGATGTACCTGCTCCAACTGAAACACTGATATTTGTGTTGTTAAGATAAATTGGCGCTGCAAACGCACTTGTAATACTGAATGAAATTAGAAGTAAAGCTTTTAACACAAGTACCCTTATAAACATATATTTTCTCCTTGTTCTTAATGTTTTTGGCTTATTTGCCATTTAATATTGAAGCAAGTATTGTGCCTGTCTCTTAATTCATATATCTGTCAATATCTTACAAATATTAGAATGAAATCTAAAAAAGATGTGTTAAAAATTCCGACATTAAGAAGTTATTAGTGGAAATTCATGTATTACACCGACAAAAGCGAAGTATTCGCCATTGCAGTATGGGAGATAGTTTAGATTCGCTTAAAACTAAAACAATGCCGAGTCTGTTAGCTTTAAAGCGCACTAACAACTCGTTAAATTCTGATCAATCAATGGAGTAATAACCGACTGGTAAGATATACTTCGCAGTCGGTCATGGTCAATATTCCTGATTTGTTACATTTTTTTGTACCAAATAATTATATCTTTATGATAACAATCAATATATTTATATAAATTCGTTGCGTTTTTGTGGGTGCATAAAAATACACTTATCCTATGAAAACGAATGCAAACCAGCTCATCGAGATACTGTCCCAGCACCCGCGCATATCCATTGCGGAGCTTTGCCGTCTATTGGGAAACATTCAACGTTCGACTTTAATGCGGCTTTTACCACAGGTGAACGAACAAGTCGTGCGCCTTGGAAGTACACGGCGTTCGCGCTATTCACTGCGACGCGCGCTTCGCGGCGACCGTACACCGATCCCTTTGTACGGGATTGACCCAAACGGCAGCGGGGAGTATATGGCTGATTTAAGTCTGACACACCCTGCAGGCAGTGCGCTCACAACACACACCCATGTACCTTGGCCGCTCGATGTCGATATGCAGGATGGCTGGTTTGATGGTCTGCCCTACTTCCTGAGCGATATGGCGCCGACTGTCCTGGGGCGCAATTTTGCATACACCTATGGCAGGGAATTAAGCCTGGATGAAAACCCTGCCAATTGGTCCGATGATGATATTGTTTCCGTACTTTCAACCTGGCTACGGACCCGCCTGGAAACCTTATCCTGGGAGATAAGGCCTATGGTCGTTATCTTGAAACGCGCAGAGACGCGGAACAGCACATCATTGCAGAAACCAGGCTGGAACAGGAATATCCGGCCCTGGCTGACAGAGCTATGTCGCATGAAGTCGCCGGCCCATCGGTCGCCGGCAAGTTTCCCAAATTTACAGCGACCCGCTGGAGTAACAATGTGCCTGTTTCGGTTATCGTGAAATTCTCAGGCGCAGACAACTCGGCTGCGGTACAACGTTGGTCTGATCTATTGGTATGCGAACACCTGGCCTTGGAGACACTTCAGGCACACACGGACATTGCCGCCGCACAAAGCCGTATTCATCGCTTCGCGGGGCGTACTTTTCTCGAAGTGGCGCGTTTTGACCGCACAGGACTATACGGACGTTTGCCCATATGTACATTGGGCAGCCTGGCAGACGCATTGATTGGACAAAGGGCCGAATGGCCCGTTCTGATCGAAACACTTGTCAAAAATGGTTGGCTTGCATCGGGACAAGCAAGTATCGTCAAAACAGTTTGGCTGTTCGGGCGGCTGATTGCGAACGCTGACATGCACGAAGGCAATCTATCCTTCAGGCCGGGGCTTACGCTGGCGCCCATTTACGACATGCTGCCCATGCAATATGCCCCGGCGCGTGGCGGAGAGCTCGCGCCGCAGCGCTATTCTCCACCTTTACCGTTTCCCCAGGAGATCAATGCCTGGCGTGTCGCCGCACACGCTGCGCTCTGGCGTTTTGGAAGACTGCTCAAAATGACACGCGCATTAGTCTGGCGTTTCAGCAAACCTGTGCGGAAAATCATGGCGTCCTGATGAAGGTTTATGAGACCTAATAACACATGCCCCGTGATGGCCCGGATTCGCCGTCACGCAGTCAGAAGCTGCTGCGTTAATAGCGCGCCTCCTAATAGCCAGACCGGATAATACTGACTTCGCGTGTCGGGAATGGCCGGAATACCTCAAATTTGGAGTTGAGCATGTGAAGTACCGCAAACACCGGTATTTCGTCATATCACAATAAAAAACCCGCCGAAGCGGGTTTTGTGAGCGATAGATTTGTTTTCTTGCTAAAAATAATAAGGTCAGTTTTTATAAAGACCTTTCATGGTTTGACTCAATTCTTGCTTTGTTGATGTTTTGGTCAATTAAACCAGCAGCCATTGTTTTGTGATAAGCGGCTTTTGCCAGATTTTCCTGTGCGGCTTTTTCATAGCCGTGAATTTTATAGGCGACATGCGACTTAATATGTTGCCCGTTTCTACCGAAGAAACTTGAGCGGGGCTTGTGTTTGAGCGCTTCTTCCTGTTCCTGCGCTTTGGCCTGCATGTCCTTGGCTAAGTTTTCATATTGTCTGGCCAGTGCTTCATGTTCATCAACTTCCTGGTCGTTCTGAGCCGCAAAAGCATTCATGGATATACCGCTGATCAGGAGCGCTAATATGGATAAAGTGGTCAAATATTTTCCAATGTTTGTTTTCATGATAGTCGTAACTCCAAGTAGGTTGACATGGATGCATACTAGCTTTTCAATGTATCCATGTATATTGGGGAAACTATTGTTTTGCACTAAGGGAAACCATTAAATGTTCAGTTAGCTACTTTCCTTGAGGAATTCGTGCCGCTCTGGCACGATAAATTTGACGTATTTTACCTGGCCGATGCATTCCTTCGGCAAAGACATTGTCTGCGTCATTGAGTGCTGACGGGACTGTAGAAAACCTGACTCTGCATACGCAACTTATCCGTCTGATGCAATATTCCCTATCCTGAAAATTTACCTGAACAACGCGCTTTTTCGCTTCTGGAAAATTGGAGGATTCCTGCGTACAATCCTTATGGCAGCTCTTTTTCTTTATGTATTCTAGATGACTGAATTTTAAATGAATTACCACTTCCTTTCATGCAATATGAACGTTAGTCTCACGCATTTCTTCCAGATTGTATTCTTGTCGTTACGGATTCCAAGCGGATCCGGTTGATATTGCGAATAATGATATTACCTAAGTACAAAGAGGTTCTGAAAACGCAGGTACGCTGAATCTTAATCTATAAAAGAAAGGAGCATCTATGATAGGGCAATCCTCCGCTTTTCTTGAAATGCTTCGGTATATCGAAAAAATGACACGCTGTGATGCGCCGGTTCTGATTGAGGGTGAAACAGGCACGGGAAAAGAATTGGTGGCACGCGCCATTCATTATGGCGGTACCCGCGGTGAGAGTCCGTTTATACCGGTAAACTGCGGCGCTATCCCTGATGCCCTGATCGAAAATGAATTGTTTGGCCACAAACGCGGTGCTTACACAGATGCCCAGTCGGATGATCCCGGTTTGATCACACATGCCCGGCATGGAACACTTTTTCTGGATGAAGTGGATGCCTTGTCTCCTAAAGCGCAGATCGTATTATTGCGGTTTTTGCAGGATCAGCAATACCGCCCTCTGGGGGGCGCGCAAATACTGTCGGCAGATGTGCGTGTCATTGTCGCCAGTAATGTGAATTTGACCCGGTTGGCGGAGCAGGGTGCATTCCGCCTCGATTTGTTGTTCCGTCTCAAAATTATGTACCTGAAGTTACCACCGTTGCGGGAGCGGCAGGGCGATGCTGTGCTGCTGGCAAACCACTTCCTGCAGGTATGCGCACAGCGTTTTGGATACGGTGATAAGACACTGCATCCGGATACGCTTGCCTGGTTTGATCAATATTATTGGCCAGGCAATATCCGGGAGCTGGAGAATATGATTTGCCGTGAGTATCTGATTGAAGATAATGCAGTTATTCATATTAAAGCACCCCAATTCAATATGACCGAACGGCGTAGCGGTATAGACCGGCGGCAATCCACCCTGACCAGTAAGGTTTTTAACGAGGCTAAAAATCATGCGATTGCCAAGTTTGAGCAGTGCTATCTTTCCGAAGCCCTGGCCAAGGCGCAAGGCAATGTGACTAAAGCCGCAAAATTAGCGGGTAAAGAACGGCGCGCGTTTGGCAAACTGCTGAAAAAATACAGCCTGGATAAGCGTCTTTATTATCATTAGGTATTGAATCCCTTCCGTGCAGTCGGCTATAAGAATCTGTTATTCGAGATCTTGAGCAGGCTCTAAGATTACGCCACCACACATCACCCATCTGGATCGTTATTCGTATTCCATTCACCATAAGCCGGGTCAGATCTGCCCCGGAAGCGGGTCAACCGTTGACTTTCTTCGCCTGTAGCGCCTTTTGATAGGTTTAAAGATTGATTCATCCGTGACTGGATGGATATCGATATGACCCACCCGCTTGCTGGATGGTATCTATCTTAAATAGATAAATCATGACCTTAATGTGTACTCTAATCTTGGCATACTTCCTGCATTAATTTAGATGGAGTGCTGATAAGACTGTGATCAGTTTCCTTTGGGTCGGTAGTAGAGAATCTTGACAATGTGAAAAATGATAAACCAGTACCGGATAGGGATCAGTTGCAGGATGCGGTTTTGCATTATTTGCGAAATAACCCGAATGCGGCTGATTCGCTGCAAGGAATCATCAATTGGTGGTTACCGAAGCAAGGGTATGAAAAAGTGGGTATGGAAAGTGTTTATCAGGCCCTCGAGCAATTGATAGCGGCGGGCGTGGTGGAAAAAGTGCCGCTTGTGGATGGTACTGTGCTCTATCGATTGATTGCCCGCATTGAAGAGTGATCGTAATTTTTCAGGAGAAACGCATGGCGAATGTGAGTTGGTCAATATCGATTCAGGTGGCGGGCGGTCCGACAGTCTCTGCAAGAGAGGGTCCCATTGCGGCAGAGGCGACGGATCGTATTGAAGTATCGATTGCGGGTGGCGAAGTGGACAAAGTAGTCGATCTGCAGCCGGGTCCTGCCAGTGGCATACATCTGTTGCTGATCAAATCGAGTCAGTACGGAGACGGTACTGAGATTACCTTTAAAGTGAGTGATGGTGTCACTGATAGTCCCGCATTGGTTCTGGCGGGCCCGCAGTTTTACTCGGGTGGGGCTGTAATGCTCCTGGGTCTGGATCCGCAATCCCTGAAATTTTCCAATGCCAGTGCCGATCCGGCCGAGATTGAAATTTTCATCGCGCGTGATGCGACACCCTGATTATCTTTCTCTTGATTGGAGCGTTTAATATGCCTATTGCGTTAACTTATCCCGGTGTTTATATCGAAGAAATTCCCAGTGGTGTGCGGACGATTACGGGTGTCGCCACTTCCATCACTGCTTTTGTCGGTGCATCACGCCGTGGGCCGATTGACACGGAGGCGCCTGTCCGCGTACAGAGTTTTGCTGAATTTGAGCGGAGTTTCGGAGGATTGTGGCAGCAAAGCCCGATGACGTATGCGGTCAGCCAGTTTTTCCAGAATGGCGGTTCCGATGCCCTGATCATACGGGTCATCAATGGCGGCGCGGCGGCTACCGGATCGGCAGACACACTCAATCTGGAAGCGGCCTCGCCGGGTGACTGGGGAGAACAGCTCAGGGTCCGCGTCGATCACAACACACGACCTGAAATCGGTGTGGAAGAACTGTTCAACCTGACGATTCGCGACACAGTGACTGGTGCGACTGAGCGCTTTCTCAATATCTCCGTGTTACCTGCGCATGCGCGTTATGCAGGCCGGGTGCTGGAACAGGAATCCAGGCTTGTCCGGCTCGCAGCGCCCGCACCGGCCACCCGTCCTGCCGCAACGCCGGATGCCGCGCCGGGTGTCGATCCGATGACGGTGACGCCCGGTTCTTTTGCATTCAATGCCGATGGCGATGACGGGACAACCATTTCGGACAGCGACGTATCCGCACCTGCGCTGGAAACCAATAAGCGCGGTATCTGGGCGCTGGAAAAAGCCGATCTCTTCAATTTATTGTGTATTCCACCCTTTTCGTTTGAAGCAACGGGCGATATCGGCGCCCAGACACGGACTGTGGCCGCCAACTATTGCCGTACCCGCCGCGCGCTCTATATCGTCGATCCGTTGACTGCCTGGGACGAACCGTCTGATCTCATTGCCGGTGCAAACAATCTGGATGGCGCGACCTGGGGATTGGCGCGCAGTGAAAATGCCGCGGTTTATTTTCCGCGATTACGCAGTCCCGATCCGCTGCAGGAAGGGCGGCTGGCGGAATTTGCGCCCTGTGGGGCGATTGCGGGCGTCTTTTCACGTACCGACAGTCAGCGCGGTGTCTGGAAAGCTCCCGCCGGGATTGAAGCAGCCCTGAGCGGTGTATCCGAATTGACCGTCAAATTGACCGATGGCGAGAATGGCCAGCTCAATCCACTGGGTGTGAACTGCCTGCGCAGCTTTCCGGTGATCGGGCGTGTCGTGTGGGGCGCGCGTACGATGCGGGGCGCGGATTCACTCGCTTCCGAATGGAAATATGTCCCGGTGCGGCGGCTCGCATTGTTTATCGAGGAAAGCCTCTACCGGGGCACGCAATGGGTCGTGTTCGAGCCCAACGACGAACCGCTTTGGGCGCAGATACGGCTGAATCTGGGCGCTTTCATGCAGAATCTGTTCCGCCAGGGCGCATTCCAGGGCCGCTCGCCGCGTGAAGCCTATTTCGTCAAATGTGATCGCGAAACCACCACACAAAATGATATCGATCTCGGTATCGTGAATATCATCGTCGGATTCGCCCCCCTGAAACCGGCCGAGTTTGTCGTCATCAAGTTGCAACAGATAGCCGGACAAATTGAAACTTAAGGAGAACAATTCATGGCTCAGTTCAGTGTCAACGCATCGCGTTTCGATCCTTACAAAAACTTCAAATTCCGTGTGAAATGGGATGGCCGTTATGTCGCGGGAATCAGCAAGGTGGGCGCGCTCAAGCGTTCGACCGAACTCGTCGAGCATCGCGAAGGCGGTGATCCCTCCACGTCGCGTAAATCACCCGGCCGCAACAAATACGAGGCCATTACGCTCGAGCGGGGCGTGACCCATGACACCGAGTTCGAAAAATGGGCCAACAAGGTCTGGAATTTCGGTTCCGGATTGGGGGCTGAAGTCTCGCTCAAGGATTTCCGCAAGGATCTCATCATCGAGGTCTACAACGAAGCCGGTCAACTGGCTATTGCGTATAAGGTTTTCCGTTGCTGGGTGTCCGAATATCAGGCTTTGCCCGATCTCGATGCGAATGCCAACGCAGTAGCGATTCAGACAATCAAGCTCGAAAATGAAGGCTGGGAACGTGACTACGAAGTCGCCGAACCGGCGGAACCCAGTTTTACCGAGCCTGCCTGAGTACCATCATGCTGAATTTCTCTCCGGCACAGATACTGGAAGTGTGGGAAAGCGGCGCAAGGCGGCATCCATTGGATCGCGCTTTATTGCTCCTGCACCGGATGCAGGCGGATATGGTGTTGCCGGATCTGGCCGATCTTTCCATCGGACAGCGTGATCAGCGATTGCTGACATTGCGCCGCCAGTTGTTTGGCCGTGAATTGCCGGGTTACGTCGATTGCCCTGTATGCAGGACACGATTGGAATTTACGCTGGATACGGAAGCATTCCGTAGCACAGTCAATCATCATTCGGTTGAAGTGGACGGGTTGTTCGTACGCCAGCCCACCAGCCGGGATCTGGCCAGCGTAATGAAAGAATCCGGCCCTGAACAGGCGGCTTACCGGTTGGCGCAGCGATGCTGTGTCGCCGTGGCGGAGGAATCACCGCATGAATTGCCGGTATTGAGCGCTGCCCAGGTCGCAAAAATTGAATCCATACTGGCCGAAATCGATACGGCGGCTGACAGTGTGCTGGATTTTACCTGTGCGCACTGTCATCACACCTGGCAAACGCCGTTCGATATCGGCGATTATCTGTGGCGCGAGATCGAACGGTATGCGGGTAAGCTTATGCATGATATTCACACACTTGCTCGTGCCTATGGCTGGAATGAGCATGACATACTCGAATTGAGCGATGTCCGCCGTGCTGCGTATATTGACCGGGTGCTGGCATGAGTGGTTATTTCCAGCGGCTGATCGCACGCAGCATGGGTACGGGATCGGATGTACGTCCGTTATCGCCTCAGCCCTATGCGGATTTACCGCATGAAAAATTACAAACCGGTAACGACGCGCCGCTTACCATTATCAATACACCGCATTCAGCAGGTACCGCAGAAGCGGTTGATTCCGCAGCCAGGGGTAAGGTGCCGCTGGCTGAAACAACCGGTGTAGCTAACACAATAGGCGCAACTGGTACTGCGGGCACAAGTGATTCAAGCGATTCACCCGTTTCGATACGGCATACTGACGCCTCTGTTGTGACGGACGGCATGCCTGGCACCCGGACAACAGCGGCCGGAGCAATGATTGATTCACTGCCCGATAGCATCAGCGGAGCAATTCCGCAGCATCCACCACACGCGGTTGTTAACCATAAACCGCTGTTGGGGCCGCATGCTGTCAACCGTGAAGAGACGGTTGACAGGCCGGCCGAGCAGGCGGCTCAGCGCGCAGCGGGAGAAGCAACCGAAGCAACAGAAGCCTTTCATCTGATGCCGTTACAGCCGCCCTCTTTGGCGCACAATACCGTTTCATCCTCAACGGTTGCCCCGTTTTCGCCATTTTCTCCGGTGCGCGCCGAAACAGCCGCGCTGTCACAAACGCACTTATCCGCACCAGGGCAGTATAACCATCAACCGGCGGTATCTGAATCACCCACGATACAAGTAACGATCGGGCGCGTTGAGATTCGCGCTGCTGTCGCCTCGGCGCCTGCCCGGAAAACATCAGCCAGATCGCCGGCAATGAATCTGGATGACTATCTGAAACAGCGCAACGGAGGGCGGCGATGAGCAACGCACTGGCGGTTGCAACGGTCACCACGGCGCTGGCGCAAATTGTCCGGGCTGCTGTGCAATCGATATTGCCCGGCGCGGATGTCTTGACCGAACGGCCTGACGCCACACTGCTGGCTCAACCGCGTGTCCGGCTGTTCCTGTATCAGGTGTCGCCCAGCAGCGCGCTCAGGAATAACGATCTGCCCACACGTACAGCCAACGGCCATTTGGTAAAACGGCCTGTAGCCGCACTGGATCTGTACTACCTGCTGGCATTTTATGGTAATGAGAACAATCTCGAACCGCAGCAGATGCTCGGTGCAACGGTGCGCGATATCCATGCAAAACCGGTGCTGATGCGGCAGATGATCGAGGACGCCATTGCCAGCGAACCCTTTCTGGCGGCATCCAATCTGGCCGATGCGGTGGAGCAGATTAAATTTACACCGCTATCCCTTTCTCTGGAGGAGCTCTCAAAACTCTGGTCGGTGTTTTTCCAGGCACCGTATGCCTTGTCGGTGGCTTATCAGGGTACGGTTATTCTGATCGAAAGCGAGGAAAGCCCATTGACGCCGATGCCCGTCCTGCGGCGCGGTGCGGATGACCGTGGTGTCCGTATTCTGCTGGGTCCGTTTCCGGCTATTGACACCATTCATGTCGGCGTGCCCGAGGAAGCTGCACAGCGTCCGCGCGCAGCTTCCTATCCCAGTGCGCGATTGGGCACGGTTTTGACCATCACCGGGCGCAATCTTAGCGGGGAAAGCGTGCAGGTACGATTCAGCCATACACGTTTGCCCGTCACGAGAACGATTACGATTCCACCGAGCGACCGGTCAGGATCCGAATTGACAGTGACACTGGCAGACGATGCGCCGGCGCAAACCGACTGGGCTGCCGGACTTTATAGCGTCGTCGTGATGGTGCAGAACGGGGCTGCCGAACATACCAGCAATCAACTTCCGCTATCGTTTGCACCGAAGATAAACAGCATAACGCCACCCAATCCGGTTGTGCGCGATGGTGGCGGGAACGTTGCCCTGACGATTGCCTGCGGCCCTGAGGTACGTCCCGCTCAGCGTGTGGCATTGCTCATTGCCGATCGGGAAGTGCCCGCACAGAATCATCCCGTTGATACGGATACTTTGCAGTTCATCGTTGAGACCGCGCCGGTTGTGACAGATGCGCTCGTACGGCTGCGTATTGACGGCGTGGACAGTTTGCCGTTTATACGTCAGACAGTACCGCCGCCACCGCGTCTGGTCTTTGACGACAATCAAAGGGTCACCATCCTATGAACGATCTCGCAACCTGGTACAAAACCAATGATGAATACCTGTCAGCCGCCCTGGTCTGGTTGCGCTTGAGATTGACGCGTTTGATCGGGCAACAGCAAACGGGGAACGCTATCCCGTCCGCTTCGGAAACGGCTCCGGTCAGCGATACGCAAATCGAGCAGGCCGCGACTGCCATGCAACAAATCGCGACATTGGATCTGTCACCTGCGCTGGTTATTTTGAGTAACCGATTGGGATTGGGGCCGTTTGAGACGCAGATTCTGTTGCTGTGTGCAGCCATGGAGTTCGATACGCGCATGGGTGCACTCTGTGCCCAGGCGCAAAATGATGTGGCACGCCCTTATCCGACTTTTGCGCTGGCGCTGGCTTTGTTTGATGATCCTGTGTGGGAAGCGCTTTCTCCGGAACGCCCGTTGCGTTACTGGCAGTTGATTGAAATCAATCAATCGGCGGCACAACCGCTGACGGTCAGCGCATTACGCGCGGATGAGCGTGTGGTGAACTACATCAAGGGACTCAATTATCTGGATGACCGCTTAAAACCATGGGTTGTGCCCATGACCGGTTCCGTGGATGCGTTACCGTTTTCTCAGCAGCAGCAAGCTGAAAACATTGTCCGCTACATCCGGGCGGCTGTTCACGAATGGCCCATTGTGAATCTGCTTGGCGCGGATTCAGCCAGTAAACGCACGATTGCCAAACAGGCTGCACAAGCGCTGGGGTTGAATGTTTATCGATTGTCCGCCGAGGTATTGCCGGCTTCATGGCGCGAGTTGGAAACATTCGCGCGGCTGTACCAGCGTGAAAGCTATCTGTTGCCCATTGCCCTGTATCTGGAGGTGCCGGACGGTGACAAAGCACTGCCTGCAGTCAATCATTTTCTGGCCAGATCAAGCGGTCTGGTATTCATCGATACGCGGGAATCCTGGTTGCAGATAGAACGCGATGTGCTGACCATCGATATCGCAAAACCGGCGGCAACGGAACAAGCCGCTTTGTGGCAGCAAACATTAGGCCAGCATGCGGGTACGATGCCCGTGCTGCTGGCCGGGCAATTCAACCTGAATGCGGCTGAAATACAGCGCATCGCGCATAACGCTTCAGGGGCGGACGCAGGCAATGGGGATGGACAGTCATTCCGGGATAGCGTTTGGCATACCTGCTTGATCGTCGTTCGTCCGCGTCTGGATACACTGGCACAGCGGCTGGAAGTGAAAGTGCGTACCTGGGAAGATTTGGTATTACCGGATATGGAAAAGCATGCACTGCAGCAAATCGTGAATCAGGTAGGGCAGCGTCACCTTGTGTATGATCAATGGGGATTCGGTCGCAGAATGAGCCGTGGCTTGGGCATCAGTGCGCTGTTTGCGGGGGAGAGCGGCACCGGAAAAACACTCGCGGCCGAAGTGATCGCGCATCGGTTGAGATTCAATTTGTACCGTATCGATTTGTCGCAGGTCATCAGTAAATATATTGGGGAAACCGAGAAAAATCTGCGCAAGCTGTTCGATGCCGCGGAAGATGGCGGCACCATTCTGTTTTTTGACGAAGCGGATGCCCTGTTCGGCAAGCGCAGCGAAGTCAAAGACAGCCATGACCGCTACGCCAATATCGAGATCAACTACCTGTTGCAGCGCATGGAGGCTTACCAGGGTCTCGCGATTCTGGCGACCAATATGAAAAATGCGCTTGACACCGCTTTTATGCGCCGCCTGCGTTTCATCGTCAATTTCCCGTTTCCGGGTATTCCTGAACGCAAACGGATCTGGGAAACCGCTTTTCCTGAAGAAACCGCAAAGGAAACATTGGATTATGCACGTCTGGCACGCTTCAATCTGACCGGCGGCAGTATTCAGAATATCGCGATCAATGCGGCCTTTCTGGCCGCGAGCGCAGGGAGCCGCGTAACCATGCCTTTGATTCTGGAGGCGGTACGCAGTGAATTCCGGAAACTGGAGAAACCGATCAACGAGGCTGAGTTTCGGCTCATACAAGCGGTGGAGGTGAATGCATGAATATCAAACTGCATATCGACCGGTTAGTGCTGGATGGCCTTGATTTTCCGCCTGATCAACAGCAAGTGTTACAAACCAGCGTGGTGAACGAATTGACCCGGCTGTTGGGCGAAGGGGGATTGGCGCCGCATCTTGCCGGGGGCATTGCTCTGGTACGGCTGTCCGCTGGTGATATCCAGGTAACGGACAACCGCCCGGCGCAACTGGGCCGGCAAATTGCACAATTGGTCTATGGAGGTATGGGTCATGAATAAAACGGATGCTCGGCTCGTCAGAACGGCAGGTTTTTTACCACTGACTCAAGGTGCTCAAAGTATTCAGGGCGTACTGCAACGCAAGTGCGCCTGTGGCAATCATACGATTGCGGGCGGGGAATGCGCAGAGTGCAACCGGAAAAAACAAGCTTTGCAGCGCAAGGCATCCGACCGGAACCCGGTATCCGGAGCTGAAGTGTCGTCTATCGCGCCGCCTATCGTCCACGCTGTTCTGCGTTCGTCCGGTCAACCGCTTGATGCACAGACGCAGGCTTTGATGGCATTCAAATTCGGACAGGATTTCAGCCGGGTGCGGGTGCATACTGGTACGCAGGCAGCGGAGTCGGCGCGGCAGGTTAACGCATTGGCTTATACGGTCGGGCAGGATATCGTATTCGGAAACGGGCGGTATTCACCCCATACACGTGAAGGACAACAATTGGTGGCGCATGAGCTCGTGCACACGATTCAGCAGGATGGGCGCAGGACTTCCATGGCTGGCACGCTCAGAATCGGCAACCCGGGTGATCGTTACGAACAGGAAGCGGACCGTGTTGCTGATCAGATAGTGGCGGCACCGGCGCAATCCGCGCCTGGCGGCGTGCATCTGCCGCCGCACGCAGGGCCGCTTCAGGTTGCCCGGTTAGTGGCGGACGCTGAGGGAGCTGCGGAACCGCTGATTCCGCTGGAATCGGGTGCAACGCCAATGGCCAGGGGACCGGAATGCAGCCGGCAGCGCAACCGTGGCCAAAGCCTTCCTTTGGTGAGAACCGCTTTCCGAGGCGAACGTGGTTTCGCCTATATTCCTTCAGATGGTCATCCCGGGCCAGGCGGGCTGTTAGTCACCGGAAATTCCGTTTCAATCAAGATCAGTGCGCGCTGGGAGGAGCAGATTCCCGATCCGGATCAAAGGCCGCCTGATCAGCGCAGCAGGCGAGCGGACCGCCCGCAATACTACCTGAGCTTTAACGGATGGGTTGATGATTGTGATTCTACGAATGCAGGCGGCCCGGCTTCTTCGATTCAAACCGCAAATCTTGCCATCGGTACAGAGCATACCGTTAACCTGGCGAGCCTGATACCGGGTAGATATGGTTTGCAGGTCAATCCTTCTACGGCATCGGCTGAACCCAATCGTGTTCTTGCCGGAACGTGCGAAGTGACTTAGGCGGCTGGAACAGGTGAAAATATGTATAGAGCCATGATTGCAACCCAGCAACAAACGACGGTTAAGCCGCCGCAGGTCTTGCCTGCCATGCGGATGAACAGGCTGCAGCGCAAACTGACAGTGGGTGCGCGTCATGACCCGCTGGAACGGGAAGCCGACCGGATTGCTGATCAGGTGCTGGCAATGCCGGCGCCGGTCGCGGATAGCCGTGCACCCTTGCACATTCAACGTTACTCGGAACAAGCAAGCGGGCAGGTGGATGCAGTGCCCGATACGGTTAATCAGGCGCTGGCTGCTCACGGCAGGCCGCTTGAACCGGCGTTACGGCAGGATATGGAGCATCGTTTCGGCCATGATTTCTCTCAAGTAAAAATACATGCTGGCGGCGTTGCCGGACAATCGGCGCGCGCGGTGAATGCGCAGGCCTATACAGTGGGAAGCGACATTGTATTCGGCGCCGGGCAGTTCGCACCGGCAACGCATGCGGGACGGCGGTTACTGGCGCATGAGCTGACGCATGTGATCCAGCAATCAGCGGGTATATCTCCCACGATGCAAAGACAACCGGACAAGGATAAGAAGGAACCCTCCAGCGAGGTTGGCAAAGCACTTAAAAAAAACGGCCTGTTTAAAAAATTACCCGAATTTGCCCAGGAAAAAATACTGGACGAAATTGATAAGGCGCCTGAAACGATTACTCAGGAAATCTTTGACCGGATCATCGATCTCGCGCCCATTGATTCGCAATACAAAGACGGATTGAAAAAAGCCGGTGAAGCGATCATTAAAACCATTACGGGCAGGAAGCCGCCTTCCACCAGTAAATGCGACATACCCGGCTACCATGAAGGCACGTCTTCCACTTACAAAGGCATGTGCTGCAGCAGCACCATCGAAAGTGCAGCCACGTGCTGCCCGAAAGATAAATTCGCACCTAACAATTCGCCCGTTTGCTGTGCAGCGGATGAATTTGTCACGGCCAGCTACAAATGCGAAAAGATATCCGCTGTTGATCCCGGCAGTATCTGCATACCGCCCGGCAAAAAAGATGCCCTGGGCAAATGCTGCATGCCACCGCTCGAAGTCATCGATGGCTTGTGCGTGAGTCCGCCGCCGCAGCAGCCGGAATCCAAACCGGAATCACCGGCCCGGCCATTCAGCCTGACATTTACGGTGGGCGTGATTGATGACTACGATATCGATCAGTCTGTCATCAACAGCCGGCAGAAGCCGCATTTCGATAAAGTGAAGAGCCAGATTCATCAGTTTGTCGAAACTTGCCCGGCCAGCATCATAACAATCACCGGGTTTGCGGATAAACCCGGAACGGAGGAGCACAATCTGGGCCTTGGGCAGCGCAGGGCCGATCACGTTAAATTCCTGCTCCAACTCGATCTGATGAAAATCAGCACCGGCGGTATATCTCCGCTGATTCTTGCGCGCTCGGAGGGGGAAAGTAATCCGGTAGACGTCGAGGCGGGTGAAAAATTCTCTGCACGGAACAGGCGCGTGGAAATTGAATTTAATTCCATCTGTCCGCCGCTGGGCAGTACGCCTTTGATAAAACCGTTGAATGTTAGCCCTTTTCAGTTGCGCAGCCCGCAGCAATTCAGTTTTTAAGCGATGAGCGAAGCATGGCATGAACTGATCAGGCGGATAAATGAACAGGTGAGCAAATGAATACATCGATGACCACCACGCGGCAGCAAACGGTATTAAAGCCGCCACAGACGGGCATTCTGCAGCGTCAGTGTGCCTGCGGCAAGCATACGATGGCAGGTGGCATATGTGCGGAATGCGTCAGGAAAAAAACAATGGTGCAGCGCAAGCTGACGATCGGCGCACTGAGCGATCCACTGGAACGGGAAGCCGATCGTGTGGCTGAGCAGGTGTCGGCGGCACAGGCCAATCCTGCTATCAGTGTAGCGATTACAAGTATCCAGCGCGATGCAGGGCGGCCGTCAGAGGCATCGCAAGAAGTGCCGGCGAGTGTTGAGCAGGTGCTTGCCAGTGCTGGCACGCCGCTTGAACCGGTGTTGCGGCAGGATATGGAGCAGCGGTTCGGTCATGATTTCTCGAAGGTGCGGGTGCATTCGGATAGCACTGCGAGGCAGTCTGCCTTGGATATCGACGCGAAAGCCTATACGGTGGGTCATCACATCGTATTTGGTGCGGGCCGGTATGCGCCAGCCAGCAAGGAAGGGCTGCATCTTCTTGCGCATGAGCTGACTCACGTGGTGCAACAGTCTGGTGCGGGCAGTACCGCCCGGCGGCAGGTGCAAAGGGCGCCGGTTTATTACCGCCAGCTGACCTGGAAGGATTTTCAGGGACAGGCCGTTGAGAGTGCGCCTGAATCGGCAGGAATATTAAGCTTGTTTGAACTGCCCGGTTTTACGGCAGTAGCCAGTATAAAAGATACCAAAACCCGATGTAAGCTGGGAAAGACGGCTTCGACTCTCTTTACTGTGACAAAAGAACTTGATCCTGCCCAGGCTGACATAATCAAAGCCTACATGGACCCCAGTCAGTCGTGGGTAAAAAAGCGTTTTCAGGATGATGGCACTACGTATTGCTCAGGCATCGCGGCACGATGCGAGCGCGATTTCGACCAGAGTACCGCGACGGTGACAACCAGTTGTGAAAGGACTGTAAAGGATTGCGAGGATAGTTTCCAGAAGAGTAAAGGGGAGCGCCGGTTCACGATTGGCAGTAAAAGGCTGATTGTCAGCAGAGCCGACCAGTGCCGGCCGATGCTGTTTAAACCTTGCCAGAATGAATTAATGAAGGATGCACGCGTTACCGTGGGCGCCACGACAGTGAAGGCGAAAGACGATTGCAGAAAAGTTCTGCTGCCGGTATGCATGGCGGATGAAAAAGTTAAGAAAGCGGATCTGTTGAAACATGAGCAGGGACACTTCGATATTACCCACACATTGGCTAATAAAGCGCGTCCAAACATTAAAGAGAAAGCAAAAACAGTCCGGGTGACAGAAAAGCAGTGCGGAAAAGATGCAGCTGAGAAAGCAGCGGATGCGTCGTATGACAAACTGTACAGTGCATTGAAGCAACTGATCGACGATTGGCTGGCGGTGAAAGAAAAAGCGCATGAGGATTACGATGCACAAACCGGCCATGGTTCAAATGCCGTCAAACAGAAAAGCTGGGAGGCCGATATTCAGGCCGGATTGATGAAATACGAGCCGGCAATGTTATCCACTAGAGGATCAACTAAGCTGCCGGTAGCGCCTGCTGGGACAAAATTACCGACAACCTCTCCCACACAGACACCGGAATAACCGGGAGGACAGACGATATATGGATACCATGATCATGGATAAAACACCAGCTTCCCGAAAAAATAGCAGGATCAGTTTTTTACCAACTGCTCAAGGTACGCTGCAACGTGTGTGTGCCTGCGGTAACCATGCGATGGCAGGCGGGGAATGTACCGCGTGCGCCCGGAAAAAAACAATGCTGCAGCGCAAGCTGACGATGGGTGCCGATAACGATCCGCTGGAACGGGAAGCCGACCGGATTGCCGGGCAGGTAATGGCAAGATCGGCTGCTGCTGTCAGCACTGATTCATTCCGTATTCAACGCGCCAGTCAGCAGGCCGGATCCATGGCAATCGTGCCTGCCAGCGTGGACCGTGTCCTCGCGGGTCCGGGTAAGCCGTTTGATGCAGCACTGCAGCAGGATATGGAGCAGCGTTTTGGCCACGATTTTTCAAAGGTGCGGGTACATACCGGCGCTGCCGCTGCACAATCGGCGCAGGAGGTCAATGCATATGCTTATACGGTGGGACGCGACATTGTGTTTGGCGCAGGCCAGTTCGTGCCGGGAACATCTGACGGGCGGCGATTGATTGCGCACGAGCTGACGCATGTGCTGCAGCAATCCGGCGTAAGCGGAATAGGTGGCGGCAAACTGGGAACGGTGCATGATCCCTTGCTGCAACGCGATCTCGCACTGCAGCCGACTAACCCCAATGCCCGGGAAGTCAATCTGACCGCGCAGCAGATTCGTGATGCGATCAACTTCAACCGGCGGCGCTATGATGCGGAAAATACCCGTCTTATTCAGGATGTTGTGGGTGCGCCTGTGACAGGTACGTTTGACGAGGAAACGATCCGGTTGATCGCACGGTATCAGGATGATTTCGGATTCACGCCCGCGGATGGGAAAGTCGGGCCGGATACTTTTGATCAGTTGACCGCCGAGTTGCAGGCGGAGGGTGTCGATGATCAGACGTGCCTGACACTGTTCAATGTATCGGATCCGGCTATTCCGCTGAATATCCGTGTGGCCGGACCGGGCCTGGCGGATATTTTTTCGCGGTTTAGCATGACGGCGCGTTTTTCCCCGCATTGCCACTGCGATCAATTCGAGTACCGTCAGTTTATCTGTGGTTCGGTGGACAGAACACAAGGTGGCGTGGCCACCAATATCAATCATCTTTTTGCCATTCCCGGCGGTGGCCTGCCGCAATGCCCGGGCTGGGTGGAGGATGGCAATACGGCACAGGCCCAGAATGGCCGGTATGGTCATCGTAACCATGCGGCCAGGGTTAACAACCGCTATCTGGATGATACAGGCACCGTGGATATGGCAAACGGTTGCCGGTTCGAAGCTTTCGATGTACCTGGTATGTTCGGGGTACCGGGTAACAGCGGCGACCGCTATGATTTTGATATACGTTTTTTCGGGGATATCCGGCGCAACGGACGGAGGGTGCAGCGGAAATTCTGGGCGGTCAGGGACAATCTGACGATTCCGTGAAAAATAATAGTTTCATTCGACAGGATTGGGTTTGGGTAGTCCATACAGGGTAATCATTCATCGAGGAATCCGGAATTATGCATTCAGACAATAAAACATATACCTATCGCTGCGGCGAAAAGGTGGCACTGACCAAGAGCGCCGATGAATTCGTGGTGCGGACTGCACCGGAAAATTTACGGGGATGCCGGTATACACGGGCGGAACAGGTTTCCCCCGCATCGTATAAATTGACCACGTATGCGGCTGAACTCGATAGCGCCATGAACCAGGCGCGGGAAACCGCTGTCGCGCATCATGCTTATTACACTGCCGCCACGGGCGAGGAATTTCTCATTACCGACCGTGTTTTTGTGACGTTTAAAGCGGTCCTGACGCCCGAGCAGATCGATCTGTTTGCCGGCCGTTATGGCTTAATACAACAGGAAGTCTATAGTGAACGGGACTACCTTTTTCAATTGACCGAGCATACCGGTATGAATCCGGTCAAACTGGTGGTACAGCTCATGGAAGACGAGCCGCTGGTGGAGAGCGCGGAGAATGATCTCAATCACCGGTTAAAAACCTACCAGTTTCAGGTGCCTGCTGATCCCAGCTATGTCCGGCAATGGCATTTGCACGATCATTTCAGTAATCCGGCCTTCGATAGCCGTGCTTCGGCGCGTTGCGAGGAAGCATGGCGGATTCTGAATCATTTTGGCAGCTTCGATGTGGTGGTGGGGGTGACCGATGATGGTTGCAAGATAGATCATCCGGACTTCGATTCGCCCGGTAAATTTGCCGGTTGGGGTTATTTCCGCGGCAGCCGGCTGGTGGTGCGCGACGATATCGATGCGGACGCAGCGCAGATGTATCGTACAGGCGCCAACCACGGCACTTCCTGTGCGGGTGTGATTGCGGGTGAAGCCGATGCTGTGTTAACGGTGGGTGCGGCGCCCGGCTGCCGTCTGCTGCCGATACAGTGGGAATCCAATGGTCCCTATCTTCAGATTACCGATTCCAAGTTGCTGACCGCGCTCAATTATCTGGCGGATAATGTTGATGTGATCTCCAATTCCTGGGGAGGCGTGCCGACCAGTCTGTGGCCTGCCGCGGTCATCAACAGAATCCGGCAACTCGCGGTCAATGGCGGGCGGCGGAAAAAAGGCATTGTTTTTTTGTGGGCGGCCGGTAACGAAAATTGCCCCATTCAGCATACCGCCAATACCGAGGTTCCCTATAACGACGGCTGGCGGCAGAATAGCGATGGCTCATGGTCGTGGGTCGGCGTCAGTACGACACGGCAGTTCCGGAACAACCTGGTTAACGTGCCTGGCGTCATGCATGTGGCGGCTTTGGCCAGTAATGCGCAGCGGAGCCACTATTCCAATTATGGAACGGGTATCGGTTTATGCGCGCCCACCAATAACGTTCATGAATATCGCCGCATGACGGTGACCGGCTTGGGTATTACGACGACGACGGGTACGGGAAGCGGCGTGACGGCGGCATTTGGTGGAACATCAAGCGCTACCCCGCTGGTTGCCGGGGTAGCCGCGCTGGTCATCTCGGCCAATCCGGGTCTGACTGCACTGGAAGTCATCGCTGTTCTCAAGCGCACAGCAGCCAGGAATCTAAATATGGCGGGCTATCCGAAAACGCCGCCTGCCAGTTACGACCCGTCTCCGGGATGGGATGTTTCCCCGGTTCCGCCTTTTGATCAAGGTGCTTTTATCGATACAGGGAGTGCGGATGGCCTGTGGAGTCCTTGGTTCGGCCACGGCAGATTAGATGCCGCAGAAGCCGTGGCCGAGGCGCTGCGGCTGGGTGGTGGCGTATCTGCTGAACAAACCTACCGTCAGGCCTCTTCGCCGGCCTTGCCGATCCCGGATAACGATGCGGCCGGTGTGCGGGACACCATTCTGTTTGCTGACAATACACGCATCGGTTCCATCAGGGTTGCAGTAGATATTGCCCATAGCTATATCGGCGATTTACGGCTGACGTTGCTGACGCCTTCCGGCAGCGGCGTGATGCTGCACAATCGCAACGGTGGCAGCGCGGATAACCTTAATCAATCTTTTGACGAAAACACGACCCTTGGCCTTGCCGGTTTGAAAGGCCAGCCGCTTCAGGGTGTCTGGACACTCCATGTCCAGGATCTGGCCCGCGCCGATAAAGGCGTGTTGAACCGTTGGGAGATCGCGGCATCGGGTTACGCGGATGCCACGGTTCAGGCAGAGGAATCACCGGGTGTCTCTATTCCGGACAATGACTCCGCCGGTATTGAAAGAACGTTGACGGTGACCGGTAACGGCAAGATAGGTGACATCCGTATCGCGGTCGATATTACCCATAGCTTCATCGGTGATCTGATCGTAACACTGGTCGCACCTGATGGTACAGGCATCGCCCTGCATTCCCGTAGCGGCGGCAGTCAGGACAATATCATCAAAACCTATACCACCGCCACGACACCTGCGCTATCGGCATTACGCGGCCATGCGCTGCAAGGGGCATGGCGTTTGCGGGTTGCCGATCTCGGTGCCAAGGATGTCGGTAAACTGAATCACTGGACAGTGTGGATAACGCCTGAATAACGAAGCTGCCATAGGAGATTTCAAGATGTTCGCACGATATAACCGTATTGTTCATTTGAAGTATGTGAGCATTTTGAGTTCGATTTTAACGCCGCAATGCGCCCTTCAGCGAGATCTTAAACGACCATGACTACTTTTCCGAATGCACCAAAAGTCCTCAAAGGCGGCATTGTGCTGATCGATGCGGTATCGGTGCAGGTACGGCGCATCATTTCGTTGCAGTATAACCCGGACTCGCTGACGCGCACCTTGCAGGTACAGGGCGCAGGGGGCGATGAGGGTAGCCGTTCGGAAGCCATGCGCTTTAAAGGCCCGGCCGTGGAGACGTTCAAACTGGAAGCGGAAATCGATGCAGCGGACCAGCTGGAATTTCCGGATCAGCACCGTGCCGTAGTGGAAAACGGCATCCAGCCCCAACTGGCTGTGCTGGAATCGCTGGTTTATCCGACCAGTAGCCAGTTGCTTGACCGTAATACCATGGCGCAATCCGGCACGTTGGAGATTGCACCGATGGAAGCGCCACTGGCGTTGTTCATCTGGAGCAGGCACCGTATCGTCCCGGTACGGGTGACCGATTTCAGCGTGACCGAAGAAGCATTCGATCCGTCACTGAATCCGATTCGCGCCAAGGTGAGTATCGGTTTGCGCGTATTGAGTGTGGATGACCTCGGGTTCGCGCATAAGGGCGGTGGTTTGTTTATGAGTTATTTACAGGCGAAGGAGCGGCTTGCCGGTAAGGTGCAGGCCGGATCGTTTCCAACGCTGGGAATAGGAGGTCTCTGATGATTGATCCGATTCAGGCTTTCATGCAGGCCAATGCACTCGTGGCGCCTGTTTATCCCCCTGAGAGCCGTTATTATGCGGTTGCAACCACGCAATTGACGCAACCCGATGGCTCGGCCGTCGTCTATCTGAAGCGGCGTTTTGTGCCGCCACCCGAACATTTTGCGCTGCTGCAAGAACACAGCGTGGCCGAAGGAGACCGGGTAGATAACCTTGCTGCGCGTTATATCGGCGATGCATCGCAATATTGGCGACTCTGCGATGCCAATGGCGCCATTCGCCCCGATGAACTGACAGAAACAGCAGGCAGATCGCTGCGTATTACGCTGCCGGAAGGTGTGCCGGGAGTGCCGGATGCTGACTAAGGGCATACAACTGACCATCCTGATCGGCCCAGTCGTGCCGATACCGGTCCCGCAGGTGGTTATGGATGCGTTGGACAGTATCCAGGTGACTGCCGCGGCGGGTGAAGTGAGTGGTTTCCAGATCAATCTTCAGTTCAACAGCAAATCGGAACTGAATACCATTTTCCTGATTGCGGGCGCCACCAACAGCGGCCCGGCCACGCCGCCACTGCGTGTGATGCTGATCGTCACGCTGAATGGCACGCCGCAGCCGCTGTTCGACGGGGTGATGACCAATGTTCAGGTGCAGGCAGGTGGTAACGGCGCACCCGGTATGGTGACGATTACCGGGGAAGATCTGACTAAAGTGATGAGCATGATCGATTTCAGCGGTCTTCCCTATCCTGCGATGCCGATCGAGGCGCGTGTGGCGCTGATTTGCGCCAAGTATGCCGCCTTTGGTCTGATACCGTTAATCATTCCCGTACTGTTTCCCGATATTCCCATTCCGATCGAACGGATTCCCGCGCATCAGGGCACTGATCTCGACTATATCCAGCAGCTCGCCGAGGAAGCCGGTTACATCTTTTATATTGAGCCTGGGCCGGCGCCAGGCACCAACGTGGCTTATTTCGGGCCGGAAATCAAAATCGGCGTGCCGCAACCGGCGCTCAATGTGGACATGGACGCGTTCACCAACGTGGAAAATATGAGCTTCTCGTTTGATCCGACCAAAGGCGTGCTGCCCATCGTGTTTATCCAGAATCAGTTGACACGTGTGCCGATCCCGATCCCGATTCCCAATCTCAACCCATTGCAACCGCCGCTGGGGGTATTGTCCACGCCGCTCAGCAACCTCAAGCTGCTGAAGAACACGGCCAAGATGAATCCGATGCAGGCGATTTCAACGGGGCTCAATGAAGCCAAAAAATCGCAGGATTCGGTCAGCGCCGACGGCAGTCTGAATGTGCTGCGCTATGGCCGGCCGCTCAAGGCGCGGCAGCTGGTGGGGGTGCGTGGCGCGGGTGTGGCCTATGACGGCCTCTATTTCGTGAAAAGTGTGACCAGTACACTCAAACGTGGTGAGTTCAAACAAAGTTTTAATTTGACGAGAAACGGTCTCGTTTCGATTACGCCGAGGGTTCCCGTATGAGCGACAACAATAAGTTTTTTGGTAAATATCGTGGCATGGTGCTCAACAATGTCGATCCTATGCAGCAGGGACGGTTGCAGGTACAGGTACCGGATGTCTCCGGTCTGGTGCCCGCAAGCTGGGCGATGCCCTGCGTGCCGCTGGCAGGAATCAATACCGGCATGTTTGCCCTGCCGATGATCGGTAGTGGCGTCTGGGTGGAATTCGAGCAGGGCAATCCGGATTATCCGATCTGGGTGGGATGTTTCTGGGGGAGCGCGGCGGAAGTACCGGTATTGTCGCGCATGGTGCCGCCCGCGGTGCCGGGCATCACACTGCAGACCCCGCTCAAGAATGGCATCGTCATCAGCGATGTGCCCGGTCCCACGGGCGGTATCCAGCTTCAGACCACGACGGGCGCGATGATTTCCGTCACGGATATCGGCATCATGATCTCCAACGGCAAAGGGGCGGTGATCAATCTCACCGGCCCTACGGTGGATATCAACCTTGGGGCGCTTACCGTTGTTTAGGCAGTGATATTCGATAAGGAGAACGATTGATGCCCGGTCCTATTCTTCATCTCGGTGCAACCGTGACCTGCATGCATGCAGGGCCTGCAACGCCCCTCTCGCCTTTTCCGCGTGTCCTGGTGAGTGGCCAGCCCGTGGTGACACAGGCAACGCCTTATGCGATTACAGGGTGTGCGCTGACCGGCACGCCGAATCCCCCGTGTGTCACCGCGCAATGGGTAGTGGGTGCGGTGCGGGTACTGGCGGGCGGGGTGCCCGTTATTGTGCAAACCAGTACGGCGGTATGTGTCCCCACCGGAACAGGCTTGCTGCCGCTGGTTGTTCAACCGAGGGTGATTGCCACATGAGCCAGATCGATTATCCTTTTCACTTCGGCAGTCATGGCCGTACGGCGCAGACGGATACGTCTGATTACATTCGTGATTTGATCGAACAGGTATTGTTCACTGCACCCGGTGAACGGGTGATGCGGCCTGATTTCGGCAGCGGTGTGATGCAGCTCGTGTTTGCCGCTGCCAGCCCCGAAGTCGCCGCTACGGCCCAGTTTCTCGTACAAGGCTCATTGCAGCAATGGCTCAGCGATGTGATCATCGTCGAATCGGTCGAAGTGCAGCCTCAGGACAGCGCGCTGCTGATCACCGTGCACTATATCGAACGCCGGTCTCAGGCGCGTGGCGTGGCGCAGATCAGTGTGCCGGGAGGAATGCCATGAAGTATTATTGTTGCGATCAGCGCCGTCTTGAAGTTGTGAAACTGCACGGCACGCTCAATGGTTTGGAATACCTGGAAGTGGACGACAGCGGTGTGGTGGGTGATCCCACGCGCCAGCTTACGCTGTTCGTCAAATTCCTGCGCCCCGTACCCATCCTCAGTACTGATAATTTGCGGATCTGGGGAGGTGAGCGGATCAAAACCGTGGAAATCGAGTGGATCGCGATTGCGGATGCGCTGCCTGCCGGTGAGCCGTCCGATCTGGTGGATGGGCTGGTGCCGCTCAACGAATTCCTGGTCATTCGCACGCGGTTTTATGGTGATTTTTCGTACTATACGCTCAGCCTGGTCAGTGGCCCCGGCAGCGATACCCCGCCCGCGGGTTTCGATCCCCGCCTGAGTGAGATCCCGTTTTCGTTTAAAGTGCAGTGCGAATCGGATTTCGACTGTGCAACCGCGACGCTTTGCCCTGCACCCCCGGTGGATAATCCCCGCCTCGATTACCTGGCTAAGGACTACACGCGCTTCCGCCGCCTGATGCTGGATCGCCTGAGCGTGCTGATGCCGGAATGGCGCGGCCGCAATCCTGCCGATAGCGGGGTGACCCTGATAGAACTGCTGGCGTATGTGGGCGATCAGCTTTCGTATCAGCAGGATGCCGTGGCGACCGAGGCTTATCTCGGTACGGCACGCCAGCGTACTTCCTTGCGGCGGCATGCGCGGCTGGTGGATTATGCGGTGCACGAGGGGTGCAATGCGCGCGTATGGGTGCGTGTATTCGTCAACGATGAAGGCATGACCCTTCCCGGTCATACCCCCTTACTGACGCATGTGCCTAACACACCCGATCGTCTGGCGCCCGGAAGCGATCAGCTGCGTGACGTACTGGCCAGCGGCACAGTGGTATTCGAGACGGTTGAAGATACCGTGCTCTATCAAACGCATGAACGCATGACCTTCTACAGTTGGGGGCAGCGTGAATGCTGCCTGCCCAAAGGGACGACGCAGGCAACGCTGAGCGGGCATTTTCCCAACCTGAAAGCAGGCGATGTGCTGGTGTTTGCGGAAGAGCTCGGGCCGCGCACCGGCTTTGCCGAAGATGCGGATCGTGGTCACCGCTGGGCCGTGCGCCTGACCGATGTGCGTTTGGATCAGGACCCGTTCGGCGGATTATTCCTGCCGGTACCTAACAATGGGCCATTGGACATTACTGAAATTCGCTGGGCAGAGCAGGATGCACTGCCTTTTCCGCTGTGCCTGTCAACGATCACCGATCAGGATCATGGTGCAGTCTATCTCGATGCAGTTAGTGCGGCCTACGGTAACATCGTGTTGGCCGATCATGGCCGGACGTTACATGATGAAGCATTGGGCAAAGTCCCTGCTGCGCATCTGACGCTGGCGTCTACACAAGATCAATTGAGTTGCGCGCGCCCGCCGTTAAAGGCCGTGCCGCCCCGTTTCCGGCCCCGGTTGGCCGAGCGTCCGCTCACACATACCTTACCGCTGATTGCGCTGACTGCTGAACGATTATTCAGCTTCACGGCGACTGCAGCCATCATCGCAGCGTTGCAGGCGCGTACCTTTACACCGGCTCTGGAAGACGCACTGGAAGTGCAGGGCGTGGTCTTCGAAGCAGGCCCGGTGGCAGTACAGGGCGGGGATGGCCTGTGGTCGGTAGCCGATGGCGTGAACGCCTATCGCTTACAATTGGAAAGCGGCCAGATCCAGGTTTCACCCCTGGCAGCCGCTGCTGCACGCATCACTGTCGCTGATCCCCGGCGGGCGCGTCCGGCTATCTCCCTGGCGAGCCAGTACCAGAGTATTCCGGATACCTGGCAACCGCGCGCGGATTTACTGGCGAGTGATGCCAGTGCAACGGAATTCGTTGTGGAGAGCGAGCACGACGGTAGCGCTTATCTGCGTTTTGGCGATGATGTCCACGGCAAGCGGCCTGACAGCGATACTGTTTTTACCGCGACGTACCGTATCGGCAATGGCACGGCAGGCAACATCGGTTTAGAGTCCATTGCCCATATTGTCAGTAACGACGGGCGCTTATTGAGTGTATCCAATCCTTTGCCTGCGCAAGGCGGGGTGGAGCCGGAGAATGCTGAGGAGATCAGACGCGATGCACCGGAAGCTTTTCGCATCCAGGAGCGGGCAGTCACGCCGGAAGACTATGCCGAAGTCGCTGAGCGTCACCCGAGTGTCCAGCGTGCTGCTGCCACATTCCGCTGGACGGGTAGTTGGTACACGGTGTTTCTCACCGTTGACCGCAAGGGCGGCGGCGAGGTGGATGCGGCTTATGAGCAGCGCATTCGTGATCACATCGAGCGTTACCGCATGGCGGGTTACGATCTGGAAATCGATGGGCCGCGCTATGTGCCATTGGAACTGGGCATGACCGTCTGCGTGAAACCGGATTATTTTCGTGTCGATGTGCGCGCCGCATTGATGCGTGTATTCAGCAGGGGCTGGTTGATTGATGGCGCGCGGGCCGTGTTCCATCCCGATCATTTCACGTTTGGCCAGCCGGTTTACCTCAGTATGCTGTATGAGGCAGCGCAGGCGGTTCAGGGGGTCGCATCGGTGGTGATCACGACTTTCCGGCGGTTGCGTGTTCCGCCTGATCCTAAACCGCTGGATGATGGCGTGCTGACGATCGGTCGCCTGGAGATTGCAAGGCTGGATAACGATCCCAATTTTCCCGAGCGGGGTGTCTTGAAACTGTCAATAGGAGGAGGTAAATGAGCGACGAGAACTCAATACCGCAAGATATCCTGCAAAATGCGTGTGGTTGCTGCGAGGGTGTCAGTACGCAATCGCCCATCGCGATCGTTAACCGTCCTGGCCTGGCTGCGATCGCGTATCGCATCGGAACTCATGGTCAGGTGCTTGCCAGCCTGCAGGCACGGCTGTCATCCAAGGATTTTCCGGCATTGGCGAAATTACGTACCCGTGACCGGGATGATTTTTCCATCGCGCTGCTGGATGCGTATGCCTGCATGGCCGATGTGCTGAGTTTTTATCAGGAACGCCTGGCCAATGAATCCTATCTGCGCACCGCCAGTGAGCAGCTGTCCATGAGCGAGTTGGCGCGGCTGATCGGCTACCGCCTCAAACCGGGCGTTGCGGCAGAGACCTATCTCGCGTTTACGCTCGAGGAACCGCCATTACAGGCTGTCAGCAGTGATCCCAAGCAGGCCAGTGGTGTGCCCGATAAAGTGACCTTGCCGGTGGGTATCAAGGTACAAAGCGTGCCCGGGCCGGATGAGAAACCGCAGATCTTCGAGACTGCCGAGTCTGTTGATGCACGGCCGGATTGGAACGTATTTAAAGCCAGAATGCGTGAAATGGTCATCCCGGTGTTCGGGACGCAGGTCGTTTATCTCAAGGGAACCGCCAATCAGTTGAAAGCCGGGGATGCGCTGCTGTTTGTCGGCAATGAACGCGTGCTCGATTCCGGCAGCGAGCGCTGGGATTTTCGGCGCATACAAAGCGCCGTGTCGGATGGCGTGGCCGATCATACGGTCGTGACGCTGGAGCGGGGATTGGGTTCCGTTGCGCCTTTTGTGGCGCCTGCGGCCAATCCGAAAGTGTATGCGCTGCGTCTGCGTGCTTCATTATTTGGCCATCAGGCGCCCGATTGGCGTGTTATGTCCGATGAAGTCAAGCGGGGCTATCTGGGCTTGCCTGCCGGGGCGACCATTACCGATACGCAATGGCCCGGTTTCACGATTGCCGATATCTCCGATCCGCCTGCCAGCACTGCGACAGGGACGGGCCTGTATGGCGAGTATTTCGATAACAGTAATCTGACTAACCGCAAGGCAACCCGCACGGATGCCACGGTGAATTTCAACTGGGGGGCGGGTTCCCCGCATCCGCAGATCGGCGCGGATACGTTCTCGGTGCGCTGGACCGGCTGGGTGCATGCACCTGTCACGGGTGTTTATACGTTTTACACCACGTCTGATGACGGCGTGCGTTTGTGGGTGAACAATCAGTTGTTGGTCAACAACTGGACTAATCATGGCGTGACTGAGAACAGCGGGATTATCTCGCTGACTGCGGGTAAGAAATACGATATCAGGCTGGAATTTTACGACAATACCGGTACGGCGGTGATTACATTATCCTGGCTGCCACCCGGCCAGAGTAAGCAGATCATTCCGCAGGCACGGCTTTATCCGCGCAATATTCACACGGTGCACCTGGATGCCGTTTATCCGCAGGTCGTGCCCGGCAGCTGGCTTGTGCTGTCCATTCCGGAATACCAGGAGTTGTATCAGGTGGTCACGGCAGGGGAAGATGCGCGCGCCAGCTTCATGCTGACGGGTAAAACCACGCGCCTGACCGTTCAGGGAGAAAATCTGCGTGAACTGTTCAATGAGCGGTTACGCGAGACTGCCGTATTTGCCGGCAGTGAGCTGCTGGAGCTGGCTGAAGCACCGATGACATCCGATGTGGCCGGTGATTCATTGCGGATCGATCGCCCGGTGGCAGCGCTGATGCCGGAGCGGTCGCTGATACTCAGCGGTATCACCACAAACGGCCTGGAAGACAGCGAAGTGCTGACATTGCTGAAAACAGAGCCGGATGGCGATGCGGCGCGGCTGTTCTTTACCGCTGCGCTGCAAAACAGTTACCAGCGTGATTCCGTCCGGGTTTATGCCAATGTCGCGCGGGCGACGCATGGCGAAACAGTGCGGCAAATCCTGGGAAGCGGTGCGGCACATCAAACACATCAACAATTTACACTCCAGCACATCCCGCTGACTCATACGGGCGCAGACAATGAAACGGGGGCCGAGGCCGCGCTGGAAGTGCGGGTCAATGATATCCGCTGGGATGAAACACCAACGTTGTTCGATGCCGAAGCCAATGATCCGGCCTATGTGCTGCATGTCGACGAACAGGGTGCGGGTACGATTCAATTCGGGGACGGCAAGCGTGGTGCGCGATTACCGACAGGGCAGGAGAATGTGCGTGTGGTCTATCGTAAAGGCATCGGCGCCATGGGCAACCTGCAGCCCGGCCAGCTTTCGCAGTTGCTGACACGGCCTCTGGGGTTGAAAGCGGTCAGCAATCCGGTGGCGGCAGAAGGCGGTGTTGACGCGGACAGTACCGATCATGCACGCCGTAATATGCCGCTGGGCGTGCGTACATTGGGACGTGTGGTTTCATTGCAGGATTATGAGGACTTTGCACGCGCTTATACTGGTATTGCCAAAGCGCAGGCTGCCGTGCTGAATACCCGTGCGGGGCGCACGATCGTGATTACTGTAGCGGGTGACGACGGGGGGCAGCCGCCGGAAGGAACGCTGGTTAAATTGCGCAATGCACTCAAGCAAAACGGTGATCCGCTGGTGCACTGCGAAACAGTGGTCTATCGCAAGACAACATTCAGACTGGCTGTGCGCATCAAACGCCACCCGGATCATGAACTCGATCGGGTATTGAAAAACGTGGAAGCTGCTTTGCGTGCCGCTTTTGCTTTCGATGCACGTGATTTTGGCCAGACAGTTGCCCGTTCCGAGATCATCGCGGCTGCGCAGGCAGTGGATGGTGTGGCGGGCGTCGATCTGGACCGGTTCTACCGCGGTGCGGTGGTTGCATTGGAAGCGCGCCTGATTCCTGATGCTGCGACTGTCGATGGGGCAGGCAGTGCAGTCGCGGCGGAATTATTGCTGCTCGATGCGGGGCCATTTGATTATCTGGAGGAAATGCCATGAATACAGTGAACACGGTGGCTGACCGCCTGTATGCATTACTGCCAGCCATCCACCGTATCCGTGATGCGGAGCAAGGCTACCCGTTGCGTGAACTGTTATCGGTGATTGCCGAGCAGGTGGCCGCAATGGAAGAAAACCTGGCGCAGCTCTATGATGACCAGTTTATCGAAACCTGCGCGCCCTGGGTGGCGCCTTATATCGGTGATCTGATCGGTTATCGCAGCTTGCACGGCGTGGTGCCTAATGTCGCTTCACCGCGTGCTGATGTGGCCAATACCATCCGTTACCGCCGCCGCAAGGGAACCGCCGCCATGCTGGAGCAGCTTGCGCGCGATGTGACCGGCTGGCCGGCACGTGCGGTGGAATTTTTCCAGTTGCTGGGCTGGGCGCAACATATGAATCATGTGCGCCTTCAGGCGCACTACGCCCCTGATCTGCGTGACTGGGCGGCGCTTCACTGGCGGGGCAGCGCTTTCGATACCCTTGCGCATACCGTGGATGTGCGGCGTATCAGTACTGGTGCCGCCCGTCACAATATTCCGAACATTGGTCTGACGTTGTGGCGGGTACGTGCCTTTCCGCTGACGCGATCGCCTGCTGTGGAGGATCCTGATATCGGTGGCGGGCTACGCTTCCGCTTCAATCCGCTTGGGGTGGATATGGCGCTGTACAACACGCCGGAAACGGAAGCGGAAATCAGCCATCTCGCTGAGCCGGGTAATGTGCCTCTGCCGCTTGCGCGCCGCTGGTTGAAAGCGCATCGTGATGATTATTACGGCCCGGGAAAGAGCCTGTGGCTGGAGCTGGAAGGCAGCCCGCCGCAGCTGGTTGTGGGCCATCAGATTCACGTTTGCGATCTCAGTGATATCCGGGACGGCGGTGGTAATGTGATTGCCTGGGCGCACCAGCCTGTGGCGGGTTCCGGTGCGGTGGCCATCGATCCGGTATTGGGCCGTATCGCCTTTGCGGATATCCCCGCTTCGGTACCGCTCGTCAGCTTCCATTATGGTTTTACCATTGCGATCGGCGGGGGTGAGTATGAGCGTGGCGATCCTGCTATTCCGGTAATGCCTGCCCAGACTATCCAGGGGGGCGTAGCGCTGCAACCGGCGCTCGATGCCGTGCAAGATGGCGGGACGGTAGAAGTGCGTGACAGTTATCGCTATATCGAGACACCCGTCATTACCGTCAATGCAGGCAGAACAGTGGTGGTTCGTGCGATCAATGGAGCGCGTCCGCTGCTGGTTGCGGATGGCGAGATCGAGCTTGATCTCGGTGCGGAAGCGACATTGATTCTGGAAGGTTGGGTGATTCAGGGCGGCACGCTGGTGATGGCCGCTTTTGCCGATGTGCAACCGCGCTATCTTGTGCTGCGGGATTGTACGCTGGTGCCGGGGCCACGCACCCAGAGCGATGGTTCGCCGCCGCAAGCGGACGATCCCGGCCTGGTCGTGCATCACGCCTTCGCCAGGATCGAACTGGAACGCTGCATTACCGCACCGCTGCATATTGCTGAAGAAGCAGAAATTTCATTGCGTGAATGCATTGTCGATGCGACTGCACAGGATCTGATCGCATTCCGTGGTTCCGGCGCTGATCCGCTGATACCGGGCGGAGAACTGACGCTGGAGAGCTGTACCGTGATCGGCAAAGTACATACCCGGCAGATTACCCTGGCGAGCGATTGCCTTTTCGTCGCTGCATTGACAGAGAACGACAGCTGGAGAGCGTCCCTCTGGGTGGAGCGCCGCCAGCAGGGCTGCATCCGTTTTTCTTATATCCCGCCCGGATCGCGCACGCCGCACCGCTATCGCTGCCAGCCTGCAGAAGACGGTCAGCAGATCCGGCCGCACTTCACTTCACTGCGTTACGGCGATCCGGGTTATTGCCAGTTACAACAGGTGACCTCGGACAGGATACGCCGGGGTGCGCATGATGAAAGTGAAATGGGCGTGTTGTATGGTTTGTATCAGCCGCAGCGTGAAACCAATCTGCACGTTCGGCTGGAGGAGTATCTGCGTTTTGGTCTGGAAGCGGGTTTGATTTATGGCAGCTAGTGATTATATGGAATCAGTAGCATTAATCGTAGTGCTGCCACTATAACAGGGAGAATTAACATGAGTGGAGATTACAGCCGGGTTCGCTTCGACCCTCGCATCGATATTGCGAGTGTGTGGATGCAGCAGGGGCGGGTGCAACTAGACTCGGATTGGAATGAGGGCATGGCTGCGCTGGAGCGGCGGTTGCGCGCGGAAAGTGTGGATACGTTCGGCGTGCAGCCCGTACCGGGGATGACGGGGGTGGCGGTGGTTTCTCCGCAAACGCCGGATGCATTCAGGATCGAGGCCGCTGGTGGCGGTATAACCATTGGCCGTGGTCGCATGTACGTGGATGGATTGCTGGCGGAGAACCATGGCGGCGGTGCGGCGGAATTCGATGCGGTATTGGCTGAGCTGCGCGGGCAAGCCGCGCTGGCCTACCATCAGCAGCCCTATTTTCCTGCGCCGCCCGCACTGTCTAGCAGTGGTCCGCATCTGGCCTATCTGGAAGTCTGGTCGCGTGAATTGACTTATCTGCAACGCCCTGAAATAGTTGAGAATGCAGTTGGCGTGGATACCACGACGCGCTGGCAGACCGTGTGGCAGGTGCGCCTGCTTGGCAATATTGGCAGTGTGGACTGCACTACGCCGGATGGCCAGTTCCCGGCATGGCAGGCGCTGACTCAACCTTCCGGCGGCCGTCTGTCGATCAAGGCGGAAGGCGTGCCACCTGATCTCGATCCGTGTGAATTACCGCCGAGCGGCGGTTATCGCGGACTGGAAAATCAGCTTTACCGTATCGAGATTCACGATGGCGGTGCCGTCGGCGCGGCAACGTTCAAATGGTCGCGCGACAATGCCAGTGTGGCGAGTCCGGTAGTGGAAATCGTGTCCCAGACAGCTGCCAGCACCGAGCTTAAGTTAGCCAGCCTGGGGCGCGATGCGGTATTGCGCTTCAATACGGGTGACTGGGTGGAAATTCTCGACGACCGGCGCGAACTCAGCGGCGAGAATGGCGATCCCGCGCTGCGCCGTGGGGTGATGCGCCAAATCACTGTCGATAATGCCAAACAGACGATCCAGTTTTCACCGGCCTTGCCCGCAGACCTGATTCCCGCCGGCGGCGATGATACGCTGGTCGCACGCCATACGCGTGTGCGGCGCTGGGATCAGCAGGGCACCGTGCGCGATGCCGATGGCAATGTCATCGTCAATCTGGATGATATCGGCAGTACGGGACTGATTCCGGTTCCGGCAGCAGGGGTGTGGGTGGTGCTGGAAAAGGGTGTTCAAATCCGATTTAGCCTTGCCCCTGCGGGCGGTGGATTTCATAGCGGGGACTACTGGGTCTCCGCAGCGCGTACGGCGGATACGTCGGTGGAAACGTTTACAGATGCGCCTCCACGCGGCATTCACCGCCATTACGCACGTCTGGCTATTGTCACTTTTTCGGATACGGAGCAGGATTGCCGTACTCACTGGCCGCCAGCTTGCGGCGGTTGCTGTACCCTCACCGTTGCGCCGGGCGAAAGCATTCAGGCTGCACTGGATGCCTTACCGGCGGCGGGCGGCTGCGTTTGTCTGAAAACAGGTATACACACCGTTTCTGTACCGATCGAAATCCGCGCTTCAAATATTATCTTGCAAGGCGAGGGACCAGGCGCCATTGTGCATTCGAGCAGTCCCGGCGCGGTATTGCAGATTGGTGTCAATACCCCGGTCAGCGACATCGTGGTGCAGCGTATCCGCTTTGAGACTGCACGTACAGTGGATTTCGGCATACTGCTGTATGCGGATAATTGCGCACGGCTGCAGGTGACGCATTGTGAATTCGCCGTCACGGCTACCGCGCTCACAACGCAGGTTGGCCTCTACCTTAACCGGGTGACCGATGCCGCTGTCGCCTGCAATCGCATCCGGAACGTGCGGTATGGTATCTGGCTCGGCGAGTATGGCGGGCGCATGGTTATTGATGACAATGTTATCGAAAGTATGACGGGTGATACCGCTGCCGGTAGTTTCTCGCTGGGCCAGTACGGTATCGCGGTGAATCCGGAGGAAGCGGCGCCCTGTCATATTGAGAACAATATTATCCGGCATTTCTGGATAGGCATCTATTTGGGCGGTTACGCCACAGGCTCGGCAGTGATCGGCAATCGTATTCATCGCAGTCCCATTTCCTTACAGGAACCGGCGCCTTCCGATACGGCAGCCTTGCGCCAGTATCTCGATACGCGGCTTTACGCCATTGATGTGGCGGCGGCCGACTGTGAAGTGCGTCGCAATGATATCGACCTCGATTCCAATGTGTGGGGCGGTATCCGTGTCAGCGCCCCGGATGTGACAATCATTTCTAATTGCCTGCATAGTCTTTTTAAACCCAGCCAATTACCGGTTCCCGCCGGTATTTACTGTCTGGCAGATACCGGACAGGGGCGCGCTGCGGATCAGGTTACGATCAGTGGCAATCATTTGCTGGGGCCACAGGCAGGTATCGTCGTTTCACGTATCAACGATGCGACCGTGAGCGGCAATCTGATCGATGGCAATGGCGGAGGGTGGTACGGTGTGCGGCTGGATGATTGCCATCATGGCAGTGTGCAGGATAATACCCTGCAGGAGGTGTTTTTTGCGCTGCACAGTACGGAAGGGGAGCGCAATCACATGCGGGGTAATCATATCGACCAGGTTGCCACCGGTATTACAGCATCGCAGGAATTCGATCCGGAAATCAGCGACAATCACCTGCAATCCTGCATCGTCGTCGGTATTACAGTGTTCGTGCGCGATTCGGCCGCGCTGCTGAACAATCGCCTGATGAATTGCAGCTATTCACCGGCATTATCTATGGGGCTGGCGGTATTTTCGGAAGAACTGCCCGTGGCCGGTGGTTCACTGGTACGCATTGATGGCTGCGAGGTGATCGATACCGGTGTGTCTGCCGATGGCAGCCAGGTAACGATGGTGCGTGCATTGGGAATGGCCGGATGGGTGCCGGCTTTGCAGGCGGTGAATAACCGTGTCGGTTACACGCAAGCCGATAGCATCGATCCGCAACAGGAACACCGTGCGTTTTTATTTATCGGGCCGTTGGCTTACCGTGTTGTGACCGGGGCTGCGGTAGTCGAGTTGATGTCCGGCAGCGCACTGGTGAGCAGTAATCATTTCCAGGGTCCCGGGTTGACAACATTGGTGGAATTCCTGCGTATGGCTATCAACGATAATCTGGATTTCCGTTTCGAGAAAGTCACCTTCAGCAATAATATCTGCGATCATTTGAATGCAACGTTCAATCAATCGGGAGCAACGGTCCATCTGTGGGGGGGACATCTTATCGCCATGGGTAACCATATCAAAGGACCGTTAAGGGTCAATGCCATGTCGCTCAGCAATCGTAATCAGGTTGCACTCATGGGTAATGTGACGACGGGTGACTATATTCAGGTCGGTACGGTCATTCCGGCACCGATCAATAACTTCAATGTCAGGATTTAAGGAGTCAGGGATGGATATCAAGACAGTACAGGAGGCCTTGAAACTGCAGCAGGAACTGAGTGCGAAACTAACTCAGCAATTTGAAACATTGCACAAGGGTAGAAAACTTACTGCCGCAGCATTACTCAAGGAAAAAGAAAAAGAACTGACACGTGTGCAGAAAGATGTCGAAATCGTAGCCAGGGAACGCGATCAGGTAATCAGTCGCTGGGATCAGCGTATCGAACAGCGTAAAGCATCTTTAGTCAAACTGGAAGCTGAAATAGCTGCGCTCAAGAAACAGGTTGGTTAGGAATACAAATCGGTTTCAATAGTGCTTGTTTGCTTTGCCCGATTTATAGCGGATTTCAATCGGTCTTGTTATCGCGGGGCTGTTGGTCACGATCAACAGGGGGGTGTTGTTTGTGTGGATTTGCGGAGTGATACATGAGTCAGGCAATCCAGCAAAATAAACAGTACAACTAAGTTTAGTTGTACTAGCTCAGACCTGATCTGACAGTTACCCGTTTTTTTTAGGTGTCTGTCAGTTTAGATTTGAGCCAAATTTTTTTCCGCCCAAACCGATTGCCCATCAAGCATTGTTTCCAATGGTGTGCGCCCACAGCACATTTTTCCTTGATGTGTTCGTTCATTATTATAGTAATGTATCCACTCGTCCAGATCTTTCTGTAGTTCCTTCATGTTTGAATAAAGTTTTTTTCTGAATGTGATTTGATAAAACTCATTTAGGATTGTTTTGTGGAATCGTTCACAGATGCCGTTTGTTTGCGGCGACATGGCTTTTGTTTTGGAGTGATCAATATCATTAATCGCCAAATACAGTTGGTAATCATGCTGATCAACGCGACCGCAATACTCTGTCCCTCTATCCGTTAAGATACGTAACATGGGCAGTTCGTATTGCTCAAAGTACGGCAATACCTTGTCATTGAGCAGGTCGGCTGCTGTGATTGGTGTTTTGGTTGTATAGAGCTTGGCAAAGGCTATTTTGCTGTAGGTATCGATAAACGTTTGCTGATAAACACGACCAACACCCTTGAGATTCCCAACATAAAACGTATCTTGCGACCCCAAATAGCCTGGATGTGCCGTTTCAATTTCACCGCAGGCTTCATCATCGTGTTTCTTCTTTTCAAGGGCGGCAATTTGCGCATCACTAAGCGTAATGCCGTCACTAGCCATTTTATTCTCAAGCGCTTTTAACCGCTTCTTAAAATTCTCAAGATTATGACGTAGCCAAATAGAACGTACGCCACTTCCTGATACGAATATCCCTTTCTTACGCAGTTCATTGCTGGTGCGATGTTGGCCATGCGCAGGTTGCTCAACAGCATAAACGATGACTGTTTGTTCAGTGGTTTCATCAACACGGTTCTTGATATTGGGGATTCTTCGATTCTTGTCAATCAGTGCATCGAGACCACCTTCTTCAACCAGGTCCTGATAGCGATAAAACGTATCGCGTGAAACACCCATGACTTTACAAGCTCTGGAAACGTTACCCAGTTCTTCTGCTAAATTTAATAAACCAGCTTTGTGTTTAATAATACGATTGGTAGTATGTGTCATTGAGAGTTACCTTCTTTGTTTTGATTAAGATTCGATACCTTTATCAAAACGGGTAACTCTCACTTTTGCAAGTGGTGTGTCAGATTTGATCGGAACTAATACAGATCGGGTCTGAATTACTACATGTAATGCTAGATGATTTTGCCTTGCTTAAATTATAATCGGCATGTTTAAAATGCGTAATAATTGACTCGGAACATCCTTGACATGAGAACTCCTTTACCTCGTAGGCTTTTGTTTTCAATGAATCTGATATTTTTTAGGAATCGATAAGCTTTCTGACAGAATAGAACCCGACAAATATTTCTTTTTCGATTGTGTAGAAATTCTTTTCACCCCACCGGGTTTGGACAAGCCTATTTGCCAGCTTGATAAGATCATCTTTCCAGTAGCTAGATTCGTGAATCATGCCTTCAATTCATTGCCAAAATGACAGGTGATTATAAAATTACCGTCCACCTTCCACACTATTGACATTAGTAGCAACACCGTAACATTATGGCTCTTATGAATATATTACGCCGCAAGCGGCGGGGCATAAATTCCGAAGAGATTAAATACAGATACTAAATATGCGCTTCTTTCTGTGGTTGCCACGGATGAATTTTTCGAATTTTATTGCCTAGCGCGGTTTTGGCTTTATCAAGCTCATAGGTTTTTTGCAGGTTTAACCACAATTCAGGGCCGGTGCCGAAGAACTGCCCTAGCCGCAAAGCAGTATCTGCTGTTAAATCCCGCTTGCCTCGAATAATCTGCGAGATACGGTTTGGCGGCACGTCAATTTGTCGCGCAAGTTCAGTGCGCGTTATTCCGATTTCCGTTAATTCATCGGCGAGAAATTCGCCGGGGTGAATAGCTTCTCTAAGCATCTTTGTTTACCTTTTCATAGACTGTTTCAATGATAATCCACGATTTCCACATCAATTGCGCCTTCATCCCACATAAAGCACACGCGCCATTGTTGATTGATACGAATACTGTATTGTCCCACTCTATCGCCGGATAAGTGTTCAAAGCGATTGCTGGGTAATGCAACCAACGCTTCAAGCGTATCGGCAGCATCCAGTATTCGGAGGCGCTTTTCCGCTTGGCGTTTAAAGCCGGAAAATGCTGCAACATGTTGACCGTCAAAGAGGCGCTGTGTTTTCCGGCATTTAAAGCTCTTTATCATCCTTAACCCTAACATACATAACTCGTTACGTCAATCGTCAAAATAGGGCATCTAGGTATATAACCCAATACTCGGGATACGTTCCTTCATTTTTCTCTTTGTTTGCGATTGCTCAGGACTGAATTAGCATGACGAGCAAATATAGCTGGTATTTTATCTGTAAGAATATTTCCTAACCAAAG
>JAHBZZ010000027.1 GCA_019635215.1 Nitrosomonas sp.
ACCGTGTAGTGCTGGGCCAGGTAAGCGTCAGGAAAGTCTGTGGGATAAAAGTTGTATTGAACGATTACAAATAATTGCTGGATGTGTGAAAGGACAAAGGCTGAATCGCAAGAACGCAGAATGCGCTTTGATTGCTGCCGGGTTGGGAGTTCAGGGATATGTTTTGAAAAAACACTTTCTCAAAATATGTCAACAGATGTCCAATGACTTGGAAAGGCGACAAAGAAATGATAGTTCAGATGTGGTTGATCAAGCCTCTAATTTGGAACGTTCAACCAGAGACCGGATGTTAGCCCACAGTGAATTAGTAAAAACAATTTTTGCCAGTTGTTGTTTAGGTTATACGGGTTTGAACAAAGAGGAGGAACACTTCAAGTCTCTTGCCAGGCTTGCTAGTTTATTTCGACCTGATGTTTTGCACGAGTTAGTCAAGAATGCTAATTCAGAACTATTGGAACGAGCTTATCAAAATTCAAATAGAGTTTGCTCTGAAAGTTTAATCCAGGGTATTTTTGATTTGATCTGTGGACAAAGTAAAAAATTAGGCATACCAAGTTTTGATGACAATCCCGTCATGGCTGGCATATTAAAAGAATTTGCGCCAAAACCATCCGGTAAACTGCGGCGCAAAAAACCCTATCCTTATTCTAAAGACAAGATGCAATATTACTCGCATTTAACCGTCACACTTTTTTATCTTGTCTGCGGTAAGCGCAAGGAAGAATTTCAGAAAATGCTCATGCAATCCATACTTGAAATTTTAATGTGGCCCAAATTGGCTGTTCCAGATGACATTAAAAATTTATTGAGCAGTGAACAGGAGAAACTGAATGCATTATTTAGTCTGCCCTCAATGTCAAAGTAAATTCGCCACAAAAGATAAGCGGGCAAAATATTGCTCAAAACCTTGTTCCAATACAGGCAGAGCACTTAAAAAAAAGCCGCGATCTATTGATTTCAGACATCAAGAAAAAGGTAGATTCTATATAGAAAAAGTCTCCCCAATTACCAAGGGTACGGATGCAGTTTCATTATTAAGTGACGATCGTCCGATCGAAGTCAATCCATCAGATAATTCCCCCGCTTTTGTTCAGTTCATGCTCAATGGTGAAGAATATGCCAAAACAGGTAAGCGTTGGTCTGGTGCACTCAAAGAAAAAGATATTATCACTCTGGCAGGAAACGGTTGCAGTTTACAGGTGGACAAGGGGCAATTGGTTTTACGGTCTGGTTTTACCTGTACCACGGCACCCAACAAGGAAAGGCGAATATCGCGTGGCGTTCATGCAGTCAGAGCAATTATCGTTCTGAACACAACAGGGAATTTATCTACTGCTGCTATTCAGTGGTGCGCCGATCAGCGCATTGCCCTTTTTATATTGGATAGGGATGCCAATCTGACGGCTTTGACGCATCCACCAGCACCTCATGTAATATCGCTTCGGCGATTGCAATATAACGTAAGTCCGATTACGTTGGCGAAAGAAATACTAAACCGTAAGTTTGAAGCATCTCTTCGAAGCAAACCGGAATTGGCCGCAACATTAACACCCTTTGTTTCATCCGTTGCCAAAGCGGAAACGCTGGAAGCGTTACGCTTATTCGAGGCCAGGGCTGCGTTAGCTTATTGGGCTGCATGGAATGGCCCGGTCAAATGGAAAGAAAAAGACATACCTGCTGAATGGAAAAGTTTTACCCACCGGGCATCCGGTATATCTGGCAAAGGTTATAAAGCAACTCATCCGGTTAACGCCACATTGAATTATGCTTATGCAATATTAGCGGGACAGGTAGAGCGAGCTTTGCAGATTGCTGGGCTTGATGTTGCAGTAGGAAGTCTGCATGCAGATCAAGATGGCCGTGCATCGTTGGTTTATGATTTGATGGAACCGCTTAGGCCAGTAATTGATAACATCATTTTTAGCTGGGTAACGATGCAGCGATGGCGAAGGGCTGATTTTATAATTGATCGACAAGGGGTGATTAGAGTACATCCACAGCTGGGTCGGGTTGTTGTAACGAAAGCCATGCTGCCGGAAGCGGTCATCCGGGAAGAAATCAATTTTTATATAGGGCTACTGAGGCAATACTGAGGCAATTTGATGACGGCAAGTTGACGGCGACAAAGTAAGTATTTGACCACAAGTTTACCCTGGATTCAAAAGTGTGCGGCGTTTTGGGAGAAGTTAACATACCCCGTGTTCCCCACATCCGTGGGGATGAACCGGATGACAAGATCATCATCCTAATTGAGTGCAAGTGTTCCCCACATCCGTGGGGATGAACCGATAGAACACCTCTTTAATGCCATATTAAACTGAGTTCAGCTCCTATTTTAGGAACTAATTGCCCTCATTCCCGCCACCGGCCGGCAGAACGCAGCTGTTGCTTCAATCCTTGCAGCGGGAAATCCTGGGCATAAGCTTTTTTAGCAAAGTGAACCGCTTTTTCATAGTCTCTCTTTTTCAAATAAATCAGCCCGAGATTATATGCCGTTAGCGGGTTGTCAGGCTCAAGGTCAATTGCAAATAGCAGTTGCTCAAGCGCCATATCCAGTTTGTCGATTTTCAGCAGATGATTGCTAAAAATCAGGCGCACCATAACATCATTCGGTTTGAAGCGAATCGCGCGTTCAAACCAGCACAGTGTTGTGTATCTTGCTCCCCGCGGTTGTGGTGTCTTGTCTCTGATGGCTAATCGACTCATTGTATCCAGCGCACGATGATGATTCGGATAAGCTCTTAAGGTATAATCGAGGTCAGCGCCATGTGCACTGCCTTCGTAAATATTGAGCCGTTCAACATTTTTTGTGAAATGATGATCTTCAACTAATTTAAGATGATCTTTATCCGCACCGATATAATCAAAAGGACCGTTTATACCATTATCCAGATCCCCGCAAATGGACGATGCCAAGCTTATATTTACACTCAACAGAAGAAATACAGTCGCTGAAGTCGATAAAATATTCATAATATTAGCTATTATATTCATTTAAAACGATTGCCTGACAATTAATGGGTTTGACCATGGCGTAGTAAAAATACAGGAAAGAATTGCTAGAGCAGGCATAATCTTGCCATCAAATGCCATAGGCTTACAATCATTAAATAAAGTTCAAGTATGAATAATGCATACAAATCATTTGAGAAAAATGTGTCGCAACTGAAAGAAATGCTGGTCAATCTTCAATATCAGGTTACCCAGAAAGCAGGAATCAAGCCGCCGTTTCTGAAACACTAGCTCAGACCCTGCCTGAAATGTCAGCGAGTGATGGACATGAAATAAAGCCGGACGTGTTGTCGGCGGGCAAACGGTTACCGTCATTATCTCACGCCATCGCTTGTTTCTCGAGCGTGTTTTTAATGATTTCATCAGGCTTGTTCGTTTTTGAAATCAGCCTGCACGTCATTATGTTTCTGGCATTGATCTGGGTTGTGATTCAGGCATCCTGGCTTGGGCATTCGTTTGTCGTCGTGCGGCAGATGATGAATCACGGCATCAGCAAGGCATTGCCCGCGCTTTATATTTTCCTGCTGATCGGCATGGTGATTGCGAGCTATATGCAGAGCGGCACAATTGCGGGCCTGCTCTATTACGGCATTGATTGGCTTAGTCCGGTTATTTTTCTGCCTGTCGGATTGATTTTATGCAGCTGCATGTCAGTGGCGACAGGTACTTCATGGGGAACGGTCGGGACACTCGGTATCGTTATGATCGGCATTGGAGAAGCGATGGGCATACCTGCGCCGCTGGTGGCGGGTATGGTTATTTCCGGTGCTACGTTTGGCGATAAGTTATCGCCGATATCCGATACAACCAATCTGGCCGCCATGAGTGCGGATACCGGGCTTTACCGCCATATTCATTCGATGCTCTATACGACAATGCCGACATTAGTAATCGCGATGGGCTTGTTTATTGTGCTGGGTATTCAATTTACCGATAAGGCATTACCCAGGGCGCACATTGAGGATATCCGGTCCGCATTGGAAGGCGCGTACCAGTTGAATCCATGGATTACCCTGTCGCCGCTGGCGGTGATGTTTGTATTGAGCATGAAACGCTTTGCACCCGAAATCAGCATGTCGGCAAGTATTCTGTTCGCCATGCTGATCGCCGTTTTTTACCAGGGTAAAAACGGTATTGATGTATTGAACGCACTTTGGTTGAATACCGGCGGCACGACCGGTATTGACAGTCTCGATGCATTGCTGGGTCGTGGCGGTATTTACAGCATGGCTTGGACGTTGTTGCTTTCGGTCATGGCGCTGGCGCTGGGCGGTATATTGCATTACGCCGGTTTTTTGCGTGTTTTGCTGGTGAATATTATTATGCATATCAAACGCATCAGCACCCTGATTGCTACCACGGTTGCTGCCGGTTTTATCGGCAATATCGCAATGGGCGAAGCGTATATATCGATCATCCTGAACTGCCAGCTGTTTAAAAGCACCTATGAAGAAAAAGCGGTTGATAAAGCGGTATTGTCGCGTTCCGTGGAGGAAGGGGCGACGCTGACCGCGGCGCTGATACCCTGGACGACGACCGGCACATTTTATGCCGCTACGCTGGGTATCGCGACACTGGATTATGCGCCATACGCTTTGCTGAATCTATTGAGTCCCTGTGTTTCAATCATCATGGCATTTCTGGGATTGGGGATGCTAAAGCATACAATCAGCCGATAAGTGAAAAACTGATGGATGTGAGCACGGCAGCTGTGGATGAGCGAAGTTGAGCCGATTAATCCTGGGTCGATTTCGGCGATTTGTTTTGCCGTTCAAACCGATAAAATGCGAGTTTTCCTCTTAAGTTGGGCAGGAATCTGATTGGCCGGTCTTGCTTCATGACGCGGCGCTCCAGGATTTTTGCATCGCACTGCTTGCACAAATTCTCAAAATCTCCGAGCGTGCAAAGATGTATGTTCGGGGTGTCGTACCAGTGATAGGGCAATGCATCGGATACTGGCATATGACCCTGGATGACCTGTAGGCGATTTTTCCAGTGACCGAAATTCGGAAAAGAAACAATGCCCTCCCGCCCGACACGCAGCATTTCCCTGATAATCCTTTCTGTGTGTTTCATGGCTTGCAGCGTTTGTGAAAGAATGACGTAGTCGAACGAGTTGTCCGCAAAGCCGGAAAGCCCTGATTCAAGGTCACTTTGAATGACATTGATGCCATTCCTGAGACAGCCCAGCACATTAGCGTCATCAATTTCCACACCAAAACCAAAGATCCGGTGCTTCTGTTGCAGGTATTTGAGTAATGCGCCGTCTCCGCAACCCAGGTCCAGTATTTTGGAATTGGGTTTGATCCAGTTGGCGATGGCCGCAAAATCGGGGCGCTGGGCCGCGGTTGATGATGTCAATGTAACCATAGGGCAGTACTAAACCTCGATATTATTCATGTATGCCTGTACTAATTGATGATAGTAAGCATCGTTCATCAGGAATGAATCGTGACCGTGTGCCGAAGTAATCTCGGCATAGCTGACATTGATATTATTATTCAGCAATGCCTTGACGATATCCCGCGAACGTTCCGGTGAGAAGCGCCAGTCGGTGGTAAACGAGAGCACCAGAAAACGGGCTTTGATCGCTTTGAACGCAGCGGTCAGGTCGCCATTATACGCATTGGCCGGGTCAAAATAGTCCAATGCCCGGGTCATCAGCAAATAACTGTTGGCATCGAATAAATCGGTGAATTTGTCGCCCTGATAGCGCAGATAAGATTCGATTTCAAATTCGACATCATAGCCGAAAGAGAATTTGCCATCCCTGAGATCGCGCCCGAATTTTGTCGCCATCGAGTGATCCGAAAGATAGGTGATATGACCGAGCATGCGAGCGAGCCGTAGCCCACGCCGCGGTACTGTATTATAGGTGTAATAATCGCCGCCATAAAAATCCTGATCGGTCAGGATCGCCTGGCGCGCCACATCGTTAAATGCGATGTTTTGCGCGGTGAGTTTGGCCGCGGCGGCAATGACGACAGCATGGCGAATCTTTTCTGGATAATTGAGCGTCCACTGCAGCGCCTGCATGCCGCCCAGACTGCCGCCGACCACGGCGGCAAATTGCGTGATGCCAAGGTGATCCGCCAGTTGCGCCTGGGTTTCGACCCAGTCTTCCACGGTTACAATGGGAAATTTTGCGCCATACTGATGATTGGTCAATGGATCGATACTTGCTGGTCCGGTGGAGCCATGGCAACCGCCCAGATTGTTGACGCCGATCACAAAAAACTTATTGGTGTCGATGGGTTTGCCGGGACCGACGATATTATCCCACCATCCGGTGCTCTTGGGTTTGTCGGCGTAAAGGCCGGCGACATGGTGATTTCCCGAAAGCGCGTGGCAGATCAGCAAGGCATTTGAACGGTCGGCATTCAACCGGCCATAGGTTTCATAAACCAGATGGTAGCTGTTCAATGTCGAGCCGCTTTTCAGTTCCAGGGGCTTATCGATATGCACGTATTGCGGTATTACGATACCAACTGAATTTAAATCTTGCATTAAATAATACCGAAAAATCTTTCTGCTAAAAAACGCATTATTATATCGCTAAAAAATATAACTGCATCGATCTGCGATACTGTTATCAGCTGTTCAGCTTCATGAGAAGCTGATGCATCTTTTCCGGATTATCCGCGCGGACAATACGTTGCGCCAATGAAATAATATCGGGTAAATTGCTTTTCAGTATCTGGTTCTTGATGGCCAGCAACTGCGAAGGATACATGGAAAACTGCTGTAACCCCATACCGAGCAGCAGGCGTGTGAATTGGAGATCCCCCGCCATTTCACCGCAAATTGAAACCGGTTTCTCCGCGCGTGCGGACAGCTGGATCACTCTTGATATCAGCCATAAAACGGCGGGATGAAAAGGGTCGTAGAGGTGCGCGACCGAGTCATCGACGCGGTCAACAGCCAGTGTGTATTGAATCAGATCATTGGTGCCGATGGATAAAAAGTCTAGCCGCTGGAGAAAAATCTCTACACTGAGCGCGGCTGCCGGGATCTCGATCATGCCGCCGATTTGAATTTTTTCGTCAAAATCGGTTTGCTCGTTACACAGTGTTTGTTTGGCATACTCTATCATATGCAATGTCTGGTTAACCTCGTTCAGATTCGACAACATCGGAATCAGGATCTTGATATTGCCGAACTTCGACGCACGCAATATCGCGCGGAGCTGCGTGAGAAACATCTGCGGTTCGGACAAGCTCAGGCGGATTGCACGCAGCCCTAGTGCCGGATTGGCAGCCGTTTGAGCAACATACTTTAAATTCTTGTCCGCCCCCAGATCAAAAGTCCGGATCGTAACGGGTTTGCCACGCATTTGCGTCGCGACGGTTCGGTAGGCCTCAAATTGTTCTTCCTCGCCGGGTAAATCATCGCGGTTCATAAATAAAAATTCGCTGCGGAATAAACCGATGCCCGCGGCCCCATTTTCCTTGACCTGTTCCAGATCACTCGGTAATTCAATGTTGGCCAACAAGTCTATTGTTGTTCCATCCAATGTGACCGCTTTAACACTCTTCAAGCGTCTGAGTTTTTGCTTTTCCAGCTCAAATTGACTCTGCCGCAGGCGGTATTCGTCGAGAACATATTTGTCGGGATTTACGATGATGATTCCCTGGCAGCCGTCAACAACCAGGCAATCGCCCTCGAGAATCAGTTGATGGGCGTGATGTAATGCGACAACAGAGGGAATATTCAAACTGCGCGCAACGATTGCGGTATGGGATGTCAGGCTGCCCATGTCAGTCAGAAAGGCAGTAAACTGGTGCGGTTTGTATTGCATGATATCGGCGGGACTCAGGTCGCGCGCGACCAGAATGTGATCGCCTGAATGTCTGGAAGGCGGTGGTTGATAGCCGGGGTGACCCAGCAATGCCTTGAGTACCCGGTCGACCACCTGTTCCACATCTGTCTTACGTTCGCGCAGGTAAGCATCGTCAATCGCTTCAAACTGCTCAAGCAACACATTCTTTTGCTGTGCCAGCGCCCATTCTGCATTACACTGCGTCTGAGAGATGATATCGCGTGCTGCTTCCATCAACGTTGGGTCATCCAGAATCATATGATGCAGTTCGAGAAATGCACTGAACTCAGCCAGTGCCGGCCCATCCGATACCGAAGAACGCAACGTATCGAATTCAGCCCGGACAGTCGCAAAAGCGTCGTCCAGACGTTTGGTTTCGGTATCGATCTGATTCCTGGGGATCAGATAATGCATCACCTCCAATGCGGCGGAGGCTGTTTTGTGCGCATGTCCTATCGCGATACCGCTTGATACGGCAATACCGTGCAGGATGAAGCTCATTCACCTTCCTCGAAATAGTTCTCAATCAATGCTGTTAGCGCACCCATCGCTTCATTCTCGTCATCGCCATTGGTTTCAATATGTAGCTTTGTGCCTTTGTTTGCAGCCAGCGTCATAACGCCCATGATGCTTTTGGCGTTTACACGCCGGTTATTGCCGGTAATCCAGACTTCGCACTTGTATTGACTGGCCAGTTTGGTCAGTTTGGCTGATGCGCGCGCATGCAGCCCCAATTTATTGATGATTTCGACTTCTTTAAGCTGCATGGCCAGCGACCTCGGGAATGACGACGATGCCTGATTTTCCGCCACTTAGTGCTTTTTCAGCAACCGTGGGCAACGCTTCATTACGATAGGTCAACGCTCTGACCAGCATGGGCAGGTTGACGCCGGTAATGCAGATGACCTGATCAGTTGCAGCGAGCCGCGTGGCGACATTGCATGGCGTCGCGCCAAAGATATCGCACAGCACCAGTACGCCGTGGCCTGTGTCAAGCTGTTGCACTATTTTGCGCATGCCGATCAGAACAGTATCGGGATCGTCGGTAGTAAAAACACCCAGATGCATCAATCGTTCAGGTTCCTCACTCACGACATGGCTTGCGCAGCGGATCAGATGATCACCGAGATTTTCATGCGTGACAACAAGTATTCCGATCATATTTTTTCCTGATTTTTTGAATGATGAATGATCAATAGCCGCCGGCAATACGTTCTTCAGTGAGATCTTGAACAGATTTCAAGCAATTTAGAGTAATTTACGCTGCATCAGTGTGGCTGAGATCCAACCCATGCATAATAGCAAAACAGCCGATCCCAGCACCAGATAATTTCCCGTCAGGACATAGAGTGTCGCGCCGCTGAAACCCTGAGCCAGACCGTGTAGTCCGGCGGTGGTGAAGACTTCAAGCTGATCCAGAATTTTTCCGCGATCATCGATGATCGCGGTTACGCCGGTATTCGTCGAACGTAGCATGTAGCGCCCGGTTTCCAGTGCGCGCATTTGCGATATCTGTAAATGTTGATGCGGTCCGATTGAGCGGCCGAACCAAGCGTCGTTACTCACATTGACAAGTAACGTCGCCTGCGGCAGCTGAGTGATGATTTCTTCACCAAACACATCTTCATAGCAGATATTCACCGCAACCTGTTGTCCCGCCAATTGCATCGGTTGCTGATCGGTACCGCCGCGGGAGAAGTCGGATAATGGAATATGCAGTGTTTGGATAATCCAGCCAAAAACAGGCTTAAGCGGGATGAATTCGCCGAATGGCACCAGATGATGTTTGCGGTAGACCTGTTCAGGTGAGGAACCAAAACTGAACATACTGTTGTAGTAGGTATCGATGCCATTCGTGGCATGCTCAGCCAGCCCGATGAGTATGTCGCCATCGTTTCCCCGCGCATGCTCAGCCAGATAATCCAGATAATCCGGCGGTACCGCGTCATTGAAAAGCGGAATGGAAATTTCCGGTGTGACAATCAGCCGGCTTTCACTTTCCAGAATCAATTCCGCGTAGGTCAACATAGTTTTTTCAACATGATCTTCACGCCATTTCAGATCCTGTTCGATATTGCCCTGTAACAGACTGACGGTTAACGGTTCGCCAATCGGTTCGACCCAATTGATCGATTGCAATCCCAGCCCGCCCAGCCAGATGACGCCGAGCAGCAGACCAATGCGCACGGCAGCTGCAGCTTTTGCGAACCACAGGCATAGCAGCGCCGCGCTCCAGACCAGAATCAATGAAACGCCATAAACACCGAGTATCGGTGCGAATCCTGCTAATGGACTATCGGGCGCCTGAGAATAGCCGAGTGCAAGCCATGGAAAACCTGTGAACAATGCACCGCGCAGCCATTCAGTGAGCATCCATGCGGCTGCGGCCGCCAGCGCCCAGATATGAGGCGAAGCCGTCTGCATGCGGAAAACCAGCCAGCCGCACAATGCCGGATATAACGAAAGATACGCGCAGAGTATGACCAGGGCAAAAGCCGCCAGTACCGGCGGCATGGCGCCGAAATCATGCAGACTGACGTACAGCCAGGTCACACCGGCACCGAACAGACCCATGCCATACGTGAACCCCAGCCAGACCGATTGCATAGCAGTCGTGCATCGGCGCCAGAATAGAAAGAGTAGCGCCAGGGTAACCAACGGTACCGGAAACCAGTAAAAAGGCGCAAAACCGGGAACGGTTAAAATACCCAGAAAGAAAGCCAGAATGGTGCGCATGGTGATGTCGCTCAAATAGGGTTACGCATTTTTGAAGCGCGAATGTTTGATCAGCAGGATGGATGCGATCGGTAACACCAATCCGATTACCGTGACCGTGATCAGCAGATGGCCCAGATCGCTGTAATCGGCCGGTATGCTGATTTCTCCGGTGATGGTATCTTTTACCTCACGTGTCACCACGTAAAACTGGTTCAGATATTTCGTGCCAAGCTGTGAGGCGGAAAGCGCCAGATTGGTAAACGAGGCCATGACTGCAAAAAATGTCGCCTTGAGTTTGTCGGGCGCGGAATTGGCAATCCATGCCAGCATGGGAATCATGGCAATCTGTCCCAGCGGCGATTCCAGTGCAGTATCAATCAGGGCGATAAAGCGGGCGTCCACGACACCGCCGGTAATCGATGCCGTCCATACATGCAGATCGTAATACATGCCGATGATCGGCAGCGACAAAATGGTGCCGGCAATCGTCAAAAAACCGATGATGTATGCAATCGAGCGTTCGGCCATGAAACGCCGGAAAATAAACATGCCCAGGAGCGTAAGGCTTGCACCGACCAATGACAATACCGCGAGGAATTGTTGATCGAAACCCAGTTCATCGATCATCCACCAGGTCGATCCGGCACCCGGGCCGGGGATGGCACGGAAAATAAATACGAGAAATGCTGTGCCGACCAGTACGTTGCGTGCTTCCGGTTCGAGTTCGCTGACCAGTTGCCGCATCAGGAACAATACGATAGTCATTGAAATCAGAAAAATAATTTCTTCTCCCCCGGGTATGCGGCTCAAGCCGACCGTTAGCGATACGATCGTAAAAACCAGCCCGCCGCCGAGAATCCACCAATTGACCGGCGGCGGTTCCGTATGGACAGCGAGCAGGCTGATCGCATCACGTTTGCTATAGCCTTGCCGGACAAACCGGTTGATTTCTCTGCGGTGTAGCCAGGAAGCCAATACCACGCCGCATATTGAAATCAGCGGAATAATCAGCGCGAGTTCGTAAACCAGCAGATAAACGGCTTCTTTTTCGGCCTCGGGCAATGCCGCGGCATCGCGCAGCAGAAAAACATTCGCTACGGATACCAGTATACCCCCGCCAATAATGGCAACACGGCCCAGTGTCTGCATGGTGACATGCATGAGTTTACGTTTTTCCGGATCCATTTTTTGCCCATTCTCATCGATATGCGGCACGGCTTCCACGGTCATGGCATCGGCAACGACATCCTGTAAGACATAACCGATCGGTGCCAGCAACGCAGAGGTGACATACCAGGCTTCTACCGGAGCGATTTCGGTCATGGCTTCCGTGTGCCCCAGCAGGCCGATCATGATCAGCAGGCTGAGCATGATCAGGCTAGCGCCGAGATAGACCAAAAGCCCTTTCCAGCGCCACATGAGATCGACAATGTGGCCCATCGGCATTTTCAGCGCCCACGGCAGCATCATCCAGAAACCGAGCATGGCCAGGAATTCGGCCGAAAGCCCCAGTTTTTCCTTGACATAGAAGGTTCCAACGATACCGGTTAATCCTGAGATACCCGCGGCCACATAAACCATCAACGGCGGCATGTAGGACAGGCGCATTTCACGTCCCAGTGAAATGATATTGGCGCTGAACCATTGAATGACGACGGAGACGAAACCATTGATGATTGAATGTTTCATAGTACTTTTTTATTAGAATTAAATGTCAGTGGAAATTATTGGATATGTCATATTTGTTTGGGGCGTACGCCGACCTTGATCTGAATATCCATTTCCTTTTTGTTGCGTATCACAGTAACCGTTGTTGTGATACCGGGTGGAAGTGCGGCAACTTTGTTGAGTAATTCCGATGAATTGAGAATCGGTTCGCCTTCAATGGCAATCATGATATCACCTGCTTTGATCCCGGCATGGTCAGCCGGTCCGTCCTTGAGTACGCCGGCAATGAGTGCGCCTATAACGGTGTTCAGTTTAAATGATTCAGCGAGTTCTTCGGTCATGTCCTGCATGCTGACGCCGAGCCAGCCCCGTGTTACGCTGCCTGACTGGATAATTTGTTCCATGATTGTTTTTGCGATGTGAATCGGGATCGCGAAACCGATACCCAGAGAGCCTCCGGAGCGTGAATAAATGGCCGTATTGATACCGATCAGATTACCGTCCGTGTCGGTCAATGCGCCGCCCGAATTGCCGGGATTGATTGCGGCATCAGTCTGAATAAATTCTTCAAACGTATTAATGCCCACCTTAGTTCGTCCCAGAGCACCGATAATACCCATCGTGACGCTCTGCCCGACGCCGAATGGATTACCAACGGCCAGAACGACGTCACCGACTTTGGCTTCCTGGGAATGACCAAACGTCATCGCGGGAAGATCTTTCAGATCGATTTTCAGTACCGCCAGATCCGTTTCCGGATCCGAACCGACAACTGCGGCTTTGATTTTACGGCTATCGCTTAAAGCGACTTCCACTTCATCGGCTGCCTCAATCACATGATGGTTGGTCAAAATGTAACCGTTGGAACTGACGATCACACCCGACCCCAGATTGGATCTGAGCCGTGATCTGGATTCAAACTGCTCGCCGAAGAAACGCTGAAAAGCAGGGTCGTTGAGGAACGGATGCGGTAAATCCTTGACTGCTTTTGTGGTGAAAATATTGACAACCGATGGCATGGCACGGCTGGCGGCTTTATAATAACTGTCGTGCCTGAGCGCGCTGATGTCCGGTGTGGCTTCCTTGATCGGTATCAGTTCCGCACGCGGTTTCCAGGGCAGTAATTCAGGTTTGAGTGTGGAGACCACGAAAAAAATAGCCAGCAGAATGGTCGCGGCTTGTGCAAAAATTAACCAGAGCCTGTACATGAACGCCTGTAACTCCTAAAACAGATGTCGTCATTTAGATTAAGATGCGTATTGTATGTGTAACCCAGCCGGAAAAGAAACCATGTTTCGAAATGAACTTGAAAATCACCTCAATCAATTGCTGGATGTATCCCGTTTTCAGGATTATTGCCCAAATGGATTGCAAGTGGAAGGGCGCGAGCATATTCAAAGGATTGTCACCGGGGTTACCGCTTCGCTTGAGCTGCTGCAGGCAGCCATAGCCCGCGAAGCTGATGCCGTCATTGTGCACCATGGTTATTTCTGGCGTGGTGAAAATGCCTGTATCACCGGTATGAAACATCGCCGTATCGCGTTGCTCATGCAACATGGGATCAATCTGTTCGCCTATCATCTGCCATTGGATATGCATTCGGAACTGGGCAATAACGTTCAACTGGCGAAACGCCTCGGTTTCGTTGAAAACGGCCGGTTTGGCGAGCAAGATATTGTTGTCCGCGGCGCATTGCAAGAAGCCATGCCGTTATGCGCACTGGGTCATAAAATTGCACAGGCTCTGGGACGGGAACCGCAGATCATCGGCAATCCCGAACAATCCGTCAGACAACTGGCATGGTGCACCGGAGCTGCTCAGGGCTATTTTGAAGCCGCGATCGCACAAAACGTTGATGCGTATATTACGGGAGAAATATCTGAACAGACAGTGCATGCCGCGCGCGAATCCGGTGTGGCTTTCATTGCGGCAGGCCATCACGCAACGGAACGCTATGGTGTGCAGGCATTGGGTGCACACCTGGCGGACGAATTCGGCATTCAGCATCAATTCGTTGACATCGATAATCCGGTATAACCTGAGTATTTAACAGGTTGTTAAATGTGTTCGAGGCAACCGATGCAAGGCAAGAACAGGCTCTAATGCCGCAACGGCAACACAGATCGTTTTCCAACAGCCGGCTAATGCGCGTGGTTACAAGACCTGTTGCCCGGTTTTGCCGTTCTTATTCCTTATCCTTCATACTTTTGGTGTCATCGTTATCCTTTTTCTTTCCGGCAAACATGGTCCACCAAATGATAAACAGAAATAAACCCAGCGCGACGGCCGCCTCAATTAATAGTATCCACCAATTACTGTCCATATAAAAAATTCCAGGCTTGTTGTATAGTTTGAGCTTTAGAAAACAACATACTGTAACCAATATTCCATGAAACTCAAAACTTGTTTTCTTCCGATTCTGCTATCGAGCATTCTTTTCGCATGTTCCACCCAGACGACTGTTCCACCCGAAACAGTCGAGCAGTCAGCAAAACCCACACCATCGCAACAACAGGAACAGACAGAGCCCACAGTGTTGTCCACGCATGTGTCTGTGCAATGGTCCGATCTGACGGGATGGACGGAAGACGATTTGCGGCCTGCCTGGCAGGCTTTTTTGCAAAGCTGCAATGCACTGAAAAGGCAGCAGGTATGGCAGGAAGTCTGCACAGCGGCATCTTCTTTTATGCAGGCTGACAATAATGCCGGTATCCGGCATTTTTTCGAACATCATTTCGTGCCCTATCGGATCATCAGCCATGATGGCGGCGGCGAAGGTCTGGTAACTGGTTATTACGAACCATTGCTGCATGGCAGCCGTAAACCGACTGCGCGGTACCGTTATCCGCTGTATGCCGCGCCGGATGAATTACTGATTGTCGATCTCGGTGATCTGTATCCCGAACTGAAGGATCTGCGGCTGCGCGGACGTCTGGAAGGCCGCCGGGTGGTGCCTTATTACAGCCGTGCGGAAATTATGGATAACCCTGCGGTTCTGAAAGGTTATGAATTACTCTGGGTGGACGATGAAGTCGAATTGTTCTTTCTGCAGATACAGGGATCCGGAAGAATACAGCTCGATACCGGCGAGATCGTGAAAATCGGTTTTGCCGAGCAGAACGGCTATCCTTATAACTCGATCGGGCGGATTCTGGTCCAGCAAGGCGAATTGCCGCTGGAGAAAGCGTCCATGCAGGGTATTAAACAGTGGGGGCAGCAAAATCCGGGCAAACTCAGATCATTATTGCAGCAAAATGCGCGCTTTGTATTTTTCCGTGAACTGCCCGGTGATTTGAGCGGCCCCATCGGCGCGCTCGGCGTGCCGCTGACAGCCGGGCGCAGCATTGCCATCGATCCGCGTTCGATTCCCCAGGGCGCGCCCGTTTTTCTGGCAACCACCTGGCCCAATTCCAGTAAACCGCTCAACCGCCTGATGGTAGCGCAGGATACCGGCGGTGCAATAAAAGGCGGCATACGTGCCGATTTTTTCTGGGGTTATGGTCCTGAAGCCGGGAATCAGGCCGGCAAGATGAAGCAACAAGGGAAAATGTGGGTGCTAATGCCCAGTAGCTACAAAGCGCCGCAACTGACGCAACAGTAATCGCGTGATGAAATTATCGGCGGCATTCCGGCATCCCGTCAGGCAAAGCAATATTCGGTATTATCTATCCGGCACCACCCGGTACCGGCGTATCCGGAGGATGCGGTTTCTTTCTCGGCAAATGACCGGGGAGCCGTAATTTTGCCAGTTTCAGCAGCGGCCCGCCCTGCAGGACAATCGCATCCTGCAGGGCAGCGCCATTGCGCTCTTTGATGCTGAGATAGAATTGCAGATAATCATTTTTCTCGACATTGTCATGACCATCCAATGGTGCACCGGGATTGTACAATCCGACTGAAAGTGACAGATTCGCAGTCAGAAAAACCGGATCGTCCGCAAGTTGCGCTTTGGCGTATTCCAGGTAACGTGGTTCGACATACACGACAACTTGCTGTTCCAGCGTCAGCTCAATGACATCCTTGCGATGGCCGGAAAAAGACAGTTCGACTTCCATGAGCGCATTGTCCTTGATCATTTTATTTTTAGCGGTTTCCTGACTATTCCGATGATCAGGGATGACCTGTGCGATTACGTTATTGACAAAATCGTTCTGCCCGTTCCCCGCTTCTTGCAGTGTTGCAATCTGTTCGTCCACCGTGCTGCCCGAATCGTAAATTTCGTGGATGGCCATGATCGTTTTCTGTCCGGCACCCGGTATATCGATATCATGATCGAGAAATCCGAGCATCGGATCGTAATCCAGTTCGACTTCCATCGGGTAGGGTACATCCTCGTTGGTATTGATCGTACCGCTCATAAACGATGTTACGACAATCCTTCGGTGAGTATGGGGATCAACCTGCATACCCAGCGGAATAGGACTGACGATGATATGTCCGGTACTTTTGAGGTGGATATCCAGCGTCGCCAGCCAGCGGTCTTCAAACGGTACAATGGATGCATCCAGATTATCCGCCAGCCAGTCGGGGATCAGGTCAAAAAATTTCAGTACCCCTGTCGCCCGTATTTCCTGTCGGTTGTCTTCACCGGTTTCATCGCCTTCCAGCATCTCGGCTTGAAAAAATTCATGTGCGTGATCGATGGAAACATCGATTTCAGGCGCGGGTCGCTCTGCCGTACCCAGCGCTCTGCCGAGCATGCGAGATACCGCTTTGATGTTGAAAACTTTGTTAAGAATTTCGGGAATAGTGCCATTATCCGGTATCGGAACACATAAAATGGTGGATTTGCTGTGTGTATCCGCGCGGACTTGAGCAAGTCGTTCATGGAAATAATGGTTTAGATAAAGCGATTCCGCCGAGAAGCCGTGAGTTTCCAGTTCGGAAAAACAATCGCCCGCTTCATGCTTCTGATAAATTGCGCGCGTTTCAACACGTTGAAGAAAATAATCATTTAATGAAACATAATCACTCATATCACAATTCAGTCAATCCGCTGGAAACGGATGATTTTCCATGGTTTGATTACTCAGGAATCAGCAATGAGCCTGATTGGCGGTGTCCTATGATATGAATCCGGACACCATGATAGTATAACTTCTTTGTTGAACAGTAGAATCCGCCAACTGTTTCGCTACACACGCGCTAAATCGATAGCCTTGCCTGGCTAAAGCTACCGGGAATAAATCGATCAGTCAAACTTGCCCTGAATTCCTGTCTTCTATAATACCGTTCGGGCTATAACGCATTTACTGCGGTGCGCAGTCCTTCGAGATTCTGAATCATCCGTTCTTTCTTGTGTTCCCGTCCAATGCTGCGCTTGAGTGTATTGCCCACTCCGGCAACCTGGTCCGTCGAAGTGCGATGTGTATAAAATACTACCGAACCGTCGCGGTAAGGCAGGCAACCGACAATTAAATGGCTTGAATTATAGGAGTGTCCGACGTAAAACTGCCTTGTGGCGATGATGGAAGCTGTATCAGAGGCCATCATGATCCGGTGGCTTAAAATAGCCGTTGGGCGATCATCGACTGTGTTATTGAGCCAGAAAAAAAGTTCTTCAGCACCAACTGGTAGTGGTGCGGGATAGTTGAGCCATGCGGTATGTAAAGCAGGCGAGAAGTGTGCCAGCAGCTTGCTGTTGGCCGCTGCTATCCGTAATTCTTCGCCAGGATCGACTACAGCGCCTTGGCGCGCATAAGGCGCAATGCCGCTCAATCCATGCTGACGGTAGGCCTGCCAGCGTTGCAGCAGAATTTGCCGGTAATGTTGTGAAACAGCGGCGATTATGGATGCGGCGTCTGTAGCGGTTAAATTTTTCTTCAGTGCAGCGAGGCTTTTCATTTCCTCCGCTGACAAGTTAAATCGGTCACCTGCTTCGGCATTGAGTAGATCGTTCACTTCATTCATCTGATCGGATGAGAAAACAAAATCGCTGAAAGCACTACTATCGGATTCCGGTGCTATTGTGCCGTACTGCTGCACATCCGGATCGATCATCGCCAGATCTCCGTGCCTGAAAAATTCGGTCAGTTTTGCTGGCGGAGACGGAAGATACATGGCCAACCCCAAAGCCAATTCTTTCTGGGTTGCTTCGGCTATTTCAAAAAATACAATTTCACCTTGATCAAGTGCGGTTATCTGGTCTTCATCAAGCTCAAATGTTGCGATAATGGTTTTAACATCAGTTGTAGTTGTATTTGCCTGTGCATGTAAAACGGCTGTGAGCAAAAGTAAAAGAATGCAGCCATAAGCGGAAATATCCACAGAAATTTTTTGCTGCGTGCTTTTTTCCATCGAATCATCCTCCTATGTGTCTGAAATTGATGATATTAAATCATAATCATAGCATCGGGAGCAGTGTTTCCGAAAACTGGGAATTTTAATCCATGTGCGGCGGTGATTTCTGTGGTTCTTTCTCGAATCACGGAACCTCGGTAATGGTAGTATTTCCTTTAAATCCACTTGAAATACGGTAATACACATGCCGGAGTGGAATGGTATTGCGCTCGACGACACAACGCCGGATTTCACCGGGTTCAATGAGCATATTCTTGAGGGGAAGATTATCGCCCTCACGGATATGATCGAGGCGGAGCGGTTTCATGGCGATCTGAATAATCGGCCGTGTTGTCGGCGGTTGCGCTGGGAACCAGTAATCGTACATTGCGCTGGTATCGCCAAACAGATTGCGTGAGCGGATATCCAGATGACGGTGTGCATGGTTGTAAAAATACAGTGAGCTGGCGATTGACCATTTACTCATTCCGACAATAATGGGCTCCTGTCCCGTCTGTTGGCGGACTGTATCGGTAATTTGCGCAACTACTGCCGTGGTTTCGCGCCAGAAATAATGCTGTGTGAATAATGAATAAGGGATGCCAGGTATGCCCAGTACAAGATAATGGAGCGTAAAGGCATAGCCCAACAGGCAAGCGATTATGGTCGGTTGCCATAACTTTTGCAGCCATTGTGCAAACCTGCCCGGGGTATCGGTATCGATCATCCAGGCTATTGCCGGGAGCACGGCGAGCCAGACCGGACCATTCCAGTGAAATTTGGGATGATCGAATACGCTGAAAAAGAAAAAGATCAAAAATGGGATGCCGGTAAAGATTTTTATAAATAAATGTTTCCGGTATTGCGATGGCTCATCTTGCTGCCGATTTCTGGAAAAAAGAACCCATATTGCGGCCAGAAAACCGGCGGGTGTCAGCAGGAGGATGCAATAAATCAGCAAAAAATGCACTGAGAACTGACTGTCGCTTGCTACATGCCGCGTCGTCTGAAACAGGAATGACGCCCATTCATGCTGAGAATTCCAAATCAACACCGGTGAAAAGAGCGCCAAAGCCAGCAAGGCTGCTAAATAGGGGTGAGGGCGTCGCAACCAGCGGCGTGCGGTTGGATCGATCAGAACAAAAATCAATGCCGCCAGACCCAGTAATGCCAGCGTATATTTGGCCAGCAATCCTATGCCGAAAGCAATGCCTGCGCCAATCCATGCGGATTGTTGCCCGGCGATCAGCGCACGTTCCAGGAAATAAAGCGCGGCGACCCATCCGGCAATCAGCGGCGCATCCGGTGTCATCAGAAGGCCTGTTGCAAAGCTTATCGGCAAAATGGCAAACAGCATCAATGCACGTAGTGCAGTTGATTTGTTGAACAGATTCCGTGTCAGCGCATAGAGGAATACCATGGCGATCAGATTGCATAAAAATGCGCCAATACGCACACCTGCTTCGTTATCGCCCAGCACAGCTGTCCCTAGCCAGATGAGCCATGCAACCAGCGGGGGATGATCGTAGTAACTTAGATCGATATGTTGTGCGTATTGCCAGTAATAGGCTTCATCGGGAATCAACTGCGCGACGCCCAAGTAAATTAAGCGCAACAAGACGCAAAATAAAATTAACCCGATTGCAGCTACACGCCAACGTAACTGAGGCGACGATACATTTTTTTCATCCGGAAAAACATAGAAAGCAGTACCTAAATAATTGATTGCGGCAGCGACCATAATTGCGGGAAAGATAGCGAATTCAGGCGGTATTTCCCAAACATCGACAAATAAGGCCAATACGCCGCCACGCAGCAGCAGTGCAAGTGCGCCGACGATTAAGAAGCGACTGAACTGGCGCCAATGCAATTGGCCTGCATTGTGCTGAACAAAAGCCCACTTTGTATTCAGCGTATAGTTGAAAACGACAGCAGCAAGGAAGCTGACGAAATGCGCCAGCGCAAGCCCGGCATCCCGGCTGATCATCCACTGAAAAGTCAGGGCATCAACCACAACGCCGAGTAACCCGACCACCGCGAACCGGCCTGCGGTAGTTGCAGACACCACGCCGCCGGCCAGCGCCATCAATCGTTGCAGATAGGCCAGTTGGTGCGTCAATGACAGTTTTGAGACACCATGCATGCGGTCGCGAAAATGAATGGGCACTTCTTTGATCCGCAGATTTCCAACGTTGGCCATCAGTATCTCGAGCAAGACTTTATAGCCCCTGGCCTGATCAGAAACTTTAGTGGCCAGTTGCCGCCGGAATGCGAAGAAACCTGAAGTTGCGTCACTGACGTCGCATAGTGGGCAGGCCAGCAATCCGCCCATGCGCGACAATAAACGTCTGTACAGCGGCCAGTTGTGCGTGTCGCCACCTGTGATGTATCGGCTGCCGATAACAACATCGTATTGATTGTTCAGAACAGGGGAAACCAGGGCACTCAGTTGATCAGGCGGGTGACTTAAGTCCGCGTCCATAACGACGATGACATCGCTTTGTGCAGCTGCAGCACCTGCTAAAACCGAAGCTGTCAGATCCGGTTTTTCTGTTCTTTCGATCAAATGGATATTGGATTCTTTTTGCCAGGCGCGGATTTTTTCAGGCGTGCCGTCATCCGAACCGTCATCGACGAAAATAATCTCGTAGAGCGCTGGTGGAATATTGAGTGCGAGAAGTTGTGTTAAGAGTAAATCGATATTTTCCGACTCGTTCAGCGTAGGCACTACAATTGAGAATTGTGTCATGCCGTACCAGCCGGTACTGTTTTAATTTTTGTTGTTTTTCGCATCATCTAATTGCTTTGGCTTTGCCGCTTTTGGTATTTTGCGACGGCACGGTTATGATCTTGTAGGTTGGTCGAAAATTTTGATTTGCCATTGCCTTTGGCAACAAAATACAGTGCATCAGTGGTAGCCGGATTTACAGCGGCGCGAATAGAGGCCAGACCAGGCATGGCAATGGGCGTAGGTGGCAGGCCGGCACGGGTATAGGTATTATAGTTATGATCCGTCTGCAAATCTTTTTTGCGCAGATTGCCGTCAAACTGATTACCCATGCCATAGATCACGGTGGGATCGGTCTGCAAACGCATACCGATACGCAAGCGATTGACAAAGACGCCTGCAATTTCTGCGCGATCACTTTCCAGTCCGGTTTCTTTTTCAACGATGGAGGCCAGAATAAGCGCCTCATAAGGCGATTTCAGCGGCAAGGATTCAATCCTTTCATCCCAGGCTGCTTGCAAATGATTCTGCATACTTTGATAGGCGCGGCGCAGTATTTCGGTATCGCTACTGTTTTTCAGAAAAAAATACGTATCCGGGAAAAACAGGCCTTCCGCGGATAATTCGTCTGCGCCTATCAGTTGCATGATTTCTGCTTCACTCATACCGCCTATCGTATTCCGTATATCCGGGTGGTTATTGAGTATTTCGCGGAATTGCGCGAAAGTCCAGCCTTCGATAAAGCGGATCTCGTTTTGCCGGATATCGCCTTTAATCAGATATTCCAGCAGTTCAATCTGAGATGGACTTTCGGTAAGCAGATAATCACCCGCCTTGATGGTCGAATCACTGTCAAGATACCGGGATAGCAAAATGAAAGACCAGGTATCGGAAAGAATACCGGCATCAACCAGTTGCTGGGCAATCTGTTTTAAGTTGCTGCCGGATTCGATTGAAAATTCGTAAGGTGTATAAGGTAATGCAATTTCGCGGTGATAATGATGATAAAGCCATCCTGCAAGCAGGATGGCTGTTAAAAAGAAGCCGAGAAAAATAAAAGAAAGGCGTTTTAGCGTCAGCATGCGCCGTCGGATAAGTTCTATCTACACTTTACGAAAGGCCAATGTCCCATTGGTTCCGCCAAATCCAAAGGAATTTGATAGTGCAACATTGATCCGCATATCGCGTGCCGTATTGGCAACATAATCCAGATCGCATTGCGGATCCTGGTCATCAAGATTAATGGTCGGCGGCGCAATTTGATGATGAACCGCCAGCACGGTAAAAATCGCTTCAATACCGCCTGCGGCGCCGAGCAGGTGTCCTGTCATGGATTTTGTCGAACTGATGGCAAGCTTCTTGGCGTGACTACCGAAACAACGCTTTACAGCAACGGTTTCGGCTATATCACCCAATGGCGTGGAAGTGCCGTGTGCATTGATGTAATCCACTTCGGCAGGGGTGGCGCCGGCATTCTTGATTGCGCTTGACATACATCGTGCAGCGCCTTCACCATCTTCGCTCGGTGCAGTCATGTGGTAGGCATCCGCACTCATGCCAAAACCGGCAAGCTCGGCGTAAATTGTTGCGCCTCGGCGTTTGGCATGTTCAAGTTCTTCCAGTACCAGTACGCCGGCGCCTTCACCTAATACAAAACCATCCCGTGCGGTATCCCACGGCCGGCTGGCTGCTTCTGGAACAGCATTGCTGGATGAAAGCGCTTTTGCGGCGGAAAAACCGCCAATTGCCAGTGGTGTGACGCAGGATTCCGCACCGCCGCAGATCATGACGTCGACGTCGCCATATTCAATCATGCGCGCAGCATTGCCTATGCTGTGCGTTGCTGTCGTACAGGCGGTCACCATTGCCAGATTGGGTCCTTTATAACCGTATTTGATAGAGACATTACCCGCTATCATATTGATAATGGTGCTGGGTATAAAGAAAGGTGAAATTTTCCGGGGACCGCCTTTATGATACGCCGCATCGGTATCTTCAATCATCGGCAAACCGCCGATACCTGAGCCGATATGGACACCGATACGTTCAGCTTCCAGATTGGATGCGGCTATATCTTCGAGTCCGGCGTCTTTGATGGATTGTATCGCCGCAGCCATGCCGAAATGGATAAAACGATCCATGCGGCGTGCTTCTTTGGCGGGAAGATATTCATTCACATCAAAATCATCGACTTCTCCTGCAATCTGGGATGAAAAAGCTGATGCATCAAAGCGGGTAATCTGTGTAATACCGGATTTCCCGGAGACGATATTATTCCATGCTTTTGTTACTGTGCTGCCAACGGGTGAAATGATGCCTAGCCCGGTGACCACGACCCTGCGTTTGGACAAATTAACTCCGATAAGCTAAATATGTGTAGAAAGGTTAATTATTGGTGTTGTTGGTAACGTAGTCGATCGCTTCTTGAACGGTATTGATCTTTTCGGCCTGTTCGTCCGGAATTTCGCATTCAAATTCTTCTTCTAGCGCCATGACCAGCTCAACGGTATCCAGTGAGTCTGCACCCAAATCATTAACAAACGAGGATTCGTTTTTAACTTCGGATTCATTCACGCCAAGTTGTTCAGCTACGATTTTTTTAATGCGCTGTTCTATATTTTCCATCTAAATGCTTCCTTCTAAGGTAAGAAAAATGTTCACTATATTAGCAAATTTTAAATCTCTGCAAAACAAGAATCTACGCTAGAAAATTGCCCGCGGTAGAAACGTACCGCAATAGATTCCATGAGATAAGCAGTGTATTGTATTGAGCATCAATTGGGATCAATCCATATACATCCCACCGTTGACATGCAGTGTCGTTCCGGTGATATATCCGGCATCAGCGGACGCAAGGAACGCGACCGCTGATGCGACTTCTTCCGCACGTCCCAGTCTGCCGACAGGCACATGCTGAATCAGACTTTGCTGCAATTCTTCACTTAAACTGCGCGTCATATCCGTATCAATGAAACCGGGCGCAACGCAATTGACCGTAATATTACGGCTGCCGACTTCGCGTGCCAGTGATTTGCTAAAACCGGAAATACCGGCTTTGGCTGCAGCGTAGTTGGTCTGGCCAATGTTCCCTATCGCACCGACAACGGAGGTGATGTTAACGATGCGGCCGTAACGTGCTTTCATCATGGCGCGGAGTACTGTACGGCATAAACGGAAAGCGGATTTAAGATTGGTATCCATAATGTCATCCCATTCTTCATCTTTCATGCGTACGAGCAGGTTGTCACGCGTAATTCCGGCATTGTTCACCAGTATTTCAACTTCACCAAACTGATCGCGGATAGTAGCGATGGCATTGCTGATTTGGTTGGCGTCATTGACATTGAGTATGACACCTTTGCCCCGGATATTCGCCTTATTTAAATATTGGTCGATGGTTTCTGCGCCCTGCTCTGTGGTCGCAGTGCCAACGACTATTGCGCCATGTTGTCCGAGTTTTAGAGCAATTGCCTGTCCTATTCCGCGGCTTGCACCAGTTACCAGCGCTATTTTATTCTCCAAAATTTAAATCTCCATTAGACTGAATTTAACCGCTATTGCCGTGTCACTGTTAACGTAAAACTGAAACCGCTTCCTTGACTGCTTCGCCATTGGATAACGGTAAGTGCTGAAGGCTGCGGTCAATACGTTTGTCAAGGCCTGTTAAAATATTGCCCGGCCCACATTCCACGATATGCGTGATACCATCGGCCGCGAGCTGCCGAATTGTATCGACCCAGCGTACCGGGTTGAACAATTGTTGCGCCAGGATGTCTCTGATTGAATCGATGTCATCGTGCGATTTTACATCAACATTATGTAACACAGGTATGGTAGGAGATTGCAGCGATGTCGCCGCAAGTTGTTGGCGCATTTTTTCCGCCGCTGGTTTCATTAGTCTGCAGTGGGAAGGGATGCTCATCGGCAGCATAACAGCACGTTTGGCGCCTTTTCCTTTCGCCAATTCAATGGCTTTCAGCACAGCATTCGTGTGCCCAGCTATTACAATCTGGCCGGGTGAATTGAAATTGGCCGGTTCGACAGATTCTTGCGTGTTTGATGCAGTAACTTCCTGACAGATTGAAGCGATCATTTCATCTTCCATCCCGAGAATGGCCGCCATCGCGCCGATACCTTCCGGAACGGCCTCCTGCATGATCTGAGCACGGTAACGTACCAGAGATAAAGCATCTTCGAAGCTTAACGCACCTGAAACAACCAATGCGGTATATTCACCGAGGCTATGTCCGGCCAGGATTGATGGCTTCTTGTCGCAAAGACTTTCCCAGGCCCGGTAGACCGCAACCCCGGCCATCAGCATCAATGGCTGGGTATTAACCGTTAAATTCAGATCTTCAGCCGAGCCGTGACTTATCATTGCCCAGAAATCCTGTGTGAGGATGTCCGAGGCCTCCGCAAATGTTTCACGCACGACGGGTAAATTATCGTAACCTGCCATCATGCCGACCGATTGGGAACCCTGTCCGGGAAAAACAAAAGCTAATTTCATATCTATCACCAGCGAAGTAACACTGCACCCCAGGTAAATCCTCCCCCTACGCCTTCCAGAAGGATTAATTGATCCTCATGAATACGTCCGTCTCTAACTGCGATATCCAGTGCCAGTGGAATCGATGCGGCGGATGTATTGCCATGTTTATCAACCGTGATGACCACTTTATCCATGGGTATACCCAATTTTTGTGCGGTGGAACGGATAATGCGGATATTAGCCTGATGGGGAATCAACCAGTCGATGTCGGAAGTTTGTAACTGGTTTTCCGTGACGGCTTCATGAACCACATCTTCCAGCACTTTAACTGCAAATTTGAAGACGGTACCACCATCCATATTGATATAGGGATTGCCGCGTACTGTACCGCCGCTGATACTGCCCGGTACCGATAAAACATCACGATAACTACCGCTGGCATGCAGATGACTCGACAGAATACCGGGTTCCTCGCTTTGAGAAAGTACCACGGCACCTGCACCATCGCCGAACAGCACGCAGGTGCTGCGGTCATTCCAGTCCAATATTCTGGAATAGATTTCACTGCCAACGATCAGTGCATTACGGCATTTTCCGGAGCTTACGAACATATCAGCCGTGGCAAGTGCGTAGACAAAGCCGCTGCAGACCGCCTGAACGTCAAAAGCCGGACAATTTTTTACCCCCAATTTATCCTGCAGAATGCAGGCTGTGCTCGGAAAAACCATGTCGGGCGTTGTTGTGGCCACAATAATCAGATCGATATCTTTGCTGGTCACACCGGCCGCTGCCATTGCATTTTGGCTGGCGAGCAGAGCCAGGTCACTGGCCGATTGATCTTCGCACGCAATATGGCGTTGCGTAATACCCGTACGCGATCGTATCCATTCATCACTCGTTTCCACCATCTTTTCCAAGTCCTGATTGGTGAGCACTTTTTCCGGCAGGTAACTGCCTGTACCGATGATTCGTGAATACATGATTTAACTGTTCTGCGTTGTTGTTAAAGATTGCTTGGAGAGTTCGGATACGCGCTCGGTAATGCGGCGCAGCATTCCGCCGCGTACTTCATCGGCTGCGCGTTTGACAGCCGATGTGAATGCAAGAATATCCGCTGAACCATGGCTTTTGATAACAATGCCCCTCAAGCCCAGAAAACTTGCGCCATTATACCTGCGATGATCCACCCGGCGTTTAAATGCATTAATGACGGGTAACGCAATAATGCCGGCAATTTTTGTCAACATGTTGCGTTTGAATTCTTCACGCAGATAGGTTGCCAGCATCTGTGCCAATCCTTCGGATGTTTTTAATGTCACGTTACCGACAAAACCGTCACAGACAACGACATCGGTTGTGCCTTTGTAGATATCATCGCCTTCAACGTTGCCATAAAAATTAAGGCCGCTTTTTCTAAGCAATTCGGCGGCCTGTTTGACAACTTCGTTACCCTTGATTTCTTCCTCGCCAATGTTAAGCAGGCCGACGCTGGGGGATGCCTTGTTTTCAATTGAAGAAACGAGTGATGCGCCCATGACGCCAAATTGCAGCAGGTGCTCAGCGGTACAGTTGACATTGGCGCCGAGATCAAGCACATAGGTATGCCCTCTGATCGTGGGTAGAATGACTGCTAATGCCGGACGATCGATGCCGGGAATGGTTTTTAGAACAAACCGGGATGTTGCGAGCAGTGCGCCGGTATTTCCGGCGCTGATACAGGCTTGCGCTTCCCCTGTTTTAACGAGATTGACAGCGACGCGCATGGATGAATCTTTTTTGTTGCGTAACACTAATGCCGGAGATTCGTCCATGCCGACTACTTCACTGGCCGGATGTATCCTGACTCTGGGATTGAGCTTAAAACCGGCTGCTTTTAATTCGGCCTCAATAGCTTCCGGAATGCCGACCAGAATAATGTTCGCTTCTGGATCCTGATTGAGATAATCAATTGCGGAAGGCACTGTCACATGTGGTCCGTGGTCTCCTCCCATGCAATCTATCGCTACAGTGATATCCAATTTTGGCGCCTTTCTGGCAAAATATCCTTAGACACGATCTATTAAAGACCACAAATCACAATTATAAATTACCACGTGTTTATTCGTCGTCAGATTTTGTATGCAACACTTTCTTGCCGCGATAATAACCGTTTGGACTGATATGATGACGCAGATGGACTTCTCCGGTACTGGGTTCTATCGCTAACGGCGGATTTTTCAAGGCATCGTGCGAACGATGCATGCCTCTTTTTGAAGGTGATTTTTTGTTTTGTTGGACGGCCATGCTTATATTACTCCTTAAATCAATGCTGTATCTTTTTAAGCGTTTTTAAAACCGCGAACGGGTTCTTTGGGTTTGGGAATTCTGCCAGATCATAACGTGCCTGCTGATGCGCTTCACATTCACCTTCGCTGTGGCGTGAGGATATCGACAAACTCAATATAATTTCTTCTTCGATTAAATCCAATACATCCAATTCAGCGGTTGCCAATATAGCATCTACCGAATCATCCGCATCCGCCAAAGTCAGTTCATTCTCTGTTCTGGCCAATAATAAAGAAGTATCGATATCAACGCTATGCAATAAGCCACCGAGACAGCGCTGGCAGCATAACTGCATTTCGCCTTCCATCTTTACGCGCAAGTGCGGTTTACCATTCTGGTCGAGGATGCCACTGATTTGATACAGTATTTCACCATGATTTTTATGAAGAAAATCCTGCAAGCGCTCAAATTCAGCGAGCGGTATTCTACCATGATGCGTCTCAGCCTTGCGTACAAAATCAAGAGGATCAATTACAAATCTTACAGACATAAGGCGCGCATGTTATATTTTTTATCTTTCAGTGTCAAAAATTGCAAAAAGAAAATTGAAAATACAAAAAATTACCTCGAAAATTATACTGGCTTCCACTTCAATATACCGCCGTGAATTATTGCAACGATTGCAGATTCCATTTGAAATCGCCGACCCTCAGGCTGATGAAACGCCCTGGTCGGATGAAACACCACAGCAATTGGCGTTGCGTCTGGCTGAAGCCAAGGCGCGCGCCGTTGCCGGGAAATATTCCGATGCATTGATCATCGGCTCGGATCAGGTTGCTGTGCTGGATAGTGTGCAGTTAGGCAAACCAATGACGCATAGCAATGCGGTCCGGCAGTTACAGCAGGTGCGTGGAAGAGAAGTCTGTTTCTATACGGCAATATGTTTATTGAATAACAACACAGATCAGGTGCAAACGCGGTTGGTTCCTTGTCATGTGCAGTTCCGCTATTTTAGCGATCAGCAAATCGAGAACTATCTTCGTAAAGAACAACCGTATCACTGTGCAGCCAGCGCAAAGTCGGAAGGTCTGGGGATTGCTTTGATCGAGCGCATACATGGTGATGATCCCAATGCGTTGATCGGCCTGCCGCTGATTGCGCTGGTTGAGATGCTGGACGATGAAGGTGTGGATCTTCTGTAATCCGGTGCGATCGGATGATTGCAGCTTGCAAAAGCCACAATATTGTGAAAAGATTCGATCGCACTCAATTGCGAACGAGTAAAGTTATTTCCTATAAGGATAGGATGTTATAATCGCCCGATGAAAAATTTTCCCGCTTCTTTCGTGATACTTATTCTGGTTGCCGTCATGTTGACAAACGGGATCGGTGTTTCGTTCAAGTCGGAAGTTTTCACGCATGAGCTGGATCATCTTCGCCAATCGCTTGCGCTCAATCCTGAAATGCATCTGGATGCACATCGCGATAGTGTCATTATGGATAATGCCGAACTCGATGCCGCAACACATTTATGTCTTCATGCAGCCGGCCAGTATCAGCCTTTTTATTTTTTACTCATTGCACTGATGCCGCCGCTGGAAGGCAAAGAAATACTAACTCCGCGAATATCCTTGTTTCTGCCAGATTCGGTTCTGGAATCCCCTTATCATCCACCGCGTATTCACGCATAGTCCAAAGACAGTCAGCACTTGACGCTGGAGCATAGCCTCCGCGTCTTCTTATTAAGTCGTTTGTAATTCACTGGATTCCCCGGATACTCTGATGTTTCTGTGCATCTGCCTGTGTCCCCCGAACCTTGCAGGGACTTTTACATGAATTTAAATGAATTGAAGTTTGTATTGGCATTGGCGATCTATCGGTCGGGTGCGATGTTCTTCTTGCCGTTCATATTCTGCGTTACTGATTTGCAGGCTGGAAGTGCGGCGAAAGCAGGTATTGGAGGCATTATCCTGTCCCAAGATACAGATGCTGCTGCCGAAACATTTCTTGCTGAGGAAGCCGGGTTGACATTGCAGACCGCGGTACAGCTGGCACTGCAGCATAACCCCGAACTGGCGGCATTCGACAAGGAAGCGCAAGCCTTGCACGGATTGACGATACAGGCGGGATTATTGCCCAATCCTGTCATGCAGTATGATAGCGAAGATATCAGTTCCCGGTCAGATAGTCCGGGTGCGCGGTTCGATTCGATTCGTATCAGTCAATTATTTGAAACCGGCGGTAAGCGTTCCGCCCGTACCCGGGCTGCTTCCTTGGGGCAGGAGAGTGCCGAGCAGGATTATGCCGCCCGGCGGCTGGATTTGATGGCTCGGGTTGCCAATGTGTTTCTGGATGTGCTGGCAGGTCAGGAACGATTGAAGCTGGCGCTTGCCGGTCAAGCGCTTGCGCAGAGAGTGGTTGATGCCGCAGCCAAACGTGTTAAAGCCGGTAAGGCGCCGCCGATTGAAGAAACGCGCGCACTGGTTGCGCTCGCTACTGCGGATATCGAGGTCGAGCAAGCGCAGCGTAGCCTGATCTCATTCCGTAAACAGCTCGTGCTGTTATGGGGGAATTCAATCCCCGCTTTTGCGCAGGTGCTGGGTGATCTGGAAGTATTTGTCGCTATTCCTGAATTGAATGTACTCGAAACTCGTTTACAGCAAAATCCGCTGGCGTTGCGCAGCCTGAAAAACCTCGAGCAACGGCAGGCGCTATTCGCGCTGGAAAAAGCGCGGCGAATTCCGGATATTACCGTCAATGCGGGAATCAGGCGTTATGGCCATGATATTGCCAATGACACCACGGCGCTGATTGGCGTATCAGTACCCTTGCCATTGTTTGATCGCAATCAGGGCAATCTGATGGCGGCGCAGCAGCGCATTAACCGGGCTGTGGACGAACAGGTGGCAACCGATCTGCAATTGAAGGCACTGCTGACGCAGGCGTACGAGTCGCTGATCGCGGCTGATGCACAAATTGGCAAATTGCGTGATGAAATTCTTCCAGGTGCACGAGAAACATTCAGGATGGCCAGTCGTGGTTATGAATTGGGCAGATTCGGCTTTCTGGAGTTACTGGATGCACAGCGCACATTATTTCAGAATCAGATGCTTTATCTGCAGGCCTTGACTAATTATCAGCGTTTGATCAATGAAATCGAGCGCTTGATTGCAGAGCCCATGGAACAGATCAATGACAGGTCATAAAAGAATTGTACAGCAGTGCGTGGAAATTCATCGATTTGACGCAGGGTTAAGGAGTGCATTGTGAGCGAAACCCATCTAAAACCGATTTTTGTCGTAATTGTTGTTGGTGTCATTCTCGGCTGGTTTATCCTTAATCTGGAAAAGCCGACGGCGCTGGATGATGCGCACCATCATGAGTCTTCTAGTTTGTCTACCGATTCGGATCATGCAGAAAAAACTGGCCCCAGGGGCGGCAGAATCTTTACCACGAATGATTTCAGTGTGGAGGTGATGATTGATGAAAAAGGCGCCGATTCGCAGTTCCGCTTGTACCTGTATGAAAAGGATAAACCTGTTCCACCAGATGGGGCCAAAGTGACTATGACATTGTCACGGCTCGGCAGATCAGCGCAATTGTTTATCTTTAGCCCAGCCGGAGATTATCTGCTTGGTGACCAGCCTATAAAAGAACCGCATTCTTTCGATGTTTCAATCGCTGCGGAATGGCGGGGCAAAGTGTTTCACTGGGGGTACAGTCAGGTGGAAGCCCGTATCGAAATGAATGAAGATACATTGGTTAGCACGGGCATCAACCTTCAAACCGCAGGTCCGGATGTGATAAAACCCAGACTTCAACTGCCCGGTATTGTGATGTTCAATCATCACAATATTGTGCGTGTTGTGCCACGGGCGCCGGGCATCGTTCGCGAGGTGCCGCGCCATCTGGGAGAACAGATCAGTGAAGGCACTGTTTTGGCTGTTATTGAGAGCCAGTTGCTGGCGGATTTGCGCAGTCAGTATCTTGCTGCGTATAAGCGCCTGGCATTGGCAAATGTCAATTTTCAACGGGAAAAACAGCTCTGGGAGGAGAAGATAACCGCTAAACAGGAATATCTAACGACACAGCAGCTACTCAGCGAAGCGGAAATTGCGTTGGATCTCGCTGCGGCAAGACTGCGCGCCATTGGTGAAGAACCCGGAAAGGTCAGGTTGCTGAAGAATCTGACACACTATGAAATCCGCTCGCCTATTTCGGGTTTGATTACCACCAAAACTATAGCGCGCGGACAAGTTATCAGAGAGGACGATGAAATATTCACCGTTGTTGATACTGCCACCATGTATGCGGATTTGACGGTTTATCCCAAGGATCTGGCTGTCATCAAACTCGGGCAGAAAGCCATCATCAAGTCGACAGAGACGAATATTGAGGGTTTGGGAGAGATAACCTATATCAGCGCTATGTTAAACCCGCAGACACGGACGGCGATTGCGCGTATTACGTTGGAGAATCCGGGAGGAAAATGGCGTGATGGCCTGTTTGTCCATGGTGCTGTCGCGATAGAGGAAATAGAGGTGCCGGTTGCTGTAAAAATAGAAGCTTTGCAGACTTTCCATAATCAGACTGTCGTTTTTGCCCGCTATGGTGATTACTTTGAAGCACGTCCGCTTGAATTGGGGCGTAGTGACGGTGAAATGGTCGAAGTGCTGGATGGATTGTATGCGGGCGAACAATATGCCGCGCGCAACAGTTTTGCCGTCAAGGCCGAGTTGGGCAAGTCGGGGGCCGAGCATAACCACTGATTGATGTCCGTTTAATACCAACCCATAAGGCGGGGTAAAACTTTGTTTGAACGTATTCTACAAGTTTCTATAGATCATCGCGGCCTGGTCATGGTAGCGGTGTTTGCGATGGCCTTGCTGGGTATTTACAGTTACCAGAAAGTGCCAATCGATGCAGTCCCGGATATTACCAATGTTCAGGTGCAGATCAATACCGAAGCGCCAGGCTATTCACCCCTGGAAACAGAACAGCGGCTGACGTTTCCGATAGAAATGATCATGATGGGATTGCCGCATCTCGATTACACGCGCTCGCTTTCACGCTATGGTCTGTCGCAGGTTACGGTTGTTTTTAAAGACGGTACTAATATTTATTTTGCCCGTCAGCTGGTCAGTCAACGCATACAGGAAGTCAGAAACCGTTTGCCGGCGGGAATCGAACCCCGCATGGGTCCGATTTCCACCGGACTGGGTGAGATTTTTATGTGGACGGTTGATGCTAAAGAGGGTGCCAGAAAACCGGATGGCACAGCCTACACGACGATTGATCTGCGCGAAATACAGGACTGGATTATCCGCCCGCAATTATTGACCGTTCGCGGCGTGACCGAAGTGAACGCAGTCGGCGGCTATGTCAAACAGTTTCATGTGACACCTTATCCCGAAAAGCTGATTTCGATGGGTTTGACCCTGCAGGATGTGGTTACTGCTTTGTCATTGAATAATCTGAATGTCGGTGCGGGTTATATAGAGAAAAGGGGGGAACAATATCTCGTCAGGATTCCGGGTCAAGTCGCCAATCTGACGGAAATCGGTGAGATTATTCTCGGCAGCCGGCAAGGTATCCCGATACGCATTAAGGATGTGGCTGAGGTCATTATTGGCAAGGAGTTGCGTAATGGCGCTGCGACGCAAAACGGCAGGGAAGTCGTATTGGGGACGGTGCATATGCTGATCGGCGAAAACAGTCAGATCGTTTCAGCAGCAGCGGCTGCAAAACTGGATGAAATCAATCGCAATCTGCCGGAAGGTATCGTGGCGACACCGGTTTACAATCGCACGACGCTGGTCGACAAAACGATACAAACGGTCGCCTCCAATCTGACCGAAGGCGCAATTCTGGTCATTGCCGTGCTGTTTTTGTTTCTGGGCAATTTGCGTGCTGCGTTGATTACCGCATTGGTGATTCCGCTATCCATGTTGTTTACCTTGATCGGTATGGTTACCAATAATGTCAGCGCTAATTTAATGAGTCTTGGCGCGCTGGATTTCGGTATCATCGTCGATGGCGCCATTGTCATTGTCGAAAATTGTATCCGCCATTTAGCACTGGAGCAGGCGCGGCTTGGCAGGCGTTTGACGTTGTCTGAGCGTTTATCCATTGTTTTTTCGGCCAGCAAGGAAACACGAAGAGCACTTTTGTACGGCCAGCTCATTATCATGATCGTCTACATTCCGATTTTTGCGCTTTCGGGTGTCGAAGGCAAAATGTTTCATCCGATGGCGTTTGCCGTGGTGATTGCGCTTCTGGGTGCGGTTATTCTTTCCGTTACCTTTGTTCCTGCGGCAGTGGCGCTGTTTCTGACCGGGGATATCCAGGATAAGGAAAACAAAGTAGTTGAGTATTCCAAGCGGACTTATCTGCCCATGCTGAATTGGGTACTGCGTAACAGAGCATTAACGATAACACTGGCGGTTACTGTTATGGTACTTTCCGGATTGCTGGCTACCCGGCTGGGCAGTGAGTTTGTGCCGAGCTTGAACGAAGGTGATATTGCACTGCATGCGATCCGTATTCCCGGCACCAGTCTGACCACCGCCATCGAGATGCAAAATGAGCTGGAGGAAAAAATCAAAACCTTTGCAGAAGTTGAACGCGTGTTTTCCAAAATTGGAACAGCGGAAATCGCCACTGATCCCATGCCGCCGAGTGTCGCGGATATATTCATTATTCTGAAAGACCAGGATGAATGGGAGGGGCCTTATAAAACCAAAGCCGAGTTGATTGCCGCAATGGAACAGGTTGTCAGCGATGTGCCGGGTAACAATTACGAATTCACGCAACCGATTCAAATGCGTTTCAATGAATTGATATCGGGCGTTCGTGCCGATGTCGCGATTAAGGTTTTTGGTGACGATATGGATGTGCTGCATGATGTCGGTAACAGAATTCTTTCGGTGATCGAAAAAATACCCGGCGCCGCAGATGCAAAAATTGAACAGCTGACTGGCTTGCCGATGCTGTCCATTCAAATGGATCGTGTCAAAATGGCGCGCTACGGGTTGAATGTCTCGGATGTGCAGAATGTTATCGCGATCGCCGTCGGAGGATTGTCCACCGGCCTGATTTACGAAGGCGACCGCCGTTTCAATCTGATTGTGCGCCTGCCGGAGTACTTGCGCGGCAATATCGACGCACTTAAACGGCTGCCTATCCAGTTACCGAATGCAGTATTAAACGTACAGCCGAATGCACCTGCAGCCGCTGCTGCTTATCTGACATTGGGCGATGTTGTTTATTTTGATGTTATTGAAGGCCCCAATCAGATCAGCCGAGAAAACGGTAAACGCAGAGTCGTTGTCAGCGCTAATGTGCGCGGCAGTGATCTGGGTTCGTTCGTGCGTGAAGCGCAGGCGCGTGTCGCTGGTGAAGTGCACATTCCACCCGGTTACTGGGTTGCCTGGGGCGGGCAGTATGAGCAACTGGTTTCCGCGACGGAACGTTTGACCATTGTTGTGCCGATCGCATTGGGGTTGATCTTTATGTTGTTGTATTTGATGTTTGGGAATCTGCGTGATGGCTTACTGGTTTTTATGGGGGTGCCGTTCGCGTTTTCCGGCGGTATTCTGGCGCTCTGGCTGCGAGATATTCCATTCTCAATTTCTGCGGCAGTGGGTTTTATTGCGTTGTCAGGAATCGCTGTACTGAATGGTTTGGTCCTGCTAACATTCATAAAAAATTTGCGCGAAGAGGGGTATACGCTGGATGATGCCATTAAAACAGGCGCGTTATCCCGGTTGCGGCCTGTCCTGATGACAGCTTTGACAGATGCCATCGGTTTTGTGCCCATGGCGCTGGCTGTCAGTATCGGTGCTGAAGTTCAGCGTCCATTGGCAACTGTTGTGATTGGCGGTATTCTGACTTCAATGGTATTGACCATGCTGGTCCTTCCGGTACTGTATCAGATAGCCAATTGGGGGAAAGCCGATAGAAAACCATTAAAAGAATAGGTTCGCGTGCATGAGTGTCGAATTTTCTTACACTTTAATGCTTGTTTTTCCAGGAAATATTGAGATGTATTTTAACTCATTGTATTTTATTGGTTATAAAAATCATCAAAAAGTGGCGTGAAATTTGCTTCTTTATAAAAGAAGGGGAGTTGATTGATATTGATGCGTTTTCCGTTCAGTTGTTGTTTATCAGAAGAATCAAACTGAATCGCATATTTTATTTTTTATAACGATTGAATAATTCAGTTGTATTTGATTCATCAATTGAAAAATAATAGAAAAATTTTTAATGAAATTTTTTAATAGAAGAGATTAAGTGGTATGGACAAGAAAGAATCGTTCGAGCAAGCCCATCAATCAGAGTCTGCACAAAAAATGTGTAAGGATGGCAATTTGAACAAGCAAAAACGAAGAATGCTGTTAAAAGGTACTGCCGCTTTGCCTGTTGTGATGACGCTGTACAGCGGCGCGGCTCTGGCGCGTAGCAGTAACATCACAGGAGAAGCTGGTGACGTGGGTGATGCGGTATTTGTCGATGAAAGTAGTCCTAAGTTACTCTGCGTGTATTGGAATGAAAAATTGGATAACGGCGCGTATGATCTGGGGGATACGCCGGGATATACCCTGATCACAGACCCTCCGATCAATCCGCTCACTGATGATCCTGCAACAGTTCTGACCAAAAAGAATGCACAGCTGGAAGAGTGTCATAGGATTGGTGGTATCATGATTTCGGGAGCGGCTTTTACCTCTATTGCGGCCAAGAGCGGTGCTTTTGATGGTCTGATGAATCTTTGATATCAGAAAGTTGCAAGATGTTGCGGGTCAAAACAAATCAAAGATGAGAATTTAGTATTTTTTAGTTTTTTCAAACACATTTTGTCGAATCGCACTACGGTATGCGCTGGCTATCAAACAATTTTCACTCGCTTTTAATTGCAGATTGGGAGGATGAATATACGGTGTTTCAGCCCGATTCGGGAAAAACGCACTTTCTCAATCGCATGAGCATGCAAATGCTTTCATTTCTGGACCAGCATCCGGCATCTTCTGCAGAAGTTTGCAGTTATCTGAGCAGGGAATTTGAACGGGAAACAAATCAAAACTTTCAAGACAGTATTGAGAAAATACTCTATCATTTTGACGCATTGGGTTTAATCCGGAAGGAAAATTAGCGATTTAAGGCATGATGGTCAATCAGATTCCATTTCAGGAATTCCTCATGCGGCTTCAGAATAAGGGTCTCAGAGTGGCGATGGGTCCTTTTAACGTGTGTATTCAGACACAATATAAACCGCTCATCGTGCAGCTTTATACACTTTACAGCCATTACCGGCTGGCGCAGGATGAGATCGCCGAGTTCCATGTGCGTATCGTTACTGAACGTTCAATCAAGAATCCTTTGAAATTGAAGGTCCGTTTTCTGATCGATGGTCAGTCTCCGTTCGAGAGTTTTCCAGAAGATCAGGCGCTGGCCGTACTGGAATGGGGAATCAATCTTGCGATCGCCGTTCGCGTCAATCACTTTTTGTTGCTGCATTCGGCAGTGGTTGAAAAGAACAATAATGTCATGTTGTTTCCGGCCTGGCCAGGCAGCGGTAAGACGACATTATGCACAGCACTGTCACACCGCGGATTCCGTCTGTTTTCCGATGAATTCGGTCTAATGGATTTCCGGCAGGGTGTTTTTCATCCCCTGCCGCGCCTGATGCCGCTAAAGAATGAATCTATACCGGTAATCCGCAAACATCTGCCGGAGGCCGTCATTGGCCAGCCCATACCCAATACGCACAAAGGCACCGTCGCGCATGTCTGTCCGCCCGAAGAAAGCCTGCAGTTGTCAAAAAACACAGCCAAAGCGCGCTGGATTATTTTCCCTAAGTGGGTTGCAGAATCGGCGACACGACTGGAACCTATTGCCGATGCTGAGGCATTCATGTTATTGGCCAGTAACGCGTTCAATTATGAAGTTCTCGGCGCAAGCGGGTTTCGGGCTGTTGCGCAGCTGATTTCCAGCTGCGATTGCTATACACTGGTTTATTCCGATTTGGATGAAATAACGGCTGCACTGCATCATTTGGTCGATGAAACCTGATTATCGCCATCATCAGATTCTGCTTGAGGCATTCATCAATCCGGGATGCCTTGCGCATTACTCGGATTCAGAGTGGGAGCTGCTCATCAGGCTGGCGAGGCGTGTCAAACTGCTGGGGCGTTTGGCTTTGCTGTTGAAAAACAACGACCTCTGGGCGGAAGCACCGTCAAGGATTACGAACCAGTTGACATCCGCGTTAGTGCAGGCGGAGAAATTGAAGCAATCGACACAATGGGAACTGAACCGGGTCGTGTGGGCACTGGAGGATTGCGATACCACCATCATCGCACTCAAGGGAGCCGCTTATGTCCTGGCAGGTTTGCCCTATTCGGAAGGACGATTATCCGTTGATCTGGATTTGATGGTGCCCGCAGGCGATCTGGGGGAAATTGAATCCTTGCTCAAAATCAAGGGGTGGCGGCATCGTCCGATTTCGGTTTATGACGAGCATTACTATCGCGTCTGGAGTCATGAAATTCCACCACTTGTTCATGCTGAACGAGAAACCGAGGTGGATATTCATCATACCCTTGCGCCACTCACCAGCCGGCTGAAGATCAATACCGAACTGCTTTTTGCTGAGGCGTTGGCAACACCGCACGCTAAAGTGAAATTACTCAGCCCGATCGATATGACAATACATTGTGCGGTTAATCTTTTCCAGAATAATGAACTGGCCGACGATTTACGCGACCTGCTGGATCTGCATGACTTAATGGTTTTCTTCAGTGACCAGGATACCGGTTTCTGGGAGCATCTCACTGATCGCGCCAATCAGCTGAAGCTGAGGCGTATTCTGTATTACGGCCTTTACTTCAGCCAACTGATTTTCAGAACGCCGGTGCCGATGGGTGTTGCTAATCGGTTGCATGCAAAACCTGGCGGTATGAAACGCTGGATAATGCACCGGCTGGTTCCGCTGGCTTTGTTGCCGCAACATCCCGACAAGCCGATGAAACGGGCTGCATTGGCACGATGGATACTCTACTTGCGCAGTCATCTTATACGCATGCCGCTGTATATATTGTTGCCACACTTGATATATAAAACAGCGCGCATGCTCATGGCGAAAAGCAAAATTTTACGGCGTTAATGCGTATTGTCGTTAGTACTACAGTCGTAGATAAAGTGCGAGAATATAGCCTGTATCAACAATAAGGTGGGT
>JAHBZZ010000028.1 GCA_019635215.1 Nitrosomonas sp.
CTCAGGAATAGACGACAATATCTCAACACGACTCTCATTCAGAAAGTGAGCGGGCAAACTATCCTGCTCAAAAAACCACTCATCATTCTGATTACAAATATTGCTCAATGAACAAATCAAATCGAGAGTTGCTATACCCATAGCAAGAGGGTCAACTCTTTGAGTAAATTTTGATAATGCAGTGCCAACCTTTGATAAAGATACTCGAACTGTATCAACAACCAGACCCTATAACGTGAAAGGTATGGATGGTAAATTGCATCAAGTATCGATAACAAAAACTGCATCGGCTGATATACCAAAAATAGGATCATTGGCCGGAAATCTAACAGCCGTAGAATTAGTCACAGGGCTACGGGAAAAATCAGGTTGACCTGATGCTACTGCTAAATTCTGATAAGCAAAAACGGGAACGGGACAGTAAAAAAGCAAGCAAAAAAAATTATGCGGTGAAGATGAAAAAGCTTACCGGATCACAGTGTAGCGATTTGATGTTGGGAACGAACGCCGAGCAAAATGGTTCGTTCCATAAGATCATGGAGTATTACGCGACCACCTTCGATTACGATATCAGATTGGACATGATTAAGTTCTACCGCGATCTGTTCCAGCAATGCTTTTCCATTCCTGCAGTCATGGCCTGTATTATCGATGATCAGCTGAAGCAATCGCGCTGTAACCGAATTAGCTTCCATAAAATGGATTTCATCCTTGACATCACGATATACGATCAGATAGGTAATCTGCTTATCCGGGGTTTGGGGCTGAAAATCAGCACTGATCCTATGTACCGGAAAATGATAACCGAGTACCCATGCCAAAGGAGATGCAACAGGAATGCCTGCCAATAAGTCATCACTTTTGTCTGGAATTTCAAATGAATTGCCATCTATTTTCTCATCCAGGATCGATAAAGCCAGTTCCACCCATTCATAATGCGCCAATTCCAACATAAACGGCGGATCATCGGGTTCGGTTTTGCGTTCATATTCGAGATATTTGAGAAATTCGCGCGGCATTTCCGGAAACAATGGCGTGTGCGACTGATGTTTTGCATAATAGTCGCGGATCATGGCATGCCAGCGCTGGTCAGGCATGATGCTACGCAAAACCGGATAAGTACTGGCCATGAAGCCTTCGACATTGTTGTAAAACAATTCACGGTAAATTTTCATTCGCCGTGCTTCGACGTCTTCAGGACACGGATTATGCTCAGGATCACGGATATGTGCGGCAAACGCGTACTGCAGATGCACAAAATCCGAACGATCAGGCGTGTTGTATGTTGTGTTCAAATGGTTGCTGCCATTTTGATTGAATATGCTGAATCTGTTTGACTTCCTGTTCAAGCTTTTCGAATGCCGGAATATTAAAATCACGCTCCAGCAACGTCGGAATAATACCAAAAAATTGATATGTTTTTTCCAGCAGTGACCAGACCGGATCGATAACATCAGCGCCATGCGTGTCGACGATCAGATCTTCCGCTTCGTTATAATGTCCCGCAATATGAATGTAACGAATGCGCTGAGCAGGCAATTGCCGTAGGAATGTTTCCGCATCATAGCAGTGGTTAACGCTATTGACATAAACATTATTTACATCAAGAAGCAAATCGCAATCCGCCTCTTCGAGGACCTCTTTTAGAAAATCAATTTCCTCCATTCTCTTACCCGGCGCGGCATAGTAGGAAACATTTTCCATCGCAATACGCTGACCAAGGAAATCCTGAACACGTCTGATACGGCCGGCAACATACCGAACAGCTTCTTCAGTAAATGGAATCGGCAGCAGGTCATAGAGGTGACTATCATCGCTGCAATAACTCAGATGCTCGCTGTAGCAACGTATCTGATGCGTTTTCAGAAAACGTTTGAGCCGGTGTAAGAAAGCTTCGTCCAGTGGTGATGGACCACCGATAGATAGTGATAAACCGTGGCAAATAAAAGGATATTGTTCGGTGAATATACGCAGTTTTTTTCCATAGAAACCACCCACCCCAATCCAGTTTTCCGGCGCGATTTCCCAGAAATCGATAGTATTGCCGGGTTGAGCTGCCACTTCACGCATCAATGTGCGCCGCAGCCCTAGCCCGGCACCATGAACAGGAAAATTACCGGTGTTCATGATGATGGTAAATTGTCATTCATTCCGCTTTATCGTTATATTTACTACCACCACACTTACCTTCACCACATTTACCTTCTTTCTCGGCTTTTTTGCCGCCACAGTTTCCTTCCATGTTTTTCTTCATATCGCTGCCGCATTTACCTTCACCACATTTGCCTTCTTTTTCAGCTTTTTTGCCGCCGCATTTACCCTCATCATATTTACCTTCTTTGGCTTTATTCTCTCCGCCCCCGCCATAGGCCAATTGCATATATCCACTGGATAATTCATTTATAGCAAATGGATTGGCATCAACCTCAGCAGAGGCATTGCTGGCTGCAAGCGTTGTAACCAGTGCGGTACCAACAGCAAGTGAGATAGGTTTAATCAGTTTTCTTGACATCATTTTCTCCATGGCTAGTTAAGAATACTTTAAGACGCTACTAGCCGGCTGTTGAAAAACGGTCTGCTAATAGCGTAAATTAGTACAAGATTCGTATTTTTATACTCTAATGTTGATAAGATTTATCATCAGCAAAACAGTGAGATAAAATAACACAATGATTACTAATAAATTAATCTTTTTTGACAATCAAGTATCTACAAGCTCTTTCCTGCAAACACAACATTACATGATCTTGCTTTTTTTGCAAGCTGCTCTCTGTTAAACTCAGTTCTTCAAAAAAACACTACTATTATCATTTATATTCTGTTTTGTGCAAGCTAATAAAAATTAAAAATTGAACAACCTTTTGTTATAAAAGATCAACCTAACCTTAAAAAAATAATTTTATATTAAAGCCAGATATCTATAGAGGAGCAATGAATGTTTGATAAACGTAACCAGCTTGTTTTTTATGCCAATACATTGATTATCATGTTTGGTTTGACTGTTATTCTATTTAGTGATTTTGTTTTGGTTGGTATCCTTTTTACAGTGATTGCCGCTATTCTGATTTTTGAACAAATCAAGCAAAACAAAGGCGCTTTCAGTATCACAGATCTGGAAAAAACACTGACAATAAGCGATACCTGTGGCACTCAAGCGACGCTGATACAAAAGCAAAACACCACAGCATGCCACATGGACAACACCGTTTACTGGTTTAAAAGTATCAATCCGATCGGCATGATCACCAACTTCAGTATTAATGGACAATCCCCTATTGAACAAAAAAAAGATAACAACAATAAATATCAAGTCTGTATGGCATTACCAGTAACTTTCAAGGCTACCAATGGTATTGAAACGACATTGAAATGCAGCTACAAGAACGCTTTTGGCCGCACTGAAGGCATACTGTCGCATACCGTTGACGATGAAACAGATCGGATTCGCCTCGTGGTCGATCTTCCTAAAGGCCGCCCCGTCTCAACAGCACGCGCCTATTGTATTCAGAATGGTGAAGAGGAAGCGCTGCTGCCACCATTGATTACTGGCGAAACCCGAATTGAAACAGAAGTAGTCAATCCGAAATTTGGTGCCGAATATTGCCTGCAATGGAATTGGTCTGAGCCCAATCTCTTGCAGAAAATCGGATGCTATATCAAATAAATCATTGGATTATAGAAAAATTATCTTGAGGAAACAGCGCGACTGGCTTTTTCCTCAAGCCATACACCGATTTTCAGTGTCCGTATCTCCGTTCAACCGTACTCTTGACTTACAACAAAGGTCTGACACGAAAAATACCGGCGCCAATCAATGTTAACGGTGATGTATTCGCAATGAACATACACCTGATTCCGGTGATATTTCAACGTGCCGGCCTATCCTCGATCTAATGCCGACATAACGACTCCAATTACCTTTAAGACACTGTAATCTTGAATCTTCTTAGAGCGCTGGCTGCAATAAGCGGCATGACATTTATTTCTCGCATTCTCGGTTTTTTACGTGATGTCATCATTGCACGCATTTTTGGGGCGGGTATGGCAACCGACGCTTTTTTTGTTGCTTTCAAAATCCCCAATTTATTGCGCCGCCTGTTCGCCGAAGGTGCTTTTTCACAAGCCTTTGTGCCTATTCTGGCCGAATATAAAAACAAACGCACAATGGAGGAAACACGGCAATTGATCGATCATGTCGCTACATTGTTGGCTTTTGCACTTTGCGCCGTGACACTTATTGGTGTAGTTTCCGCGCCATGGATTATTTATGCGAGCGCACCCGGATTTTCAAGTGATCCGGAGAAATTCGACTTAACTATTGAATTACTGCGTATCACTTTCCCCTATATCTTATTTATTTCACTGGTTTCTTTTGCCGGCGGCATACTGAACACATACGGAAAATTTTATGTACCGGCATTAACCCCGGCATTGCTCAATGTCTCATTTATCATCTGCGCATTATGGCTTACGCCTTACATGGACCCACCTGTACTTGCACTTGCCTGGGCCGTATTTATTGGCGGTGTGTTACAACTGATTTTTCAATTTCCCTATCTGTTGCGCTTAAAATTAATTCCACGCATTCGCCTTAAATCAAATGATGAAGGTGCTTGGCGCATTATCAAACTGATGGGCCCAGCTGTATTTGGTGTATCGGTTGGACAAATCAGTCTGCTGATTAATACAATCTTTGCTTCGCTATTAATCACAGGAAGCGTGTCGTGGTTATATTACGCTGACAGACTCATGGAATTTCCGGCTGGGCTTCTGGGTGTTGCATTGGGTACAGTGTTGCTGCCTTCATTGGCAAAATATTATAACGATAATAGCAGTCATGAATATTCACGCCTGCTCGATTGGGGTTTGCGGTTGACTATGCTATTAACTCTACCTGCCGCGTTGGCGCTGGCCTTATTATCGATACCGCTGATTACCACGCTGTTTCATTACGGCGCATTTACCGATCAGGATGTTTTTATGACGCGCGATGCACTGGTTGCCTATAGTGTCGGATTGATCGGCCTAATTTTAGTCAAAGTACTAGCACCAGGATTCTATGCCAGGCAAAATATTAAGGCACCAGTCAAGATTGCAGTCATAACGCTGATTGCAACACAACTGATGAATCTTGCATTCATTATGCCGCTTCAGCACGCCGGCCTGGCACTGGCGATAGGATTGGGCGCCTGCCTGAATGCGGGCCTGCTGTACCATAAGCTGCGCAGTGAAAATATCTACCGACCACAACCCGGATGGCGTGTCTTTATTCTTAAAATCTTTATCGCATTAATGATAATGGGCGGCACACTATGGTTTGCGGCCGGTACAGATGCATACTGGCTAACCGGGACAGCCACCGACCGTGTTTACCGTCTTATTGGAATTATTATTCTTGGAGTTTGCAGTTATTTTACGATGCTCTGGATGTTGGGCTTCCGGCTAAGAGATTTTTCCAGGCAGCACTATGAATAGTCGGAAATTTAATCATGAATCAGTTGTCTTGCACTTTTTCATGCTGAATCAATGCATAGGCTGAATGATTATGAATTGATTCAAAATTTTCCGATTCCACAACATAAGCATCTATGCGGTTATCTTTATTCAATGTGTCGGCAACATCTCTGACGATATCTTCCACAAATTTAGGATTGTCGTAAGCCTTTTCAGTAACGTATTTTTCATCAGGCCTTTTCAACAAACCATAAAGCTCGCAGGAAGCATTCTCTTCAGCTATTTTGATAATCTCTTCTATCCACACGAAACTGTTGGTGCGGGCCGCTATGGTTACATGCGACCGCTGATTGTGCGCGCCATAATTCGATATTTTCTTGGAACAAGGACACAAACTGGTTACTGGAATCACCACTTTAAGGGTGAAGAAATATTCACTTTTCTTAATTTCACCGATAAATGTCACTTCATAATCCAGCAGGCTTCTGACACCGGAAACGGGCGCAGCCTTATCGACAAAATACGGAAAAGTCATCTCAATATGACCGGAATCACTTTCCAGTTTATCGACCATTTCCTGGAGGATGGTTTTAAAAGATTCCACTGAAATTTCTCGCTCATGACTGTTGAGTATCTCTACAAAACGAGACATGTGCGTACCTTTGAAATTATGCGGCAGATTGACATACATATTGAACATAGCAATAGTATGTTGCACGCCATCATCTTTATCAGCTACCACTACCGGATGGCGAATTCCCTTTATCCCTACTCTGTCAATCGCTATACGCCGTGTATCAGGTGTGCTTTGCACATCGGCGATGGGTAAATCGATTTCTCTATTCATATCATTTATCTCGTTTTATCTCATGAATGAGATTCATTATTTTTTCAAATCACTTAAAAAGGCATTTGACGAACGAATAACTTAGTTCCATAAAAAATACATTTAGTTCAAGATAATCTGTCATGCGAGATATTTCTGCACCGATTGAATAATCCCGGCTTTATCCAGACCGCATTCAGCCAGCATCTGCGCATGGTCGCCATGATCCAGATAAACATCCGGCAATCCAAGCGTCAATATCTGGACAAGCATTTTCCGGCGGCATAACAATTCCATCACAGCACTTCCGGCGCCACCCATAATGGTATTTTCCTCGACCGTAACCAGCAACTCATGTCCGGCGGCCAGATCTGCGATAAGTTTTTCATCAAGCGGTTTGATAAAACGCATATCGGCAACCGTTGCATCCAAATCATCCGCCGCGGCCAGGCATGGCGACACCATGCTGCCAAACGCCAGGAAAGCAATTTTATTACCTTGCCGGCGTACAACGCCCTGACCTATGGGCAGCTCAGTCATCTTCTGTTGAATCTCGGCGCCAGGTCCTGTACCCCGCGGATATCTAACCGCCGTCGGTGAATCCAGCTTAAATGCGGTATACAGCATTTGCCGGCATTCGTTCTCATCGGAAGGCGCCATTACTGTCATATTGGGAATACACCGCAGATACGACAGATCGAAACTGCCGGCGTGTGTTGGACCGTCCGCACCCACCAGGCCCGCACGGTCAATCGCAAACAGCACCGGAAGATTTTGCAGTGCGACATCATGGATCAGTTGATCATACGCGCGCTGTAAGAAGGTCGAATAAATTGCCACAACCGGCTTCAGACCGTTGCATGCGGCACCTGCGGCAAAAGTAACCGCGTGTTGCTCCGCAATACCGACATCGAAATAACGGTCAGGATAAGCCTGTGAAAATGCAACCAAACCTGACCCTTCGCGCATCGCCGGAGTAATCCCAATCAAACGCTTGTCCTTGGCTGCCATATCGCATAACCAATCCCCAAATACTTTGGTATAGGCCGGTTTCCCGGTTTGCTTGACGACAATACCCTGCTCCGGATCGAATTTGCTGACGCCGTGATAGAGAATTGGATCTTCCTCGGCAACCTTGTAGCCGGCTCCTTTCCGTGTCACCACATGCAGGAACTGAGGACCGTCGAGACACTTGATATTTTTTAATGTAGTGACCAGTACCTTGATATCATGGCCGTCAATCGGACCAATATAATTAAAACCGAATTCTTCAAACAGCGTGCCTTCGGGTGTCACCATACCTTTGACATGTTCTTCGGCCCGCTTCGCTAGCTCCAGCACCGAAGGAACCACACCAAGCATTCTCTCGCCGGCACGGCGTGCAGTTGCGTAAAATTGCCCCGATATCAACTTGGCCAGATAATTATTCAGTGCACCCACCGGGCGTGATATGGACATATCATTGTCGTTCAATATCACCAGTAAATTTGCATCCATCACACCGGCATTGTTCAATGCCTCGAATGCCATACCGGCACTCATCGCTCCGTCACCGATGATGGCAACTGCGCGGCGATCCGATTTTTCCAATTGTGCCGCAACCGCCATACCCAATGCCGCGCTGATCGAAGTACTGGAATGCGCAGTGCCAAAAGCATCGTATTCACTTTCATCTCTTTTGGGAAATCCGGATATTCCGTCTTTCATACGCAGCCTGCTCATCGCTTCGCGGCGTCCGGTCAGTATTTTATGTGCATAGGTTTGGTGACCGACGTCCCAGATCAATTGATCATGCGGCGTGTTAAAAACATAGTGCAAAGCGACCGTCAGTTCAACCGTACCCAGATTGGAGGACAAATGGCCGCCGGTTCTTGAGACGGATTCGATGAGAAAATTGCGTAATTGCTTGGCGAACTCAGGCAAATCCTTAACATCCAGTTTGCGAAGTTGAGCGGGATAATTGATGTTATCTAACAGTGGATACATTCAGTACTTGAAAATGGATTATCGATATATAGAAACTAGAATTTACGCTTGATAATAAAATCGGTGACCTGACGCAGCCGGATCGCGGCTTCGCCAAATTCATGCAAAACCTGATCCGCATCATATTGCAGTTTTTCCGCCAACGCGCGCGCTTCGCGAATACCCAGGATACTGACATAGGTTGGTTTGTTATTTTCGGCATCCTTGCCAGCTGTTTTACCCAGTGTTGCTGTCGAAGCTTCCGCATCAAGTACATCGTCGACAACTTGAAAAGCCAATCCGACACATTTTGCAAAATGATCCAATTTTTCCAGCTGCGCGGCATTCAGAACGTTACTGCAATGCGCACCGAGCATCACCGCAGCTCTGATCAAGGCACCGGTTTTATGAATATGCATGAATTCGAGTTCGGGCAGTGTTAACATCCTGCCGACATTATCCAGATCAAATGCCTGCCCTCCGGCCATGCCACGTGAACCGGAAGCGCTGGCAAGTTGTTTGATCATCGCTAACTGCGTTTCAGCGTTATCGGATAATTTTCTTTCAGCGAGTAATTCAAAAGCCAGCGTTTGCAAGCTGTCTCCGGTCAGAAGCGCGGTTGCCTCATCGAATTCAACATGACAGGTTGGTTTTCCGCGCCGTAACACATCATTATCCATACAAGGCATGTCATCATGCACCAGTGAATAACCATGGATCAATTCAACAGCCGCGGCGACAACGGTAACACGTGTCTCGTCCGCCTGACTTAATTCTCCGGCAGCAAAAGCAAGCAGCGGACGGACACGCTTGCCACCGTCAAGAATGGAATAACGCATTGCCTGATGCAAACGGACAGGCACACAATCCACCGCTGGCAGCCGTGCATTCAGGAATGTCTCGATAGCAATCTGACGCTGGCTGGCCCAGCTTTGAAAATCAGTGGTCATGAATGATCGGATAGGGTGAATTTTTTCAGCATATCGTCCTCAAGAATACGTACCTGCTGTTGCGCATCCTGTAATTGCCCTTGGCAATACTGCAATAATTCAGCGCCGCGTTTATAGGCCGCCAGCGAAGCCTCGAGCGACATCTGACCAGCCTCCATTGCCGCAACGATATTCTCCAACTCGGTCGATGCCGCCTCAAAACTTTCCGGCAGATCAGATGGAGGAGGTACAGAATTTTTTGATGCTTTCGCCATAAAAATGACTACAATGATTCTAAAAAATAGTTATAAAAACAAAAGAAATATCCCAATTTCTAGCGATAATGCATCAAGCAATGCACATACCTGATCTGTGGCATTTTATCATGAAAGGTTTATGGCGCGATGTTGCTGCATGAATTATTTGATTAATACCGCGTATCAGATAAACCTCGTGGATCACTCGCTGTTGTGGCCTTCTGCAATTGCTTATCATAATGAATCAACTGCATGTTCCCCCAGGTACGCGGCATGGTGCGCACGTCATGGCCTATAGACTCCAATGCACTCACCCATGACGCTCCAAAAGCATCGGGTTCAATTTGCAAAATATCCGGCAAATATTGGTGGTGGAAACGTGGTCTGGATACTAGCTTCTGCAGATCGGTTTCATGGTTATCGATGTAATCCAGAATAACAAGTAACAGCATACTAATGATACGTGAGCCACCTGGTGTACCCGCGATTAATATCCCGTTTTCGTTTTCCACAAAAGTCGGTGACATACTCGATAGCGGCCGCTTTCCGGGTGCGATGGCGTTTGCGCGCGAACCATACAGACCAAAGACATTGGGGATGTGTTCGCCGATTGCAAAATCATCCATTTCATTATTGAGCAATACACCGGTATCGCCCGCAACAAACCCTGATCCGAAAAAAGTGTTAATCGTCAGTGTTGCCGCAACGCGGTTTCCGGCGTTATCCAGAACCGCAAAGTGCGTGGTTTGAGCCCCTTCTGCCGGTAAATTTTGCACTGGCGGCACAGCCTGACTGACGCCCGCTTTATCCGGATTGATGGTTGCCGCCTGTTGGCGTGCGTATGTTTCGCTCACCAGACGATCTGCCGGAACCGCAACAAAATCACTGTCACCCAACAGTTCCGTGCGATCCTTGTAAACCCGGCGTAGCGTTTCAATGACCAAATGAGTTTTCTGAATCGGTTTTTGTTTTTCGTCTAAAACTACTTCAAGGATATTCAACGCCTGAGCCAGCGTCAGGCCACCTGCCGAAGGCAATGACGCCGATGTGATTTGTGCATTGCGGTAACTGAATTGAACCGGTTTCCTTTCAACGATGCGATAATTTTTCAGATCCTGTTCATGCCATATGCCGCCCGATGCACGCACGGCATGCACAAGTTTCCGTGCTACCGGGCCTTGATAAAAACCGTTTCCACCGGATTTGGCGATCGCCGCTAATGTTACGGCAAGCTGAGGCTGGCGGAATAATTCGCCCTCGGACAATAGCGCGCCATCCGGCAAAAAAACAGCCGCCGTATCCGGATACTGCGACAGTTTTTTTTCATGATCCCGCAGCGTCTGGGCAAAACGCCTGTCCACCTTGAAACCATCCTGCGCCAGTTTAATTGCAGGTTCCAGATTATCGGCCAGTGTCAGACGGCCATAGCGCGACAAACTGGCAAATGCGGCCGGTGTACCGGGTATGCCTGCGGCTATCGGTCCATTGAGCGATTTGCCGGGCAGCGGATGACCCTGTTCATCCAGAAACATATCTTTTGACGCTGCGGATGGCGCTGTCTCACGGCTGTCGATCATCACACTGCGGCCTGTCTTTGCATGGTGCAGCAACCAAAAACCACCTCCGCCCAGGCCAGAAGCGTAAGGTTCCACAACCGCCAGAGCCGCACCGACTGCGATGGCCGCGTCAAACGCATTACCGCCTTTTTCCAGAATTCTTTCCCCTACGGCCGTTGCAAGTGGATGCGCCGAAACAACGGTGCCTGAGGTCGTTGCACCGCCTTGCCCGGGAAACCAAAACAGCGCGACAACGATCACTACGAACCCAAGACATAGCGAATTGATCTTGGCGGCGAAAACTCTGTTCACGACAATAAGCGACTTAAAATGAAAGGAATTGCACTATTGTAATTTAATACGCTTCGAACTGAACCTAAAAATCCGCCCTGGACTCTATTGATCCATGGCAATGACTATGGCAAGATTCAGAGTCAGGGTCTGCGCATGTACGGTTATCTTGCTGTCCTCGCCAAGCGGAAGGACATATCCTGAGACAAGCCGCCATTCCGCGGCAATTTTTCATTCAATATTTAGAAACAAGAGGTTGCTTTGGAAGAATATATCGAACAAATCTCCAAGTATTTTACTAATGTCCCCTTGTGGCCTTTTTTTCTACTGGGCTTTATTGGCCTTGTTTCTCTGGCTATCGAAGCTGTCAACCGCAAGCGGCGCGACGCTGCGATTAAAAATTTTCGCGCCATGTTTGAGGAAGACTTGCCGGGCCTGTATCCCAACATTACGCGCTGGCCGGAAAACATCAATGCCTACTTATGCGCCCGCTTGCCGGAAATGCAGCATCATTTTGAAGTATTGCGGGTCTTCATTCCGCAAAAACAACTGCGGGAATATAACATGGCCTGGAACAACTATTGCGACTTCTGCCGGGGTATTGTCGTTGAAAATGATGCTGCCGAAGCTCAACCATCGGCCCACAGTGATGACAATCGAAAACAGGAATTTCATAAACTTATTACCGGTTTACTCGAATTTGCCAAAACCAAGTAATACTTCGTAATGCCTTTGTTCACGAAATCGCGTGGCAAGATACGCATCATGACCGATTGGGCTGGTCTTTCATTGCACGGTAAAAATTATTCTTGAAAAACAGATAGGTGTAATCAATCGCGGATAGCACACTGAACAGTATTGCCAAAATCAGCAGCCATTGCGGTATGCTCTCCAGTCCAACAAAACACAAGAACACCAAAAACTGAAATACTGTCGCGGCTTTCCCAAGCACTCTGGGAACCACATTGAAAAAAGCGCGCCAGTTTTTCTCCCAGGCAATGAGTGATGCGCCGCAAAACACGGCAATTTCGCGTGCGCCGAACAGCATGAACTGCCACCACGCAATCTCCGTTTCCACAAACATAACCATTGCCACAACAAGCACAAAACACTTATCCGCGATCGGATCCAGCAAAGCACCCAGCGGACTACCCCAGTTAAACCAACGGCAAAGCGCACCATCCAAATACTCGGTTGCCAACGCGATAAGTACTATGATCAGACGATAATGCTCAGGCGCCAGTGGGAAAACAAAAGCCAGGATCAACCGTAAAACAGTCAGGCAATTCGGCAGTTGTCTCAACATGATCATAAGAAAAACACTTTAATTGTCAGCAGCGGCATCATCAAAGACCGCAAGATCATGCATTTATCTCCTTGAATACATTTATTTTATTCAGTTTACGTAAAAAAACCCATCATCACATCAATCTCCAAATAAATAACCATATGAAGCAAGTCTAAATCGCCCAATGCAAATGACAAATGCAACCCCGCATATCAGTCGCTACCATGACTAAAAATCAAAATCCAGCCATACCCACTGATCGGAAATACGATTAAAATTATGATTCCATATTTTCTCAACTACAAATATCCAAGTATGCAGCAATTTGACCTGGAACTCGATGCACGCGGACTAGTTTGTCCGCTCCCTATTCTGCGTACCAAGCAATCACTGGCAAGCATGACGCATGGTCAGGTATTGAAAATTGTCGCCACCGACCCAGGCGCCGTAATTGATTTTCAGGTTTTTGCCGAGCAAACCGGCAATGCATTATTGTCGATGTCCGAAACCGATCTGGAATTCATTTTTTTTCTCAGAAAACGGTAACACCTTGATCAAATCGGTATGCTATTCGCCATCTTCAAATTCCGCATTGCTGAATTTGAGCGTATTACAATTCTCTTTGATGGTGCGTTGCAATCCTTCGTCAAAACCATCCCTGCTTCTGGCTTCAATCTCAACAGAGATCGTCACATCGACACCGTATTTCTCACTAAATTGCTGAACGACCTCATCCATAATGGTGGCAAAATCCAATTTGGCTTTGACGGGATTCAGTGAAACGGTACCGTAAAACTGTTTCCTGGCAGCAGTTAATGCGGATATTTCCGTGTTTCCGGGTTGATCCAGGGTAGACACGGATGTCACCGTAGTGCTCGTTCCATCCGGTAGTGTTGTAGCGCTGCCACCAGCGCCGGTAACATTCCCGGCTTCCGTTGTCTGCTGAATTGATTTCTGCAAACACTCACGGTATGTAACAGCCGTTTCCCGATCAATCAATAGCGACGACTCATCCAATATACAACCAGCGTGACAACCAAAGCTGAATCCAAGATAGCGTTCCCCTTCCTTGCCCGAAGCAAATGCAAAGTAGTCCTCACACTCAACACCCTGCACAATGGCATTACGAAAGACAGTATCATTGACAAGTCGCGGCAAATACACATAGTGACAGCAATCCTGCCAGACTTTAACCGCATTCATTTCATTAACACCATCTTTAAAATACCATTGATTCAGCGTGTTACGCAAATGAATGGGCGACCACTCATAAATCAGCCATTCCTCTTCACGCAATTTGTCTTCAATGGCCTGAATTAAATTGGATGCCGCCGGTGAAACTGAAACCGCTTCCCAGGTCAGTGTCGGTTTTCCTTTGATAAATTCTTCTGTCGGCGCAATCAGCCATTTATAGGTTTCCCGGACTAACTGTGACAATAATTGTTCCGCGTTGTCACGATTGCGCTTAGCTTGATTTAAATGCGCCATATCCTGATTCAATAAGCCATTCTCAATATCCGCCGCGATGGATTGCCATGCCAGGAAAATACGCCCTTGCTCTCTTAAGCGATTCACAACATCATAATCCGCAGCGAGAAAAATCAGGCGATTCTGCTTTTGTCGTGGTTGCTCACCGCGATTGCGCAAAATTTCTTCGGCGGCGGCAAATGCCGTATTAGCTTCACTGTGGCTATATGCTGCATTCGTCGGCAGTACCACCAGCCGTGGCCCCGCACCATAATCATCAGGAATGTCCACCGAGGACGTAAATACATGAATACCGCTAAAGTGATGATTGCGGCCAAAAACACGGCTCACCCTTTCTTTTAACAAAGGCAACAATTCATCCCGGTCACTGATATTTTGCTTGCGGCTTTCCATTTCACGGCGAAGATTCGGTTTGGTATCCAGCCAGTATCTGTCCTGCTCAGAGAAAAGATAATGCAATTGGTCGCGCAACCGTTTCAACACATCTTCAAAAATACCCAATGTTTGTTCCGGTTGTACTGCGCCCAGCAGAATACGCTCGGTTTGAATACCTCGAATGGTTTGTTCCTTTATTGATGGCGCACTGCCCAGAAAAATCGTTCGTGTTGTGCGGCGGGCAGCCTGTACACTACCAAACAACGTATGATGACCGTCAATCTCATAAGGCGCCGACCGTGGGCCATCCACTTCTCGCTCGATGACGGGCTCCCAACCCTGTGGCAGATAATGAATACTTTTGTTACGCACATTACCGTCTTCGAGCGGCAATGATCCGGGCATTATCAATGCATCACGGTTATCGGAATTCCAAAGGCGATGAATGACGATAGCCATATATTGCAGCACGCCACGGGTGCGCTGGAATTTATCCAGTGTAGACCAGTCTTCATAAAGCCTGTCGAAAATCTCCGGATGAATCGGGTACGAGCGGCACAGTCGTTCAAAATACTCATTGGATTGCGTTTCAACTGGAAACTTAGCCGCGTGTTGCCGGTAAAAATCGGAAAACTGCCGGCTAATACCCTCAACCTGTGCACGCTCTCCGGGCGTCTCGAACAAACGGCGGCGCACGATTTCAAATGCTTCCTCAGTCCCTACCGGCTTCCAGACCGACTCCACCCGGCCAAAATATTTTTCCAGCGAATTCAGTGCGCGCTGGCCGGTGGTGCCGCCGATTTCCAGATCGGATTCCGGTAATGATGCGAGTAAAATCGCATTCGGTACAGCTTTCAAGGCCTCTGTCAGCGCCTGTATAAAGCTGATATTGGAGTCAAAAGTTCCCGCCCTATACTGCTTACCCCATTCCAGTTGCCGAATGAATGCAACTAATTCATCGATCAGAATGACGCACGGTGCTGCCCGCTCAATCAGTTGCGTCAGAATTTCCTTGCCGGGTGACGTGCCATCCAAGTCGCTGTCGCGTATCATCTGATAGCCTTCTTCGCGCAGCAGTTGCCATGCGAGCTCACCCCAGAGTGTATTGACGGTAATCGCGCCATATTGCCGCGGCTGACTGGGCGAGAGCTTGATGCCATCAATGACTGCAACACGGGCCTGCGGTAAACTTTGAATACCCGCGTCATCCAGTACCGGTGGAATACCGGTCAGTTTTTCCGTTCCCACCTGACGAGAAGCGAGATGATAGACAGCCAGAAGCGTATGCGTTTTACCGCCGCCAAAAGCGGTTTGCAGTTGAATCACCGGATCGCCGCCCTGATTTGCCAGACGTTGCGCGACGGATATCAGCAACAATCTCATTCCTTCGGTGATATAGGTTCTGGAAAAAAACTTTTCCGCGTTTTGATATTCGTCCGTAGCCGTACCGCTGGCCACCTGACTGATGTCTGCTGCGAATTCAGATTGCTTGAACGTGCCCTCCAGTACATCCTTATGCGGAATAGCAATCTCTCTCCAGGGTTTTAAACTCATCGTTGACTCCTAAAAGTCCAAATCAAGTATGTCTTGTGTGCCGCGATGGCCGATGTCATGTGATGCCGCGACAATGGCATGCCACGAACCGATCAGCTCATTGTAAGCGCGTGCTTCTTCAGCCCATTTCTTGCGTTCGCACAGGGTGTAGAGATGATAGGCAAGCTGGCGGATGGCTTCGCCTTTTTCCGGCATTTTAGCAAGCAACTCACCGGCTGCCGATTCGCCCTGATGGTTGAGCCGCCGGATCATCTGGTGACACGCCTCCCATACGGGCGTGCGATCATCACGGGTGGGATCCCAGTCTGATGCGTACTCACCCCATTTCAGCAGGCGCACTTTGCCGCCACCGGATTCCACCACGCCGGCATTGCGCACGCCGTCGACGCTAGTGCCCTTGGCGCGGGTCAATGTATCCGCTTCCCCAAACGGCCCCGCGCCCCAGCCATATTGATCAAACCAGCTCGCGCAGAACTGGGTATCGGCGTCAAAGCTGCCGGATTCCGGGCTGAGGTATTCGGTGATCGCACGATTGATGAGTATCAGCGCATCATGCACGCGCATGCGCGAACCGTCCTGATTGAGTACTGCTTCGTATTTGGAGAAAATCGCCATACCCGGGCCAATCGCCGCCTGCGCCAGATCAACCGGCGCTATCGGTGTCTGCCCTGTTTCGCCGCCGATCATGGTTTCCAGCGCCTCGGGCATCGCCTCGCGCAATTCACGCTGAAAATCACGGCGGGAAACATTCTGAGTATTGGGATCGCGTTTGCGACACACAAGTACAATCGATGAAGCCAGGGCGTTAGTACCAGAGCCAATCATCCTATTGGCCATTTCAGTCCGCATGGGCCAGGTACCATCAATAGAGAAACCAGCCTGGATTACCGCCTCCAGAAAGGTTTCCCAGCCAGTACTGGTGGTGCTGCCTTCCCTGGTTTCCGCCTGCTTGAAGGCGTAATAGATAGTAACCGGAAAGGCTGGGTGCGCCTGTCCGGCCAGATTCCGGATGGCGCGGGTCATGCCGTCCATAAAGAAAGCTTCGGCCATCTCCTTGCTGCCATGTCGATACGGCGTGGCCACCAGCTCTTCGGCCTTGGGCACCGCCAACGTGGCAAACAAATCCGGATAGATACCACGTAACGAACGCCGCATCCAGACATAGAAAAAATCGGACAGATCGGCATAACCAATATTGTCGTAGTAAGGTGGGTCGGTTGAAATGACTTTATTTCGGCTAAGTGATTGGGTAGCTGCATCTTGTTGGTTAACTACTCCATTCGTCTTTAAGTAAATTTTTTCAATGACACGTTTGACCCAAGAATTTGCACCAAGCCAATCCCCAGTAGATCCACTAAATGGGTTTATTTCAGTATAGTCCCAAACCATAGGTATTGCTTGTCGCCCAAATACATGGGTTACGTATTCTCCATGTGGTGCCCATGTGCATAAGTTTGACCAATAATCAGAGCAGCGATCAAGACTCATTGTAAAATAAATCGCCAATGCATCCCCATAAGCCGACGCACCGATGCCGCCAGCATCCAATCCCAATCCATCATCGGTCATACCGACGGTTTTGGCATCGGCAATCACTTTCTCGCGGGCTTCCTGCACCAGATCGGAGAAAGTGGTCAGCGCGACCAATTGGCGGGGAGTGAAGAGGTCACCATATTTTGTAAGCCCATAAAGCTGTGTTCGAATATCTCTTGGATTATGATTGATTTCTGTATCGGGCTTCCAGGCCGGTTTTATAGAATTGGCTAGTAACTCTACTTCATCTGTTGGAGGAAGATAAACTCGACCAGCGTTTCCCTCTGCCACAATGGCCATCAATCTTTGTTTGAATGTTCCTGATTGACCTTGACTTCTTATTTCCGCAACTGGAATCGGTGATCCTGAAATCAGACATTGAAAATTCCCGCCACGCCCTACTTTTGTTCCATTTTCTGCTTCTAAAGGTGGCATTCCAACTTTGACATTAAATCGATAGCTGTCGCCTTCCACTACCGGCTCTACATAGGCCTCCTTTCCTTTTTTACTCGACAGCACAAAACTGGAAACCAGCGGCACATCGACATGACTAAACGCCGGATTAGGGCTTTTGACTGTTCTAGCCCACAACCAAGCGATTATCGTCAATTCCTGCCCCACATACGGACGCAGGTCTTCCCTGGGTGCATCACCGGGAGCGCCGGCATCTTGCTGACTCTCTTCTGCCGATGGGACGCCGGCGCTCCTGGCGACACCCTCAACCATTTCCGAGGTGATTTTTATTTTTGGATACAAGTGACCGATACGCTTGAGTGCCTCTTCCCGCATCCAATGACCATACCGACGCACATCTTCCGCCAGTCCCGTAGCACCAGGCCAGTCTTCCATCAAATGGCCGGAGTCTTTGCCTTGTGGCAGCGGACCAATGGGTTTGCGACCGGCGAATTTAGGCGGGGTTTCGATCATCGCCTTGTTGATCATCACCGCAACCGGATTCAGGTCACTCGCATACGCCTCCAGCCCAAGACGCTGCGCTTCCAGTGGTATTGAACCCCCGCCCGCGAACGGATCATGAAATGCAGGCAGTTTTTCCGGGTCGAACAACTCCTTGGCTTGCGGATGGTTGCGGTTCAAATGGCAAGTCTCCCGCCAGCTTTCCCAAATCGCCGCACGTGCTCGATTCAGTACTTCCTCGTTATTGGTATTTTCCCATTTCACCAGATCGCGGATGATCTGGAACAGTGCTTCTCGCTTGATCTCGGCTTCTTTTTTATTAACACCGAATCCAATTTCGCGCTGATAACCGGGGTCGTTAACCAGTTGCGCGAACAATACCGCCCGCGCCGCAGCCAAAGGACGCCTCGCCCACCACAGGTGCAGCGTGCTCGGGTGGCCGTGGCGGATCGATTTCTCCCGTGCGGCGGCGGCATTGATATCGTCCAGCGGCAAGGCGACTTCAATCAGTTTTTTTGGGGTTCTTATTGGGTATTTAGTCATTTCTGTAAAAAATGCTTGATGCAGGTGGCGTAAGGCTCGTAGCGGGTGTCATTGATTTCTCCAGCTAGATACGTCTGGCGGTCTGCTGGCTGCCAGGTCGCCAAGTCATCGAGGTCGGCAACGATTCTTTCTCTGTAGACAGCCAAGGCTCTGGCACGGGCACCGGTCAATGCACGGTCATTGAGACCAAAAACACGGATCGTCTCGGCGGCTCGGTGAGCGTCGTCTGCATTCAACCCACTGCGTACACGTACTTCACCGGAAGAATGAAAGTACAGGTAGTGCGTGGGGTCATGCTCATCGGGCTTGATGAGGTGATCAGGGTTGTAAGGCTGCGCACCATTGCGGTCTTTGTAATGACCGCAATGCGTATTCGCGTCACAGGCCAAAAAAAGATTTGGCCAGGCAAACGTTAGCTCAGGGTGGTGCGCAGGATTTTTTCGGCGGAAATGTTCAATATGGCCTTCGTGGTAGATGCCACCTTCACAGTAGGCACAGCGCAGGCCATATTCATTGGACTCTGGCGTCGTCACACCTGGAATGCCCTGCATCTGTACCAGTGCGGCACGTAGCAGGTGCTTGCACTCTGCGTCAAGATCATCCCAGTTCTGAATTTGATAGTCGTATGCGGAAAGACAGGCCGGGGGCGCTGTACATGCACGATTAAGCTTGTGCATCAGTTCTGCCCCTCTGTCTTGGGGGACTGACGAAGTTTGAAGCTTTGAAAACGGATGAGCCGATCGGCATCCCGTATTACTGAGTGACCAGAGCCATAAACGGCGATCAATTTTTCACGCAACGCTCTACCTTCGGGTGTGTCATGAAGGCCGTCTTCAATGGCTGCGATGTAGTCGGCAATCAGTTGCGCTTCATGAACTGGCGGTATGGGGTTTACTCCCATGACATCGTTTAGTGCCACAGAGCTTTCCATCCCCATGATTTCCTGATCGGGCGATTGCGCCTGCCACTGATCTTCGCTGTCCTTGAACACGACTCTGATGTTGTCTCGCTTTACGGTAGAAAGCACTTGCGGGCTGTGACTACTAACGATGAATTGCAGTCTGGGAAAGGCGTTGCGCAGACTTTGAATCACCTGTTGTTGCCATGTCGGGTGCAGATGCAGATCCACTTCGTCAATCAGTACAACGCCTGTACTTTCGCGCGGCGCGCGTTCTCTCAGATGACCATTGAGACGCGCGCAACGCAGGGCCAAATCGGCCACCAGGGAGATCATGGCGCGTACGCCGTCGCTGAGCATACTGATGGGCAGTGCGCCATGATCGGCATGCACCATGGCTAGTTCCTCGAACATCAGGCTGTAGTGAAAATGACTCCAGCCTTCGCTTACCATGACGGTATCGACGGCCTCAGCGATTCCTTGCAGGCGAGATTGCAAATTAGAATGTTCATAACCGGGTTGACTGCGCTGCTGAACTGCCGCCAGCGAGGCTTTTTTCATCCATGCCTGCAACTGCACAAAGCTGGACAAGGAGGACAAACAGTCTTTATAGCCTGCCGTGCGGCTTTCAGTGAGGATCGATTTAGTGCTGATGTTACTATGGCTGACCCATAGTCGCTTGGAACTGTAGTAGCGCACGACTGGCAAAGTCACATCTGCTTTCTGGCGTAACTCTGCTTGCAGCGATTTTCCCCAATTGGCCAAAGGAGCCGCCTCTTTTTTGGTAGTACGGCCTTTAGCACTATGCAAGGTACGCTGCCATTTAATGTCTGGAGTACTCAGCGTGGCATCGATGACTACCGGAAAATTTTGTTGGTTTTCGAATCCATCCCCCACCACGCCATAACGGGCATCGGTACGCCGGATGTGCTCAGACTTTCCTTCGTCAAATGCACCTACAAAGGGGCCGAGGGCGGCAGCAACAGCTTCCAGAATTGTAGTTTTACCTTGACCATTACGAGCGGCGAGCACAGTCAGTTCGGGATGGAAGTCTATTTCAAAATTTTCAAAGCGGCGATAGTTGCGTAGTTTGAGTTGTGAGAAGTTCATGTTTTTTCTCCTGGTAACTCCGCTCTGATCAGTAACTGACCCAGATCGAGATTCTTGCTGGTTTCCGCCCAGTCCGGCTCCTGCGTGAAGGGCTGGCGCACGTAGAACGGGCCTTCGTGCCTGTCCCCGTCCACCAGCACGATAGCGAGGATGAATTTGTCCGCCTGGTTCAGGCCGTAGAGGATTTCATTGCGGCTGACCGTGATGGTACTTTGTCCTTTGACGCGGCCTTTGACCTCGATATGCCGATCGGGTTTAATGGAGCCGTCCGGGTTGGCCGGGGGTCGTGCTGTAATGTCCCATCCGCATTTTTCGCCGGAGACATCTTTTACCGCGTGTCCCAAACGCCTTTCGACTGCCATGACGGCATTCATCGCAATCTGTTCGATACGAGAGCGCATTTCGGCATCGGCGCAAAAGTTATTTTCCCCTTTGTATTGCGATAACAGTCCCTGTGGGATGACCAACGCGCCGCCAATCACCACCGGCGTACTGGAAACAACATTTTTCATCGCTTCCAGTTCGCGTTTACGTTGCGCCAGTCTTTCGGTGAGTTCATCGACACGGCGGCGCGCATTCTCCGGCTGGATGCGGGGTTGTTTCCCGGCAGCGACATCTTCACTGAGTTTAAGGTAGCGGTCTGACCAGTGGTTGATTTCCTTGACCAGCCGCTCATGAACCGCAGTCAGTATTTTGTCTGCCTGACGCTCCCGCCGGGCTTTTACTTCCTGATAGTGTTCGGGCACCAAATACCGGGAAGCGTGGGTGAGCGCCAGTTTTTCCAGATCATTATTGATCCAGGGCGCATTAAGAATAGATTGCATCAGTTTGAGGTCGTATGCATCAATAGGTTGCAGATCGAGGTGCGGCGCCCAACCCGCATGGTTGGCATTGCCCTGCTGATCGATTTCGACAAACTGTAAGCGGCGGGAAGCGACGCGTTGCTGCATACGATGATGCGTATCTCCACTTTCACGCACGCTGTGATCCACCATGAACAGCATTCTGGGTTCCAGTCCATCATCATTCGGATCGACCAACACAGCACCCTGTTTGAGTTTGCCGCGATGAGCGGACAGGATGAGATCGGTTGTGGCATACATCAACGGATGGCCGGGATGTATCAGGTCGGCCATCGGCTTTCCATGCATTCTGGCCAGATTTTTCTCAAAGCAGATGCGTTCGTATTTCTTCAGTACCGGTGTGCGTGTTTCACCGATAATCCGGTCACGCTCGCGAATGGCAGCGGGAACATGGCGCACTTCAAAGCGCCCGGATTCACGGGCACGCATTTCACCGCTGAGATTCTGAAAGGCCTCGGTAAAAAAAGCGCGAATGAAATAGGGTTGCAGCTTGCGGGCTTCCGCCTTTTCCATCTCTTCCTTGACGGCATAGAGATCCTCAAGATTCATATGCTGCTCGACCAGCGCATTGCGCCGCAGAATCGCTTTGAGGTGTTCAGTATCCAGCGCGCTGTCGATGATTTGACTGAGTCTGGCTTGTACTTCAGGAGACTCACCATAGCGAATAGCTTCGACCAGCAATTCCTTGAGCGATATATTTTCAAAGGCTTCGCCGAGAATATCGAATACTTTTCCGCCAAGCGCCTGTTTTTCTACTTCGAGTTTGTCGAACAAGCGCTGAAAAACATCACCTTCACGCGTTTCCCTGGCGATCAGATTCCACAGATGACAGACTTCAGTCTGGCCGATACGGTGGATGCGACCAAAACGTTGCTCCAGGCGATTGGGATTCCACGGCAGGTCGTAGTTGACCATGAGATTGGCATTTTGTAGGTTTACGCCTTCGCCAGCGGCATCGGTCGCTACCAGCACTTGCACATCGGGATTGTTACGGAATTCTTCCTGCGCCTTGCGCCGGTCATCGCGGTTGACACCGCCATGGATGGTGATGACCGCTTCCGGCCTGCCCAGCATACCGCCGATACGGCCAACCAGATAATTGAGGGTATCCCTATGTTCGGTGAAAATAATCAGTTTGCGGCGATTGCCGCCTGCTGTGAACATTTCCGGACGATCCTGCAACAAGTGAGAAAGCTCTTCCCATTTTCTGTCATTACCGGATTGCACAATACCGAGAGCCTGATTTTCCAGGTCTTTCAGAATGCAGATTTCAGCTTCCAATTCATGAACAGTCTCAGCCGCCGTGGCTTGATCGACCACTTGATCGGCATAGTTTTCATATTCTTCTGCACTGAGTTCTTCATCAAGTTCATCGAAGTTGTCCGGTAGATCAATCTGTTTCTTGACGGTATACGTGCCCAGGGTTTCGGCGACGTTATTGTTTACGTTGTGACCCCGCGCAATAAGCTGCGTTTCCTTGAGTCGGGACTCAAGCCGTTTACGTCGGCGTTTAAGCGATTGATAAATGGCCTCGGGACTGGATGCCAGCCTACGCTGGAGCAGCGTCAATGCAAAACCGACTGTTCCTTTACGTTTGCTGCCAAGCTGATCGGCGCGGTTCATTTCGTTACGCACATAGTCGGTAACAGCGGCATAAAGTGCCGACTCGGCATCCGACAGTTCGTAGTTGGCGCTATAGGCTCTACGTTCCGGAAACAACGGGGTGCCATCGAATTTGAGCAACTCTTCCTTGACCATGCGCCGCATCATGTCGGAAACATCTACTTTATGCGCGCCTTCGCGAAATTTGCCGTAGAACCGGTCGCTATCCAGCAGGGACAGCCAGATTTGAAAATCCTCTTCCTTGCCATTATGTGGCGTGGCGGTCATCAATAAAAAGTGGCGCGTTATGGAACCCAGCAATTCCCCCAATTGGAATCGCCTCGTTTTTTTGATGTCGCCAGACCAGTAGGAAGCGGACATTTTGTGCGCTTCGTCAACAATGATCAGATCCCATTCGGTCAGCTTGAGCTTTTCCTGATATTCATCGTTACGGGAAAGTTGATCCAGTCGGCAGATGAGCTGGTTTTGCTCGTCGAAGTAATTACCGGAAATACATTGTTCCTGTTTCTCGCGGCTGAAAATTTCAAAATGAACGTCAAACTTTTCCAGTAATTCATCCTGCCATTGTTCGGTGAGAGAACCGGGAGAGATAATCAGAATACGTTTGGCATCGGCGCGCATCAGCAACTCGCGGATCAGTAACCCGGCCATTATCGTTTTACCGGCTCCAGGGTCATCCGCCAAGACAAACCGAAGCGGCTGACGTGGCAGCATGGCCTCGTAAACCGCTGAGATTTGGTGCGGCAATGGTTCTACATTCGATGTATGCACAGCCATCATCGGATCGAACAGTGCTGCCTGAGAAATACGATAAGCTTCCAGGCTCAGCTTGAAATCCGCACCAGGCGCATCTAAAGCCCACGGACGGCCTACCTGAGCAGATTCAAGACGCGCTTCGTCGGAACGAAACAACATTTGCTCGTTGAGACGACCCTGATTGTCTTTGTAATAGACGGTTAACGCATCGTCGCCAACGGATTCCACCTGCACCACGCGCACAATCTCACCCGCGTGGAGACCGAGAATCTGTGCATCCTTTTTGATGTCTTCGAGTTTGAGCATCGCGCTACTTTAATAGTATTAATAGAGAAGTATTTTATTCGAGACCTTTGCACGGCTACTACGCGGCACGATAATTGCGTTAAAAATTTGCGAAAAATGCTCATTTACCCCGTGCAAACTCCGCTTTTTCGCAAATTTTTGCCTTATTCTCGTACCGCTCATGACACCGTGCAAAGGTCTCTATTCATTTCAAACTCGGCCCTGCATAAACCGATCACGCAGCCACAGCTCGAGCCGATGTGTCGCCGTCACGTCGTCACGGTTATAATTCAGTAATTCCGATTTCAGCCGTTGTTTTTCAGCCGGATCGGTTTCAGCAAGAAAACGGTTAAACTGCACAATGGACCATTGAGAGCCGGATGCCGTATTCTCCCACTGAAAATTAACCAATTCAGGGTGCTTACAGATATCCTTCAGGCCGTAGCCCTGTAGCGGCAGCACCAGATTGTCCTGTACTGCCTTTTGCAGATCAAACATCGGGCCGTGGTCGTTGCCCTGCGTTTTGCCGAGCAGCCACTGCACGGAGGCATGTTCAGTCATGTTATAGCGCTGCGCATAGTGTTTTATCACCGCTTTTTCGTGATTGGAATAATGCGCCAGGATTACCGGTGAAAAAGTGATGCGATACTGCTCAATCTTTTCCAGAAAAGCCAGCCAGCCATCGTAGTCTGCGCCTTCATGATCAGTCCAGACATAATCGAAATCATGATGCGTGTGAGGCGGCACCAGCATCCCCCAGAGATAGACATGCCGCTCACGCGTCAAGGTAAGCGGGTTATCCTCGATATCAAAGTGTATCCAGTTACCTGTCGGTAATTCAATATTATTCAGTTGAAACACTTGATTCTGCAGATACGCCTGTGCCTGCACCACGGCGCGCTGTTTGCGTTTTATGCCGGATAAATGGGGCACATCCGGTAAGGTTCCGGGATCCTGTGCTGCGAGTTGCGATATGGTCCGGATGCCCGCTGTGGCCAGATGTTCCGCTGAGCGGCCATGCACACCGTGCAACAGGGAAATATCCTCCTGATTGACGAAATGCGGCCGGCAGTGCTCAAAATAAGGACAAATGCGGCACTTGCTGTGACTATAACGGACATCCGGTTGCACCAGTTGTTCACGCAATTGCCGCATATCCGCCAGAAACGCATCGACCAGTGCATCGGTTTCACTGCCGATAACAGCTGTACGATTGCCACCCAGAAACACCATCACCGGCAGATCATTCTCTAACAATCTGCGATAAAGCCCCAGTTGTATCTTCAGTGCCCGTTTATTTTCATTTTGCGTTAACTTGGCATCCGCAGATTGATACTGACCGCTTTCATGGCGGATCAGAAAATCCGGAAAACCTACCAATCCGGCCTCTGGATTCATCAAATGCGCCTGATAGATGACAGCCACTCCCTGTTGCATGAGTGCCGTTGTGTGTTCGAATGAATCAGCATGATGTACATCATACTTGTCCTGTAGCTGCTTCAATATGCGTTGTTCATGCTCCAGTCCGGCATCAAACAAAAGGCGGGTAAATGCATCCACTTCAAAGTCAGATGTCCGATGCATGTTCAGCCATGCCCGGCGCCTGCAGGATGCCCAGGACGCAGCGTAGCTTGGCTTGATCAGGCGAATATCATGCTTGTCATATTCATTATCAATTGAAACTGTGCCTGGCGAATGTATGGTCATTGCATAATAATCATCTTGATCAGAACCTGTTCAAGATCTCGCTGAAGGGCGCATTGCTGCGTTAAAATCGAACTCAAAATGCTCACATACCGCAAGTATGCTCCGCTTTTTCGTTCTATTTTGCCTTGCACTGTACCCCTTGATCGAGATATTGAACAGGTTCGCAGAAAATAAATGTCACTGGTCTAATAAAATTGCGATTCTAGCAGTCATCGCATCACGCGGCGAGTCACTCAAAACACAAGCACATTTGTCCAGAGATATGACACCCCTGTCGTTTTTACCGATCCATCAACAAAATCCGTAAAGCACTTTGTTTGCCGTTCACGTACTGGTACTGGTATACTTCGCGATCTTGATGCATGCGCGCATCTGATAATTAATGGCGGGCCTCCCCGCATTGCATGGTAGTGAATCTGGTCAGGTCCGGAAGGAAGCAGCCACAGCTATTTCTTGCAAGTGCCGGGGGTTCGGCTCGCCACCCCCGGCGCTTTCAGCAGAATCCATAAACAGCAAAAATCAAAACCGACTGTACCAATGTTGAGTGTCTCACTGATTTGCTATAATGCTTTTTTAGTACTTCGGATTTTTTAGAAACGTGTCCCAATCACAAGTTCTCGCACGCAAGTGGCGGCCCAGAACATTTTCAGAATTGACCGGGCAGGAACATGTCGTAAAAGCCTTATCCAATGCGCTGAACCAAAACCGGCTGCATCATGCCTATCTCTTTACCGGCACACGCGGCGTAGGGAAAACCACCCTTGCCCGTATTTTTGCCAAAGCGCTGAATTGCGAAACAGGCATCACTCCGGCGCCATGCGGTACGTGTGCGGCATGCTTGGAAATCGACCGCGGCCATTTTGCTGATTTGATTGAATTGGATGCCGCATCCAACACGCAAGTGGATCATATGCGCGATTTACTGGAAAATGCGCTTTATGCACCCACCAATGCACGTTTCAAAATTTATATCATTGATGAAGTGCACATGCTTTCCAGATCAGCATTCAATGCCATGCTGAAAACGCTGGAAGAACCGCCCGGACATGTCAAATTCATACTGGCAACCACCGACCCGCAAAAAATACCTGTCACTGTATTATCCCGTTGTTTACAGTTCAATCTCAAACTGATTCCTGCAACGCTGATCGCCGAATACCTGCAGACCATACTGATACAGGAAAATATTGCATCCGATACCACTGCTTTGGAATTTATCGCGCGCGCGGCCCAGGGCAGCATGCGTGACGCACTCAGCATTCTGGATCAGGCCATCGCGTTTGGCGAAGGTCAGGTTATTGAAGCAACAGTACGCGAAATGCTCGGTGTCATCGATCACAGGCATCTGTATGAATTACTGGATGCGCTGGTTGCAAAAGATGGTAAACGGCTGTTATCGATTGCCACAGATATGGAATCGCAATGTCTTTCATTGGATACTGCTTTGCAGGATCTCGCGTCCATCCTTTACCGGATTTCACTGACTCAGGCCGTACCGGATGCGATCAACGAGGATATCCCGGAATATCTCAGCATCCGGTCACTGGCCAATGCATTTTCGCCCGATGACATCCAGTTGCTGTACCAGATTGCCCTGCATGGCCGTAACGACCTGCATCTGGCGCCGGATGAATACACCGGATTCACCATGACACTAATCCGTATGCTGGCCTTCATGCCGGACGACTCTCCCCTGGAGAATCCACTGCCAGCACGGCAAAACAGCGTTTCAACAGCCCGGCAAAACAATGCTTCAGCAACTCGGCCGAATGAATCTGATACCCCAAAAATCGGTAAGTCGGAACCAGCACCAAAAACAACCGGTGCAAATGAACCGGCGGCTGCCGGAACAACCACAACAGCTATACCAGTATCTCAAAGCTGGCCGGAGCTGGTTAAACAGCTGAAACTGATCGGCATGGCCAAAATGCTTGCGCATCACAGCGAAGCGAAGCTATTGACGCACAACGCAATCGAGCTACTGATCCCCGAAGCGCATAAGCACCTGCTCGACAAAAAATATCAGCAGGCCATTCAGACCGCAGTCGATACTTATTTCAGCAGACCGGTCAAACTCAGTTTTTCGATCGGCAGTATTACCGGTATAACGCCAGTCACACTTCAGCAGCTAGAAAACGAACAAAAGCAGGCCCATGCAATCGCAGCGATAGAGAAAGACCCCATTGTGCAGGATTTGGTGGACAGTTTTGACGCAAAAATCATAGAATCCTCAATTAAACCCATACCCATCCAAGGAGAGAAAACATGAAAGCTAATCTTGCAAACATGATGAAGCAGGCACAGCAGGTACAGGAAAACATGCGGCAGATGCAGGAAAAGCTCGCCACAATCGAAGTGGAAGGCCAATCGGGCGCCGGTATGGTCAAGGTGATCATGACCTGTCGTCATGATGTCAAAAGTGTACAAATCGATAGCAGTTTGGTCGGTGATGACGATGACAAAGAAATGCTGGAAGATTTAATCGCCGCCGCATTCAACGACGCGGTCCGCCGCGTTGAATCCACCACACAGGAGAAAATGGCCGAACTGACCGGCGGATTGGGATTGCCGCCAGGCATTAAACTGCCGTTCTGACCCTACATAACATTGCCACTTTATGCCCGCGAACAAAATCCACAAACCGTTCAGAAAAAAAATGCCGTTGCGCGCGCCGGCCGTCGTCGCACCGGATAATGCAGCAGCAGAGATTACACACAAACTGCAAAAACTGCTGGCGCAAAAAGGCCTGGGTTCAAGACGTGAAATGGAAGCATTGATTGCCTCAGGCCGTGTCAGTATCAATGGCAGGACAGCTGTCCTGGGCGACCGTATCGGCGCACAGGACAGAGTTCAAATTGGCAAGCGCGTTATCCGCTTTGATTTTGCCGATCGTTTGCCGCGTATATTGTTATATCACAAGCCGGAAGGTGAAATCGTCAGCCGCAACGATCCGGAGGGCCGCCCGACTGTTTTTGACAAACTGCCGCACCTGAGGTCTTCCAAATGGATTGCTATCGGACGCCTGGATTTCAATACCAGTGGCCTGCTGATCTTTACAACCGATGGCGCACTGGCCAACCGTTTGATGCATCCCCGTTTCGAAGTTGAACGCGAATACGCTGTACGGACAATCGGAAAACTCACCGCAGCGCAGATCACACAATTAACCACCGGCATTCAGCTTGAAGATGGCGTAGCATCCTTCGATCTTCTTATCGAAGAAGGCGGCGAAGGCGTCAATCAATGGTATCGCGTTATTTTGAAAGAAGGAAAAAACCGCGAAGTCCGACGTATGTTTGAAGCCAGTGGCATGACAGTCAGCCGGCTGATGCGTGTGCGCTTTGGTCCGATCAATCTGCCCCCCCGGGTCAGGCGCGGGCAATGGCTCGAACTCAACGAGAAGGAAATCCGGCGTCTGCTGGCACTGCTTGCAAAATATGATCCTCAGCTGGGAAGCTGATCACGGTGTAACAGAAACACAAATCCATCGCCTGCGCTCGTTTCCAGCCAGGTAAACGGTATCTGCGGATATGCAGACAACAATGTATCGCGGTTATGGCCGATTTCCACGACAAGCAAACCCTGATCAGTTAAATGAGATGTGGCATCGGCCAGAATTTTGCGTGTTGCATCCAGTCCGTCATTGCCACTGGTCAACGCGTTCACAGGTTCATGGCGGTATTCATCAGGCAATGTCGCCATCGCTTCCGCGTTGACATATGGCGGATTACTGATAATCAGGTCATAGCGCCTGCCAGACAAACCGGCAAACAAATCCGACTGAATCAAATGAATCCGTTCCTGTAACTGATAATCCGCAATATTTCGTCTAGCAACCGCCAGTGCATCGCTCGACAGATCAGCTGCATCAATTTCCGCATGTTCAAATGCATGCGCCATCAATATGGCCAGACAGCCAGAACCAGTGCATAAATCGAGTGCGGTATGGATTTCACCGGCATCCGCAATCCATGGCTCCAACCGATTTTGCAGCTGTTCCGCGATAAAAGACCGCGGAATGATCACGCGCTGATCGACATAAAATGCATAGTTCCCAAGCCAGGCTTCATGCGTCAGATAGGCCGCCGGTATTCTTTCGACAATCCGGCGCTCCAGAATCTCAAGCACCTGAATCACTTCTTCGTCGGTCAATCGGGCATCCAGAAACGGATCCAAATGGTCGGGTGGCAAATGCAAAGTATGCAGGATAAGATACGCTGCTTCGTCATAGGCGGTATTCGAGCCATGACCCAAAAAAAGCCCGGACTGGTTAAACCGGCTGACCGCGAAACGTAATAGATCGCGTAATGTGTGTAAATGATTTTTTGCCTGACTCAACATACGATATTTATGATGGAATGTCCGTAAAATAAAAAGTAAAATCAGCATACCCGAAAGCGGCCGACTCTATCAAGGGCGCCTCTAAAAATTCAGCGTCTTCAATAAGGACAGGGCGAGAAAAAAATATTGACGCAGCATATAATTAATAGGTAAGGAAATATGGATTTTTAAAGATACCTTTAATGACAAACGGCGATAAAGACATACAATTTATGCAGGCGGCGCTCGAGCAAGCCGCAACCGCCCAGGCCATGGGTGAAGTTCCCGTGGGTGCCGTCGTAGTTCACAACAATGTAATTATCGGACGCGGTTATAACTGCCCCATTGCGTCAGAAGACCCCACCGCCCATGCCGAAATCATGGCACTGCGTGATGCGGGGCACCATCTCAAAAATTACCGACTGCTCAACTGCACACTTTATGTCACGCTGGAGCCTTGCCTTATGTGCATCGGAGCGCTTTTCCATGCCCGTATCGAACGCTTAGTTTATGCAACAGCTGACCCTAAAACAGGTGTCTGCGGCAGTGTCATGAATTTACCCGCCTGCACGCAATTGAATCATCACTTGCATGTGCACAGCGGTGTTCTTGCCGAAGACGCACGCCAGCAGATCAAACAATTTTTTGCGCAACGGCGCAGGCACACGGAACCGGCCATGCTCGATTCAATAGCAGATACGCATCCATCATGAAAATACACATCACTATCCCAGACCAACGTCTTGCATTAATCGACGATCAAGGCATCGCCCTTAGGCAGTACCTGATTTCTTCAGCAAAAAATGGAACAGGTCAGCAAAATGGAAGCTTCTGCACACCGCTCGGGAAACACATTATCCGCGCAAAAATCGGCGCTGGGCAACCCGTCAACACGGTTTTTGTCCGGCGCCGCCCCACCGGCGAAATTTATACGCCGAAACTAGGCCAACAATTTCCCAAACGCGACTGGATACTGACGCGAATCCTGTGGCTATCCGGATGTGAACCCGGTTATAACCGGCTTGGCTCCGTTGACACCATGCGGCGGTACATCTATATTCATGGCACACCCGACAGCGTGGAAATGGGAAAACCAGGTTCCATTGGTTGCATTCGCATCGCCAATCATGATTTACTAGAACTTTTCGAACACGTGCCTGCAGGCACAGTAGTCGATATCTCCAATTAACAGATGAACAAACATGTGCTTACAAACTATGAATGATTCAAGCTAATCGGCTCAGTCACGAATCCGTCAGGTCATCGACGCAACAGTATTCTTACGACGAATAATTGGATTAAGTCCAGAAAAGGATATGCCATGAATTCAATATGCATCGGAAGCCATTTGGGGAAATGTCATTACACTTGTTTGGCAATTCTTTTATTACTGTGCAATACATCTGTCTTCGCCACGGAAGAATGGTCTTACATCATTAAACCGGGCGACAATTTATGGAATGTGACCGAGCGGCATCTCACCGGCATGCACTATGTCAGCCGTCTGCAACAATTAAATAATATCCGCAATCCGTATGTCATTCTACCGGGCACCCGGCTGAGAATTCCCACCGCCTGGACAAATATATCTGAAAACGTCTATGCCCAAGTGATTAATGTGCATGGTACTGTCAATGTCATGCGTTCCGATCAGATTATGCTGCCCGCAACACCCGGCATGCAACTCATGGCCGGTGACCGGATTCAATCCGGCAATGATTCTTTTGTGACGGTAGAATTTGCCGACCAATCCCGCATGCGCGTACAAGATAACAGTACGGCACAGCTGGATGAAATGAGAATTTTTGGCGATTATGGTCTTGTAGATACGCTGATTCATCTGGAAGAAGGCCGTACCGAAAATTCAGTACCTGAAGAATCAACAACCACACGCTTTAGAATACAGACGCCTTCAGCCATTAGTTCAGTCAGGGGAACCGATTTCCGCGTGGGTACGCTCGAATCACAGTCGGTTACTGTCAGTGAAACACTGAAAGGTACCGTCGAAGTCAGCGGCGCGGCAAAAAACATCACATTGACCGGAGGCTTTGGAACAATTACCGCTACTGGCGCACCGCCGGCACCACCGGTTAAATTATTGCACGCACCGGATCTATCCGGGACCAGCCATTATTATGAAAGCTTACCACTCGTTATCCGCCTGACGCCGCTGGAAGGCGCCTGGACGTATCGCGCCCAGATTGCCATTGATCCGGAATTTAACACGCTCTGGTCGGAATTTACTACCGCGACTTTGCCCTTCCGTGACGGCAATATTCCTGATGGGCATTATTGGCTCAGAATCCGTGGCATTGATGCATCCGGCATCGAAGGTTTTGACGCCGCCATCCCTTTCGGACTCAATGCGCGTCCTGAACCCCCATTTGTCACAGCACCATTACCCAATGGTATGACTGCGCCCGAAAATCAGGTATTTACCTGGACGATACAATCGGAAGCTTCTCATTATGCTGTCACGATCAGCCAGGATTCCGATTTTTCCAGCGTAGTCTATTTTAATCCCGAGGTTAAGGGGAACAGCATCACCTTGTCTGAATCACTCGCGCCGGGCCATTATTTCTGGCGGATTTTTTCAGTTTCCGCTGATGAAGGCGCCGGCCCGTTCAGTGATACCATCCCTTTCAGAGTACCCTACCCCGGTCCACTTGTTGAAAACACGGAAATCGATAATCATGCATTAACCTTCGCATGGCGTGCGCCTGCTGAAGGACAAAGCTTTCATTTTCAATTTGCGCGTGATGCGGCCTTTACCAACATCATTTCCGACGAGATGACATCAGCCTCACGCGTTACCGTTGAGAATCCCGGCGGCGGCACCTATTATTTGCGTACTAAAACAATCGAATCTGACGGCTTTCAGGGACCTTGGGGATCACCACAAGTGATTGAGATACCGCGTGACATTCCCTACTGGTTATTATTCTTGATGCTACTGCCGTTGCTTGTGCTCATATGATTTATCTGAAGCGTTTGAAGCGGTACAGCAATACGCTCGCTTTACACATTCCGTCGCTTCTGATCATCATCGCTATCATCGCATACACGGAAATCATGGAACGTATTGATTTTGTGATCTATGATGTCATGAGCACATTTCAGGTGCAATCCAAAGATACGAATCTTGTCATTGTTGCCATTGACGATGAGAGCATCCGGGTTCTTGGCGGCTGGCCATGGTCCAGAGGCGTACATGCCGAATTGATCAACCGCTTAAAATCTATCGACAGCCCGGCAGCAGCGTTTGATCTGCTGTTCTCTGAACTGCAGGCCAGCGATCCTGCCGCTGATTGGTTACTGTCCGAGGCAATCGCTGCACATGGCAATATTGTCTTTCCGGTTGCACCGATATCGGCCGATGCATCCAGTTTTCTTACACTGGCCATGCCGCACCCGTTTTTTATCCGAAACGTTACGCTGGGACATACCGATATTGAACTCGACAGCGATGCGGTCACACGGCGCGTTTTCCTGCATGCAGGCATTGATACACCTTCATGGCCTGCATTAGGGCTGGCTCTTGCAGAGAAATCATCGCCGGCAAAACACCGGTTCTCTGATTCAGACACTGCGACACCAGCCCGTCACGGCAGATTCTGGGTGCGCTCCGGGGAAGTGCTGATTCCGTTTGGCGGAAAACCCGGAAGTTTTCCGCAAATCAGCTATTCCCGCGTTTTATTTGATGACGGCGTGCTGGCCGGTCTTAAAGACAAAATTGTCATCATCGGTATGACCGCAACCGGTATGGGCACACGTTTTGCAACGCCGGCATCGCTGGCAAACAGGCAGCCTATGACAGGCGTTGAATGGCACGCCAATGTTTATTCAATGATTCAGCATAACCGCATGATTCATTCTGCCTCTAATACCGCGACAATCTTGATGACACTGTCATGGCTCGCGCTGATCCTGATTGTCACCGGTTCAATAAAAAAGAACTTCACGATTCCGTTTTTGCTGGCGTTGCTGCTTTTTACGCTCATTCTGGTTTATCTGTCGTTACAACTGCAATACCTTTGGATACCTCCCGGTGCCGCGCTGCTAGGTATCATCGCCGTTCATCCGTTATGGAACTGGCACCGCATCAATCAATTTCTCCGTTCCTATCTGATCAATAAAATACAGTCAAGCACCGCGCTCGAAACCATCGTCGACGGTGTGATCATCACAGACGCTAGAGAACACGTTATCTATCTCAACAGAGGCGCTGAAAACATTCTACGGACACAACTCAACCAAGTCACCGGCAAGCTTTTGCGCCAGATTGTGAACATCCAATCCGAAACAGGCCACTCCCCGGTTGATCAATCGCCAAAAATGCTGCCGGCGGAACCCGGGCTGGATACTCCCGGAACATTTGAATGCCAGATTAAAACAACACTGGGTGATAAACGCAACGTTCGAATCACACGGAATCAGTTACATGACGAACAACATGTTTTGGTCGGCTCGGTCATTTCGATGACCGATATCACCGATACCGTCAGACTGGCGCAACGCGTAGCTTATCAAGAAGAATATGACGCGCTGACAAAATTACCGAACCGTTCAAAACTGTTATCCCGTTTCGACCAGTTGATCAGGTCAGCCCAAGAAACGGAAAAAATCATAACCGTATTTTTCGTTACCCTGGATAACTTTAAAAAAATCAATGACGCCATGGGCCATCAGGCCGGGGACAAACTGCTGCGAATCGTATCATGGCGCCTGAATAAAATCATCGTCCCCCAGAAAGGAGTCATTGCACGTTGGGGCGGAGATGAATTCATCATCCTTTTTGATCATTTAAATGATAACCATTCGGTGACTGAAACCGCGCAGGAAATACTTCGCGTCATAGGTCAGCATTCCGAAATTGAGGGTATGAAAATTTTTGTTTCAGCAAGTATTGGCATCAGTTTCTATCCGCAGGACGGCATGGCCAGCGACCTGGTACTGGAAAAAGCCGGCACTGCAATGTATCAGGCGAAACGTAAGGGTGGTAACCGCTTTGATCTATACTCGCCGCAATCATCCGTCATCTGGACGCGGGACCGGCTCGAGCTGGAAAAAGATTTACGTACAGCGATTGAGCGCAACGAATTGCAGGTTTTTTTTCAACCTATCGTCAATGTTGTATCACAGCATATTACCCGCATAGAAGCACTGGTACGTTGGCAGCACCCTGAACGCGGTTTTTTGTCACCCAGTGAATTCGTACCGCTGGCTGAAAATATCGGACTCATTGAACAACTCGGCGAGCGCGTGCTTTCGATTTCCTGTCTGTCTACAAATCAGCTATTACGTGCGGGCTATCCAGTGAAAGTTTCCGTGAATGTCAACCCTCGCCAGCTTACCAACCCGAGTTTTCTGGACACGGTTTTTAAAACCCTGCATGACACCGGATTGCCTTCATCCGCGTTGATGCTGGAAATTACAGAAAGCGCTATTGTCAATAATACCGAACGCGTCAACGAAATCCTGCAGCAAATTAAAGCTGTCGACATCCTGATTGCATTGGATGACTTTGGCACCGGCTATTCGTCGCTCACTTTACTACGTGAACTACCGATCGACATTCTGAAGATTGATAAATCCTTCATCCGCACGCTGGATCAGAATCAGAGTGATCAGAAAATTGTCCAGGCCATTATTGGTCTGGGTGAAAATCTCGGGCTCACTGTTGTTGCGGAAGGCGTCGAAACTGAAAAGCAATCATGGATGCTGTTACAGCAGCACTGTCATTATCAACAAGGTTATTTTTTCAGCCGCCCTGTACCATATCCGGAGCTTCTTAAATTAGTCACCAAAAAAACAATCATGCAGAAAAATGTTTAGAACCTGGCAGAAAAGTAGGCTACGATGCCAACCATCAAATTGACGAGGAAATTGAAGGAGGAACGATGTCGGGTGTGCTCGATCTGGCAAAGATTCTTCAATTCGTTGAAGACTGCTTCGATCAGGAACGCCGGCGCAGAATGGCTTTCTCGAACTCGGTGCGGAGTACGGGTTTCATGTTTTTTTGCCCCCGGTTCCAGAAGGCGATGCTCTAAAGTGGGCTCGAACAGGTGACAAAAATCATCCATAAGGCAAAAAGACTCGGTTAAACTGTCCATGGGCGTTTCCTGGGTGCAATTGATTGATGTTTGGAAACATAATCTTACGAAAAAAACTGATGCCCACCTCCTCTTTTTTATCCCGAACTCAGGTTAAGATACTAATCAGAACCATATCTGCTTATCATAGTATTGATCGTCCAGAACTTGTATCTGCGCCTGCAGCTGATCGATGCGCGCCGCGGCGGATTTAAGCGTCGCAGCGGCTACCTGTACATCTTCCAGCCCGTGGCGTCATCCTGTTCCATCTGTTGCTGGCGCGCATACTGCTGCTTCGCCAGTTCATGCTGCGCCCGCTAATCCGCCAGCTGGGCGCGTCCGGCATCGACGGGCATCGATTTCAGCCAGTAGTTGACCCTTCTCGACGGTATCGCCGACCTCGACATGCAGCCGTATGATCTGCCCGGAGACCTGTGCACCGATCTCGACCGATTTCAACGGTTGCAGCGTGCCGATAGCCGCGACGTTGACTTCGATATCGCTGCGGGTCGCCGGTATCGTCTGATAAGTGGAATCGGCATCGTGACGCCACCACACACTGGCACTGGTCAGCAGAGCGGTCAGGAGGCATAACAACAGCCAGTGGTGTTTACGCCGGCCCGATATGGAAGAGGCCATTCAATGAAATCTCAGTAATGATATGCCGGGCAATATAAAACGTTTACCCAGAATCATTCTCAATCCCGTCACAATCACTTCGAGACCTTTGCACGGCAAATATGCTATTAGGCATGCCAAGATAATATAATACCATTTTTATTCATTGATTTACTTGTCATGGGTTTAAGTCTGCTGATAGTTTTGTCACTCGAAGGACACGCAAAGGCAATTTTCCGAATCAAATGGATCAACTGATTGATTGGAACACCATTGAGAAAGCGATTGAACAACATTACGCGCTGGTGTCTGATGCAACAGGCCGCCCAG
>JAHBZZ010000029.1 GCA_019635215.1 Nitrosomonas sp.
ACTGGTAAGCATGGTTTGTTCTTGGTAGAATCGCCACGCTAAGATGCTTTTATTTTTTACTGAAATTTTACTCACTTAACGGTAATGCGCTGAAACGAATTTCTGGTTTTTGACGATCCTGTATGATGCTGTCGGACAGGAATCACAGGCAGATGGTTGTAGTATTAAATAGAATTTAACTTACTGTATTCGTGCATCTTTCTTTGGAATGCGCAAAAAAGAAAAAGGGGCCCTTATGTCATATAGTTCAACACAAATTAATAAACTTCTGAATAGTTTGGAAAAGCATCTTGCTGATGAGCACCCGGACAATCCAATACTGGCTAAGGCTGTGAAAAGTTTCCGGAAACTGGATTATGTCGGATACGGTATGGGTTTGATCGGCAGAGACGAATCTTATGCAACATGTGTGACCTGGTGGCCTATGATCGCTGTATTAGGTACTTTCTCAGCGGGAAAATCGACTTTTATCAATTCCCATTTAGGCATAAAGCTGCAGCGTACGGGTACGCAGGCTGTGGATGATAAATTCACCGTCATCTGTTACAGCCGCCATAACGAAGCCAAGACATTGCCGGGTGTTGCGCTGGACGCCGACCCGCGTTTTCCTTTTTTCCATATCAGTAAAAGTATCGAAGAAATTTCTGAAACGGGGCAAGAGCGCATCGATGCTTATCTGCAATTAAAAACCTGTCCTTCTGAAAATATACGCGGCAAAATCATGATTGATTCCCCGGGTTTTGATGCGGACAGCCAGCGTGCATCGACATTGCGTCTGACCCAGCATATTATCAATCTGTCTGATCTTGTTCTGGTATTTTTCGATGCGCGTCACCCGGAACCGAAGGCGATGCAGGATACATTGGCGTATCTGGTTTCGGCCAGCGTTAACCGTGCCGATGCGAATAAATTCCTGTACATTCTGAATCAGATCGATGTAACCGCTCAGGAAGATAATCCCGAAGAAGTGGTTTCCGCGTGGCAACGTTCGCTCTCGGAAGTCGGATTGATTGCCGGTCGTTTTTATCGCATTTATAACTCCGAAGCGGCAGTACCCATCAATGATGCCAAAATCAGGGAACGCTTTGAGAAAAAACGCGATGAGGACATGGCAGATATTCTCAAACGCATGCAGCAGATCGAAGTCGAACGCGCTTACCGTATTGTCGGTAAACTGGAGCAAACGGCAAAAGCCGTTAAAAACCAGGTGGTCGATAAATTGACCGATATGCTCAGTGAATGGAAGAGTAAAGTGGTCATGTTTGACGGTATTTTGCTGGTGGTACTGGCGGCATTGGGCGGGGCGGCACTCCATTATACCGAGTCATGGGATGTACTGAATATGCTTGTTCCGGGAAATGAATCATTTTCACTGGTTGCGGTTACGGCCGTGCTGGGTGTTCTGGGTTATCTGCATTTCACCGTGCGCAAGGTCGTGGCGAACGGGATTAAGAAAAAGCTAACCCATGAAATGGGGGTTGACCATGAAGCCTGCAAACAGTATACCCAGGCCTTCGCTAAAAGCACGCTGCCTTATCGGAGCATGCTCTTCAAGAAACCTGCGGGATGGAATGAAGTCACTGAAAGCACGATTGATGAAATTGTGGATGAAGCCAATGACTACATCCAGGAATTGAACGATCAGTTTACCAATCCGTCGGGTAATGACGGAGAGAATGCACAGGTTTAATTCGATTACAGAACCGCTTTATAGAGAAATGCCAATTAACTGTTTAGCATAGCATTCAGGAAAGAGCAGGTCGGATTGAATCCCACCTGCTTTTTTTCATAGACTAATTACAATTGTCTGCTGCTAGGTGAAATAAGGCTGCGAAGTAATTTAACAAAATAGCATTAAATAAAACTAAAGCCTTGGTGATCTGGCAAAGTAGAAATAAGTTGCATTTTATAAGTGCCAGCGTATAATCGCGAATTATTATCATTATTAATAATTAGTTAGAGAATTACATCCGTTGCATTCACTGTGTTTCAATATCCGGTTTTTTTAGATGCTTCTTCACTATTCACGCTAATTATTTCTTTTTCGATAGTCATTCAATTGACATAATTCCTTTCCGGTCTGATTTAAATCATAATTAAATAATATCCCAGTGCATGATGAAAATCCGTAACCCGATAGGGAGGATCAGCCTAGTTGTATTGATCGGTCTGGTTCACGTACTTTGTCCCTTGCAATCCGGTATGGCCGAATCTTCAGTCAGTGCGGTGTCCACTGTGAAATCCTACACGATTGAAGCCGGGCTTTTAAAAGATGCGTTAGCACAGTTTGCACAGCAATCCGGAGTAAAGCTGACTTTTGATCCCGCCTTGTTACAGGGTAAAGTGTCTTTTGGATTGACCGGTGATTTTGAGATTAAACAGGCACTTGATCGATTGCTGGAAAATTCAGGTTTACAGGTTACGCGGTTGGGGGAGGATTATGTCATTACGGCAGCGGCAACAGCGGCCGGGCAAATCGTAACCTTGCCATCGATTCAAGTCACGGCGGATACGATCAATCGTTACGCTGCTACCAGTACCACAACCGCGACTAAAACGAACACATTGTTGCGTGATGTACCGCAGTCGATTACCGTGATTACAGACGATTTTATCAAAGATCAGTCTATCCGCAGTCTTGCCGATGCTGTGCGTTACGTTCCCGGCGTTGGTGTATCACAAGGTGAAGGTAATCGTGATGCGCTTATATTTCGTGGTAATCGCTCAACAGGGGATTTTTTCATCGATGGTATCCGAGATGACGCAGAATTCTACCGTGACCTTTATAACATTGAACGTATTGAAGTGCTCAAAGGTGCCAATGGTATGATTTTCGGGCGTGGCGGTTCGGGTGGTGTTGTCAATCGTGTGTCGAAACAAGCTAATTGGGATCCTGTACGGGAGTTTTCATTCCAGGGCGGGTCGTTTGAGCAAAAAAGGATGTCTGCGGATGTCGGCTATGTCATTAATGATGTGGCGACAGTTCGTTTGAATGCAGTGTATGAAGATGCCGGCAGTTTTCGCGATGGCGTAAGTATGGAGCGGCTCGGCGTATCTCCAACAATCACCATCAAACCCACACACCGCACCAAAATAGTTGCTAATATGGAACGATTTCATGATGACCGCACGGCCGACCGAGGCATTCCCTCATTGCTGGGGCGACCTGTTAAGGTTCATGAATCGCAGTTCTTTGGTGATCCGAAACGCAGTCATACAAATATTGATGTGCTGTCATTTAATTCGCTGATCGAGCATAAATTTGATTCCGGAGTGACGTTGCAAAACCGGACAAATTACGCAACCTACGACAAATTCTATCAAAACATATTTGCGAATGGTCAGGTCATTCCTGGCGTGAATTTGCTGTCACTGGGTGCATATAACAATACAACAACACGTGAAAATGTTTTTAATCAAACAAATTTGCTTTATTCATTCAATACCGGTCCCATTTCGCATACGCTGATGACGGGTGTCGAAGTGGGGCGTCAAGAAACGCTCAACAGGCGGCGGAACGGTTTTTTTAATCATGATGAAGGGCAGGTTAACTTACGTGTACCCTTAAGTAATCCGACAACTAATGCACCAGTCGACTATGCGACGAGAAACACCGATGCGCATAATCGCAGCGTGGTCGATGTCACATCGTTATATATTCAGGATCAGATAGAGCTACTGCCGCAACTTCAACTGATCGCGGGGGTTCGCTACGATCTGTTCGAAGTGGATTTTCAGCAGAAAAATGCAGGCAGAACACACCTGAAAACAAGAGATGATTTGATTGCACCACGCTTTGGTGTCATTTATAAACCTATCGAAGCTGTTTCATTGTATGCCAGCTATAGCCAAGCCTATGTTCCACGTGCAGGCGATCAACTGACAGGTATAACGGTAACGACGGCTGTGCTGAAGCCAGAAAAATTCACGACACTTGAAACAGGAATTAAATGGGATATTCGCCCGGATTTAGCGTTAACAGGCGCTGTATTTCAACTGGATCGAACCAATGCCATCACGGCTGATCCGAACGATCCATCGCGAACTTTCTTATCTAAAGGTCAACGTACCGAAGGTGTTGAAGTAAGTCTCAGTGGTCAACTGACGCCGAATTGGAGTGTCATGGGTGGTTATGCCTATCAAGACGGAGAATTTACCAGTGCTATACAAGGTGTCGCCCAAAAAGGGGCTACGGTAGGAGAGCTTCCCCGCCATACTTTCTCGGTATGGAACCGGTATGATTTTACACCGCGAATAGGCGCGGCATTTGGTGTGATTTATCGTGGCAGTATGTTCGCTTCAGCGGATAACACCATCAGAATACCGGATTTTACGCGGGTGGATGCAGCGTTGTTTGCAAAGCTGACAAATCATGTTCGCGCACAATTGAATATTGAGAATTTGTTTGATGTCAATTACTACGCATCAGTACACAACAATAACAATATTACACCTGGTTCTCCCATTGCAATCCGCGCTACTTTGATTGCCAACTTTTAGGAAACGTAGGAATTATTTAATATGATTTTAATTAATTTCGTAAATAGAAATTATTATCATTATAGTTAAGATTAAGAATAATAATAAGATGTTGATGTTAGTTAATGTTGTTAATTTTAAGGAGGAGCTCCCATGTTTTTATTAAAGAGACTTGTAACTTCGATAAACAAATCGTTGATTATGGGCATAACTTGTATTTTATTGAGCATAGGTAGTGTGAGTGTATTCGCTGCGGCTAATGCTGAGGCGATTCAAACCGCTGCTACTGCATATCAAACAATTCGTACATTGCGTGGAGAAACACCAATAAATGGGGATGCCATTGGTGATGCCTATGCAGGCGCGTTGCAGGCACTGACACAGGAAGTTGATACCGCCAATAATCTGAAGCTGGATAGCGATATCCTGGCTGCAATTGATGAAATCAGAGATGGAAATGAACCGTCCCTGGCAGGGCAGGTAGTAGACAAGACGCTGCATCGTGTTTTTTATCAGATCGTTTTTAATCGCATGTCAGATATACGTGGTCAATTTCAAAATAAAACAACGGAAGAATTGAGTGCGATGACGGATGAGATGGTGGCTGCCTATCAACCAATTGCTGCAACTGTTGCAAGAGCTAACCAAGTGCTTAGTGCGGATAGATTATCAATCATGGAAGGTAGCAATGCGGCGGCAGATGTTTCGTTCAATGAATCGGTTGAGCGAATCAGAACAGCGATAACTAAAAACAATCCTGCAGAAGATGCTGGTGTTCTTGCTGTTGAGCGTTACGTAACAAGAATATCATCACTGACCCGGGCGTATTACAACGCGGTTCTGCGTGAAGTGGCAGGTGCTATCGAAAGTAGGCATAGCGATGTTGAAGAGATGCGCAAAGAGTTGAAAGAAGGGGAAATTTTTTATCGCATTATCGAATCTAATGTTGCACGCGATAATCCCGTAGGTAATTTGCGTATTAAAGCCCGATTGACAGGCGATGGCTCGGATCTGATTGTAGACGAGATCGTGAGTGATTTGAACCTGGGAATGCTGGGGCGAGCAAGAGGCGAAATGGCTAACATTGCAAGATCTGGGGACCGTGAAGGTAGAATGGCGGAAGCTTCAGGAACAAAGGAATTTGCCGAGATCTTCCTGCCCGATCTTGAGTTACGCATGGGTGCGACAGTGCGTAGTAATTTGCTAACGGCGTTGAATAATCTGAACAGTGCAGTCAAAGCAGATGATGCTGCGAAATCTGCAGAAGAACAAGCAAAAATCACTGCGATTTTTGACGATTATGAGAAAGAGCTCAATTTAGCGTCATATAGTGTTACCAGCGATATAGCACTGGTTGATAATGCTGTTACCCGCTACAAAGCGATTGCTACCGCACTTACAAAAGATCCTGTCGATGCGGATGCGATTGTTGCTGCGTATGGCGAAGAATTACAGCAAGTAACACAATTCATCGATCAAATATACGGATTGACAAGTGATCAGGATATTCTGGCTGCTGTCGAATCCGTCAAAAATGGTGATCAAGTGGCATTGGCTGGACAAACGGTTAATAGACTGTTGCAACAAATTTTTGCAATAGGTGCCTATAACCGCACAACGCTGGTATTTGATAATTTCGACAGTATGTCAACGGATGAATTGGCGCTGGAATGGGATAGAGCGCATTCAGCTTATCAGGCGCTGATCAGCGTTATAGGCGGATCTTACAAAGTGCTGACAGACGATAAACTGGGAATCAGGGACGGTATTAACCCGGATCTGGATGATCAGGTCACGCTGGCTTTCATAAACGGCAGGGAAGCCTTGAGTAAAGCAAATGCGGATGATCGGACCCATGTTGCGATAGCACGGGAAAACGTGATTATTCCGGCTGTAGATGGCTTCCTGAAAGGCGCGTTGGGTAAAGTTGGAGAATTAATAAACAATAGAACTAGCGCTGCTGATAAAGCCGAAGTAAATCAGCAAGAAGCTGCATTGCTGTATCGTATTGTTGAGGCATTTATTGCGCAAGATAATCCGGGAGGTCATGATCTTATCAAAGACCAATTATCGGGTGACTTGGCGAATGTTGATGCTAATTCGATTGTGAGTAATATCAGCAGAGGGATTATCGGTCAACTGAGAAGAAGCCTGATTCAATCAGCTGCTAGTGATAAGCAAGTAGCACTCGTTGCTGCTGAGAGCGTATCGCTTTATGCGGATATTTTTCTACCTGACCTGCAATTGCGTTTAGGTGCGCAACAACATGCAGAAATGAAAAATGTACTGCAAGATCTGAAAGAAGCAGTTAGAGATGACGATTCTGACAAAGCAACCGTTGCAGTGGCATCGATTGCTGAGATTATTTCAGCGTATGAAAATGAATTGATCTAGAAGATCTAGCAGTACAAAGTTAGAAAACTGATTGTGCCTTACCGCAGATTTCTTGCGGTAAGGCACAATTGTTTTGAGCTGCTGACTATCGAGATTTGTGGCAATTACAGGAAAGGGATAAATTCTCTGGTCGTGGTATATCGTCTCTTTCGCAAAGAAGAAAACGAAGCAGTATTCTGAGACGGATATGCCTTGGAATAATTAGCGAAAGGGTTGTATGTATTCAGGGGCGAATCATTACTCCCAGCCAAAAGCTGGAAGTAATGAGAGTAGCTAAAGTAGGCTAGCTTTTTTGAGGATATTTAGAGGTGAAACACGATCATGTCAGGGGTAATCGAATTTACATTGACGCCAACTAGATCAATGCTTGCAATGCCGTCAAGAAATTCTACGGTAAAGCCTGCGTCGCCTCTGTCGTCAATATTTGTGATAAGAGAAAGCAATTCTGGTACCGAACTGATTCCGAGAATTTCCGAATCGAAAAACAGGCGGTCTTCACCTATGGCGAAATCTAATATTCTAAATTGACCTGCACCATAGAAACCGAAAGTATCGTTACCCGCGCCGCCGTTAAGCTGATCACGATCAGTTGGTGAACCCCCTGCCCGCAGAATGTCATTACCATTCCCACCAAACAATTTTTCGGTTCCTGGGCCTCCATCTAGATCATCATCGCCGCTCCCACCACTGAGTATGCCATTACCGGGGCCTTCTCGCAGGATATCGTTACCGCCTCCGCCTTCCAATTCATCATTGCCGTCGCCGGCGATAATTTCATCATCTGCATCATCACCGATATAGAGTAAGTCAATGCCTGTTCTGAATCCAGCGGATCCAAGTCCGTCAAATGGAATGCCGTCAATGAATTTGATGGCCCCTGAGCCTAGATCTGGTCGAGTTGCGATAGTTACCGTCATAATGTTATCTCCTGATTAATTGTTTAAAGTAATGGATGCATATAAGGTATTTCTGAGAAAGTACTGTTTGGTCGTACCTATCTGGGTTGAAGCTTAGAGATCCAGAGATGCTTTCTGGTGTTATGCAAGCAATTGCGAAAATTTGCCATCTCATTAAATGGTAAAAATCCAATAATGAGAATTGTTTCTATTATATTGTTAGAATGCAATGAATACAATAATGAGTACTATCTGGTGCAAATAGTATTTATAATTATTCATAAATAACAATAACTTGATGGATATAAATTGATCGATGATGAAGCATGACCAAGAAACTGGATGAATTATTGCTAAAAGCGAGGGATTTAATCGCTGCAGGCAAGCTAAATGATGCAGATGAAATCCTGGGACCATTAAAAAATGGATATCCACTATCGCAAGATGTTGCAAGGTTGTGGTGTTCATTGGCGATGCGTACCGAGCGTACTGCCGATGTGCCTGCTTATGCAGAAAAGATTTTTGCGGATGTGCAAGGCGATTTTCATAAGGCATATTGGGCGCATGTTCTGGGAACAGCGCGTTTTATCCTGCTGGATTTGCCTACCGCGCATAACCATTTTATTGGCGCCTTGAATCACCTGATGGTACTGGCAAAATTAGGAAGAGTTCCGCCCTATCGGGAAAAAAAGAAAATACAGGAACCCGGTGAAAATAGATTTGCTTCTGGGGAAGCAGAGAAACTACTGTGGACGACTTGTGCGGCATTAGCCAAATTGGGAATTCCGGCATTTCCTTATGCGGGTACGTTATTAGGCCTGGTTCGTAATGGCAGCTTGCTGGATTTCGACAAAGACCTGGATATTGCAGTATGGATGGAATCCTGGGATACGTGTTGCGCTGCGCTGGAGGAAGCTGGGTGGATAAGATCGCCGATGCGGATCGAATATGCGAATTACCGCGATTACGTGCATCCGGAATTGGGAATTACGATCGATGTGTGCGGTTTGCAAACGCGGGGACAGCAGATTGTAGGCGGTTTTTCATTGCCCGGTCATCCGGATGAGTATCAGCGCGTGTTGGTTTTTCCTCAATTTGATCTGGTGCAGTGCAGCACCGACTCTGGTGTAGTCTGGTTTCCGCGGCAACCGGAGAAAATCCTCACGGCATTTTACGGCGACTGGCGTACACCGAATCCCAACTGGGACACTGTAATATCTGCGTGCAATCTGGAAAATTTCACTTTACTGGTACGTTGTTATAGCTATCACAGGCTGATTGAGCGCTGGTTATTAGGCGATCTGGCCAAAACCTGGATCTATGCACACCAAATTGCTTTGAAAGACCCTGATGATGTGTGGGCATTGCGCAGCCGTCAATGGATGGAGCGCGCGCTCAACCGCTTAAACCGCGACATCCCTGTCTGGCCGGATAGCCAGCGGCAACGGCGCGTCTATACCCGTATGGTGGCCGATTTATTTCACGAAGGCCATATCAATTTTCTGCGCGCAGCGCGAGCCTTGGGTACACACCTGACGGTTTGCGTGGTATCCGACGAACGTGTGGCAGAAAATAAAGGCAAGCTGCCAGTCATGCAGCAGAAGGAACGTGCAGCGATTGTCGCCGCTTGCAGATATGTTGACGCTGTAATGACTGAAACACCGGCCAGCGTAAACCTGGAATACATGCAGAAACATGGTTTCAGCATTTATACGTTTGCCTGCGCATCGGAACCTGAGCGTCGGGAAAAGCTTAAATTGTGCGAATCGTTGCCGGCGGAAATGATACAGGAACTGCCTTACACGCCGGGTATTTCCACGTCCGATATTGTATTACGGGTTATAGACGGTGCCGGAAACAGACAAGCAAAGCCGGAGAAAACATAAATCCCATCGGCGACCTGACCGGAATTCCAGTCTATCGCGCCAGATGCCAGCTGTACTGCATGACCTGATGATTTCTCCCATAATGATAGTGTCGACAGGTTTAAGATGCGAACGAGTGTATCGCGGTTGAGATAATATTCTATAAAACCGATCGGCAATTATGGGTTGCATATTTGCTGTGCGATCAGTTTTGGACAAGGGCACTATTAAAGAGTAAAATCCCGCTTTTTTAGATATTTCATCAAATATTAGGTTTAATTGGAGAAGCTTATGTCGGTTACAACTGAGCAAAAGGCACAAGTTGTGCGTGATTTTCAAAGGGACAACAGCGATACTGGTTCCCCTGAGGTACAAGTTGCACTTTTAACTGCTCGAATCAATGATCTGATTGATCATTTCAAGACTCATGTCAAAGATCATCACTCCCGCCGCGGTCTGTTACGTATGGTCGGTCGCCGCCGCAAGTTATTAGATTATCTGAAACGCAGCAACGAGGATGCCTACAAAACGCTGATCGATCGTCTCAGTTTACGTAAATAATTATATGCATTTTTCTGATGTGCAGATAATTCAGTACGTTGTAATTGATATAGACGGGCATGATTGAGTGGGAGTCTATTTGAGAAAAAGGATGATTAATTGAAACCTATTAAGAAGAGTATTACTTACGGGCGGCATCAACTGACCCTGGAAACAGGAGAAATCGCGAGACAGGCGCACGGTGCGGTGATAATTACCATGGACGATACCGTTGTACTGGTTACTGTTGTTGGCGCCAGGAATGTGATGCCGGGGCAGGATTTTTTTCCATTGACGGTTGATTATCAGGAAAGATTTTATGCTGCTGGCAGAATACCGGGTAGCTTCTTTAAGCGGGAAGGGCGCCCCAGCGAGAAAGAAACGCTGACTTCACGCCTTATCGATCGTCCGATTCGTCCACTCTTTCCCGAAGGTTTCTATAATGAAGTGCAGGTTGTAGCTACCGTGTTGTCCTCAAATGAGGAGATTGATCCTGATATTCCGGCGATCATCGGTGCTTCGGCCGCTTTGGTGCTTTCCGGCATTCCTTTCGACGGCCCAGTAGGCGCGGCGCGCGTAGGATACATTGACAACGCGTATATCTTGAATCCAACCACTACAGAACTCAGGGAAACGCAATTGAATCTTGTTGTGGCGGGTACCCAACAGGCGGTGTTGATGGTTGAGTCCGAGGCGTATGAATTAACAGAAGAAATCATGTTGGGCGCGGTCGTATACGGCCATGAACAAATGCAGGCGGTTATCAATGCCATTAACGAACTGGCGGATGAAGCCGGTGTGACGGCATGGGAGTGGGCGCCACCCGAAAAAAATGCCGCACTGGATGAAAAAGTTGCCCAACTGGCTGAAGCTGATTTACGACAAGCATTTAAAATCAAGCAAAAACAACCACGAACTGAAGCCATCGCGGCAGTCAAGCAGAAAACCGTCGAAGCACTGGGTGTCGGTACTGAAGATGGACCGGAATCAAACGCTTTCGAGGAAGCTTTTTTTGCATTGGAATCCAGAATTGTGCGTAATCAGATTCTTGACGGCGAACCGCGTATTGATGGTCGCGGAACGCGGACAGTGAGACCCATTACTATTCGCAATGGTGTTTTACCCCGTACCCATGGTTCGGCGCTTTTTACGCGGGGAGAGACGCAGGCACTGGCTGTGGCAACTTTAGGCACCACGCGCGATGAACAGAGAATTGATTCGTTGCAAGGCGACTATTCCGAGCGCTTTATGCTGCACTATAACATGCCGCCTTATGCCACTGGAGAAACCGGTAGGGTGGGTACACCCAAGCGGCGTGAGATAGGCCATGGGCGCCTTGCCAAGCGCGCACTGATTGCTGTATTGCCGTCGCAGGAGGAATTCGGGTATTCATTACGGGTGGTTTCTGAAATCACCGAGTCAAACGGATCCAGTTCCATGGCATCCGTTTGTGGCGGGTGTCTGGCGTTGATGGATGCCGGCGTACCGCTGAAATCCCATGTTGCCGGCATAGCCATGGGGTTGATTAAGGAAGGTAACCGTTTTGCGGTGTTAACCGATATTCTTGGCGACGAAGATCATCTCGGCGATATGGACTTTAAAGTCGCCGGTACTGATAAAGGTATAACCGCCCTGCAAATGGATATTAAGATACAAGGTATTACCAAGGAAATCATGCATGCCGCGCTTTTACAGGCGCGCGAAGGCCGTCTGCATATTCTGGATATTATGAAAGAAACCATGCCGGTTAATCGTGAAAGTATTTCGGTGCATGCGCCACGTATCATCAAAATCAAAATCAATCCGGAAAAAATACGTGATGTGATCGGTAAAGGCGGCGCCGTAATCCGTGCATTAACCGAAGAAACCGGAACAACCATTGATATCACCGATGATGGTCAGGTTACGATTGCCTGTGTTAATGCTGAAAATGGCGAGCTTGCCCGGAAACGCATTGAAGATCTGACCGCTGAAGTGGAAGTGGGTAGGATTTATGATGGTACAGTACTGAAATTGCTGGATTTTGGCGCTATCGTCAGTGTACTGCCCGGCAAGGATGGGCTACTGCATATATCGCAGATCGCAAAAGAACGTGTTAACAATGTAACCGATCATCTGAGCGAAGGGCAGACTGTACGCGTCAAAGTCCTTGAAGCTGATGACAAGGGCCGCTTGCGTTTAAGTATGAAAGCGGTGTTGACTGATGAAGACAGCGGTGATACGGTCGAAGCATCCGAAACAACACCCGATATTTCGGGTGACCAGCAATAGAGCGTGGGCGCCGCTCGCTTTCGTACTATAAATCTTGCTACGGAAAAGGCTATATTTGCTTTTTCCGTATGCGCATACACCAAGCAATAAGCATTTCGCCTATTCCTCTGTTTCTTCCTGCGGGTCTTTGAATTAATCGTGGTGTTGCCCGATCCTCGAGAATGATTGGGTGCACGCCGCATGCATTATCATCATCGAACCTGTTCAATACCTGTCAGAAGTTAATCCTTACCCCCAGATTAAACTGCCGTCCTCTGCGGAATTGGCGTGTGAGTTCACCGCCTTGCAGGACCAGTACATCGTCATCGAGTAGATTTTGCATGTTTAGGCGTACCGATAGCCATTTGTTGATCGACTGGTTGTACACAAAATCCAACTGGTGGAACGGTTGTTCGTATTTGTCCGGTGCGCCGAGCAGGCCGGCGGAGACGATGCGCCTGCTGGCAATGTTGTAGAGTAGTGTGGCTTGTGTTCCCCAGCCGGGATTTTCATAACCGATCTGGAAATTGAAGATCTGCGCGGAATGTCCCTGTAATTGCCGGTTGTTGGTGGTCTGCGCGCCGAGATTCCCGGCATTCAGTGTGACATTGGAATCCGACCAGGTATAGTTACTACCCGCGTAGAAATTTTCCAGCCACGGATGAATAAATCCCAGACCTTTGAGCATTTCAATTTCAAATCCATATACCCGCGCTTTGTCGGCGTTCTGATAGGTTTGCAGACCCGCAGTGCCTGGCAGGGTAACTAGTTCTATCGGTTGCGTCAGGTCTTTCCAGAAGAAACTCGCCATCAGGTTTTCACTGGGTGACAGATAATATTCCCAGCGTACATCGAAATTCGTGATATCGGTTTGTTTCAGATTCGGGTTGCCGGTGGTTTCCTGGTTGGTATTGAGGTCGGTAAATGGCGCAGGAGACAGCTCCCGGAAATCCGGGCGTGAAATTGTCTGGCTGAAGCCCGCGCGCAGTTGCTGTTTGTCCGAGAGAAACAGCGTTGTCGTCACGGCAGGCAGCATATCCGTACGGTTGATGGTGCTGGTAACCGACTGGTTGGAATTAGCGACGTTCTGGAATGTTTCGACGAACTGATCATTGTTTTCCCAACGGACGCCACCGGTGATATTAACCCGGTCGTAGAGCGTGAGATCCATTCTTCCGTAGTAGGACAGCAGCTTCTGCGAGGCATTGTAGCTGTCAGTAGGGCGTGTGGTGTCGCGCAGCTGGAAGCCATTGGGCCCGATATACGACGGCTGGAATATCGACTCCAGCGAGGATTGACCGAGGACAGCCGGATCAGTGCCGCTGGGTCCGACCGGAAAAAATGTGAAGCGTTGGATGCTTGAGTCGCGGGTTTTATCCTGTGTGATGAAGCCACTGTTCAACGCCATTTTGTAATCGGGTGAAAATTCCAGCGGCAGTTTGGCATCCATACGCCAGCTTTGATCCTTATCGGTCAGATCGGAAAACGATGTCTGGTTGCTGTCCGCGCGGCGTGACAGTGCGAAGCCGCCACTACCCAGTTCGTCGAAACGATAGTCGCGTGTTTTGGGTTCGTCCCGGTTGGCAGTCGCGTTGGTATACAGCCAGTGTATGGACAAATCCTTCGCCCAGGTGAACCGGTGATCGCCGCCGACCTGCTGCATGAATAACTGATTCGAAAAGAATCGCAGCCGGGTTCTGCGTATATCGTTGACTTCGGCGTCGGTAAATCCTTGGCTGATCCGTGTTTCATCGACAGCCTGGCGTAAAAACATGGTGCGTGAGAACAGGCGGTGATTATCGGTGTATTCAATATCCGCGGCCAGATAACCGTTGAGCTCCATGGTCTGTAGCGAACGCCGCGTGTTGAAATCCTGAATCATGCGCAATGTATCACTGCCGGTGGTTGGCGTGTATTCGCGATTGATTTCATTTTGATTCCTGAATTGCTGGTTCCATCCGCCCGCGGCGATGAATCCCGCCCGGATGTCGCCTCTTTCGAATACATTGCCCAGCGCGACATCAAAGCCTCTGTCCGGCCCGGGCGCTTTCTTCGATACATCCCATACACCCGAAAGATCTTCGCCAAAGACTTCAATTTCTTCGGGAGAAAATCCATTAGGATTAAAAACCGTCTGCGGTTGAATGGTTCCGCCACTAGCCAGTACCGATGCGATCGAATCAGGTAATTTGCGCGCACCATCGTCAAAACTCAGGAAATCGATGCCGCCGCCTTTGTAAGTCAGTCCGTTGGAAAAAGAGGCATTGTCGTTAAATCCGGTGCTCGCGCTGAAATTAAAGAAGAATGCATCCGGTATGCCACGCGTGCGCATTTCCAGGGTACCGCCCGCAAATTCGCCGGGACGGTCGGCTGAATAGGTTTTCTGTACCAATACACTTTCCAGAAAGTTGGTCGGAAAAAGATCCAGCGGCACGACGCGCCGTGTTGCATCCGGGCTGGGAACTGCCGCGCCATTAACAAGTGTCGAAGAAAACCGCTCACCGAGGCCGCGAATGAAAATAAACTGACCGCCCACCAGCGTCAGACCGGAGGCTCTGCGTAAAGCACTCGCTACATCGGAGTCCCCGCTGCGGCTGAATTGTTCGGCGCCCAGCACGGTGGTCACTTCGGTTGAGGTTTTTTGTTCTTCAATGACTGAAGCCAGTGTTCCTGCCAGATAGGGTTCCAATACGACGTATTCCGCTAGCTCGACACCTGCCGGTGTCAGGCTGAAAGACAGTTCGGCGGTCCGGCCGTCGGAGATTTCCACGGCATCCTGCGTCTGGCTGCTGTAGGCGGGATGCAGTAACGAAACACTGTAGTTGCCTGCCGGGACGGTGACTTCCAGATGACCTGCGTCATCTGTTCTCAATTGCTGCGCCAGCCCGCTGACAAAAACCTGCACATCTCTGACCGGCCTGCCGGTTTCGACAGAAAGCACTTTGACGCTGATGGTGCCTTCACCTTGAGCTTCAGCGGCTTCCGGCAGTGCTTCGGTACCTGCGATCGTTCCAGCGACCGAGCTTTCAATATTCAGCTGTGGCGTGCGTCTATCGGGATAAAAAGTCAGCAGAATCTGTACATTCTCAGCGGGGTGTAGTGGCAGGTCGAAAGTGAAAGACTGATCACCCGCAGTCAGTTTCATATGATAACTGCCGGGCGGCAGTTTTGCCGCTATGCTGCCATGTGCGCTGGTTTTGACCGTTGCGCCGCCATTGCCGCGCCAGGTGATGACATCAAGAGAATCGGATTCCAATGGCGTGTCGGCTTGATGGCCATTTATGCTCAGAATGGTCAGTTCGGCATCGACAATGGGTAATCCTTCCTGAAACAGGTAAATTGAAAATTCAGCCAGTTGCGGTTTTCCGGCATCGCCTGAAGCCGGCATGCTTGCCAGTATGGCTGCCAGCACCACAATCCAGTAAAAAAAACAGTTGCCTATAGCGTGCTTGATGTTGTGATATTTAAGGATATCCATACGGACAGGTCAGATGCGGCTTTCGATGAAAGATAACAGATTGATATTGCGACGGTTAGATGCACTTCCAGGGTTCTTCTTTACAAACCTGCATCAAGCGGCGCAATTCGATTCCTTTTCTGAACAATTCAGGTTCAGACAAATGATCCAGCTGTTTGCCGGCCTCGGCAAAGCGGCCGCTGGAGAAATAGGCGTAGGCCAGGGCATAGCGCACATGCTGATCCTCCAGCAGTCCCGTTCGGTACAGGCTGGATTCCATGTTGGCGGCGCGCTCATACTGTTTGAGTGCGAGTAGAATCGACAGGCGTTGCTTGAATTTGATTTTCTGATCCTGCACGCTTTCGTTAAGTGTCAGGGCTTTATGAAAACGATTTGCGCGGCGGTAGACTTCCGCAGCTTCCGACAGTAAATCCGGATTCAACAACGCTGCCTGTTCCAGAATGAATGCGGCCGAATTCAGCTGCCCCTGATCAAGGTAAGTATGCGCCAGCAGCTTTGCAACTGTATCATTGTCCGGGAATTGCAGCCGGGCGATTTCAAGGATATCAAGTGCTTCCTGAAATTGTCTGCTGAGCCGGAGTGCATTGCCGATGGCGATGTAATCTTCCGCGGCGGCTTTTGATTGCGTCAGGTACCGTCTGCCTAATTCGGCTGCTTCATGAAACAGTTGAAGTTCAACAAAATAAAAAACCTTGCGTCTGAGAAAACTGTAATCCTGCGGATACAGGCGCTGGCCTTCGTTCAAGGCATTGATCGCTGCAGCAGGCGCTTCCAGGTGCCAGTAGGCTTGCGATTTCAATGTAATCAGATCGGCCTTCCGCGCATGCTTGCCGGACTGATCGATGGCCTGAATGGTATTGCGATAATCCTTGAGCGCATAGTGCGCCTGTGCCAGATAAGTAAAAATAACCGGGTCGTTCTGTCCGTTTTTTACGGCCTGTTGCAGATTGTCCCGAGCAGCGGGAAAATTATTTAGATTCAGATAGGCCAGGCCCTGCAGGGTAAAAAAACGCGCACGGTCTGTTTTTTCATCTTCCGGATTCACGCTCTGTAATGCGAGCAAGGCGCGGTCGCTGTGGCCATCCCTGAGCATGATTGCAGCCAGATCCAGCGCATCAGTCTGCTGGGATTTCTGGCTGCCCGGCCAGCCGGTGGCACTGTAAAATACCAGTAACAGTGCAATACCGAAAAGTGCAAGTTTTTCTGGAGCAATGCGGAAATAAGAATGCACAGGATTTCCCGACATAATTACGCTATCACGACAAGTCAAAACGGATTCTCTGTTTCGCCCATACGCGGACAACATCGCCCTTATATTTCGCCGGTTCAAATTGCCAGGATCGTATGCCCTGTAATGCAGCCGCATCGAACACACCCGAAGGACTTGATTCCAGCACCTGGACCTGATCGACCGCTCCTTTTTCACTCACCAGAATCGATAGCACCACATAGCCTTTGATACCATTCTTTTTGGCTGACGGTGGATATCTGAACGTACCTTGCGCTATTGCTCTGGGTGGTACATCGACCAAGTCAGCCGTCATAACCGTATTGCCGGTTTTGCCGATCAGGGAATCGTCCAGATCACCCATCTGTCCGGTGTTAAAACCCAGCATGCCGAGATCAATACCGGAAAGTGCGGTATCAAGCCCACTGAAGGGAGCAGGTGCTTGTGACGGTGTGATGCGTCGTGGTGGTTCAACTTTTTTGATTTCCTGCTTGGGTTGTTCCTGAATCTGTTTGATCATGGCGATTTCAGTCACTTCCTGTGCTGGTGTCTTGTCAGTTTTGCCAATATAGTGATTCATGATTAGAATGAGTCCGAAGACGAATATCGGACCTGTCAACATGGAAACGATCGCCGCGCCATGCTTGCCATTGAATTTTGTTGGGTGTGCTGTTGATTGTGTCATTGTTGTCTGCATGATGATTACCCCGCTTCTTTTTGAGTTGCTACGCCTACACTTTCCGCGCCGGACAGGCGCGCCTGATCGACCACTTCAACCAGCTTGCCAGCTGGAACGCCTTCATCGGTCACCACCAGCACAATTTTGCTGGTCGATGTGCTCAGTAAGTCGCGCAGCTTGCTTTGTATCAGCCACATGCGTACTGGTTCGCCATCCAGATAAGTGTCGCCGTGTTGATCGATATATAACCGGATAGCCTTGCTGGATGCCGATATTGCGCTGCTTGCCTTAGGGCGTTCCAATTCGAGTTTCATGTCTTTGACAAAGGTTGTTGTGACCATAAAAAAGATCAGTAAGATAAAAACGATATCGATCATCGGGCCGATATCGATGGTTGCATCGGTTTCTATCGGATCGTCGTGATATTGCATGGTAAAAATACTCCTGTCTGATTAGTGGTGTGAGGGTCGGGTTAGCGAGGCGGAATGCACGCATAACAGTTCTCTGACCTGTAATAATTCGTGCTCGATTTTTTGTTGTTTTTTATGCAGCATGCTGTGCAGCAGCATGCCGGGAATAGCTACAGCCAGTCCGGTCTGGGTGGATATCAATGCTTGCGATATACCGCCCGCGATGCCGCCCGATTGCGTAAACAGGGACATTGAGCCCAAAGAATCGAATGTTTCGATCATGCCGATTACCGTTCCGAGCAATCCCAGTAATGGGGAAATGACGACAATGGTTTTAGTCATAACCGAGAATCGCCGAATCTCTTTCAGATAACTATAGAAAATTTCATCCAGGAAGCGTCGCAGGTTTCTGATGCCTTTGCTGCGCAGCACAATGCCTTGCTGAACTGCTTGTTCGACGATGCTGCAAGGAGATTGGTTGGTGTTGCTGCTGTAAAAATCAAGCATGTCGTGAATCGACATGGCGTGGGATGATTTCAGCGTCCAATACCGGTATCCTAATCCGTACCAGAGCAGTAGAGCGCAGAACAATAGAGGTGGCATAACAAAACCACCGGCACTGAACAGTCCCTTAGTCAGCAGAATGATTTCATGCAAATTGGCTGGCATCTGCTTTATTTCCTATCATGCTGGACTGCTTAGCGCGGATGTCATGGGTGCATCTGCAAAAGTTGGTGCTTTATTTTTCAGTGTGTTCGGATCCGAAATTGGTCTGCCAAGGAAAGCGTTAGTTACTCTCAATGCCGCATGTTCCATGTCGCGCTTGATGCTTCTTGCCCAGGCGGAGAGCACTGAACCTGTCAGTAATGCCGGAATAGCGACAATCAGTCCCAGTTCTGTGGTCACTAGTGCAATGGAAATGCCCCCGGAAAGCAGCTTGGGATCCCCAGTGCCGAATTCGGTAATGACATCGAATGTGGCAATCATGCCGGTAACGGTGCCGAGCAGGCCCAGTAGGGGTGAAACCGAGGCAATGACCAGAATCGCCGAACCGAAGCGATCTAATGCACCGGATTCACGCAGGATTGCTTCATGTACAACACTTTCCATGTGATCCCGATCATCTTTCAGGTGCCGCAGAGTATTCGACAAAACTCGTGTGATCGCTGATGCACCTGTTTCACAGCTTTTTCTAGCGCTTTCCAGGTTACCGTCGATCACTTGCTGGATGACTTGGTCAGTGATGTGTTGCGTATTGGTGCTATTTGAGCGCAACAGATAAATCCGGATGCATATCAGTAATAGCGTTAGAATGCCAAGTCCAACAATGACCCAGCCAATGATGCCGCCGGAATGGATGACCTCCAATACGGTTTTATCGGCGGTTTCATCAATGCTCTGGGTGCGGGATTCGAATATAAATAGCTGCAATGTTTCTGGCTGCTGGTTTTTGCTGAGTGCTGTGGCACTATTCGCGGTGGATTCACGCCAGATCTTGAAATCACCGCCACCGGCGGGCACCAGACTACCACTGCCTTCGGTGCTGACGCCATAAGCCGCGATATTTCCCAGACGGATGATCTCGCCTTGTGTCTGCTTACCGTTTTCCAGAAAAAAGTTGCCTGATGTCATCTGAATTGCGCCGAGTGCTCGCAGCAAGGTAAGCGCTTGATCAAATAAGTAGGCCACTTTTGTGGTGTCATTGCCTTTCGATTCCATCAATGTTGAAGGCATTTCTTTATCATGATTTTTCAGCGTTGCTTCGGCCTGAGCATAGGTGATCTCAAGCGCGTCGGTGCGTTCCGTTACCGCTGCTTCGCCACGTTCGGCTTCGGCCAATAATGTATTCAATTGATCGATTCGGGCTGAGCGGTCTACCGAAGCACGGTCCAGTACGGCAATTTTGTTATTGAGTTCACGGATTTCGCTTTGCGTGCTGGCCTGGTATTTTTTCAAACGATCAGTCAGCTCCCTTTTTTGCACTTCGAGAAAGGCGTATTCGCGCTTATAAGCGGTTTCCAGGTCAACTTTTTCCCGGACTGGGGGTGAAGGTTGTTGCGCATTTGCTGCCGGTTTTACAGCGGAGTTCGACGCAGCATCCTGCGATAGCGGTTCGACGTTGATCGATTCCTCGGCATAAGCGGGTGAAATGCCGGATATGGCTGCAAACGCTGCAGCTAAAAACAAAAGCAATGATTTATTCATTATTTCAATGGATTCGGTAATTCAAAGTAACCCTGGCGGATTTGTTTCTTCAATGCATCAAACAGTTTGGCAATACGCTCGGTATCACTTGCGGCGGACACTGTTTCGAACCGCCATCCGCCATTCTCGGATATTTTGGCCATTCCCGACCGGTTATCACGGGTTTGGAAAAACAGGAATACCGTTCCGATTTTGGCGATATCCGCGAGGACTTTCTCGCCGTCCAACGAGATCGCCTGCTGGTATAGTCCGTTTTCCTTGCTTAAGCGGATTTCATCTTCGATCAGGGCCCATGCCTGATTGACCGCTTTGTTGGGATCGACCAGTTGCCGTGTGATATTGTCCTCCAGTGTTTCAATCGTTTTGATCCGGTCTTCGATTCTGAAAGGGTATCCAGTCAGCACATAGTGTTTGTAATGTGCGAGCGCTTTCAATAGCACCGGTTTTAACTGTTCGCCCGATTGTTCGGCCTGACGGGAAGCTTGTGAGAGTGTTTCCAGTGTATGTTCCAGTTTCTCAATCGTTGTTTTCTGCCTTCTTTCTTCGACGCTCAGGTCGGCCAATTGGGAAGAAAGTGCCGTTATCTGATTTGCATGCTTTTCTTTTTCGATATCCAGTTGCGTTTGCAGTGTTTCAACTTCCCCGCGGATTTTTGCCAGCGATTTCGCCATATTTTCCAGGCTGCTTGCCCTGGCGGGGGATATTGAAAAAATCCATAACGCGATGAACAGTCCGGCCAGTAAAGCATGGCCTGTTTCTTTGTGCTTCAGCATAAATTACTGTATCTCAATGACTTTAATTTGATATGACCAATCCATGATCTCGTAATGGCCTTTCGTAGCTCCGAATACTACGCAGCAAATGTTGCATTTTTATGACAGCGCAGTGAAATGCTTTTGTGGCACCTAAGGTCTTTGGTGTTGTAGAAAGAAGAAGCCGGATCAAGAAAATACCGGTCTGACCGATAAACATTGTCACAGCTTATTGCAATCCGATTGAAAACATTTAACTGGTCTGGGTATGAATCTTTGGAGTCTTAAAAACAAATCTGTGTTAATTGTCGACGATTACGACAAAATGCGTCTGTTGATACGTGAAATGCTGATGCCGCTCGGGCCGGCTAAAGTAGCTATGGCCAGGAATGGGAAAGAAGCGATCGAGTTACTCGAGGGAAATGCTTTCGATATCGTGTTGTGCGATTACAAGCTTGGCAATGGCAGGGATGGGCAGCAGGTTCTGGAAGAAGCGCGTCATCGAAATCTGTTAAGCCATGCCGCGATATTTTTTATTGTCACCACGGAAAATGCGTCGAAAATGGTGATGGGCGCAATTGATCATTTGCCCGATGACTACATTTCAAAGCCATTTACCCAGTCGCAGATCCAGACCCGTCTGGAGAAAGCTTCCCGCAGAAAAGCAAAATTGGAAGAGATCGCTGAAGCTGTTAATGCCAAAAATTTTTCCAAAGCGCTCAATATATGCGATCAAAAACTCCGGGAAGAGACATATGGTTTAATCGAAGTTCAGAAAATTAAAGGTGATTTGTTATGCAAGCTCGGCCGTCTTGATGAAGCGGAACGGTATTATATCGATCTACTGAAAGACAGAGATATTCCCTGGGTCCGGTTGGCTTTGGGAAAAGTCTATTTTCAGAAACAAAACTATGCTGAAGCCGAAGTGCAATTTGAGTTATTGATTAATGAAAACCCGGCTTATATTCATGCACTGGATTGGTTGGCGGATACGCTGGAAGTTCAAGGGCAATTGGAACGTAGTCAGCATATGCTTGAACGCGCAATCGATCTGTCACCTAAATCGCCGGTACGGCAACGAAAATTGGGTGCAATCGCATTCCGGAACGGCGCCTATGATATCGCCGAAGAGGCTTATGGAAATGCCATTCTGACGGGTCGGAATTCTTGTTTCGGTAATCTGGCTGATGCTGCCGGTTTAACCCGGTCACTGATCAATCAAGACAAGATTAAAGAGGCATTTGAATCGATAGAAAATATCAAACAAGACTTCAAAAATAATCCCGATGCGCAATTATATATTGCACTATCTAAATCGATTCTGTACCGGGAGACCAACGATTTAGATGAGTGCGGGAAAAACCTGGATATTGTGTTCAAAAACTTGAATAAACGCGCTGGCGCTTTACATCCGGAAACTGCGCTGGAAATTGCACAAACATGTTTGACGCTCGATAATCACGAACTGACCAATAAAATTATCAAACAGCTTGTCAATGACCATTCCGAGAACGAGAAATTGCTCGACCAGGTCAGGCAGCTTTACGAAAAAGCAGGAAAGCTTGACGAAGCCAATGACATCATACAAAGCACACGGCAGGAGATTGTCAAAATCAATAATGAGGGCGTCAAAATGGTTCAGGATGGCAAACTGGAGCAATCGATTAACTTCTTTATTCAGGCTGCAAAAGGCATGCCCAATAATGCGACAATAAACTTCAATGCCGCGTATTCAATGATCAGGCAAATGAAGAGAACACGCGAGATGGGTAAATATTTTTCGTTGTGTCAGAAACTGATGGAGCAAGGTCATAAAGTTGATCCCAATAATCAAAAATATTTCCAGTTATTAAAGTTGACTGAGGAACTGAGTAATGAAACAACGTAATCATTTCCTGGATCAATCTTCAATAAAATCCATGGATTTCTCAACTGTGTTGGCCGGTTGTATCCATGATATGAAAAATTCGCTCAGTATTTTGATTAACAAGATCGATGAAATCAGCGTAACAATTGAAGACAGCAAGAGCAGGTGCGAGTTGGAGCAGTTGCAATACCAGGGCAAACGTATCAATAACCACTTAATTCAGTTGCTGGTTTTGTATCGTATCGATCAGGCGCAATATTTCGCGCATATCCGTGAAACAGGAATCCGGGATTTTCTTGCCGATGCGCTGGATCCTTATATGCCTCTGTTCACAAAAAATAATATTTCATTTTCCGTGCAGTGTGACGATGATTTGCACTGGTATCTCGACAGCGACCTGATACACGGCGTACTGGCCAATATCATGAATAATTTATATGTCTATGCAAAATCGAAGGTGGAAATAGCCGCCTGGCAGGAAAATCAAAACTTTGTTTTGCAGATTAAAGATGATGGTCCCGGCTATCCCGCCGAGATGTTTCTCATGTCAGCGCATGATGCTCAAAAACGGTTCAGTTTCAAATCCAGCAACACGGGGCTCGGGCTATATTTTTCCGGAGTAGCGGCTGAAATGCACCAAAACAAAGGAAAGGAAGGCTATATCACTATAAATAATGACGGTATCGATGGCGGCGGGTGTTTTTCCATCATTCTTCCTTGATCTTATCCGTGGGTAAGCGTTTCTATGTTAACGAAAGCGGTTGCGCATTCTGACAGGTAGTAATAATGCAATTTCTTTTACTCGTGATGTGATACATGCATATCGGATTAAGGTGATTGATGATGATAGTCTTGAAGCAATTGAAACTGTGATCCATGCTGATAACAGTGCTAACGTTGATTTCTGAATATAGATGCTGCTGATTGTGATTTCGATAGCTCTGGCGACGTCATATTCAAGCCGTCACTGGCGATGTCAGAACTACTACAATTAATGTCAGGCACATCTCAAGCCGCACCTCATATAGCTGGTGTATATGCCGCTGTCAAAGCAACCAGTCCACTCGGAGTTTCAGTTGCAGACGTTACAGCTTTGGTCATTTCAACAGGAAGTATTCCAGTAACTGTTAACTTACCTGCCCCAACAGGCAACCAAGTTTTCCGCCGAGTGAGAGTTCCCTAATCTCGGAGATTTAGTTTCGAATCGTTCAGGCTTTAGCAACACTTCGCTGCTAGCAGCAGAGTGTTTTCATTATAAAATTTGGAGATACCCCATGAAATTCCGTATACAGAAGTTCTTACTTGCAAGTATGTTATTAATCTGTGGAATATCCTCACAAGCGGATACCGTTAAATTCTCTGCGCCTGCGGAGTATTGCTTTCCACAGACATCGGTTAGAAGTGAGTTCGGAAAATTCGATAAAGTTATTCTCGATCATAATGTAATCATCAATGAGCAGGACCACTTCAAACCCGGAGATATTTTCGTGGGTTTCCGGCGTAAAAGTCAACCTGATGTTATATGGCTAACTGACGGTACTTCATGGTTGAATGCTGCCGACAATGACGATACTACACCTAAGAATTACCCCGTCATTCTGCCAAACGGAGATGACAAGCTTCAGCCTGTCATGCCCATTATGCTCTCTCATGAACCCATTGATGTTAGCGCATTCGTTGATGATGGTGAAGTATGGGTTGGTTACGGCCTAAGAACAGCAGATGAAACCTGGGAAAAATCGTACGCGGATATGATAAGTAACAGTCGCTTCAGTAAAATATGGGACATTACCGGCTCGACTCCTGCTTCAGGATTACCAGGTGATTTACCTACAATTTGCTTAACGGCAACTGAGATGAAGACCACTGTTTTTACTCTAAATCATGATTTGCCGAGTAATGACACTGTTATTCTAGATATTGATGCTGTCGGAATTGCAACTAAGCCATAGCTCATTATCCAGAAATAGTGGCTTCAATTATATGAGATAAGAAGTCTGTAATCCGAATTGGATTATAACGAGTCGCTAAAGCAAGCTGCCAGGTCTTTTTTGAAGAGGTTGGCAGTTTGCTTGTAATGGTCGTTATACTGTTTAGAAAAGAGAGTGCTCAGAATTCTGTATCAGTTAGTAAATTACCTAATGTGCTTCGCTTGTTGAGCCGTTTCAACCGGTAACCGGATACTCGAACAATCCGGTGCTACGGTATATCCATACACCATCGATGCCGATAGCAATCGCCTGCTCAGAGTGGCGGGGCCGGTAACCAAAACTTATATTTATGATGCGGCAGGCAATGCGGTAGCCGATGGAATGCTTGTTTTTACATGGAATACTGTCGGACGGCTTTCGAACGTGTCGACAGGGGATACGACTGTTGTTTCCAGCCTGTACAACGGCCATGGAGAGCGTACGCTCAAAATGAAACCTCAAGGCCGGAAAATCGAGTCGACCATGTTCGTATATGATCCGGCTGGCAGACTGATTGGCGATTACAGTACCCCAACTGTCAGAAGAAAACCCGGTGCATGGCAACTGAGCCAGGAAACCGTCTGGTTTGACGATATTCCGGTTGCTGTCTCAAGCAGGATATGGTGAATGATCCTGTTCAGGTTTATTACATTCACGCAGACCATCTCAATACCCCACGGATAATTGTGGACAGCAGCAACACACCGGTTTGGCAATGGCACAACCGTAACGCATTCGGCGATAATTTGCCCGATGAAAATCCGGACAGTAACCTATTCGAATACAATCTTCGCTTTGCCGAGCAGTATTTCGATACCGAAACTGGGCTGCATTATAATTATTTCAGGGATTATGAACCGCAAACCGGTAGATATCTGTCATCCGATCCGATTGGGCTTGCGGGGGGATTGAATACTTATGGGTATGCCCCATCTTATTCTTTGGGTTTCTGTCATCCCAATCAATATGAGATAGAAATGGTAAAAACGATAAAATTCACTTAACTGAAGTGTCCGGTTTTACTGGATCAGATCAGTATGTAACTAAAACAAAAATGTTCTAATCAGGTTTAACGGCAATTCTGCCACTGCCAAGAAAGAACACGGCAAGCCCTGTGAGCAAGAAGAAAATCTGCAATTCCAGCGCATATCCACCGTGATCGGTTAATGAAAATAACTGACTGCGATGCGCGAGCGCTATGGCAAATAGCATATTGCCGAAAACAAGCAGGCCGCCAAACCGGGAAAAGATTCCAAGGATAATCATCAGCGGCGCAATGACTTCCCCCAGATACACCCCGTAAGCCAGCGTCTGGGGCAGATTCATGCCAGCCAGCTGTTTGCCGATAAAATCGAGGGAAGCCGGGTTGAGTATCTTATAGACGCCATGAAACAGCATCAGTACACCTACGCTGAGGCGCAGGGTCAATTTACCCAGTGCATCGCTCTGGAATGGAAGATTCATAATATTTTCTCCTTAAACTAGGTGTACCCGAAACAGATCAATGCCGATCACTGTAATCTTCGGCTGACCATTTTAACTGAAATGCGGCGACTAACTTTCGACAGTTATCAGGTTGGTGGGTTAATTAAGCAATCTGCCTGATTAAGTTACTATCACCGCTTCAGTGAAGCGTCTGTTTTTTGGATTTATGACAGAATACCGTGATTTGTCACAAAATTGTCATCTTATTTTTATAACATGATTCATCAGCCATACCTCAGAATTTTTTGTGTCAAAGATTTCTGCAGCTGTTTTGGCAAGTAAAAAAATGCGATGGAGTTGTCTGATGTCTATAACTGTTCTGGTCGTGGAAGATGAACCTGCAATCCAGGATTTAATATCGTATAATTTAAAAAAATCGGGGCTTACGCCGATTTGTGCGAGTAACGCCGAGCAGGCGACAGTGATGATTAATAATGTTTTGCCGGATCTTGTTTTGCTGGACTGGATGCTGCCGAATATGAGCGGACTGGAGTTTGCCCGTCAGTTACGCCGTAACACGCGTACACAGGTTATTCCCATTATTATGCTGACCGCACGTATCGAACTGGAAGATAAAATTTCCGGCCTGGAAGCGGGCGCTGACGATTATATTACCAAGCCATTTTCACCCCGTGAATTGACTGCGCGTATCAAAGCCGTGCTGCGTCGGCGCATTCCTGAGATTTCGGATGAGATCATTGAAGCCGGGGGGCTCAGGATTGATCCTGCCACACATCGTGTTCTGGCGTATTGTGATGATTCATGTTCCAAATACAATGAGGTCAAGCTCGGGCCTACCGAATTCCGGTTATTACATTTCCTGATGGCGCATAAGGAGCGTGTTTATACGCGCACGCAACTTCTCGATCGCATTTGGGGCGATCACGTCTTTATCGAGGACAGAACCGTTGATGTTCATATCCGGCGGCTACGCAAAGTACTGGAAAAGGTGAACAAGGATAACCTTGTACAAACCGTCAGAGGAACGGGATATCGTTTTTCAAGTGAGAAGAGCGCGTATGATGAAGAATAGGCTGGGACTAAACAGTGAAGCGTTCTTCAATCGTCAGCGATATCAATCCGATAAGGCTGGTTTTCCAATACCGCGAATTGATTCCGCCGTCGCGGATGATCATTACCGGATTCAATGCGCCTGCAGTGATTGAATCAGATTTTGAATATGCAAAACGCGGTTTCTGACTTCAGGAATATGCATCTGGATCTTCAACCGGTCAGGCCCGGCGAGTGAATATGCGCGGTTGCTTTGTATCAGTTGGATAATTTTTGCAGGATTAATCGGTGGGTCAGGCTTAAACTGTACCTGAATGTTTTCCGCATGTGCATCTATACGGATGATACCTAACGGCTTGGCAGCAATACGTAAGCGGTGGCTGTCGAGCAAGGCGCGCGCAGCATCGGGCAGCAGGCCGAAACGGTCAATCAGTTCACTTTGCATATCGTCGAGTTGTTCATCGTGTGTGCAATTGGCCATGCGTTTATACAAAATCAGCCGTTCGTGAACATCCTGGCAATAGTTTTCCGGTAGCAAGGCGGGGACATGCAGATTGATCTCAGTGGCTATCCCCAACGGGTGTTGCATGTCGGGTTCAAAGCCTTCTTTCAGCGATTGAATAGCGGTGTCCAGCATGGCGCTGTATAAACTAAAGCCGATCTCCTGCATTTCGCCGCTCTGTGATTCGCTCAGAACTGCACCGGCGCCGCGGATTTCCAGGTCGTGCATCGCCAGATAAAAACCGGAGCCGAGCTCCTCCATCGCTTGTATGGCTTCCAGCCGTTTCTTAGCCTGAGCATTCAGTGTTTTTTCGTCTGATACGAGCAGATAGGCATAGGCCTGATGATGCGAGCGGCCGACGCGGCCGCGCAGCTGATGGAGCTGGGCAAGGCCGAATTTGTTGGCATTGTTGATGATGATAGTGTTTGCGCTGGGTACATCGATACCGGTTTCAATGATTGTTGTACAGAGCAATAGATTGAATCGCTGCTGATAGAAATCGCGCATGACGTGTTCAAGTTCGCGTTCACGCATTTGTCCATGCGCGATATGGATACGTGCTTCGGGCAATATTTCAGCCAGTTTGTCCTGCATGTGCTGTATCGTGCTGACTTCATTGTGAAGAAAATAAATCTGTCCGCCGCGTTTTAGTTCGCGCAGGCATGCTTCGCGTATAATGCCCATGGAAAAGTTGCTGACAAAGGTTCTGATCGCAAGCCGCCGCTGCGGCGCGGTAGCGATAATGGAAAAGTCGCGCAGGCCTTCGAGAGACATCGCCAGTGTACGTGGAATAGGCGTGGCGGTGAGCGTCAATACATCGACTTCGGCGCGCAGTTTTTTGAGTTGCTCTTTTTGACGTACGCCAAAGCGGTGCTCTTCATCAATAATGACCAGACCAAGCTGCTTGAATCGAACACTTGTTTGCAGCAATTTATGTGTGCCGATGACAATGTCGATCTGCCCCTGGGCCAATTCGTGCAGTGTCCGGGTCTGCTCCTTGGCGGAACGGAATCGTGATAGTTCCGCAATTTTTACCGGCCATTGATCAGCAACCAGCCCGAAGCGATCGGAAAAATTCTGGAAATGCTGTTCGGCGAGGAGGGTGGTTGGCACCAGTACTGCGACTTGTTTGCCATCGGCGACAGCAACAAAAGCCGCGCGCAGGGCAACTTCGGTTTTGCCAAATCCGACATCGCCGCAGATTAAACGGTCCATTGGTTTGCCGGAAGTCAAATCTCCTATGACGGATTGAATGGCGGCTGCTTGGTCTGCTGTTTCCTCAAAGCCGAAGCCTTCGGCAAAAGCTTCATAATCATGTTGGTTCAGGCTGAACGTATGACCCTGCCGTGCAGCGCGCTGCGCGTATAAATTGAGCAATTCGGCGGCAGTATCGCGCACTTGCTGCATGGCTTTACGCTTGGCCTTGTCCCATTGACCGCTGCCCAATTTGTGCAGCGGTGCGGATTCAGGGGAGGTGCCACTGTAGCGTCCGATAAGATGCAATTGAGACACGGGAACATATAACTTGTCGCCGCCTTCGTATTCCACCGATAAAAATTCGCTGAGCTCGCCGTGCTCACCCTCGCCGAGATCCATGCTGACCAGCCCCATATAGCGGCCGATGCCGTGTTGTTCATGAACCACTGGATCGCCCGGCTTGATTTCAGACAAATCGCGCAGAATATTATCGGCTGATGTGGTTTTGCGTGATTCCCTTTCACGCCGTCCCTGGATATGCGTCGCGTATAATTCGGCTTCCGTTATGAAAGCCAATTTTTCATCGCCGAGAATAAAGCCGTTATTTAATGGGGAGGCGCATAACATCAGGGGCTTGGTGCTGGCCAAAAACTGTGCGTAAGTTTCGCAGAGAACCGGCCGCAGCCGGTAATGATTGAAGTAGTCGGCCATTAATTCCCGTCTGCCTACGCTTTCGGCATGGATCAATATCCGTCCGCCGCTATCCGTAAAGCGGTTGATAAAAGCGGTCAGTTTTTCCAGCGGATTTTCGGCATGCCGATTAACTTGCACGGCAGGCAAGTCCTGTGTATTAAAGATCGATCCGACATGATCATTTTCGCTTTTCGGCAGTATCTCGGTGCGCGGGTAAGGCTTGAGTTTGCCGAAGAATCCGTCAGCAGGTAGAAAAAGCGTTTCAGGCGGTAACAAGGGGCGCTCAGGATCAGCCCGTAACAATTGATAACGGGATTGCGTGTCACTCCAGAATTCATCGAGTACAGGACGTACATCCCGATGCAGGCAGATGAGTGTGTCTTCCGGCAGATAATCAAAGAGTGTCGCAGTCTGTTCGAAAAATAAGGGGAGGTAATACTCGATCCCGGCAGGTGCTATACCGTTGCTGATATCTTTATAGATTTGTTTTTTAGTGGGGTCTCCTTCGAATTTCTCGCGAAATTGACTGCGGAAACAGGTGCGGCCTTTTTCATCCAGTGGAAATTCACGTGCCGGCAAGAGCCGGATGTCATTGACCGGATAGATACTGCGCTGTGTATCGACATCAAAAGTGCGGATCGTATCAATTTCATTATGCATCAGATCGATGCGAAAGGGGATCGCGCTACCCATGGGAAACAGATCAATCAATCCGCCACGGATACTGTATTCTCCGGGTGAGAAAACCTGTGTGACATGGGTGTAGCCTGCCAGTGACATTTGAGCGCGTAAAGTATTGATATCAAGCTGTTCTCCTTTTTTAAGAAAAAAAGTGTGCGCGGCAAGATATTCACGTGGCAGGATGCGATACAGTGATGTAGTCAGCGGCGCGATCAACAAATCGCAGGATTTGTTCATAACCTGGTACAGTGTTGCCAGACGTTCGGAGACAAGATCATGATGCGGTGAGAAGGTATCGTACGGTAATGTTTCCCAGTCGGGTAATAAATGAATGGATAATTCGGGTGCGAAAAAGGGGATTTCGTCCATGAGCCGCTGCGCATCAGTCGCATTGGCGGTAATGACCGTGATTGGTTTTTTGTATTGGCCGAGTTGCGCAAGATACAGGGCATCACAGGAGTCGGGCGAGAAAAGTGAGCGATGAATCGTCCCGGAGGCAGGAAAAATAAATTGTTGTGACATGTGAGTAAATCTTGTGAGGTTCACCGCGGGCGGAAGTAGTGGCGGCGCGCTAAAGATGGGTATTATAGGGCATTTTCAGGCTTCTATTCCTGTATTGTTTCTATACTTTTGCCAGGAAGTTGTTGAGCTAGGTG
>JAHBZZ010000003.1 GCA_019635215.1 Nitrosomonas sp.
CCGTTACTCCAACCTGACAGACGTCATCTGGAATAACCAAAGCAAAGAAATACTCAATAACCGGATCGTGCCTTAAGCAGAGGCGATCTAAAACGGTAGAAAATTAAATCACTTTATTGACATCCCCCCATTCCCTGCTGTCAGATTGAAGTATTGGCAGCAGGGGATTTTTAGGTATTTTTAATATATCTACACTGCCAGAGCGGAATAAAACCGGTCGTTTATGGCGATATCTTTGTTTTTGTCAAATTCAATTTCGAAATTTGTTCTTCTTTTCTTTTTGGAAAGTACACTTCATATATTGTTGAATAATAATCTGGAGCTGCGGAGCTTGAAGTAATGGCGTAACGATCAAGACAAAAATGATAATATGGCGCATAACGACAAATCGAACAGCAGGAGGATTTATGAACAACTCGCAATCAGATAATCCGGAATCAGATACGCAAAAAGAAAATGATGCCAGAGAGAATATCGCAGATGAAAAAATCATGGAATCCAGCGTAAACACCAGCTTTTTAATGCCAGTCGCATTATTACTGGTATTGCTGGTCATTCCATTTTCAATCAATTCGTTTATGCATATGCTGGCTAACAAGAATCAATTTGTTTATCCAGTGATTATGAAAATACCGCTGGACAACAATGCTGTTGCAGCGCCAACCGAGGTTAAGCAGTACGAAGGTTTTGATGTCGCTCTAAAAGTAAACACGCAAATTCTGGCGGAATTCATTAATGATATTGTGGCAATTTCATCCGAAGGTATGTCAATTCAGGGGATTACCGGTTTCATTTCACCCAATATGAAAGCCGAAATTACAGGAGAAGACTTTCGCATTGAAAATCCCGGGCCACAGAATCAGTTATATGGACTCCAGGATACAAAAGAGTGGAAATGGCGAGTTATACCCGAATCTTCCGGCGTACAAACGATCAAATTTAGAATGCATGTTACTTCAACCGAATATGGTCATCAAAAGGCCAACGTCATTGAACTGGCAGAAGCCAATATCGTTGTTGATTCCAATCCAACAATGTGGGCCGTATATAACTGGTGGATTTTTGCTTTGCTGGGGGGGGCGCTTTTTGGTGGCTGGAAAGCATTACGCCGTTATAACATCAACTGATATTTTAGCGGGTTGTTGAAAAAGCGATCTGCGTTGCCGTTGCGGTGTTAGAAACAGACTCAGAATGCTCATTTGTCGAGTATAAACTCTGTTTTTTGCCTTGCATCGGCTGCCTCGAACACATTTTTCAACATCTGTTAGCCCTTTGTATCCTAAATAAATCATGTTTTACTCTTGAAATCACAACGAACAGCCGCATATCAAAAACTGTGAATTTCATTGATTAATCTTGTTTCTTGAAAAGGAGAAAATGATGGCTATTACACGTTATGAACCTTGGGGTTTGGGTTTGTTAAGTCAACTCCAAAAAGAACTCGAACGCGGTGCTGCCGAAGGTTCAACCGCGACAGCCGAGTGGGCGCCGGCTGTTGACATTAAAGAAGAGAAGGACAAATTTGTAATACATGCGGATATTCCGGGCGTTAAACCTGAAAATATTGATGTCAGTATGGAGCATGGTGTATTGACGATTAAAGGCGAAAAAGAAACTGAGGCTAAAACAGAGAAAGATGGCTATAAACGTGTGGAGCGTACTTATGGTTCATTCTATCGCCGGTTCAGTTTACCGGATACCGCTAATCCCGATGCCATTTCTGCTGTTTCTAAGCATGGTGTGTTGGAATTGACTATACCTAAAAAAGAAGATGTCAAACCGAAGAAAATCAGCGTATCTTCTGCAGAATAATTAAAAAACCACCATCTTCAAAATAAAATATAACCGCTAATGTCCTATAATACCGGGCCGTTGGCGGTTAATTTTTTTGCAATTCATTTTGTCGTTTGTCTGCAATCATAACAGAGCCATACTTTTGGTTTTTTTGCATTCTCTTATGTCAGCACTGATTACAATTTTATGCCATTGATTACGTTGGAGAAGGCTTGCTTAGCCTTCGGTCATCACGCTTTGCTCGATCATGCCAGCTTCCAGATAGATCCTGGCGAGCGTGTCGGACTTATAGGCAGAAATGGCGGTGGCAAATCGAGTCTTTTGAAAGTATTGTCAGGTTCAATCAAACTGGATGATGGTAAATTATGGTCTACTCCTGCATTAAAAATTGCGTATGTTCCGCAAGAGCCGGAGCTGACGCCGAGTAATACTGTCTTTCAGGAAGTATCCAATGGTTTGGGTGCTATCAGTCAGACACTATTGGAATATCATACTGTTTCCCATGAATTAGGTACCGGCCACTCAAATACCGAGCACCTACTGGGACGTCTACAGAATCTACAAAACGAACTTGACACGCATGATGGATGGAGCATGCAAGCGCGTATTGAAATAGCCATTGACAAATTGAGTCTTCCTGCGGATACGCTGATCGAACACTTGTCAGGTGGTTTAAGGAAACGCGTTGCTCTGGCGCGTGCGCTGGTTTTATCGCCAAACATATTGTTGCTGGATGAGCCGACAAACCATCTGGATTTCGCATCAATCGAATGGCTGGAAGAGTTTCTGCAAAATTTTTCTGGTAGCGTATTGTTCATTACGCATGATCGCCGTTTTCTGGATCACGTTGCAACTCGGATTATCGAACTCGATCGTGGTGTGCTTACTAGTTTTCCGGGAGAGTTTTCAGAATATCAGCGCAGGAAAATGGAAATGCTGGAAATCGAAGCAACGCATCAACAGAAATTTGACAAAGTGCTTGCTCAGGAAGAGATCTGGATACGCAAAGGTGTACAGGCCCGATGTACACGTAATGAAGGACGTGTTCGTCGATTGGAGGCATTACGGAAAGAACGTGCGGCGCGGAAGGAGCGTACCGGAAAAGTCAATATCAATGTCGATGTCGGTGAACAATCAGGCAATCTGGTTGCTGAGCTCACTCATGTATGTAAACAGTATGGAGATAAAATCATTATCGACGATTTCTCATGCCGTATCATGCGTGGTGACCGCATTGGACTACTCGGACCGAACGGTGCAGGAAAATCCACACTGTTAAAGCTTATTCTGGGTGAATTGCAGCTGGATTCCGGTCGAATGCAACAAGGAACAAAGTTGTCTATTGCATATTTTGATCAAATGCGTGAGCAACTGGATGATGAGTTGACATTGACCGAAACCATTAGTCAAGGATCTGAATTCGTTGAAATCAATGGCAAACGTAAACATGTCATCAGTTACTTGGAGGATTTCCTGTTTTCCCCGCAACGTGCACGTTCTCCAGTGAAATCGCTATCCGGTGGTGAGCGTAACCGGTTATTGCTGGCGCGTTTATTTACCAAGCCTTCCAATGTTATGGTATTGGACGAGCCCACCAATGATCTGGATATCGAGACATTGGAGTTATTGGAAGATTTGCTGCAAGGTTATTGCGGCACACTTTTTCTTGTTAGTCATGATCGTGAATTTCTGGATAACGTTGTTACTCAGGTCATTGCATTCGAAGGAAAAGGTTTGTTGTGTGAGTATGTCGGTGGCTATGCGGACTGGGTGCGGGCAAAAGAGCAAGTTAAGAATAGTATAGTAATTGACACTAATAAAAAAGCTGATGAAAAGATCAAGAAAAATAAACCTGTATCGCAAGCAAAAAAAATGAGTTATCAGGAATCCCGTGAATTGGCAGCATTACCGGACAAAATTGCGGCTCTCGAGCAAGAACAGGCCAACATCACATTGAGTCTCAATAATCCGGCGCTCTATCGTGATGATCGAGAGGAGGTAAAATCATTGCAGAAGCGCTTCTCGGAAATCGAAAAAGATTTGAATGATTGTCTCGAAAGATGGGAAGAATTAGAATCAAAATCAGGTAAAATATGCGGGTAGTTGTGAAGCGATTTCCCTATAAACAACATGGACATAGTTCGCAATTCATTGACCAAATCGAGTACATCGTTTAAAGTTTAGCTTTTAAGAGGAGGAGGCTTATAATGAAACAAAAATCAACGGTTAGTTTATTACTTGCCGCAAGTATGCTGTTTGTGTTTTCCGGTATTGTTCAGGCAGGTGATGTGGCTGCAGGAAAGGAAAAAAACTCTATGTGTATTGGCTGTCATGGGATTGAGGGTTACCGTACAGCATTTCCAGAAGCTTATCATGTACCCAAAATCGGCGGACAACACGCCGAGTATCTGATTAAAGCGCTTCAGGGTTACAGAGACGGCACTCGCAGTCACCCTTCAATGACAGCGCTCGCAAAAACATTGTCTGATGAAGACATCAAAGATCTTGCAGCTTATTACGCAAATAACTAATCAGGACATTCACATAAGGAACAAGTTATGAAGAAAAGTATTGTTGCAGCGCTAAGCGGTGTTGCTTTGATGGTATGTGGACAGGTTATTGCCGCCGATATTGAGGCAGGTAAAAGCAAGGCCGCAGAAGCATGCGCTTCATGTCACGGCGCGGATGGTAACAGTCCCGCACCTACCTTTCCGCACATCGGCGGTCAGCATAGAACATATATTGCAAAAGTACTGAAAGATTACAAATCCGGCAATCGCACGGATCCGATTATGAACGGTATGGCAGCAGCATTAAGTAAAGAAGATATCGAGAATCTTGCATTCTATTATTCAAGCTTACCGGGTAAATTGAATTCCAATAAATAAAACCGGCATTCATAGAGAAATGCTGTTCTAAAGATACTAGCACTAGTAATACGGAATAATTCCGAATCATTTGGATTTCAGAATCAATTAGAGTTCTATTAAGACGGGATATGTAAAGTAACAATGTTACAAATGGTTGCATAATCATATTCATATCCCGTTTATATTTTCTATCCTTTCCTTTTTATTTCAATCCCGGCATTGACCTTATAATCGCTTGATTATTCTGGTTGGTATTGACTGGATCACAGTAAGCAAGTGACTTGTTTTTCGCTCATCAGGTATTGATTTGTGATATTTTTGCTTTGTTGTTTTGAATTGTACGATTAGACGGTTTTCTATAAGATGAATTTCGTAAAGCAAAATCAGTCTTGCCTGATATCAAAATGTGTCAGGTTGTTTTCTTTTTTTATTGTTGGCATAACATTTGTGTCATTAGTCGATGGTAAAGAAAAAATGGATATCCGCCCTTATGAAGCTGCCGATTTATGTAGTTCCAACATTCCCCAGGTCAGAGTGACCGTCAAGGGAGTAAATAACGGAGGAATATTGAGCGTTGAACTCTATCATGATCCGGAAAATTTTCTGAATAAAAAGGGACGTACAAAACGCATTCGCATTCCGGCGACTGAAGAGCAGCATGTCGTCTGTTTCAATCTCGACAAGCAGGGAATTTACGCCGTAGCGACTTATCACGATGTTGATGGCAATCGAAAACTGAATAAAAAATGGAATATGAGGCCTGCAGAGCCATTTGGACTTTCAAACAACCCTAAGTTGCGATTAGGATTCCCAAAATTCGATGATGCCGCGTTTACAACCGGTGAATTGGGAGCAGACATCGTCATTAATCTTCAGAATCCATAAGCAAGCATGTGGCAACTAGAGACACACTAAGAACAGGTTCTAGGAAACCGCCTGCTGATTTTCGGTCATAAAGAACTGTTCTACATCGGCAAGTTGTTGTGTGCGTCTCATCGGCGGCAGGCTTTGCCAGATTTTCCGGCCATAGGATTTTGTCGTTAACCGTGGATCGCAAATCATCAGTACGCCCCGGTCGGTTTCATCGCGAATCAAACGGCCAGCGCCCTGTTTCAGGCTGATAACGGCATGCGGTAACTGGTATTCCATAAATGCATTGCCGCCTTCACGGTTAATTTTTTCAATGCGTGCGGATAATACCGGATCATCCGGCGGCGCAAATGGCAGTTTATCGATGATCACCAGCGATAGTGCTTCACCGCGTACGTCTATCCCTTCCCAGAACGAGTGGCTGCCGATCAGAATAGCGTTTTCCAGTTCACGGAAGCGTTTCAACATATAGGAACGTGAGCCATCACTTTGCAGCAACAATGGGAAGGTAATGTTTTCCGCCGAAAATGTTGCGGTCAATTGATCGTACACCTGTTGCATCGCGCGCAGGCTTGTGCACAAAAAAAACGCGCGTCCCCGGCTTGCTTTAAGAACAGGGAGTGCCGCCTTGACGACATTTTCAATATAATCACGGTGATGGGGTTCCGGTAAACCGGTTGGTGCATATAACAGCGCCTGTTCGGGATAATTAAAGGGACTGTCCCAGCACTGCGATTGCGCAGCGGTCAATCCCATTTCCTGCAGATAATGGTCGAAATTCTGTTTGACCGACAATGTTGCTGAAGTAAAAATCCAAGCACGTGGCGAAGCATTGAGTTGCCGACTGAAAATCTCTGCAATCGATAAAGGTGTTGCGTTCAATTGTAAGACCCGGCTGTACACTTCCACCCAGCGCACATAAGTTGTGCTTTTACTTTCCTCCCCCGTATCACACCAGCGTTGGATAAAATCAATATGATTATTCGCGCGGTGCCAGCAATTTTCCAAACCTTCAGAGCGTTCCGCTTGTGCTTCAAGGATTGTTGTCAATTCAGAGAGTTTCTCAATCAATTGGTTGAGTGCTGGCTTGAATGCTCTGTTTTTTTCAATCACCGGCAGGGCGTAACGGATATTTTCGTCTTCAACCGTCAAACGCAAATCTTTCGCGGCTTTCTCCAGAGCTGCGATCGCATCAGGCAATGCCGTACAGTCGCGCGCCGATTGCATGGCTTCAATCTGACTGTCCTGGGCTAAATCCAGTAACTGGCCGGTGCTGGTCGATTCGCCAAAAAAAAGACTTGCGGTTTGCGGTAACTGGTGCGCCTCATCAAAAATAACCGTATTACAGGCGGGCAATAATTCGGTCAGTCCTTCATCGCGCAGCATTACATCCGCAAAGAAAAGATGATGATTCACCACCACAATATCCGCTGCAAGCGCATTTTTACGTGCTTCCATCAAAAAACATTTTTTGTAGCTCGGACATTCTGAGCCCAGGCAATTTTCCCGCGTAGCTGTTACATGATGCCAGATCATTGCATTCTCAGGTACTGCGCTTAGTCCACCCTTATCACCGTCCTTGCTGCGCAATGCATAACGTTCGATCAATTGTAAGTATTTGATTTCCTCGCGGTTGACAAAACTCAGATAATTATCCTGAAGACTTCTTTCCAGATGATGATGACAAATATAATTTGCGCGACCTTTGAGCAAAGCCACTGTCACCGGCACATTCAGTGCTTTGCGCACACTGGGGATATCCCGGTTGAACAACTGATCCTGCAGCGTTTTCGTTCCGGTGGAAATAATCACTTTGCCGCCCGCGAGCAATGCAGGCACCAGATACGCAAATGTTTTTCCGGTTCCCGTTCCTGCCTCGGCAACGAGCAAGCCGTTTCGTTCAATCGTTTCGGCAATGGCCCGCGCCATTTCCAGTTGTTGGCTGCGTATCCGGTAACCCGGTATGTATCTGGATAACAGACCATCCGAAGCGAAAACCGATTTGAGATCAAGCATGAAAAAAGCGTCAAAGTGGCTATTCGTTTCCATTATACGCATCGCGTAAACAGTGAGTAAGATTGATTTGTGGCTTGCGGCAAAAATTAAGTGAGTATCTTGTCACGGTTTGACAAAAAATCGGCATATCTCATGTCATTACCGTTCTTCATTTCGTACATCATTCATTTTTCATTCTTATTTAGCCTTTATAGCGGCCCCATTTCTTGTACACTACCCCCATCTGATTTAAGGTCATCCAGATACTGATTAAATGAAAGGAGGAAATCCATGATTTTCTGGCGCGTGAAATCGCTAGATGCCATTCTGGCCACAGCCGAGAAAAAAAGTCTTCACCGTTCTTTGGGCGTATGGCAGTTAACACTTCTGGGCGTCGGTGCCATTATCGGCACCGGTATCTTCGTACTGACTGCTGAAGCGGCGCAGAAAGCAGGCCCTGGCATGATGATTGCCTTCGTCATTGCCGGTTTTGTGTGCGCTGTAGCGGCGCTGTGCTATTCCGAACTCTCTTCCATGGTGCCTGTATCCGGATCCGCTTATACTTATTCTTATGCCGTACTCGGTGAGTTTGTGGCTTGGATGGTCGGTTGGGCATTGATCCTTGAATATTCCGTGGCGGCCGGTGCGGTCGCGGTGGGCTGGTCAGGTTATTTTGTCGGGCTCTTGAATAATTCTCTAGGTATCGAAATCCCCTATGCCCTGGCAAATGGCCCCTTTGCAGGCGGCATCATCAACTTGCCTGCAGCGATTATCTGCGTACTGGTTGTCGGATTGCTGGTCATAGGCACACGGGAAAGCGCGGCATTCAACGCCGCACTTGTGGCGGTCAAAATCGCTGCCTTGACAGCCTTTATCGCACTGGCTATTCCGGTCGTCAATATGGACAATTTTCAGCCGTTCCTGCCCTTAGGCACATCGGGCGTCGTTGCAGCCGCTGCGTCCATTTTTTTCGCTTATGTCGGTTTTGACGCCGTGTCCACTGCCGCAGAAGAAACCAAAGATCCGCAGCGTAACATTCCAATTGCACTCATTAGCTCGTTAGCGATCTGCACGTTGTTTTACCTCCTGGTCTCAGTCGGTGTGATTGGCGCAATCGGCGCGCAACCTTTGAGGGATGCTGCGGGTCAGGGATACATGCCAGGCTCGCTGGCATTGGCCGAACAATGCCAGTCACTGGCTGCAATCGGCCAGCAGCCTGTGGTGTGCTCGCGAGAAGCACTGGCGCACGTGTTGCGCGAGATTGGCTGGGAAAAAATCGGTAATCTGCTCGGCTTGGCCGCTTTCCTGGCGCTACCTTCGGTTATTCTCATGATGTTGTTCGGCCAGACGCGCATTTTTTTCGTCATGTCGCGTGACGGTCTCCTGCCGGAAGTGCTGAGCCGCATCCATACGCGCTTCAAAACCCCGCATATCGTAACCATGGTCACCGGTGTCGGTGTAACGATCGCCGCCGCTTTCCTGCCCGTAGGAAAACTTGCGGATATCTCCAATTCCGGCACATTGTTCGCCTTCATGGTTGTCGCGCTTACCGTCATGTTGCTGCGTATCAGGGATAGACATCGCCACAGACCTTTCAGAACACCGGCCATCTGGTTGGTCGGTCCTCTCGCCGTAAGCGGTTGTGTCACGCTTTTTCTGTTTCTGCCAACGAATGCCAAACTGGTATTTCCGGTTTGGACGGGGATTGGATTGATTTTCTATTTCCTGTACGGCTACCGGAAAAGCCATGTCGCGCGTGGTATCGATACGCCTTCTGGCGGTGAAAACATTATCGAACCGATTCGCCCGCTGGCGGATTATCGTGATGAAATTGAGCCGGAAAAACCAAAGGATTAGCCGATTCAGGACTAATTACTGGGAAATGGGTAACAGACAAGTATGTATCGTTCTTAAACAAAATGGAAATCAAAAACAGGAAGCCACTTGTTCTTTACATACCAAATTTGATTATAGCTCCAACTATATATATGCCGTGACCCGGGAAAAGGTTTATCCATGTGAACCGGTCAATCAATTGCATCACCAACAGGTCTTCTTTAGCTACCGGTTCGGTTGATAATAACTGCTCGATCTAGCGACCGAGCGCTTTGGACAAAAAATCATTCACCATAGTCAACTGACCCATCTTTGCCTGCATAGACTGAATTTCCGATTCCCGATCCGGTGCCAGTCTCTTACTCGATGCAAACACTTCTCTACCTTTCTGTACTCCTGTTGTTTATAAAATAATCATACAGAAAATAACTCCTTAACTTCGACCTTCTGGTGTCTAACGGACCGGATCCACTTCTTCTCACCTTCCAGCTGTCCAATTATGTGGATCCATTTCTCATTTTAAAGATTATTTTCGGGATATTTGTTTCGCCAATGGATAGGCAAATATATGGCGAAACTGTTGCCAGCATCAATTGCAGAGAACCCAGGCATATAAACGTGGCTGTGCCAATTTTTTCGGCGCCAATGCGCTGGTGAGATAGTAGAGATGCTTGGTTAAAAACAGAAATTCTGCTAAGTGTCCATCTTATACCTTGTTTAGCCATCTGGGCGTTTGCTGAATCCCATAGTTTTGCGAATACAAAGCCCAATCGTACAGAGGGTTTTATATAAATATCATAATCCCAAGCAGTTTCCTTTTCTGGCCATGGAGAGTAGATACACTTTACCTCATCTTCACGATAATCGTGCAGGTTAAACCATATATAGCCGGAAAAATTACCTTTTGTATATGCCGCAAGACAAATTCCACCTTGCTCGAATCGCTTCTTGATAGCATTAATTTCACGAGGGAATTCCTTGAGTGTATGGATTTCAGCAGCACTTATCTGGCGTATTTCAATCTGTTTTCCACGATGGAGTGGCAGAAGTTCCTTTATCCCAACAGGTTGAGCAAAGAAAGCATATTTTATAATTCGCCCCTTACCAAAGGTTATTTTGGCCAAAAGTAAATGGACAATCTTGATAAACGTATCCAGTAAGCCCATTTCACTCATTGTTGTGGATAATTTCTTTAGCATTTTAAATTGTAATACTTAATCCATAAGTTAAAAGTAGAAGTTATAATAAACTAATTGAGCGAGTCTTTGCTTTGGTGTTAAGAATTGGTTTCCAATTTTTTTTGGGGTTACCTTTTAATATATGGAGGGATTACCCCTGCGACTGGCGCAATTGCCTGAGCAACTTCTCCGTTCTGTCAATGCCATGAATCTGGAATACCTGCTTCGCCAAATCAATTCCGATACATGTTATATTCATAATTTCCTCCTGCCTCTTGATGGCTAAAATCTTTAGTCTGGCACATTGCGATGCCGTTGAGTGGGAAGAGTCCATTCCAATGGTCTGCTAGCCGAATTCAATAATGAGTTCTATGAATCTACATCTTTTTATACCTTCGTTATTTTGGTCTGATACTGCTTTTCCTGAAATTTATCAGGACCTGCCAGTACCTGTATTAGAGAAGTTGCTCGCGAAGAGCAAAGCGGTAAAATTCTTGACAAATGACATAAATGCCTGGCTTTGTCAGGCATTTAATGTTGAAAAGCAACAGGATTGGCCTGTTGCTCCAATTATGCAGCAAATGGATTCTTCTCAACAGTGTGTTGATGTAAGTCGGGGTTACTGGTTGCGTGCCGATCCGGTTCATTTACGCATTGAACAGAATCATATTATGCTGGCTGATAGCTTTATGTTTCAGATAACACGGGAGGAAGCGCTGCAATTTTCTAGTGTGATTAATCAAATTCTAATTCACGACGATATATCCATTCTTCCGCTTCATCCCCATCGCTGGTATATACATCTATCCCGTGCACCTGAGCTTCATACACACACGTTGAGTGCGGCAACTTGCAATAATATTAATCATTTGATGCCAACTGGAAAAGATAGTATCACCTGGCATAAGATTACAAATGAAATCCAGATGTTGTTGTATGACCATCCACTCAATCAAGACCGTGCTATTCGTGACCAGCTTGCCATTAATAGCTTATGGTTTTGGGGTGGGGGGAGTATGCCGCAATCGGTATCTACACCTTATACGACGGCATGGAGCAGTAATCATTTCACGCAAGCATTAGCGATGCTGTGCGGCATAGCGCACAACGAGTTACCTGATAGTGCAGAATCATGGTTGCAGCAAGCCGATTCCGGGGATCACCTGATTGTTCTTGATGATTTATTAAATAGGGAAAAATATAACGATGCCTATTATTGGCGTGAGAATTTAAAGAGGCTTGAAGAATATTGGTTTTCCCCTCTTTATGCAGCGCTGAAAAGTAATCGGATCAATTCGATCAGAATTTCAAGTGTTAATGAGAATTTTAGTCATGATTTTTTCGTTACACCCTCAAGTCTATGGAAATTCTGGTCGACTATAAAACCTCTATCTTCTTATGCCGGTAATCAATAAAACAAATTGCCTTGATGCCTTGATTTTCTTGACATCAAGATTCGAATTAATATCCATCTATGATTAATACAATAAAACCCTATTTCTTAATTGGCACCGCATTGTTGCTAGCAACATTCATATTGCTGAGCGACTTCTTTTTTGATGATACAGTATATTATTGGGTTGTCATGCTATGGATATGTTTGTTTTCAGTAATTCTGGTCATGCTGGGTCAATTTATTCATGTCAATAAGGAGATCAAAAATTATTCTGAACAGCTAATGTCTAGCAAAGAAAGACTGACAAATGAAATCAAGCATCGCTTGTGGGCGGAAAAAACTACTGCTGAAAACAAAGCGAGATCACAGTACATAGACGAGAATATACCGGTTATGCTGGCTTATTTTAATGCTGAGCAACGTTGCCGCTATCATAATCGCTTATTTCGAAAATGGTTTGGGCTGAAATCCGATCAGATAGATGGTTTCTTATTGCAAGAATTCGCGAATAATGAATTTATTTCCAGTATTTCGAAACATATAGACGCGATTTTATCCGGTAAAACGGTACACGAAGAGCGCGTATTGAAATCAACAAAAGGTTTTCCTTATATCTTTATTGAACAATATATACCGCATCTGGATTCTAAAGGAAGAATAGTAGGGTTCTATACATTGCATACACCTCGAGCACAAGAAAAGCATCTTGCTGTGTCGAAAAAGAATCAGCAGATTAGGCCGGCAACTGATAATGTTGTGTCATCCAGAACGCATATCTCGTCGAGTGAAATATGTTCACAAGATACTGTAACAGCCACACAAATTGCTCAAGCTATTGAAGGTGGAAAGTTCAATATTTATTGTCAAAAAATTGCCCCGGTTGATAAGAACACTTTATTGCCGGACCAATACGAAATATTGATTCGTATGGTGGAAGAAGAAAATAATCTTATGCCTCCAGGTTCATTCCTTCCTTTAGTCGATCAGTTTGGATTGATGTCACAGCTGGATCGTTGGGTTGCAAGTTATGTCATTGAATGGATGGCAGAACATGCCAGGAAAACAAGATCTATCTTTTGCTTTAATCTTGCTAAAGACACGTTGTGTGACAAAGAGTTTATTACTTTCATTGGGAAGAAGTTGCAAGAAACACAAGTACCTGCTGTAACATTATGTTTTGAAATTGAGGAAAACGATGCCAATTTAAATTTGGATGATGCGATTTTTTTCACTGAAGAAATTCGGAAGATCGGTTGCTTGGTTACTCTTTGTAGTTTTGGTCAAAGTATGGCCTCTATGGATTTACTTAAAAAAATGAAATTTGATTATTTAAAGATTGACGGTGGCATTGTCTGTAACATGCTGCACGATGATGAAGATATGATGCGAATTAAAGGAATTAATCAGATTGCGCGCAGGCTATCAATCAAAACCATAGCGGAACTCGTTGAAACCAAGGAAACATTTGCTAAACTGAATGAGATCGGAATTAATTATGCACAAGGATTTGGTATCGCTAAACCCTGTTCGATTAATGCAATTGATATCCAATAAATCCCTAGAAACTGTGAACCCTTCGACTTTATACCGAAGGGTTCATATTAAAATCGCCAGAAATCTTAAGAGTTTACATTGTCTCTGATCAAAGCGCCTTAACCATATTTTCGACGACCTTCTTCGCATCACCAAAAATCATCATGGTTTTGTCCATATAGAACAAGTCATTATCCAGACCGGCATAACCCACACCCATACTGCGCTTGACAACCATGACCGTGCGTGCCCTATATGCGTCAAGAATGGGCATACCGTATATGGGACTTCCGGGGACGTTGGCAGCAGGATTGACAACGTCATTTGCGCCTAAAACCAGTACCACATCGGTATTAGCAAAATCGCTGTTGATCTCTTCCATTTCGAGCACCTGTTCATACGGAATTTCCGCCTCTGCCAACAAAACGTTCATATGACCTGGCATACGGCCTGCAACCGGGTGAATGGCAAATCTTACGTTGACCCCTTTTTTATGTAACAGTTCCGCCAGTTCTTTGACAGCATGCTGTGCTCTGGCAACAGCCAAACCATAGCCGGGTATAATAATAACGCTGTCAGCATTTCCCATCAGGAATGCTGCATCTTCAGCACTTCCGCTGCGATAAGTTTTTTGCGTGCTGTCAGTTGCTACTACAGTACCGCCATCACTTCCAAAACCACCTAAAATAACAGACAAGAAAGGCCTGTTCATAGCCTTGCACATGATATATGAAAGAATCGCACCAGAACTACCGACCAATGAGCCGGCGATAATCAGCATCGGATTACCCAGGGAAAAACCGATACCAGCAGCGGCCCAACCTGAATAGGAATTCAGCATGGATATCACAACCGGCATATCTGCGCCGCCGATCGGAATAATAATCAGGAAACCGAGCAGGAACGCGATAGCGGTCATGACAATGAATGCTGTCCAGTTTGTGGTTTCACTAAAGAAAAACCACAGGCCGAAACCGATCATGACGATCGCCAGAACCAGATTGAGCATATGCTGTCCGGTAAAAACGATCGGTGTGCCGCTCATGCGACCTGATAATTTCAGAAAGGCAATCACCGAGCCTGACCACGTCATGGCACCTATGAAGGTACCCAGAAATAATTCGAGCTTACTGCCTGCAGGCAATACTTCCGGAAGACCAAATGAAACAGGGTTGTTTATCGCTGCGATGGCAATAAACACAGCAGCAAGACCTACTAACGAATGCATAAATGCCACTAATTCCGGCATTGCCGTCATTTGTACACGCTTAGCAATAATCGTCCCTATCACGGCACCGATTGCGATACAACCCACAATCAGCGCCCAGTTTTCAGTCAGTGTCATTGTAGTTGCTACGGCAATTGTCATGCCGAGTATACCGAACAAGTTTCCGCGGCGTGCTGATTCCGGTGAACTTAAGCCTTTTAGTGCCAATATGAAAAATACTGAAGCGACCAAATACGCGAGTGCTACCATATTTGCTGACATTTACGCACTTCCTTTTTTATCTTTTTTCTTGAACATTTCCAGCATGCGCTGACTTACCAGAAATCCACCAAATACGTTGACCGCCGCAAGTGTTACAGCAACAGCGCCCAACCACACCCCCCAGTCCATCTCTGCTGGGCCGGCTGCCAGCATTGCGCCGACAATGATAATACTTGAAATGGCATTGGTTACGGACATCAGTGGGGTATGCAATGCGGGTGTTACATTCCATACTACATGGTAGCCGACAAAAATTGCCAGTACGAAAATAGTTAAATTGATAATAAGTGGATCAATATCACCTATCATATTCGCTCCTTTAAAATTCGTTAACTGTATGCTACAGATAGAACATGGTAATTGATTAATCTGTTACGGATATTTTACAAATACAGTGCATTATCAACTAGGCTTGGCGGATAACACTGCCATCACTGCATACCAGAGTACCGGCAATAATTTCGTCTTCACGATCTATATTTAATTTGCCTTCAGCATCAACGATCAGATTAAAAAAATTCTGTAAATTGCGTGCATACAAAGTACTGGAATCCGCTGCAACCAAGCCCGGAATGTTGGCAATACCGACAAGGTGAACACCGTATTTGACAACCGTTTTGTCCAATTCCGACAATGGGCAGTTGCCACCCGCTTCAACGGCCATGTCCACTATAACCGATCCGGGTTTCATAGCCTTTACGGTTTCTTCTTTAATCAATACAGGTGCCGGGCGACCGGGAATAAGTGCGGTAGTTATCACGATATCCGCTGCAGCAGCCCTGGTATGAATCAATTCGCTTTGACGACGTTTGTAATCTTCAGACATTTCGGTAGCGTACCCGCCCGCTGTTTCAGCACTGGCTTTTTCCTCATCAGTAAGCGGTACTTCGACGAACTTTGCACCAAGGCTTTCAACCTGTTCCTTGACTGCGGGTCTTACATCAAAAGCTTCAACGACCGCGCCCAGTCTTTTTGCAGTTGCGATTGCCTGCAACCCTGCCACACCCGCACCAAGAATAAGAACCCGGGCGGCTTTTACAGTGCCGGCTGCAGTCATCAGCATGGGGAAAAAGCGCTGATAAATATCTGCCGCTATGATGACAGCCTTGTAACCCGCAATATTTGCCTGGGATGACAATACATCCATATTCTGGGCACGTGTGATTCTGGGTAGTTTTTCCATCGAAAAAGCGGTTATACCATGCTTCGCAAGCATTTCTATGCCCTCAGTCTTATGAGGCGCCAATAAACCTATCAGCACGGCGTCCTTACGCATCATGGCTAATTCATCAGGTTCCGGCCCGCGTACTTTGAGGACAATTTCGGATTGACTGTACAATGTTGCGGCATCAGCGACGATAAGTGCGCCAGCCGCTTCAAATTCCGAATCGGGTATGCTTGCACCTGCACCTGCACCGGATTGCACAGATACGCTATGGATACCCTTTGCGGTATATTTTTTAACAGTCTCCGGTGTGACCGCTACTCGTGATTCTCCCCCGCGTATTTCTGCAGGTATGCCTATATGCATTGATAATCTCCCTTATTTTGCCAAACAGGCTTGCAAACAAAAACTTTAATGATAAAAACAATGAATATTGTCATTAAATTGTGAATTATAAATCAATTTACACTTTGCGTAACAGCTTCCTGGTAGGGATTGCTAATCGGATATCATAGCTCAACCAGAACACCTTGTCTGGTATCTTGCAGCATGCTGGAAAGCCAATGCTGAAATAGCCAAGTCGCTATACGATCAATAACCGGCACGCTTTCCGCGAATCAGGAGACAACCAGATCGGTCATATTCTTAAATGACTTTGTGCTTGCATGTCACATTCGATATAGCATAATCTTATTATTTTGTAATATAACTAATTGTTTTTAATCTTTTCTATGAAATTGGGTTTTGTGCCGGATGACGGAAGAGATGATTAAGCAATACTTGGAGAATCACTTTGAGCTCAATTCAGTCCACCGGTTTGTCGATCGCCAGTAAATCATAGATATTGATCCAGTTACTTTCTACTTTGAGTGCCAAGCCGGGATTGAAAACATAAATTCCGCGCATCACGCGGTAAAATAGTTTCCGGTTATATCTGTCGTCCTTGTTGATCTCATTCTTGGACAGAATGCTGGATAGATACGCGCATTGCTTGCCGTTCAGACGAAATGCTATAGGGAATGTGCCATACTGCGTCGATGAAATCCTGACTGGAGAAAGGCTGGTTGAAAAAAGATTTTTTCATCATCACACGGCTTGCCAGTGCAATCATCATATAACGTTGCAGCTATACGCACCACAAAATCAAGATCTGTCTAATAATCTGATGTGCGCTGATAATTTTATCTTTCAGTGGTAAATGGCTATTCATATCTTCCAGTGTATTTCTGGGGTCAAATATTATCGGAATTAAATGCTTGCTTCTGAATTTAGAAAAAAAGCACCTTTGTTTTCAAAGGTGCTTAATCCATAAGGAGAGAAAAATGAGCAGACTGAAATCGAAGGGAGTATAGATCAGACTGCTTAATTCACATTGTACAGATAACACTGATAAATGATTCTCTGAAGAATCATTGTTTTATCCGCTATTTCCAGTTATCGGAATTCAGGTAAGACACTGCGCCCGAGATATCCCGCTCAGATTGTTGATCTGTTTTATCATGCAATAACGCGGCAGTGAACGTTTACCAGTCAGCCGTATCGGATAAATACCGTGACTTCCTTTTGTACTCCTGCTAACCATGCTTGAGTTCAGATTACAGACAAGGAATAATGCACTATCGTAAAGGATTTGAATTTAAAAAAAACGGTATGCATTTTTCTGAAAAGATCAGCGTTTGACGCTGGAGAAGAGAGAGCAATTTCATGGCAACCTTTAAACAAATCGCTGATTTTGATGTCGCCCGGTTTATGGGCGATCGGTCCGGACTGAGTAAATGTGCGGACGGATTCTTCCGGGATTTATTTGTCGGCCATAATAACGCATTCCCGGATGAAGTCATGCACGGCGCGTTCGATTGGGATGGCGAAATCATTTACGCGCCATGCGCTTACGAGTTCGCGTTTAACGTATGGTCAAGCATCGGTCGTTTTTTCAAGCACGTTCAAAGCGATCCGGGCGATATCGATGCACGTCAGGCAACGTACTATGTTTACCACTGCGCTAATGCTGCGGCTGGCAACATTGTGTTTGGCAATAATCGCACTGTGTTTTGCGCCGCCGGGCACACCAGCACAACAACACGAAAAATTTTTACAGCAAAGGGCGATCGCACTTTTGATGCGCAACATTTGTCCGTCACGACGGATGGCGCCGTTGTCTTCAAGTCGGATCAGGTCTTGTATATCCTGTCGTGTTCCGATAACGCCATGACCGGGTATGTGACGCATACGATCCCCCTGAGTTCCGGCGCAAGCTGGTTCAAGCTTCTGGAAGACAAACTGGATAACGATTTTTCTTATGTGGCGGTTTGTGAAACAAAGAAATCCGTTGTAACGCGGGAAGAATCCGGCAAATTGTGGCTGATAGGCTTAAAAACGAACAGCGTGATAAACCGGCTCGGAATAGACGGTATACAAGATTGCAGCCGGCATCCGCAAAAGCCAGAACTGGTTGTTTTGGGGCAGAAACTGACCCTGCTTTCGTTGCCCGATCTCAAAACCATCCGGTCCGTGGCATTGCCTCTTAACAACAATATTAAGAATGTTCATCCGGCATGCGCTGTGGTCGCATGTAGCCCAGCCGGCCACCATTTTGCGCTGGCCAATGCCGGCAGTCATGTGGAGATTCGCAATGCCAAGACTCTGGAAATGATGCATGCGCTAAATGGCCGCGGTTCTCCATTGCCGGATATGGCCTGGGATAGCACAGGAAACTATCTCGCGTGTAGATTTGCAGACCGGTCCGGTCAGACAAAAACCGAATTGGCGGTATTCGATATCCGGTCGCAGGAAATAGTCTTTAAGACTGCAATCAACAATAAAATAACCGAGAATTTCCCAAGTACAGTTTTCAAATGGTCGCCGCACGCAACGGAACTCGCTTGTCTGATTGATAATCAAAGAATCCAGGTTTATAAACTGGCATGAGAAGATATTGTGCGCTGTTTGCTGTAAAATATGCGGCAAGAAATATCACCCTTTCCGTAGTATCCTGAAATACCGTGAATGATCATTACTCCAATAATCCGAATACGACAGACCCCATAACATCGCTTTCCTATCGTGAAGCGGGTGTCGATATCGACGCTGGCGATCGCCTTGTTCAGAATATCAAACCTTTCGCCAAACGAACGCTGCGGCCGGAAGTGCTGACCGGCATTGGCGGATTTGGTGCGTTGTTTGAAATTTCCAAAAATTACCGTGATCCGGTATTGGTCTCCGGAACGGATGGCGTGGGTACCAAACTGAAACTCGCATTCCAGTTGAACAAGCATGAAAGTATCGGTATCGATCTGGTTGCCATGAGCGTCAATGATATTCTGGTGCTTGGTGCAGAGCCATTGTTCTTTCTCGACTACTTTGCCTGCGGCAAGCTCAATGTCGATGTTGCTACATTGGTCGTAAGCGGTATTGCCGCAGGTTGTGAACAGGCGGGTTGCGCATTGATTGGTGGCGAAACTGCGGAAATGCCGGGTATGTATCCGGTTGGTGAATATGATTTAGCGGGATTTGCAGTTGGCATTGTCGAAAAAACACAGATTATTGATGGTACAAAGATCGGGCCAGGCGATGTCATCATTGGCCTGGCATCAAGTGGCGCACATTCCAATGGATATTCGCTGATTCGCAGTATTATCGCCAGCCATCCGGTTGATCTGACCGAGGATTTTTATGGCAGATCGCTCGGCGATGTCCTGATGACACCGACACGCATCTACGTCAAGCCTTTGCTGGCTTTGCTGAAACAATTTCCGGTTAAAGGAATGGCGCATATCACCGGCGGTGGTCTGATCGAAAATCTGCCGCGCATTCTGCCGGCGCATACCAGTGCCGTACTGCATAAAAACACATGGACCATGCCGCCGTTTTTCCACTGGTTGCAACAACTGGGAAATATCGACGAAGCCGAGATGCTGCGTGTTTTCAACTGTGGTATCGGTATGGCCATAGTTGTCTCTGCCGATCAGGCGGATGCCGTTATGCAGCATTTGCATGCGGCAGGCGAAACGGTCTGGTGCATCGGTGAAATCACCGAACGTGCAACCGGCCAATCCGCAATCGTTGTGAAATAGAAGATTCACTGATAGTTTCAGCAACGCATTGGATGAAAACGCTCGTTATTTTAATATCCGGTCGTGGCAGTAACATGCAGGCATTACTGGAGGCCGGATTACCGATTAATCGCGCTGTCGTGATCAGCAACAATCCCGATGCCGAAGGATTGAAAATAGCGGAATCTTTGGGTGCCCGCGCCTTATGCATTAATCACCGTGATTTCCAGGACCGGGAAACATTCGACACCGCACTGGCTACCGAAATCAATCGCCACCAACCGAATCTGATTGCACTTGCCGGCTTTATGCGCATTCTCAGCCATGATTTTGTACAACAATATCAAGGCAGACTGATCAATATCCATCCGTCGCTATTGCCTGCTTATCCAGGTCTGCACACACATCGGCATGCACTTCAGGAGGGAGTTAAAATTCATGGCTGTACGGTGCACTTTGTTACGGCTACGGTTGATCATGGCCCTATCGTAATTCAGGCGGCTGTTCCCGTCATGCCTGATGATACATCACAAGCCCTGGCAAACAGGGTGTTGCAAGCGGAACACCGCATCTATCCGCAGGCAGTACGGTGGTTTTTGCAGGATCAACTCAGGCTATCCGGACAAGTGGTTACAGTATCCCGTGCGACGACCCATGATTCAGTTATTTATTCACCAGGACTACAAAATTGAAAATGAAATTTATATTCCTATTTTTCATTTTTTTGAGTTACGCAATGCCTGCTTACCTCACTGCAGCAGAGGCGCATTCGACTGTGCTGAAGTCCGGAAAAATACTGGCACGTATCCATATCAGCTATACTGTTACAACCGGTATCGGCAACGGTGAGCTGAGTGAGATCGTGGATATCACGCAAAAAGCCGATGCACATACTTTTAATATCAGCAGCAATGCACAGGCTACCGGTATCTTCAAGGTTATCAAACCCGGACATATTATACGCAGCAGCCGCGGGCTGATCACCGATAAAGGTCTGCAACCGGATTATTACTCCGATCAGCGCGCCGACAAAACACCTAGCCTGGCATTGTTTGACTGGGAAAAAAAGGTTCTGACGCTTAGGCATGAAGGCAAGGAAACAAATGAGCCTTTGGCAACCGATACATTGGATCGATTAAGTTTATCCTACCACTTTATTTTCATGCCGTACCAGGAAGCGCAGGACGAAATACAAACCGGTAAGCTGTTTAAGGTTCATGTAACAGACGGGCGTAGTACGCAGCTGATGCGCTTCAAAATCAGCAATGAAAAACTGAACACCCCGTTAGGTAGGTTGGATACGTTTGTACTGACCAAGTTATACGATCTGGATGACTCTATACAAAGAAAAATATGGTTGGCGCCCGATTACCACATGATACCGGTACGCATTCAATCCGTAGAAAAGGATGGATTGGAGGTCGATAAGATGATTGCCGAAATCAGTCTTGATTACGACAAACCCGGTGCATCCTGTTGCAGACATTAGTTGTTCACCGGAAAACATAACACTATCCCAATGCACTTAAATTCTTTCCTGCTGGATCAGACGGTTATTGCGCTACGCACGATTCTGCCGCTCGATTATCCCGCAGATACCGTCTTAAGACGCTTTTTCCATGATCATCCCAAGCTCGGTGTGAATGATCGTGCATTTATCGCGGAAACCGTATTCGATATTTTACGCCACCGCCTTTTTCTGGAACATTGCGTGGATATCATGACGCCGCGCGCGTTATTACTGGCTTATCTCGTCCGATTTAATGGCACCAATCTGCGCGAACTGAAAGACTGGGCGAAAGATTCCGAGATCAAATGGCTGAAAACCGTCAAGGCGATTGCCATGGAAACACAGCCGTTGGCTGTCCAGGCGGAATTCCCTGATTGGCTGATGGAAAAATTACGGCTTTTCATGCCCGATACGGAAATCCTCAGGTTGGGTATTTCACTACAAAAAAGTGCACCGCTGGACTTACGCGTCAATACACTGCTGGAAAAACGCGAACAGGTGCTTGAAATATTCGCACAAGATGGTATTCAGGCTGAAGCGATGATGTTCTCGCCCTGTGGCATCCGTCTGTGCGATAAACCAGCGATTAACCGTCATCCACTGTTTTTGTCGGGAAAAATTGAAGTCCAGGATGAAGGCAGCCAGCTGCTGGGTTATTTGCTGGCGCCCAGACGAGGTGAGATGGTCGTTGATTTTTGTGCCGGGGCTGGTGGAAAAACGCTGCTACTGGGTGCACTGATGCATTCCAAAGGGCGGTTATATGCGTTCGACACTTCCGAAAAACGGCTGAACAATCTAAAACCGCGTCTCAAACGCTCCGGACTGTCGAATGTACATATTCAGCGTATCACGAGTGAAAACGATCCCAGGATCAAGCGATTACAGGGGAAAATTGACCGTGTGCTCGTCGACGCACCTTGCAGTGGACTGGGCACATTGCGGCGTAATCCCGATTTGAAATGGCGCCAGTCCGGACACAGCATTGAAGAATTGAAAGTCAAACAGGCTTCGATTCTTTCCGCCGCCGCAACTTTAATTAAACCGGAAGGACGTCTGGTCTATGCCACGTGCAGTTTTTTGCTGGAAGAAAATCAGGAAATCATTACCGATTTTATCGAAAAGAATCCCGGATTTGAGCTTTTAAATTGTGAAGCATTGTTGGCGGAACAAAGAATTACAGTTCTGACAGGACAATTTTTGCAGTTATCTCCTGCCACACACCACACGGATGGTTTTTTTGCTGCTGCGCTAGTTCGCAGTAGCAAAAAGACATAAATTAGGCAACCGGTACTTTTTTATTTCCCGAAGACTGTAGCAAAACCGGCAGAATAATCAGCACGCAGGCAAGCGTCAGTATAACTCCTATCAGCAGCAACAGTCCCATACTCGCCGTTCCCTGATGCTGTGAAAATATCATACTGCCGAAGCCGGTCATCGTCGTTAAGGCACTGTAAAAAATAGCGCGTGCCGTACTGGTATGCAGCAGATTCTCGTAGTTTTCACCGGTGCTGCCGCTTCTATGCACCATATGCACGCTGCAATCGATGCCGATACCGAGGATGAGCGGTAAGGCAATCACATTGGCAAAATTAAACGACACATCGAACAAAACGGCGGTGGCAACGGTAAACAAGGCACCCAGCAGCAATGGCACCATGACCAGCATGGTCGATCTCACGCTTCTGAGCAATACCAGAAGTGCCACGATGACGCCGATCAATGCCAAAGAAAATGCATGAATAAATGCATCGACGACAGCTTCTCCGGCTTCCAGACTGATGACCGGCACGCCGGTTGCACCTGGCGTTATTTGCTGCACCGCACGCACAAAGCGCGTCAGGGCGTCGTTGTCATTAATATTTTCATTCGGATAAATTGCAACGCGAAAAATATGATCATCGCTGAGCCAATGCATTCTGACAGATTCAGGCATATCTTGCCGATCAAAAGGCTGAGCCTGTAGTGCAGCTTGCAAACGGTGGATGGATTTTGGCAGAAGATGCAGCAAATCATGGGCTGTCGCTGATAATAATTGTGCCTGAGCTGCGTGAGTGCCGGCTTGATCAAGCCGCATCAGTAATCCTGATAGTGATCTATACAAGGCACGTGCCGTCTCTATTGCGGCATGTGCGGGCTGTTCATTAATCAACCGACCTAAAGCCTGTCGCAGTTCTTGCAGTGCGGTGCGTTGGGCATCTACATCCATGTCCTTTTGCACAATGGGCATAAAGGTTATCGGCCCCAGCGTCATCGCCATTTCTTCTATCAACAGAATCTTCTCATCCTGATTGTCAGGCACCATATCGAGTAGGGTAACGACCTTGTCAACTTCAGGTAATGCAGTCAGTTGATGCACAAGCTGTTCGGTTTCGGTTTGATCATCTTCCAATGCAACGATATGCCATGGAGAATTATCAGCATTTTCCAGAAGATCACGGAAAGTCTCCACCGATTCGACATGTGGATCGTTCAGGTTGAGCAGATTATAGTCAAAACGAACTTGCGGCAAGGCAATGAGAGACAATAAAACAATAAAAAAAGTGAGTGTGTAAACTGTTTTCCGAGAATGCCCGGGCCATTCCAATGCCTGGTGGATAGGTTTCATGGAGATGAGAGGCTTGATCGTACGCATCGGAAAGAAACGTTGCAACGCCGGAACCACAGTCAATGTCACCAATAAACTGATCATCATCCCTGACCCTGAAATCAGGCCCAGTTCCGCCACGCCATCATAGGTTGTCGGCATAAAAGCATAAAACCCGATCGCCGTAGTCACCGCACACAACATCAGTGCGTGTCCGATATCGCCGCTGGCCTTCGGCAATGTTTCGGTTACCGACAAGCCGGTAGTGCGCTGGACTTCCTCATGCCGTAATAGAAAATGTATGGCGTAATCAATGCCAAGGCCAATATAAAGTACAGCAAAAGCAATTGAGATCAAGTTCAAATGGCCGACTGCAAACGTGGCAAAAGCGGCTGTCAACAATAATCCAAGTGCAAGACTGAAAAGCACGGTCATGATCGCACCGATTGTCCTGAGCGCTATCAGCAACACCACAATCACCAATACAAGCGCAAGCATACCGGCATCCTGCGCACCACGCATCGCACTGTGTAATTCATCGAAAGCCAGCGCTGCTTCACCGGTAATGCGAAGTTTTGTGGGAGAGTCTGCAGTGATACCAAGATTTTTGGCGGCTTCACGGATTGCATTCATCGGTTGTTCCGCAGCAAACAACTGTGTGTAATCCAGTTTCGGTCGCGTCAGAATAATTTCCTGATAGCGGTCAGCCTGTTGTTCACCATCCAGTAAAATCTGCCATGATAATGCGCGCGGCATGTTAGCCATCCGTGTGTCTAGCGTCGTGCTAATACCGTTGAAAACGGCTCCCAGATCCAGATTTCTTCCACTGATCATTTCATCGACCGCTTCTGTCAGCACCGATGCGAAAGTATCCAAGGCTGGATTTTCCGACAAGCGGGCTATCAGCGGTTGCGCAGCCGCCAGACGATCGGTAATTTTTTCAAGCTCCGCAATATCTTTGTAAAGCAGGCCGTTTTGCTCAAAAAAGGAATCACCGCTCAGATAACTTGCTTCATAAAAATGCTCAGTATCTTTTTGCAGATATTCGTTCAACTGCTTGGCGGCTGCATGCGCCTGTTCCGGTGTAGGCGCATCCAAAACCAAGAGTAATGCATCTTCATATTGGGGAAATGCTTCTTTATAACGCTTGTGATTGACCCGAAAGGGTACTTCTTCCGACAGCATATCTGTCGTGTCGGTATGTATGCCCAGATTATTTGCGGTATATACAACACTGGTACCGGCGATGATAATACTCAGTAAAATAACCCAGATTGCGTTTTGATAGGAAAATGCCGCCCAGCGCGCAAAAAAACGGTAATTTGCGCCATTTGTAGTTTCCACAGAAATTCCTTTCAAGCGATAAAACAGAAGAAGCAGGACATGAATATTTGCCGTTCGGCGCTGTTACTGGAATACTTATTCGGTATGTTCCGCTTCGGTTATTTTGACCTTCAACATCTCGATAAGTGATTGAAATCCATCGCGTTGCATGATCGATCGATATTCGCTGCGCTTTATTGCCAGATCGCTGACGCCATCAAATAAGATATTGATAATGAGCCATTCTTCGTTCGAATAGTGTAGAACATAATCAAAATTAACGATACCGCCGTCACTTTGTATAAGCTGACTGCGCACCAGTTTCTGCTCGCGCGGCAAATCGCGCTGCTCGAGGAATTTGAATTGCTCACCAGCATATTGCTTAAATTGTCCGGCGTAAGTCACGATGCTGAGCTGCTGAAATGTTTCGACTATCAAATCGTGTTGTTCCTGGTTCAGATCATTCCAGAGTGTCGCACCAAGAATCGTTTTGATAATCAGATTGATATCATGCGTTCGATTAACAACGGGAGTTAGAAATTCCACACGCCCGGAAAACCCCAATTGCGTACCGTCACGCATCGACTGCAACAATGATTGCTGCAAATCATGCACTGTCGCATAAGCACTGCCCGGCTCCGGTTCTTGCGCGCTTGCGATTTTGACGACTGAAATGAATGGTAAAAGAACGATACTGATCAGAATCAGTATCCACGGCAACTGTTTAATGATTTGCTTTGCTTTCATATTGACGGTCTTTCCAGCGAGCACGCTCCCCGCGCCAGTAGCGCATTGCAGAAGTCCACGTCATGGCAAGATACAATAGGCCAGTAAAAGGAAGCGCAAATGCCCATAAGGGAGAGCGATGGTAGTAATTCAAAGTCGGTTTGTAGGCATAAAACATCGCTGCACATGCAATCAGACTGATCATATAAGTTTTCGGATCAGGCAGCAATAAAAATGCAAAAGGTGCAAGCCAGAACATAGATAGCATGATGACCGTGCACAGCAGCAATAAAATCAGTGAATAATTGAGCTGTGTATAAGCTGTGCGCGCTACCATTTCCCAAATTGGCCTGAGTCCACGGTAACCACGATGACTGCGTGCGGCATGACTCAATCCAAGCCAGATATTCCTTCCGGAATGTTTGATGCGTGCAGCCAGCGTGCAATCGTCAATGAGCGCATTATGCAGACTGCTGAAAGCACCCGTGGAATGTAATGCCTGTGTTTCAACCAGTATACATCCACCTGCAGCCGCAGCCATGCGGGACTCCGATTTGTTAACCAGGTCAAAAGGATAAAGCAGTTTGAAAAAAAAGATAAACGCAGGCATTAATAAGCGCTCAACGGCAATATTCATGGGGGGCGCCGCCATTAACGACACCATTGAACAGTTTTCAGTCACCACTTTATCTTTCAATGTCGCAATAATGCCTCGAGATAATGCGATATCGGCATCAAGCAGCAATGTATAGGGCGTATTGACATGCCGTAGCCCCTGTTCAAGTGCCCAAAGTTTGCCACTCCACCCCTCTGGTGGCGCAGTTCCTGCAATTACTTGCGAGCCTTTTTGTTGCGCCAGCTGTGCCGTTTCGTCGGTTGATTGATCGTCGATAACGATGATCTGCAGGTATTCACCTTGTGCCTTTAGACCATCAAGCGTTTGTTGAATGTACGGTGCTTCATTCCGCGCAGGAATCAACACTGTAATGTCACTCAGATTCCGGTTTGAATCTAAACCAGAACCGGGCTCAATCTGCTCGCGTGTACTGGTCGGTCGCCAGGGAAGTAGCAATAGAGATAACCAGCAGACTGTTCCAAAAGCGCCACCATACAACAACAACTCAATCATCGCATTCCATATAGCTTACAACCCGGATTGGTTATTCAATCGTGACCAGGATGGGTTCGATTATTTATTGGAAATTGTGATTGGAATCTCAGTAAGTTTTTTTGTTTTTTTATCTTCTTCAGCGATCCATTTAGGTATAGGCTCTGCGACCATTTCTCCGGTTGTTCTGGGTCCTTTTACGGATGTGATAAAAGCTTTCCATGGGTTACGCAGTGTATCTTCTACGGCAGTTGCTTCATAACCGCAATGCGCCATGCATTGCGCACATTTAGGATTGTTGGCATTGCCGTACTTTTCCCATGGCGTAGTATCCAGCAGTTCCTGAAAAGTTTTGACGTAACCTTCATCGGACAATAAATAACAGGGTTTTTGCCAACCGAAAACATTGCGTGTCGGATTTCCCCACGGTGTACATTTGTAATCCTGATTACCCGCCAGAAAATCCAGGTAAAGCGCCGAATGACTAAGTCGCCATTTGCGCTTCAACTTTTTACCCAATTCAAAGATACCCCGGAATAACTGTTTGGTATCCGCACCTTTGATGAAAACATCCTGCTTGGGCGCATGTTCGTAGCTGAATCCCGGTGCTATAGTTACTCCTTCCACACCTAGCTCCGTTACATAATCCAGAAATTCGGCCACGTCTTGAGGTGTTTCTCCTTGAAACAAGGTACAGTTAACGGTGACACGAAAGCCTCTATCCAGCCCTAATTTAATGGCTTCAACCGCACGCTCAAAAACACCTTCCTGGCATACCGAGGCATCATGACGCTCTTTCATACCATCGAGATGCACGGAGAAAGTCAGATAAGGCGAGGGGGTGTAGTCACCCATGCGCTTCTTGAGTAGTAGTGCATTTGTACAGAGATAAACATATTTCTTGCGCTTAATGATACCTTCAACGATACGCGGCATATCTTTGTGCAGTAAAGGCTCTCCGCCAGGAATCGAAACCATGGGTGCACCGCATTCATCCACTGCCTGCATGCATTCTTCATACGACAAACGCTTATCCAGAATTTCTTCAGGATGCGCAATTTTTCCACAGCCAGCACATGCCAGATTGCAGCGAAATAGCGGTTCCAGCATTAACACTAAAGGATATTTTTTAACACCTTTAATTTTTTGTTTGATCAGATAGCTGGCGACTGCAATCTGCTGACGTAAAGGAACTCCCATGGTTAAAACCTCCAAAATACTTCATTAAATGACGAATTAATTTCCTGTCAGGATTCAATAACTTCGGTAATTTGCTTGAAAACGAAAAAATAAATTCAATTCGTTAAAACAATTTTAGGGGTGACATGCTCAATGTATAAATAGACAACACCGCATCAAAAAGTACTTAGAAATAAATAATTCACTTTTTTATGTAAGTGGATCAACGCAATATAATATTCTTAAATTTTAGGTTTCTGATATCATAAACTTATTTTGTGACTAAAAACAGGTCAGCGGAAGTTACTGGATTTTCCATTTTTTCACCAAATGAAAAAAATGATCTGTTATACAATTGCTTATGAATCATTAGTCTGGATTCGGATCATCCGCTCGTTTTGTATGAAAACAACACTGCTGGATATCTAAAATAATTATGTAACTCATCAGCAAATTCAACAATCGTCTTTGTCTTTCAATGTATATAGGAGCATCGAATTAAATAATGATGCTCCTCTGAATGAAATCAAAAAGTGAAGTGTACCGACTCAGCGTCTTTAGTGTTGCACACTGAGCGCACGGAGGGTTTCTTTGGTTAATTCACCGGATGCCAGATTGTTATCCTGTTGGAAACTTTTTAGTGCCGCCAATGTTCTCGGCCCGCTAACACCGTCAGCCGGTCCGGGTTTGTAACCTGCTTTTGCAAGCGCCTTTTGCACTTGGCGAATTAAATTTGGTGTAGCTGCAACAACTTCGTCAGCATCGTCAATAATTTCGGCAATTGCTGCACTGGCATCTTCCTTAAAATCAGCAGCCGTATCCTGAGCAATTGTAATGCTATCTTCGATAGCGCTCATCATCGTGTCTGCAGATCCAGAAATGGCTTCACCAGCAGCATCGATACCTTCATCAACCGCTTCAGAAAAACCATCCAGAACACCATCCATCGATGCTGTATCGCCATCCAGATCAAAAACATTAAGTGTTTGTATCTCTTCCATGTTTTCCAAACTTGTTATCGGCTCAGGTATAATAACAGTCTCTCCACTTTCTTTCGTATTCACCCCAGCTTGCCCATTTTCCGCAGAATCTGTGCTTTCTCCGTTGCCACATCCCGATAAGAGAATAGCTGCAAATAAAAAGACGACACCTGTTGATAAAATTCTAATTTCAAGCGATTTCATTGATATACCCTCCATTATTTGGAAATAAAGTCACAAACTGCAAATACAAAAATACATCCTGTAAATTCATATGATAATTCGAAATTCCTTTAATGTCTTTGAATCGTTCCAAAGGAAAAACTTTTTCCGGCCGCTCAAGTTTGCAATAAATACAATCAATTCCATAAAAATGTGTGGAATTTATCGTTATATATTTTGTATAAACGTGAATGCTCTTGATCAAATTTTGATACCGGATTAAACGTATTGAAGATCAACGTCACAGATAGAGGACTACTCTAACTCTATTTTTATAGCCTAATTCATTATTACAGCAAATTTTCAATTTTTTATTTCCATTGAATCAGTGGCTAATGTGTTTGTGTCGGATTGGCGGCAGGCATAGATGTGATTCTGTTATGTGAGCAATTCACACCGATACATAATTACAGCCTTCCACGAGCCAATTAGCCTACGATAACAAGGTTTCATTCTGGTTGACTGTTTATTACTTGCGAAGTATTTTTCATGCAAAAGTTTTTGTAACCGGTGATTAGTTTTAACTATGCTCACTGTGCCTTTTTCAGTGAGATCTTGAATAGGCTCTAAAAGTCGGCATATATAATTGTTGTGCGTCAAGATTTCGTATTGATTAGAAAATCTTTGGTTGTGTAAAACAAACAACCACTTGTTGTTTTTAAGTCACAACGGTATTTCCTCAGTTGATCGACTCATACGGTAATTTTTCACGATGCTTTTTCAAGGAAAATCGGTTTGACTTGAAAAAATCTTATCGATTGAAATTTTATACGGTGATTCAAAGTGCAGTCGCCAGATTATATAATTTGATCGTGTACAAAGATAGAATTTACAATCGTGTTTTTAACAATGTTGTTTTGATGCAACACTTGTCTAATAAGTGCCTTGACACACAAAAGCTCCTTATATAAGCTGCGTTTTAGTCAAATATGACACACTTATTTTAATAATTAAGCAATGTCAGCGGTCAGCGTTTGAGTTGAGAATTCCAGCCAGCAAAAAGAATGAGGGCAAAGAATCAAGGTTGGCACGCAATATCGGAATTTCTTGCCAGGGAAAGCAAGATGAAGAAAAGTACAAGTTATATTACTTCGAGGGGAAGATCTTGAGTTCGACAATAACCAAGTTGAATGCTCCGCTTACGCAGGCGTTTGATTTTCAGCCTTCCAGCGAAACGCAATCAATACCGACACCGACAAAAAATACGCTCGCGCAGCAGTTGGCGGGTTTTGATACTTTGATCGGCGCACTGGAATATGCAGCACAAGGGATTACCGGTTACAATTTTTATGATGCAAGGGGTAATCTACGTTCGGTTTTGCCTTACAGTTTACTTAGAGATAATGCGCGCAATCTGGCCCAACGTTTATCTGGACTTGAACTGGAACACGGTAGTCGTGTTGCTATTATTGCAGATACATCACCTGAATTTATCGAGTTGTTCTTTGCCTGTCGTTATGCAGGTTTAGTTCCATTTGCAATGCCCGTACCCGTCAACTTGGGCAGTCACGGAATCTACGTCCAACAATTGAAAGGATTGCTTGAAAGCAGTCAGGCTAGCGTAGCGCTTGCAAATCTTGATTACATTAATTTTCTTGAAGAGGCTGCTGAAAAGATAACCGGTCTGAAATGGATTGGTACGCCGGGACAATTAAGCAAACTACCGATAAAAAAGGTGGCGTTGCAACCCAATCAGCCAAATGAGATCGCTTATCTGCAATTTACATCAGGCAGCACTCGTATGCCGCGGGGTGTAGTCATAACTGAGCATGCGCTCATGTGCAATCTAAAAGGAATAGTACGTAACGGTCTGGAAATAACACCTGAAGATCGTTCTGCATCCTGGTTGCCTTTCTATCATGATATGGGATTGGTAGGTCTCGTCCTGGCACCTATGGTTACACAGATATCTGTTGATTATCTGGCGACACGCGATTTTGCAATTCGTCCTTTACAATGGCTGAAACTGATCAGTCGTAACCGCTGCACTGTGGCATTCAGCCAGCCTTTTGGACTTAAATTATGCACCATGCGCGCGCGCGAATCAGATCTGAAAGATCTTGACCTGAGTTGTTGGAGAGCTGCCGGAATCGGCGCTGAAATGATTCGCCCTGATACATTAAGAAATTTTGCTGAAAAATTCTCATCTGCCGGATTTAATGAGAAAGCATTTCTACCCTGCTATGGTTTAGCCGAATCAACATTGGCCGTCACATTTTCAAAAATAGGCAGTGGATTTAATAGTATACAAATCGACAGCAAAATACTGGTCGACAAACGGATGGCTGTCAGATTGCAAGCCGAAGGGCGCAAGAGTAACGAATTTGTGAATTGCGGAAAGCCGCTGCCGGGGCACATCGTCAAAATCGTAGATGAAGAAGATCGGCCACTGGAAGAGAGAATGCTTGGGAGTGTACTTGTGCAAGGTGCAAGTATTATGTCGGGTTATTTCAACAATCCCGAAGAGACAAAAAATGCGCTAAAACCGGAAAGTTGGCTTGACACCGGAGATATCGGTTTTCTTTATGAAGGAGACTTGTATATCACAGGTCGGCGAACGGATGTTATTATCATAAATGGACGCAATATTCGTGCACAGGACATCGAAGAGCTTGCCGAACAGCAACCTGAAGTCAGATCAAGAGAAGCTTCGGCTTTTGGTGTCAGTAATGAAGATGGTTCGACAACTGTCGTTCTCGTTATCGAATGCAGACTGGCCTCACCGGCGGAACGCCACACGTTGAGCAAACGGTTGCAACAACTTGTTTATATGGCCTTTGGCGTAAACTGTATCGTAGAGCTTGTTCCACCGCATACATTACCTAGAACATCGTCTGGAAAGTTATCTCGTTTTGCCGCACGGCAAGGCTATATACAACGTACAAATCTGGACGATCAACTAGCGGTGGTTGAATCCGGGGATCGTTAGTCTGTATGCAAAAATTAGTAGCCGTCACTGGTGCTACTGGTTTTATCGGTCGGAGACTTGTTAACAGCCTTGTAGACGCAGGTTGGCGTATAAAAGCAATTACTCGAAAAAAAATAGCGGATACAGATTCCGTCAATTGGTTTTATGGTGATCTGAATAGTCTGCCGGTTTTAACTGACCTTGTAAGAGATGTTTCAGCAGTTATTCATTGTGCAGGAACTGTAAGGGGAGGTTCATTTGGTGCATTTGCTCATACCAATGTAACAGGAACTGAGAATCTCCTCAAAGCGGTTGTTCAGCAAAAACAACCGCCGCGTTTTTTATTCATCTCCTCACTTGCCGCCAGACAACCCGAGTTATCCTGGTATGCCAGAAGTAAAAAACAGGCTGAACAGCTTGTCATTGATCATACATCAGAATTATCCTGGACAATTTTCAGGCCAACCGCAGTGTACGGCCCCGGTGATAAGGAACTGAAACCGCTCTTCCAGGCAACCCGCAAAGGATTACTTCCTGTCGTAGGGAAATTACAAAACCGTTTCGGGTTATTGCATGTTGACGATCTGGTTTCCGCAATTCAGGCGTGGTTGTATCTCGATACACCATGCCCTGGCATTTACGAACTGGATGATGGCACTACCGGAGGATATAGCTTTCCGTTGCTGGCAACTTTGACTCAGGAGATATGGAACAGGCCGGTCCGGTGTGTCGTAGCGCCTCATTTCCTGATAAAAAGCATCGCTGTTATAAATCTTTGGTTGGCAAGAATCTTCCACTACTCCCCTATGCTGACTCCCGGAAAGGTAAAAGAGCTGCACCACCATGACTGGGTATGTGATAATGCGCCTTTGATTCATGCACTGCCCCACTGGCAGCCCCGTGTTCGTTTGCATGATGCATTGCCGCTAATTGTATAGCTACACATAAATGAGTTATGACAAACAATAATTACGATGAAATCATTGAACTGCTCTGCGATCGTCTCGGCAGTCTGGCAAATGCTGATGTAAACATTACGGCAGAAACCAATCTGATTAGTGAATTATCCATTGATTCAATTAAACTCCTGAATCTTATTATGGAAATAGAAGATGCATTTGATATCTCAATTCCTATTAACGCGCTGGCTGACGTTCAAACAGTACATGAATTGGCAAGCCTCATTTCCAAAATTAAATCCGCATCCTGATAAATGAATTTACTGGAAAAGCTTGATGCGGCTGCAACGGCAAGAAAAGCAATGTTGCCCGAAGGAGTCGGTGCTTTTGGAATTCCTGTCGAAGAAGTGTATTCAGCCACAGAAGCCAGGATCGGTGAGCGTCGCGTACTGTTACTTGGCACAAATAATTATTTGGGGTTAACATTTGCCCCCGAATGTATCCAAGCGGCACACAAGGCGCTTGATACAGAAGGCACGGGAACGACCGGATCACGCATGGCAAACGGCAGCTACCATGGGCATCGTGCACTTGAACGCGAATTTGCCGATTTCTATGACTGCTGCGCGGGAATCGTTTTCACCACTGGCTATCAAGCCAATCTGGGCACTATCTCTGGATTAGTGGGCCGCGGCGATACCGTACTGATCGATGGCGATTCGCATGCCAGCATTTTTGATGGCTGCATCCTGAGTGGCGCTGAAATTATTCGCTTTAAACACAACGACATGATCGATATGGAGAAGCGGTTGCGTCGCCTGGGCGATCGCACGGAAACGACCTTAATTATTGTCGAAGGTATTTACAGCATGCTTGGCGATCAGGCGCCATTGGCCGATATTGTTGCGCTTAAAAACAAATACAAATGCACGTTACTGCTGGATGAAGCGCATTCACTCGGTGTTTTGGGCGAAACAGGACAGGGATTGTCGGAGAAAACAGGATTACAAAAAGAAATTGATTTTATTACAGGTACTTTCAGCAAAAGTCTGTGCAGTATCGGTGGTTTTTGCGTCAGTAACCATCCGCAATTGGATCAACTGCGCTATATCAGCCATCCTTATATTTTCACGGCGTCGCCATCCCCGGCAACAATCGCATCAACGCGTGCTGCGTTGCAATTATTACGAAACGGCGGTAATCTGCGTAAACAACTCTGGAAAAATTGCACACAACTCTACTCAAAACTTGAAGAAACCGGGTACAAGTTGGGTCCGGAACCTGGTCCCGTAATAGCTGCGGTTCTCGACAACCCGAAACAAGCACTCCAAATTTGGCAGCGTTTGCTGGAAAACAATATCTATGTCAATTTAATTTTGCCGCCGGCTGCGCCCGATGGAAAATCGTTGGTACGTTGTAGCGTCAATGCAGCGCATACGACTGAGCAAATGGCATATGTGGGCGATATTTTTGCAAAGCTGTATAATGAGATATTACAAACTTAATCGCGATCGGTTTTGTTGTCCTGCGGTTCCGAATGCGATATTCCGGACAAAATCTCCGCATACTGCACTGCTTCGCCGCTGTCTCTTTAATGACTCCTTCCTGATAGACTCTGCTATAGTTTAAACATTCTGCGTTTCATTGTTTCCAAACGCGCAACGGCTTTCCTTTATATGTTCGAGAAATATTTGGTTTTCAATTCATCATGCGAAACGGCATACAAAAATCGGCCGGTAAACCGAATCGGAATACCATGTTGCGGATTCAAACATCGGAAGACGGGATAATCTGTTTTTTTGATTGATTATGCAAGCGCATTGGCACACTTTTCTACATACCCAACACGCAGTTATCGAAGACGGTAGAGTCATCCGTTTCGGCGAAAGCCGGCCGGAATCAGAACAAATACAGACAGAAACGGTATTGGTCGATCTTTCGCATTATGGATTGCTGATATTTTCCGGGGAAGATGCACAGGCATTTCTGCAGAATCAGCTCAGTTGCGATGTCACGTTGGTTAACGTGCATCAGGCGCAGTATGGCAGCTACTGTACGCCCAAAGGGCGTGTGCTGGCGAATTTTATTCTGTGGCAGCGTGATGATGAATGGTTCATGCAGTTACCGGTGAACCTGTGTTCAGCCATACGGAAAAGACTGTCGATGTTTATTCTGCGTTCGAAGGTGCGCATTAATGAAAGCAGTGATCAGTGGATACGTATCGGCGTCGCGGGAAAAGCTGCGTGTGAGCAGGTTGCCGGAACCGTGCACATTTCTGTTAACGCTGATTCTCCACTTCAGGTGATACGAACTGCGCAGGCGGATGTACTCTGCCATGCAGCAGACCGTATCGAACTGATCGTCACACCGGAACATGCGTCGGAACTTTGGAACATACTGCGCCGGCATGCGCAGCCTTCTAGTGCAGACCGTTGGGATTGGCTGGCGATACAGGCGGGCATACCTGTTATTACCCTGGAAACACAGGAAGAATTCATCCCGCAAATGATCAATCTGGATCTGATCGGCGGGGTTAGTTTCAAGAAAGGATGCTATCCCGGGCAGGAAATTGTTGCGCGCACGCAATACCTGGGCAAGCTCAAACGCCGTATGTATCTGGCGCATATCGCAACCCGGGATTGCGTATCGGCAGGTGATGATCTATATGATGCACATTTCGAAGATCAATCCTGCGGCATGATTGTCAACGCTGCGCTGTCCCCGGCTGGCGGTTACGATGTACTTGCGGTTATCCAGCGCAGCAGTGCCGCGGCAGGAAAGATTTACTGGAAAACACCGCAGGGTCCTGTCCTGAATATCGGAACACTGCCGTATGCACTGGATTAACAGCCTGTCGGCGATCGGTGGCGGCAGCAGTTTTATGCCGCGTAATCCAGAAAATAAATTGCCGCACCCAGCAACACCAGCGCCAGCTCGGCGGCGGTCACCCACAGCAGGATAACGGTAATACGGCGGCCCATGGGTTTCATCGGCTGCCAGACCCGTTGCATATACCAGCGCCAGAGCCGGTATTTTGACCATCGGTGCCAGTGGATTAAAAAACGTTGCAGATCATAGGCCCAGATCGAGATGCTTTTGTCGACACGGTGCAGTTGTTGCAAACGTTCGTTTTCCGGCAATCCGTCATAATAGTCGGTAATGGTCAGTCTGGAGCGGCAACCTGGCAGACCGGACGCCGGCTCGATGATAAATGTCGTGCGCGATTTTACACCCTGATCGTATTCGATCTGCAATCCGTTCGATAATTGCCGCACGGTCAATACCAGATCGAAATCAAAGGGCGTTTGCTGGCTGATATTCTGTCCGGAAAAAAAATAGCGGTTGTTTCCCAGGTTCTGCCAATTGCGTACGTTGAGCATGGGATTAATACGGAACAACCGTTCGATATCATGGCAGAATTGCGTCAATTCAGGCACGCTTAACGGCGTGTGCAGAACCGCCCATGCAGCGTCGTTACCGTTTTTTAGCGGTTGATGCTTTACATCCATTACGTGTTTTGTTCAGGGTGAGGTGCAATCAGCACGGCTGTCTTCAGCGTGCATATCAGTTTTTTTGTCAGCATGGCGGAGCGCAGACCCAGTTTGCCGTCTGGACGTGGGGAGCCGATGACGACCAAATCATAGGTCTGTGTTCCGGCCTGGCGTAACACCGCCTGCTCCGGTTTGCCGGACAAAACCACATGCCGGCAAGCTAATCCACGGTCAGACATCTTTTGGTTTATGCGCTTACAGTGCTGTTCAATGTCCTGGCGCAGTGCGCTGTCAAGATAATCGCGGAACCGGTCGCGTGTGATGCCGTTATTGAGCCAGTCATCGCCGGTCATGCCCTGCCAGAATTCCGGAACCACGATAAGGTGATCGATACGGCCATTTGCGGCGCAGACCCGTAAAGCCATGGTCTCAGCGGCAATAGCACCCTCGGTACCATGACTGGCGAGCAAAATGTGCTGAAACATCCCGAGTTGAGCCGGACAGATGCGTGACTGAGCCGCGCTTCAACGTTAATAGAAGAAATAGATTGCCATCGCCAGTATAAATGCCAGAATCAGCGCAATCAGATCTTCCAGCCGGTCGCTGCCGAAGATCGACAGTGCAGAACCGCGCTCGAACGTTTTTATCTCGTCTTTTTGATGCATGGTATGCCTCGCTTGTTAAACGGTATCGCCGATGAATAGTATTACGACAATCAGTGACAGCGCCGCTTTGATAAAGCCGACGATACCGCCGATAATCGCGGGTTCTCCGCCGGCCTGTTTCATCGAACTTACGGTAATCTGCATGCCGAGCCCCACCAGACCGAAGGCGAACAGCCAGGTAATCCATTCGCGGAATACTTCGATTTTTTTTGCCGTGTGATAAACCGCCTTGTGTGCGGTATTCAGAATTTTATTCGCTTCATCGGATAAATACGCAGTTTTGATCATACTGAGTATCGTGTTACCCTCATCGATGGACATGATCTTGCCATTTTCGATCAGCCGATTCAGCGCATCGCGGTGATCGGTACGCTCAACCTTATGGGCTTCCGCTTTCAGCAATTCAATCTGCCCGGTTTTGAGGAGATTCTCCGTGTTAAAACCCAGTTCGGCGGTATTGCCGAAATATTTGCCTTGGTAATGACTGGCCGGTGCGAAAATGCCGGTGGTGGACAATGCGAACATCAGGATGAAGCCGATGACAAAAACCGGGAATTTGGTGATAACGACACGCCCGACATTGACCTGTGCCGCATCGGCGCCTTCTTTCCTGACGTACCAGACAGCAAGCCACAGTACGACAACCGGTAAAATCAGAACACGCGTGATATTAAAAATCTCCGCAACCATCAATGTTTCGATGCCATCGGGCTGGAATGCCAGCGCCGCGCCTGCAACCTGTGCGGAATTCAGAATACCCGTGCCGGCCCACGCACCGAACTGTACATAACTCATGTCCAGCAGATGGCCTATGATGGGAAACAGAAACATGCAGCCCACGCCCCAAAGCAGGATTGTCCCGATGGTATAGGCAATTTCTACCGGTTTGGCCTGTACGACGGGCGCCACGGCTACGGTGGCGGATACACCGCAAACCCCCATGCCTGCGGATAAGACACCGCCCATCGAATGGGAAATATTCCGCCGTGATCCGATCCATAACACAATACCCACCGAACCCAGCACGAAGAAACCGATCATGAGAACCGACAGGCCGCCTAGATTTTTCAGTTCAGCTGCGCTGTACAATGCGCCCAACAGAATCACGCCGGTTTTAAGCCCCAACCGCGACAGGCGAACGCCATTCCCGGCCCACGACGGTACCCTGAATACATTGACGATAACAATACCGGCGACAATGCCCAGAACGACATAATTAAGCCCGAACAGGTCGTGGGCATATTTGCCGGTATTGCCCACTTCGCCCAGACTGATACTGATCACTTCAATTTCCGGTGCGATAAACCAGCGCACCAGCATCGTAATGAATAAAATCAGCATGCCGCCGGCAATGGTGGATGAATAATAATCCAGATGCCCCTCACGATGCCTGCCGAGCCAGTGCCATAGCCCGGTTACGACCGAAAATAGCCCAAAATACAAGGGCAGCGTGCCGAGCTCATCGTAATATTTGTATGACTTGCCGGATGCGAGATGTTCCAGAACCGGACCCATTAAACCGCTATCCGCGCTGTACCAGATAGCAAGCATGAATAAACCGATGATAAAAAGCGCCGGATTTTTTTGAGTGTATATCATGATTGATTAACCATTTCCAAATTCGGCTAAGAATCTGTTCAAGATCTCACTGAAGGGCGCATTGCGGCGTTAAAATCGAACTCAAAATGCGCACATACTGCAAGTATGCTCCGCTTTTTACTCGGCGTAGGTGCCTCGCCCTACGGGCAGCCTTACGGCTGTTCGCTACGCTTTGCTTGCGTCGTTCAATTTTGCCTTGCACTGTACCGCTTGATCGAGATCTTGAACAGGTTCTAAGCGCATGCGAAGCCTGTACGATAATATGCTGCAGCGGAATCACTATTGTGGAATCACCTATGCAGATGCAATTCTATTATATTAAAATCGACGGTGGACTGAATAGGTTCCGTGCAGTATTTGCTGAGACCCGGATTGGCGGCCGTTAAAGGGCAAAAGAGCATCTTGTCCGGATTTGACTTATGATTGGGCTTTTAGCGAGCGCAAAGGTGTGTGACTATGGATTGGTTATTTATTTTGACAATACTGGTTGTCACTGGAATGGGTGTGCGGCTTTATTTCTCAGGAAAAATAACCCTGCAGCCCGGGCAACCGGCGCCGGACTTCAGATTGAAGGACCAGCATGGTCGGATCCATACGTTGGCCGATTTCAAGGGTAAATGGCTGGCCCTGTATTTTTATCCCAGAGATGATACGCCGGGTTGCACCCGGCAGGCCTGCGCATTTCGTGATGATCTCGACACGATTAAAGCACTTGGTGCCGAAGTGGTTGGTGTCAGCGTGGATACGGTCGAAAGTCATATCGGCTTTGCCGGCAAATTCGGTTTGTCATTTCCGTTGCTTGCTGATCACACCACTGAAACGGCTGCGCGCTATCATTCACTGATCAACTTGGGTGTCATTAAGTTTGCCAAGCGCAATACGTTTCTTATCGATTCGGCAGGTAAAATTGCCAAAATCTATCCTTCTGCCAGCGCGCGTCATAATTCAAGTGAAGTCATCAGTGACCTGCAGCAATTAAAACAGGCTGAGACTCCGGATCACTCCTATTGAGTGGATCCGATGCTGAGGATATCACTGGCAGGAAACTATTGCATTGATCCGGAATCCATTAACCAGTGTATGGACATTAAAGATTGCTTAAAACAATTCATCTTAGTTCATTAGAAGGATGTTAGAAAATGGCAAATTTCACAGAAGACCAATTGCAGCAAATCAAAGCAGCATTACACAAACGTTATCTGGAATTGCAGGACGAGATCCGCAGCGAACTCGTCAATGCCGGTGAAGAATTTGATGTCCGGCAGGCGGACGATATCAACAATATACTTGCTGATGTGGATACCGCGCTGATTGACAAACAGATCAATGAAATGCGCGAACTTGAAATGTCTGAAAAGTACCTGATGGAGCTTGAATTCGGCGACTGCGTTGATTGTGGTGTGGAAATCAGTTTTGAACGCCTGATTGCGAATCCTTCCGCGCAGCGGTGTATTGAATGCCAGCGAAAATTTGAGAAATTCTATCCGCCCGGCAGTACACCATCGCTGTAACCGGCGGTCTTTTATTTCTTAAGCAACACCAGTATGGCACCACTGCCTCCATCTTCCGGTCTGGCCTGGCAGAATGCAAGCACAGCGCTGTATTGCACCAGCCAACCGCCGATTCTGTACTTTAGCACCGGTATCCCGTTTGCGGAACTCAGTCCTTTGCCATGAATGATCAGCACGCATTGATAGCGGTTCTGTGCCGCATGTTCCAGGAATAAAGCCAGTTGTTGCCTAGCGGCATCCTGCGTCAGGCCATGCAAATCCAGATGGTCCTGTACAACCCAGTACCTGTTCCTGAGCCGCCGCAGGGTTTGCCGGGATACACCGGGGCGCAGAAACGACCATTCGTCATCCACTGCAATATCCGGAAAAACATCTGCGGCTTTGTCCATTTCGCCAACCACCTGGTTGCTGTGCCGTGGTTTGGGTTGCGGCTTGCGTTGTTTGATGATGACCTTATCGCTAGGCGGCAATGGTGTAACATTCTGCATCGCAGCACGAAATACGGTTTGATCATCCGGGTCGGATGCTGTCGCGTCATCTTTTTTGGGCATTCGTAATGCAGGTGGAACCTTACAACATGTGATCGAAATACCTTTCCGCATCCAGCGCCGCCATGCAGCCGCTTGCCGCGCTGGTTACCGCCTGGCGGTAAATATGATCCTGTACATCGCCCGCCGCAAATACGCCCGGAATGCTGGTGGCTGTTGCATTGCCCTGGCGCCCGCTTTGCGTGATGATATAGCCGTTTTCCATATCGAGCTGACCGGCAAAGATATCGGTATTCGGCTTATGACCGATGGCGATAAAAACACCGTGCAGATCAGTCGTCTTGGTCGTATCGTCCTGTGTGCTTTTGATACGCATGCCAGTCACGCCGCTGTCATCGCCGAGCACTTCGTCGAGTATATGATTGAGCTCCAGCCGGATATTGCCGTTTCTGACTTTTTCCATCATTTTGTCGATGAGAATCTTCTCGGAGCGAAATTGCTCCCGCCGATGGACGACAGTCACGCTTTTGGCGATATTGGACAAATAAAGTGCCTCCTCGACAGCGGTATTGCCACCGCCAATCACCGCGACATCCTGGCCTTTATAGAAAAACCCGTCACAGGTTGCGCAAGCCGAAACACCGCGTCCCATGAATGCTTCTTCGGACGGCAGTCCGAGATATTTTGCCGACGCCCCGGTGGCAATAATCAATACATCACAGGTATAGGTACCCTGATCGCCCACCAGCGTAAACGGTTTTTCCTGAAGCCGGGCGGTGTGAATATGATCAAAGATAATTTCGGTGTCGAAACGTTCCGCGTGCTTTTGAAAACGTTCCATCAGCTCGGGGCCTTGTACGCCCATGGCATCGGCCGGCCAGTTGTCGACATCGGTGGTCGTCATCAGTTGGCCGCCCTGTTCCAGTCCGGTGATAATGACAGGCTTCAGATTGGCGCGCGCGGCATAAACCGCAGCGGTATAACCGGCGGGGCCGGAACCAAGAATTAAAAGTGGGCAGTGTCTCGTCGTCATGATTACGCTGTAAAATAGGAATAAATGCTCGAACTATACTGAGTAACGCCGCTAATCTCAAGGTTCGGCTGATTCCGGTTGGCGTATTAGGATTGACAGGAAAGCTGATTTACAGCTTAAGCTATTTGCAATACTAGCGTAAAATGGCACGCCCGCCCTGGTAGCTCAGTGGATAGAGCGACCCCCTCCTAAGGGGTAGGTCGGACGTTCGATTCGTCTCCAGGGCGCCAATATCAGGTATTACTTTACTCTAAAGTCTACGTGAACAAAGTCGTAAATCGAATTGCTTGTAACATAATGTCAGTCCGATTCTAAATGAAAATCAACTCATGCTGTTAATGCCACAGAATTGCCGTTCATTGATTATGTTGATCTTGTTTAGTAGAATGCACTGAAACGCACAGATTCTATATCTAATTTTTAGATGTATAAGTTTTATTCCTCCATTGATGAGATACCTACATTAGGCTTGAATAGTGATGAACGGCGTTCAAGAACAGTTGTTTAATCTGCAAATAACTCAGCTTAAGCATGATGAGTTGTTTCATAAAGAGATTAGTCGACTCGGCATTCATCAGCGTCTAAACCATATGGCCCTGCATTTTGCCAAGTATTCCGGCAAAATTTGCGATTGCGTCTTAAATACTCCGGATGAGGAAAACCTTAAAAGAATCATTATTGATTCATTCATCATTTCAGTGACATGTGCCAATATCCTCAATTTTCGGATTTCTGATAGATTGATTCCCTTTGAAGAAAAAAAGTTTTCGAGTTTAGATGATTTGGGGGGCGACTTAATCAAGCGATTGGAAATTAATATGCATGATCCCCTGTGGTTAATAAAAGTTTTCCCTATTGTCGTGGGGGAATTTGCAAAAGCCTGTGAGTCGGTTGATCATCTTGAGTCCTTTAGTTATAGAGAATCAATGATTGATAGCACTGCAAGAATATGTTCGCTCATGCTTGTCGCTGCATCACAGTTTAAAATCGACTTAGCTTCAGAAGTTTCATCGCGGTTAAATGAAGTCAAGAAAAAATCTATTTTTTTTGACTATTACATGACATCGCTTGATCAATAATAGGCCATTAAAATGGCATTTTGGAGCACTCAAACGCTTAAGAAAAGACTTCCGGCGCTTATTGATCCTTGTGATGAAACTAAAATAAAAGAAGCTTCTTACGAGCTCAAAATTGGCTCTGAAATTTATATCAGCAAAGATTATCATGATAATAATAGTCAGCACACTAAACGTATTCTAACCAATAACGAGCCTTTTACAATTCCTCCTGGACAATTTGCATTTTTGTTGACTGAAGAATGTGTTTCAGTTCCAAATGATGCAATTGCTTTTATCTCAATGAAAGCAAGCTCCAAATATAAGGGACTGGTCAATATTTCTGGTTTTCATGTCGATCCAGGTTATAAAGGGAAGCTATTGTTTTCAGTGCATAACGCCGGGCCAAGCACAATTCATTTGCAACAAAATGCACCAATTTTTTTAATTTGGTATGCCAGTCTTGACCAAGAAGACTCTATTCCAAAAAATAAAGAAGGATTGACGGAAATACCGAGTAAAGTACTGAATGAGCTTTCTACAGAGACAATTTATTCAATGCAAACGCTTACGTCGAGAATGTCGAATATTGAGCATGAACACACTTCTATTATTTCCAGTTTGCAAGCCAGAGAAAAATTCGAAGAAAAATTAGAAATTAAAATCCGATGGGCAATTGGTATTGCTGTAACAGTTATTATAGGTTTTGCAGCCATATTTTTTTCTAATACGGGAAAACATGAAAATGTTATTGAGGATAGTAGAATTACCCAGCTCGTTGAAGAACAAAGAAAATTATTGCAAGAATTAAAAAGAATTAAGTTCGAAGAGTTGGTGAATAATGAGAATGTGCAGCTAGATGATAAGAAAGAATGAACTCTATGATCAATATTGGAAATTTGCAGCAGAACGACAGAGCATTTTTTATAAACGTTTAACAGGTCAAAATAGTAGTTTAACAAAAGATGTTATTTTAGAATCTTACCGCTTTACCAACGCTTATCGCGCTTCTGACAGAGTCAGTCAGTATCTTATCCGTCACGTTATTTATTCCGGCGATCAATCTCCCAAAGAAGTTTTTTTCCGCACTCTACTTTTTCGCTTCTTCAATCGCATTTCAACTTGGGAAAAACTGTGTAAAGCATTAAAAGGACAAATCAGTTATGCGGGTTATGATTTCCGGCTGTATGACGCTCTTCTGACGTCGTTTATTAATGACAAAAATAAAATATACTCAGCAGCATATATCATGCCATCTGGTATCCGAGAATTTGGTTATCCACGCAAGCATCAGAATAACCTGAAATTGCTCGAATGCATGATGCGGGATAATGTTCCGGATCGTATTGCGGGCATTGGGAATCTTGAGAAAACTTTCAATATTTTAAGACGCTACCCAACCTTGGGTGATTTCCTAGCTTATCAGTATGCCATTGATCTTGCTTATAGCGACCTTGAATGCGGTTTAGAAAGTGATTTTATTGCTCCGGGGCCGGGAGCCTTACGCGGGATAAAAAAATGTTTTAGTGATATTGATAACTCTTCACCAGCCGAAGTTATTCATTATGTTACTGATCGACAGAAAGAAGAATTTTCGATTCGCGGTATAAGTTTTGAAAATTTATATGGGCGTGATCTACAATTAATAGATTGCCAAAATATTTTTTGTGAAATAGATAAATATGCCAGAGCGTTTCGTCCCGAGCTTACAGTTGGAGGACGCACGCGGATAAAACAGAAATTTTCTCTTAGCAATGAACCTATTAAGCTTTTTTATCCCCCTAAATGGGGAATAAATGATCAAATTCCTGAGCATTATCGCTCATAGAATAAAGCGACTTTCAATATAGGCCTTTCAATCAATGCGAGTTTGACGCGCAGCCGTACTTGGTGATCGCCAAGTCAGTGATTTTCTTGTGCAAAGAACATATATTACTGAATAAAAACTATCTTCCCTGTATTGGGATCATATTTATAATTAACAATTGATCCATCCCTGATCTTTTCAATCATTTCGTCGATTACGAATAGTGGAACCAGGAACCATTCGCGAGGTACAACTGGATTTCCAAACCTGTCTTTAATTTCAATATCAAGTTTTGCCGATTCAAAAAATCTGTGAATCAAGTTTTCAAGTTTCATACGGTTTATGTTTGAAAGTTCATAAGTAGCCACAATTTCAACATCGGCCATGAGGAAAGTAGGGTCGAGTGTTGCATTGGCAATACGTCTTTCAATATCGCCGCTGGTTACACCGATTTTGTGAATAACATCGCGATGCTCTTTGATGAGGGGGTGATTGGATTTGCTGCGAAGTACATAAATTGTGCCAGCTTCCGTGTCACCTTCTTCAATTACATCGGAAAACAGGGTGCCGGTTACTGGTTTGATAATTCTGCGGCTGGTCTCATCTTTGTTTAGTGCCCGTTGCAATGACCGCATGAGAATATCGCTTTCGGTACCATTGTCATAGATCACGCGCAATCTGCGGTCTGATCGACCATAATCCGCGATGAATTCTTCTCCTGCTTCTGCAACATAGACTTTCTGGCCGCCAAGAATGAAAAAATCTCCTTGCGTGATCTGTGCATCATCTTTAAATTTTCGGGCTATGCGGATTCCGGACGCCAAATCTTCTTGTACTTTGGCAAACACCGGTTTGAATTCTTCAAAATCCAGGCATACGGTACGTTTAGCGATTTCTTCGGCAGCTTTAATCTCCGCGCGGGATTTGACATGCGTTAATTTTGTGATGTCATTACTGTCTGTATTCAGAGCGCCCAGTTCTGCGAGCAAAGCATCGTCATCCAGATTATCTGATTCAGTTAGAACAGTGCTCGGCTCACTGGTAAGAAGGCCGTGCTTGTCTTTGCTTACCAGAACCGCACGGCATTCTTCAGAGTTGCGGATTTTGTCGAGTCTTACCGCATAAAGCCGCTCGAAAATATCGCGATCTTCACCATGCATCGGCGCACGGCCATGCTGTTCAAAAAACCGTTCAATATCTTCAAAACCGGCAATGATGCGTTCTTCCCGGGGCGTGTGGCTTTTCGTGTTTTTAACTTCTACTTCAACACCAAGCTCGGTGAGAAGCGCATCATCTTCATCGGTAAAGTTTGCTTTAGCCATTCGCGGCCTCCGCCTTCATCCGCGCCAGAAAGGCAACGCCTTCGGCCATTCGCTTTTCCCAAGGGTCTGGTGACGTCAGCGATGGAAGTCTTCCGCGTTCTTGCTTGAATTTCAATGCACGTTTAGCCAGTCCGCGCGCTTCCTCAATGGTCAGGTTTACCTTCTTACCGGCGATGACTTGTGCGACCTGTTTCAAACTGTCTTCAGTCATGGCTTTGGCCAGAATGGCATACGCCTCGCCGAATGGGTTGATGCGATCAATCAAATCGATATCCAGATCGCGCACATCCATTGCAAACTTGCGCACACCTTGGATCAAGGCAGTATTTCCAGCATTCAATACATCATCGTTGATGATTTTCTTTCCTTGCTGGGTAAGGTTCAGGGCAGCAATTGCATGCTGACGTACTGCTTCCCGATCTTCCTCATCCAGTTCAGGGTATTTGTCTTTGACGATTTTGCCCATACGCACTTGTGTTAGTTCTTCCGGCACCATTTCGGAATCAAACAAGCCACGCTCCAAGGCGGTTTTGTCCTGCACAAATGCCGCAATAACTTCATTCAAATCTTCCTGGCAAATACGGGTGGCTTCTTTACTCTTTGGCTCTACCAGGCCCTTGATCTCGACCTGAAATTGACCGGTTTGCTGGTTAAAACCGATATTTTCCTTCTTGGGATCGTAACCGTCTTCACCATAATCGAAGCCATCAACCGGGCCGCTCTGACTGCTTTTAAGGCTGAAACTGAATTTGGGTGCAAGCACTTGTTCCATCAGTAAACTGGCCGCAATCGCTTTGAGCGTATCATTCACTGCATCGATTACAACCTCTTCGGAAGCATCCGGCTCAGCAATCAGGTTAGTGAAGCGTGATTTGGTTTTACCCTTCGCATCGCGGGTGGCGCGGCCAATGATCTGGATAATTTCGGTCAGGCTGGAACGATATCCTACGGTCAGCGCATGTTCGCACCAAATCCAGTCGAAACCTTCCTTGGCCATGCCTAGGGCGATAATGATGTCGACATACTCACGGTTATCTCTGGCGGCAGGATCACGCAAGGCACTGAGTACTTTATCCCGTTTGGTATCGTCATCCACCAGATCAGCTATTTTCAGTACGCCTTTTGGTGTTTTCACCAGGTGAAAGCCGGTTTTAGCGTCAATTCCTTGCCAATCACCCAGTTCATGGATGATATGTTCCACTTCTTTGATTTTATCTTTGGTGCTTTCCCGGGAATTGACGTTAGGAATATGAATGATCGTTTTTTCTTCCGGATTCAGCACGCTGAGAATTTCATCGGTATATGAGCCAGTATAAAAATAATACCCGATATCAAGCTGTTTCAGATATTGATAGCCGTTTAGCTGTTCGTAATAGGTATAAGTCACCACTTCAAATTTGGCTTCATCCTGCGGCGCAAGCACGGCCTCGGCATCGCCACGGAAGTAAGAGCCCGTCATAGCGATGATATGTACCTTATCTCGTGCAATGAATTGGCTGAGGTGAGTGCCCAGTTTGTTATCTGAGTGAGCGCTGACGTGATGGAACTCATCCACGGCGATCAGGCAATCGTCAAATGCTTCCACTCCAAACCGGTCAACCGCAAACCGGAAGGTTGCATGCGTGCAAATCAGTATGCGATCCGCACTATCGAGAAAGCTCTTTACCGCACCAATCTTGCCGCCATTGTCATCACCCGGCGCATTGCAAAGATTCCACTGCGGTGCAACCTCCCAATTCGCCCAAAATCCGTATTGGGATAGCGGTTCATTATTGAAGCTGGCACCGATGGTTTTTTCCGGCACCACAATGATGGCTTTTTTAACCCTTTGGTTATAAAGTTTATCCAATGTGATGAACATCAACGCACGGCTTTTGCCCGATGCGGGCGGAGACTTGATCAGCAGATATTGCTCGCCACGCTTTTCATAGGCACGTTCCTGCATCGCGCGCATGCCCATTTCATTTGCCCTGGTGGAGCTGCCATCGCAGGCATAATTGACCGAAACTGATGGAATGGATTTGATGTTTGTCATGATTTAGCGGTTTTTGATTTACTCGAATTTCCTGCTTTTTGCTCGCTGGTCATTTTTGTATAGAGCTCGAACAGCTTTTCCAACCGTTCGGTGTCGTTCTTGAACCGGCGGCCAATATAAATGCGCTCCAGCACTTCGTCGTTGCGTTCGTGGGCATGGCGCAAATTTTCCGGCATGTTATCGGGATCATACAGATCGGCAATCGTAGCTGGGAAATGCGTTTCGCGAGCCAGCAAAATATCTTCCGCACAGCGGGTAAGATCTGCTTTGTTTTTTTTGGTTAGCATTGGAACAGGGAAGGTGTTCCAACCAAGAGTGTTAGAATATCGATAATGACTTCTCATTTTTCCGCAAACTGTATTAATCCATAAAATGTGCATTCTTGATGATACTATTGAAATTATGTACAGTGGTGCATCATATAGAGCGAAGGCTAGATTAGATACTACTGAGCTGTGATCCAACAGTCCGCAAGGAAAAAACTTCCTGATTCCAGTAGTTACGCTTGGTACGATGATTGTATGTGACATTGCAGAATTAAACTCTCTGAACTGATGAGATCTATCTGCAAGACTTTTTGTGCCTTCGTCTTTACTAGACAACCGCATTTGTTTTGTTAATCCAATTCTTTCGGCAATTGGCCTAATCTCTAATGCGTTCCTGAGACTGTCATCTTCAATCCAAAGACACCATCTTTCTGTCCCCATAGTAAATTCTTTAGAACCATAAATTCTGCGGAAGAATTTTTGTGTTTCTGGATAGTTTCTAATGATTTCTTCTTTTTCATGCTTATTTAGCAATAAATTACCGCCATCAGCAGGCATGTTTCCAAAACTCATTTTAATTCTATTGGCCTGGGTATTTGAAATAGGCTTTATGATCAAATCACTTGATTCAACTAGGTACGGACTAATGTTAACAACTTGCTTTTTATGACCATCTTCAAAAATATATTTTGGCTTGTTATTCCTACTTCTAAGTCCTACGATTGAGCATGTTATACCTGCTGTATTTGCAGCGTTATTTTTCCATTCGAAAGAATTATGTGCAAAAGATATCTGTAGATTTCTCTCTAAAATTAGAGGCCACAACAGTGCCACCTGCTCACCTTGGCATATTGAGTTAGTGCTAACGAAAGCAAGAGAAGAGTTGTTAACGTTCTCAATATATTTCGCTCCACGAACAAACCAACATGCGACATAATCCAGTTTCTTAAACTTTTCCGTTTGATCCCTGAAAACATTAATTATGTCCTGTTTCTGGATTTGATCTTGTTGAACTCTACCTAAATAGGGTGGGTTGCCGCAGATGAAAGTTTCACCACCTTCATTCTCGAAGTCGATTTGTGCATGGATCAACGGCATGTTAAACAAATCATCACCGAACCACTTTACGCCGGTGCCGGTTGGTGGACAGATGCTCAGCCAATCCAGCCGCAGGGCATTACCGCAGGTGATCCAGTTCTGGTTATCCAGCGGCAGGAATTCAGCCAAAGCGAGTTTTTGCCCGCGATAGAGCACATCGCATTGATACTCGGCAATGATCAGGGCCAACCGGGCGATTTCAGCTGAGAAGTCGCGCAATTCAATGCCGCGAAAGTTTGTCAGCGGTATTTCAGAGGGTAAGTCAGCTTCGCTGCGTCGCTGGTTGATTTCCGCTTCGATAGCGCGCATTTCTTTATATGCAATCACCAGAAAATTACCTGAACCACAGGCGGGATCGAATACCCGAATCCTTGCCAACCGCTTGCGCAGATTCAACAACATGCGCGGATTGTCTCCGGCTTCTTCCAGCTTGGCGCGAAGTTCATCCAGAAAGAGCGGATTCAGTACTTTCAGGATATTCGGTACGCTGGTGTAATGCATCCCCAGTGCGCCACGCTCTTCATCTTCTGCAACGGCTTGAATCATCGAACCGAAAATATCCGGGTTAATTTTCTTCCAATCCAGCTTGCCGACGTGCAGAAGGTAGCTGCGGGCTATTTTGCTGAAGCGTGGGGTTTCAGTGCTGCCGGAGAACAACCCACCGTTCACATAGGGAAACGTATCCGCCCAACGGGGTAACTTTGCGATTGCCCGGTCTGCTATTTTTGTATTCATGGCACGGAAAATTTCGCTGATGACCTCGTGTGTATTCGAGGAATCCTTCGCGCTCATTTGCTCGATGGTGTCGGTAAACAGGCCGGTGCCATTGAAAATATCCGTATCCTCGGCAAAAAAGCAAAAGATCAACCGTGCCATGAAATGATTCATGTCAGGGCGGCGATCTGCGGTTCCCCAATCCGGGTTATCTTTGAGTAGCTCTACATAAAGACGATTGAGACGGCTTGTCGCTCTGATGTCAAACGCATTTTCACGGACTTGCTTGACAGTGGTAATCCCAGCCAATGACAGAAAGAAGCCGAAATGATCTGGAAAATCGCTGTAGGCACAAGCAACAGTTTCGCCACTGATAATATTTTCAGCCTGGAATTCCTCGCCATCGGTGGCAAGAGTAAATTTTGCTTTCTGGCGGCTAGTTGTTGGGCTACTTTTAAGGATTTCCAGCGTTTTTAATACTTCACCGATGGAACAGACTTTTATGTGAATGTTATTTTGCTGAAGAACTGCGCCTTCAATATCGGTTTTGTTGGAATTGCCGCTTCTCAGACGGCTGATCGTAGTGGCTTTATTCCCAAACGCTTCCAGAAAAGCATAAGGAAATTCCGCTGGATCAAAAGGTTGCTCCGCCAACCTGGAAATTGCTTCCTCTATCTCTACTGCGTTCAAGTCGCCACCATGTCAGATTGCTATTTTTCTGTTCATTGATTCACTTATCAATCTTGCTTGTACGGATTTGCTGATTGGCCGTGTGCTTATTGGTCATGCTATTGTGATTTGTCCTAATAAAGGATTATTTTTTGATTACACGTTTATACCCGAATCACGAAAATATTGCATTACCCCTTGGGCAAGTTCATTGATATCAGTTTCAGAAGTTTTCATTGGCGCTGCGAGTTGTTTCAGTATCTCACTTTGACGATGGTCTGCCACTTTCCATAACTGAGAAAAGTAGTCATGACGCCTTCATGCCCCAGATTCTGGCTCCAAGCTTTAAATTCTTCAGGCGTTTTGCAAATTGTCTCTCCGAGAATTGCCAGTGTGCTTCTAAAATTGTGCGGATTAAAGTATGGCAAGCCAGCATTTTTAAAAGCCTATTTGTTCTATCGTAGGCACTGTCTTTTGACGCCGGGCTGTTGCAATACGCATATCTTTACTGGATATGTTGAAATATTCAGCATCGGAATATCGAATGCGTGATTTATAACCCGGCTCTCTGGCTAACCATTCAAAGAATTTCTTCAAGTTTGCAAATGTTGAATGCAAAAGTATTTATGCTTGATTCTTTCGTTATCGGGATGATGTTTGTGCATGATGTTTTTTTCCTTTGCTGAAATCACTGTTTACGGAGGGATTAATGCACGGTGTTATAAGTGATCTGTTTATGTTCTCGGAAAAACAGTTTAATGGCATAGAACCGTATCTTACGGTCTTTGTGTGTGAATGATTTGTGCGGGTTATCAGCGGGTATTAACGTCATCAGAGCGCCTGCAATGGAAGGGGTCGCACTTTCTTCTCTGCCATCTTTATCGCGGCTAAGCTAATATGCATTACAGAATAGCCAGCTTGGAGTCTCCGTTATTTTCTGGAAGGATTTTCGATTATATCAATGACATGTGCAGAATATTTTATACATGCGCTATTTCAAATACGAACTGGAACTGTCTTACAATGTCGAAAATTCATCATAAATTGAATACCTGGGATGAATAATGAGAGCTATTATCGTAACCACCTTGGGTCTACTAATTGTTGTGGCACTATTTGCAATGGAGAAAACTGTGACGGCAAGTTTCGTTGAGTCAGATCGAAAAATCGGTGCAAAAACGGATTATATCGTTTTAGGGATGGGCTGCTTCTGGGGCGCCGAGAAGCGTATGGGCGAAATTCCCGGTGTGCTTGATGTCGAAAGCGGTTATGCGGGTGGCGATCTTCCTGGTGTTGGTTATCAGCAGATATTGAATTATGAGCGGGAGATTCGTGCGGGTAAAGTTACAGGACGGAACCATGCCGAAGTAATCAAGGTCATTTTCGACACAGAAAAAGTGACTCTGGAAGCCGTTCTGGTGAAATTCTGGGAAAACCATAATCCGACGCAGGGTGATCGCCAGGGCAATGACATCGGCAGCAATTACCGAAGTGCAGTTTATTACCATGATGCGGTTCAGAAAGACATCGCAGCGGCAACGCAGGAAATTTACCAGCAAGCGCTGGATGCTGCTGGGTACGGTCCGATTACAACCGAGATTCTGCCACTGAAGAATTACATTAGAGCAGAGGAATACCACCAGGATTATCTGAAGAAAAATCCTAACGGGTACTGCGGTCTGGGTGGTACAGGGATAAAGTATCCGGCATTAAACCAGAAAGCGACACAAAAAAGCCTATTGAACAATGAAGTAATTGCTGAGCGCATGAAACCGCTGGATGGCCAGGATTTAAATTTCGCACAACAGTTGGTTATTTTTGAAGCCGAGAATTGCGAATTCTGTAAACAGTTTGATGAAGAGATTCTCAATCACTGGCAGGCGGAAGTGCCTGTTGCAGCAACGCTGAACGCAAATCCACCTGCTGGCTGGGTGCTGGAAAAACCGCTATTTGCTGCGCCGACCATTGTGTTGTTCAGAGAGGGCAAAGAAGTCACCCGCTACACGGGATATAACGGGGAAAAATCCAATTTCTGGAAATGGCTGGGTTTTCAATTATTGTCGCCGGAACAACAAAAAATAGCCTTTGAGCAAGGTACTGAGCCTCCGTTTACTGCGACCAATTTAGATGAAAAGCGCCCTGGAAAATTTGTTGATCCGATTACGGGCGCTACACTTTTTCTCAGTCAGGCAAAATTCGATAGTGGGACCGGTTGGCCTAGTTTTTTCGATCCCATCGAAGGATCTGTAACACTTCACGAGGATAATTCTCACGGCATGAAACGGATCGAAGTTCGCAGCGCAAGCTCCGGCATTCACCTTGGACATGTCTTTAATGATGGTCCGGCACCTACCTTCAAACGGTACTGTATTAATGGTAATGTTCTGAAATTTGTTCCAGATTGACAGAAATCCGAATAACCGTCGACATACCCGTAGTGATGGAGATGGCGGCTATTTTAAAACAGAGCTTTTTAACGGAATTTATAATACGGAAATTGATACAGATTTGATTGTACCATCAGTCTGTTGCGATTGTTTTTTCTAATTTATTTTCCTTTTATGCGGGTGATGCTTGACAATTTTTTTTAATTCTGCCATTCTCGCAACAGTTTTTTGTCGATGGAAACTAGGGTTCCGATTCCTGAATTAAAGGTGTGTCTGGTCCAAGAGTTTCCGGTCTCGTGATAACGAGACTCCACGGAGGGATAAAAGCCCGGGAGATTAGGTAATGTATTTTGTACATTATATTCTCGGTAACCAGCCGTTAAAGGAGATTCGTTATGTATGCATCAATTGCTTTATCTTCCTATCTTTCCAGCAGTATCAGCGGCACAACACTAACGCTTCCAGCTTCCGGATCGTTCATACGGCATCGTATTAACAACTGGCCAGGAAGAAAAGTGCGATTACTGATTGATCATTTTTCCTCGCGTTATTCCGCTATCCCTGCACCTGATATCACCGGTATCTGAGACTGAACCGTTGGGTATCTTTCAGGCTCTCGGTTAATGAGTAAATTTTGACTTGAGCCGAATCATATTTCATTACATTTATTGGGGCATAACATGTCGACCGTTCAAAATCCCAAAACTAAAAGTTTTTCATCTGAAATGAAGTCAACCGATACCGCTATGCTTAACCGCAGTATGGGTATCTGGAATAGTTTTACACTTGGCTTTGCAGTGGTTTCACCTGTCGTTGGGCTTTATGCCATCGTCGGGGTGCAGACCAACGTTACCGGCGGAGGCTGGTTTGCAGCGCTCGTCATATGCCTGGTCATGCAATTATTGGTGGCCACTGTCTATGCCGAATTATCTTCCCAGTTTCCCATTGCGGGCGGCGCTTACAAATGGGCGCGTCAGCTCGGTGGTACTATTACAGGTCAGTATGCCGGTGCGATCTATGTCTGTTCAACCATTGCCATGCTGACTACAACCGCCTACACAGGAGGAATCTGGCTTGCCATTCTGTTTGATTCTCCAAGCGCAACAGGAATCATGATGGTGTTCTGGGGTTTGGTTTTTCTGCTGATTTGCATGCTGCTCAATCTTGCACATGTCAATGTGTTTAAGTCGGTTATCGCACTCGGGGTATATGCCGAAATTGTGGGTTCATTCGGCATCGCCTTGTTACTTTTCCTGTTCTTTCGGGAACATCCTTTCTCCGAATTATTCCAGCATCTGGGTTCCGGTACGGCGCCCGATAAGTTCTCCGCATTTTTAGCGGCACTGGCCATTGCCGGATGGGCGTTTATCGGGTTTGATGCCTGCTCAACGACTTCGGAAGAAACGCATCAACCCAAACGCATGGTGCCGCGCGCAATTTTCTTCTCATTGTGTGCGGTAGGGGCTGTCGTTGTTTTTAACTCTGCTGCATTGACGTTATCGTTCGACCATGACACCTTGGCTAAAACCAGTGCGACATTTGATCCCATTACGCCACTGATTACAACACATATCGGGGACTGGTTTGAGAAACCCTTTCTGGCAATTGTAGTCATTGCATTTCTCGCTTGTGGCGCATCTGTGGTCAAGTATACCTCGCGCATCGTATTTTCAATGGCGCGTGAAGGCAATATGCCGGCATTTCTCAGCCATGTCACCGCTGCCCAATCTCCCCGTAACGCGATTCTTTGCACAGTATCCCTGGCAAGCCTGGGGTTGCTGTTCGGACTTAACGATCAGGCTGTCGCCACCATCATCGCATTTGGTACCGGGGGGCTCTATGCGATGTTTTCGATGACTACAGGCGTGGGTTTATACACCCGGCTTACCGGCCGCTGGGATCCGTCACTTGGTGAGTTGAAATTAGGCAAGTGGGGGCTAGTGATCAATATCATTGCCTTTCTCTGGTCATTATTCGAGTTGATCAATATTGCCTGGCCGCGTACTTACTTATCCGCACCCGATGCGCCTTGGTGGCAACTCTGGGCGGTACCGCTGGTTCTGGGAAGTATCATCAGCGTAATAACCTTAACCATTCTGATAAGGAGGAGCAAATGAATCACGATAATGAATTCCTGTGGAAACAATGTATCCCGGGAGGATGCCACTGGTCTGGCATCATGCGCCGTGGCACTACCTTGCGTCTGACCGATATAGACGGGGGGGCGAATGCGGCTGTGCTGTTCTTCAACCAAGAAGAAAAGCTCGAACGCTACAACATGGCGGACACTTTGAAAGCGCAGCATACATTCCGTTTGACCAAGGGGCATGCCTGTTATTCAGATATGGGGCGGGTTTTCTGTTGCATTACTGTAGACACCGCTGGCTGGAACGACACGGTATGCGGATTGAGCGATGCCCGGTTAATCCAGCAGAAATATGGCATTGCGCGTTATCAGGAGCATCGCAATCAAATGTTCCGCAGTGGGCTGGACGGCATGCTGATTGAATTGGGTAAATGGGGGTTGGGCATGCGCGACATCGTGTCCAATATTAATTTTTTCTCAAAAGTGACCGCGGATGCCAGCGGCGCATTGACCTTTCATGAAAACAATAGCAAAGCCGGCGATTATGTTGATTTGAGTTTTGCAATGGATACCCTGGTTATCCTCTCCGCCGCGCCGCATCCGCTGGATCCAAAACCAACTTACCAGCCCGATGCTGTCGATCTGGCGGCATTTGTGACATCCGCTGCTGCAGTTTCGGCATGTCAGCAAATCGCCGAGAATGTCAGAGGATTGCACAATACTCATCAGTTCTATCACCCATGTGGAGGTGCATTATGAGCGCGCATACATTTGTAGAAAGCAAACTCAATCCTGATCTCGCGGTAATTGATGAAATTTGCGCGGCTGGGGAACCCTGGGTTGGCGTCGTCAGACAAGGGCAGGTTTTCCGTATCGTTGACCTGGAGGGCAATCAGGCTGTTGATACGCTGTTTTTCAATGCCAATCACGCATTGGAACGCTATAGCGTTACCGATACCATTCGCTCTCAAAATAAGCTGTATCTGACTACCGGCAGCAAACTTTGCTCCAATTTTGGCAACACCATGCTTTCAATTATTGCCGATACCTGTGGACAGCATGACACATTGGGGGGGGCCTGTGCGGCGGAAAGCAATACGGTGCGCTACGCGCTGGAAAAATACCCGATGCACAGCTGCCGGGACAATTTTCTGCATGCGCTGGCACACGAGACGGCCTGTGAGCGATTAGGTATGAGCAAGCGTGATATACCGAGCAATATCAATTTCTTTATGAATGTGCCAGTCACCGAGGCGGGTGGCCTGGAATTCGTCGATGGCGTTTCTGCACCCGGAAAATATGTCGAAATGCAGGCTGAAATGGACGTTCTGGTATTGATCTCAAATTGCCCGCAACTTAACAATCCATGCAATGCCTATGACCCGACTCCAATTCGTTTGCTGATCTGGGATGCTCAGTGATGAGATCTTGAATGATTGGCGGATTCGGTTTTTCATCCAGTTAAAAAGGATAACACTATGTTTAATAAAGTTTTGATTGCCAATCGCGGGGCCATTGCCTGCCGGATCATTCGTACGCTGCGCCGCATGCAGGTAAACAGCGTAGCAGTCTATACCGAAGCAGACGCTTTATCACGGCATGTTATCGAAGCGGATGAAGCTTACTGCATTGGCAGCGGACTCGCTGCAGAAAGTTATTTGCGCACCGATAAAATCCTGGAGATTGCCCGGCAAAGCGGCGCGCAGGCGATCCACCCCGGCTATGGTTTTCTTAGTGAAAAAGCGGATTTTGCCGAACAATGCGCTGCATATGGCATCTGTTTTATCGGCCCCACACCGCAGCAAATGCGCGACTTTGGTTTAAAGCATACGGCGCGTGCCCTGGCACTGGACAATCAGGTACCGCTTTTGCCGGGCAGCGGTTTGTTGGAAAATCTTGCCGCTGCTTGTCATCAGGCCAAGCATATCGGTTATCCTGTCATGTTGAAAAGCACTGCTGGCGGTGGTGGCATCGGCATGCGCCTGTGCTGGAATGAAGAAGAATTGACGGATGCCTATGAATCGGTCAAGACGCTGGCGCAAAACAATTTCAAAGATGCCGGCTTATTCCTGGAAAAATTTGTCGACCGAGCGCGCCATATTGAAGTACAGATTTTTGGGGATGGCAAAGGCCAGGTCGTCGCACTGGGTGAACGTGATTGTTCCATGCAGCGGCGCAATCAGAAAGTCATCGAGGAAACGCCCGCGCCCAATCTGGCGCCACATTTGCGTCAGGCCTTGCTGGACACCGCGGTACGCCTTGGTAAAGCCGTTAACTATCAATCGGCCGGTACGGTCGAATATATTTTCGATGACGCCAGCGGGCAATTTTATTTTCTCGAAGTCAATACACGGCTACAAGTCGAACATGGCGTCACTGAGGAAGTCACCGGCATTGATCTGGTGGAATGGATGGTGCGGCAGGCAGCAGGCGATCTTCCCTCCCTGGATTCTTTCACGATCAAACCAAGCGGTGCTTCCATTCAGGTACGGGTATATGCTGAAAATCCCGCAAAAGATTTTCAGCCTTCCAGTGGCATACTGACCGCAGCGGAATTCTCTGCCGCCGCGCGTGCTGAGACCTGGATCGAACGCGGTATTGAAGTATCCGCATTTTATGATCCGATGCTGGCAAAAATTATCGTGCATGCGCCACAACGCGAAGCGGCCCTCGATAAGTTGCTTACCGCATTAGATGACACATCGTTGCACGGTATTGAAACCAATCTCACGTATCTCAAACAGATTCTGCATAGCGCCGTGTTTCGCAACGGACAATCGAACACACAATTTCTCAATGGTTTCCATTATCAGCCGCACAGTATTGATGTGCTGAATGCTGGTGTGCAGACGATGATCCAGGATTATCCCGGACGGATTGGCTACTGGCATGTCGGTGTGCCGCCATCCGGGCCGATGGACAGTCTGGCTTTTCGCTTGGCTAATCGCCTGGTCAACAATGCTGAAGAGAGTGCCGGACTGGAAATCACCGTGGCAGGCCCGACGCTGCGTTTTAACTGCGACAGCATCATTGCCATCTGTGGTGCTCCGATTAACGTATCGCTGGATGGCGAACCATTGCCGCAATGGCAATCCCATGTTGTCAAAGCTGGCGCCCTGTTACAGTTTGGTAAAATCAAGCAGTCCGGCAGCCGGGCTTATCTGGCTGTGCTCGGCGGTTTCCAGGTACCGGATTACCTTGGCAGCAAATCCACCTTTACACTCGGTCAGTTCGGCGGGCATGCCGGGCGTGTGCTGCGTGCCGGTGATGTATTGCATATTCAGCCGCTTCCAGCTTCTCAACCAGCGCCACAACATTTACCGCAGCAGTGGGTTCCGCAGTATACCGATCAGTGGGAAATCGCAGTGCTCTATGGGCCGCATGGCGCGCCTGATTTTTTCACCCCAGCCGATATCGAACATTTTTTCAGCGCTGAATGGAAGGTGCATCATAACTCCAGCCGTACTGGCGTGCGATTGATCGGACCCAAGCCGCAATGGGCGCGCAGCGATGGCGGCGAAGCCGGTTTGCATCCGTCGAATATTCACGATAACGCCTATGCCATCGGTGCGGTCGATTTTACCGGGGATATGCCGATCATCCTGGGTCCTGACGGTCCCAGCCTGGGCGGTTTTGTCTGTCCGGTGACCATCGTGCAGGCGGAATTGTGGAAAACCGGGCAACTTAAGCCCGGCGACAGTATCCGTTTCTATCCGGTACCTCTAGAACAGGCACTGGCATTGGAACAACAGCAGAATCAGCTGATCCGGCAGTTAAGTGCCGATAGCAATCCATCAGCCTATGCTCGTACCGAAAAACCGGGAGATCCGGTTTTGCACCGTATCCCTGAAAGTGAAACACAGGTACAGGTGACCTACCGTCAGTCCGGTGATAAATATCTGCTGATTGAGTATGGCCCGCCGGTACTTGATCTGAATCTGCGCTTCCGTGCCCATGCGCTGATGGCCTGGCTGCAGCAGCGTATCGATAGTGGTGCACTGACTGGTATCCTGGATCTGACGCCCGGTATCCGTTCGCTGCAGATCCATTTTGATTCCCGCCAACTGGCGCGCGATGCGTTACTGCAACTGCTGATCGCGGGTGAAAACCAACTGCCTGCAATTGACGACATGGAAGTACCCTCCCGCGTCATCCACCTGCCGTTATCCTGGGACGACGCCGCCACGCGGCTTGCTATTGAGAAATACATGCAATCGGTACGCAGCGATGCCCCTTGGTGCCCGAGCAATATTGAGTTTATCCGCCGTATTAACGGACTGGAAAGCGTCGAAGAGGTTCAGCACATTGTTTTTGCCGCCAGCTATCTGGTCATGGGCCTGGGGGATGTGTATCTGGGGGCTCCGGTAGCTACGCCGCTGGATCCGCGCCACCGCCTGGTTACGACCAAATACAATCCGGCGCGGACTTGGACGCCTGAAAATGCCGTCGGTATCGGTGGCGCTTATCTATGCGTGTACGGCATGGAAGGCCCGGGAGGCTATCAGTTTGTCGGCCGTACCGTGCAAATGTGGAATCGCTATCGCCAGACCGCCGATTTCAAAGGTGGCCAACCGTGGTTATTGCGTTTCTTTGATCAAATCCGTTTCTATCCGGTCAGTGAAAGCGAATTGCTCAAATTGCGCAAGGATTTTATCAGTGGGCACCTCAAACTGCGCGTCGAAGAAACCACTCTGAATTTGCGGCAATACAATATCTTTCTACAGCAGCAGGCGGACAGCATTAACGCATTCAAGACCAAACAGCAAGCCGCGTTTGAGGCCGAGCGGCAGCGCTGGGAAGCGAGTGGTCAATCGCACTATGTCAGTGAAGATACGCTCGACGAAGCGGATGTACAAAGCGAATTGGATTTGCCGGAAGACGCGCAACTTGTGAGTTCTCAGGTAACCGGCACGGTCTGGAAAGTACTGCTCAAAGAAGGCGAATTTGTAGAAGCAGGCAAACCGGTAATTATAATCGAGTCGATGAAAATGGAATTTTCGGTGGATGCTCCGGTCACCGGCACGGTGCAACAGCTGTTCTGTAAACAAGGCGGATATGTATCCGCCGGGCAAATGTTGTTCATCATTCAGGAACAGGCGTAATGATGCAAAAGCTTCTCCCGTTGGGTGATATCCCCGCTTTGCTTCAGCGTTATGCGAGCGGCATGTTATCACCGACTCAAGTCATTGAAGCCATTCATGCCGAAATTCAGGATGATCAGGATCATATCTGGATTACCACGCTTTCATTGGAATCACTGCGGGAATACGCCCGCAACGTGGAAGCACAGAGCATGGCGTCACTGCCGCTGTATGGCGTACCTTTCGCGATCAAGGATAATATCGATCTGACGGGCGTACCGACTACGGCAGCCTGTCCGGCTTTTGCCTATACGCCATCCCGCAGTGCGGCTGTGGTACAAAGATTAATCGATGCCGGTGCCATTCCGATCGGCAAGACCAATCTCGACCAGTTCGCCACCGGGTTGAATGGCACACGCTCTCCCTATGGCGCGTGCCGTAATGCCTTCAATCCCGATTATATTTCCGGTGGTTCCAGCTCGGGTTCGACTGTCGCTGTCGCCAAAGGGCAGGTCTGTTTTAGTCTCGGCACCGATACTGCAGGTTCCGGCAGGGTTCCCGCCGCTTTTAATAACCTGATCGGCTATAAACCCACCAAAGGCTGGCTTTCGGCGCAGGGTGTAGTACCCGCCTGCCGTTCCCTCGATACAGTATCCATCTTCGCTTTTACCGCTGCCGATGCGGCGCGAATCCTGGCAGTTTCTGCCGCTTATGACGCAGCCGATAGCTATTCCAGGAAAAGAGAAAAACAGGGTTCCGATTTTGGCACGGTATCGCATTTTCGTTTCGGTGTTCCGCGTCAACAACAGCTGAAGTTTTTCGGAAATCATGACGGCGAGCGGTTATTTAATGCAGCAGTAATGCGTATGCAGGAACTGGGTGGGGAAGCGATTGAAATCGATTTCGAGCCCTTTCTTGAAGCTGCCCGCCTTCTTTACGAAGGTCCCTGGATAGCCGAACGTTATGCGGCCATTCAATCGTTCTTCGAGCTGCATAGCGATCAGATTATTGCACCGGTGCGTAACATTGTCGCGTCCGCGAAACAGTATTCCGCTGCGGATGCCTTCAATGGGATCTATCAACTGCGCAGAATCAAACAGCAGGCAGACCAGGTTTGGACCAATATCGATTGTCTGTTGACGCCAACTGCCGGAACGATTTATCCCATTCAGGCCGTGCAGCAGGATCCGATTCGCCTCAATACCAACCTGGGTTACTACACCAATTTCATGAATCTGCTCGATTATGCCGCAGTTGCCGTGCCTGTCGGTTTTCAGAATGACGGATTGCCTTTTGGTGTTACGCTGGTAGCACCCGCCCATCAGGATGAGCCGCTGCTGCATCTGGCACAGCGTCTGCAGCAAGCCTATTCGTTGCCGTTGGGTGCAACCGGCGTCGTATTTCCCCAAGATACTTCCATTCCAGCCACATCCCAATCTGATCGGGTATGTATAGCCGTCTGTGGTGCGCATTTATCCGGCTTGCCGTTGAATGAGCAGTTAACCAGCCGCCAGGGCCGGTTAGTGACTAGCACGGTGACTTCATCCGACTATAAACTCTACGCATTGCCAGGAGAAGCGCCGCAACGCCCCGGATTAATCCGGGTCAACCCAAATGAGCAAGGCACAGCAATCGAAGTGGAGGTTTGGGAATTACCGGTACACGAATTGGGCAGTTTTGTGGCCGGTATTCCGGCACCGCTGGGTATCGGTACGATTACCCTGGCCAACGGCGAAACAGTTCAGGGCTTTCTGTGTGAGCATTACGCCATCGGTACTGCAAAAGATATCAGTCACTTCGGCGGATGGCGCAACTACCTGCTGAAGCCGGATTGCTTATAGGACGGCAGGATTACTCTCAAAGTAATGGATACCGCACTTATATGCTAAGAAACAGTATAGGAGGTCAATGGACATGCGTTTAGATTCACTTACAAGCAGCAAAATACAACCTGATTCAATTCAGGGAACTGGAAAACCGGATAATGCTATAGATTGGAATCCGACAGAAGTACTTGCATTACTGGATGCGCCTTTTAACGATCTGATTTATCGTGCGCAAAACGTACATCGCCAGCATCATGACGCTAACGGTGTGCAGTTGTCGACCCTGATTTCAGTGAAAACAGGGGGATGCCCGGAAGACTGCGGCTATTGTCCGCAAGCAGCACGTTATCATACCGGCATCCAAAATCAGGATATGCTGTCGCTGGACGAAGTGGTGTCCGCTGCAGCTACCGCCAAGGCAAAAGGTGCGTCACGGTTTTGCATGGGCGCCGCGTGGCGTGGCCCCAAGCAGCGCGATATCGAAAAAATGACGGCAATGATACGCGCAGTCAAATCACTGGGTATGGAAACCTGTGCCACATTGGGTTTGTTAAAAACAGGCCAGGCGCAGCAGTTGGGTGAGGCCGGCCTGGACTATTACAACCACAATCTCGATACCGCACCGGAATTTTATGAAGAAATCATCACTACACGGCAATACCAGGATCGCCTGAATACTTTGCAGGAGGTGCGCGAAGCCGGGATTAATGTGTGTTGCGGCGGTATTGTCGGTATGGGGGAGACCCGCCGTTCACGCGCCGGATTGATCGCGCAATTAGCCAATCTGAATCCATATCCGGAATCGGTGCCGATTAATCATCTGGTGCAGGTTAAAGGTACGCCTTTGTATGGCACCGCCGCGCTTGATCCGCTCGAATTCGTGCGCACCATCGCCGCAGCGCGGATAACCATGCCGAAAGCAATGGTGCGATTGTCAGCAGGACGTCAGGAAATGTCAGAAGCAGTGCAAGCACTGTGTTTTCTGGCCGGTGCCAACTCAATTTTTTATGGCGACAAACTATTGACGACGGGAAATCCGGAAACAGATCGTGACCGGGCATTATTGGATAAATTGGGGCTGCACGCGCTGTCATAAATATTAGCCGATTTGACCAAGTAGATTTAATGGACAGTTATTGTTTCCACAGCGACACGCAATTTTCGACATTCCAGTCCGCATAATCGGGTTTTTGTGTCACACTTTTATCCGTGACTGGTTTGGAGTGATGGGATTGTGCTCTACAGCCCTGATTTGATCAGGTCTGATTAAACTGTTATTTAAGATAGGAGACAACATGATAAAGAATATCGAACGGTTTTTGTGTGTTTTGTTAGTATTCATGCCTATTACTGTGTTTGGTGTTGACCTGGAATCAGTTGATGGGATATGGCAGGATAAGGAGCGAAAAAGTAGTTACTATTCTATTTTCCAAAATGAAAACACAATTGTGATGACTGATTTGAAAGCATTGGAAGTTGATGGCAGTACGCGTGCAGCAACTTATGTTGGATCAAAAGATGATCTTTTGTTAACACCGTTAGCGCCACGTCAGAGTGGCCCCTTCAGTCCAGATAACCCTTTGAGTCAGATACCTATAGTTTTAAATTTTGTTTCTAATAATGAATTAGAGCTGATTATTCAATGCGATCTTTGTGGAGTAGTTCCTAGAAATTTAATAAAGGTTTTTAAATAAGCCCACTGCTATCCCTCCCGTTAGCTAACGAACGGAGGAGACCAGATTTGCCCAAATATACGGCGCCAAGACTTATCCTTTCCAGCCTGATCGAATAAGTGCGTGCAGAGCCCGCGCAGGGGGGTATAGCACCAAATCTGCGATAGCAATCCGCCGCGGACAAATTAGTCGACATTGCGCCAACCAGGGTTGGAGAAATAGGTGCGTGTTTCCTTGACTACAATGTTCGATAACAGCAGCAGGCCGATCAGGTTGGGCAGTGCCATCAGTCCGTTGGCGATGTCGGAGAAGGTCCACACCAGTTCCAGTGACAGCACCGCACCGAGGTAAATCGTTGCAGAGAACACCAGTCGGTAAGGCACGACTCCCGTTCGCCCGACTAGGCGCTCGATGCAGCGTTCACCGTAGTAGCACCAGCCAAGGAGGGTGGTGAAAGAGAAAATCAGCACACTGAGGGTCACGGTATACGTTCCCCAATCGTTACCCAATCCTTGTTCCAACGCCCAGGCAGTCATCGGTGCGCCGACCAGCCCTTCCTGCATCCAGGCGCCGGTGACGATGATCGCCAATGCGGTGAGGCTGACCATGATGAGTGTATCGATAAAGGTTTGCGTCATGGACACCATGGCTTGGCGCACCGGTTTGTCAGTGATGGCGGAGGCTGCCGCGATGGCACCGGTGCCGAGGCCGGATTCGTTGGAGAAGATGCCGCGCGCTACGCCCATTTGAATCGCCAGGATCACGGCTGCGCCGGTAAAGCCGCCGGCGGCCGCAGTACCGCTGAAAGCATCGGTAAATACCAGCATGATCGCCGCGGGCAGCTGGTCGGCGAATACAGTCAGTACCACCAGGTTACTGATCATATAAAGGATGCACATCAGGGGTACCGCACCGGCTGCAAAGCGGGCGATGCGCTTGATGCCGCCGAGGATGACTGCTGCTGCGGCGATCGTCATCACGGCGCCACTCCAGATGGGCGGTATGCCCCAGGTGGACTGGAGTTGTGTCGCAGCGGTGTTGGCTTGTACCATATTGCCGATACCCAGTGCGGCGATGGCGCCGAATACTGCGAAGGCAATGCCCAGCGTATTACCCCAGAAACCGCCGATACCGTAAGTCAGATAATACATCGGCCCGCCGCTTTGTTCTCCATGGGCGTCAGTACGCCGGTATTTTACGCCCAGCAGTCCTTCGGCGTACTTCGTTGCCATGCCGACCAGGCCGGTTATCCACATCCAGAACAGTGCGCCCGGTCCGCCAATGCCAATTGCTGTCGCGACACCGGCAATGTTGCCGACACCGATGGTTGCTGCCAGTGCTGTGGTCAATGCTTGATAATGCGATACATCACCGGTCAGTGTACTGCGCTCTTTGCGGCGGACGAAAGCGAGCCACAATGCATGCCCGAGTATCCGGAACTGCAGGCCCCGCAGACGGATTGTCAGATACAGGCCGGTGAGCAGCAACAACGGGATCAGCAGGAACGGCCCCCAGACAAAAGTATTGATTGTCGTCAGCACCGCATGCAGTTGTTCCATCGTTATTATTCCTCAGGTGATTGCCGGGTAAGCGGCTGCATCTCAAAGCCAAGTTGTGCAGCAGCCCGCACACATTACTCTTGCGGCGTTTGATCGGGATTTACCAGCTCTTGAATAATCATCACTCAGGTTTTCCGTCATCCTGTTGCGCAGATTCAGATTTATCGGTTTGGCTGGATTGATCCAGTATGCCTTCAGGGGGATCCAGAGCGGGTACACCGGGGTTGTTTTCCACCCGGTCGCGATAAAGTGCAGCGCGGCCGAGCAGCATCAAGGTGACCGGTGTTGTCAGCGTGACGAAAATCCCGATCAGGATTTCGTGGAAAACCGGCCGTGATTGCAGCATACTGAAACAGGTGATTGACGCCAGGACGATGGCCGCCGTACCCCAGCTTGTGCCCAGTGTCGGTGCATGGATACGGTCGTAGAAGCTGCGCAGGCGATGTAATCCGAATGAGCCGATGAGCGTCAGTCCAGATCCGATAAACAGGAACGCGGCGATGAGGCATGCCGCCCACAAAGGGAGGTCGTCAAAGTGGTTCATTCGATGACCTCGCCGCGCATCAGGAATTTGGCCAGCGCCACCGTTGCGACAAAGCCTAGTATCCCGATGATCAGTGATGCTTCGAAATAAAGCGTATTCCCGGTACGCATGCCGAAAACGAGCAACAGCAGCATCGAATTAACGTAGAGTGTATCAAGACCCAATACGCGATCCTGCGCGCGCGGCCCTTTGATCATTCGCGTCAATGCGAGCGCCATGGCGATTGCCAGTGCAATTTGTGCGAAAGTGATGGCCCAAAGAAGGATAGCAGCACTCATTCAAATATCTCCCGCAAAAGGTATTCATAGCGATTTTTGATCAGGTCAAGCCAGACAGTTTCGTCTACAAGATCGAAAACATGAAGTAACAATGTTCCGCGCGCAGCATTGTAATCCAGCCAGGCCGTACCGGGCGTGCTGGTTATGATAACCGCCAGTGCAGCGAGGCCTGTGGAATCGCGTAAGTCGAGCGGAATAGTCATAAACCCGGATTTCCGCGCCCGTTTGCCGCCCTGAAGGATGATTCTCGCTACAGCAATATTCGAGCGCACGATATCGTAGAGTACGATGCCGGTCAGCTTGAGCAGCAGATCCCAGCGCTTGAGGCGCGGCTTGTCAGGCTGGAGCGCGGCCATGCCCTGTACAGCGATAAACGCGATAGCGCTGCCGACAATCAGTTGGCCCAGTGAAAAATGGGTCAGCAGCAGCCACATGATAATCAGGAAGATCATCAGCAGCGGATGGGGAAATATGCGGTTCATTCTTCTGCCTCCGTGCGCCACTGTGCGGCTTGCGGCGCTTTCAATACGGCTTCGATATAGGATTCCGGTTCGTGCAGGCTGACAGCCGTTGCTTCCATAAAGCGCATGACCGGCCCTGCCTGGACAGTGAGCGCCAGTGTCATGAACAACAGCACGGCTACGGGCACAATTTCGGTGAGCAGCACGCGTGGTACTAAAGCCGCTACCGGCGCCCAGAAGATGCGGATGCCGGCACGCACCAGCGCAATCAGCGCGGCAAGGCCTGAAAGAATGAGCAACGCCACAAACCACCATGCCGCCGATACAATCGTACCGCCTTGCCCGAATCCCTCGGGGTTGAGAATGGCTGTAAGAATGGCGAATTTGGCGATGAAGCCGGAAAGCGGCGGCAGGCCGGCCAGCAAGATACTGCACGCGGCAAAGCTGATACCGAGTAAAGCAACCGCCCCCGGAATAGCGATACCGACGATTTCTTCATCCTCCTCTTCCTCGTCGCTTTCACCAAAGGCTTCCATGGTCACGGCCAGAATGCTGGTAATCGGGTTCTGTTCTTTCTCGACGAGTTCGATGAGCATAAAAAATGCGCTGATCGCCAGTGTGGAGCTAGTTAAGTAGAACAATGCGCTGGCGGTGATATCGGTTTGCGTGAGACCGATGGCCGCCAGCAACGTTCCGGATGAAACCAGCACGGAAAAACCGGCAAATCGGCCAAGCGACTGTGATGCGAGGACGCCGATAATACCGAAAACGATAGTGATCAGTCCGCCATAGAAGAGGATCTGTGATCCAAAACCACCGCCCGGTTCTTCGCCGTAAAAAAGCAACGATAAGCGCAGTAGTACATAGATACCGACCTTGCTCATAATGGCAAATATCGCTGCTACGGGCGCCGATGCAAAAGTGTAAGTTGTCGGCAGCCAGAAGCCGAGCGGCCACATACCCGCTTTGATGAGGAAAGCCACGCCGAGAATGGCTGCGCCGATTTCCAGCAGCATGCGGTTCTCTTCAGCGATCTGCGGGATGCGCACAGCAAGATCGGCCATGCTGAGTGTACCCGTCGTACCGTAAATCAGAGCGACGCCGATCAGGAATAGCAGCGAAGCTGTCAGATTGATGGCGATATAATGCAATCCTGCCCGGACCCGTTGCAGCCCCGAACCGTGCAGCGCCAGACCATAGGATGCGGCGAGCATGACTTCGAAAAAGACAAAGAGATTGAACAGGTCTCCGGTAAGGAATGCGCCATTTAAACCCATGAGCAGCAGCAGGAATAGGGTATGGAAGTGCAGGCCGGCTTTGTGCCAGCGTCCGAGCGAGAAGATCAGCGTGGGAATCGCAAGTATCGAAGTCAGCATGAGCATCATGGCTGACAGACGGTCGAGAACCAGATTGATGGCAAAAGGCGGTGGCCAGTCGCCAAGCAGATAGACTACGATCCGTCCCCCGCTGGCGTGTGAAATTTCCAGAAGTTCATAGGCTATTCCAAGTAATGCGAGCGTGGCCAGAATCGATGCGCCTGCCTTAAGGTGCCGTTTGCGGTCCTCGACAAACAGCAGCAGCGCACCTGTGATAAACGGGATCAGAATCGGCGCGATAACGAGATGTTCCGGCGTCAATATCATCGTTCAGGTTCCTTTCCATCGACATGATCGGTTCCTGTCAGTCCGCGGGAGGCCAGCAGGACGACAAGAAAGAGCGCCGTCGTGGCAAAACCGATAACGATTGCGGTCAGCACGAGTGCCTGCGGAATGGGATCCGCAAAAGCAGCGGGATCAATTTCGGCACCCGCCTGGACGACGGGAGGCGCATTGACCGTTAGTCGCCCCATGCTGAAGATGAACAGGTTGACAGCATAGGAGAGCAACGCCAGTCCGATGATGACTTGATAGGTGCGCGGACGGAAGAGCAACCATACCCCCGATCCGACCAATACACCAATGCCCAGCGATAAAACCAGTTCCATCAGTGATTTTCCTCCTGTTTTGTGATTTCGGCAGCCCGCGTGCGATGGCTGCGGATCGATTGATGGGCAAGCGCGATAAGGATCAAGGCAGTGGCTCCGACGACGAGTGCAAATACCCCGAGATCGAAGAACAGTGCGGAGGCGAGCGGGACTTTTCCGATGAGTGGGACCTCCAGATAATAAAAATGGGAAGTGAGAAAGGGAAATCCGAACAGCCAGGATCCTATGCCGGTACTGGCTGCTATGATCAGACCGAAGCCAATCCAGCGCATGGGCAGGATATGCAGGCGGTCTTCCATCCAGCGTGTGCCGCCGGAGATATAGAGGAGCAGGAAACCGGTCGCCATCGTGACGCCCGCAGCGAATCCCCCGCCAGGCAGATCGTGGCCGCGCAGGAAGAGATAGGCAGCCAGAACGATGATGAACGGAAACATCCACTGCATGATGACAGAAGGGATTTTTACGTACTCATGCGCCGTTTCGCCAACTTCCCGGTTTACATTCGCATCGTCATAGGCATTCTGTATGCGCTGCTGTTCAGGTATCTCAATGCTGTCTGGCGCGGGACGGAAGCGCCGCAGTAAGGCGAAAATGGTCAGTGCAACGATGCCCAGCACGGTAATTTCGCCGAACGTGTCGAATCCCCGGAAATCGACCAGAATGACGTTGACAACGTTGGTGCCGCCGCCTTGCGGATAGGCTTGTTCCACGAAGTAGCCGGAAATGGTATCGGGTAAGGGGCGGGTCATTATGATATAAGCCATCATCGCCATGCCGCCACCGCAAGCGACCGCAATCAGAAAATCGCGGTATCTGCGGATACGTGCTGTGAGTGCATCGTTGTTGTCGATTTTTTCATACCGCTTCGGCAACCAGCGGAGACCGAGCAGGATGAGGATCGTCGTTACGATCTCGACAACCAGTTGCGTAAGCGCAAGGTCGGGAGCTGAGAACCAGATAAAAGTGATACACGTCACCAGGCCTGCGCCGCTCATCAGGATCAGTGCAGCCAGCCGGTGGTATTTTGCCTGATACGCAGCACCGAGTGCGCAGGCGATGCCGATGACCCAGATGATCGCGAAGACCGGGTCGATGTCTGTAAAGACGGATAAACTCATATCGGTATTGGCGGCGTAAAATGGCCAGAACCCGGCGGCGAGGGCTACGAAGATGACCAGCCGCAGTTGGGGTTGCAGGCGTTGCGTACCGAAATGTGATTCCATCCAGCGCGCCCAACGCCAGGAGATTGTTACCAGAATCTCCTCGAAGACACGTTTTCCCTTGAGGTTGCGTATCAGTGGCGGGCCGTCCGCACCTTGTGCCAGATATCCGCGCAGTATCCAATAGAACACCAGACCGGAGGCGAGCGCAACGAAACTCATGATCAGCGGCGTGTTGATACCGTGCCAGACGGCAAGACTGTATTCCGGGGTGTGTTCACCCAGGACCGATACTACGGCAGTGTGCAGGTAAGGACCGATAGTCAGACCCGGAATGATGCCGACAATCAGGCAGACCAGCACCAGAAATTCTATCGGTACACGCATCCAGCGTGGTGGTTCGTGCGGCTCGCGTGGCAAATTCGCCGGTTTGGAGCCGAAGAAAACCGTGTGGATAAAACGCACGGAATATGTCACTGCGAATGCGCTCGCAATCGTGGCGACGTAAGGCGCAACACCATCCAGCAGTGATGCGCGATGCTGCTCCAGTGTTTCGGAAAAAAACATTTCTTTTGACAGAAAACCATTGAGCAGCGGCACACCGGCCATGGCCGCACTGGCCACCATTGCGAGTGTAGCTGTAATCGGTAGGAAGCTGAAAAGGCCGCTGAGTTTGCGCATGTCGCGTGTGCCGGCTTCATGATCGATGATGCCGGCCGCCATAAATAACGATGCCTTGAAGGTCGCGTGATTGATCATGTGAAAAATGGCGGCAACCGCTGCCAGCGGACTGCCCAGGCTGAGCAGTGTTGTAATCAGCCCCAGGTGGCTGATAGTCGAATACGCAAGCAATCCCTTCAGGTCCTGCTGGAAAATGGCAAAAAACGCGCCAAGCAGCAATGTGCTCATGCCTGCAAGGCCAACGATAAAGAACCATTCATCGGTACCGGACAGAACCGGCCATAACCGTGCAAGAAGAAACACGCCGGCTTTGACCATGGTTGCCGAATGCAGGTAAGCGGAGACAGGAGTCGGCGCGGACATGGCGTTAGGCAGCCAAAAATGAAACGGAAATTGCGCGCTTTTGGTGAGTGCTCCGGTCAGGATGAGCAAAAGTGCGGGAAGATAGAGAGAATGCTGACGTATCGTATCGCCCGCAGCCAATATGTCATCCAGTTCGTAGCTGCCAACGATGTGTCCAAGAATCATCAGGCCGACAAGTAGACAAAGCCCGCCGATACCGGTGATGATCAAAGCCATGCGTGCGCCGTCACGTGCAGCGGCATTGTGGTGCCAATAGCCGATCAGGAGAAACGAGAAAATGCTGGTGAGCTCCCAGAAGATCGCGAGCAAAATGATGTTGCCTGAGATCACCATGCCTTGCATAGCGCCCATAAACGCGAGCAGGAACGAAAAAAAACGTGGTACCGGATCTTTGGGCGACATGTAGTAACGTGCATATAGCACTACAAGAAAGCCAATGCCGGTAATCATCACCGAGAACATCCACGCAAAACCGTCGGCCCTGAGTGTAAAGTTCAGGTCGAGTTCCGGCAGCCATGTAATTGTGTAGCGTACTACGCCGCCATCCGTGACCCATGGATAAAGGCAAATAACGATAATAAACGCCGCGATGGCCACGCCTGCCGATAACCATGCTTCCGCATTCCGCGCGTTTGCTGGCAGCAGCGCGGCCAGTATGCTTCCCATAAAAGGGAGGAGTATCAGATACAGAAGAAGATTTTCATTAGACATAGGTCATCAACTCGGTTTAATATGGCATCAAAAAACAGGCAGCATTATACCAATTACTGTGATGGGACTTTTCAAGCGTTTTTGAAAAGTCAGTTTGTGGACAATTCACTTTTCATATGACTATGCATGAAATATGCGTTCCGGGAAAATATTGCGGACATGATTCAGAGCCGAGGTTGTGATAAGAATTCTGCACGTCAGATACGGTGATCGGTTTTGTGCTGCGTTTTTCCGGATAAGGTTGCAATCGAATTTTGTTCGATAACCCATGTTGCCATGCGATCGACGGGATAGAGATCGTCGTGAGCTCAAAACAGAATCGGCCGGGAATATTTCCTATCAAGTGCTGAGTCAATTACCGATCAATTTTGATATGAATAGGATTGAGATTGAATCAATCGGCTGTATATCGCTAATTCATTCCAAACTACACTAGACAAGACTTATTACTCAAAGAAGCTATCTTATGTCATTCAGTTTAAACAATATCTACGAAGCGAACCATCGTATCATAATCTGGCTGATTTTGATCGGTTTGCTGTGGATACTACGTGACTTTTTTGGATTGATTTTAATGACATTCGTTCTCGCTTTTATTGCGACACCTTTGGTTCATATGGGCCAGAGCAAACTGAAGCTGCCTTATCGCTTGTCATTGACGCTTGTTTATATTTTTTTTCTGATTGTCCTAGGCAGTTTTTTTCGGTACGTTACACCGAGTGTGATTGGCGAAGCTAACCGCTTTTTGGATAATTTCAGCGAAGTGCAATTGAAATTGATTGAACTGGAACGCGATGTCGTTGGTAAATATCCCGGCATAGAGCGCTCTTTGCATGGTTATATGCGGAGTATATTGGATGAAAATGCACTCAGGATCATTGATGATGATCTGAGTGCGTTTAAACAAAGGATCCGCCTTGCCAGTGACGTTGATCCAGAGCATGTCATCGATACGGATGACATTCCGGAAGTGACGCGCGAGAAACTGAAGAAATATTACGATAGAGAAGCTGAGTTGCTGATGAATTCCCTCGTAACTAAACAGATAGGGAAAGTCGGTGAGCATTTGCCCAAGCTAATTAATTACTTTTATCAGGGAACAGGAACGGTATTGCTGGCGCTGTTATTCAGCTTCCTGATTCTATTCGACAGTGTCCGTTTGAGTAGTTTGATGAAAAGCCTGCATGATTCGCGTTTACGGGATTTTTATCAGGAGACGGCGCAACCGGTGATCCGTTTCGCATACGTCGTGGGTCGTGCGATCCAGGCACAGGCCATGATCGCTTGCGTCAATACTTTTCTGACCTTGGTCGGATTAATCATTCTGGGTATTCCTTCGGTTGCGCTTTTATCACTCATTGTTTTCGTTTGCAGCTTTATCCCTGTATTGGGTGTGTTCATTTCCACCACACCGATGGTGCTGGTTGCATTGAATACAGGCGGGCTGACTTTGGCCATAGCGGTGGTGGTTATGATTACTGTCATCCATATTATTGAAGCTTATGGACTGAATCCCTTAATTTACGGGAAGCATCTCAAACTCAATCCGGTGCTGGTGTTGATCATTTTATTGGTGGCTTACCATACTTTTGGTTTGTGGGGGATGGTGCTGGGTGTTCCGGTTGCCTATTACTTCATTCATGACGTTTTTGGTGTTCCTGTGTGGGATGAGCGCCGGATAGAACCAATAGAAGCGGGGTCGAACGTAGGGGAGTAATTCTATTTGTCACGCACATTGACGCAAAAATTTCTGATTCTCTGGAATTGTACCGATAATACACAATTGTCAGTTATTACCTGTACGGGTACACTGCAATTGATGCCGTTTTTCAGCACATAATGGAACGGAATGACAATTCGATGGTTAAAGGGAGCTTTAGATGAGAGAAATGATTCAATTGATTCTTGTGCTGTTTTTTCTGATGTTTCCGTTCTCGCACGCAATGGCGGCAGAACAGTATGGATACAACAACTACATCAGCACCTCCAGTAAAAAACTGGTTACCGGTATTGCCAATACTGCAACCGGATTTATGGAATTGCCCAAGAATATCATTCTGACCACGCAGCAGGAGTCTATCGTGCATGGTCTGACCTTTGGGCTTGCATCCGGGGTGATGCATGCTGTGGGTCGTACTGTTATCGGTGTTTTTGATGTTGCAACATTCTGGATTCCGACATCACCCTCGGTACAGCCGGCTTATATCTGGGATGATTTCTCAGTAGAAAGCTCTTATTAAATAACAGCTCGAACTCTGGAATCAAAAAAACGCCGCATCGAGATACGCATGATGCGGCGTTTTATTTTTCGCTTAATTTTTTCGAGATCTGTCTTAATAGCGCGACTCGCGCAGCGCCGCAATTCTTTCTTCCAACGGCGGATGTGACATGAATAAACTTTTTAATCCTGAACTGATTCCACCGGAAATACCGAAAGCTGCCAGCTGGTCCGGCAGATGTGCTTGATTGACGGTCATTTGTAGCCGTTGTAATGCGGCGATCATTTTATCCCGCCCGGCCAGACTGGCACCGCCTGCATCCGCACGAAATTCACGTTGGCGGCTGAACCACATGACGATAATACTCGCGAGTATGCCCAGCACAATCTCAGCGATAATTGCAGTTACCCAGAATGCCGGGCCGTGACCGTTTTCAGTCTTGAAAACGACGCGATCAACCGTATGGCCGATGACACGTGACAGAAAAATAACGAATGTGTTAACAACACCCTGAATCAATGCCAGTGTTACCATATCGCCATTTGCGATGTGACTGACTTCATGCGCCAGAACAGCTTCCGCCTCATCTTCGGTCATGGTGTTAAGCAGTCCCGTGCTGACCGCCACAAGCGCATCATTTCTTGACATACCGGTGGCGAAGGCATTGACATCGGGTGCATGATAAATAGCAACTTCCGGCATACCGATACCTGCTTTTTTAGCTTGGCGCTGCACTGTGGTAAGCAACCAGTGTTCCTGCGCGTTGCGCGGCATCTCAATGACCTGTGCACCGGTGAAACGTTTTGCGGTCCATTTGGACATGGCCAGTGACATCAATGAACCACCAAAACCAAAAACGGCCGCGAACAGCAGCAACGAATTAATATCGAGCCCCGCACCCTGTTCATCCAGTATACGTTCGAACCCCAGCAGTCGCAGTGTAATACTCAAAACAACAACAATAGCCAGATTCGTCGCGAGAAAAAGAAAAATTCTTTTCATATTCGATTACTCCATGGAAAAATTCAATCGTTTAATTGACGCTATAAATATACGGCTTGTTTACTTGTTTTCAAGTAATACTATTTAGAAAAAGGGCCGGTTTGAAATTACCGGGTTTGATTGGCACGTGCAAAACCTGCCGATGGTATTGTACTGGTAGGGTTTGTTTCAACGATCTGGAAGAAAATCTCATTTTTCTTGATCATGCCGATATCATTGCGCGCACGCTCTTCGATTGCGTCCGTTCCTTGCTTCAGATCATTGATTTCGGCATGGAAAATCATATTGCGGTTTTGAAGTTTGAGATTTTCTTCCTGTGTCTGGATGATGTCTTGCTCGATCGTATGCACCTGTAACCAACCGCCTTTTCCAGTCCACAATGGAAACTGGATCAGCGCGATTAGCATCATCAGTACGATGGCGAGTGATTTCATTTCTGCAGTATTATTTCAATTGATAAAAGGCGCCACGTCCCGCATACCGCGCCATATCGCCCAAATCTTCCTCGATACGAAGCAACTGATTATATTTTGCCAACCGGTCGGAACGCGAAAGCGAACCTGTTTTAATTTGCAATGCATTGGTCGCCACTGCGATATCAGCAATTGTCGTGTCTTCCGTCTCTCCTGACCGGTGCGAGATAACTGCAGTATAACCAGCACACTTGGCCATTTCAATTGCAGCCAGTGTTTCGGTCAATGTGCCGATCTGGTTGACTTTGATGAGGACAGCATTAGCGATATTCCGTTTGATCCCTTCCTGCAGAATTTTGGTATTGGTCACAAAAATATCATCACCAACAAGCTGCACAGCTTTACCCAGCCGGTTGGTCAGCAATTCCCAGCCATTCCAGTCAAGCTCGCTCATACCGTCTTCAATGCTGATAATCGGGTATTTGTCTACCCACGATGCGAGATAGTCGACAAATTGTGCGGATGTAAGATTTAAACCATCGGATGACAAATGATATTTCCCATCGGAAAAATATTCTGAACTCGCACAATCAACCGCGATTGCAACGTCGCGACCCGGTTGATAGCCTGCCAGATCGATTGCTTCAACGATTAATTGCAGCGATTCTTCGTTGCTATTCAGATTCGGCGCAAATCCGCCTTCATCGCCAACTGTTGTAGGCATATTTTTTTCATTCAAAAGCTTTTTCAAGGCATGAAAAATTTCCGAACCGCAACGGACAGCATCACGGAAATTGCCGATACCAAACGGCACAATCATGAATTCCTGCATATCCATATTATTATTGGCATGTGCTCCGCCATTCACCAGATTCATTAACGGTACCGGCATGGACATCATGCCAGCGCCGCCGAGATAGCGGTATAACGGAAGACCGGATTCATCCGCAGCCGCTTTAGCCACTGCAAGAGATACCGCAAGGATTGCATTGGCGCCGATACGGGATTTGTTTTCTGTACCGTCGAGATCGATCAGCGCTTGATCGATAAAACTCTGATCAACGGCATCCAATCCGATCAATGTTTCGGAAACTTCGGTGTTGACATTCTCAACTGCCTGCAGAACCCCCTTGCCCAAGTAGCGTTGTGCATCGCCATCCCGTAGCTCGACGGCTTCCCGGGTGCCAACAGAAGCGCCTGATGGAACAGCGGCGCGTCCTAAAACACCGGATTCCAGCAACACATCTGCTTCAATGGTTGGATTACCGCGAGAATCCAGAATCTCGCGCGCGATGACTTCTACTATTGCACTCATGCTTACGTTTTCCCTGTACTGTATTATTTATTTGGCTTTTTTGTTTCGGATTTTGATTTTTTAATATACTTCAAATTCAAATAGCTATTTGGTTTTTTTGTATGGAATACACATTAAATGGCTACATGCCGGTGTGCCTGTTGTATTTGCAACACAACACGAACCATCTGGCGGACAACGCATCACGTTTTGGCTGCCGCTGCCGGTTTGATTTGTGTTTCTCCGGATAACTGTTGGTCAGCGGCATAATCAATGGCTGCCGCGATAAAGGACTTGAACAGCGGATGACCTTGCCGTGGTGTGGATGTAAATTCGGGGTGAAACTGACATCCCAGAAACCATGGGTGTTCTGTTTCGGAAAGCTCAATAATCTCACATAAGTCTTCATCCAGTGACAAACCACTGACATGGAGTCCGGCTTGTTCCAGTTGCGGAAGATAATCGCTGTTGACCTCATAGCGATGGCGATGGCGCTCAGTGATTTTATCGGCACCATAGGTTCTCCAGGCCAGCGAGTCTTTTTTCAACAGACACTCCTGACCGCCCAGGCGCATGCTGCCGCCGATATCTGAATTTTTATCGCGTTTCTCGATCCGCCCGTCTTTGGTGCGCCATTCGGTAATCAATCCAATCACGGGGTAAGGTGTATCCGGATTAAATTCCGTACTGTGCGCACCGGTCATGCCGGTTTTGTTACGGGCATACTCGACGACGGCAAGCTGCATGCCAAGGCATATGCCAAGGTAAGGTATACGATGCGTACGGGCATAATTGATCGCGAGTATCTTGCCTTCCACACCACGCTTGCCGAACCCGCCCGGTACGAGAATCGCATGCATGCCGTGCAAGTTGCCGGTACCGTTCTTCTCGATCTGCTCGGAATCCAGGTAAGTGATATTAATTTTACTGCATGTATGAATACCGGCGTGCATCAAGGCTTCCGACAGCGATTTGTAGGATTCCGTCAGATCGACATATTTCCCGACAAGCGCGATAGTAACCGAATGTGTCGGATGTTCAAGCGCATAAACCAGTTTTTTCCATACGCTTAAGTCGGCGGACCTAGCCAGTAGAGCAAGCTTGTGACAGATGATTTCATCCAGCATTTGTTCGTGTAGCAGCGCAGGGATTTTATAAATACTGTCGACATCAATGGCTGATATGACGGCTTGTTCCTTGACATTGGTAAACAGCGCGATCTTGCGGCGTTCCTCTTTGGGAATTTCACGATCGGAGCGGCATAAAATCACATCGGGTTGTATCCCGATTTCACGCAGTTCTTTGACAGAATGCTGTGTCGGTTTGGTTTTTAATTCACCGGCCGATCCGATATACGGCAATAGTGTCAAATGGATAAAGCAGGTATCATCGCTGGGTAATTGTGTCGCCATTTGCCGTATGGCTTCAAGAAACGGCAAGGATTCGATATCGCCGACAGTCCCGCCGATTTCAATGATGGCGACATCGGCATCGCCGACACCGTTCTGAATGTATCGCTTAATTTCATCGGTAATATGCGGAATGACCTGAACGGTTCCACCGAGATAGTCACCGCGCCTTTCCTTACGGATTACGCTCTCGTAAATCTGACCCGTGGTAAAGTTGTTGTGACGGGTCATTTTGGTACTGATAAACCGTTCATAATGCCCGAGATCGAGATCGGTTTCCGCACCATCTTCGGTGACAAATACCTCGCCATGCTGAAACGGACTCATGGTACCAGGGTCGACATTGATGTAGGGGTCCAGTTTCAACATCGTCACCTTAATCCCTCTGGATTCCAGCACAGCTGCCAGAGACGCAGCGGCAATGCCCTTACCCAGCGATGATACGACCCCACCCGTAACAAAGACGTATTTGGTCATTGGATACTAAAACGGATTAAAAATTGCTGTTGTGCGGTAAAACTGTGTTTAATGAATATGTCAGTGTCGGGCATTGCGCTTTATGAAGCTTCTGTACTATAAGCCTTTTTGTCTATTAACGAATCTCTGCAAGCAAATCATTCATCATCCGTTCAGCCTGCTGACGATAACCGCCGCCAAACAGGTTCAAATGATTCAGGATATGATAAAGATTATATAAAACCTTGCGCGCATTATACCCTGAATCCAGTTGATATTCATGTCGATAAGCGGAATAAAACCGTTCAGGAAACCCGCCAAACAATTCAGTCATCGCCAGATCCGCCTCCCGGTCACCGTAATACACCGCAGGATCAAATAAAACAGGTTCACCCGTACGTAGATAGGCATAATTTCCACTCCATAGGTCACCATGCAGCAGAGACGGAAGTGGTTTATAACCGGTAAAAAAATGACCGACGTTTTCAAGCAACCGTTCGCCAAGTTGCTGCAACCGGCCACGGTAACCGTTTTCCTGTGCCAGATGCAGTTGAAAGCCAAGCCGCTGCGTGCGCCAGAACGACAACCAATCGTCCGACCGGGTGTTTATCTGCGGTGTGCTGCCGATCGTGTTGTTCATTGACCAGCCGAACTGTACTGCATAAGTCCGGTGTAGCGCCGCCAACCCGTAACCCAGCGTATCCGGGTTGCTTCCAGAGCATGCGCCGAGATCCAGATACTCGAGCACCAGCCAGGCATGGCTTGCATTCTGTCCCTGGCATACCGGCTGCGGAACGCGCAATGTACCGGACCGATTGATCTCCTGAAGTCCTTTGGCTTCAGCTACAAACATGTCCAGTTTGTCGGCTGAATTGAGTTTGACAAAAAAATGCTGTCGGTTATCCGCAATGCAATAGGCTTGATTGATACACCCGCCCCCGACTGCGTCGATTGTTTCAGGATGAAACGGCTGGCCTGTAGCGGCCTTAATATGCGCCGTTATCTCAGGCCATACGTTCATTTTCTGGCATCCGGTCCGTCACCGCGGCGTCTTGTCAGCGGCCTGAGGACAACCAGTCCTGTGCACGCATAATCGCACTGCGGACCTGTTGCGGCGCGGTTCCCCCGATATGGTTGCGACTTTCAAGAGACCCCTTCAGGGTCAGTACTGAAAAAATATCGTGATCAATATGCGCCGAAAACTGCTGTAATTGGCCAAGATCCAAATCCGCCAGATCGCATCCCTTTTGTTCGGCGTACTGAACGGCGCGGGCAACGATTTCATGCGCATCACGAAACGGAATCCCTTTTTTAACCAGATAATCGGCCAGATCCGTAGCGGTTGAAAAACCCTGTAACGCAGCTTTTCGCATCGCTTCGGCATTGACCTGCACGCCGGCCAGCATATCAGCGTAAATGCGCAGTGTATCGATCAATGTATCCACGGCATCAAAAAGCGGCTCCTTATCTTCCTGGTTGTCCTTATTGTAGGCAAGCGGCTGCGCTTTCATCAATGTCAGCAAAGCAACCAGATGACCATTGATACGGCCGGTTTTGCCACGTACGAGCTCAGGAACATCAGGATTTTTTTTCTGCGGCATGATCGACGATCCCGTACAGAAACGGTCCGCCAGCATGATGAAACCGACAGCCGGGTTCATCCATAATATCAATTCTTCTGACATACGTGATAAATGCGTCATGATCAATGATGCGCAGGAGCAGAATTCTATGGCGAAATCCCTGTCGGAAACCGCATCCAGAGAGTTTTCACAAACCCCCTCGAAGGCGAGTTCCCGCGCCACCATTTCACGGTCTATGGGATAGCTCGTTCCGGCCAGGGCGGCAGCGCCAAGCGGCAATTGATTGACACGCTTTCTGCAATCAGACAGGCGCCCGGCATCGCGTTTGAGCATTTCAAAATAAGCCATCAAGTGATGCGCAAAAGATACCGGCTGAGCAACCTGCAGATGGGTAAAACCGGGCATCACGGTTTCGGTATGATGTTCAGCCAGTTTCAAGAGCGCTTGTTGCAGCGATCTGATCAGCGCCATGATCTCATCAATCGCGGCACGTAAATAAAGCCTGATATCGGTAGCCACCTGGTCATTGCGCGAGCGGCCGGTATGCAGTCGCTTTCCCGCATCGCCGATGATGTCTGTCAGGCGTCTCTCAATATTCAGATGCACATCTTCCAATTGTAGCGACCAGCTAAACCGCCCATCCCGGATTTCATCACGTATCTGCCCGAGGCCGTTCTCAATCGCGATTAAGTCTTCCTGTGTAATAATGCTCCGGGCAGCGAGCATTCGCGCATGCGCCAGCGAACCCTGGATATCATATTCAGCAAGCCGGTAATCAAAACTGATCGAGGCAGTATAGCGTTCGACCAGCGCCGAAACAGGTTCATTAAACCGTCCAGACCAGGTTTTTTTATTGTTATCCACTAACCCCTTATTTCCTTTATAAAATTCTCTTCATTCCTGCAGTAGACCGGAAAACTACCGCAACCACTGCAAACAGCATGAGGAATTGAATGCATCTATTACCGAATTGAAGCTGACCCATTCCAAATCATGATGATTCAGCTTCAGGCTGCATTATAAAACAAAACAGCCTGGCCGTTATTTGATATACCGCTGACATGTCGGCCAGGGGGGTGCTGTTCAATTCACATGATCGAGTGAGTTTGTGCAGACAATACTAAATTTTATGGCACTCTTCTTTTACTTCCCTTGGGTTTAGTGGATAATTAGGGTTTTTTTACCTGTCACCTAAAAAATCAAGGAGCTATTCATGACGAGTCAGAACAAGGAAAACGAAACGCTGCAATCCAAAGCAACCACAGCTTACACCATGCTTACCAAGAAGTTTGCCATGCTTGAAGATCTGCCGCAAAAGCAGCTGCCCATGAAATACGCATTTGTTATGGCGGGTATTATAGTTTTTGTATTTGCCTGGAAAATCATCGCGGTAAACAAAGTCGAATCAGACGCGCAAAAACAAATCGCTAATGAGCGCACCCTGATCACTCAGCAGGCCCGGGAACAGGCTGATAAACAATACAAAAAAGAAGAAGAGCGTTTTGCACAAGTGTTGTCCTGGGCTGTACGCAGCGAATTCATCCGCAACAATATCGACCAGGTTGGCCTGTACCTCAATGACATCGTGAAGCAGCTCAACGCAGAACGCATTGACCTGATCGGCGAAAAAGGCGAACTGCTGGTATCCACCGATAAACGCTTGGAAGATGTTAAAGGCAGTGATTTGTATCCCAAAGAAACCATCAACGAACATAAAATCGCCATTAAAACAGATGCAAATGGTAAAAAATTGGTCATTGCGCCTGTTTCCGATTTCAACAAACGTATTGCGGTACTCGTCATCAGCTACAAGTAACACTGCATCAACGCATCATCATTGAATCCCTCCTGATTATCCAGGGGGGATTTTTATTGCAACGATTACTCTGAAGACTACTCTGTTTACCACTCGGCTGTCCGGGCCAGGTCACACGAATTACCGACCGCGCGCTTGATATGCGCGCCCAACGCGGATAATTTTTCTTCTATGGCCTCATACCCCCGATCCAGGTGATAGATACGATCAATGACTGTCACCCCCTGCGCAACCAATCCGGCAATGATTAGACTGGCCGAAGCGCGCAGGTCAGTAGCCATTACATTGGCGCCATCAAGCTGGGTAATGCCCCGGATAATCGCGGTATGACCCTCAACTTTGATATCCGCGTTCATACGTTTGAGTTCCTGGACATGCATCAGGCGGTTTTCAAAAATAGTCTCAGTGATGATCGCCGTGCCATCGGCGACACAATTGAGCGACATAAACTGTGCTTGCATATCGGTTGGAAAAGCCGGATAAGGCGCCGTACGCAGATTAACGGCGCGCGGCTTTGTGTTCATCTTGAGATGAATCCAGTTATCGCCGGATTGAATGCCCGCGCCCGCTTCGGTTAATTTATCCAGTACGGCGTCCAGCAGCCGGGCATTTGTTTCTTTGAGAAAAATATCACCGCCTGTAGCACATGCGGCGGCCAAAAAAGTACCGGTTTCGATGCGGTCCGGCATGACCGTATGCATTGCACCGTGAAGTGTGGAAACGCCTTCAATAGTGATAATATCGCTTCCTGCGCCTCGCACCTTTGCTCCCATGGCGTTCAGACAATTGGCGAGATCAATAACTTCCGGCTCCCGTGCGGCATTTTCGATAATGGTTGTACCTTGCGCAAGTGTTGCCGCCATCATCAGGTTTTCCGTTCCGGTGACTGTGACGATATCCATAACAATGCGCGTACCCCGCAGTTTTTTTGCAACTGCGTGAATATAGCCATGCTTGATCGTAATCTCCGCACCCATGGCCTCGAGCCCTTTAATATGCTGATCGACAGGCCGCATGCCAATAGCACAGCCTCCGGGCAGCGAAATAGTGGCTTCACCGGCGCGCGCCAGCAGTGGCCCCAGCACGAGAATCGCCGCGCGCATGGTTTTAACCATTTCATAAGGGGCCGTCAGACAGGTAAGATTCTCTACCGATAATTCAATGGCATTATTGGTTTCCGTTTTGATGCTTACACCCATCTGAGTCAGCAATGCCAGCATAGTCGTCACATCGTTCAATTGCGGTATATTGCGGATAGCGAGCGTTTCACGCGTTAGCAACGCGGCGCACAGCACGGGCAGCGCAGCATTTTTTGCCCCGGAAATGCGCACTTCCCCGCGCAACGGCTTGCCGCCTTGAATGAGCAGTTTTGGCATGGATTCTTGCATAAAAAACATTAAGTCCTAGCGTTCGCAGAAATTGAATGCCGAATTATATAAGAGTTATTACCGCATACTGTTGAAAACTGTTACTTGCTGGAAATCATGAAAACCATACTTCTTCTCTTTACCCCAAGTCATCATGCTATGCTTAGCAAGCCTGTTAGTCCGGCCATGCATGCGCTACGCGTACACTTTACTGGAGACCGAAAATGACTCTGTGCCCCAAAACACCGGAAAAAGACACACCCGAAGCTCTAGGATTTGAAAAACAGAAAATGATCGCCTGGTTTGATCCGGGCGTATTATCACGATCCGCATTACAAGCCCTGCTGGCTGATATATTCGGCCGATATGCCGATAATCGCGAAATTCAGGCCGCGTTCCGGCTCGACGATCCTCCATATACGGATTTATCCGATAAGAAGGAAATCTGGTTTGATTATATTGCCGATTTGGGGGATGGATGGAATTCGACCTATACCATGGCGCGTTTGCTGGCTGAACGACGCCTGATGCTCACAGAAGCGGGCAATGGTAAACGCTATGACACCCAACGCGGTGACTTTCTGGTCATGGGCGGTGATCAAGTCTATCCGGCAGCAGGCAAAGAAGATTACAGCAATCGTTTGGTAGGTCCTTATCGCAGTGCATTGCCATGGGCGCCTAAAGGCAAGAATCCGCTGCTGTTCGCCATTCCGGGCAATCACGATTGGTATGACGGATTGGCCAGTTTTTCACGGCTATTTCACCATAAGCGTTGGATCGGCGGATGGCAGACCCAGCAAACACGCAGCTATTTTGCGATCAAACTGCCGCATGACTGGTGGATATGGGGGATCGATATTCAATTGGGTTCGGATGTGGATAACGCACAAATTGATTATTTTAAAGACATTGCCCAGAATAGAATGCGCAACGGGTCCAAACTGATCCTGTGTTCCGCCGAACCCAGTTGGGTTTACGCGGAATTGGAAGGCTACAAAGCCTACGACAATATGGCGTACTTCGAAAAGCGCGTGATAGAAGACCAAGCGCAAAATTACAAACATCATTTCATGGTTGGTCTGTCCGGTGACCTGCATACCTATGCGCGTTATGAAGATGCGGGAAATACCGGCAAACAACGATTCATCGCGGGTGGCGGTGGTGCTTATCTCTATCCCACGCATGATTTGCCGGAAATACTGAACATTCCTCAGATGACGGATAGTCCTCCCACTGTGGTTATTGAAAAATTTCATATCGGAAATAAGACGCGCCAGCCTGATGGCTATGCTGAAAATGCATCCGGCAATCCGGCTTTTTTTCCTGACCGCAACCAGTCCCGCAGCATTGCGGACAACTGCCTGCTATTTCCTTTTAAGAATCGATGGTTTTGCCTGCTCGCCGGTTCCATGTATTTTCTGATCGCCTGGATACTGGACAGTGTTGCACGATCACTGGGTGCCGGTCTGTTTGAAACGATCAAAACTGAAGGACTGACAAATACGGTTGATATTCTGTCTTTTAGCGTCATCGGCTGGGCGCTGGCCTGGATATTCAAAATGTGCATCAGCAGTCCGGGTGTTGCCTTGCTGCTCGGCGCAATCATCTGGGGGCTGTTTCAATTTGCCAAACAGGGAATCACCGTTTTTAAACAAATAACGCCACCCCCGCAATCAGAGAACCATCAATCGAATGAAACGATACGTACAGTTGATCAAACACGTTCGAGGGCAATACGGATGTCATTCGCGGTCGCGCATTTTGCCATGCTTTTTACCACGTTTGTGTTTACACTGCTGATCACACTGAGGGTACTCGAGTGGAGCCAAACAGACAATTTCTTTCTATTCATGGCATGCATGATTCTCATTGGCGGTTTTTTCGGCGGCGCGGTCATGGGTATTTATTTGTGGCTCAGCAACAGTTTCTTCGGCGCACACAGCAACGAAGTCTTTTCCTGCCAGAGTATTCCAGATTACAAAAACTTTCTGCGGTTGCATATCGACAAGAAAGGCGGATTGACGATTTATCCGGTGGGCGTGAATAAAGTGTGTTCAGACTGGACACTCAATAAAGCAGCGAAAGATGGTGCTGCGTGGTTTGAACCCAAGAATGGAAAAATCCATCAATTCGCACATCTGATAGAAACACCTATTACCGTCAAGCGAAAGAAACCGTCATCCTTATTAGACTGGTTGCTTCCGAAATAACGGGTTACGGCTGAAATTTGACTGCCTGGATGACGGCTGAGGTTTAACAAGCTGTCGAAAAATGTGATCGAGGCAGCCAAAACAGGTGAAAAAGCGGAGTTTATAGGTGATAAATGAGCATTTTGAGTCTGTTTTTAACGCCGCAGCGGCAACGCAGATAATTTTTCAACAGCTTGTGAATGATGATAAGCTGCCACATTTTACAATACATGTAGCCAACCCATCATACACAGGAGAATCCATGAGCAAACAAATCATCCAGACACCTGATGCGCCTGCGGCTATTGGCACTTATTCCCAGGCGATAAAGGTCAGTGGCGGTGAGACAGTTTATCTTTCAGGGCAAATCGGCCTTGACGCATCGACCATGCAAATGGTGAATGGCATTGAAGCGCAGATCCAGCAGGTCTTTCTGAACCTCAAAGCAGTTGCGGCGGCAAGTGGTGGAAGTCTGAACGATATCGTGAAACTGAATATTTTTCTGACCGATCTAACGCATTTTGCACGGGTCAATGAAATCATGGCCACGTATTTCGAACAACCGTACCCGGCACGCGCCGCAATTGGTGTCAAAGAGCTGCCGCGCGGCGCGCTGGTCGAGATGGATGCGGTAATGGTGCTGCAAGGCTAGCGCACCGCGCTGCGTAACCACGGATCGTCCGTGCAACGGACATGTTGATCGCTATGCCCGATGCAGTTGATACATCCCCCAATGCGCCCGATCTGCCCGATGCAGCGATTACAGCGCTGACCCAGAGTAAAAAAACGCTGGAAAAACTGCTGCGGCTCGGCATCTGTACTGAAATGGACCTGGTGTTGCATTTACCGCTGCGCTACGAAGACGAAACACATGTATTTCCGATCAACAACGCGCCAGAAGGCAAAGCTGTGCAGATTGAAGGCGTCATCGTACATACCGAGGTACTGTTAAAACCGCGGCGTCAACTGGTTTGCCAGGTTGAAGATGGCAGTGGCAGTTTGTGCATGCGCTTTCTGAATTTTTACGGCAATCAAATCACAGCGTATGCCGCAGGTAAGCGCGTACGACTGTTTGGTGAGATCCGTCACGGCTTCTTCGGCGCGGAAATGGTGCACCCGAAATGCCGGGTGATCACCCAAAACGAACCGTTGTCCGATGCCATGACACCGGTTTATCCGGTAACCGCCGGATTACACCAGCAAACCCTCAGCAGACTGATCAATCGGGTGCTGAACAGTCCGCATGCCCCATCACTGTTGTCCGAAACATTGCCAGCCGGCATTATTCAGCGCATTCGACTGCCCGGCTTCCGGGAAAGCCTGCAGACGCTGCACCATCCACCGCCGGAAACAGTGGCCGCTTCGCTGCAAAACCGCACACATCCGGCCTGGCAACGCATCAAATTCGATGAATTACTCGCGCAGCAGCTGTCGATGCGGCTGCATTACCGTCAGCGCCGCAGCCGCAGAGCGCCGCGTCTGGGTCGCCATCCGCCTTTACATGACGCTTTCATGGCGCAGTTACCGTTCCGACTGACACAGGCGCAGAATCGCGTGATTGCGGAAATCAGCCATGATTTGGATTCGGATCATCCCATGCAGCGCCTGTTGCAGGGTGATGTCGGCAGCGGAAAAACTGTCGTGGCCGCTATTGCCGCGTTACAGGCGATCGCCAATGGCTATCAGGCAGCAATCATGGCGCCGACCGAAATCCTTGCCGAACAGCATTTTCAGAAATTAAGCGCCTGGTTCGCACCCATGCAAATACCGGTGGCTTGGTTGTCGGGCAGTCAGAAGAAGAAAGACCGCCAGACTGCGCTCGCCGCTATTGAATCCGGCACAGCCATGCTCGCCGTCGGCACGCATGCGCTGTTTCAGGATCAAGTCAATTTTCACCGATTCGGACTGGCGGTTATCGACGAACAGCACCGTTTCGGCGTACACCAGCGCCTGGCATTACGCATGAAAGGCATGCCGGCGTCAGCGCAGGCGCCGCACCAATTGATGATGAGCGCCACGCCGATTCCGCGCACATTATCAATGAGCTATCTTGCCGATCTGGATATGTCGGTGATTGATGAATTGCCGCAGGGCAGGTCGCCAGTGGTCACCAAATTGGTCGCCGACAGCCGCCGCGACGAAGTGATCGAACGCATTCTGCACGTGTGCAAGCAGGGCAGACAGGTTTACTGGGTGTGTCCGCTGATCGAAGAATCGGAAACACTACAATTGCAGACCGCAATGGAAACGTATGAAACACTGTGCAAAACATTTTCCGGCCTGCGGATCGGTCTGGTGCACGGGCGGCTTGCCGCACAGGAAAAAACCGGTGTCATGACACAGTTCAAGCACGGCGATATTCAACTGCTGGTCGCGACAACGGTCATCGAAGTCGGCGTCGATGTGCCCAATGCCTCGCTGATGGTGATCGAAAACGCGGAACGCATGGGATTGTCGCAATTGCATCAATTGCGCGGGCGCGTCGGGCGCGGCGCGGATGCCAGTGTATGTATCCTGATGTACCAAAAACCGCTGTCCGAGATCGCCCGCAAGCGCCTGAGAATCATTTTTGAACTCAGCGATGGTTTTGAAATTGCGCGTCAGGATCTACATTTACGCGGGCCGGGGGAATTTCTCGGTGCGCGGCAGAGCGGTATTCCGATGTTGCGCTTTGCCGACCTGGAACGGGACGGCGCGTTATTGACCGCCGCGCAGGCGGTCGCCGATGAAATGCTCAATCATTACCCGGATCGGGCACAACAACACATTCATCGATGGCTGGGTCAGAAAACCGAATATCTGCGCGTTTAAGTGTTTAGAATCACGGCTTGCATCATGCAGTGTTACCCCGCTAAGACTACCGGACTATTGTATAATGTGCGTTTTTACCCGAAGCCGGTTTGCGGCTTTGCCTGGGCAATATCCATTAATGATGTCTTGCCATAGTGCTGGTTGCCACATGCGGCATATTAATTCCTTTATCATCGTATCGCTGACATGAACACCGCACATCCGCAGGCGTGGCTGCCGGCCATAAGCGCCGTTTCTCCTCAAATTCGTTTCTGGCTGCAGGATCGTGGTTCACTGACGCGCCGCATTCAGGAGCGCTGCACTCGGTTTTATGTGGAGCCCGTTTTTCAGCAGCTGACCCGTGTTTATGAAGACGAATGGATTCAAATGAAATTGCGCCGCGATGAGCTCGCCATGGTGCGCGAAGTATATCTGTATTGCTGTGACAAACCCGTGGTATTCGCACATTCGGTTATTCCACGCCAGGGCCTGCGTGGTGCATGGCGGGCATTGAGCAGTCTTGGTAATCGGTCACTCGGCAGCATGCTGTTTAAAAACCCGAAAATCAAACGCACCCCGCTTGAATTCAAAAAAGTCAGCAGCGGCCATTTCCTGTATGACCGGGCTGTCACACGATTAGCCGTTCTGCCCGCCGATCTATGGGCACGGCGTTCGCTGTTTACGCTGCAAGGTCAGTCTATTCTGGTGACTGAAGTTTTTTTACCCGGCATTTCAAATTTAAAATTGTAATGGTTATCGATCAACCAAGCAGATTCATGATTTATGTGCGCCTGATGCGTCTCGACAAACCCATCGGTATCCTGTTGTTATTGTGGCCGATGCTCTGGGGGTTGTGGTTTGCCGCAAAGGGTTTTCCCGATTGGCATATTCTGGCGATTTTTGTCATGGGCACTATTCTGATGCGTTCCGCCGGTTGTGTAATGAACGATTTCGCCGACCGGAAAATCGATCCGCATGTCGAACGCACCAAGACCCGCCCGATGGCTATCGGACTGGTCAGTTCCAGGGAAGCGTTGCTGCTCGCGGCAGGTTTGAGCCTGATCGCATTCATTCTGATTCTGCCGCTCAACCTGCTGACGATACTGCTGTCCGTGCCCGCTTTATTTCTGGCGGCTTCTTATCCGTTCACCAAACGCTTTTTTGCCATGCCGCAAGCGTATCTCGGCATGGCTTTCAGCTTCGGCATCCCGATGGCATTCGCCGCGCAGACGGGCGCATTGCCTTTAATTGTCTGGATTCTGATGCTGGCCAATCTGTTTTGGGTGATCGCGTATGACACCGCATACGCCATCGTCGACAAACCCGACGATCTGAAAATCGGCATTAAAACATCCGCAATTACGTTTGGAAAATATGACGTCATGGGCGTCATGGTATGCCATGCCTTATTTGTCATCCTCATGGCCTATATCGGGCAGTTGCAATCCATGGGCGTGGCATATTACACCGGATTGTTGACCGCTGCTGGCCTTATGGGTTATCAATACATGTTGATCCGCAACCGTGATCGGGCGTTGTGCTTCAAAGCGTTTTTGCATAACAATTATGTCGGTATGGCGGTATTTACCGGTATTGCGCTCGATTTTCTGATTCGGTAATTTTCATGCTATGAGACTATGAAATACAAAGATCTTCGTGATTTTATCGCGCAACTCGAGGCCATTGGCGAACTCAAACGTATTCCGGTCGAAGTCGATCCCCGGCTCGAAATGACCGAAATCTGCGACCGCATCCTGAAAGCCGAAGGCCCGGCAATCTTGTTCGAAAAACCGAAAGGCCACAATATACCGGTGCTCGGTAACCTGTTCGGCACACCCAAGCGGGTCGCCATGGGCATGGGGCAGACATCGGTCGAAGCGCTGCGCGAAGTCGGCAAGCTGCTGGCGTATCTGAAAGAACCCGATCCACCGAAAGGACTGAAGGACGCGTGGGACAAACTGCCGGTGCTCAAGCAGGTCTTGAACATGGCACCCAGGGTGTTGAGCAGCGCGCCATGCCAGGAAATCATCCGGGAAGGCGACCAGGTTGATCTTGGTCAAATTCCGGTACAGATCTGCTGGCCCGGCGATGTTGCGCCGCTGATCACCTGGGGACTGACAGTCACGCGCGGACCGAACAAAACCCGCCAGAATCTCGGCATTTACCGTCAGCAGGTCATCGCACCGAATAAAGTGATTATGCGCTGGCTGGCGCATCGCGGCGGCGCGCTCGATTTCCGCGACTTCTGCCTGAGAAATCCCGGCCAGCCGTATCCGGTCGCCGTTGCACTGGGCGCTGACCCGGCAACCATACTCGGCGCGGTAACGCCAGTACCTGACACGCTGAGCGAATATCAGTTCGCCGGACTGCTGCGCGGCTCCAAAACTGAAGTCGTCAAATGCCTCGGCAACGACCTTCAAGTACCCGCGAGCGCTGAAATCGTGCTCGAAGGCGCGATCTATCCCGATGAAACCGCACTCGAAGGCCCATACGGCGACCACACCGGCTACTACAACGAACAAGAAACCTTTCCGGTATTCACCATCGAACGTATCACGATGCGCCGCGATCCGATCTATCATTCCACCTACACGGGCAAACCGCCCGACGAACCGGCGATTCTCGGCGTGGCGTTGAACGAAGTGTTCGTACCGCTTCTGCAGAAGCAATTTCCCGAAATCACCGATTTCTACCTGCCGCCCGAAGGCTGCTCGTACCGCATGGCGGTGGTCAGCATGAAAAAACAGTACGCCGGACACAGCAAACGCGTGATGTTCGGCGTCTGGAGCTTCCTGCGCCAGTTTATGTACACCAAATTCATCATCGTCACCGACAACGACATCGATATCCGTGACTGGAAAGAAGTCATTTGGGCGATTACTACCCGCGTCGACCCCGTGCGCGATACCCTCATCGTCGAAAATACCCCGATCGATTACCTCGACTTCGCCAGCCCGATTTCAGGACTCGGCGGAAAAATGGGACTCGATGCCACGAATAAATGGCCGGGCGAAACCATTCGTGAGTGGGGAACGCCGATTGTGATGGATAATGCGGTTAAACAGAAGGTGGATGCGATGTGGGAGGGGTTGGGACTGTAATCAGCCTGATCAGGCTAGCTTAGGGCAGTTTTGTATTAAGTGCTTATACCCCTTTCTCAATAGCATTCACTTTTCTACATGATTCCGCAATCCTGGGAATTATTCCGTCAGTTCGTTGACAATAAAATAGGCTTTCAGTATATTCGCGTAATAACGATGTTACGCGCCCGCGGTTCCAGTTAAACCTTACCTTTGAATATATCTGCCTGAACTTACAAAAGTATGCGCATAGTTGTCACCGGCATGGGTGTCATTTCACCGATTGGTTCCAGTGTTGATCAGTTCTGGAGCTCCGCTGTCAATGGCCAAGGTGGCATACGCAAAATCACCTGTTTCGATGCATCCGGACACCGTTCGCGTATTGCCGGGGAAATTTCAGATTTTGATCCGAAATCCTTTCTGTCCGGTAAACAGATCGAACAGACTGACCGTTTCACTCAGCTTGCTTTATATGCCGCCAAAGAAGCCTTGAACGACGCAGGCGATCTTAGCGGTTACCCGGCTCGGCGGCTTGCAGTCAGTCTCGGGTCAGGCATGGGGGGATTTTCCACATTTGAATCCTCAGCCATCCGCAAGCTGCAGCATAAATCCGTGCCCCCATTTACCGTGCCGAGAACCATGGCCAATTCTGCCGCCGCATGGATTGCGGCGCAATATGGCCTGAAGGGCGCCAATCTGACATGCAGTACAGCGTGCTCCTCCGCTGCCAATGCAATCGGTACGGCACTGGATCTGCTACGCACCGGTAGAGCGGATGCTGTCGTCACCGGCGGTGCTGAAGCCTGCGTTCTGCCACTGACGATTTCCGGATTTGAAGCATTACATGCATTGTCCACCGGTTTTAATGACGACCCTGAACAGGCATCACGTCCCTTTGCTATCGGCCGCGATGGTTTTGTCATGGGCGAAGGCGCTGGCATTCTGGTTCTGGAAAAGGAACAGGACGCAATACAACGTGGTGCAAAAATATACGCCGAAATCGCCGGTTACGGCTGTACCTGCGATGCGGCGCATATTGTCGCGCCGGATATCGACGGACAAGTGGCGGCGATGCAGGCTGCCATTGAAGATGCACACATTACGCCTGATGCCGTTGACTACATCAACGCGCACGCAACGTCCACGCCACTCGGCGACATTGTTGAAACCAGGGCCATCAAACAGCTGTTCGGTGATCATGCCTATACACTCGCCATCAGCGCTACCAAGTCACTGGTCGGTCACACGATCGGCGCATCCGCAGCGCTCGGCAGCATCGCCACCATTATGACACTGAGTACCGGCACCATTCACCCGACCATCAATTTAGCTACCCCCGATCCCGAATGCGATCTGAATTATGCTCCCAATACAGCTTTGCATAAGGCAGTCAGAATCGGTTTATGTAACGCTTTCGGATTTGGCGGTAACAATGCCACACTCGTTTTCAAAACCTACTGATTGATGAGAAAACCTAATGACCACAGAAAATATTGAAGAAAAAATCATCGTATTCATTGCCTCTAAAGTTGAGAACGTAGATCCCGCGACGATTAACAGATCCTCCGATTTCGAATCACTGGGCCTGGATTCCATGGATAGAGTGCAGCTTTTGTTTGATGCTGAAGAAATCTTCGGCGTGACATTCGACGATGAAGAAGTGAAAAATTTCAGTTGCGTGGGGGATATCGTCGACTACATCAGCAAGCATCATTCCGCAGACCAATCGCCCGAAGCGTAGCGCCTGTCATTACAGACTGATCGCGCCTCTGAATCAGGTTTCAATACCATTATCCACCGGATTTTACGCGTACCTTGTTTTGTTTCAAACTTTGAATTTTTAGAAGGCCCCCAAATTTGGTTGAAACCGTTATTGACTTGATTCGGCACGGCGAACCGATAGGTGGGCGTCGTTACCGCGGCCATGCGATTGACGACCTGTTGACTGAAAAAGGCTGGTCACAGATGTGGCGCGCCGTTGGCGATTCCCCAGCCTGGCAACAGATTATTTCGTCTCCGCTACAACGTTGCCATGCCTTTGCTGCTGCACTCGGCGAAAAACATCGGATCAATGTCAGCATCGAACCACGGTTTAAGGAGGTTGGTTTCGGCGCCTGGGAAGGTTTGAGCCACGATGAAATCAAAATCGACCGCGCCGGCGAATATCAATGCTTTATGAATGATCCGGTACATTATCGGCCACAGGGTGCGGAAGCGCTCGATGACTTCATTCGCCGCGTCAGTACGGCTTACCATGAAGTAATCACACGCTATCAAGGCCAACACTGTCTGATCGTCACGCATGCAGGCGTAATGCGCGCCATCATCGCGCAAATCGTGCATGCCGATCCGGTCGGGCTTTACCGCATCAAAATCAGCAACGGCGGCATAACGCGTATCCGGCACACTGAAACACATGGCATTCTGGAATGCCTCAACGGAAAGCTATAGCACAGTTTCTTCGAACTGAGACCTTTGCACGGTGTTATGAGCGGTACGAGAATAAGGCAAAAATTTGCGAAAAAGCGGAGTTTGCACGGGGTAAATGAGCATTTTTCGCAAATTTTTAACGCAATTATCGTGCCGCGTAGTAGCCGTGCAAAGGTCTCGAACTGATTAAGTGCCACAGAAAGTCTGCTGCACCCGCTCCGATGCTGCAGGCGGCGTGCGGTAAGCATCATACTCCGGCACATCGGCGTAGGGTTTTGCGACAGCAGCCAATAACCGCTTCAGCACGGTATAATCGCCATGCTCCGAAGCCGCATTCAGCGCTTCTTCGACACGGTGATTACGCGGCAGAATCGCTGGATTGTTCGTGCGCATCAGGTCAAACGATGCCTGCAGCGGTTCAGCCTGGTGTGACAACCGCGCCCGCCATTGCGCATGCCAGGCCGCAAATGCGGCATCCCTGAAGAGATTATTCTCAGGCCGATGTTCATCGGACAGTGCGCGGAAACTGTTGGTGTAATCCGCCTGATGTTTGTGCATCAAGGTCAGCAAGGCCTCAATCAGCAGGTGATCGTCCGCTTCTTCGGTAAACAGTCCCAGTTTTTTACGCATACCGGCCATCCAGTAACGCTGAAAAATATCGGGAAACATCCGGATCGCTTCCTCTGCTAGCACCAGTGCTTGTTCCTGCTCTGTATGCAGCAACGGCAGCAATGTTTCAGCAAAACGCGCAAGATTCCATTGTGCGATACGCGACTGGTTACCGTAGCAATAACGCCCGTGATAATCGATCGAACTGAACACGGTTTGCGGATCGAACTCATCCATGAATGCGCACGGACCATAATCTATTGTTTCTCCGCTGATTGCCATATTGTCGGTATTCATCACACCATGAATAAAACCGATCAGCATCCAGCGCGCGACAAGCGATGCCTGGCGTGCGATGACCCTGTTTAACATCGCCAGATAGGGATTATCTTCATGGGCGAGTTCCGGATAATGACGTTGAATGGTGTAATCGGCGAGTATCTTTACGCCATCTGCACCGCCTTTCAGCGCGATATATTCGAAGGTACCCACGCGGATATGACTGGCCGCCACACGCGTCAGGACAGCACCCGGCAAAGGTGTCTCGCGCATCACGGTTTCACCGGTTGTCACTACTGCGAGACTGCGTGTGGATGGAATGCCGAGCGCGTGCATTGCCTCGCTGATGATGTATTCACGCAGCATGGGCGCGAGCGCGGCGCGGCCATCGCCCCGGCGCGAAAACGGTGTACGCCCTGAGCCTTTTAGCTGGATATCCACTCTGCCGCCGTCCGGTGCCAGATGCTCGCCGAGCAATATTGCGCGTCCATCGCCAAGTAACGTAAAACTGCCGAATTGATGGCCGGCATAGGCTTGTGCGACAGGTTGCGCCGCATCCGGCAAAACATTGCCGGAAAACAGCAGTGCTGCTTCATCTTCGGTAAGCACGTGCAAATCCAGGCCGAGCGATTCGGCCAGCGCGTAATTCAGTATCGCTACACGCGGCATTCGCACCGGTACCGGCCGGATAGGCACATAAAACGATTCGGGCAAGCGGGCATAACTGTTATCAAAACACCAGCCGATGCCGTTGTTTTCGATCTTTGTATTCTGTTTCAAAGACATCACAGGGTCCACATCGAATAAATTGAATGATTGAAAATGATTATAAACAAATTAACAAATTGAAATAACGGTATTGTTATCAAGAGTCAGGCTTACCGATTAACGATCAATCCACTGCTCATCACTTTTAACCCGCCCCGGGCAATCATGCTGTTCCGGTAGTTGTTTAGTCCCATGCAGATGGGCAGTTGTTCAGCGCATGGATATTCTGCTATGGTAAACGGTCATTTATACGCATACCCTCCAACGTGTAATAACAATACTGATCCGTTTCATGTTTTTATCGTGACAGAAAACAAATCAACCATTTATCGTGGCCGTTTTGCGCCTTCGCCGACCGGACCGCTGCACTTCGGTTCGCTGGTCGCGGCTGTCGGCAGTTATCTGGACGCCAGAGCAAACCAGGGCGAATGGTTGGTACGTATTGAGAATATCGACACACCGCGTGAAATACCGGGTGCATCGCGCGATATCCTGATGCTGCTGGAAAAACTGGGTATGTACTGGGACGGTGAAGTGGTTTATCAGCGCGAACGTCATGCCTTGTACCACGAAGCGCTGGCCATGCTTGAAAAACAGAATCTGACCTATGCTTGCACCTGTTCGCGGAGAGAAATCGCCGACTCCAGCATTGTCGGTATTGAAGGCCCGGTTTATCCGGGAACATGTCGGAATACCTCGCAGCGTCCGAATTCGCCATACCGGCAGAACAGACAGCGTGCGGTACGCGTCCGAACAAACAATCGACCGGTTGCTTTTACCGATGCGGTGCAAGGTTATGTTATGCAACGGATCGGCAAAGCTATCGGCGATTTTGTGTTGCATCGTGCTGATGGCATATTTGCGTATCAACTGGCTGTTGTTGTTGACGATGCTGCGCAGGCGATTACACATGTGGTGCGCGGCGCGGATCTGTTGAATTCAACGCCGCGCCAGATGTATTTACAGCAACTGCTGGGTTATGCCACACCGGCTTATATGCATCTGCCTGTCGTAACTAACACACAAGGCGAGAAACTGAGCAAACAAACCTTTGCTGCACCTGTGGCGCAATTCAATGTATCATTTCAGCTCGTATCCGCACTCAGGTTTCTCGGACAGAGTCCGCCCGATGATCTGCTGGACAACAATCTGGAAACATTCTGGCACTGGGCTATTGCGCACTGGAATCCGGCGAATATCACCGCAACCGGTATCAGGCAACCGGATTGCATCACATAAGCACATAGAATCAAGGAGAACACGTGGCGCTGTTGCCATTTTACATACCCGGGAAGCGCAGGACTAATGTGATCATCGTCGGTGGCGGCTACGCCGGAATGACGGTGTTGACGACCCTGAAGCAGTACGCGTCCAATGTGGACATCACCCTCATCGATCCTAATACACACCATTTAAAAATCACGCACCTGCACGAAACTTTCCGTTACCCGTTGTCAGATCTGCGGGTGCCGTTCAGCGAACTGGAAAAACGCTTCGGCTGCCGCCACATCCAGGCCTCGCTGACGATAAACGACGCCATGCTGCGACAATGGCAATCGGACAAATATCTTGCGATCGGCAATGAAATACTGCATTTCGACTATCTGGTAATTGCAACCGGAGGGGAAATGCCAGAACCGGAACCGGCGGCGAATGTACTTACTCTCCAGGACTTCATGCGCACCGCAGGATCACCATTGTTGTTAAGCCATCTAGAAACAGTTGCCGTAGAAGAACCGGTGATTTCTGTTGTTGGTGCAGGCGCTACCGGTATCCAGTTCTTGTTTGAAATCCGCCAGTTTCTATGCCGACAGAAAATCAGCGCCAGACTGCGTTTGATTAACGCCGGCGATCATGTACTGACACAGTTTCCACGCGGGTTTGACAGTTATGTGCAATCGCGCATGCAGGAGTTCAAGATTGATTGTATGCCGAATACCCAATACCATGGACAGACAGACCAAAAAATACTGCTTGAGGATAAACAATCCGGTAAAGCTGATACATTGCCTTCACACCTGACATTATTGTTTCTCGGTAAAAAGCAGGAACACATATGGCCGGCAAATACTTTTGGCCAGATAACGATCGATCAGAAAATATTACCGCATATTTTTATTGCGGGTGATTGTTCTATTTACAACGCGCTGGGATCCAACGTGCAATCGGCGCAGTCCGCCGTGCGTAAAGGTAAACTGATCGCCCGGAATATTTTGCGGCATTCCGGCCTGTTAAAAATACTTGAACCCTATCTGCATCACGACATCGGCTATGTCGTCAACCTTGGTCCTACAGACGCCGTCGGTTGGCTGGTAACGCAGGGCAACATTGTTACCGGCTTGCCAGCACTGGCTATCAAAGAGATTGTAGAAGCGCAGTATGATTTATTGTTAATGGGAATAGATACTTATGTGATCTAGGATGTTCCCGGGGGTATCTGATTATTTCGTTAGACTGGCGCCCGCCGCTTAATCGGCATTTCCTCAGGAATTTCACGAGGAGATTAATTTATATTCGGTTTGTTAAAAGCAATCCCGATCACCGATAAAGCTGACACATATGATCCACAGTCATCCGACAGATTATTTGGTTTTATTGGCGTTGAATTGCACATAAAACCATTTGATTTGATTCAAAAGGCAATCTGCTCTACTTCCTTTGGCATACCATGACACCACACAACAGAGCTAAGCCGATGAAGAAATCGAGCATCCAAAAGAGCAACTCGCAGCGTTCAAGTCATAGCTACCAGATCTGAACAATCCAAGCGCGCCAGACACAATGAATTGCACTGGCAAAAATACGCATGAAAGAGTATGATACCGGCTCCGCAAAGCATTACAAAAGCAAGATTGGAGGTGTGGCCGAGTGGTTTAAGGCAGCAGTCTTGAAAACTGTCGTAGGGGCGACTCTACCGTGAGTTCGAATCTCACCGCCTCCGCCAATTTTGCATTCATAGCACAGTATGCAGCAATCCAAGAAACCCAATAAAGAAGAGCACTACAAGGTTTCTCTTGTCCGTCAAAATAGGACAACGTCCAAAGTGTAAGCATATATCGCAACTTTTTTGAGGGAGTGTTAGTGATTACATAGGGATTAAATGGGGGGGCATTTATGCATAGTGTATTAAAATAGCTAAAAATTATTAGATTTATCTGGGTCAGGATCAGGCATGATGCCAATACCCGCAGAATTTACACAACAATATTATGTAATGCTGCTAGCAGCTTAATTCTATGCATTTCATAATTGTAATTGGCAGGACACCTCACCAACGAAGCATGTTAATTGAATAGAATCTGTGGAAAAAAATCCTAACGATTATCTCGCAACACAAACCCGAAGAGCGTTAAAAGAACAAGCATTTAACTGGTCTAAGGATCTTTCTCTTCCCGAAGCGCGCGCGTTAACCAAGCGTTTGAATGAAGAAGAGCCGCCTGAAAAAGAATTCAGACTGGGTATTGTTCACACCTATACCAGCAATCTTCTGGATCCATGGTTGAATTTTCATGCCATCGTTCAAGGCATAGACCTTAAGACCTATCATGCGCCTTATGGATTGAATCTGATGGAAAGCCGGAAAGGCTCTGGTCTGTATGCTCATGCACCCGATATGATTTTGTTTATGCTAACGCTGGACGATATTCACCCGGGATTCTCAAAACCGGATTCCAGATTGCATTTGGATCAGCAATATGATCTGTTTGAAGATGCGGTTAAACGCGTACTCGGAATCCTGACCCTGTTTCGCACCAATACATCCGCACGTATCGTATTGACGATATTACCGCCGATCATGCCACCGGCATTAGGGATTTATGACGTACACTCCGGTTGTTCCGAGAATCTATGGCGGACATCCCTTAAAAAACAATTTGCTACCGCACTGAGCAATATGATCGAATCCAGCTTCTTTTTCGATATGGACCAGATGCTTGCTGAGATCGGCGGATTTCATTTTTTTGATTTCCGGTTTTGGTACACCTCGCGATTTCCGTTCACACCATTAGCGGCAAATGAATTTGCACGCCGACTGGTCAATCTGATGACGATATCAATTTGCCCCAAAGCGAAAGTCATTGCATTGGATGCGGACAACACCCTGTGGGGCGGCATTATCGGGGAAGACGGCATTAACGGGATCGCACTGGGACCGGAATACCCTGGCAATACCTATGTCGATTTTCAGCGACGACTGCTGCATTTCCAGCAACGCGGATTCATTCTGGCATTATGCAGTAAAAATAATGCCGAGGATGTTTATGAAGTACTGGACAATCACCCGCATCAAATATTGCGCAGACATTATTTCGCCGCTGAACGCATCAACTGGCTTCCGAAACATGAAAACCTTCTGTCTTTGTCAAACGAATTAAATCTCGGTTTGGACTCATTTATTTTCGTGGATGACAGCAACCATGAATGTGACATTATACGAAGCCAATTGCCACAAGTTGAAGTGATACAAACACCATCAAAACCTGTCGAGATACCGAGGTGCCTCGAACAAATTAATAGACTTGAAATAATTTCGCTGACTGCAGAAGATACATTAAAAACACAATTATATGCACAGGAAAAACAGCGAAAACAATTCAGGCAAGATACAGTTGCGCTTGATGGCGATTTAAACAGCTATCTCGCATCACTGAAAATGAAAATGCACATTGAAATTGATTCCAGGAAAAATATTGCCCGACTGGCACAATTAACCCAGAAAACTAACCAATTCAATGTCACAACACGGCGCTATAGCGAACAACAGATTCTTGATTTCGTTGAATCGAATGCATGGACAGTGAGCTCATTTACATTGAATGATATTTTTGGCAACAGCGGTATCGTCGGCCTGGCTTTATTTCGAAAATTGAACGACGAAGCAATCGAAATCGATAATTTTCTGATGTCGTGCCGCATTATCGGAAGATCAGCCGAAAGCGCATTTTTATATGCTATGCTGAACCATTTTGCTACGATAGGCATCACGCAATTTACCGCAACATATCTTCCTACGCAGAAAAACAGTTTGGTCGTGGATTTTTTCAGTACGCATGGCTTTGTCGCCGGGAATGGAGCAGGTTGCTATAAACGGGATTTATCCACGTCACCTGTGGATAAAAATCTATTTCCGCCTATTGAAATTGAGATAGAAGATACCGATAAATAACACGTCTATTAACTTTAATCAACTTACAGGTTTGAACAAAATGAGTGTATCGGAACAGGTCATTCACGTAGTTGCAGAAACACTGAATGTCTCATCATCAACTATTACAAAAGAAAGTACCGCCGAAAATACCAACGGTTGGGACTCGCTCGCACATGTCAATCTGATGATCGCGCTCGAACAGACATTCGACATTACACTGGACGTTGAAGATTTTGCAAAACTTAATTCGATTCAGGCAATTACTGAATTTATTGAAAAAATGAAAAACTGATCGGATTTGACCGCTCATGAACTGGCTTCATTCTGTTTCAAAGACGGCAAAGCGTTTTTTGCCGGACAATGCTTTCCTAAAAGTACGGAATGGTTATTATGCGCTGCGCAAGGCATCTACACCGGCATTAAAAATCATTTACGGCACATTTGATACCACAGCATTACGGCGGCATCTTGAAGAAACTCTGGATCCCGACTTTGAAATCCTGATGGTGCACAGTTCGGTCAATCATATGTTGCCTTACTACACCGGCAATCCATTAGAACTTGTACGCATGCTGATTGATTTTTGCGGTCCGCACCGAACACTGGTCATGCCGGCGTTTTTTTTCGGTGATCCTAAAATCGGCTCGGTAATCGATACATTCAAAGCAAGTCCCTTTTGCGATCTCAAAAAAACACCTTCACAAATGGGATTGGCGACTGAGCTATTCAGACGTACAAAAGGCGTCATACAAAGCCGTCACCCGGTCTACAGGGTATCCGCGTTGGGACCTCTGGCAAAAGCATTGACCGAGGGACACGAAAATGCGTTCGGCCCTGCGGGAAGGGGTTCCCCTTTTGAATATATGGCCGCGCGCAACACGCTGATTATTGGCATAGGAAAATCGTTTGATGTAATGACGCAGACACATCATGTTGAAGGCATCATGGGCGATGTATTTCCAATACCGAGAAAAGCGGATGCCGAAAATATGGTTGTTACGGTAATCGACGGGCAGGAAAAAGTCCCGGTAACCTTGCGTGGCTCAGGTATCCAAGGGTACTTCAACATTGCAAAACTGCCGCAATTATTGGACAAGGAAGATTTAAAACTCTGGAAATTTCATAATGTTCCCTTTTTTGCAGCAAAGGCTTATACGGTAACCACTAAGCTTATCGCGGCGGCAAAGCAAGGAAAAACCTTGTACGACCCATTTTAAGCGGAAACAACGTAATTTATTTTATGTTATCCAATTCCATTCGCATCACATTCAGAGCCGATGCACATTTCACAGGAATAATGCTTGAATTCTGATCGGTCGCCATGCGCGGCAGGCGTGGCACGAAAAATCGTAAACCGGGATATTTGGCCGCAAGCTGTCTGCACAATATCTCACCTGCACCCTTGGCAACAGCGTACTCGGTAAAGCCTTTTTCCGGTTCATCGATAAAAATGGTTGAAGGATAAAAAATTGTCAGGGACATACCGGATTGCGCCGCATATCCGACATACAGTGACATCAGGTTGGAAAATGCATCAAGATAAAATTGACAGAACTGATTAAACAGCGCTGTGTTCCAGATCTTGGAACGATTGGATGAAATATGCGGCGATGCAAAATAATAAATATGCGTCGGCAATTGTTCCCTAAAGAAAATCAACGACTGTGCTGATAGCGTATTAATATCGAGCGCAGCGACTTGACAACATCCATGGCCATCGGTGATTTCTTCGGCCACATTTTTCGCTTCTTCCAGACCCTGATGATATGTGATGATGACATCCGCTCCACCGGCAGCAAGGAGTTTGGCGGTGACTTCGCCAACACCTCTGGAACCGCCGACAATTAAGGCGCGTTGCGCAGCAAATTGAGCATCAGGAACTGTTGAGCAGACCGCGGCATACGTCGGCTGCTTGACGGGTACAGGACGTAAAAATGTATCCAACATCCCCTTCATGCCTTCCGCTTCGACATCGATTTTCAGCATCTTTACCCGCTCGTCCAGGTATGTCACGGAATAGCGGATTTCATCTCCATCACTTCCACTACCGGCGATATCGTCACTGAAATTTAAACGTATACCTGCAAAAATAGAGTTTAAGCCGGGGCACCGCATACCGACGATACGCGTGCATGCAACAATCTGGGCCAACTGCTGTGGTGAAACATAATGCATGAGATCTGGAAACAGCTTTTCTGCACAGGACCGATTAAGATAAAGCTGACATTCCCCTGAATCATGCGCTGGTGGGAAATTCTGATTCAAAGGCGCTTCTTTAGGCGGATACACCGGTAAAAACACCCCAGTTTCCACTGTTCGGCCAACAGAAAATTTGAGTTTCAGGGACAGGATTTTCTGGTCTTCACAAAAGGCGGAAATTGCCGCACTTCGTTGCTCAGGAAACAATTCGCAGCAGTATTCGATTATCTGGCCTGCGCGCACTGGATTCGGAAAAACAGCGACAAGTTCGCTGAGGTATAATGGTGCTGCACTGCTGTGTTGCAATACAGCGAAATTGGCGGCATTCCATGTGGCTAACAGATGGTGAATGCCATGAATAACCGGATGACCGAATTGTAATCGCCGCGCATAAACAGCATCAACATGAAGCGGATTATAATCGCCAGACAACTCGGCAAATGCATCACTTTGCTGCTTGGAAATGATATACCGTCCAGTTTGTCGCAGCACAAAAAACTCCTTCTGAATGGATTATTTTACCGATGATTCAATGATACAACAGCTCACGCAGCGCCTGCTCTGCATATCGCAAACCGGCCGGAATCAGATTGCCTGAAACAACGGGCGGCTGGGGCTGTATATCTTTGGGTACCAGATCACGAAATCCTCTGACATTGAATCGGTCACGGTTATTGTCCAGATATTGGCAGAATCGCTGAAATCGTTTCCTGACAATTTTATCGACTTTTGTTTTATCGCGGCTGAGTAGTTCAAAGTTGTGTGTGACGATAACGACTGAATCCCACGCTTCTTCAAAACCGGTTTCCAGACAATGGATCAGTTCGGCCAATGACAGTGCATTAATCTGGACATTCCGATAATTCCTCCGTATCGGATCTTTAATGACGGATAAGGGATATTCATAGACATTGTCGATATAACGGGGTTGGTGTAACAATTCACCCGGTGCGATATCTGCCACACCGATTGGACCGGAAAGATTATAGCTCGAATCAAAGACAAGGTGATTTTCGGCTACCGCATGCAAAGTAGCACGATTAGCACAAAAACCGCCGGCCCTGAAAGCGTTAATGTGGCTGACACCGGCTTCATGCATACGCTGAATGGCCCATCTGATCAGTTGAGATTGCTGTTCCTGAGTGCAACGCGTCATATTCGGGATTTTTTTCCTAATCCCGGGCAACAGGCGGTCGCCGACTTCATCGACCCATTCGGGATGCATATGGAGCTGGATTTCCTGATTCTTTTCCTGGAGCAGGCCAACCATTTCTTTAAGCGGTTCTATACCGAATCTTTCTGAAAACAGTGGTTCAACGAAAAAAACAGCCGGAAGATTATATTCCTCGAGAATGGATAATGTACCCGGTAACGCGAAGTTCCCATCCGATGTCGGGCCGTAGACATACGATTTAAAATATTTTGGAAACTTGCGATCCAGATCGTTCCAGCCGTCGCACCAGATTTCCGTATCTACGGTTATAAACACATTCAGCATATCGCCCTGATCCGATTTGAAATTTTCCACAGTATACACAAAGCATTGATCAATGACACCGGATATGAAAAACAACAACTGGAGGAGAACCGGTATTTACAGTTTATTTACCAATACAACTGCTGAAAATAACATGACGGACAATGCCAGTAATAGTTATTGCGATAAACAACAGCCCAGAGATGAATACCGGTAGCTTTGATCAACGGCAATTCTGCACCGCCGTATTTGGTCAGAGGCTCAGTTTTTCCAGCCAGGATTCCCACAACAACTATTTCCCGCCCTTCGATATACTGTTCTTGATCAAGCGGTTCAGGGCTACTGACAAGAAAATAACCCTCGCTGGGCTTGTCGACATCCGGACGGCCATAGCTATCCAGAGGATGGAACAGTACCTGCAGCATGTCCTGCTGCTCAGCATTTTCCAATCCGATGATAACCCCGCCCCATCGTACCATCGTATCGGTATGAACTTCCGCATGCTCGAGCGCCTGGGCGTATGAAATTTCTTTTATGCGCGCATCATTGAAAACCGGCGGCAAAACGGAACAAGCGCTAAGCAACAAGCTTATCAGCAGAATATAAAATTTCATGTGACCTCCAAGTATAAAATGATATTCGGCTATATTAGCAAAATTGCTGTTTTTACATTCACTTTCAACAATGCTAAACAATGCGTCATTGAATTAAACCGTCGTTACCGGTTCGACTTATCCGCAACCGCATAGTATGCTTTGTATAAAGATCCGTACCGCTGTAACCAGCGCCGGTCATTTGGATTACACACTGTGCTTTACTTTCCCGGAATCCCGAAATCATGCGCCCTATACGCGATATCGCCGCATCTCTCGGCTTACAGGCCAACGCACTGATATGCTACGGCGAACACATGGCCAAGCTTCATCAGCACGCTCTGCCTGGTAAACACACCTCGCCGACGGGTAAAATCATTCTGGTTTCCGCCATCAACCCCACTCACAACGGTGAAGGGAAAACCACCGTCGCCATTGGCCTGGCGCAAGGCTTGGCCCGTATCGGCAAAAAAACGGCGCTTGCACTTCGCGAACCCTCGCTTGGTCCGATTTTCGGGATTAAAGGTGGCGGCACGGGCGGTGGGCGCTGCCAGCTCGAGCCCGCTGCACGGATCAATATGCATTTTACCGGAGACATACATGCTGTCGGCGCGGCGCACAACCTGTTGGCCGCACTGCTGGACAATGCCATTCACTTTCGCAGCGAACTGGATCTGGAACACCGCCAGATATTCTGGCGCCGCGTGGTAGATATGAATGACCGTGCTCTACGCCAAACCGTGATCGGATTGGGCGGAAGGCTGAACGGCGTACCGCGTGAAACTGGCTTTGATATCACCGCGGCGTCGGAAGTCATGGCCATTCTCTGTCTGAGTGAAGATACCGCCGATATGAAAGCCCGGTTGGGACGTATTTTGCTGGGTTACACTCGTTTGAACGAACCGGTAACAGCGCAAAGCCTGCAGGCAACAGGTGCAATGGCGGCACTGTTGCAGGACGCCATACTGCCGAACCTGGTGCAATCCACCGAAGGCGTTCCCGCTTTTGTCCATGGTGGACCATTCGGTAACATCGCGCATGGCTGTAACAGTGTTATCGCCACCAGAGCGGCGGCAACCTATGCAGACTATGCAGTCACTGAAGCCGGTTTTGGTTTTGATCTGGGTGCCGAAAAGTTTTTTGACCTGAAATGCCGCAGCTCCGGCCTTTGGCCCAGTGCCGTAATACTTGTCATCACCGCACGTGCTTTGAAAACGCATGGCGGCGGCGATGCCACCCATTCCGGCGCTGTCACTGAAATCGAACGCGGTCTGGAACACCTGGATCATCATATCCGCAGTGTACGCGCTTTTGGTTTTGAACCGGTCATCGCCATCAATTGCTTTCCTAATGACAGCGAACAGGAACTGGCTGTCATTGAACACTGGTGTAACGAACGCGGATTATATACGGCACGCTTTACCGGCTTCAGCGGCGGAGGCGCTGGTGCCGAAGCACTGGCACATACGGTAATCAATGCAACCGCACAGCCGACGCCATCGGTACGTTATCTCTATGATCTGGAATCCTCTCCTGAAACGAAAATTACCGCCGTGGCGCGTACGATTTATGGTGCCGACAGCATCGAATTCAGCAGGAATGCCCGAAAGGATCTTAAGCGAATCAGTACACTGGGTTATGACCGACTTCCAGTCTGTATTGCCAAAACCCATCTATCACTCAGCGGCGATCCTGCGTTGGTGGGCCATCCGCGGGGATTTGCGCTTCCGGTTGAATCGGTGCGCATTGCCGCCGGAGCGGGTTACCTGCTGGTGCTGACCGGCGATATCGTCACCATGCCCGGATTACCGCATGATCCGGCTGCCTGCCGTATCAATCTGACTGACACGGGAGAAATTACAGGACTTTAACCGGACGGCAATCTTACGCAATCGGCTTCAAAGGTAATGTCTAACTTCTGTAGGTCGGTTTGCAGCACTGCCGGGAATTAATTAGTAGGCAGGTAAGTTTCATCTATTTCCGGAAGCCTTGCTGTATATGTTTGTGCGCACAATATCATCAGAACAATGTATCGTGCCTGACTTCATGTGCCAACAACCACCGTTTGCGGTGGAGACCACCGCCATAACCGGTCAGCTTGCCGCTGGCGCCGATGACACGATGACAGGGAATAATAATGGAAATAGGGTTCTGGCCGTTTGCCAGCCCCACCGCGCGTGTTGCCTTGGGCGCATGCATGCGCTCGGCAATGCTTTTATAGCTGACGGTTTCTCCGTAGGGAATAGTTGACAGCAGCTGCCAAACAGTTTCCTGGAAGGCCGTCCCGGATGTTTTCAACGGGAGATCGAACTGGCATAGTTCTCTTGCGAAATAGGCTTTCAACTGGGTAATGGTTTCTGTAAAGAGCGCTGGATCATGCTTCCATTTTTCCTTCATGTCCGGCAGGAATTCCTGTATTTGCGTATCCATATACAACCCCGTCAGATGCTCACCATCGCCTGTAAGCAATAGTGGGTCGATCGGACTTTCCATAATGGTATAGTAATGCATTGCTTAACCTTTCCCTATTAGATATTTTTACAAAATCCCTGATTTCATAAAACTCAGGAAAAACATGATTTCAATTTAGCTTTCTCACCTTTTTATAGGTTTTTTAAGGATAAAATGCGTCATGAATACGCATTCACTTTGCTTTTTAGTATTTTTCAGCTGTTTTCTGTTTAAAAGGCATACTTTTCCTGTTTTGTATTACACCAGCCGGACATACACTGGAATATCTGCCAGACTACTCACCAGATTTTAACCCCATTGCGCATAAATGGGTCAAGCCAAAGCAATCAGAAAACAACACAACCAGATCGTGGAGCAATTTTTACTAACAATGAAGAAAGTGGCCTCAATGATGTATTCAGCCGAAAAGTACGTTGACAACCACCGTAATATTCCTTTGAGTTTTCCGTTTTTTGGTGTTTTTCGGAAAAACAAGATGTTTTCAATCGCTGCTTGAGGCACAGTCTTCTGCAATTTGCTGGTTTAATACGTAGATTGAATTCAATTAATATTGATTATGCTATTTAATTCTTACGAGTTTATTTTTTTATTTCTGCCGTTGACGTTGCTTGGATATTACAAAGTTGTGCAAACTGGTCGTGAGAATGCAATGTTATGGCTGGTACTCGCTTCACTTTTTTTTTATAGTTGGTGGAATCCGTACTATTTGGTTCTGATTCTAGTATCGCTGTTCATCAATTTTTTGATTGGTAAAATTCTCGTTCGGACTCATCAGACTTGCTATGGCAGCAAGGGAATGCTTTGGCTTTCTATCGGGATAGGTATCAATCTAGGGCTTCTTGGTTACTTCAAATATGCTAATTTCTTTGTAGATAACGTCAATTTCTTGTTCGGAACGGATATATATCTGAGCGAAATCATATTGCCGCTCGCAATTTCATTTTTTACTTTCCAGCAAATTGTTTATCTTGTTGATGCTTACAAAGGTATTACCAAGGAATACATGTTTTTGCATTATGCGCTCTTTGTGACATTCTTTCCGCAACTCATTGCAGGGCCGATTGTGCATCATCGAGAGATGATGCCACAGTTCATGCGAAAAGAAGCGCTCAAACCTTATATCTCGAATATTTCCATTGGTCTGACTATTTTTGCTATCGGTCTTTTTAAAAAGACAGTTTTAGCTGATGGCATGGCTCAATATGCCATGCCTGTGTTCGATGCTGCAGAGAAAGGTCAAGTATTGACATTCTTTGAAGCATGGGGTGGCGCACTTTCGTATACTTTCCAGCTTTATTTTGATTTTTCGGGTTATTCCGATATGGCAATTGGCATTGCCCGCCTTTTTGGAATAAAACTGCCGATTAATTTTCATTCACCTTATAAAGCAATCAATATCGTCGAATTCTGGCGCAGATGGCATATGACATTGTCCAGATTTCTAAAAGAATATCTTTATATACCATTAGGCGGAAGTCGGCATGGTAAAGTCAAACAGTATCGTAATCTGATCATTACGATGCTGTTAGGCGGGTTATGGCATGGTGCCGGTTGGACATTTTTCATGTGGGGCGGACTGCACGGGATCTATCTGATCATTAATCATGCATGGTCATCGGTAACATCGCATTGGGAAGTTTGGAAGCAATTCAAGCCTATAGCCAAACTACTTTCATGGATGTTGACATTCACTGCGGTAGTTATCGGATGGGTTTTTTTCCGGGCCAATTCATTTGAAACTGCAATATTGATTTTGCAAGGCATGTCAGGCAGTAATGGCATTGCCATACCTAGTGCAATTGCCAGCGTAATGGCAAATCACATGAGTGAGACCTGGCTGATCCTTGAATCGGCAGGCATAACCACTTACATCGGTGGAGGCATGCAATTTATCTATACTTGGCTGTGGATTGCAGTTTTGTTACCAGTTGCGCTCTTTTTTCCCAATACGCAACAAATAATGTCGCGTATTGAACCTGCGCTTAGTCTGTACAAATCAAACGAACAAAACGAATTGACATTGTTCAAAACCATGCAAAACCGTATCTGTTGGCAACCTAATATCCGCTGGGCTGGAATAATTGGATTGTTTGGCGCATTTGGTATTCTTGCTTTGACCAGTGTATCCGAATTTCTATATTTTCAGTTTTGATCAGTATGAAAGAACAAATTATCTATCAACGCTATTATAAAAACTTATTGCTGATCGGTACCCTCTGCGCCTGTCTTGCTGCTGCTATTAATCTGTTGGTAGATCCTTATGATATTTTTGGTAATGACCGCATACCGTATTTTAATTTATTAAAACCAGCTGCTATAGAACGGACACGCGTTTTCAAACCGTATCAGGCTGAAAGGCTTGCTCCAAAAACTGTTATCGGCGGAAATTCAAGGCCTGAGATGGGTATAAATCCGCACAGTCATTGTTGGGAAGCTTTTGAGCAACCCGTTTACAACATGGGTATTCCAGGAGCCAGTTTTTATCTGCAATCTTTATTTGCACTGCATGCGGTTACCAGTGGTGGTGGGAATAAAATATTCATGGGGATTGATTTTAGTGATTTCCTCATAGATTCATCAGCAAAGCATCAAAATGCGCGTAGTCAAATAGAATTTTCTAAGAATGAGTTACGCCTTGCGCCTGTATTAACTGGTGCACCAGATTTTGACCATCTTCGTCAACGAAGTGCCGATCGTTTAACGGCATTGTTTTCGCTCAATGCGCTTTTTGATTCTGCTGTGACAATATTGCAACAGCGTAATAAAAATGCAGCGACTCGAGATGAAAATGGTTTTAACCCATACCATGAATTTAACTATATCGTGCAATCTGAGGGGCAGTGGGTTCTTTTTGAACAAAAGAACCAGGAACTTGCAGCCATGTTTCAGCGGCCAAATTTAGCTATAAAATTTGCTGATAATTCGTTGTCACCTGATTTTGATGATTTAGAGCAGTTTCTTGAACTCGCACATACAAAGAATATTGATGTTATACTTTTTATTAATCCTTATCACATTGATTATTTTAAACAAATTTCGCGCGCGCAGCTGTGGTCGGATTTTGAAGAATGGAAACGGGAAATTCTGCGTATCGCAGATGCTTATCAAACCGTTTTGTGGGATTTTAATACGGTAGATCAATATTCCACTGAAAGTCCGCCACCACGCAACAAGCTTGGCGAAACACTGAGATGGTTTGTAGAACCGGCCCATTATAGTAGTGAATTGGGATATCTTATGCTCACATCGCTGCTTGGAAGGCAATGCGCGGATATTGATTCTTCTGATTCCTTTGGAATACAACTCAATCAAACTATGATTGATTCACACCTGAAAATAATACGTGAGGCTGTCATTCAGTAAAGTAACCTGAATTGGGAATAAGCGCTCAAGTATCAGTCAAGCTATAGTAAAACTCAAATAAATTGATTGCAATCCATAGATGACTTATCCGTCATCATTTCGCTGTAAAGTTTTGTCCGTTGTCCGTTCGTAAGAAGGAAGGATTGACAATTGCGCAGACGGCGGTGCGTTTTTGTGTGGGAATTGCCAGCGTGACGCGCTGGGTGAAATGGGCTCAAGCCAAAGCAATCAGAAAACAACAAAACCATACCGTGGCGCAACGCTTTAAAATTAACCTGAGTTCGGGATAAGAAAAGAAGAAGTGGACGTCTGCCATTTTTCGTAAGATTATGTTTCTACACATCAATCAATCGCGCAAGGAGACGCCCATGGACAGTTTAACCGAGCTTTTCTGCCTTATGGATGATTTTTGTCACCTGTTCGAGCCCGCTTTAGAGCATCGCCTTCTGGAAACAGGGGCAAAAAAGCGTAAGCGCCGCAGTGAGTTGAGCTTATCGGAATTGATGACATTGACCGTTTTATTCCATCAGTTGCGCTTTCGCCAATTCAAAAGTTTCTACCTGGCCTACGTGTGCCGCCACTTGCGGGCTGAGTTTCCGAAGCTGCCGAGCTATCAACGATGCGTGGCTTCTACCACGCTGTGTGGTTCCCCTGGTAGCCTTGTTTGAGGTGCTCAAAGGTCAATGTGACGGGATTTCCATCGCTGATGCTACTGCAATCGCCGTTTGCGATAACCGGCGCATCGCCCGCCATCGGGTCTTTGCAGACAGTGCCAAGGCGTGGCAAGACCTCAATGGGTTGGTTCTATGGATTCAAGCTCCACACCATTATCAACTCCAAGGGTGAGTTATCCGCCTCAAGCTCACTCCGGGTAATGTGGATGACCGTCAGCCCATACCTGATCTCTGCAAGAGAATGTTCGGTCAATTGTTCGCCGATAAGGGTTACATTGCCCATTGGCTCACTGAGGTACTGGCCCAGCAAAACCTTCAACTCATCACCCCCCTCAAGAAAAACATGAAACCCGTACCCCGCACCGAGTTCGAGAAAGCCATTCTGCGCCGGCGTTCCCTGATCGAAACAGTCTTCGACAAATTGAAAAATCTTTGCCAGATCGAGCACACCCGCCATCGTTCTCCCTTCAATTTCCTCGTCAATCTGATGGCTGGCTGTTGACACCGGTCGAAAATTGACCAGAAAAAGCTAGTTGTAACGGTTGAAAATTGACCAGGTAATTTCCGTATCCTGCCTAAATTTTAGGCAGGAGAATTTAAGAGGTGATTACCATGGTTATGTATGCAAAGATACGGCGGATGTTTTACCGTGAACATTTGTCGATTAATGAGATTCAACGAAGAACGAGTCTGTCACGGAACACGATCAAGAAGTGGTTGAAAGCGCCAAGTGACAGTGCTGTTAAATATCAAAGGGCGAAGAAGCCCGGCAAGCTGACACCATTTGAATCCAGATTGTTGCTGGCGCTGGAAGCGGATGCCCGCCGTCCCAGGAAAGACCGGCGCACTGCCAAGATGCTGTTCCAGGAAATCAGGAAGGACGGCTATGTTGGCGGTTATACGATTGTGTGCGAATTTATCCGTAACTGGCGTACTCAAGGAAGCCAGAGTAAAACGGCGTATGTACCACTGAAGTTTGCGCTGGGTGAAGCGTTTCAGTTTGACTGGAGCGAGGAATGGCTGGTGATCGGCGGTATTCACCGTAAAATGTTGGCAGCACATACCAAGCTATGCGCCAGCCGTGCTTTCATGTTGTCGGGCTATCCGTCACAAAGTCACGAAATGCTGTTTGATGCGCACACCCGTGCATTTGCGGCTTTTGGCGGCGTGCCGCAGCGCGGCATTTACGACAACATGAAGACCGCCGTGGACAAAGTATCCAAAGGCAACGGACGTGTGGTGAATACGCGCTTCTTTGCCATGACGGCACATTACCTGTTCGACCCTGATTTTTGTAATGTTGCTTCCGGCTGGGAGAAAGGCGTTGTCGAGAAGAATGTTCAGGATATGCGTCGCTGCATCTGGAATGAAGCCAAACAGCAGCCATTCAGCTCATTCGATGATCTGAACAACTGGCTTGAGGCACGCTGCCGCGCGTTGTGGTCTGAAATCGAGCATCCGGATTATGCGGGTATCACCCTCGCCGACGCATTGGAACAGGAACAGCTGTACCTGATGCCGATGCCGGCACCGTTCGATGGTTATATCGAAGTATTGGCACGGGTATCCAGCACGTGTCTAATCACATTACTGCGCAACCGTTATTCCGCTCCCTGCCGTCTGGCCAATCAGATGGTGGCCGTTCATCAGTATGCCGACCGCATCAAGATCGTCCATAATAACGCCGTGGCAGCCTGTCATAGCCGCCTGTTGAATGGCGACCAGGTCAGCTATGACTGGCAGCACTATATTCCGGTCATCGAAAAGAAACCGGGCGCTTTGCGCAACGGTGCGCCATTTGCCGAACTGCCGGCACCTTTGCTGCAGTTGCAGACTGCGCTGCGGCGCAGGGAGCGCCAGCAGGCTGATCGAATCATGGCCAAGGTACTTCAGCCTGGTGCCAACGCATGGGCTGGAAGCGGTGCTGGTTGCCGTTGAATTGGTATTGGAATCCGGCGCCCAGTGCCGAGCATGTCTCCAATGTATTGGCACGGTTGAAACACACCGACATGCCGGCGTCAGTGGAAACAACGCTGAAACTCAAGGAAGAACCACAGGCCGATACGGCGCGCTATGATCGCCTGAATACCAAAGAGGTGCCGCATGTCTGATATTATCGCGCAGTTCAAAGCGCTGAAATTATATGGCATGGCGGGTTGCTATTCCGAGCTAAGACAGCAGAATACGTCCGATGTCGCTGAAAGTTTTAATTTCGCAAATACACTGTTAAACCAGTTACTCCAGGCTGAAACCACCGAGCGCAACATCCGTTCCATCCGCTATCAAACCCAAGCCGCCAGATTCCCGGTGCAGCGCCACTTACAGGGATTCGATTTCAATCAGTCCAAAGTCGATCCACAACTGATTCATCAACTGGCTACGATGGAATTTACCGCCGTCGCACAGAACCTGGTGCTGGTCGGCGGCACCGGTACTGGCAAAACGCACCTGGCTATTGCCATCGGCACTTCAGGCATACAGTATCACAATAAAAAGGTGCGCTTCGGAAGCCGCCATTGATCTGGCCAATAGCCTGGAACAGGAAAAATCAGCGGGCAAACAGGGCAGGCTTGCCCTGCGGCTGTTGCAGATCGATCTGGTCATTCTCGATGAACTGGGCTATCTGCCATTCTCACAGGCCGGGGGTGCACTACTGTTTCATCTGCTCTCCAGGTTGTATGAACGCACCAGTGTCATTATCACCACCAATCTCGCATTCGCAGAATGGAGTAACGTATTCATCGACGCCAAAATGATCACCGCACTGCTGGATCGACTCACACACCATTGCCACATCATCGAAACCGGCAACGAGTCTTTCCGCTACAAACAAAGCACTGCCAATGCAAAGATCAGAATATAGCAGCGGGAAAAAGAAAAATACTCACCAGAAGAAAATCTGGTCGATTCGTAGTCAATGACAACAAACTAAAACATCAACAGGAGGCAAAATACCAATTCAGTCTGGTCGACTTATCCACAGATGCGTAGTATCCTGCGCTCTGTTTTCCCCTGGTCAAATTTCAACCGTAATGGGTGGTCATTTTTATACCGGTATCAACATCTTACGTAAAATGGCAGACGTCCACCTCTTCTTTTTTTATCCCGAACTTAGGTTAATAATAGGGTTAATCAAGTTTCTCATGCTTTGATTAGCCACTATACAAAAACTTCACAAAATTTTTAGATTCTCTTAATGACTGGAATTGAGATTTTTTTAGCAAAAATTTATTCTTGTTGGATGGATGGATGGATGGAAGGTACCAGTGGTGGGAGGGCCATCATGCAAGGTCTGTCACCAGAGCAGCGGTTACAAGATGGTTATGCTCGGCAGATGGTCAGCCGGGAATTGGGGCATGACTGGGTGCAGATTACTGCGGTTTATTGTGGGAGGTAAGCAGCGATGCCAGGATCAGACGGTCGCCGTTTGTTCTGCTCCATGCCTTACTTTAGTTCCGCCAGCACCGTGCGGAAACTCGCCAACCCCGCTTCCAGGTTCTCGATGATCTCTTCCGCCAGCTCATCCGGTTCCGGTAGGTTGTCGAGATCGGTCAGGCTTTTGTCTTTCAACCAGAACACATCCAGGCTGGTTTTGTCGCGCACGATCAGTTCTTCATAACTGAACGCCCGCCAGCGGCTCTCTGGATTTTTCTCTGCATCCCAGGTTTGTTTGCGCTGATGGCGGTTTTCCGGGTTGTAGCACTGGATAAACTCGGACAAATCCTCGAAACGCAGCGGCTTTTTCTTCAGGGTGTGGTGAATGTTGGTGCGGTAGTCGTAGTACCAGACTTTTTTGGTCCAGGGCTTGGGGCTGGCCGGTTGGTTATCGAAGAACAATACATTCGCTTTTACGCCGTGTGCGTAAAAAATGCCGGTGGGTAAGCGCAGAATCGTATGCAGGTCGGTGTTTTCCAGCAGCTTCCAGCGAATCGTCTCGCCCGCGCCGCCTTCAAATAACACGTTATCCGGCACCACCACGGCGGCCTTGCCGGTGGTTTTGAGCATGGTGCGAATATGCTGCACAAAGTTAAGCTGTTTGTTGGACGTAGTGGCCCAGAAATCCTGGCGGTTGTAGGTCAGGTCATCGGTTTCCTGTTCACCTTCTTCATTGGTAAAGCTCATGGTGCTTTTTTTTCCAAACGGCGGGTTGGCCAGCACATAATCAAAACTTTGCGGACTTTGCGCCACCAAGGCATCATTGGATGACACCATGCTATCGCCATCGATCTCGCCGATGTTATGCAGGAACATATTCATCAAACACAATCGGCGGGTGTTAGCGACAATCTCATTACCGTAAAAAGTTTGGTGTTTCAGAAAGGTTTTTTGCGCTTTATCCAACTTGTAATTGTCTGGATTGGTAATGAAATCATAGGTGGCGAGGAAAAAACCGCCGGTACCACAGGCCGGATCGGCAATAGTTTTGCCCGGTTCTGGCCGTACACACTCCACCATGGCGCGAATCAAGGCACGTGGCGTGAAATACTGGCCAGCGCCGGATTTGGTGTCCTCGGCATTCTTTTCCAGCAATCCTTCGTAAATATCGCCTTTAACGTCTGCCCCCATGGTTGCCCACTGGGTACTGTCCACCATATCGACCAGCCGGTAGAGTTTTGCCGGGTCCTGAATTTTATTCTGGGCCTTGGTGAAAATTTGTCCCAGCATCCCTTTGTACGTACCCAGCGCGCGCAATAATTCCACATAATGCACCTCCAGCTCAGCACCGCGTTTGGTTTTCAGTGTCTGCCAACTGTGTTTTTTCGGGATGCCGACATCGCGGTTATACGGTGGCCTGGAATACTCATCTGCCATCTTCAGGAAAATCAGGTAGGTGAGCTGTTCAAGATAATCGCCATAGCCGACTCCGTCGTCGCGCAGAGTGGTACAGAAACTCCAGACTTTGGAAATAATTGGGGCAGTAGGGCTCATGTATTTTCACTTGCTCTGTATTGGGCCAGGGTGTGCCTGCCTTTTTCTGTTAATCGGTATTTTTGGGTTGGGCTACGCGGGGAATCTGGCTGGGTCATTTCTACCAAACCATTATCCAAAGCAGGCTGCAAATAGTTCTGGATAAATGTTGGCCGGTGATTCAGCTCCAGCTCTTCCAGCAGGGCTTTGGTGCCCAAAGGTTCAGCTTTCAAAGCATCCAGCAAACGGGTTACTTGTTCGGTTACTTGTTCGGTTACTTGTTCGGTTACTTGTTCGGTTACTTGCTGGATGGCTTGTTCTGTCTCAGCAAACCCCGCGTGTACCGGCAGGCGGATCAGAAACCAGGTGCGGTTTTCATCGGTTTCAAATACCGGCGCAGGTGAGCCATTGGCCGCCATCACCCGTAGGATTTTAGGGATGCCGGTAGAGCGGCCTTCGGTCAAATCCAGCTCTTTGAGGAACTCGCCGATACGCCGGTTGCGGTAACGGCGGCTGACGGCTTTACCTGCCTGCAAGTCTTTCAGGCAGATGGAACGGTCAGGGCCGGGAAAACTCAACACCATCAGTTCTTCTGCGGTAATACGAATTTCCACCGGCTCGCGGATTTCATAGGAACGGTGATAAACCGCATTCACTACCGCTTCTTCGATGGCGGCTAGGGGGAAATTCCAGAAGCGCTCAGCCTCCGGCTTGTGTGGGTGCTTAACGACCGTCTCGGTTAAATAATGACGCCCGATATAATCCACCGCATCGCGGGTAATGCGCCCCAGCGGCCCGAGAAACTCTTTTTCCTCAAATCTGTCCCCGCCCGGCCCATCGGGAAAATACACCACATCAATCTGGGTAGCAGGGAAAAACTGCTCCGGGTGCTCATTGAAAAACAGCAGGCCTACGTTCTTCGGGAACGCCATTTCCGCAGGGCCAGATACGACATTCATACGGCGACCCAGAGCCGCTACATCCAGCGAGCTTGCCTCTGCTGCCAGTTCACTGCCGATTTCCTGCAAAAACTCTCGCATTAAATAGGGTGATAAATCATTCAAGATGGCCGACTGCCGGTAACGATCATCAAACGGCGCCGTAGCCGCCAGTGACAGCAACTCCCGCTCATCTTCGCCTTTGGCGCGCACGGTACTGGTGTGCTTGCGAATATAAAACGCCCAGTCGGATTTTTTATCGCTCAGACTCACTCGCGCTTTATAAGGTCGGGTTTCACCGCCCGGCACCCATAACACCAGAATCAAGCTGTCTTGTACTTCATAGGTAGCCGTTAGTGGATGATAGGGCGGCTGGATGGCCGAGTTGCCCTGGTTTAGCAACTCTTTCTGAATACTGTCGATCTGCTTCGGCAACAAACCAATAGGCGGCAATACCGGTTGCCCATTCTTCTCCTCCACGCCGATCACCACATAACCGCCACCCAGATTATGAAAGTCGTTAGCGAAAGCGCAGACACTGTGCAGGATGGATTCTGGATTCCAGCCGGACTTGTATTCAATGCGCTCACTTTCGATGGTGCGCTGGTGGAGCAGGTCGTGGAGATTGATGGGGAGTTTGGACATCATTCAGGAATTCGTGCCAGTTTCAGCCTTTACAGCCACATCGGCATCCACCAACACGGGCTGCCCATCCTGCCAGATCACTACGGGCTGCCCCAGTCGTCGCTTTTTATCCAATTCCTTTGTAACGGCATCTTGCAAAGCCTGTAATATTTCCTGGCTTTTGGGGGAGGTTTGTTCTGTTATTGTGACTTTCATTGCTTTGCCTCCTGTACTAACTGTTGATACATCGTTTCGTTCACCACATTACGCCCGTTTGGTGTTTGTTCAAAAACCTGCATGGGTGTACCGCTGACGTTCATAAAGCAGACACAGTAATCGACTGTTGAACTGAATGCGTAGAGCAGATGATACAAGCTGCGGGGAAAGCGGCGCTGAATATCATCTGCCGGAATGTTATGCCCGCCCTGCCGAACCCGCTCTGTTACCCGCATTTTTGACATTTCCACACTGGGCAGTGCGAGGTAAATCAACTCGATTCGCCAGCCTTCGGCCTGTAAACGCTTAATCAAACGCAGATAGCTGCGGCCCGATAGCGTGGTTTCAAAAGCAAAATCCTGTCGGGCTTTAATGCGGGATTCAATTTCTTGAAGAAAAATCCTGCTGGCAGTTAGCAATTCACGTTCTGGTGCAAGCGGTGACAAGCCTGCCGCAATCAGGTCAGCATTGATAAAATGTGAGCACTTCGCCACCTTGGGCAGGTAATTCAAGGCAAAGGTAGTTTTACCTGCCCCATTTGGGCCAGCGATAATCCAGCAAGTTGGCATTACGAATTGCCTCGCTTTTGGATAGAAATACTGAAGCGGTATAGGATGGATTCTGAATTCCAGTCTGTCTTGTATTCGATGCGCTCGCTTTCCACTGTGCGATGGTGGAGGAGGTTGTCGAGGTTGATGGGGAGTTTGGGGGTCATAGTTCCCATTACATGTAGTAGCCATACCGAATTTGTGGCCGATCATTCTCGTCCAGATATTTCATGATTTCTCCCACCTTCCTAGCGCAGCTAAGCGTTATCGGATATTTGCCGTCCAGCTGGGTGTTGTTCCAATTCATTTTGGTCAGGGCCAAGATTTCCTTTGCTAGGAACGCGGGGCTTTGCTCTGATCTTACAACACGTAACTCAAGTGGTTGTGGAATGTACATACCAGGATAAGTCTTGTAATACCAGATAGAACCGCGAGTGTAGAGCAACTGGCGTTGTTCATTGAGAACAAGGGAGGTGCCACGGTAGGGCGGATACGCTCCATTTCTGAAGAGTCGGAGCTGTGAATCCATGACCGTTACGAAATCTACCGTGTCGATGCGTAAATCCGAGGCAGCACCCATGAACCCGGACATTTCCGGATCAGAGAAATTGGATGTTTTATGCACCACCACTCGCCTAGGATACATTCTCATCGCGTTCCGATACTCTTCCAGGGCTGCCTTGAACAAGGTGCAAGCTTGCTCTTCAGATAGCCTCGGCACGCGATCTCCCTTTTCTAAATGAACCGGGGTGCCACGTAGAATCAAACCATTACCCAGCTCATCGAAAACCTGGGCCAGACTAGTATTGAGAGTCTTCTTGTCTCTACTGCGATAGAAAGCCACTCCCAATGCACAGGAGAGCAAATTGCTGTCTGCTTTCTCCAAGCGCCAAGGGTTGGTCGCACCAGCTTTATAATATAGGGCCGTCGCCAAATTCCAGGCTTTGGTTGCATCATCCTGCTGACCCTTACTACCAGAGATGAGCGATTCTACCCTCACCAACTGTAGTGGCTTACCCAAATGCATCGCCTTTGCTTTCAGTGCCCTACGGAAATTCAGCTCTGATTGAACTTCGATACTTTCTTCGAGCTTTTCCTCATCTCCAACAGGTGCCTCCTTACTGACAGCATCGAAAATTGGCTTCGGAAGCACACAAATAATCACATCAACTGGTCGATTCTGTGCGAGAAATTTTATCTCCTCATAATAAAGATTAATGGCCTCTTCTATTCGCTGTGAGCGATTTTTTATTTTGGTGATTTTTTCTATGTCCACCTGCCTGAGCGATCGCCCCAAATCCTGGTTGAATACTAATTCCGCATGAAAACCAACATCCTTATTGAACCCACAGAAATCCGGAAAAAGATTATATTTACGATCATCTTCAATATCTTTTATAGGAGACTTCATCCTCTCAAGAAGACTTGAAAGATCTTCAAGATCTTTGCTTGTCCCTATAGCACCCAACAGGATATTAGTTCGCCGAGTCAGAGAGCCCTTGTCATATACCCCATAAGCTGCGATACCTCGCCTTGGACAGATATGCACTCCATTAAAAAATTCGAGCCTTGGCTCATTGATATGCACCAGCTTCATAAGCCAAAAAGCCCCTGTAGTTGTCCAGACTCATCTGAAGGCATTGAAGGTAAAGCTGTCCACTGTGTTTCATCCAAAGACGGTGCGCCATCCAGATTTAGAATCTGACTAAAAGAAAGGAATGAATCCTTAGAGCTTTTCTCTGAGAACAAATCTTCTTCATCAATAGATGATAGCCAGGCAGCGATAAATCTGAAGTGATTCATGACCTGCTGATTGTTCTCCTGTCGTTTTATCCAGCCTAGATTGCTATGGCTAAAATCAGACTTTTTAAAGCCAGGGCCATAGCTAAAAAACCAGCTCGGCGTTATGGACATAAACCAGTTACCATCAAAATTCAGAAAATCCGCCGAGAACGATAGATGTTTCTGCATGTAAACTTTGGACGAATCCTTCTTGTTGTATTGCCTTACGAAAACGGAGCGCTTAGCTTTTTTCTCTCCCTGCCACACTTCTTTTCTCTGATCCAGAGCGTCTTCACGAGGCAGAAATACAAACTCCTTTTCATCATTTTCCCAATGTACGCGCTCTTGGAACAGTCGATGCTGTAAGGAGAAGCGCAATAAAGACTTGAATACGCGCTCATAATCTTCTCCGATCATGTAAAAATCTTGACTCCGATGTTCCTCCGCAGTTCCGTCTTCGATCAGATGCCGGTATGGGTTGTTGTTGTCGGTTAAGTCAAAAAAAGTGATCAGAGAACGACCATGAACAACATAAGTAGAAGGAATGCGTACCTGCATATCCTGATTGAACTCGCGGATTGTCTCGCGCCATCGCCCCTCTCTTCTTTTCCCATGATGCTCTACAAGATCACTATTTAGCTGCGCAATATATAGATATTCAGAAAAACCAATGGCGATCAGGTTGCTCGTTATTGTTTCTGGTGGATTTAGGGGTGGATCAATATCTTCATCCGCCAAGCCGATCGGAATACCGCGCAAGTAAGCCTTCAGATGATTGATCGTTGCTTGCAGGCTATGTGGTGAAGCATCCGCCGCCTTAGCACAAAGCTCCTGATAATCCCAAATATCCTTATTGGCAGAGAATTGGATTTTTTCTTGGCATACCGAATCAATAGCCGATTGGGAGTAGCTGCCTTGCTTGGTAGATAGTATATAGACAACCAAGCGGCCATAACTCTGGTGCAGATTATGGTTTACAAATTTCTCGATGGTGTGTTTGATCTTTCCAATATCAGCGGTAGCTGTGACCTGAACAGCAATGCGAGCGGTGTCATCGGCCAAGTCTATACCAGGGAAATTGGCCTGTTCAGCATTTAGGTTATGCAGATCGGGCCAGCCGCACAATTCACGCAAAAGGCCACAGATGATGTTTTCTGCCACTTTATGGGAATCAAAATTCCCCATGGCACTGGAAGCTTCAATTTCATTGCGAAACTGGGAAATCAGCTCACGAAACTCATTCTGCAAGTCAAGAATTTTCATATGATAAAACCTTATTCCGGGCAGCCCTGCATTCCATCCGCTCTTTCCTGCCCACCGTGTTTTCGGTACAGAAATGTTTGATGACACAAAAATAAATTACTCGGCTGACGATAAGCCTTTAGGGTCATGTTTCTACCTTAGTTTCAACAAGCCGACCGGAGAAGGCTTTTTTCAGGATAGACTGGCGTAGGATTTCAGCTCGCGCTAGTTCGCTGGCTATTTCCCCATTCAATTTCTGCATCTGGGTTTCTTGTTGCTCAACTATCTTGGAGATTTTTTCTGTTTCCTTCGCGCCACAAAGAGGAAAAGCAATACTTTTGATACGGTTTTGCCCAATGTTTCTCATGGACTCCTGATTTCCTGAGGAACGACTCATAATTTCGTTACGGCCTATTGGACTTCGAAGCCAATAGAGAAAATACTCTTGCAACAAGCTGGAAAATTCTATCCTCAAGGTTTTATCACTGAGCATTATCCTTTTCGTAACATTCTTAGCGATAACACAAGCACCTACGAGTTCTATCGTATTTGCCCTGCTGAGAAGAAAGTCCCCTTTCCTAATAAAATAGCTCTCGTTTATCTTGCCTAGATCATTGCAGGTTTTGCTTTCTGATTCATCGTATTCGCCCCATGTTACAGCGCTTACTTTTGCCACGCCTATTTCTTCTTCCGAAGGCTCACGTTCATCACACTTAAAGCTCTTCCCTGCATCAATTCCCAATATAAAAGAACCCAATCGGGCATATTTCCATTCTGGTGGAATCCGAGGAAGGCCGAACAACTCTTCTTTGGTAATTTCGCTCTTGCAATGAAATTGCTCGGGAATTTCCAGCTTGTCGACGTTTTCCTTGCGCCATTGTTCGGTGAGTTTACCTTCGAAGGCATGTTTGAGCACGGCCTGACGGTAGACTTTGAGTTGTTCGCGGGCGGTTTTTAGGGATTCTATGCCTTTGTCCAGTTCGGAGAATAGGGTTTCGATTTTGGCAACGATGCTGTGTTGTTCGTTAATGGGTGGTAATGGAAACTTATTTTTCTTTAGAAACGAATAATGACGAGAATATCCTCGATCAGGCAACCGCAAAGACTTGCAGGCATAAAATGCGTATTTCTCAACAACATTATTTCTTGGAACAAGAACCTTTATCTCATCGGCGCCAGGTGCAAACGGAAATGAAATGTACTTGAAGCACTTGGTGTGGTCACCAAACACTATGGCAGAACGCGAAATATGCAAAACCTTGTCTAAATCGTTGGTGTAACCACCAATCAAGTTAGCGCCCTGATCAATCACCGGGTACTCACCTGACTGTTCATATTCCTTCTGTGGAATTTTCAATCCTGTTAAAGGAAGGTTTTCAAAAGCCTCCTCAAAGTCTACATATACCCAATGATTAGGGATAGGAGGTGATTCTGGCATCCAGTCTTCTGTGGCAGATTCAGATTTCATCGCATCAGAACTCATCACGCCATCAACTCCCGATTCAATTCCTCAATCACTTCATCCATCTGATCACCAAACAATTGATACATTTTTCCCATACCACCCTGACCATCAAAGGGTGCCATTTCCAAGTCGTTCCGCTCCATATGAAAAGAACTGATAATGTGGTCGCGGATCATATGCAGCCAAGCCATTTGTGCTTCATTGAATTTTTCTCCGGCGCCGCTGTGGTGTTGCATGATCCAGCTTTGGAAGTTGCGGCGCACGGTATTGTTGTAGGTGGAAAGGGTGTTGTCCAATCCGGTGACGCGACGGATCAGCGCCACCAGCGCGGTAAGGTCGCTGATGGGGTTGTCGCCCTGATACTTTTCCAGGTGGGCGTAGGCTTGCCAGACGCGCAGCGGGGCCAGCTTGGGCCGGTCTTGCCGCAGGCGATCCAGCAGGGTTTTGATCATGTCGTAACTGACCTCGGCGCGACGGGCCGGGGTTTGAAAGTAAATGGTCAGAGCGTCTATGTCGTTTTGCTGTTCACGCAGGTAGTCGGCAAATTCCTGAGTGAGTGTCTTGGCGTTTTCGGTGGTGTCGCCGTCCCATTCGGCGCGGGTCACGCTGTCCAGGTCGTCGTGAACGATGGTCTGTTCCTTGTCGCGGCGGATGCTGTCAATCAGTTCCACCAATTCGCCGGTAAACACATTGGCGGCCTGCCCTACCAGTAGGTCGCGCGCTTGGTCGCGGGCGCTATCGCCGGGGTTGGTGCCTTCGGGTTGCTGGGCAATCTGTAGGGCTTTTTGCTCGACGGTATCGGGGTTGATGGCATTGAGCAGTTCGCCGACGATCAGCAGCAGCGGTTTGCCGCCGGCTTTTTCGCTGATGCGGGCGCGGTCTTTGTCGTCGAGCTGTCTGTCCAGCCGCGCCAGGCGGCCGGCGAGCGAACTGACGGTGTCTTCATCGCGCACGCCCATCATTACACCCATGGCCAGTTCCTTGAGGGAGACGCCGGGTTTGGTAATCAGCGGCTGGCTGGCGGTTTTCAGGGATTTGGTGACGCCGATAGCATCCACAATCACGTAATGGGTTTTGGCGCTGGTGGCGGACGGGGTGACTTTTTTCAGGCTGTCGGCATCCAGAGTGCGGGTGCCCCGGCCTTTCATTTGTTCGAAGTAGTTGCGGCTTTTGACATCGCGCATAAACAGCAGGCATTCCAGCGGGCGCACGTCGGTGCCAGTGGCGATCATATCCACCGTTACGGCAATGCGCGGGTGGTAGTCGTTGCGGAATTGGGCGAGCACGGATTTGGGGTCTTCTTCGATTTTGTAAGTGATCTTTTTGCAGAACTGGTTGCCCTCACCGAACTCTTCGCGCACGGTATTGATAATGTCGTCGGCGTGGCTGTCGGTTTTGGCGAAGATCAGGGTTTTGGGCACTTCCTGGCGGCCGGGGAATATCTCCGGCAGTTTTTCCTTAAAGGTGCGGATGACAGTACGAATCTGGTCCGGGTTGACGATATCCCGGTCGAGTTGTTTGGCGGTGTAGGTTTCGTCTTCGTCCTGGATTTCCCAGCGTTTTTTGCGGGTGAGGCGTTCGCGCTTTTCCACCTGTTGTTTGGCGGTAAGAATGTCGCCCTGTTTGGTTTTTTCGGTTTCGATCACATAGATTTCGTTACCCACGTTAACGCCGTCGGCCACGGCTTTTTCGTGGTCGTATTCGCTGACCACGTTCTTTTTGAAGAAGCCGTAGGTGCGGTTGTCCGGGGTGGCGGTGAGGCCGACCAGGTAGGCGTCGAAGTATTCAATCACCTGCCGCCACAGGTTGTAGATGGAGCGGTGGCATTCGTCGATGACGATAAAGTCGAAAAATTCCAGTGGGATTTTTTCGTTATACACCACCGGCAGGGGTTCTTTTCGCAGAGGGGCACGCTCTGCCGGGTTGTCTTCCTCGGTGGCTTCGTCCAGCTCCTCGCCTTTGAGCAGGGAGTACATGCGCTGAATGGTGCTGATGCTGACCTGGGTGTCTGTGGCGACAAAGGACGATTTGAGCCGCTGCACGGTGTACAGCTCGGTGAACTTGCGGTTGTCGTCATTAGGCAGGAAGGACATGAATTCCTGCTCCGCCTGTTCGCCGAGGTTTTTGGTATCCACCAGAAACAGGATGCGCTTGGCGCCGGCGTGTTTCAGCAGGCGGTAGGTGGCGGTAATCGCAGTAAAGGTTTTGCCGGAGCCGGTGGCCATTTGCACCAGGGCGCGGGGTTTGTCCTGTTTGAAGGACGCTTCCAGGTTGGTGATGGCGGTGATCTGGCAGTCGCGCAGGCCGGAGGTATCCAGCGGTGGCATCTGTTGCAGGCGGGCGCGCAGGGTTTGCGGTTGGGCCAGCCATTCGGCCAGGGTTTCCGGGCGGTGGAAGTTGAAAATTTCGCGGGAGCGGGGTACCGGGTCGCGACCATCGGTAAAGCGGGTAATGATGCCAGTGCTTTCGTACACGAAGCGCAAAGGCGCCTGGTTGTTGACCCATTTCAGGGTAGCACTGGCGTAACCCTGTGACTGATCTTCCACTGTGGTGATTTTGTGGCCCCAGTCTTCCGGCTTGGCTTCGATAACACCCACGGCCCGCTTATCCACAAACAGGGCGTAATCGGCAGGGCCTATATCCGTTTGGTACTCGCGTACCGCAATGCCGTGCCCGGTGTTGAAGTTGATGGCTTTTTTATCCTGCACCACCCAACCGGCGGCAGTGAGCAGTTTGTCGATCTGGTCACGGGCACGTTGTTCCGGGTTTTGGTTAGTGATGGGCATTGCCCTGCTCCATATTGTTCGAGTCTTTGGTCAAGTATTGTCACCTTTTCTGTCCGCATCCTCGTCGAAGCCACCGGCCTGCACCCGCGCATCCATTTCGGATAACCGGAATTTCCATAATCGCCCCACCTTGCGGGCGGACAGGCCTTTGTGTTTCCGTGAGCGGTAGACCGTGTCTTTCACGATGCCCAGGTGCCGGGCAACTTGTTTGGTGGTGACCCAGGGTTCGGTTGTCATGGTGTCGGTACCCAATGCAATAGATCAAAGTCATTTTCAATCGTCAGGAATCTATCATATGCCTGATGGTAATGCCAATGGGCTATTGCAGGAGAGATTTAAATGGTCAGGATCAGGGGGTCGAGATCAAGGGAATGGGCCATAAGAGACAAAGCCCTGCCTGGGGGGGAGGCCACATCACTTTTCTCCTGGATCAATGGCCAGATTGCCGGCCAGCGCCAAACCATCGATGAAATCCGCCTACGCCTGTATTCAACAGATTGCCATGGACATCAATGGAACCTGTTTTATTTTCCGATGCAAAATTCAGAGAATATTTTGCCGAGCAAGTCATCGGCTGTGAAGCGTCCGGTGATGGATGACAGCGCTTCTTGCGCAATTCTGAGTTCTTCGGCAAGCAATTCCCAATTAGATTCGCTTTCGCTGTATATCCATGCTGCGTTGATGTGCTGCTGCGCGATGTGCAGTGATTCCAGGTGGCGCTGCCGGGCCATGAAAAGTCCTTCTTCGGTCTGGTTCGTGTCCCAGCCGGCTGTTTTCAGGATCTGTTCGCGCAGCATGTCTATCCCTGCGCCGGTTTTGGCTGAGAGATGGATTTCAACGTGATGATCGCTGATTTCCATCTTGGGCTGCGCATCGAGCAGGTCAATTTTGTTGATCACCGTGATATGCGGTTTATCAATGGAAAACGCCGTCAGGGCGGATGTGCGGGTGTCATCGGCAAAGTGGCGGCTGCCGTCGATTAAATGTATCCGCATGTCGGCGTTCCTGACCGCGGCCTGGGTGCGTTCGATGCCTTTTTGTTCGACGATATCCGTGGTTTCTCTCAATCCTGCGGTATCCGTTACGTGGATGGGGATGCCCGCAATCGTGATGGTTCTTTGAATGCTGTCACGTGTCGTGCCGGGAATTTCGGTAACTATGGCAACGTCATCCTCGGCCAATTGATTGAGCAGACTGGATTTTCCCACATTCGGTTCGCCAATCAGCACCACTTTGATGCCTTCCTGCAGCAGATTGCCGCGAACTGCCGATGACATGACGCGTGCAAGCTGCTCGCTGATGGTGTTGAGTCTTGCGCGGATTTCCGTGTGATAAAGTCCGCCGATCTCCTCTTCCGGGAAGTCGAGCGTCGCTTCGATCAGCATACGCAGTGTGGTCAGCGACTGCACCAATTCATTGATCGCGCGTGAAAAGAAGCCTTGCAGTGAGCGCACTGCGCACCGTGCCGCTTCGGTTGTACTGGCTTCAATGAGATTGGAGACGCTTTCGGCCTGCACCAGATCGATCTTGTTGTTGAGATAGGCGCGCAATGTAAATTCACCCGGTTCCGCCAGGCGCGCGCCACAGGCAAGACACTGGTTGAGCAGCAGATTCATGATGGCAGGCCCGCCGTGCCCCTGCAATTCCAGCACGTCTTCGCCGGTGTAAGAATATGGTGCAGGAAAATAAAGCGCGATTCCCTGATCAATGATTTGACCTTCGGTATCGAGAAATTGGCTTAATTGCGCCTTGCGCGGTTCAGGAAGTCCACCCGGTAGGGTCCGGGCAAGCGCGGTGAGATCCTTGCCCGAGATACGGACGATGCCCACACCGCCACGGCCGGGGGGGGTTGCAATTGCAGCGATAATATCAGGCTTTATCAACAAAATATGTCGCCTATTGATTCCTTATCGAACCTGATTTACTGCTGTTCCGAAACGCGGAATCAGTCTGGCTGTTTATATTCAGCCAGACTGGAGCAGAGATAAAAATTACCTTCTTTTATCCTTTCTGGTTTTGGTTCTGTTTCTTGCGGGTGCTTTTGCAACCGGTTTTTGCTGTTTGGGTGCAGGTGCCGGTTTTTCTTCCCTGGATTCGATGATTTCAGCATCTTCAATTTCCTGACTGTCTCCGGTATCAGATTCGTCAGTGCGTGTTGTTTGCCCGGATTCACCGTTTTCTTCAGATGTTGCGGCTTTTCCTTTAGGGCGAGCCATTTTTCCTTTGCTTCTTTTTTCTTCTTCAAGCTGTGCTTTCTTTTCGAGCATGCGCGTAATCTGCCATTGTTGCGCGATCGATAATATGTTGTTACACAGTGAGTAGAGCACCAGACCAGCCGGGAAGAAGAAGAAAAATATACTGAATGCGATCGGCATGATTTGCATGACTCTCGCCTGTATCGGGTCTGTCGGTTTGGGACTCAATTTGGATTGCACCCACATGGACACGCCCATGATCAGTGGCAGCACATAGTAAGGATCAGGTACCGACATGTCGGTAATCCAGAGTGCCAGCGGCGCGTAACGCAATTCCACGGCGGCGAGCAGTGTCCAGAACAATGCGATAAATACCGGAATCTGCACAAGAATCGGTAAACAGCCACCCAATGGATTGATTTTCTCTCTTTTGTAAAACTCCATCATCGCCATGTGCATGCGTTGCCGATCGCTGGCATATTGTTCACGGATACGTTGTAATTCCGGTGTCACGACGCGCAATTTCGCCATCGAACGATAGCCGGCTGCGGATAACGGGAAGAACAATAATTTTACAGTTACGGTCAGCAGAATAATTGCAATACCCCAGTTATCCACATAGGAGTGGTAAAAGGACAGTAACCAGAACAGCGGTTTCGCCAGAACAGTCAACCAGCCGTAATCCACAGTCAGGTCCAACCCTGGAGACAGTTCAGCCAGCTTGTCCTGTTCCTGAGGGCCGGCATAGAAAGGCATTACGATATGGCCTGAATGCCCTGGCTCGATTGCGCCGACAGGTGCGATAACTCCGGCCGTATATTGGTTATAGGCCAGCTGCTTGACATAGTATTCGCGCGGTTTTCCCTGTTCAGGCAGCCAGGCTGTCAGAAAGTAGTGCTCAAGCATGGCAATCCAGCCATCGTCGGCATTTGTCGGATAGGATGCTTTATTTTTGTCCAGATCGGAAAACTTGACTTTGAGAAACTTTTCTTCATCCGTATAAAGCGCGGGCCCGGTATAGGAATGAACCAGAAAACCCTGACCTGTCGGCTCTTTGGCATCGCGCATCATTTGGAAGTACGAAAAGGGCAGAATTGTATTTGGACTGTTGTTGACAATTTCAAATTCCACATCTATGACATATGTGCCACGATGGAAGGTATAGATTTTTGTAACTTGTATGCCATTTTCTTCCGGTGCCAGAAGACGGACACTGACCTGATCTTCGTCCGCCTTTAATTCATAAGTATGAATATTTGAATCTGCGGTATATCGGGTTTTGTGGCTCGGCAGACCATCGCCGATCAATCCGGACTGAGAAACCTGAAAACGCGCGGCCTGGTCCAGTAACAATTCATACGGTTTGGTTTTATCTTCCCGGGCCGGGTGCATCAGCAACCCCAGTTTTCTGATATCGCCGCCTGCGGTATCGATTTCGGCAACAATCAAATCCGTTGTCACCTGAATTTTTTCACCGATTTCAAACAAGTTAGGGGTAATTGACGGGGAAATACCTTCGATACCCTCGGCGATACCCGATCCACTCGCGCTGGCAAGTTCATCGCCGGGTACGGGCAGTGGATCATGCCGCTGATTGTTGCCTTCAAGCGCTGTTCCGGGAGTTGCTTGAGTGACCGGGGGTTGTATTTCTTTCTGCCATGATTCCCATAAAAGTAACAGGGAAGTTGACAAGATAATAATCAGTATAAGTTTTCTTGTTTCCATTTTATCTGGTCAGATTAATTGATGAGATTCCGCTGATGTGCTGCATATGTAATGGAAGCGTGGTGTTTGTATGTCAATCAGCTTTTAATTGTTCTTGTGCAGGTCAATGATTATTTGAGATATTCATTTGTAAGGTTTAATCGCACTGATATTGATTGGTAATGACTTCAGGGGACAGGTTCATATCCACCTTTACACCATGGATTGCAGCGCAAAATGCGCCAGATGCTCAACCGCATGCCGCGAAAAAAGCCATACTTGATTAATGCTTCACACGCATACTGAGAACAGGTGGGCGTAAAACGACATGAAGGCAACAGCATAGGACTAATGCAATATTGATAAAGTTTTATAAGCGCGATGATCAGTCGTGACATTGTTGTAATTCATGCATCAATAACTTGATTTCAGCAATAAACTGCGTTGAATCAATCTTGAAAATCGGACGTTTTAAACGCATTACCCAATCCATGCCCGCGGTATCTTTTTTCTGGAATGTACGAAATGTCTCCCGTAACAATCGCTTAATTTTGTTGCGTTTAACCGCCCGGCGTTCAAATCTTTTTGAAACAACTAACCCTATCCTGGAGTAGGATAGATCATTGGGCTTAGCATATATTTGCAAGTGTAAACTACTTGCTTGGTGCTGAAAGCGAAAAACTGCGGTAAAGTTTTCTGAGTTACGCAGTCGTCGATTTCTCGACAAGGAATATGCTGTTACATAATTAATGTTATTACTCTGCTATGTGTTTTGTTTATGCCACACCTAATCTTTTACGCCCTTTGGCTCGACGCGCTCTGATAACAGCTCTACCTCCACGTGTTTTCATGCGAACGAGAAACCCGTGAGTGCGTTTCCTTTTGATGACAGACGGTTGATACGTGCGTTTCATGTTTCTTCTCTCTTTCTTAGTTTGATCAATAAAACCGCATATTACAACCTGTTATATAGTCTGATGTCAACTATTTTTAGGTTGTGTTTCTATAATATGAATGCGTACTCGGTCCTATCATGAGTATGCATTCATTCTAGCGTTACTGGCAAAAGTTTCGTTTTTACCGATAAATTTCGTGCAGCCAATAGCTATTGAAAAGCTAACACGTAAAGCATTCGCGAAGTTAGCGCTACAGGTTAAAATTTTGCGCCTGTTCCAACCAGCTCGGCTGCGGTTATTTTATAACTAAAGCTCTCTGCATCCATGCTATCCAGAGGTTGGTTATCAATTTCCGCATGCGGAAACAGAAAGAAAGGTAATTTTCCGGCGTTACTGTTCGGCAACTGAATGTCCTGTTCATGGTTAAATGTGATCCAGTTCATCTCCCATGTACCAAAGAATCTTTCCCGCAAACGTCCTATCAGTGGATCATCCAATTCCAACTGTTCGAGTTTTGCAACTTTACATACATCGGCAGGGTTGACCGGAATCCAGCCGAAATTATTCAGATAAAATTCTGCCCGGCTGTGCTGAGCAGTACTGACATCTGTTGGTTTGCTTAGGGTCGGGTGTAACTCGGATTGCGTCATGCGTATACCATATTGAACACGTGCGGGAATTCCAAGTGAACGTGCCAACCCAACGAAAAGAGAATGTGCATCCACACATTTTCCGGTTAGCTGATTGTTCTCCAGCATAAATTTCACATCACCCTTACCGCGACCACGTATCGTTTCATCATGGCGGAAATGATCGACAAGCCAGTCGTAAATAGCGCGTACCTTTTGCAGCGGTGAATTTCCTTTGTCGTAAGTGATTGAATGGGCAACATCTTTAACCAAGCCATCAATAGGAATTAAACGCGTGGATTCAAGGAATGGCTTGAGATGTGGCGGGGTAGATGCATTGTCCGGACGATAATGATCAAGATTAACTGAGTGATGTGATGTTTTGATGATGCTGTGAATCGTGGCATGGCGTGCCCCATCGCCTTGCCATTCAGCCGTGAAAACCGGCAGTTTTTCTTTGCCGAATGTATCAAATTTGGCCTGCTTTGCTGTTCCTGACCAATTGTTGCCTTGCGTATACTGATAAGATGGTGCCAAGGAGCTGGGTAGCGGCAGCCAGAGACGCGCACGTTTTCCTGTTGCCGGCAAATCGACCTGATAAGTCAGTCGAAAGCTGTTCCATTTTCCAAAGTTTAATTCCTGGTTTCCAGCAAATAAAGGAAATGATGCTATAGGGCTAAAAAGTGCGCCAGCCCCCATAATTTTGATAAAATCCCTGCGTCTCATAGCCTCTCTCTATTTTGAAAAAAATATTTTCAGGATGAATGAAAATTAGTCTGATTTGCGTTGTGCTGGCGAATTTTATCCTATCAATAACTTAAGTCAATGCTCTTGTTTGATAACTACTTATGTCAAAATACAGACCGTTATCCGTTATAGAAATTGAAACCGGCCCGGAACCTGCGCATACCATCATTTGGATGCATGGTTTGGGTGCCGATGGGAATGATTTCGTGCCGATCATCAATGAGTTTGAGATATCCCTGAAGAAGCCGATTCGTTTTATTTTTCCGCACGCGTGCGAAAGACCGGTAACGATAAATGGCGGTTATGTCATGCGTGCATGGTATGACATCTATGGTATAAGTAGCGGTTCACCTGAAGATGAAACCGGTATTCGGGATTCACAAAAAGCAATTGATGCATTGATTGAAAATGAATTGCAGAGGGGTATTATTTCAACGCATATTATTCTGGCGGGGTTTTCGCAAGGCGGTGCCATGGCGCTCCAGGCAGGATTGCGTCAGGGAAACAAATTAGGCGGTATTATGGCGCTGTCATGCTATCTGCCTTTGCCCGAATCCTTGGATCATGAAGCTCAGCCGGTTAATGCTGCAATTCCCATTTTTATGGCGCATGGGGTATATGATGCTGTTGTTCCAATTGCGCTCGCAGCAGCATCTAAAGAGAAACTGATGCAAGCGCATTACACAATGGAATGGCATGAATATGCGATGGAGCATTCTGTTTGTGCTGAGGAAATCAACGATATTGACCTGTGGTTGCAACGTATTCTGAAGTAGCTCTTTACGCTTTATTATTGGGTTCGAAAATATGAAATTGGCAACATGGAACGTAAATTCTCTCAAAGTGAGATTACCGCAGGTTATTGAATGGTTGCAAACGCAGCAACCGGATATGCTTTGTCTTCAGGAAACCAAGTTATCCGATGAAAATTTTCCACTGGATGAAATTGCCGATACTGGCTACCAATCGGTTTTTATCGGTCAGAAGACCTATAACGGTGTAGCAATACTCAGCAAGTTGCAAGGCCAGGAGATAATCACGGCTATTCCGAATTTCGAGGACGATCAGAAAAGAATAATTGCCGCAACTTACGAAGATCTGCGCGTTGTTTGTGTCTATGTACCCAACGGCGAAATGGTGGGCTCTGAAAAATATGCGTACAAATTGAAATGGCTGCCCGCCTTGGTAGCATGGTTGCGCGAAGAATTAAAAAAATACCCTAAACTGGTTGTGATGGGTGACTATAATATCGCTCCCGATGATCGGGATGTATACGATCCTCAACTTTGGAACGGAAAAGTATTGTGTAGCCAACCTGAGCGTGATGCGTTTGGTGAGTTGTTAAGCTCCGGCTTCGTTGACAGTTTTCGTTTGTTCGAGCAGCCCGAGAAATCCTATAGTTGGTGGGACTACCGCATGCTGGCGTTCAGGCGCAACCGGGGGTTGCGTATTGATCATATTCTGTTGAGCAAGGTATTGGCGGATAGCTGTATCGCTTGTCAGATCGATAAAGCGGTGCGAAAACAAGATCGTCCTTCTGATCATGCGCCTGTGATGGCTGTATTGTCCGCATAGGATCTATTTGATTTCCGGTAATTTTTCCAGTTCGCGCTGTAATGCCTGAAGTTTCATTTCACGCGTGCTGATTTCATTTTTTAGGCGTTCGACGCGATCAAGATAACGCTGATAATTGCGTTCGCTACCCAGTCGATTCGGATTGCCGCCTTTATACTCGGTTTTAATCATTTCCAATTGTGTCGATTCGTTAGCGATGCGTTGTTCAATTTCTTTTCGCTGTTCTTTGATAATATTGTTCTCGCGTCTTGTTTTTATCCTGTCGTCAATGCCTTCGGTATCAACTGAGGGGACAATAATAAGAGGAGAGAGATCTATTTTTTCTGAATCATTTGATTGGATATTTGAATAAGTCACATTACCGTGCTCGTCTATATGCTTATAAACACCGGAAAATGTATGAGTGGCATGACCAGACAAGATAATTATGAATAGAAAATAAATCATTTTCATAGCTAATGGCGCAACTGCGAACGTTATAATCTTTCAAGTTCTCTTTTTAACGATGCGATATTGCTCTCATGTCGTTGCAATTTATTGTGCAAGCGTCTCATCCTTTCCGTTTGCTGCTGTGTTTCCTGATTGTTGTTCATCAGAGATATGAATCTGCTGGTATCAGAAAATAATTTCATTTCTTCTGCAAGTTCATTTTCCAGAATTTCACGGCGCTTGACATCACGTTTTTGTTGCGTGTGAACGCTGATTTTTGGGGAATGCGCTGGTCTCGCAGAGGCAATAACCTGAGATCTGGAGTTGTTTGGCGTGGATTGTATTGTCTGCGCCCCTTTGACCGGACGATTGGTAAATGTTATGTGACCATCAGCGTCTACATGTTTATAGATTGTAGGACCCGCGTGCGCAGCTGATGTCACGCTCATGCCCAGGAAGACTATAATGATAAATATAATTGGCGTACCCATAAGTTTGTGCTTGGCTATCGTTACACGAATATCAAAAACAGCGACTTAAGTTATATTAACAAGTATAGTCTACCAATTGTCTCCTTAAGGGAAAGCTGGAAAAGGGCGAATTTATCCTGGCTTTTTACACAATTTATAAGATGCTCTGATATGAAAAAACAATCGATGAATTGTGGATAAATTCATATCGCTCCGCTAAGAATCTGTTCAAGATCGCGATCAAGGGGGAGTGTAAGGAAAAATTGAACGAAGAAACACAACATACTTGAAGTATGTGAGTATTTTGAGTTCGATTTTAACGAAGCAATGCGCCCTTTAGTGAGATCTTTGAGCAGGTTCTTACAAGCTGTAATACATATCAAACTCGACAGGATGGGTTGTTGCACGTAGCAGTGTTACTTCTTCCATTTTGAGATGAATGTAGGCGTCGATCATATCGTTGCTGAATACACCGCCTCGTGTCAGAAAATCACGATCCTTATCTAGATGACTAAGTGCTTCATCTAACGAAGCGCAGGTGTTAGGCACTTTTGCCGCTTCTTCTGGCGGCAAGTCATAGAGGTTTTTGTCCATGGGATCGCCTGGGTGGATTTTATTCTGAATGCCGTCAAGACCTGCCATCATGAGTGCCGAAAAAACCAGATAAGGATTGGCGGACGGATCTGGGAAACGTACCTCGATGCGACGCCCTTTGGGACTGCTGGTGTACGGGATGCGGATAGCCGCTGAACGGTTGCTTGCTGAATAAGCCAGATTCACCGGCGCTTCATAACCGGCAACCAGTCTTTTATAAGAATTCGTACCCGGATTGGCTATCGCATTGAGTGCCTTGGCATGTTTAAGAATGCCACCGATGTAATATAGTGCTGTTTCGGATAAGCCTGCATAACCATTTCCGGAAAAAAGATTTTCGCCGTCTTTCCAGATGGATTGGTGAACATGCATACCTGAGCCATTATCGCCTACAATCGGTTTGGGCATGAAGGTTGCCGTTTTACCGTAGGAATGCGCTACATTATGTACCACATACTTGAGTAGCTGGTTCCAGTCTGCCCGTTTTACCAGACTGTTGAACCGTGTTCCGATTTCGCATTGTCCAGCGGTCGCCACTTCATGATGATGAACCTCAACCGGGATGCCGAGTTGTTCCAGTGTCAAACACATTGCGGAGCGTATGTTTTGCAGTGAATCAACGGGAGGTACAGGGAAGTAGCCGCCTTTAATCGCCGGACGATGACCTATATTGCCGCTGTCATATTTGATGACAGAGCTCCATGCGGCTTCTTCTGATTCGATTTTGACGGAACAGCCGGACATGTCGGTGTGCCAATAAACCGAATCAAAAATGAAAAATTCCGGTTCAGGACCGAAATAGGCGATATCGCCGATGCCGGTTGATTGTAGATAGATTTCAGCACGTTTGGCCAGTGAACGCGGATCACGGCTGTAGCCTTTGCCATCGGATGGTTCCACTACGTCACATGTCATAATGAGTGTGGAATCATCCATAAAGGGATCCAGATTAGCGGTTTCAGGGTCCGGTATTAGCAGCATATCGGATGCCTGTATACTCTTCCATCCGGCAATGGATGAACCGTCAAATGGATGGCCATCCTCGAATTTGTCGGTATCAAAACTATGGGATGGAATCGTGACATGCTGTTCTTTACCATTGGTATCGGTAAAACGCAAATCTACAAATTTAACTTCTTTGTCTTGAATTAGTTTCAAAACATCAGCGACCGACATCTTATTCTCCAGGAATGCTAGGGTTATCAGATAAATAAAAATTCCAGATTGAATTATACCAGTACAAATCAACGAATAATCTGAATCTGAAACCGGATTGTGCGGCAGAAGTTCTGCGATAATGCCGGGTGATTATCAGAATAATGTTATTGATCACTCAATTTTTCTCTAAAAACCAGTTTCAAATTGATTGCTATTGTAGTGGTAGTCGTGACAGGCTTATCCTATACTGATTCTCTGGATATTTCAGGTAAATAGACTGTTATGGACTGTCAAGATATAGCATACGAAAGCATCGGATTGCATGACGACTGCACGCAATATCCTCAATAGCGTTTTTGGTTATCCGGACTTTCGCGGTAAGCAGGCTGACATTATCACGCATCTGGCGGATGGAAATGACTGTCTGGTACTGATGCCAACCGGTGGCGGGAAATCGCTTTGCTATCAGATACCGGCGCTAATGCGCGAAGGTGTGGCTGTCGTCGTTTCACCTTTGATTTCTTTAATGCAAAATCAGGTTGCAGCTTTGAATGAAGTCGGCGTACATGCTGCTGTTCTCAATTCTTCCTTGCCGCATGAAGAAGCGCAACAGGTGGAACAAAAATTACTTTCAAGTGAATATGACTTGCTTTATGTCGCGCCAGAGCGGTTGTTGACGTGGCGTTTTCTGGATCTGATCAGTCGAATACCCTTGGCACTGTTTGCAATTGATGAAGCGCATTGCGTATCCCAATGGGGGCATGATTTTCGCCCTGAATACAGCCAGTTGTCAGTATTGCATGAACGTTTTCCCAATGTCCCGCGCATTGCCTTGACTGCTACGGCTGATCCTGTCACGCGCCAGGAAATCATCGAACGTCTGGCTTTGCATGAAGCGAAAGTGTTTGTTTCGAGTTTTGATCGTCCGAATATTCGCTATCACATTATTGACAAGCTTAACAGCAAGCAACAGCTATTGATGTTTGTCCAGACTGAACATTCCGGAGACGCGGGTATCGTTTACTGTCTCGCGCGTAAAAAAGTCGATGAAATTACGGAATGGTTAAATTCTCACGGTATCAGAGCCTTACCTTACCATGCGGGGATGAGTCTGCATCAACGCGCATCGAACCAGGAAACATTTTTACGCGAGGACGATGTCGTCATGGTAGCGACCATAGCCTTCGGCATGGGTATCGACAAACCGGATGTGCGATTTGTCGCCCATCTGGATATGCCTAAAAGTATTGAAGCGTATTATCAGGAAACCGGACGTGCAGGGCGTGACGGACTGAAAGCCAACGCCTGGATGGCTTATGGTCTGAATGATGTCATTCAGCAACGGCGTATGATCGAAGAATCTGATGCACAACAACAATTCAAGCAAGTTGCAACGCAGAAACTGGAATCGATGCTGGCGTACTGCGAAACAATAACATGCCGTCGCATGTATTTGTTGCGCTATCTGGGAGAAACGATTGTGCCGGAATACTGTGGAAATTGCGACATTTGTTTGAATCCGCCGAAAACCTGGGATGCCACTGTCGAAGTGCAAAAGGCATTATCCTGTGTTTATCGTACCGGGCAACAATTCGGTGTCGGATACCTGATTGATGTGTTGCGTGGTAACTGCACAGCACGTGTCAAGTACTGGAATCATGATCAAATCAGTACTTTTGGGATCGGCAGGGATTTGCCGGTTAAAACGTGGCGTGCCGTATTCAGGCAAATAATCGCGCGCGGTTTGTTGACAACAGATAGTGAAGGGTATGGTGCATTATGGTTTACCGAAACCAGTCGATCAGTATTGAAGGAACAGCAAAGAATTTTTCTGCGTCAATTGGGCGTGAATGATAGATTCTTCCAGAGTATGGAGCCCGTTGGTGAATCATCATTCAGTGCGGCTGAACAACAGTTGTGGGAGCAATTGCGTGCATGGCGTGCAAAAACCGCCCTTGAGCATGGTGTGCCTGCTTATGTGATTTTTCACGATACGACGCTAAAAGAGTTGGTGCATGTATGTCCTCAGACAGTGGAAGAATTAAGCCGGATAACCGGCATAGGCGCGCATAAACTGGATAGATATGGCGCTCATTTGATCAGCATTTTGCACCGTGGATGATTATAAGTTGCATAACGAATCTGGGGAAATGTTACTTAATGTTCAATATAATCAATAGCAAGAATTGATTTTCTTAGGGTACATATTTCCATGTATTTGACGATAGACGAAAAAACAACAATATTGTTGCGCAAAAGCAACACAAATGTTTAAGTATCATTGAAAAAGAGTTGTTTCTCTTGCAGGAATGCGTCGTGTTGGGCACAATCTGATCAAACCTTCCGCAGTGGATGGTCAAAAAAACAGTGGGGTGCATTCCACCGGAGCATAGATGGGTTAACAGGCGACCCCCAGTCGTTTTAACATTACAGGAGAACTTCCCTATGAAGAAGAAACTTATTTCGTTAGCAGTAGCCGGTGCGCTTGCAACGCCAATGGTTGTATCAGCACAAGGAACCAGTGTCACCATGTTTGGTAGCGCGCAAGCCGAATATGCAACAGTTGATTATGATGGTTTTACCAGTCAGGCGCTTGTCGGTGATGACACCGGTCGTTCAAGATGGGGCGTGCATGTGGTTGAACAGCTGGGCGGCGGATTAAAAGCCAAGGCACATCTCGAATTTGGTTTCAATACCGGTAGCAGTGATTTAGGTTTTGCACGTGAACGTTGGGTAGCTTTGGCCAATGACCAATGGGGTGAACTTAAATTCGGCCGTGTTCAATCTCCGTTCAAGGATTTTGCCGGTGGTCAAACGATTGATCCATTTGCTTATACCACACTGCAAGCTGCAGGTAGCGGTGGTACCATGACCGCATCAGCAAACGGTATGGGTTCCGGCGCACAAAGCTTTGTCAACAGCGCAATCCGTTATGATTCACCAAAGGTTGAAGGTTTTTCGTTTGCTGCATTGTTGATGCCTGGCGATTCAGAAAAGCTTGATCCGATTCTGGGAGGTAGCTCAAGCCCGAATAGTGGTGGTGAAGACGGTGAATGGGATTTTCAAGTAACCGGTAAATATGAAGCAACCATCGCAAACGAGCATACTCTCGGTGTGTTTGGTGGTTATTCAAGAGACAATATCAGTTCAAAACAACGCTCATTGCAAATGCTGAGTTTTGGTCCTGGTGCTGATGACGAGCAAGTCTGGCGCGGTGGCGCGTCATGGAATTTCAGAGGTTTTCGCATTGCGGGACAGTATGAAGATATCAATGATGCAACGATAAACGGTGCGGCATCTTGTACAAATGCTGCTCAATTAGGTTCAGCGGGACCGAATGGTGAATTTAATGGTGACCGTGGACAATGTAACTCAGCAATGAATGTCAATGGCGACGGTCGTCTGTGGTTTGTGAGCGGTGAATATGCCTTGGGTAGTACACGTCTGATTGCACAGGGCGGTATGTCAGAAGCTAAACGTACAACGTTTGCGGATAAACGTGACGTCAGCAGCTTTACAGTCGGCGCTATTCATAGCCTGAGCCAACGCACAAGCTTGTTTGGCGGTTATCAACGTAATATGGTTGATGACAGAAATGGTATATTCAAAGATAGCAATGTTTATACTGTAGGTATGCGTCACAATTTCTAAGCATTATTTTTGCAAGCAAAAAAGGCACCTTTGGGTGCCTTTTTTGTTGTCTGTTTTTATCTCAAGATTGACTTTCTGAGACTTTTGCAAAAGTCTCCTTCTATGAGAGGCTGTGCTAAGTTAAGTTATTCTTGACAGCACCAAATGACAAAATCCGCGTGATATCGTCAACCTGTTAAAATAGTAAGTTATCGATGCTATTGCTGATTTCAGCGTTCTATCAAAAATTTATTAAGGGAGATTTACTCGCCATGAGCATGAAAAAATGGACGGACGAAGAATTGATTTCAACAAGGGATAAATTGGAAGCATTGAATGCACGCTATAAAAAATCAAGCAACGCCATGTGGCATTTTACTGCGTTTCTTGGTGCTTTCGCCGTTTCGACCGGAATTGCCTTTATTTTTTTCGATGGTGTGGATGTTCTGAACGTTTTATTGATTGTTTTGGGGGCGATTACCTGTCTGGCTTGGTATAAAAGTGAGAAGCAACGCAAGGATAACCAGAATTTTCTATTTGAAATCAATAATGAACTAAAGAGGCGCGAAAAAAAATCAGCCAAAAGCAAAACTAAAAACAATACCGGCGAGGAAAACAACTCAGAAACAGGGGCAGTTACTCACACTGAATCCATTGACAGGAATACTGAGGCAGGTCATCAAAGATGAGATAACGGGTCGGGTTATTAGTCCGCTATGACAAATGGCTGCACAATCTGTGCCGGACTATTTCTGAGTAATGTTCAGAAACCTTTAGAGAAAGAAAATACATTTGTTGAATCCGGGGAACAGAAAGTTATTCAATGCATTATGCCAGTTTATATGGATGTAAGAGGACCATTACCGCTGATCTTTGATTTGAGTAACAATATATATTGTGAACAAAGGTATCGTCCATGATTCAAGTGTGTCTACAAAACAAGAATCACTCGATAATCATTGACATTGGTATAAGTCGGCCCGGTGACGACAAGATCCCCTAGTTTTTTAAAAAAGCTGAACGCATCGTTATTGATCAGAAATGACTCCGCATGCATTCCAGCCTGTCTGGCACGAAACAAGGAATCGGGCGTGATCAGTGCACCTGCGTTATGTCCGGATCCATCAATACCATCCGTATCACATGCCAACGCATAAACCTGGTCCAGCCCATCGAGTGCGATCAACAGCGCTAATAAAAATTCTGTATTACGGCCGCCACGCCCGTTTCCTTGCAAGGTAACTGTTGTTTCTCCGCCGGAGAGCAGTGCGATCGGCGTTTTCAGAATGTCCGGATACAAGCGGATTTCCCGAACCAGCGCAGCATAGGCTTTCGCGATTTCGCGCGCTTCACCGGTAACTGTATCGCCCATAATCAATACATTGATACCTTGCTGTTGAAGGAAATTTTTTGCCGCATGCAGGCTTTGGCGTCCGCTGGCGATAACCCGATTCCTGACGTGCTTAAAGACCGGCGATCCCGGCTTGGGTGTTTCATCCAGTAAGTGCCGATCTCCCATACAAAGGGTATTCTGTATACTGAGCGGTGCATCAAGATGATGGTGTTTAAGTACTGCCAAAGCATCCGAGAAACGGGTCGGGTCGGGAGCACATGGCCCCGAAGCGATATGTGCGGGATCGTCGCCGGTGACATCCGAAATGATCAACGCCTGTATGGGTGCTTTACAGGCTGCGGCGAGCCATCCACCCTGTATTTTTGAAATGTGTTTCCTGACCGTGTTGATTTCTTGGATGCTGGCGCCGCAATGTAACAGTTGTTGTGTCACATGCTGGAGATCGGCCAGTGAAATGCTGTCGGTTGGCAATGCCAGCAAGCTGGAGCCACCGCCGCTGAACAGGCAGAGCAATAAATCATCTGCTGTAAGCTGCTTTACGTGCCGTAGGATTTGTTGTGCTGCTTTTATACCGTTTTCGTCCGGTATGGGATGGCCGGCTTCGATGATCGTAATACGGCGTGTTGGTTGTGCATGACCATATCGTGTAACCACAATGCCTTCTAATGCAGGATATTCCGGCCAGTTGTTTTCCACTGCCGATGCCATGACCGCAGACGCCTTGCCTGCGCCGACGACCAGTACACGTCCTTTGGGTAATTCAGACAGATCAGGCAGAAAATGTGGCACAATCTGTGCTGGATCGGCCGCTTTTACGGCGACCTGAAAACTGTCCAGCATCCATGTGCACGGATTCATTTTTTCAGAACATTTTGTAAATATTTTCCGGTAAAACTGTTTGGATTTGCAGCTACAGCTTCGGGCGTACCTTCCGCCACAATATGACCACCACCGTCTCCGCCTTCGGGGCCCAGGTCGATGATCCAGTCTGCGGTTTTTATAACATCCAGATTATGTTCGATAACAACAACGGTATTGCCATGATCGCGGAGCCTGTGCAGTACCTTCAACAATAAATTAATATCCTGAAAATGCAAGCCTGTGGTGGGCTCGTCAAGTATGTACAGGGTTCTTCCTGTATCGCGTTTGGAAAGCTCCAGTGAGAGTTTGACGCGCTGCGCTTCTCCGCCGGATAAGGTTGTCGCCGATTGTCCCAGTGTGATATAGCCCAGCCCGACATCGAGCAGTGTTTGCAGTTTGCGTGCAACCACGGGTACCGGACTGAAGAATTCAACCGCATTTTCCACCGTCATGTGCAGAATTTCAGTGATATTTTTACCTTTGTATTGGATTTCGAGTGTTTCGCGGTTATAACGCTTGCCATGGCAGACATCGCAGGTCACATAGATGTCGGGCAGAAAATGCATTTCAACCTTGATCACGCCATCACCCTGGCAGGCTTCGCAGCGCCCGCCTTTAACGTTGAATGAAAAACGTCCAGGGGCATAACCGCGTTCGCGTGCCTGTGGTACACCAGCGAACAATTCCCGGATCGGCGTGAAAAGACCGGTGTATGTCGCCGGATTGGAACGTGGTGTACGTCCGATCGGGCTTTGATCCATGTTGATGACTTTGTCGAAAAATTCCAGGCCTTCAATATGCTCGAACGGAGCCGGTTCTGCGCTGCTGGCATAAAGATGCTGTGCGGCTGTGCGATGGAGTGTTTCGTTGATCAATGTCGATTTACCTGAACCGGAAACGCCCGTAATGCAGACAAATAATCCGACAGGCAGATTCAGCGGTATCTGTTTCAGATTGTTACCCGATGCACCGGTTATACGCAGTATCCTGTCTTGATTCGGCGCCGTACGCTGCTCGGGTATCCGGATTGACAGTTTTCCTGAAAGATAGGCGCCTGTCAGGGAATCAGGATTTTCCCGAATATCTTCCGGTTTTCCCTGAGCGATCACCATTCCGCCATGTTCACCAGCACCGGGTCCCATATCGACGACATAATCCGCAATCTGTATCGCATCCTCGTCGTGTTCCACGACAATGACGCTGTTACCCAGATCCCGCAGATGTTTCAGGGTATTCAGCAGGCGGTCGTTGTCGCGCTGATGCAGTCCGATGGAGGGTTCGTCAAGCACATACATGACGCCAGTCAATCCGGAACCGATCTGGCTGGCCAGCCGTATACGCTGCGATTCGCCCCCGGACAAAGTATCGGCGGAACGATCGAGCGACAGATAATCCAGTCCGACATTGTTCAGAAATTGAAGCCGGCTGGAAATTTCCTTGACAATGCGTTCCGCGATCGACTGCCGGTGTCCGGGCAGAACCAGTTGATCAAAAAAAACTTTGGCTTGCTTGAGCGGTAGTGCACTGATTTCGTATATGGTCTTGGCAGCTACAAATACATGCCGGGCTGCTGTGCATAAGCGGGTACCCTGACAATCCGGGCAGATTGTCGAATTCTGATATTTTCCGAGTTCCTCGCGCACTGTTTGTGATTCGGTTTCGCGGTAGCGTCGTGTCAGATTGGGGATGATGCCTTCAAAGGGATGCTTTTGTTGACTCTTTTTGCCGCCGTCACTGAGATAGGTAAACAGAATCTTTTCCTGCCCTGATCCGTGCAGAATAATATGCTGGATATCCGGATCGAGTTTCTCAAAAGGCGTTTCGATGTCGAAATCATAATGTTTCGCGAGACTGGTCAGTATCTGGAAGTAGAATTGGTTTCTTTTGTCCCAGTTCTTCACCGCGCCGGAAGCCAGTGACAAATGTGGAAAAGCCACAACCCGAATCGGATCGAAAAAAGTAATCTGTCCTAGTCCATCGCACCGCTGGCAAGCACCGAGTGGATTGTTGAACGAGAATAACCGCGGCTCCAGCTCGGAAAGTGAATAACTGCACACTGGGCAACTGAATTTTGCCGAAAAGAGATGTTCCTGCCCGCTGTCCATTTCAACGGCCAATGCACGGCTATCCGCATGCCGTAGGGCTACCTCGAAGGATTCGGCCAGGCGCTGTTTGGCGTCGGGTGATACTTTCAGGCGGTCAATAACGACTTCGACAGTATGTTTTTTATTCTTTTCCAGCTTGGGTAAAGTGTCGATGTCATAGACTTCTCCATCAATGCGGAGACGGACAAATCCTTGCGCGCGTAATTCGTCAAACAAATCCGCCTGTTCGCCTTTGCGTTCAATGATCAACGGCGACAGAATCATCAGTCGTGTTTCTTCCGGCAGTTCCAGGATATGATCGACCATTTGCGAAACGCTTTGCGCCGCCAGTGTGATGTGATGTTCGGGACATTGTGGATCACCCACCCGGGCAAATAGGAGGCGCAGGTAATCGTGAATCTCCGTCACCGTGCCAACGGTTGAGCGGGGATTGTGTGAAGTCGCCTTTTGCTCAATGGCGATTGCCGGCGACAGGCCTTCAATCGAATCGACATCCGGTTTTTCCATTAACTGCAGAAATTGCCTGGCGTATGCGGAAAGTGATTCCACGTATCGGCGTTGTCCTTCGGCATAAAGGGTATCAAATGCAAGTGACGATTTTCCCGATCCGGAAAGTCCGGTGATGACGACCAGCTTGTTACGTGGCAGTTCAAGATTGATATTTTTCAGATTATGGGTGCGGGCACCGCGGATTCTTATTGATTCCATTGCTATCTATGTACGAGTCAACCTGATAATATACCCAACTTTCCAGAAAATTACATAACCTGATTCATGTCTGTTTCAATTTCATCTGAAAAAATGACTCCAACTGAGAAACGCGCAACCGTTGGATTGGCCGGTGTTTATGGGTTGCGCATGTTTGGGTTGTTCATTATTCTGCCTGTATTTGCCTTTTATGCCGAACATCTTCCCGGCGGTAATAACTATGCACTGGTTGGCATCGCACTCGGCGCTTATGGATTGACACAAGCTGTTCTGCAAATCCCGATGGGGTGGTTGTCTGATCGCATCGGGCGTAAACCGGTCATTTATGCAGGATTGGTATTATTTGCGGTAGGCAGTTTTATCGCTGCTTTTGCAGCCGATATCTATTGGGTGATTATTGGGCGCATTATCCAGGGTGCTGGCGCCATTTCAGCTGCTGTGATGGCTTTGGCCGCCGATCTGACGCGTGAAGAGCATCGTACCAAGGCCATGGCTGTGATTGGGATGACGATTGGATTGGTATTTGCATTGTCTCTGGCTGTTGCTCCGGCGCTGAGCCAATGGATTGGCGTACCCGGTATTTTTACGATGACGGGGATACTGGCATTGTCTGCGATTCTGGTCGTTAGAAAGTTTATTCCTGATCCGCGTATCAGCCGATTTCACCGCGATACGGAAGCTGCTTCCGAGAGTTTCGGTAGTGTGTTGCGTAACAGGCAATTATTACGTCTGGATTATGGTATTTTTGCATTGCATGCCACACTCATGGCGTTATGGCTGGTTGTGCCGCTGACATTGCGTGAAGCAGGGATTGCCGCTGCTGATCATTGGCAGATTTATCTGCCCGTATTATTTTTTTCTATGCTGCTGATCATTCCGGCTATTATTTATGGTGAGAAAAAGGCTAAGCTGAAACAGATTTTTGTGGCTGCAATCGCTTTGTTATTATGCGGCCAGATCGCTTTGGCGATGACTGCCGGGTCGGTCTGGGGAATAGCGCTGGCTTTGCTGATTTTTTTTACAGCGTTTAATCTGTTAGAAGCCAGTCTGCCTTCATTGATTTCCAAAATTGCACCGGTTGGCGCTAAAGGAACTGCGATTGGCATATACAGCAGTACCCAATTTCTGGGGGCATTTGCTGGCGCAGCGATTGGCGGATATTTGATGGAACACTACGGCTATTTAACGCTTTTTGTTTTTTGCAGCGGACTGGTGCTGATATGGCTGGTTCTGGCCTGCACCATGAAAGCGCCTGCGGCTGTGCGCTCAAAAGCGTACCATGTGCGTGAAATGGATATCCAGCAGTCACGGTGCTTATCCCAACAGCTGACCGCCCTGTCGGGTGTGCATGAAGCACTGGTGCTTGCGGATGAAAAAGTAGCCTACCTGAAAGTGGATATGAAAGGGTTTGACGAAGAAGGCGTAAACAAACTGCTCGAAGATAAGGAGGAACAAGCTGATGGCATCAGTCAATAAAGTCATATTGATCGGGAATCTTGGCAGGGATCCTGAGACACGCTACATGTCGAATGGAGACGCCGTGACAAATATCGCTCTGGCAACGACGGAAGTCTGGAAGGATAAAAGCGGTGAGAAACAGGAAAAAACGGAATGGCACCGTGTCACTTTTTATCGGAAACTGGCGGAAATAGCGGGCGAATATCTCAAGAAGGGGCGTTCTGTTTATGTTGAAGGCAGACTTGAAACCCGCAAATGGACGGATAAAAACGGCGTCGACCGTTACACGACTGAAATCATCGCCACTGATATGAAAATGCTGGGAAGTCGTTCTGGCTCTGGCAGTGACAGTTTCGACACACCCGAGCGAGATGAGCATGAACAATCTGGTCCGGCACGACCATCGCCCAGTAGAAGCAATACGGGTTTTGATGATATGGAAGACGATATTCCGTTTTAGTGAAGATTGTTTCAGGATGATGCAAGCCTGTTATCCTGACTTATTGTGCTGCTTAGGTATCTATTCCGGATAGAAGAGGGGTTCTTTGATTTCCGCGTTATAAAAACCGACCTGGTTGTTTGATAAAGAAAATTCTATATTATCGATTTTGCCGCCGATTTTTTCGGCCAGTTTGCGAAAATCCAGAGCCAGCATATTCTTCGGAACGATAAATGCTTGTCGATGCCCGGATTGATAGTTCACGGTTATTTTCATAGTATCGATGTGTGTTGTTGGATTATAAAATTGTTCCATCGACCTAAAAGAACGAAACTTTAATTTGCAAATAGGAGTAATTCTTTTTTGTATTCTGAGATGGAAAGCGGCATTGTCCATCACAAATAACGTATAGATTAATGGTATGGTCTGCCGCTTCATAGGCAAGATCTTATCCTGGAAGGTGCGCCGTGCGTTTACGTCCGCTTTGGGATGTGTCAGTGTTTTTTTTATAGGTTACGCCCAACTTCCTGAGCGCCATGAAAATAGCATTCTGCGCTACCCCCAAACGGGCAGCACGCTCGTGCTGATAGGCATCCGGGTAGTCGAGAATATCCTGCCGCAATACATCAAGATCAATCTTGCGTTTACGGAACCCTTGAGGCTTACGATGAATATCTTTGATCCACCGGGTAACGCTCGCCACACCCACGTCAAATCGATCCGCCACCTCGATTATTGTGAGCCCTTCTTTCTCTCGCACAGATAGAACTTTACGCCGAAAGTCTAATGAATAAGCCATCTTTTTATGATAATCATAATGATGTGATTGTGTTATATCACGTTTTTTGATGTGCGCTATAGTAATGATGGTTAACAAAGGTCTTTGCTTTTTTCCTGCTGCTTGTAAAGCGTGAAATCAATCTGATGTCTTTGCAGCAATTTGTAAAACTCAGTTCGGTTACGTTTGGCCAATCTGGCGGCTTGGGTTACGTTGCCTGAGGTAATCTTTAACAGGCGAACTAGATAATCTCTTTCGAACTGTCTGCATGCTTCTTCGAAGGATGCGAGCTGTGTTTCCTCCATATTCATCGCATCGTAAACCATTTTATGAGAAATGAGCGGATTTGCGCTGAGGACAACACATTGTTCGATAACATTCATTAACTGTCGCACATTGCCCGGCCATGCGGCGCTGAGTAGGAGATTAATTGCTTCTGGTGACAATCCGTGGACTTCTTTTTCATATTTTTCAGCAAAAGTGCGTAAAAAATGATTGGCCAGTAAGGGTATATCCTCGCGGCGTTGTGCGAGTGAAGGAATGATGAGACCTACAACATAAAGTCGGTAATACAGATCTTCCCGAAAATTTCTTGCAAGAATTTCAACTTTGAGGTCGCGGTGCGTTGCAGAAATGACGCGGACATCAATTGGAATCGTCTGTGTGGAGCCAACAGGCCGGACAACACGTTCTTGCAGAGCGTGAAGCAGTTTCGCTTGTAGAAATATAGGCATATCGCCGATTTCATCAAGGAACAAGGTGCCACCCTCGGCGAGCTGGAACAAGCCTTTATGATCTCGAACTGCTCCGCTGAAAGCTCCTTTGACATGTCCAAACAACTCGGATTCCAGCAATTGTTCAGGGATGGCGGCACAGTTGATCGTCACAAAGGGTTGACAGCAGCGTTTGGAAGCGCGATGGATGGCGCGTGCGAATAATTCTTTGCCCACGCCACTTTCCCCCATGAGCAAAACACTGGCATTGCCCTCTGCGACGCGTTCTACCTTGGTGAGAAGATCTCCGATTTCTGCACTCTGAGTGATAATTTCCTTGCGCCAGGCAGACTTTGATTCTCCACCGGATTCATTATTATTTGTGCAGGTCAGCATGAGTGCTTGATTTATATGCTTGAGCAAAGTTTCCGGGTCATAGGGTTTTGTAAGATAACCAAAAATACCACGCTGAACAGCTGCGACTGCATCTGGAATGGTGCCGTATGCGGTTAAGATGATTACCGGTAAAGTTGGAACAATCCGGTGAATTTGTTCGAACAGTGCCATGCCGTCCATGCCGTTCATTTGCATATCGCTAATGACAAGATGGGGGCGTGTGATATCCAAGCAATTTAATGCTGTTTCTGCACTGGTTGCTGTAATGGGTTCGAATCCCGCTGCTGTTAGTCTTATCGACAGCAATTCGAGAAGATCGGTGTCATCATCAACCAGTAATATTTTCTTTCTAGTTATCATTCGGTCGTGGTTGATTAGAGGTTTTCTTTCGGATGAGATCTTTTTCCATATTGATGATTGCATCGATTCTTTTTTGTAAGGTTTGAGTTTGCGCTTCTGACGCATTTAATTTTTGCAAAAGGATTTTGGTGTTGGATCTGGCTGTTTGTCGTTCTGTGAGCATTCTTATCAAGAATTTCCTGAAATCTACTAAATTAGGCGGAAGATTGACTTCTTGCGGCCAGTTATTCAACAGGTCAAGTGCGGCGCGAAGATCGGTGTGAGTTGTATTGGGTAGGCTGATAAGCAAAATATATTTGAAACGATCTTTGGCACTGAGACTGTCCTTGTAGTTATCGACAGCGTAACTGTATTCTTCGGTCAGATGGGGATTCTTTTGTTCAAGCAATGAATCATGATAGCGCATCAATTCATCGAGACTGTTAATGTGATCAGATTCATTGTTTTGGGCCGATTGCTCAGTATAGATAACGAGTGGCTGGTGTGTGTTTGTAGCGGTGCATCCGGCGATGAAAACACATATTACTAATGATATCGAATTGAAGATGGCATTCATGAGCGTGTTTCAGGATCGTAAGCAGGTAGTGTCAAACGAAAATGTGCGCCTTGGCCGTCATGATCAATGAGTTCGATATTGCCTTCATGTGCAAGCACATATTCCCGTGCGATTGAAAGTCCTAATCCTGTTCCTTTGATATAGCTGTTCGGAATGCTGCGGCCTTGGTAAAAAGGTTCAAATACTTTATTTCTTTCGGTTTTGTCAACGCCAATGCCGCTATCGATAATATCGAACTGAATGTTTTGGTCGACTTGTATTGCTGTAATCCTGATGCAACTTTCTGGCGGAGAAAATTTTATGGCATTTGATACAAGATTATCAATAATAACGCTAATTTTCTGTTTGTCGCATTCAAGTAATAGATCTGGACAAGCCAAATCTATACAGATTTTTCTGCTTATTATAGAAAGATTCTGATTTTTTAACACATCAGTAACGATTCGAGCGAGATTGGTGCGCTGTTTGATTAGTGCCGATTTATCTGTTTGCAGCGCGCTGAAGCTCAATAAATCTTCAATGCGTTTTTGTAATAGAACACTGCTGCCGCGAAGTATGTCAGCAATGAGCTGTTGTTTTTTATTGAGATCGCCAGCTACGCCTTCCGCGAGGAGGTTGGCACCCTCGCGAATGGCGGTTAGTGGAGTTTTGAGTTCATGTGAAATATGGCGCAGAAACTGAATTTTCTGTTCTTCCAGTTTAAGTAAGCGACGACGCATCCAATCCAGGCGCGAGCCGAGGTATTTTAAATTTTGCGGACCATCGACATGCACCGTGTTGGATAATTTGCCTTGTCCCAAATTGTCGATCGCTTCATCAATCTGACGCAGTGGGCGGGCGATAAGAAACGAGAGAAAAAGCGCGAGCAAGATAACAAATGGAATGAGAATGAGTAATTGCCCTTTTATTAGGAGACGCACCTGTGAGGCCATTTCACCTATCTCATTCACTTGGATTCCAATAAGTCGTTGGCTTTCTGTTGAAAAAATATTGGAAAGTGCGAACAACAAGTCGAATTTGTCGATCAACATCGAGGAATCTTGAAGTGTATCATCTAAAGTCAATACCTCGCGAAAAATTGTTGTTTCAAGGAGTCGCAATTTTTCCAGGATGAGTCGCTGCTCAAGATGTGGAGAAGCTTGTACAAGCTGAAATGCGATTTTCTCGAATTTGTCATGGCTCTGAAAATAGCTATCAAGTAAAGATATATCCTCCAAAATATGTGCATGCTCAATACTGCGTCTCATGACAATAGTTTCGTCGATCAGAGCTCTGCCACCATATATCATTTGTGTTGCTTGATAAATCGTTGCGCGACTGTGATCAGCCAATTGATCAATGCGTGACGCGCTGTAAATAAGCGCAATAATGAGCGGTAATCCGACTATTGAGAAGCTGGATAAAATTAATTTAAGGAATGATTTGGGATTGTGCCGGAATTCTGGCTGATGGGTAGTTTTTGTTTGATTATCGAATTTTGATGCGAAAGAATCCGAGAAAGTGCTCATTACATCAATCCTTGAATATAGGAAAATTAAAGGCTATATCTGCTTAAACATTGAAAAGACTTCTTTGCTCAGCTTGTCAGGCGGATCGTCCCTATCGCTGGGGGTGTCAGTCGGGATTGCAACGTTCTCACTATTGCGCGTGCAAGCATACGTTCATACCATGTTGGGAACCCCTTTGGTTCGTTTGCGGTATAACTATCGACGCTGCCCTCTACCAATCTGTGGCCATAGTCTCGAAATTATCCATCGTCCCGTCAATCTTTCTGCTGGCATTCTTTTACCATATCCGGAAGTTCATGCCTACGACAACCGACCCAAACAGTGGATGAAAAGATTTCATGGAGTCGCGACTGAGAACTAAGTACTTGGAGAATTATCTGGGCTGGTATAGATAGCTGGAGTGTTCGGAGAGTGTGACTCGCTAATTGTCGTGTTCCAGGCCGTTCTCGGACGAGAAAATTATTCCCAACTATTAATGCAGACATAGCTAAATTAAACGCTTTCTTTCATGGAAAAGGAAAGTACTGGAAAGCGGATGTGATGTCAAACGTGCTGACAGGTATGGTTGAACCGGTTTAAAGTGTTATCCGTGAAACGAAGGATCGGCTTCCTTGGATAGTGCGTACTAGATGGTAAATTCAGCCATGAAATTCCTTGATGTGTTGTGAAACTTTCCGATCAAGATCTTTTTTCCAGCTTGCGGGCATGATCTGTTCGACTTTTTTCAGCATATCTTCGATTGTGTGTACTTCATGCATGTTTTCTGAGAGTTGTCGGGTAGCCGACAACCACAAATAGGCTTTGGCGAGATTTTCAGCGGTGGGCATTTGTGTGTGTTCTGCCACGGGCGCGTTAAAATACAGCCGGGCAGTGGGAAAGTAGGCGGGTGGATAGCCCCGGCTTGCTGCCATTTCGTACCAGCTTAACGCGGTTGCGGGGTCGTTGAAGTCATTCTCATGGATTTTGCCCAGATAATAATAAGCCTCCAGCAATTCCTTCCCGGCGGCATGGCTGAACCACTTTGCTGCAAGAATCGGATTTCGTATCGATTCATCGCCGTCCAAGTAGAATTGTCCCAGTTGCAATTGGGCGTTAACCGACCCGGCGGTAGCGGCCTGCTGGCAGAGGTTCAGCGCCTTCTCCGGATCTTTGGGTACGCCTTTTCCCTGCATCACCAGTTCGGCGATAGAACAAAGCGATACGATATGCCCCAGATCGGCAGCCGCCTGGTACCAGTGGATCGCAGCCGTATAATTGATGGGTTGATGCGTGCCGTCCTGGTAGCATTCGCCCAGGAAGTGGTTGGCTGCAGGTACGCCGTTTTCAGCAGCTTTTTCATACCAGCGGCATGCCTGTACCTTGTCAACTGCCATTCCCCAGCCGTGCTGATGAAATAAACCCAGTGTAAATTGGGCCAGGGGATGCTGCTGTGTTCGGGCATGAAAAAGGAATGCAGCGTAGGCCTTTGGGTAGTCACCCGCTGTTAACCACTGTTGCGCTTCGGCCAGCGCTTTGCGAGTATCCGGTTGCGGCTGGCCGGCGGCGGAAAGAGTGGGAATAAGGCTGAGGACTGTCAGTGCGATGATGATTAAAATGATCGCACGGTTATTTTTCCGCATGATTCGCATGGCATTTTCTGAAAATCAATAAAAAAGACTGCCAATAAAAGAAAGGCTGCCTGATGGTAACGCGGCAGCCGGTTGAAATGGAATGAGGATGATGTAAAACTAATTGCGGGACGGGAAGATACCTTCGAGCGCAATGATCCAGTTCATTGCAATGAAGGGCGAACGGTTTTCATGGCTTTGTCCGCCACCGAATGCATTAATCGTAACGGCTGCCGAATTCATGCTGACATTCGGCGCGGCATTGGAATAAATATTCTGGCGGCTGAGCACCGCCCAGGTATTATTGCCCGGATCAGCACTGTTTCCGGCGCCGTTTTGCGCATGAACCGTAGCTGTTGGCGTGATAACAGGTAACTGTGGCGGTGTTAGAGTGACAGATTCAGCACCGCCTATTTCTCCGATTTGATAATCGGAAAGTCCCGGTCCTTGTCCTGCACCAATCACGGAACGTCCCCGGGTATCCGGCAAGGCAAATGTCGTTTGGCCGTTACCGCCATACATGGTGCCGAGTATGGAAAACAATGCTGTATTTGAGGAAATAGGGAGTAGCTGGCCATTGGCCAGCGCCCACCCGCGTGGCGCAAAATTACCGGCAAAGACGCACATGCCTCCCAACATTGGGGTATCGCCGGCACAGGCCTGAACATTGTTGCTGGCCAGAATTCCGGAAAATAGTGAAGCTGAGATTGCTACGGACAAGGCGGTACGGCGGATAGGGTATCCCATAATAGCTCCTTTCTGGTTGTTCACGAGTTGGTTCTGAGCTGTACGTACAGAAATCACCGGTGACCTGCTTATACCGGTCTTTTTTTGATACGGCGCTCAGGCCGTTATTCTGCGCCCAAATAAAATTCCAAGCAACCCGATGCCGATCAGTGCAAATATGCCCGGCTCAGGTATTGGATTGGGCGGGTTTGTGTGAATAGCGGCATCGAACGATACGATAGCATCGAGTGAAGCGGAATAACTGGAATCCGCCACGAATGCGCCGCCTTCAATATAGTGAAGAATATGAAAACTCAGTAAATCCCCCGGGTTGAGTATCTGGACAAACTGATGGAGTTCACTGTCATTAAGTGGCCCACCAAACGTGCCTGTATCAACACCATTGCTTTGATTACCGAATATTGTGTCTGATAAGAGATCCGAAAAGAACAATTCAGCGCCACTTCCATCAAAAAGCTGAATTTCTGAAGCGGCAAAGGTATCAGAACCGCTGGTGTCTACATGGTTATCAAAGTCCAGTGAGATGGTGACTGTGATACTGTCCGTTGCGGACAGATTCTGCAGGCTGAAGAACAAATCATAAAAGGCCTTGTTTGTGGCATCGGTATCTGTGATGTTCAAGAAATTTCCATTGATATTCGAATGTATCTCCCAGCCGTCGCCGATATCGGTAAGTGTGCCACCGAGTGGATTGGAACCGGATGTTATTGTGGTGTCATTGATCGTTGTCGCAGTGGACGTGCCGCCAATGGTTTGTACCAGGCTGCCGGTGTGTGTGGTATTGCCTGTTGCCGGACTGGAGTTTGCCGCGTCAAAGCTGAGATAATCACCCGCATTGGGATCAGTCGATAAGCTGGTGAAAATTCTTAAATCTGCAGGCAGCGGTGCAGCCGCGATAGTAGCGGCCGCAAGTAAAAAGAAGCCGCTTGTTAACAGTCCTAATCCGATTCGCAAGGATGATTTTTTCAATGGATTTTTCAGGTGCCGAGAATGGGATTGATGTTTCATCATACGCTCCAATCAAGTAGGGTTATGGATTCTTACAAACGTGAGCCGCGTGAATAAATAAGATGGCCAGTTAATGCACATGCAAAATGCACGCATATGTTTATAATATACTGATTCTAGGTTCATTAACACCGCATTGTGTGTTTTATTGCACCGGGGTGTCAAACTGTAAACATATCCGGTGTTTCAACTCAGAAAAGCGATAGCAGGATGCATTTGGAAAAAGCCGGTTTTTTGTTTCTGAATACCGCTGTTATACACGATCGTCATGTATATGATGCTGCGAAACATCGCAACGTAGGGAATGCGTTGTGTTCGAACGATTGGTTAGGATAGCAATCATAAAAAGAACGCGCTGCATGAGGAAGCATCTGTAACCTGTGCGCAGCAATATCACTGCCGACTATTGAGGAGTAGCGTTACATGAATGGATATATTATGTGGTTTGATCAGTTGACCTTGCGTGATGTAGGGGCAGTAGGCGGTAAGAATGCTTCACTGGGCGAAATGATCAGACACTTGTCGCAGGCCGGTGTCAACGTGCCGTCCGGTTTTGCCACCACCACAAAAGCTTACCGGGCGTTTCTGGACGCAAATGCGCTTACCGATCGAATCAACCGGGAGCTGGAAGCGCTGGATGTTGACGATATCGAGGCATTGACGACAACGGGGCGGACAATTCGAAACTGGATTCTGAGCGCGACAATGCCCGATACGTTACAGCAGGCTATTGTGCTTGCTTATGAAAAACTTGCTGCGGACAGCGGTCATCGGGAAACGGTTTCTTTTGCCGTGCGTTCTTCCGCAACCGCGGAAGATCTGGAAAACGCCTCGTTCGCCGGCCAGCAGGAAACCCTGCTGAATATCAAGGGCCTGGAGTCGCTGCTGGAAGCCATCAAAATCGTATTCGCCTCGTTGTATAACGATCGTGCGATTGCGTATCGCGTGCATCAGCATTTTCCGCATGATAAGGTTTATCTATCAGCCGGTATCCAGAAAATGGTGCGCAGTGATCTGGGCGCAAGCGGCGTCATGTTTACGCTGGATACCGAATCGGGTTTCCGTGACGCTGTCTTTATCACTGCGGCTTATGGGTTGGGTGAGACCATCGTGCAGGGCGTGGTCAATCCGGATGAGTTTTATGTCTATAAGCGTGGACTCGACGCGGGTTATCCCGCCATTCTTTCCCGGCGGCTGGGCAGTAAAGCGATAGAAATGATTTACAGCGACGCGGCAAGCGCTGGAACAACCGCCACGGTGACGCGCAGTGTGGAAAGCGCCCGCCGCACGCGATTTTGCCTGTCCGACGGACAAGTTGAGGCGCTTGCACGCCAGGCCGTGATTATTGAACAGCATTACGGGAAACCCATGGATATTGAATGGGCTTTGGACGGCTTGGACGGACAGTTATATATCGTACAGGCGCGCCCGGAGACTGTCGAAAGCCGTGCCGGCGCAGTGTTGGAACGGTACAGGCTGAATAATAGAGGTGTGATATTGGCCGAAGGCCGGGCGATCGGCCAGAAAATAGGCCAGGGAGCGGCGCGTTTGATCCGTGATATTGCCCAGATGCACAAAATCCAGCCGGGCGATGTGCTCGTGACCGATATGACTGACCCGGATTGGGAGCCCATCATGAAACGGGCAGCTGCAATTGTTACGAACCGGGGCGGGCGGACCTGTCATGCAGCGATTATAGCCCGGGAAATGGGTATTCCTGCGGTGGTAGGCTGCGGTGATGCGACGGAAAAAATTACGGATGGCGCACCGGTTACGGTTTCGTGCGCTGAAGGCGATAGCGGATTTGTGTATGCCGGTTTGCTGCCGTTTGAGCGTACCACTGCCGCGACGGAAAATTTGCCCGAACTGCCGGTAAAAATCATGATGAACGTAGGTAATCCATCATATGCCTTTTCATTTTCACGCATGCCGAATCAGGGTGTCGGCTTGGCGCGGTTGGAATTCATCATCAGTAACATGATCGGCATTCATCCCAAGGCTTTGCTGGAATTCGACCGGCTGCCCGAAAACCTGAAAGATCAGCTCAGCGACCCTATCGCAGGTTACAGCAGTCCGGTTGATTTTTATGTGGATAAACTGGCCGAAGGTATTGCGACACTGGCTGCGGCTTTTTATCCGCACCCGGTGATTGTGCGTACGTCCGATTTTAAATCGAACGAATACGCCAATCTGCTCGGCGGTGATCGTTATGAACCGCATGAAGAAAATCCCATGATCGGTTTTCGGGGCGCGTCGCGTTATCTTTCCCCGGATTTCCGCGACTGTTTCGAACTGGAATGCAAAGCGTTGCGCAAGGTACGCGATGACATGGGACTGACCAACATTGAGGTCATGATTCCATTTTGCCGCACGCTTGAAGAGGCGGCGCAGGTTACCGCTTTACTCGCGTCACAAGGGCTTGAGCGCGGTAAAAACGGCCTGCGGTTGATTATGATGTGCGAAATTCCGTCCAATGCCGTGCTGGCGGAGGCGTTTTTACAGTATTTCGATGGTTTTTCGATTGGCTCGAATGACCTGACGCAACTGACGCTGGGTATCGACCGGGATTCCGGACTGGTGTCGCATTTATTTGATGAACGCAATCCAGCCGTCAGGCAGTTGCTGAAAATGGCGATTGACGCATGTCACAGACAGAACAAATATATCGGCATATGCGGGCAGGGGCCTTCGGATTATCCGGACTTCGCAGCCTGGCTGTTTGAGCAGCGCATCAGCAGCATATCGCTTAATCCCGACTCGGTGATACAGACATGGCTGGATCTGGCCAAAATGCAGCATCCGGTATGAGCGGGCAGAAGCGTACAGTCTTCTATTTGTCCGACCGGACCGGTATTACCGCCGAGACGCTGGGTCACAGTTTATTGACACAGTTCGATAACATTACCTGGGAAACGGTCAATGCGCCGTTTCTGGACAGTGTTGAAAAAGCCGGCGCTGTCAGGGAACAGATTGATCGGGCGGCTGAACACGATGGCTGCAGGCCGCTGATTTTCAGTACATTGCTCAAGCCGGAGATTCTGGATGTCATTAAACAGGCCAATTGTCGTGTTTTTGACTTTTTTGAAACATTTATCCATTCGGTCGAAGAAGAGTTGCACCAGCCTTTTGCCGGTATGGCAGGCCGTTCGCATAGCCTGCAGCATCATATGGCGTATTTCAAGCGCATTGCGGCGATTAATTATGTTCTGGCACATGATGACGGCATTGACCCACGGCATTTTAAAGAAGCCGAGATCATTCTGGTCGGCGTATCGCGCTCCGGCAAAACACCGGCTTGCCTTTATCTTGGGTTGCAGTACGGCATTGCGGCGGCAAATTATCCATTCACGCCGGATGATATGCATGTGCAGCAATTGCCCGAAGTGTTGCAAATGGTCAGATCAAAATTGTTCGGTCTGACGCTGAGTGCGGCGCAACTTCATGTGATTCGTAGCGAACGCCATCCCGGCAGTCAGTATGCTTCGCTGGCGCAATGCGCGCTGGAAATCGAATGGCAGGAATCAATTTTTCATCGATACCATATTCCCTTTCAGGATACGACGCGCATTTCTATCGAAGAAATTAGCACCATCATCCTGAATCGATGCGGCTTGAAACGCCGGTTGTATGGTTAGCGGGCTATTGAAAATAGACTGTTAGAGCAGATGTCGTCGCTGAGCATTCCGTCTATGCGCGATAGCAAGCACTCTTTTTGAGACGGTTTCGGGTGAATTAGAAAATTCTTATTTACACATCTAATGATAATGATTATCATTTGTATTCTTCTGTTTGTATAAGACAATCAATGCTACGAAAGTAGATTAGCCAGCTATTTAAAGCCAGCCATAAAAAAACATTCATCACGATTTTATGGAAGGTGCTGCATGCAGGATCGAATCAAAAAGCCAATCGATGGCGTAATTTCTGTTTTTCAAGAAACATATTGTACCTAACATGCGTATGTTGCGTGTGTTGCGCTGCGTTTGCATGTCCAATCGTGAAAATCAGGCTCTCGTTTTTCCAGAAATCAGATGTTATTAATACAGTGGGTTATTACATTATGAGTACGAATATTTCGTTGAAACAATTCATCAACGGGTATTTATCCCTGCGGGATTATGCGGAACACCGGTTGTTGCCGCAGATGATGGTAAATGTGATTAAAAGAACCAGACTCTGGGAATTGAAAGATATGTACCATTGTCCGGTTGTCGGTACATGTCTGTCGCTGGATGATCTGGCAAAATTTGCACGCCGTTTTGAGCTGGAGTCGTCGCAGGCAGATGCTTTTACCTTGCACGTAGCGGTCGTCAATCATGCAAGAACGCGTAACCCATTGTCCAAGGCTATACAGAAGCATCTGGACGCGAAGTACCGGCATATCATCGCCTGCTTCAATCAGGCCAAATCGGATCAGGAAGTTGAAGCCCTGTGGCGCGAATTTTTGAACCGGGGGGAAGGCGCCGGCGGTATGTGGGCGGCCCTTACACATAAATCAGTCAGTGAAAAAACGCGCGAGCTGATTTATGCCGAAATGCACATGCTTTCACATCAGGTTGGTGCACATCATGCGGTCGATATGCGCAAGCTCAGGCAACTGGAGCAGGAAAATCTAAAACTGCACGATGCGCTGGATTTGATGCAGAGACGTTATGCACAAGCCCGATCCAAATGGCAGCAAAAACTGGACAAGGCGATTCAACTGGCGGAAAGCCAGTGCCAGCAGCAACATGTCATCGAGAAAATGCAGGCTGATTTGTTTAAATTCGAATCGGGTCAGGCGATTACCGAGATGGGGAAACGTTTGATGACATTGGTGCATGAGAATGACAAACTGCTTGCAGCAGCGGAGCGTGTCAATGCATTGGAAAAATCGTTGCATCATGCTCATGCTGAAATAGCAAAGCTCAAACAGGAACGCACTGCATTGGCGGATCAATGCGCGCCTTTTGGCAGTCTGGCCAAAGAAGCCGTCCATAGTGATGATGAGTTGATGGAGGGCGAACAGCAGACCTGCGCTATATCGCTGACTGCAAGAAAATGTGTACTGTGCGTAGGTGGGCGCGTTGCATTGCTGCCACAATATCGCGCACTTGCACAGCGGTATGGCTTCAGTTTGATTCACCATGACGGTGGGTTGCATGAATCTCTGTCGCGTCTGCCGGAATTAATCAACAAGGCAAGTACCGTCATTTGCCCGACGGATTCCGTCAGCCATGCGGCGTACTATCTTTTGAAACGCTACTGTAAGCGCCAACATAAACCGTGTCTGTTGTACAAGGGCGCCGGTATTTCGAGATTTACCCAGGTCTTGGATCAATTGACTGCCGGAAAATCTCATTTGAATGGGTATGCCAAGGATGCATTGCCGCAGATGGATGCGGCAGGCGCAAACAATATGCAACAGCATTAATGTGCGACGTCCGGGTAGGAGCGATATTGATAATAATTAGCATTTATAATCAACAGTATATTGTTGTTTTCATGTTCTGTAATCCTTATAATGATAGTTTCCTCTGTTGACAGCAGGATGTCCGTACCGAACAAAGTGACGCTGTCATATATTTCTCGGGAATGAAATGCAGGAGGGAAGATTGTTGTTCTTTGATGACTTCAAGCAGAAGTTGTTTTAAAAAGGAAACAATCTTCAATTCAATAGTTCGTCATGAAAGGAAAATATCTTATGAAAGGGAATACGAAAATTATCAATACACTGAATACGCTTCTTGCTGAAGAACTGACCGCCATGGATCAATATTTCATACATTCGCGTATGTATGAAGATTGGGGGTTTAATAAGCTTTATGAGCGTATCGGTCATGAAATGGACGATGAGAAACAGCATGCAGACCTTCTGATCAAACGGATTTTGTATCTGGAAGGTGTACCTATTTTGGGAAACCGCAGCCCGCTTAAAATCGGCAAGGATGTACCGGGAATGCTGCAAAATGATCTGGAACTGGAACGTTCTGTGATTGTAGCGCTGCGAAATGCCATCGCCGATTGTGAGCAGGAGCGGGACTACCAGACCCGGGAAATTCTTGAGCAACTACTGGCTGACACAGAAGAAGATCATGCTTATTGGCTGGAAAAACAGCTGTATCTGATCGATAAAATCGGACTGCAGAATTACCTGCAGTCTCAGATGTAAAATTTGCCGCCGTATGGCGATGGCGATGGCAATGACCACCTGATAATCAGGTGGGTTTGCAACGCGTGCAGGCATTAATTGTGCGCATTGGCTTGCACGAGGATTCTTGTTCATGTGGAATGCGCGCTATGCAAACTGTGGTCACTTGTTGAAACCGCGTTGATTCAGTAGTCAGACTTTTTGTAAAGGATAACGCCATCGCTCGCGATGTGTATAGTTTCCAGTCTGTTGTAGAGCGTCATAATTGTGGCAACTTAGACCGGATTCAGGCTGGTTCGGCATGATTCTGTCGGATTTTTTAACACTCCACTCATTTTGCTGTTATTGCGACGCCGAAACGGGCAGACCTGATGAATTACATCGCGTGGTGAAGCAAAACGGTCCCGGGTTATTTCAGTCCTGCGGGATTCGCAATAACGGACAAAGTCCGCGTAGTCCACTGGAATGGACTTCTCCCCTCAACGGCATGGCACTATGCCAGACTAGAGATTTAACCCAATAGTCGAAGAAGGAAGAGTCAAATGAATATTGCCCGGATTTCGCAAATTGCCGCTGTGTTTGATAGGCATGGAAGCTTGCGGTAGAGTACATGAGAGGTAAAAACGACGCCAACATGCGAAAGCGGTTCCGATTTGCTTGAAAGGTGCAGTGTGTACTGCAAGAGGAACATATGCCCTGTCAGGCATTTGAATAAAAGCGGAATTCGAGAATCCCGCTTTTTCTTTGTACTTTAGAGAGGCTGGAAATACGTGAATGCGCAATGCTCACGCTGGAGCGTGTCAAAAATGCCCTATAACCAGACTAAAGTATCACTCGCGTCCGGCACACGCAGAGAATGTCGACGCCGCCAGATAGTTTTCTTCATCATCACCGCAACAGGTTTCACTCCAATACAAGGGTGAAGGGGCGAAATCCGTGCGATATATTTTCTGATCAAGAAGACTGTTGACGATGACCGCCGCCCGCCAGGCCGCCAGGCTCAGTTGCGGATCGGCGATGCCATGCGTTCGCAGACCGGCATTCATCATGTAAATCCGGTGGGTTGCGGGGCCATCCCACAGCGCCTGATAATCTTCGGTCAGCGGTATGTTATTTTCACTGTCGCGCTCGAATCGCGTAGCCAGCGGTGCAAGACAATCGGGTATGGCCTGTCGGTATCCGGTTGCGAGGATGACCACATCGGCAGAGACGCTTTCGTCGGATTCATCGAATCGATTGTGCATGTGCAGCTGCCAGTCCGCCGAATTCCGGGTCATGCGCCGCACCTCACGGTTTGTCATGATGCGGTAATCATGGTTGCTATCCTTATGCCGTAGAAAATCATTTTCATAAAGATATTGGGATATTTCAATGAGTGTTTGCGGGGAAACGCCATCCCCGGCCAGCGTTTGAGTGCGGACGATACGGTCACGGCGATTGTCCGGCTGGCGGTAGAAGCTTTTTACGTAATCCGGTGTAAAATATTCGTTGGTAAATGCCGTTTCATCCAGTGGCTCGAGGTTGGGGCGGCGGCTGATCCAGGTGACTTCTCTGGGTTTTCCATGAGCCTCGGACAGAACGTCGAGGAAAATTTCCGCGCCGCTTTGTCCACCGCCAATGACGACGACGCGCCGGTCCTGTAACTGGTGATCGGTAACCATATAATGACTGCTGTGTACACAGCGTGCACCCATGTGCGTCTGTGCCCATGTCGGAATATAGGGTGCCACGCCGGTACCGATGATCAGATTTGTGGAACGGACGGCGTACTCGTTGTTGAATTTGAGCAGAAACCCGTGATGATCGAAATCGATTTCTGCGACGTCCTGATTGAAAGCAAGATTCGGTAATTGCTCCGAGACCCATCGTAAATAATCAGCAAATTCAGCCCGGCGAACACGGGGAAACTCGGCATGCAGGAACCGGTAAAAACGGCCGTGAGCGACCAGATAAGCTAAAAAGCTATAAGGGCTGGTTGGATCGACGGGGGTGACCAGATCTTTCAGAAATGAAGTCTGCATGCGTGTGCTCGGCAGCATCATGCCGGGATGCCAGGCGAAAGCCGGGCGGCGGTCGAAGAAGCAACTGGTCGTTTGCGTCAATGGCGCCAGTAAAGCGGCCAGACTGAGATTAAACGGGCCGATGCCGACACCCGCCAGGTTAAGATGAGCTGAGGTTTCTTTCATGTGCATGGTTCTCTGTAGATTGATTGGGGTTAGTTAAGGGGTTTAAGGAATTTAGGGGATTGATCACCAGATGGCCGATCGCGCCGCGCGTAACCGTGCCGTGATCGGTGTGAATCGGGAAATAATGTCCTGCAATCCAGCCGCTGGTCAGGTTCTTGTAATAAGGTGAGAAGAAATGTCCGGATTGCCCACTACTTAATGAAAAAACTGAATTTTCCGGATTCGCCAGATCATAGATTGCCCGTAAATTGGGTGCGACTTCTTCGATATAAGTAAGGTTGTCTTCGTCATAAAAATGACCGCTGAAATTGACGGTATCCCGTCCGCCACTTCTCGGGCTGATAAGATTGGTTAACCGTCCCAGAGCAGGGAGCTTTCCGAATAAGGGGTGGCGTGCCGTTGCGATATGTGCTTCTCCCCAGGACCATGTATCTGGATCGCTACCGTAGCGATCACTCAGTTTTGCAATCGCGATTTGTAGTGCGGCTTGTATTGACGGCATACAGGGGTCGGCCGCAGCGGCCGCTGCGTTTTTACACCAGCGCAACTGCGCATCGTGACTGCTGAGCACGCGAATCAGGAATTCCGGGCTGTCATCGCCGATCAGCTCGTGGTGCCCTTTGAGCTTATCGGTATACAACAGGGATGCAAGCTGCTGTGTCCATTCAATAAAAATCAGCGGTTCGGGCGCATTCCCATGCATCTTCAAATCCCATTGTTTTAATCGCGTCAGGATTGTTTGCGCCAGCGGCTCATGTGTTTGTACTTTCAACAGTAATGGCAGTAAGCGCTCGGCAAGCGTGCTTTGGGTATCCAACTGAATGGATTGGGAATCGGTCAGGCTATGGTTCGTTTGCTGGGTAATCAGTGCCGTGATCCGGTTGACCCGGTAAGGTGGCGCCCAATCGGAAGCGATCAGATAGGGATAACCGGCCGGTGTGATGTCATGATTGGCTGTGGCAATAAAGTCAGAGGCTGGCGCATGTTCCTGCGGTAATTGTTCGAAAGGAATAAACCCTTGCCAGTCATACGAAGCCAGCCAGCCGGGAGCGGGCACCCGTCCCCGCAGGTCATTTTCCGGTCCACGCAGCGCTGCGCGTCCGGCAGCGATAAATCCGATGACACCGGTTTTATCCGCGTAAACAATATTCTGTAACGGTGCCTGATAATCACGGGCGGCATCCAGAAACGCGCGGGCTGAGGCGGCATGTGCCGCTTTGTGGAAAAACTGCAGTGTGATATCGCCCGGATGCAGTCCTGTCCAGTTTAAAACGAGCGACAGCTGGCCGGCGCCATCCGGCATCAGCGCCTGAATTTCTGCGTCGCTCTCGGAAATAACCGGCCCGTGGCGGCTGCGCCGGATGGTGATGTGCTCATCTTGCGCATGCCGCACGGTGATCGTTTCAGTACGGATTTCATAGCGTGCTGTCCCGTCCGGGGTTTCATACTGATCCGGTTGTTCATGCGGCGATCGTTCCAGATACAGATCCTGGCTGTCGGCGCCGGTATTCGTGAACGACCAGGCTACAAAATCATTCCGCCCTAATATGACTGCCGGTATGCCGGGCAGCGTTGCGCCGACCAGATTCATATCAGGCGTGGAAATATGCGCGAGATACCAGAGTGCGGGAATCGTAAGTTTCAGGTGCGGATCGTTGGCCAGCACCGGTTTGCCGCTCATCGTGCGTGATCCGGTGAGCGCCCAGTTATTCGATCCGATATGCGCAGGCGGTTTCAGCGCTGCAGTATTGAGGATGGCTTCAGCCGGTTGAGTAAGGTGCGCGTAAAGATGATCGAGATCCGGCAGCGGCGGCAACGGTGTATCGTCCGGATAAGAAGGCAGCAGATCATCCAGTTCCTGCGTGGATAGATCCTGACGGAGCGCGACATACAGTAATTCATCCCAGTAATTCCGGGAGAGTTGCCAGGCCATCTGTTTTAACAGCAATAATGAATCCTGAGCTTGCCAGATGCGCGGAGACGCAGCTAAAAACAAATATTCCGGTGGCGGCACAGGCACCGTGTTGCGGTAGGCGTTAACACCTTGGGTATAGGCTGCCAGGATGGCGCGTGTGTGAGCATCCAGCCGATCGAAATCCTGATTGACCAGGCCGGTCAGACCCAGGGTACGCTGGAATCGATCGATAGGCAGCATGCTGCTGCCGAACCATTCTGCGAGTGTGCCGGTGGCAACCCGTAAATTGAATTCCATCTGCCAGAGCCTGTCTTGGGCATGAACAAAGCCCAGGGCATAGTAGGCATCGAGTTCGTTGTTTGCATAGATATGTGGAACCGCATGTTCGTCACGTATGATTTCTACCGAATCCTGAAGTCCTTCAAGCTCCAGTGTTGCGGTATAGCGTGGCAGGGAAGCGTAAAGCGCAAGCGATAGCGCCAGGATGGCCAGAATTATTCCGCCGCATGTGATTAAGCTGATTTTTTTCAGGCGTGACATAGCGCGTTTATCCGTGGCTCGCCATTGACAGCACATCGTGTACGCGGTGTTGTGGATGGTCCAACTCCAGCTCCTGCAGCTGGCCGTTGTCCATTTTCATAACGCGGTCGGCCGTGTAAAAATAGCGATCGTCGTGTGTGATGGCGATAATCGTGATGCCTCTGTTTTTGAGTTCCGGCAGCAGGTATGTGTAGAAAAGGTGGCGGAATTGCGGATCCTGGTCCGCCGCCCATTCATCGAGAACCAGAATAGGGCGTTTTTCCAGGATGGCGACCAGCAGGGCCAAACGTTTTCGCTGGCCTTGTGATAATTGGGTATTGACGAGTGTGCCGTCATTGACGGTGGCAATATCGGTCATTGCCAATGCCGTCAGCCAAGTGTTGATTTCGGCTGGCGCGGCGTGTTTGCCGTCAGATCCCAGCAGTGCGGTGAATAAATAAAAATCAGAAAAAACAGTGGAAAATAAATGCTGAAAAGAGCCGCGTGCCGTTTCATCAATCACCTGATTCCCGATTTGAATCTGCCCGCCATGTGCGTTGTACAGGCCCACTAGGATGCGCACCAATGTCGATTTTCCGCTGCCGTTGCCACCGATGATAAAAATCGTTTCACCGCGATGGATACTCAGGTCCAGGGGGCCGACGGAAAACCCGGAATCGCCCCCGGCGGCATGGTACTGATAGTAAATATCCTTTAGATCGAGCGTTTTCCAATTGGCGGGAAGTGCCGCGCCTTGATCGTCGAATGCCGGATGGTATTCGGCAAGATCCAGCGATTTCAGTTTTAATAACGCGACATTGCCGGCGACCAGACTGGGAACTGCCATGACCAGGTTGGACAGAGGGGTGCGCAGAAACAAAATGGTGAGCGCAAAGGTGATAGCGACTTCAGCCGGTGCCCAGACTGCGCCATAGGTCAGCAGGAATATCAGGCCGATGGAGCCGAGTATCATGGCATTGGCCCAGTTGTCGTTGATGCCGTTGTAGATATCCGCGCGGATGTCGTGATCGCGGTTCCTGCCCGCATCGCGGCTGAATTCATCATCGTAGAATCGATGCGCGCGGGAGCGGTTGAGCCGGAGTTCCTTGCGGCCTTCAAGAATCGCTTGATAATCCTGATATAACGCATCCTCGGCTTCGCGTGCAAGTATGACTTCCGCATGGGTTCGCTTCAGTAGGAACCAACCGATAAAGACGGTGAATGCCAGCCAGCCGAAAATAACCTGAAACAGCGGCAATGAAAGCCATGCAAGGTAGAGAAATCCGGCAACGCTTAAGGTCAGACCGTAGATGATGGCGGGTAATGCGATGAATGCCGCCGTGATACTGGTCGTATCGCTGTTGAGAGACGCCAGTAACCGCGCGGTGCCCAAAGATTCCAGATGTTCGACATGGGTATCGAGAATGCGTTTGATCAAAGTACGGCGCATCTGGTAGACCAGTTTATGGCCGAGTGTCGTAATCGCAATATGCGATGCGGTACCGAGAATGAAAAGCAGAAGAATAAGCGCGGAAAATTGCGCATACAGGAAAAATGTCGCGTCTGCGGCATTAGGGATCAGATATCCGTCGATAAACGCAATAACGCTGATACTCAGGCCGGCAGCGGCAATACTCAAAATAATCACTGCAACCAGCAGCCATTTATGGTGTTGCGATAATAATTGAATGATACGCATGCTATGGCCTGTAAATCCTGAAGTGAATGGCGGCGTTCGGAAAAGCGGAATAGTTATTCATAAAAACGATCAAGGTAGCGTGTCATTGGTTGTTTATCACTGAAGTACTGCGGTTTATCAGAATTAACTCGTAGAGACCTTTGCACGGCTACTACGCGGCACGATAATTGCGTTAAAAATTTGCGAAAAATGCTCATTTACCCCGTGCAAACTCCGCTTTTTCGCAAATTTTTGCCTTATTCTCGTACCGCTCATGACACCGTGCAAAGGTCTCTCGTAATCGGTTCTGCTGCTTACAAAAAAGAACGTGAAGTGATTCCTTTTTAAACATGGGCTTGAGCATAGATTTAATCATGCGATCCTGATGTCGCTGTATTTTTCGAAAAATATAATGTACGAATGAGAATAATTCGTATTATTATTAACACTATCATTTGTGTGTGTGATATGCAAGCCCTTCAGCATCACCCGGGTTAAGGTGGGTGATGCTGATCGCTGCCGGTGTGTCATTAAGCGCTTCATGAAGCAGATTACACATTGAATTTGAATGGAAAAGATTCCAGTGACTAGGGCTGAGATTTAAGAGTTTTCGAAAAATCTTCGCGTTGAATTTGGGTGTCCGCAAGTAACTGTTTTTTTAATAAGGCTTGACATCTACTTTTATGATAATGATAATACGAATAGGAATTATTCTTATTTAGATTAAAGCTCTGAAAGAGAATCTGATTTTTTGGCAATATATTGATTTGTTTGAGGAATATATGGCAATGCAAAAGAAGACAATGATTTTGTTTGCAATGTTGGCAATAGCTTCTTCAGGAGCGGTGATTGCGGCTGATGAAAGATCAGGATCAGGAAGGATTGCTGATAGTGAAAGAGTGGTAAGAAACCATTCGATCTGTCTTTCAACAGGGCCTGTTGAGAATATCGCATTAGGTGGTGTTGAGGATGGTCCTTATGTTGATCTGGTGTTGGCTGCGCGTTTTGTGACGCTGAACATACTTAACAATAGTGCTCAGGAAGTGCAGTTTGACGCGAAGGTATTCCAGATCGATGGGCCGGGTGATTTCGAAGGCGGATCCTGGCCTGCAACTGGAAAGGCAAAGATCGAGCGCTTTTCCGGTACAAGAACACCGGTTGCTGCGCAAGGTTCCGCCATTTTGACGGCAGATCTGGGGGATGACCCCGAGCCTTCATATGCCTATGAAGGACAGATTAAGGTAACCGGACTGAGCAACAGGAGATTGAAGCGTGAAGAAGTGCTGGCAACGGCACATTCAAGACGCGATGAAGACCTGCGTATCAACCCCGAACACCGCATCATCAATACCGAATGGACAGAGATTCCGTGCACATGGTGAACATTGCCGCAGCATAAAGTTTCGGAAAAAACACCATTGCACATAAAAGACTTCACGTACTGGGATTTGCGTCGAAGAGAATTTTTTAAAAATCCCTTATTAATATAATGAATGGAGAAAAAATGACAAACTCTAGGCCTCAATTAAAGCCGCTGGCGAATATGATCGCAACGGCTTTGCTTTCAGTCGCATTGGTCGTCCCGTTTGGGGCGAATGCGGCACAACCGACGCCGTATGGTAAAGCCGGCATGTTCAGTAATCCTACGCCGATTGTAATCAATGATACCTGTGCTAATCCAGACAATCCGGATTGTGCTGCGCTGTTGGATTTATACACTCCTGATCTGCCGCCAAACCAACCGGGCCAGATTCGCCAGTTACCGCCTGAAGTGCCTGTCGTCGTGGCTACGCCGTCGACAATCGTGGTTCCAAACGGTACTTTCCGGGATGATGCGGTGATTTCCGATATCAGTGTATATATCCATGATATCCATCATGATTATCTGAATGACGTGGATATCATGCTGGTTGCGCCGAACGGCAGCTGGGTTATGGTAGCGTCAAATGTCAGTTCTGCGGGCGCTACACCGGAAGGTGGTGTGCTCGGTATCAAGGCGGAAGGATTGAATTGGCGTTTCCATGATTCCGCGATATTGCCACTGCCGCGCTCAGTGCGTGACGATGGCCGTCTGAGTGGTAGGGTTAATAATCCGTTGTATGACGTTATCTATGATGAATGGGTTGGCGTGTGGACGGATACAAGCCTGAGAACGTTTAAACCGTCGGATTACGATAATTCTCCGGATACCGATCATTTTCCGGGGAATGTGGTGGGTCAAAGCGCATTTAATAGTTCGAATAACTCTATTGGCTTAACTCCATCAACCATACTCGGTACGGTGGTTGCGGGTGATCCGTCTACCTATAAGCAAGTGCTGAATGGGCCGAAATTAAGCAATCTGCACGGTATTGATCCTACCGGCGTATGGAAACTCATTGTTTCCGACGACTACTACTGGTTTGCTGGGGAAATCAAGGGTGGTTGGAGTCTTGAGATTACGACTGAGAAAAATAAAAGCATTCGTGCTACCCGATAATATCGGTATCAGTTAAAAGTGCTGAATCCAGATCGCGCTAAAGATGTTTTTTTATCGTGATCTGGGTATTGATACAAGGATTGTATTGTTTGCGATGTACTTGATCCGTCATAAGATTTTTTTCATTTAAAAGCAGAAAAATAAATTCAGCTGAACTTGCCGGTAAGAATCTGCTGAACACTCTGAATACTAAGTGTTTGCGCATTCCGCATGTGCCTGAATTTTCCATTTCTGTGCGTTGTTCTTTTCGTGTCAGTCCGGGCACGGTATAGCCAAGTGATTCGCCTGCCCATAACGGCGATCGGTAAGCACCATGACAACCTGGAGTGTTTTTAAATGAGAAAGATTATTGTTTGCATTACTATTATCATATATAGTTAAATATGGATGTGCTTGTATTAAAGCACTGGATAGGGGGCGTATGCGATTCGTTGCGGCAAGTCAATGTGAGCGCTACGCGGGACATTTATAAAAATAATTTAAACTTTATTTTATTGTAGGGTGGTATTTCATGAATTGGATTCGATCAGCGTGCTGGATAATTCTGTTGATAGGTGTAACAGGATTTGCGGGCGCGCAGAGTGAGAGCCTGACAAGGCCGCAGGAAAAAAACAAAAACGCGCAGGAGACGACGAAACTCCCGGAAATTACTATCAAGGATAGTGTGTCAAGCGCAGAAAGCTTTACGCCTAAAACAACCAGCACCGCGACTAAAACGAATATTCCGTTGATTGAAATTCCGCAGACGGTCAATGTGATTACCCGCTCCGAGCTCGATGCGCGTCTGACGCAGACGATCAGCGACGCGGTAGTCTATACACCGGGGATTCTGACCGGGCTGTACGGGGATTCGACGCGGGACGATTACTTTCAGAGCCGGGGTTTTGAAGCAACGCAATTTCTGGATGGCCTGGGTTTGGTGGGTTCGAATTACGCCAATCTTCGCATCGAGCCCTACGGCATGGAGAGTGTTGAAATACTGAAGGGACCGTCCTCGACGATGTATGGTCTGAGCGGTCCTGGCGGTTTGATTCATATGACCAGTAAGCGTCCTACCGCGGTTCCGGTGCGTGAATTGTTCATTACCGGCGGAAGTTATGACCGCATTCAGGGTGGGTTGGATATTGGCGGCCCAGTCGATAACAATGGCAGGCTGTTTTTCCGTCTGACCGGATTGGTGCGTAACAGCAATACACAGGTTCAGCACGCACATCTGGATCGTTATTTTATTGCACCCAGCGTGACCTGGCGTCTGGGAACGGATACGACACTGACGCTGCTCAGTCATTATCAGCGGGACGATACCGGCAATGCAATGATGTTTCTGCCGCCGGAAGGTTCGCTGTTGCCCAATCCGAATGGCAAAATCTCAACCCGTACTTTTCACGGGGAGCCGGGCTATGATCATTACAAGCGGGATCAATATGCCGTCGGTTATGCATTCGATCACCGCTTCAATGATGCCTGGAGTTTCCAGCAGAATTTACGCTACGCCGATGTGAAGAGTGATTATCCCAACATCTTTTCATTGGGTTTCGCGCTGGATGAGAACGGCGATCCGATCGATTTCCGTACACTCGACCGCGTGGCTGCGCACTACAAGGATAAGGCCGGCACGTTCACGATGGATAGCCGGATGCATGGCAAATTCAATACGGGACCGGTGCAGCATAATCTGTTGGTGGGCGTCGATTATCGGCATATGTCTGGTACAAACCGCCGTGGTTTTTCAGAGGATTTTCTGTTTATCGATGCATTTGATCCGGTATACGGACAGGATTTCGCCCGGCCGGTCATCGACTTCATCAGAAACCAGAATCTCGATCAGGTAGGTCTGTATGCGCAGAATCAGATGAAATACGACCGCTTCTTATTGACGCTAGGTGTCCGTAACGATTGGGCCCAAACGCGCACACGGGATAATGACATGTTTTTCGATGAACAAACCAGTACCCGGCAGAACGATCGCGCATTCACTTACCGGACCGGATTGACCTATCTGTTCGATAATGGCATTGCACCTTACGCGAGCTATGCAGAATCATTCCAGCCGTCTCCGGGGGCTACTTTTGACGGTGCACCGCTCAGACCGACTACCGGCCGGCAATATGAAGTGGGTGTCAAGTATAAGCCGGTCAACTACAACGCTTTGATGTCGGTTGCGGCTTATCATCTGAAACAGCGCGATGTACTCACGCCTGATCTGACGCCGGGACATACCGGCTACTTTGTGCAGACCGGTGAGGTGCGTGTGCGCGGTATAGAAGCGGAAGTCAAAGCAAATGTTATGGACGGATTGAATTTCATCGGTGCTTATTCCTTCGCGGATTCAAACGTAAGCAAAAGCAACGATCCGGAGGAATTGGGCAACCGGCTGGCATTAACGCCGCGGCATCAGGTTTCCGGTTGGCTGGATTATACTTTTTACGGCAATCGGCTGGCCGGGTTAGGTCTTGCCTGGGGTGTCAGGCATATCGGTTCGAATTTCGGCGATATCGTCAACAGCCTGAAAGCGCCTTCGTATACCTTGTTTGATGCGGCAGTGCGCTACGACCTGCGGCATGTGCATCCCACGCTGCGGGGTGCGCAACTCAGCGTCAATATGAATAATATATTCGATAACGAATATGTTTCTACATGCGCTTCCGGAGCGTGTTATTACGGCCTCCGGCGAACGGTGTATGCAACCCTGCGCTATGGATTCTAATCGGGACTCAATGGGAAGGGATTTAAGGAAATTGTAAGAGGAGGAGTATGCAGGATTATCGCTGTCAGTCACAGTATTGTGAGGGTACATGTACGCCTTGTCGGTTGCACAGCGGTTTCCTGGCTACGATCCCGGGAATAATAGAGTGATGGAGGTCATGAATTGATTCCGGAAGTGCGCCACAGTTTGCAGAACAGCTTGATCGAGCAATGTTTACCCGATGGCCGTAAGCTGTACTGGCAATCGGGTTCTGAGCCGTATCTGACGATAGACGATGGTTTTGAGTTGTATTTTGCGCTGACGCGTGACGACGGTGCCCAGCGGATCATCGTCAAACCTGTACGACATGCAGTGACCAGTGGCACATCGGTGTTACAAGGCCTGCTGGCTGCATTGTATTGTCTGTTTGACGATGCATCCGGCATACGTGCTGTTGAACTGGATATGAGCGTGTATACCGATCTTGCGCAGATATTACAGCAACGCGGATTGGCCTATCCGGTACAGCAGTATGGGCGGGATGGGCAGGCCCATCATCTGGAGTGCAGCCGCGCATTACTTTGGCAAGTGCCGGAACTGTGGCTGTCCAGGCAACCACCGTGTTATCCCCTGCATTATGCGGTCACGAACGGAAAACGCCACCCGTTGCGGCCAGTGGCGCCGCGGGGAATACTTTATCAGCGCTATATCCGCACACTCGATAAGACTATCTCGTTTCGTACGATAGACGACACGACCGATCTGGAAACATTCCATCGCTGGATGAATACGCCCAGAGTTGCCCATTTCTGGGAAATGCAGGGCAGCCGGGAAGAGCATGCGCGCTATATCGAAGATGTATTAAAAGATAGGCACCTGCATCCGCTCATCGGTTGCTTTGATGGTGAGCCTTTTGGTTATTTTGAAGCCTATTGGGCAAAAGAGGACCGGATCGCGCCTTTCTATGATGTCGACGATTACGATCGCGGCCTGCATATGCTGGTCGGTGAGGAACGTTTCCGGGGGCCGCATTTTGTCAGCACCTGGTTGCCATCGCTGGCGCACTGCCTGTTTCTGGATGATCCGCGTACGCGCAATGTGGTGGCGGAACCGCGGGCGGATAACGCCAAAATGATTGCCTACATGCAGGCAGCCGGTTTTCACAAGATCAAAGAATTCGATTTTCCGCACAAACGCGCCGCGATGATGGTGTTGCCGCGGGAAGTTTATTTCGACCAGTTTTGCAGTTAAATCAAAGTGCTATTTGTTCGCATGTATTGAGGAGAAAAATGAATGAGTTTCGATAGCGAAGATATGATTTTCCGGGTCGTCGTGAATCATGAAGAACAGTATTCCATATGGCCGGAATACAAGGATATTCCCGCTGGATGGCGTGAGGCCGGGAAAACCGGTACTAAAAAGGAATGCCTCGATTATATCGAAACGGTGTGGACCGATATGCGACCTTTGAGTCTGCGCCAATTCATGGATAGTCAGAAAATCTGACCGGGAATGGTATCGATAAACTACGCTGCAAGCGGGTTGCGCTTGGTTTTTAGGATGATGGCATGAAAATGAATACCACGCTTATCAAAGAAACGACCGAACTTGAACTCGGTTATTTGGACGGATTTGAAGGTCTGCCGCTCGTGGTGAACCCGAAAAACGAAATACGCCTGTCGGTGGCATCCGCACAATTGCGGGAACTCGCCGATCTGCACCTGCTGGATTGCGGTGCTATGCTTTTTCGTGGCTTTGATGTGCTCAGTGTCGAGGAATTTCAGCAATTTGCAGCCGATTTCGGCCATCCTCTGCTGAGTTATGAATTTGCTTCAACACCGCGTACCCAGGTTGCAGAGGGTATTTACACGTCAACGGAATATCCCCCGCATCAGGCGATTCCGCTGCATAACGAACAATCCTACACACGCGACTGGCCGATGAAAATATGGTTTTATAGTGCGGTCGCCGCGCAATCGGGCGGCGCGACGCCTATCGCCGACAGCCGTAAAATCTATCAATCCATAGCACCGGAAATCCGCGACCGTTTTGCCAGTCGCGGGCTGATGTATGTGCGCAACTACGGCAGCGGGCTGGATGTGCCCTGGAACCAGGTATTCAATACGGATGACCGCGCGGTGGTGGAACGCTATTGTCAGCAGCATGACATTGCATGCGAATGGAAGGCGGACGGTGAATTGCGGACCTATCAGATATGCCAGGCGACCGCCCGGCATCCGCGCACGCATGAAATGGTATGGTTCAACCAGGCGCACCTTTTTCATATTTCCGCGCTGGAACCGGCATTGCGCGAAACTTTGCTGGATATCGTCGCTGAGGAGGATTTGCCGCGTAATGTCTATTACGGCGATGGTAAACCGATTGAAGACGCGATACTGGATGAAGTCCGTGCAGTATTGGATGAACACAAAGTGGCATTTCCCTGGCAGCAAGGCGATGTACTGATGCTCGACAATATGCTGACGGCGCATGCGCGTGAACCCTTCAAGGGGCCACGCCGGGTCGTGGTGGCAATGGCTGAAGCCCATCGGGCTTGAGCAGGCGCTATTGGTGTCGTGGAAAGTGATTTTGTTTTTTGAGGGAATCGGGTCATGCACGTGCTTGCAGCACAACAAGAAAATATTATCGAGCGGTTTCAACGTCTTGCGGCAATCCAGCCGCAACAATTGGCATTGCGTTTTCTCGGTGACGGCGAACAGATCGGCGCGCTGTATAGCTATGCGCAAATCGATGCCAGTGCGCAATCCGTTGCCGGGTACCTGCAGGCTTTTGTCAGACCGGGGGATCGCGTGCTATTGCTTTTTCCAGGCAGTCCTGACTATGTCACCGCTTTTCTGGGATGTCTATATGCCGGTGTAACCGCTGTACCGGCTTACCCGCCTGAGCGTCTCGGAGGTCTCCGACCGCAATACAGTGAGCGGTTGCGTGCGATCGCGGCGGATTGCAAGCCCACGCTGGTTCTGACCCAACGCGAGTGGATCGACACGGTGATGGAACAGATGGGGACGCTGTTCGCTGACATCAATGCAAAAGTTGTTGCGTTCGAGGAGATCGACTATGCAGCGGCGCAATCCTGGCGGCCCCCATTACTGCGCGATGACAGCATCGCGTTTCTGCAGTATACCTCCGGCTCCACGTCGACCCCGAAAGGCGTGATGGTCGGCTATGACAATCTGGTCGCCAACGAAGTGGCGATCCAACAGCGGTTCGAGATTACCAAAGCGGATAGCTTTGTCAGCTGGCTGCCGCTGTTTCACGATATGGGATTGGTGGGCGGTCTCATGCAGCCCTTATATAGCGGCATTACCCTGACCCTGATGTCGCCGAAGCATTTTCTGGAGCGTCCGGTACGCTGGCTGGAAGCGATCACGCGATACGGCGGGAGTATCAGCGGCGGACCCAATTTCGCATACCGGTTATGCGTGGAACGTATCGGCGAAAGCGCCATGGATTCACTGGATTTAAGCACATGGCGTATTGCATTCTGCGGTGCGGAACCGATTCGCCAGGAGACGCTCGCGGCATTTGCCGAAAAATTTGAAGTGGCAGGCTTGAATCCGAATGCGCTCTATCCTTGCTACGGACTGGCTGAATCGACCTTGCTGGTGACTGGCGGGCATCCCGGCAGTGGGGCGGGCGCGATCAATATCAGTGCCGATGCGATGGCGGCCGGGCGTTTCGAGCCGGATGCCGCCGGGCAGCCAGTCGTGAACTGCGGTGCGGTGCAGGATGGCCATAAGCTGGCGCTGATGCACCCGCAGTCCTGTGAACCGGTGAATCATGATGCGATTGGCGAGGTCTGGATTTCAGGCCCCAGCATCGCGCAAGGCTACTGGCAGAACGAAGCCGCGACAGCTGCGGGATTTGTCAGCATGAACGGAAAATCCTGGTTGCGCACCGGTGACCTGGCGTTTATGCACAACGGGGAATTATTCATTACCGGACGACTCAAGGATCTGATCCTGATCCGGGGACAGAATCTGTATCCTCAGGATCTCGAGATCCTGCTGGAAGAACACGTCGAAGTACTGCGCAAGGGGCGTATTGCCGCCTTTGCCGTTGATCATCGGGATGGCGAGGGTATCGGAATCGCTGCCGAAATCGGCCGCGGCACGCAGAAGCTCGTTCCGCCGCAGGCCTTGTTCGATTTGATCAATGAAACATTGGCCCAGGCTTATCAGGAACCGGCCAGTGTGATTTTACTGTTACAGCCCGGCACATTACCCAAAACAACCAGCGGTAAGCTGCAACGGCGTGCATGTTGGCTCGGCTGGCAGGATGGCACGTTGCAGCCGTATGCGGTATACCATCCGGATCATGGCCCTGGGCCGGCAGCACCGGCAGTGCCGGTCATTGCGGATCAATGGTCGGATACCGAACGGCAGGTCGCTACCCTGTTTCAGGAAGTTCTCCATGTTCCGGCGATTGAGCGCAGCGCCAGCTTTTTTGCGCTCGGTGGCAATTCGATTGATGCCATGCATTTGCTGGCACTGGTGCGTGAACGCTTCGCAATTGATCTGGAATCCAGTGCTATTTTTGAAGCGCCAGTCGTTACCACTTTTGCCGCCCGCTTGGATAGCGCCAGGCGGAAGCCCGATGCAAGCTTGGATTCCGATCTGGTGCGGCATTCTGCGGCCGGGAACGATTTCCCGTTATCCTACGCGCAGCAGCGGATATGGTTTCACCACCAGATTACACCGGAAAGTACCGCCTACCATATGATCGGAGCGGTGCGCATTCGCGGCAAACTGCTGCGCAGCGTGCTCGAGCAGACGTTGTTCCGGTTGGCGCAGCGGCATGAATCGCTGCGCGCGCTGTTCATCGAATCTTCAGAGATGCCCAGGCAATTGATTCTTGCCGAGCCTGTCATCGATCTGCAGTGGGTGGCTGATGATGCGATCGATCGCAACGCCGGCCAGCAGCAAGCGTCCGCTGTTGCAACCCTCGTTGCAACTTCATTCGCAACCGCATTGCGGCCTTTCGATCTGGCAAAGGGGCCTTTGTGGCGCCTGCTGGTGATCGAGCGTGGCCATGGTACGTATGAATTGTATCTGGTAATGCACCATATCATTGCCGATGGCTGGTCGGTAAATGTGCTGTTGAACGAACTGGCCGGAATGTATACCGCACTGGCCTCCGGAAACCAGCCGGAATTACCGGCATTGCCTGTCCGTTACGTCGATTACGCGATCTGGCAGCGCAACAGAATAGATGCCGGTGCGCTGGCATCACAGCAAACCTATTGGATTGAACAACTGGGTAAAGAACAATCGCTGATTCATTTGCCGATGGATCATCCACGCCCTGCTGTGCCAAGCGGCCGGGGCGATGTCGTACGCTTTGCACTCAGCCCGGAAGTCAGTGTGCGTTTTCGTGACAGCATGCAGGCGGCAGGTACGACAGTTTTCATGGGCCTTTTGACCGCTTTTGCCGCTTTGCTCTACCGCTATAGCGGGCAAACGGATGTGCGGATAGGTGTTCCGGTGACCAATCGTAACCAGATGGCCACGACAGGAATTATCGGTCTGTTCGTGAATATGTTGGTGTTACGCATGCAGGTCAAAGGACCGATGCGTTTTCATGAACTTCTGCAGCACATTCGCGCTACCGCGCTTGCGGCACAGGATCATGCGGAGGTTCCCTTCGATCAATTGGTGGAAGCGTTGCAGCCGGTACGCGAACTCGGCATTTCACCATTGTTCCAGGTGTTATATAACCATCTCCAGATTGACTATGCAGCGCTGGAAAAAACGACCGGTTGGGAAGTCGAGCGGATCGACTGGAGCGGTGGCGGATCGCAGTTCGACCTGAGTCTGGAGACCGAAGAAGACCCGGATGGTACGATCCGCGGTGTATTTGTCTACGCGTCGGATTTATTCGAGCGCGCTACAATCGAGCGCATGGCCGGGCATTTTCAAACGATACTGACGTACTGGATGCATGACCCGGCGCAGCACTTGAGTGCGGTACAGCTGGAACAGGCGGATGGAAAACCGTACCCTGCCGGCAGCGAAACCGCGCCCTTCATCCCGGTTTTTGCGCGCATTAGCCAGCTTGCTCTGCAGCAGCCCGATCAGGTGGCTTTGATCGATGCGCAACGGCAGATCACTTATGGTGAGATGGAACATCGTTCTAACCGGATTGCGCAACAACTGATGCGGCAGGGTACAGGCGCTGAGCACTGCGTCGGCTTGCTGGTTGAACGCGGCGTGGATTGGATCATTGCTGCGCTGGGGGTATTGAAAGCCGGCGCGGCGTATGTGCCGCTCGATCCGGATTATCCGGCGGAACGCATGCATTATATTCTTGACGATGCGCAAATCCATACATTGCTGCTGCAGAAACCGCTTGAATCGCATTTAGATTTGCCTTCCCGGCTTAACCGTGTTTACCTTGATTTACCGGAAGGAGCCGAAGAACTGGATGAATTACCGGCTGTCACGGTTACACCGCAACAACTGGCGTATGTGATTTATACCTCGGGTTCGACCGGGCAGCCGAAAGGCGTCGGGGTGGCGCATGGGCCGCTGGCCATGCATTGCCAGGCGGTTGCGGATTATTATGGGTTGCAGCCGGCCGATTGCGCGCTGCATGGCGCAAGCTTTACTTTCGACGCAGCGGTGGAACAATGGTTGATTCCTGTGCTGGCGGGCGGGCGTCTGCTGATCAACGATCCCGGTGTCTGGGGTGTCGAGGAAATGGCTGCGGCGATTCGCACGCACGGCGTTACCCTGATTTATCCACCGACTGCGCCGATTCTGCAACTGGCCGACTGGGCAATCGAGAACGCTGAAAAACTGCCGGTGCGATTATGCACAGTAGGTGGCGAGGCTGTGGCGCGTGATGCCGTGGAACGGATACACCAGGGATTACACCCGCAAAAACTGATTAACGGTTACGGCCCGACCGAAGCGATCATTACACCCTTATTATGGACTGCGGCTGCCGGTACATCCTGTGCAACGCCTTATGCGCCCATTGGTCGGGCGGTCGGTGATCGGGCTGCCTACGTACTCGACCACGATCTGAACATTGTTCCTGCTGGCGTGACGGGTGAGCTGTACATCGGCGGCAGCGGGTTGGCGCGCGGTTATTTTCAGCGCCCGGCATTGACGGCGGAGTGTTTTATTCCGGATCCCTTCGGACCACCGGGCGGCCGCATGTACCGCACGCGTGACCTGGCGCGCTGCCTTGCCAATAGGGATGTCGAATATCTAGGCCGTAGTGACCGTCAGATCAAACTCAGAGGTTACCGGATCGAACTCGGTGAAATCGAAGCACAGTTGCTGGCGTTGCCCGCAGTGCGCGAAGCTTGTGTCACATTGCAAAGTGGATCGGCCAGCGCCAGATTGATCGCTTATGTGGCGACGGAAAGTAATCCTGCGGAAGTTGCCGCCAGTGCGAAGAAAGCATTGGAACAGCGTCTTCCGGGCTATATGGTGCCTTCTGCCATTATTGCGGTGGATCACCTGCCACGAACATCGCACGGCAAGGTCGATTATGCGGCGCTGCCGGATCCGCAACCTGAACATAAAACCCGGGTGATGCCGCGTACTGAGCTGGAGCATCAGCTGGCGGATATCTGGCAGACTTTGCTGAAAATCGAAGGTGTCGGTATTACCGATAACTTTTTTGAGCTGGGTGGCGATTCCATTATCGCCCTTCAGGTGGTCAGCCGGGCGCGTAATGCCGGAATAAACTTCGCACCTGCGACGCTTTTCCGTCATCAGACGATTGAAAAACTCGCCGAATCGATCGCGGTTTCGACGGGTTCCCAGTCAATCAGCGCTATCGAACCGGAAGAAGGCGAAGTGCCGCTTACGCCGGTTCAGGCCGATTTCTTCACGCAAGCGATTCCGGGCCGCCATCACTGGAATCAGTCGCTGTTGCTGAAACTGCGCCAACCGGTTGAAATAACTCACTTGGAGACAGCACTGGCAGCGTTGATCGCGCATCATGATGCATTGCGTCTGCGCTATCGGAAAACAGCGCGGCAGACACCGGATGGCTGGTCGCAATACTATATGTCGCGCCAGACAGCCTCAGGTCAGGATCTGCTGTGGGTGCGCGAAGTTTCTGATCAGCACGAACTGGAACAACTCTGCGCGGCGGCGCAGAACAGCCTGGATCTCGAGCACGGGCCGCTAGTGCGGGCCGTACACATCACCCATGCGGACAAGCAGCAAAGTCTGTTACTCGTGATTCATCATCTCGTGGTTGACGGTGTGTCCTGGCGTATTCTGCTCGAAGATCTCGAACTGGCCTGCAGGCAACTGGCGAGTGGTGCATCGCTGCAGCTGCCGGCTGTTACGCAGTCATTCCGCCAGCATGCGCAGGCACTGAACGGTGTTGCACAGCATCGCGCGCTAGCGGGGGAAGCCGATTATTGGCGTACCGTCACAGCTGATGCGATGATGGGCTTTCCGCCCGATGCGCCGGATGCAGTGACAAGTATGCGCGATGCTGCGGAGCAGGTATTACGCATCGACAGCCAACATACACGAATGCTGCTGGAAGAAGCTTGCCAGATTTACCGGATACGTGTCGATGAATTGCTGCTGGCTGCCCTGGTACGGACGGCGGCTGCTTATCGCGGTGCTGAAGCCATGATCGTCGAGGTGGAATCCCATGGCCGCAGCCCGGTTCCGGAACAATCCGCAGAAGTTGACAGAGCAGTCGACTTAAGCCGCACCGTCGGCTGGTTCACGGCCATTTATCCGGTCCGGTTGACGTTCTCGGATGATCTGAGCCGTTGTATCAAGCAGGTAAAAGAAGCCCTGCGCAGTGTGCCGCACGAGGGTCTGGGGTATGGACTGTTGCGGCATTGCACGCCTTCCGCATTGCGCGAACAGGCGAATACCTGGCCGCGGCCGACAGTGACATTGAATTATCTGGGACGGCTGGATAACAGTCTCGGAACCGAAGGCAGTCTGTTCGGCTGGAACGAAGCGCCGTCCGGGCCGGATCGCGATGCCGGTGCGCCGTTGACCAATGCGCTGGAAATCAATGCTTATGTCTATGACGGTGAACTGGTATTGAACTGGCGTTACAGCAGCGCACAATACCGTGAAGATACCATGCGATTGCTCGTTGCAGCGTATCGCACCAGTCTGGAAGAAATCATGATGCATTGCCTGGGTCAGGAGACCGGCGGCGCTACGCCATCGGATTTTCCGCTCGTGCAGATGCGTCAGGAAGATCTGGATGCGCTGGGTCAATCGATCCGGCGGACTGAAGATATCTATCCGCTCACCGCATTGCAGCAGGGTATTTTGTACCATGCGCTCGAAACGCCGGAGACCGATGCGTATTTTTATCAACGGGGTTTTCTGCTGCGTGGTGCATTATCCGTTCCGCATTTTCAGCGCGCCTGGGAAACCGTCGCGAATCGCCATGCGGTGTTGCGCAGCAACTACCGTTGGGAAGGTTTGAATGCACCGGTTCAGATCGTTTGCAAGTCTGCAACCGTGCGAATCATCGAAGCGGACTGGCGCGGACTGGGCGAATCCGAACAGTGGTCCGGACTCGACAGCCTGCTGCAGCAGGAGCGGCAGCAGGGGTTCGATTTCGCGGCGGCTTCCAATCTGCGTTTGCGTCTTATCCGCGTCGCACAGGATGCGTGGTGGTTCGTCTGGAGCCAGCACCATATTGTGCTGGACGGCTGGAGTATGGGCATCGTTTTACGCGATGTCATGCAGGCGTACCATGCCTATCAGCAGGGGCAGCCATGGCGCAGCACTGCTGCATATGTCTATTCCGATTATCTGCACTGGCTGGCAAAACGGGATCAGGCACAGGCGATGGATTACTGGCAGCAGCAGCTTGCCGGTTTTGATACGCCGACACCGTTGCCGGGCGGTCAGCTGCAGGGTCCTTCCGGTTATGGCGAGCTGAGCTGCAGTCTCGATGCGGTTACGACACGGCGCATCCAGGAAGCGGCGCAGAACCAGGGCGTAACATTGAATACGCTGGTGCAAGGCGCATGGGCGTTGATTCTCGGGCGCCACAGCGGTTACAGAGACATCGGCGACATCAGCGATGTCGTGTTCGGCATCACTGTGTCCGGACGTTCCGCGGCCGTTCAAGGCATCGAGGAATGGGTCGGCCTGCTGATCAATACAGTGCCGCTGCGCGTGCGTATGCCGGGTAATGAAACGGTCACAGTCTGGCTGCAGCAGCTGCAGCGCCAGAATTTCGAACTGCAGGCCTATGAAGATACCCCGCTGCACGAAATACAACGCGTCAGCGAGGTGCGTGAAGGCCTCGGTCTTTTTGAAACTATTCTGGTATTTGAGAATTATCCGTTGGATGAAGCCCTGCTGAAACAGTCGGATGGACTCGCGATTGATTTGCTGGAAGCGCATCGTCCTCATGACAGAGACGATCAGCCCGGCCGCAATAATTTTCCGCTGAGTGTGATTGCCGCGCTGCATCAGGAGAAGTTGACGCTGGCTTTTTCCTGGCGCAATGACCGGGTGAACGAAAATGTCGTTCACGCACTTGCGGAATATATGCCGCCACTGATCGAACAATTGGCAACCGGCTCGTCGTTACGATTGGGTGATATTTCCCTGAGTGTAGAACCGGCACAAGGGCGGTTCAAAGGCGAGCCGCATGCACATGACCCCCTTCCGGTATTGGCTGCCTGGTCGCGCTGGGTAGCCGAGCGTCCGAATGATGCGGCCATTCAGTATGAAGATTGCCGTTGGACTTATGCGGCGCTCGATCAGGCCGCCAACCGGCTGGCGCGTATGTTGCTTGATCATGGCGTCACTGCGGACGATCGCGTCGGACTTTATCTGACCGACCGGTCAGCCGAATGGGTGCTCAGCATTCTGAGTGTTTTCAAGGCAGGCGCCGCTTATCTGCCGCTGACCCAGGATCTACCCGCCGAGCGTGCGTGCCAGCTGTTGAACGATGCCGGTGTCCGCTGGGTGATCACCGATAAGCAGCATGTCGACACGTCGTTGCAAAACGGCTTTACAGTGATCCGCCCTGATGATCCGCAGATTGCACGCTATGCGGCCGATGCGGTGATTCCGTCCGCTTCGCCCGCTTCCCCTGATCATCTTGCGTATGTAATCTATACCTCGGGTTCGACCGGACGCCCCAAGGGTGTTGCGGTCAGCCATCGTGCACTGTCCCACTATGCGGATGGCGTGTTGCAACGTCTGGTATTGTCCGGTTCCGGCAGCATGGCGATGATTTCGACGCCCATGGCGGATCTCGGCAATACTGTCCTGTTCGGTGCATTGGTATCGGGCAGTCTGCTGCATTTGATTTCAGCCGAGCGTGCTGCTGATCCTGCGGCGTTGGGCAGCTATATGCAGGAACACAACGTCGCGGTGCTCAAGATCGTACCCGGACATTTACGCGGCCTGCTCGATGCGGTACAGGACGGATCAGTGCTTCCCGGTGAAATGCTTGTTCTGGGCGGCGAGGCAGCTGACCCTGCGTTGATCCGCCGGGTGAAAACACTGCGCCCGCAGTGCAGAATTGTCAATCATTACGGCCCGGCAGAAACCTGCGTAGGCGTTCTGACCCACGAAATCAGCGATACCCAATCGATGGCCGGTATCATTCCGATCGGTCAGCCATTGCCGGGCGTACGTGTTTACGTGCTGGATGCGGAACTCAATCCGTTGCCCGCAGGAATACCCGGTGAGCTTTACATTGGCGGTGCGGGTCTGGCGCGCGGTTATCACGGCAACCCGGCGGCAACCGCTGAGCGGTTTATCCCGGATCCTTTCAATACGGGTGAGCGTCTTTACCGCAGTGGTGACCGTGTGGTGCATCAGGGTGGATGGATCGAGTTTCTCGGGCGCAGCGACGATCAGATCAAACTCCGCGGTTACCGCATCGAACCGGGCGAAATCGCGCAACAGCTGCGCACTTTGCCGGGCGTGCGCGACTGTGTCGTAGTGCCGCAGGTGGCAGAAGGTGGAACGGTGACACAGTTGCTTGGTTATTACGTGCCCGATGACGCTGCGCAGTATCCAGTCGATGATATACAGGCAGCGTTAGCTGTCCGCCTGCCGGAATACATGATACCCACGCTGGTTGCGTTAGATATTATTCCGCGTACCAGGAACGGTAAGATTGATCGCCAGGCATTGCCATTACCTGGAAAATCCCCGGATAAAATTTACCGTGCGCCGCGCACGGAACTGGAACAGCAGTTATGTGAAATCTGGCGTGAAGTACTTGGAACCGACGAAATTGGTATTGACGACCATTTTCTGGCGCTCGGCGGCGACTCGATTCTGAGCCTGCAGGTCATCGCCCGCGTGCGCCGCCAGGGAATCAAATTGACGCCGCGTTTGATGTTCGAATACCCAACCATCGAACAGCTCGCCGGACAGCTTTCGGCCAGCAGCACGGAATCTGGCAAACCTGAAGCGACCGTGCAAGATAGGGGCAATAGCAGCGATAGTATCGTCCGCAATGACAACATGACACGTGCGCCGCTGTCACCTGCACAAGAGCGTCTGTGGTTCCTGTCGCAGCTGGCGCCCGAAAGCAATGCTTACCATATTCTCGGCGGTTTGAAGTTTACCGGTGATTTGCGCACGGATGCGCTGAACAGTGCTTTGAGCGCCCTGGTGGCGCGTCATGAATCGCTGCGCACAAGCCTGCATGAAACGGCGGGCGAGCCCTATCAGATCATTCATCCGGCGTATGCGCTGACAGCCCATTGTATCGATCTTGCCGAATTGCACGACCGCGCAGCCATGGCATCACGGCTGGATGACATTGCGATGCAGGAGGCGCAGCGCCCGTTTGACCTGAGTCAGGGCAGACCATTGCGGGCCACGCTGATCCAATGCGCTGACGGCGAATGTGTATTACTGATGAGTTTCCACCATACCGCCGTCGACGGCTGGTCGATGAATCGGCTCATGGCCGAGTTGGCCGAGTGTTACAGCGCGGCAACCGAACATCGCGCGCCGGTATTGCCATCGCTGCCCATTCGTTATATCGATTATGTCGACTGGCAGCGGCGCTATCTGGCCAGCGCGGAAGGTGAAAAGCAATTGGCTTACTGGGTAAAACAGCTCGGCGGGGATGATACTTCATCGCCGTTGGCGTTACCCGCTGATCGCCCGCGCTTAGCCGCTGACAGCTACCATGGTGCTGTATATGCATTCGAACTCGATGCGGAATTGACGGACCGGTTGCGTGCCTGGGTACAGGCTGAAGGTGTTACCGTGTTCATGGTCATGCTGACGGTTTTTCAGATTCTGCTGTATCGCCTGACCGGCCAGCCGGTGATCCCTATCGGTATTCCTGTCGCTAACCGTGACCGGCCTGAAACACAGGGTATCGTCGGTCTGTTTGTGAATACACTGGTGCATCGCGCAGCATTACACGGCGATCTGACGATCCGGTCGTTGCTCGCCGCGGTACGCCAAACCGTTCTGGATGCGCAGACACATCAGAATCTGCCGTTTGAGCGGCTGGTCGAAGCGCTGCAACCTGAGCGCCATCTCGATCACCATCCGTTGTTCCAAGTGTTATATAACCATCAGAAGCGCGATTTTGCGCCGCTGAAACAGCTATCCGGTTTGACCATTGGCCGTTATCAGCGCATTGCAGCCCATACGCAGTTTGAATTGGCGCTGCATACGGAAGAGGATGAGGAAGGCGCCATCAAAGGCATCTGGTCTTATGCGGCAGAGCGTTTTGATGCGGGCACGATAGCACGCTGGCACGGTTATTTTATTGCACTGCTGCGGCAGCTTGCCGTTAATACGGCGCAAACGACTCAGCATGTTGCCGATCTGGATGTCATGAATGATGCTGACCGGCGATTGCTGGCGGCCTGGTGCGGTGCGGTGGATAAAGAAGCAACTGAATTCGAGCCGGTACATATTGGAGTCAGCCGCTGGGCAAACAGGGAACCTGAGCGGATTGCGGTGGAGTTTGGCGAAGCCCGGTTGAGTTACGGTGAACTGGAGCGTCGTTCGAATCGTGTGGCGCACCGGCTCAGACGACTCGGGGTGGGCGCGGATACATTGGTTGGCGTTTACATGGAACGCTCGCTGGAACTGATCGTCGGGATATTGGGGATATTGAAGGCAGGCGGTGCCTACGTTGCGCTGGAACCGGCCCATCCGGTCGAACGGCTGCGGCTGATGGCGGAGCGCGCGAAGCTCGGCATCATCCTGACAACGGAAGATCTGAAAGCACGCATCCGATTACCTGACGGTATTAACGCCCTGTGCCTCGACCGGGATCATTGCGAAGACGAAATCGACAGTGTTCCGGCAGGTGAAATTCATCCCGGACAACTGGTTTACGTCCTCTATACCTCCGGCTCGACCGGACAGCCGAAAGCGGCCGGAAATAGCCACCGCGGACTGTCGAATCGGCTGGCCTGGATGCAATCCGCCTATGCGCTGACGCCTGGAGAAGGCGTTCTGCAGAAAACACCGATCGGTTTCGATGTATCGGTATGGGAACTGCTGTGGCCGCTTAGAGTCGGTGCACGCATGGTGCTGGCCGCACCCGGCGCGCATCGTGACCCGGCTGAACTCGTCCGGCTGATACAAGGACATCAGATCACCACCCTGCATTTTGTGCCTTCTATGCTGCAGGAATTTCTGCGCGCGGACGGGGTAGAAGCCTGCCAGGCACTCAAACGTGTCATTTGCAGCGGTGAAGCCCTGGAAGGCGAACTGGCGAATACACTGTTCACGCGCCTGCCGCAAGCCGGGATTCACAACCTGTACGGTCCGACCGAATGCGCGATTGACGTCACGCATTGGACTTGTGATCCATCCACGGATCCACGCCATACGATACCGATCGGCAGACCGATTGCGCAGACCATCATCCGCATACTGGACCGGGACCTGAATCCGGTGCCGGAAGGCGTGACAGGTGAACTGTATCTGGGTGGCTGGGGTGTCGGACGCGGTTACTGGGGGCAGGGTGCATTGACGGCGGAACGTTTTGTGCCGGATCCCTATGGACAGCCGGGCGACCGCCTGTACCGCAGCGGCGATCTGGGTTACTGGCGGGCTGGCGTGATTGAATACGTCGGGCGGGTGGACGAACAGATCAAACTGCGCGGGCAGCGCATAGAACTCGGTGAAATCACCAGCCAGTTGTTGCGGCAACCTGATGTACGGGAAGCGGCGGTACTGGTGCGGGAAGGGCATATTGTCGCTTATGTAACAGGGGTGACGAGGGATCAACTGGATGCGGAAGTCCTGCGGAAAGGACTGCGCGATTATCTGCCGGAAGCGATGGTGCCGGCGAAGCTCATGATCCTGGATAATCTGCCTAAGACCGTCAATGGCAAACTCGACCGCAAGGCATTGCCAGCACCGGAGTGGGGAGGAGGCGATCACAATCCGCCCGAGACGGAATGGGAACGGAAACTGGCGCAACTGTGGCAGGAGATTCTCGGCATTGAACAGATCGGGCAGATCGGGCGGGAAGACAGTTTCTTCGAGCTCGGCGGTCATTCTCTCCTCGCTATGCGTCTGGTGGCGAGATTGCGCGATGAACTGCAGGTGAATGTATCGGTACGGCTGATTTTCGAGCAGCCTAAACTTTGCCAGCTGGCGGCAGAGATCGCGCTGATTCATGCTGCTGCCCACACGGCTGAAAACAATTTGGATACGATTGATGCGCTGTTGCGCGAAATGGAATCATCATGAATGCGCCGGATGAAAAATTGTTGACCGTTACTGCGGAACAACGTCAGAAAGAGGATCTGGTACGGCGATTCGTCAGTCTGCCGCTGGAGCGGCGCCGTCATTTCCTCACCCGGTTAAGCGAACAGGGGATCGATTTTTCCCTGCTGCCCATTCCGTCCGGATTAGCGGGAACGGATGACATTCCACTGTCATTCGCGCAGCAGCGCTTATGGTTTCTTGCACAGTTGGATCCGGACAGCACCGCTTATCATATGACCGGTGGCCTGCATGTTCGCGGGCCATTGCAGGTGGATGCCGTGCAAGCGGTATTTGCACGTATTCAGGCGCGCCATGCCGCTTTGCGCACCACATTCCATGAAATCGACGGCCAGGCGGTTCAGTGCATCCATGAATCGCAGGCACTGCCTTATCGTGAGCTTGATTTCACCGATGGCCAGGCGTTAAACGATACCGCAGCATTACGGGCATTGGCCGAAGCCGAGGCGCGCACGCCGTTTGATCTGGAACAGGGCCCGCTGTGGCGGGTTACGCTGGTTCGTCTATCCGGTAGCGAATATGAAATATGGCTCAGCCTGCACCACATCATTGCCGATGGTTGGTCACTCAACAGCCTGATGCATGAATTTTCCGAATGGTATAAAGCGAATCAGAGTTTCTTGCAGCACGAGGCGGAAGCGGTCAGAATCACCTACGGCGATTATGCAGTGTGGCAGCGTGCCTGGCTTGAGGCCGGAGAGGCCGACCGGCAACTGGCTTACTGGTTGTCCCGTCTGGAAGGGGAGCAACCGTTGCTGCATCTGCCGGAGGATCATAGCCGGCCGGTGACACCCAGCAATCGCGGGGGGCGTGTTCCCTTCGCATGCGACGCGCAGTTGACCGGGCAATTGCGGGATCTGGCGCGCAAACAAGGTACGACTTTGTCCAATATATTGCTGGCCGCATTCTTGATCGTGTTGTACCGTTATTCCGGTCAGCGTGATCTGCGTGTCGGCATACCACTGGCGAATCGCGACCGGTCAGAGATTGACCGGGTGATTGGTTTTTTCGTGAATACCGTGGTGATCCGTATGCCGATCCAGGGGCGGTTGTCCGTCCATGAATTGCTGCATGCCGTGCGTATTGCGATGATCGATGCGCAGGCTCACCCGGATTTACCATTCGAACAGCTGGTGGATGCGCTGCCGCATGAACGCAGCCTCGACCGCAATCCACTGTTTCAGGTGATGTATAACCATCAGCAGCGTGCTTATGACGCAGTAAGCATTCCCGGCCTGGAAGTATTCCCGATCGATCGTGATGCAGGCGGGGCGCAACTGGATCTGAGTCTCGATACAGAAGAACTGGGTACCGCATTACAAGGCGTTTTCACCTACGCGCTGGACCTGTTTGAGCGTTCGACGATAGAACGGCTCGCGCATCATTGGCAACGGATACTGGCCGCGATGGTGAGTGATTCCGCACAGCGGATTGCTGACATACCGCTGCTGGATGAAGTGGAAACGCACCGTATTCTGAAGGCGTGGAATGCCGCAGCGGTAGATTATAAAAAAGATGTCTATTTTCACATGCTGTTCGAGGCGCAGGCAGCGCGGACACCGCAGGCGACGGCACTGATCTTCCCGCAAGAGGGGCAGGGAGGACAGGCGCAGCGTCTGACGTATGCGGAGCTGAATGCCCGGGCGAATCGGTTGGCCCGCCGGCTGCGGTCGTTGGGTGTAGGGCCGGATGTACTGGTGGGGATTGCGGTAGAGCGTTCGATCGAAATGGTGATCGGCCTGCTGGCCATTTTCAAAGCGGGCGGCGCTTATGTGCCGCTGGATCCGGAATACCCGGCCGAGCGTCTGGGTTACATGATGACAGACAGCGGTATCGGTTTGTTGTTGACGCAGGAGCAGTTGCAGGCGCGCTTGTCGATACCGGAGGGTGTGCAGGTACTCGATCTGGATAGGGAATCGGAAGATTGGCATCAGGAATCCGGTGAGAATCTGCCGTTGAGTATCCAGCCGGATAATCTGGCTTACGTGATCTATACCTCAGGCTCTACAGGAAAGCCGAAGGGGGTCTGTATTTCAATACAGAGTTTCACTCAGCACATTTTTACTTCGATCAAGATGTTCGGTTTGACAGATAAAGACCGGGTACTGCAATTTTCCACCTATAACTTCGATGCGTTTATTGAACAACTTTACCCGGCATTATGCTGCGGTGCATCAATTATCATCCGGGGGAAAAATATCTGGGCATCCGATGAGTTTTACCAGCAGCTGATCACCCAGTCGATCACTGTCGTGGATTTGCCCACACAATATTGGTACCAGTTAGTCAGAGATTTTGCTGCTTACCAATTTTCCGAGTATGGCGCGTTGCGCCAGATGAATGCCGGTGGCGAGGCCTTGCCAGCCGAGGGTTTGCAAATCTGGCATCAGGCACACCTGAGTCATGTGACGCTTTTAAATACTTACGGGCCTACAGAGGCTACGGTGACTGCCACTGTCCTGGATTGCAGCAATTCCGTGGGTGGTCATGACAAACCGATTGTACCGATTGGCCGTCCGTTAGTGGGACGATGCTGTTATTTACTGGATGAGGATCTGAATCCTGCGCCGATCGGGCGCACCAGTGAGTTATATCTGGGGGGTATAGGACTTGCGCGCGGGTATCATGGCCGTCCTGCATTGACGGCGGAGCGGTTTGTGCCGAACCCTTATGGCGAAGCGGGCAGCAGGATGTACCGGACGGGCGATCTGGTGCGCTACCGGCCGGATGGCAATATCGAATACGTGGGCCGGATCGATCACCAACTGAAGATCCGGGGATTCCGCATCGAACTTGGGGAGATCGAATCCCAGTTACAGGCGCAAGCCGGTGTACGGAATGCGGTGGTATTGGCGCAGGCCGGTGCAGGAGGGCAACAGCAACTGGTGGCTTATGTCGTTCCGTTAGAAGGCGGTCTGATCGAAGCCGATGCGGAAATGCAGCATGCATTCCGGTCAGCATTGAAATCCCGGCTGCAGACAGTGCTGCCGGAGTACATGATTCCGGCACAATATGTGCTGCTGGCATCGCTGCCGTTGACGCCGAATGGCAAGCTGGATCGCAAGGCGCTACCGGCAGTGGAAGTCAGTGCATTCCAGGGAACATACGAGGCGCCGCGGACAGAGCTGGAGCAGCAACTGGCCGAGGTCTGGCAGTCGGTGTTGGGTATAGAACAGGCTGGACTTAACGACAATTTTTTTGAGCTGGGCGGCGATTCCATCATCTCGTTACAGGTGGTCAGCCGTGCCCGGCAACGGGGTATTCACTTTACGCCGAAAGATATTTTCCAGCATCAGACACTGGCGGGGCTTGCAACGATAGCTCGGGAAATCAGGCACGGGATACAGATTGACCAGGGGCCGGTGCAGGGTATGCTGCCACTGATGCCGATTCAGCGTTGGTTCTTTGAAGCGCCGATTCCGGAGCGTCATCATTGGAATCAATCGGTATTGTTGAGGCCATCCGAACCTTTGCAGGCCGAAGTGCTGAAAACCGCGCTGGAATATCTGCTGCTTCACCACGATGCCCTGCGGCTCAGTTTTACTGAAGCGAACCAGGCGTGGCAAGCAGTCTTCCCGGATTTTGCACAGGTGAGCAAAGCCCTGCTCTGGCAGGCTTCCGTATCCCGAGTGGAGGAACTGGAAGTATTGTGCAATGAAGCACAACGCAGTCTGGATCTGGGGCAAGGGCCTTTACTGCGCGCTGTATTGGCCGATCTGCCGGAAGGGGAACAGCGGCTGTTGCTGGTGATTCACCATCTGGTCGTGGACGGTGTATCGTGGCGTGTTCTACTGGAAGATCTCCAGACCGCTTACCGGCAAACCCAATCCGGACAGACGATCCGGCTGCCGGCCAAAACCGACTCAGTACGGACATGGTCTGAGCGGTTGTACCGGTATGCGCAGAACGACGTGCTGCAGCCGGAATTGGCCTATTGGCAAACGGAATTGGCGGAAGCCCGGGGAGATCTGCCCCGGGACAACCCGGAAGGCAGTCTGCAGAACAAGTATGCCCGGCATGCCGTTACCCATTTGGATAAAACATGGACGGAACGTTTGCTCAAAGAGACGCCCGCTGCTTACCGTACCCAAATCAACGATCTGTTGCTGACAGCGCTGGCGCGGGTGATCGGTCACTGGGCCCGGCAATCGTCAGTACTGATCCAACTGGAAGGCCATGGCCGGGAGGACTTGTTTGAAGACATCGATCTGACCCGTACCGTGGGCTGGTTTACCACCCTGTATCCGGTCAGGCTCAGTCCGGCGGAATCGCTGGATGCGTCCATCAAAACCATTAAGGAACAATTACGGCAGGTGCCGGACAAGGGTATTGGTTTCGGTGTGCTGCGTTACCTGGGCGACGAATCGGTTCGACAGCAACTAAAAGCACTGCCGGAACCGCGGATTACGTTCAACTACCTGGGTCAGTTCGATAGCAGCTTTGATGCACGGGAAGGATTGTTCAGTCCCGCAGAAGAAAGCAGGGGCGCACGGCAAAGCCCGGAAGCGCCATTGGATAACTGGTTGTCGATCGATGGTCAGGTTTACAACGGTGAACTCAAGCTGGGTTGGACTTTCAGTGGCGACATGTACCATGAAACGACGATTCAGGGATTGGCGGATGCTTATGCACTAGCGCTTCAGGCATTGATCGCGCATTGCTGCAGCAAAGAGAACCACGCGGTAACGCCTTCGGATTTTCCGTTGGTAAACCTGGTTCAGGCTCAATTGGATACATTGCCTGTTCCCGTCGCCGAGATCGACGATATTTATCCGCTGTCACCCATGCAGCAGGGGATGCTGTTCCATAGCCTGAATGCGCCGGAAGAAGGCGCGTATCTGAATCAGTTGCGCATGGATATTCGTGGTCTGGATATAGAACGCTTCCGCAAAGCCTGGCAAAGCACACTGGACCGGCACGCTATCCTGCGGGCGGGGTTTATCTGGGAAGGCCTGGAGGAACCGGTACAGGTGATTCGGCGGCAGGCTGCCTTACCGATACTGCTGCACGACTGGCGGAAGCAGATCGCGGCCGGTTATCCCGATGGACTGGCGGATGCGTTGGCGCAACTGGCACAGGAACGGTTGCAGACGGGATTTGCGCTGAATGCCGCGCCATTATTGCGCCTGGATTTGGTGCGGGTGGCGGATGATGGCTATCACATGATTTACACCAATCACCACATCCTGATGGATGGCTGGAGTGATTCTCAATTGCTGGGCGAGGTGTTGCAGCGCTATCAGGGGCAAACTCCGGCTACAGTTCCGGGCAGCTACCGGGATTATCTGTTGTGGTTGCAGCGCCGGGATCTTGCAGCGCAGGAACGTTTCTGGCGTGAACAGCTGCAAGCGCTGGAGGAACCGACCCTGTTAGCCAATGCGGTGGGTAATACTGCACATATTCAACTGCCTGAATCGAACCAGACGGAGGCTATTTGGGGCGATTACAGTGTAACCCTGACCGAAGCGGAAGTCAGTCGTTTAAGCGGTTTTACCAAGCAGCAGAAAGTGACGATCAATACCGTATTGCAGGCGGCCTGGCTGTTGTTATTACAACGCTACACCGGGCAGGACTGCGTTACTTTCGGGGCCACAGTGGCGGGTCGTCCGGCGGAGGTGCCGGGTATCGAACAACAGCTGGGTCTGTTTATCAATACATTGCCGGTGGTGGGCCGGATCGATCCGGCGGAGCGTGTCGGCGATTGGGTGCAGCGCGTGCAGGCGCAGAATCTGGCCCTGCGGGAATACGAGCATACGCCGCTGTACGAGATTCAGCGCTGGGCAGGACAAGGTGGCAGTGCCCTGTTTGACAATATTATCGTCTTTGAGAATTACCCGGTGGCGGAAGCGCTGCAGAAAGGCGTACCATCCGGCCTGGAATTCAGGGAAATACAGTATCACGAGCAGACCAATTACAGTTTGACATTGTTGGTGGGCCTGTCTGACCGTTTGAGGCTGCATTATCATTATGATCGCCGCCAGCTCTCAGACGCGGTGATCGAGCAGCTCAGCCGTCAATTGATTGGCTTATTGAAGGCTTTTATCAGCAATGCGGATCAGGCTGTAGGAAGCTTGTCGCTACTGGACGAAGCGGAAGCGCATCGTGTCCTGAAGGAATGGAACGCTACTGCGGTGGATTATGGGGAAAGTACCTGCATCCACAGTCTGTTTGAGGCTCAGGCAGCACAGACGCCGCAAGCCACAGCGCTGATTTTCCCGCAGGCGGGACAGGATCAGCATCTGACCTATGCAGAACTGAATACCCGGGCAAATCAGTTGGCGCACCGGCTGCGGTCATTAGGGATAGGTCCTGACGTGCTGGTAGGGATTGCAGCGGAACGCTCCATCGAGATGGTGGTGGGTCTGTTGGGCATTCTCAAGGCAGGTGGCGCCTACGTGCCATTGGATCCGGGATATCCGGCAGAACGTTTGAGTTATATGATGACAGACAGCGGTATCGATCTGTTGTTGACGCAGGAACGGCTGCAGGCAAGTTTATCCATACCGGCTGGGGTACGGGTAGTGTGTCTGGATGGGAAATCGGAAGCCGATTGGCATCAGGAATCGGGTGAAAATCCGCCATTGATTACCTGCCCGGACAATCTGGCTTATGTGATCTATACCTCCGGATCCACAGGTAAACCTAAAGGCGTGGCTGTCGCTCACCGAAGCGTGACCAATCTGTTGTTCGGTATGGCCGGGCAATTGGGTATGGGTACCCATGACCGGATGCTGGGATTGACCTCCCTGTCTTTTGATATTGCTGCCTTGGAGCTCTATCTTCCTTTGATCAGTGGTGCCGCCATTGCTTTACTGGATAGCAGTGCGTCCAGAGACCCGCAAGTCATCATTGAAACAGCCCGGCGTACCGGCACTACCCTCATACAGGCAACGCCTTCAACCTGGAAAATGCTGGTAGAGACAGAGGAAGCAGTTCTTTTCTCACGTTGCAGGTTATTGGCTGGTGGTGAAGCCTTACCGGATCAATTGGCTGAAGCGTTATTGCAGCGATCAGATCGTTTCTGGAATGTCTATGGCCCTACTGAAACCACGATATGGTCTGCTTCATATCGCCTGGACAGGACATGCAAGCAACCTTATTTAGGAAAACCGCTGGCTAATACGGCGATCCATATTCTCGACCATGCATTGTGCCCCCAACCCGCAGGCGTCATTGGCGAATTGTATATCGGCGGGGCAGGTCTTGCCCGGGGTTATCATGGTCGCCCGGGATTAACAGCGGAGCAGTTTATTCCGGATCCGTATGGAGAAGCGGGAGGCAGGCTGTACCGAACGGGGGATCTGGCAAGATATCAATCGGATGGTAACATTGAGTATGTAGGCCGGATCGATCACCAGATGAAGATCCGCGGATTCCGCATCGAGTTGGGGGAGATTGAATCCCAGTTGCAGGCACAGCCAGAAGTACGGGATGCGGCGGTGCTGGCCAAAGCAGGTGCAGGTGGACAACAGCTGGTCGCTTATGTTGTTCCGGCGGAAGGTAGTCTGGTCGAAGCGGAAATGCAGAATGCATTTCGGTCAGTATTGAAATCCCGCCTGCAATCGGTGTTGCCGGAGTATATGGTGCCAGCGCAATATGTGTTGCTGGCATCGCTGCCGTTGACGCCGAATGGCAAGCTGGACCGTAAAGCCTTACCGGCACCGGATTGGACAGGAAAGGCCAAGCATCCACCTGAGACGGAATGGGAGCGGAAACTGGCGCAACTGTGGCAGGAGATACTTGGCATTGAACAGATCGAACACATCGGACGGGAAGACAGTTTCTTCGACCTCGGCGGTCATTCTCTTCTCGTCATGCGTTTGGTGGCGAAGCTCAAATCAGCATGGCAACTGGATCTTTCGATACGCGATGTGTTTGAACATCCCACGCTTGCCGCGCAGGCCGAAGTACTGGGAACGCTGTCCGAATCGCATGCAGACGGTCACGATCTCATGAGTGATCTGGCGGATGCCTTTGCCGAATTGCAGGCGATGTCACCGGAGCAGCTGGAAGATATGGCGCTACTGCAGGAGCAGGAAACTCTGTCCGGATCCGGACAATCCGCTTCCCCCGTTCATCCAATCAACAACAATCAGTAAGTCCATGAATATTGCTACGCTGCCATTCACGCAGCCGATTTCCGCTGCACAACTCAAGTCGCTGGCTTTACTGCTGCATAAACGGGGCAGTGATGCCTTCGGCCGCATGCCGATTCCAACCATTGCGCGTGAAGGGCCGCTGCCGCTTTCCTATGGCCAGCAGCGTTTATGGTTCATCGCGCAACTCGATCCCGACAGCGGCGCGTACAACATGGGGGAAACAATATGGCTGCGCGACCGCATCAATGCGGCGGCGTTGCAATCGGCGATTGACAGCCTGGTGACCCGCCACGAAATACTGCGGACGACGTTTATTGAAGAAGACGGCCAGCCTGCCGCGGTGATTCATCCCGCCATGGCAATCGCGGTGACGGTGGTCGATCTGCGCGGTCGTCCCGATGCATCGGCGCTTGCCCAGGAAAAGATTGCAGCACAAATCGAGCGGCCGTTCGATTTAAGTCACGGCCCGTTGCTGCGGATCATGCTGATCACGCTCGAAGACCAATTGCATCTGCTGCAGTTGAGCCTGCATCACATCATCGCCGACGAGTGGTCGCTGACCATCCTCATCGAAGAACTTGCCGCCAATTATCAGGCGTTCTGCAATGGGCAGACACCGTTACTGGCATCGCTGCCAGTACAATATGCCGATTACGCGGCCTGGCAGCGTGCCTGGCTCGATGCGGGAGAGTCCGAACGCCAGCTGGCTTACTGGCGCAAACATCTGGGCGCTGAGGAACCGCCGCTTCTGGAATTACCTGCCGATCATGCGCGCACTGAAAACGCCGCCAATCGTGGTGCGAAACTTGAATTTACCATTCCGCCCGCCGTGGCGGATAAAATGCGCGCACTGTGCCGGCAGCATACCGTCAGCCTGTTTATGGTGTTGTTGACCGCGTTTGCGCTCTGGCTTTACCGTCATACCCGGCAGCCCGATATCCGTATCGGCATTCCGATTGCGAATCGCAGCCGCCCCGAAACCGAGCGGATGCTCGGTTTTTTCGTCAATACCCAGGCATGGCGTATCGAATTGGATGGACAATGGTCGTTCATCGATCTGCTGAAACGTACCAAGACTGCCGCGCTGGGTGCGCAGGCGCACCCGGATTTACCGTTCGATCAGCTCGTGGATGCTTTAGGTGTGGTGCGTGATTTAAATCACAATCCGCTGTTTCAGTATATGTACAACCATCAGCGCCTTGAAGCGGGAACTGCGCAGATTCTCGCCGATATGCACGCGGAACGCTACCTGCAACCCACGCAAAGCACACAATTCGAACTGATACTGGATACGGCGGAACTCCCGGATAACATACTGCAGGCGGGTTTTACCTATGCGGCTGATCTGTATGAACCTGCAACCATCGCGCGTTTCCGTGACCGTTTTATTGCACTGCTCGAGCAGGTGGTCAATGCGGCGGAAGTGCCGATCGGCAGGCTGGGCCTGGTTGATGCAGCGGTTATCGGACGGTGGAGGAATGATTCGCTAGCGGTAAATCCTGTGCCGGTGCATGAAATCATCGCAAATATGGCCAGTAGTGATCCCGGCCAGATTGCCCTGATTGCTGGCGATACACAGTTGAGCTACCGTGCGTTGGAACACCGCAGTGCCTATCTGGCCATGCGGCTGATGGCCGAGGGTGTTGCAACTGAAGTGCCGGTCGGCGTTCTGCTGGAACGCGGCGCGGGGCCGGTAGTCGCCGCATTGGCGATATGGAAAGCGGGTGGTGTCCTGGTCGCGCTGGATCAGCGCATGCCAACGAACCGGCTGCAGTCGCTGATTGCCGAGACCGGTCTGGTTCATATGATTGTCGATGAATCCACGCAGGCGCTGCCGGGGCTGGCGGATATTTCATCATTGATCCCTATCAAAGCGCATGCTGCGATAGAAAGCAACAGCTGTTTTTCTGCGAAAACGCATTCAAGACAGCTGGCCTATATCATTTTTACCTCGGGTTCCAGCGGCAAACCCAAGGGCGTGGGGGTCGAACATGGTGCATTGAGCCTGCACTGCCAGGCGCTGGGCCGGATCTATGCGATAGCGCCGGGCGAACGGATGCTGCAGTTTTCTTCCATGAGTTTCGATGCGGGCCTGGAGCAATGGATTGTTCCTTTATTGCAGGGCGCGACGGTCGTGATGCGTGACGAGGATGTCTGGAGTGGAGAGCGTTTGCTGGCGGAAGTCGCGCAACACGGTATCACGCGCATCGATCTGCCGCCCGGTTACGCCGGTGAAGTGGCGGTGGCCGCCGCCGCATTGCCGCAAAAACCGCGCCTGCATACCTGTGTGGTCGGCGGCGAAGCCTTGTCGCGCGAGATACTGGAGCGTATTCAGACGCAGTTGCAGCCGATGCGGATTTTCAATGCCTACGGGCCGACCGAAGGCGTGGTCACGCCGTTGATATGGGAAGCTTCGTTGCAGGCATGCACTGGTGTTTATGCGCCATTGGGCGATATCGTCGGTGCGCGTACCGCCTATCTGCTCGATCCTGATTTGCAGCCGGTTGCGGAAGGCGTGGCAGGCGAGCTTTATCTGGGTGATGCAATATTGGCGCGCGGTTATTACGGACAGGCGAAGCTAACGGCGGAGCGGTTCATCCCGGATCCGTACAGCCCCAAGGGCGGGCGTTTGTACCGGACGGGCGATCTGTGCCGCTTGCGTGCGGACGGAAATCTGGAGTTTTTAGGACGGATCGACGATCAGCTCAAACTACGGGGCTACCGCATAGAACCGGGTGAGATCGAAGCGGCGTTGCTCGCATTGGACGGCGTACGCGAAGCGGTCGTCGAACTGCGCACGATTGCGATGAACAAAAACCTGGTTGGCTATGTCAGCGGGGATGCAGCGGCACTGGATCCGGAACAAATACAGCAAGCGCTGTCGCATCGCCTGCCGCCTTACATGGTGCCTGCGCATATTGTCGTGTTGGCCGTATTGCCACGCGCCGTCAGCGGCAAAGTCGATCGCCGCGCATTGCCTGAACCGACGGTAACCGCCACCGGCACATCGATGCCCGAGACGGAAACGGAAAAACGACTGGCGCAGATCTGGTGCGAAGTGCTGGGACTCAAGGACATCGGACGGCGCGACAATTTTTTTGCACTCGGTGGAGACTCCATCATCTCATTGCAAGTGGTCAGCCGCGCCAGGCGCGCGGGGCTGGCGCTCAGCCCCAAAGACCTGTTCCAGCACCAGACCATCGAAACCCTGGCGCGTGCGGCACGGCCGCTGCAGTCTCTGCGGCCAGAACAATCCGCAGCGGACAGCGGTGCGGTGGAAGGCGACGTACCGCTGACACCGATTCAGGCGGATTTCTTCGCCACTGCCATTCCGGCGCGGCACCATTGGAACCAGTCCGTATTGCTGGCGGTATCGCAGCCGCTGGTGCCGGAACGGCTCGCACAAGCTTTGCAACACTTGTTACTGCATCACGATGCATTGCGGCTGCGATTTATCGAAGAAACGGCCGGCTGGCGCCAGTTTTATGCAGCGCATGAAACCGTAGCACAACAGGAAATCGTCTGGATCAGGCAGTGTGACGGCGTGGAAGGATTGGAAGTCCTGGTTCAGGAAGCGCAGCGCAGCCTGAATCTGGAGCAGGGGCCGCTGATACGCGCGGTGTATATCGATCTGGGCAATGACCAGTACCGGTTGTTGCTGGTCATCCATCACCTGGTAGTGGACGGGGTATCGTGGCGCATCCTGCTGGAGGATCTGCAGCAACTGTACGCACAGTTGGACAGTGGAGCGCCAGCTGAATTGCCTGCTAAAACGGCCTTGTACGCGACCTCATACAAAGCCTGGGCAGGCTATCTGTTGCGCCATGCGAATAAAGCATTTATCAATGCGCAGTTTCCTTATTGGGCAGCGCAATTCGAAAACGTCCTGGCCGATCTGCCGCGTGACTGGATTGTTCCTGATGGCACACAGGCGGATAGTACAAGCTATCGTATTGCATTCGACCCTGAAACCACGCGCCGCCTGCTGCAGGATTGCGGTAATGCCTACCGCACACGCACGGAAGAGCTGCTGATCACGGCATTGGTGCGTACCTTGTGCCAATGGAGCCGGCAATCGTCCGTTCTGATCGAACTCGAAGGGCATGGCCGCGAATTACTTGACGAATTGCTTGACGATACGGAAGAAGCGATTGACCTGACACGCACCGTGGGCTGGTTTACGAACCTGTATCCAGTATGCCTGCACACCGGGATGGATAGGGACGCTGCGATCAAATCGGTCAAAGAGCGGTTGCGGCGTATTCCCCAGCGGGGGATGAGCTGGGGATTGCTGAAGTATCTCGGTGAAGAAAGCAGCCGCACAGCGCTGCAGGCACTGCCGCGCCCCCGCATTACATTCAATTATCTGGGGCAGTTTGCGGCTAGTCTGACTGACAATGCCGTATTCCGGCTGGCGCTCGAAAATCGTGGCGATGAACAATCACCCGATGCGCCATTGGCGAACTGGCTGGAAGTGAACAGCCAGGTGTATGACGGTTCGTTGCAGATGACATGGATTTACAGCCAATCCATGTACCGCAGCGAGACCATCGAGCAATTGGTGCACAGGTACCGCGATGAACTGAACGCGTTGATCGAACATTGCACGAGCGGCGTTTCCGGTGTTACGCCGGTGGATTTTCCGCTGGCGGATCTTACACAGATGGCGCTCGACAATCTGCCGGTCGATGTACCGGCAGTCGAAGATATCTATCCGCTGTCTCCCATGCAGCAAGGGATGCTGTTTCATTCGCTGGATCCGGCGCAGGCCAATCTTTATGTGAGCCAATTCGATATCGAAATCGACGGGCTTGAGCCCGCGCGTTTCCGCACTGCATGGCATGAAGTTATCGCGCGCCATGCCATATTGCGCACCGGTTTTGTCTGGCAAGGGGCAAATCATCCGTTGCAAGTCGTTTATCGCACCGCCGATCTGGCGATCGCTGAACATGATTTACGCAACGGTCCCGATCAGGCAGCGCGATTGGAAGCATTGGCGCGTGATGAGTTGGCGCATGGGATTGCACTGGATGCACCGCCGCTGATGCGCTTGTTGCTGGCGCGGATGGATACCACGCGCTATCGCATGATCTGGACTTGTCATCACCTGCTGCTCGACGGTTGGAGCAGTGCCCGGTTGCTGAACGAAGTGCTGCTCAGGTACAGCGGCCATCCGCTCAATGCCCTGACAGGATCTTACCGGGATTACATCGCATGGTTATTACGCCAGCAGCCGGATGCCGCGGAGCGTTACTGGCGCGACCGGCTGGCATGGCTGGCGGAAGGGGAACGGACATTGCTGGTCGGGGCTTTGCCGCATATATCAGAAGCAGCGGCAGCACCAGCGGCGGATTATGGATTGTATCAACAGCGGTTGCCTGACGAACTGACCCGGCAACTCACCGCTGCCGCCCAGGCTTGCAGAGTGACGTTGAATACCCTCATTCAGGCTGCGTGGGCGCTATTGCTGCAGCGTTATACCGGCCAGCGCGCCGTAGTTTTCGGCGCGACTGTCGCGGGACGCCCATCCGAGATCGATGGTGTGGAAGAGATACTCGGACTTTTTATCAATACCATTCCGGTTGTAGTGACGCCGCAGCCAATGCAGCGGTGCCGGGAATTTTTGCAGGCTGTTCAGGCCGAAAATGTGTCCGCGCGCGAGTTCGAACATACGCCGCTGTTCGATATTCAGCGCTGGGCGGGCATGGCGGGGCAGGCCTTATTCGATACGTTACTGGTATTCGAGAATTACCCGATCGATCAGGCGCTGGCTGAATTGGGCGGTGATGCCGGTTTGCGCTTTATAGTCAACCGTTCGACCGAGCATACGAATTTTCCACTGACACTCGCGATTGTCGCAGGAGCTGCCGTGGAAATACGCTACGGTTACCTGTGCGAATATTTCGATGAAGCGGTGGTGGCGCGTATCGCCGCGCATGTCGAACGGTTATTGCAGTATCTGGTTGCGCATCCGGACAAACGGCTGGCGGACATCGCGATGCACAGCACGGCAGAAGAAGCCGTCATGGCGCGGATCAATGCGCACAGTGCTGCCACTGTATATTCCGAGGTGCCGGTGTATGAATTGATCCGCACCCATGCGCTGACGCAACCTGACATGCCTGCTGTGATGGATCGGCAGATGGCGCTGACGTTCAGTGAACTGGAAACACGTTCAAACCAGCTTGCCGCTGCGCTGCACGACCGGCTGCCAGAGCGGAATGCCGTCGTCGGGATTTATCTCGAACGCTGTCCGCTATTTTTTGTGGCTGCATTGGCCATCCATAAAGCAGGTGCCGCATTCCTGCCGCTGGATCCTGCCCAGCCGTCCGACAGAATACGGGAATTGATCGAAGACAGCGGCGTGCGATGCGCAATCACCAGCCGGTCGTTATACGATGAGACACACAGCGAAACCGCATCGCTGGCCGGCGTGCAATGGATAGCAATAGATGATATCGATCCGGCAGAAATACCGGATGCGACAGCACTGCAACCGCAGATTCATCCGCAACAGCTGGCTTACATTATTTATACGTCCGGTTCAACCGGTAAGCCGAAAGGCGTCGCCGTTACGCACGGTGCGCTCAGCCGCCATATCCAGGCGGCAGCGGAAGCCTATGGTTTCAGTCCGGCGGATCGTGCGTTGCACTTTGCTTCTTTCAGCTTCGATGCCGCCATCGAACAATGGATGGCGCCGCTGGCATATGGTGCAAGTGTGGTGGTGGGCGATCTGCACTGGGACGGGCATGCCACCGTGGAAGTTGTCGAGCGGTTGTCCGTAACGGTGATTTATCCGCCGACCACGCATCTTGTGCACCTCGCCGATGCAGTTGCGCAACATCCCCGGCCGTTGGCGCTCAGAATATGCACCGTGGGTGGTGAAGCCGTCGCCAGCACAACGCTTGCCCGCATCCGCGAGGTGCTTAACCCGGATAGGATTATCAACGGCTATGGCCCGACCGAAACGGTGATTACCCCGCTGGCATGGATTGCACAGAAGGGCGGTGAGCCCTGTTCAGCCGCCTATGCGCCGATCGGTCTGCCGTTGGGTGAAAGAAGCGTACATATTTTAGATGTTGATCTCAATCCCGTCATACCCGGTGTAGCCGGTGAGCTGTATATCGGCGGCCCTTGTTTGGCGCGCGGCTACCAGAACCGGCCGGGGTTGACTGCCGAACGTTTTATACCGGATCCCTGGGGTGGTGCAGGCGCGCGCCTCTATCGCACGGGTGACCGTGTCCGACTGGGCGCTGACGGTGTCATCGAATATCTCGGGCGCACCGACCAGCAGATTAAATTGCGCGGCTACCGCATTGAACCCGGAGAGATCGAAGCGGCATTGCTGGAACAGGCTGAAGTCGATGAAGCGATTGTCGTTCTGCACGCAGGGCAGCGGTCGCCGCGGCTCGTTGCTTACGTTGCTGGTAGTGGAGCAGAGGCGGACACTGAACCGGTTTCTGCTGAGGCGCTTAAGGATCGCTTGCACGGCCGTTTGCCCGATTACATGATACCCGCTCAGATTGTGCTGTTGCCCGTGCTTCCACGTACCCGGCATGGCAAAGTGGATCGCGCGGCGCTGCCCGTACCGGCTTCGACAGCAGTGTTGCGGACGCAAAAAATCCGCCTTCCGGCCAGTGAAAATGAGCGGATGCTGACCGAAGTCTGGCAGGCAGTGCTGGGGTTGGAACAGGTCGGTATCGATGAGAATTTTTTCGAGCTGGGCGGCGATTCGATCATCGCTATTCAGATCGTCAGCCGCGCACGCCAGAGCGGCCTGGTCATCAACCCTAAACATCTTTTTAAATATCAGACCATCGAAGCGCTGGCACGCGTTGCGCAAACTGCGTCTGCCGCGTTGCCGGCCGAACAAGCGCCGGTAGCCGGTGATGTGCCGTTGACGCCGATTCAGGCGGAATTTTTCGCTACGGCCATTCCAAGCCGTCATCACTGGAACCAGGCGCTACTGTTGACAGCACAAACCGCATTGGAACCGGAGCCTTTATCACGTGCGCTGACATGGCTGGTCGATCACCATGATGCATTACGCCTGCGTTATCGTCAGGATACCGGCGACTGGCATCAACATTACATTACGACTGAAGAAGCGGCGGATACGCCGGTGCTGTGGGTTCGGGAGCTGGCATCGGCAGCAGCGCTCGAAGCATGCGCGGAAGCGGCGCAGAAAAGCCTGGATTTACAGTCCGGCCCGTTATTGCGTGCAGTGTATTTCAAAATCGCGGGCGGGCAGTACCGGTTGTTGCTGATAGTGCACCATCTCGTCGTCGATGGTGTGTCGTGGCGGATTTTACTTGAGGATCTGCAGAACGCTTACACTCGCTTTTGTGTAGGCCAGGCGCCCGAACTGCCAATGAAGACCACGAGTTTTCAGGCTTGGTCGCGGCAACTGCGGGCGTATGCGCAATCAACGGATTTACTGGCGGAAGCGGATTACTGGGAAGAAGTCTGCGCCGGGATCGATGTCCGGTTGCCTGCCGATGATCCCGATGGCAGCGCGCTGACCGCCGATTATGCCAGTCATACCGTGCGTTTCGACCGCGAACAGACGCGCTGTCTGTTGCAGGACACCGGAAAAGCCTATCGGACCCGTATCGACGAATTGCTGCTGGTTGCGCTGGCGCGCGTGCTCTGCCAGTGGAGCGGGCGCGGTCATGTACATGTGGAACTGGAAGGGCATGGCCGGGAAGCGATTTTTGATTCTGTCGACATCACCCGCACCATCGGCTGGTTCACCACGACCTACCCGGTGAAATTGACACGCCTTGAAGCGTTGGATGCATCGATCAAAGCCATTAAAGAACAGCTCAGAGCGATTCCGCAGCGCGGTCTTGGTTTCGGCATCCTGAAATATTGTTCGGATAGCGAAGCCGGGGCGCGGTTGCGGCAGTTGCCGCGGCCATCGGTCACTTTCAACTATTTGGGCCAGTTCGATGCGAGTTTCGATACGGAAAGTGCGCTGTTTACACCGGCTTCGGAAGGCTATGGCGCGGATCGTGACGCGAATGCCCCGCTGGGAAATGCACTGGAATTGAGCGGTCAGGTTTATGGCGGCGAATTGACACTGACCTGGAGCTACAGCCGCGCGCGTTACCGTGCGGCCAGCATTGAAAAGCTGGCGCTGGATTACCGCAAGGCGCTTGAGTCGATCATCGAACATTGCCTGAGCGGCGTTACGGGTGTCACCCCGTCGGATTATCCGCTGGCTGGTCTTACGCAGGCCGAGATGGACCGGATGGCATTGCCGTTTGAACGTATTGCCGATCTCTATCCGTTGTCACCGTTGCAGCAGGGATTGTTCTACCACGCCTTGCACGAGCCTGAAGCCGGTCACTATGTGAATCAACTAGCTATCGATGTCGCGGGTCTGGATGCTGAGCGGTTCAAAGCGGCCTGGCAAGCGACAGTCGCGCACCACACTATTCTGCGCACGGGCTTTATCTGGGAGGGCGGATTGCGGCAGCCCTTGCAGGCGGTATTCAAAACCGCCGATTGCCGGATAACCGTGGAAGATTATCCTGTGGAGGCAGGCGATGATTATCTGATTGCACTGCAGTGTGCCGATCACCGGCGCGGGTTTGATCTGAACGATCCGCCGTTGATGCGTTTGCGCCTGATAAAAACCGGCGACCGGCGTTATCATTTGATCTGGACATGCCATCATCTGTTGCTGGATGGTTGGAGCGGCGCCCGTTTCATCGAAGAAGTGCTGGCGCGTTACGCAGGTGCCAATGATGTCAGAGCAGCAGCTTATTCCTATCGCGATTATATTGCCTGGTTGCTGGAACGCGATCATGAATCCGATGCGCGTTACTGGCGCGCGCAACTTCAGGTACTGAAAACACCTACCCTGTTGGCCGAGGCGCTGGCTAAACCTGATCGAGCACCCGGCTACGGTGAGCAACGCTACCGGTTGAACGATGCGTTGGCCAGCCAATTGCGTGCTTGTGCGCTCACACATCGTCTGACGCTCAATACCTTCGTGCAGGGTGCCTGGGCATTACTGCTCAGACGGTATACCGGCCAGGATGCGGTGGTTTTCGGCGCGACGGTATCAGGGCGGCCCCCGGAATTGATGGGGGTGGAGCATATCTTCGGCCTGTTCATCAATACCATTCCGATCATCCAACGAATACATCCTGAGCAACGCATCTCCGACTGGCTGTGTGCATTGCAGGAACACAATCTGAATCTGCGCGAGTACGAATATACCCCGTTGCACGAAATTCAGCGGTGGGCCGATCTGGGGGGAACGGCTTTATTCGATACCTTGCTCGTATTCGAAAATTATCCGATCAGCGCTGCGCTGACCCAGGCCGAGGGCGATCTGCATTTTTCCGCGGCGGTACAGAAAGAACCGACGCATTACGGACTGACATTGACGGTGGAAGGGCAGGAATCGCTTGAATTCGAATATGGTTACGCACGCGAATCATTCGGTGAAGACACGATTGCCGCAATCCACCAGGTATTCGAAGCCATGCTGAGTGCGCTGGCTGCACTGGTTGACAGGCCGGACGGGTATATCGGCCAACTGGCTGAAGTATTGAATTACCCTGCCACTTTCATTCCCCACTGGGTTCAGACCGGATATGAAGCATTAACGGTTCCGGAATTGATTGCCAGGCAGGCGCAAAAACAGCCTGCAGCACGCGCGTTGGTGTCAAGTGAAACATCCCTGAGCTATGCCGAGCTGGATCGTGCTGCAAATAGACTGGCACAGCGTTTATTACATCTGGGTGTGACGCGCGAAACACCGGTCGGCGCCTGTGTGACGCATGACATGGGTGTTGTCCTGACAGCACTCGGGATATGGAAAGCGGGCGGTGTATATGTGCCGGTCGATCCGCAATATCCTGCCGAGCGTTTACGCCTGCTGATTGAAACCGCCGGTCTTCGGTTCATGATTACCGATGCGGATACCGACCGGCAATTGCCCGAAGCGCTGCCGGTGACGAAAATACCGCTGGCATTTATCGACCAGCCGGATGCAATAGAGAGCAAACCTGATGTTGTGCTTCATCCGGCGCAATTGGCGTATCTGATTTTTACTTCCGGTTCTACCGGTCTGCCGAAAGCGGTCGCCGTCGCGCACCATGCGATCAGCGCGCATTGTCAGGCCATGGCCGAGATCCTTGCAATTGAAGCAGGTGAATGTGCTTTACAGTTTTCTTCTGCGAGCTTCGATGCGGGCTTGGAACAATGGATTGTGCCGTTGCTGCATGGTGCAACGGTGGTAATGCGCGATGCCGAACTCTGGAGCGCGGAACAGGCACTGGGTGCAATAACGCGGCATGGCATTACGCGCCTCGATTTTCCGCCCGGTTATGCGAATGAGGTGGCGCTGGCCGTGCAGGGGAGCGCATTCAACGCCTCCCTGCGTTCGCTGACGGTCGGCGGAGAAGCGCTGAGCCAGGCGGTATTGGCGCGTATCCAGACCCATTTACGGCCACAAAGGCTATTTAACGCCTATGGGCCCACCGAGAGTGTGATTACGCCGCTTGTCTGGGAGGCAGGGCACTGTGAAACAGCTTATGCACCACTGGGTAAGGCTGTCGGTGCACGTCAGGCGTATGTATTGGACGGAGATTTGTGCCCGGTACCGGTCGGTGTCACCGGCGAATTGTATATCGGCGGCAGGCTGCTGGCGCGTGGTTACTATCAACAGGCACGGCTCACGGCCGAACGCTTTGTTCCCGATCCTTTCAGCGATTTCGGCGCACGGCTTTACCGGACTGGTGATCGATGCCGCCAGACCAGCGATGGCGCGCTGGAATTTCTCGGGCGCGGCGATGAGCAGATCAAAATCCGCGGCTACCGTGTCGAGCTGGGTGAAGTGGAGTCGGCGTTACTAAGTTGCACCGGTGTGCGTGAGGCGGTGGCGGTCACGCGTGATGCGGGATTAAATACTGAGTTGATTGCTTATATCGGCGGTGAAAATCTCGACCAACAAATCATTCGTACCCAGCTGCAATCGCGGTTGCCCGGTTTCATGGTACCTTCTTCCCTCATTTTTCTGGATCAGCTGCCGCGGACGGTGAGTGGAAAAATTGACCGCCGTCGATTACCTAAAGCCGAAGCTGCTGCAATCGGCAGGGAGCTGCCGCAGGGTGAGATCGAATGCAGCCTGGCGCAGATATGGCAGGAAGTGCTGAACCTGGAAGGCATCGGCCGTCATGATCATTTCTTTGAACTGGGCGGGCATTCCCTGCTCGCGGTGCGGACGGTGTCGCTGATCAACGCCCGGTTGAATCAGCCGGTCAGTATCGCGGCATTGCTGGCGGCACCGACGGTCGCTCGCCTTGCACGTTATCTGGAAGACATCAGACATGTGAGCGAGTCGCTGTTGATCGCGCTCAATCAGGCGGATACACAGGTTGCACCGCTGTTCTGCCTGCATCCGGCGGGCGGTCACGTGTTTCCGTATTATGCGTTGGCGCAGCGGTTTGCCGATCAGCGTCCCGTGTATGGCATTCAATGCCAACGCCTGATCGATCCGACACATCGCGAAGCATCGTTGAGTGCAATGGCAGCATCCTATCTTCAATTGATTAAAGCGCGTCAGCCGACCGGCCCTTACTTTTTACTCGGCTGGTCGCTGGGTGGTGCGTTGGCGATGGAAATCGCCCATCAACTGGAAGCTGCGGGAGAAACCGTGGCTTTCCTGGGTTTGATCGACAGTTATGTGCCGGGTTTCGCTACCGGTGATTCCGCTGCGGATGAAATCGATACCGAATTGGCGGCATCCGTGCTGCAGCATCTTCAGGCATACGGCATGACAAACCAGCTCAGCACGGAATTGGTCGCGCATAATCAGGCAGTGTTTGTATACCTGAGCGAGCTTGCGGGGCAATGGACTGCCAGTCCTTTGCGGGTGACTCCGTATTGCTGGTGGTCTGCCGAAGGCGGAGAGGAAGCTGCACGGATGGCGCATACGCTGCTGGAGCAGGCTATCGGCCATATCCAACTGGTGGCGCAGCTTCCATGCAATCACAGCGAAATTGTGCACGCACCGGCGGTTGTCGATCACATCGCAATGTTGTTGGCCTGATCGAGAGCCATTGGTGTGGATGCGCTCTGGTCCCGAATCAAGGCGATAGCCCTTCCTGCACGATCACGTATCCCGCTTCAATATTGCGGCGAAAGCTTTCAGGCAGGTGTGACCACAGATGCACTTCAACCAGCATCGGTAATGTGCTGTTTTGCAGTGCCTCTTGGCACTCAAGCCAGCCCTCGGGTTCCTGGGTCGGGTCGTCAGGGTGGCGCAGCACCAGATCCAGATCACTGCCTTCATGCGCGCCGCCTGTCACCCGGCTGCCATAAGCCCACACCTCGGCATCCGGTATGTATTGCGTCAGCAGCGCCTGCAGGGTGTGTAAATGCCGGTCTGGCAAGTGCAGCTTGGATAATTCAAACCGAGGCATCGAATACACTTTGTATTTTTGGAGCCAACTCTCGTACATCGCGCAGATATTCGGGCAGCAGTTTCAAGGTCGCGTTGGCAAAACCCTCGCCATAATCGTGTGCCGTATTGTTGCGATTGGCGTGGTAGCCCAGCCAGCGCTCAACGGCCGGGGCATCCAGAAGCCCGTGCTTACCAGCGTGGCGCAATACATCATTAAACACCAGCGCATCGACACTGCGCGGTGCGCCTCCATAAGCTTTCAGCGCCTTGCGCAGCAACTTTCCCGCGGTTTCCAGCGAGAGTTCAAAGCTCTTGATGGCGGCATTGCGATACAGATCAAACAATACATCATCGCGTTGCCTGTGGTTTTTAATGGCGATCAGCGCCTGTTCCAGGGTTGCCGCCGTGCGCAATAGATGTTCTACATTTAATGCCATGTTGTTTTTTTCCGGAAACCCGGATACTTTAGGTTTTATTCAAGCGCCGCATCCAGCATGGCATTTGGAATCCCTGATTCAGTATTGGGTTTGTTGTATCTGATGGATAGTCAAAAACGCAGCTTTTGCCTGTCCAGCGAACAAAGTGAGCGGCGTTGAGTGCATTGTTATGCATTCTTGATCTCGATATACCACTTTGGCTGCATAGCATCGAAATCCCGACGGACATTGGAAGACAGGTAATTGGCCGAATCCAGCACGAAAGGCTGACCATTCAAGCGTTTAAAAACAACCCAATGCCAAAAATCCTTGCCTTCTTCCTGATGATGCTTGATGGATAACAACGCCAGATCAGGCAATGCTTCCCATGATTCAAAAGGAATTTCGTCCTTGGAGGTTTCAACGCCTGCGCTGGATAACATGCGTCGAACATACTGGGTATCCGACCACAGAGATTTATCCGAGGCATGAATACCCATAGCATTGGCGATGAACTTTATTTCCGAGTAGGTTTTGCCAAGGATGTTAGCAACCGATGCAATTCCGCATCCGGTGGTTTCTTCTTGTACTATTGATTCAAGCACCGGCAACTCCTTAATGCATAACGTAATGTATATGGCATTATTGTCTGATAAGGTTGTATGATCAGGTAATGATGAATGATCCTATTG